>NZ_JANDWX010000018.1:0-69926 GCF_024330485.1 Segatella copri | reverse complement strand
TTAGTCAGTATACATCTGTAGGTATATTCGCCTTCCCAAATGTCAAGGTCTCCATCTATTCGCCTTTGTCTCTGTATGACAAGACGATACGGTTTTCCTTTCCATTTCTCAACAAGGATAGAATTCAACTCAAACTCAATACCGTTGATTTCAACAGTTTTCCATCCAGTTAAGGCAAACATGGAATCGTAGAAAGAAGAGCATCTGTTGGCACGAATATAAAAATGCCTGCAATGAGCCTCTACCATATCTACGATTTCCTCCGAACATGAGCCGCAATCCATGCGGGCACGAGAAATATATATTTCCGAAGCCTCCAATCGCTTGAAGATTCTTTCAAAAGTTTCTTTTTGGTTGAAGCGCACGTTTGTGTTGCCGCCTCTATTTTCAATACCAACAATCATGTCGTTAATGACAGCTACACCTGGACTATAGCCCAAGAACTTCTTGTAGGTTGGTTTTGCATCATACTTCTCTGTTTCAATGAACTGATGGTCAAAGTCAAAATCATACTCTTGACCGGATTTCAATTGACCAGTAGCAAGCAGGGCATTGACCAGTAAGCAGTTCATCTTGTCTGCAGTATTGAAATCATAGGATTTGCCAGAAGCTGACTTATAGGTGATGCTCTTAAAAGTCAGTTCTTCGATAGCACGTAATATGGTGTCTGCGCTGCAAGTGCGAAGAGTTGGATGAAGAGACAAATGTTTCATCAGGTGAGTTGTAACATCCTCAAGACATGAGCCACCACAAAGATATACGCACATCAGAGAGCGTAGAATCTCGCTATATTGATAACCAAACATAGTGCATCTCAATCCCAAGGTGGAATCTATGGTTTGAGCTAAAAGAGCATCAAATTGCTCCATAATCGAAAAAAATCCCCCAAAAGGAGTGAGTTTCTCAGATTTTATTTGTACTTTTGCCATGTCATTCAGAATTTTGTTTGTTTTTATTTTGCAACACTAAGATAAGTGAAATTTCTGACATGGCAAAATCCTGAGCAACTTTTTGTTGCTCAGGTGCTTATAAAAAATATTAAATTATAGTGTTGCGGAAATAAGGAAAAAATAAAAGTCCCTAGGAAAAGTGGCAGAAAGCATGTTTTTAAGAGCATTACATATTTTATGTTACATATTTTGTGTAATGCAAAGATAAGTCTTTTATTTGATACTGCCCAATATTTCAGCTCTTTTTCTATGCTGATATTCTAATAGGGCTGATTTGCTCCTTTATCATGCAACAAACAGCGATATCATTCAGAAAAATCAGTGAAAAACAGAAAAATGTAGATAAAACTGAAAAAAGTTAGCTAAAAATTTGGTGGTTCGTGAAATTGTTTATACATTTGCCGATGAGTTATTTTCTTGATTAGAAACCGGAGGAATAGCTCCTTTTTTTCTCTTCTCTATGATATTAAAAGAGAAAAGAGAAGGAAAAATTAAACTGGTATCGAAAAAAAGTATCCCGCCTTTTTACTTTTCCTGTATTCTAAGTTCATATAGTTGTGACGTTCATCTAATCGAGCTCAAAAATGATGATAGTGAACTTTAGTGAGAGTAGATTTATAACAGGTGGTAGAATCAGTTATTCTGAAATAAACGATTTTTATTAAAAATTACGCTAAAATCAGCCGAATAGCTAAAAATGAACTATTTATGAGTTTTTCACCTCAACAGAGGTAATGATTTAGCAACAGTTCTAAATTCTGCAATCTGCATACGTTTGCTGCCTAACAACTCTTTTCGGCTGCAAAAATACAAAAAAAATAATGAATCTAAGAATTTTATTAAACAAAAAATATCAAACAGAGTAATATGTTGCAAAAAGCACGGTCTTACTAGTAGTCTGTAAAGTCTAAAAGTTGAGTAAAACGTCGTTCGTCACATACTGATGATTGATGAAATATCACACGTGCCTTACTAAACTTTTAGACTTTACAATCTACTAGTTGTTTATTTTGCGAAATACGTATTTACAACATTTGTTGTTGTATTTTGCAATTTTAGCAACTTGTCGGTAAATTCTAAAACTTTAAACTTAACAGGGAAAGTTTTTGTACCCTTTCCTTCTGATGGAAAAATAACATAAAATGTTTCTACGTTTTCCTGCTGTATTAAGTATGGCTTCTCTATAGTATGAGTCTGTCCATTAAAGGAGAAACTAGTTGTGTATGTCGTATCTTTGAATATAAGATTCGAAGTATAAGACTTTCCTTTTGGCAATTGCAACTCCCATTTTTTACCTTTTAAGCTGTCGATTTTAAATGATTGTGCATGAACTAATTGCCCATTTAGGAACAATAGAGAAATAAAAAAATATTTAAAAATTAACTTCATATTTATTTAATTACTTTATACCTGTTAATACTATATTATAATCTTGTAAAAAATACCCAGCATTAACTGAGTACATACAAGCAAGCTCAGGGTCCATATAAATAGCAGCACCCGTATTGGAGTTATATCCTACACATAACACATTATGGGCAGAGCTTTCTATTTGGCTATTTACATCAGTCATGACGGGATGCTTGGCATCTATTGCAGACTTATAATTTGTAAATGTTTGAGTTTTAAAGAAATGTGTTACAAAAGGCTCGATATAATCCAAAGAAACACCATCAATCAAAGGATTTGAATTATATGTTTGTGTATAATATAGAATATACGCTCCCTCATTTACTGTTCCACCAAAAACTTTATTGTTTGCATACTCCATAATTGATGTTACGCAGGCATTAGGTATTTGCTTTGCCATTGTTGTTGGCAAACTACTTTTGACAAAGACATCACCTTTTTGTTTTGAATATTTTGTCGGGTTATAAATTATTTGAGTGGAAATCTGTTCTTTCGACACATTGTCTGGCTCGATTAAATCAGTCCCTTCACATGCGACCAAAAAAGTCACAGGAATAAAAAATAACAAATGTTTTATCTTCATATACATTTTCCTTTCCAAATGGTTTCGTCATTCAATTCTTGCACTTGTAGCAACCATTTTTAAACCTACAAGATTCTATATTTTTTTGCAAATTTACAAAAAAAATATTTTAAGTGTTGAAAAATTAAAATTATTTATCCTTTTTAACAATATATCTTTGTTTGCCTAGAAATATCTTTTTAAATTTTGACGCTACAAAGATAGCGTGATTTTTCTGACATATCCAAATCCTGAGCAACTTTTTGTTGCTCAGGTCTTTAGATTTTTTCTTCTTTATTTATCTTCGGATTTAAGGTTCTTCTATCTTTTGAGATATTCCATTGCTCCTTGAACCATTCAACAATAGGCTGTCTATTGATACACAGAAACAATTGGTTCGGCTTGGTAGAATCAGAGAACACCTTGATTTCTGCATTCTCCACATTGAACTTTCTTCTGTGCTTCTCGGAATAGAGTGAACCGCTAAAGTTGAGTGCCTTTCCAGCAAGGAGCACACTAATTTGTTCAGCCGTGAAGCCTATCCTCTTGCACAAACTTTCTATTTGCAAGTATGCCTCCAACATCGGGAACCAACGCTTGGCTTTGCGGATGATGTTGTTGAGCATCGTTACCTCCGTGGAGTGCTTGCTTTTCAAATCTACGACCTCTGCTTGGTGTTTCTGTTGCATCTCGCCGAGTTGTTGGGTGTGGCTGTCCTCCATTCGCTGTATTTTCTCATGGAGTTCGTCAATGTATTGCTCTCGGTTTGTCACAAGCTCGCACAACTTTCGGTTGTGTTGCTCCACCTCCTTCAATTTTCCACTACCTAAAAGAGAACCAATCTTCGACACAAAGGCTGTCTTGGCTTCCATCTTAGCAGCCTGTAGCTTCTCCGTGCTGATTTCACTCTTGGTTTGTTGTAGAAGTCGCTCTGCTTCCTCCACATCGGATTGCAGCAGTTTCATGCAGTTTTGAAGTCTCTCCGTCTCTCGCTTGATGTTACGGTAATACTGTGCCGTGGAGGTATGCCTCGCATCCGACCCACGGACACCTCGCTTCAAGCCATACTTGCCCATGGCTTCAGCATAGCTGTCGTGATAGCCAACCATCTTGTCACGGTTGAGCACATCATCGGCACACAACCTCACGACATTGGCTTTCTTGCGGTATGTCCGCTTGCCCTCTTCCGTTGTCTTGTTCTTCGCCTTTCTCCGTTCGCCAGTCACTATCGGAACGATGGAGGCGTGGAGATGTGGCGTGTGCTCGTCCATGTGGAGAACCACCGACACGACATTCTCCTTGCCGAACGTGTCCTGCAACCACTTCAAGCTGTCGTTGCACCAATCGTCAAGCTGATCATTGGCTGCGATGTTCATCATGTCCTCGTGCGTTCCAGACAGCACGGTTCTAATCACCCTCACCTGGTCATTGGTTATCTTGCGCTTGATGCCTGCCGTCTTGATGCGGTGGGCGATGGCTTCGTCACGACCATACACACCGCTCGGCATCTTGACAAGCTCACGGTTGAGGTGAGTTCTCGTAGGGTCAGCGTTGTCGGGTATCACCTTGCGCTCTATGTGGTCTGACTCCCTTGCGTCAGAGCTGCCCTTTGCCTTCTTGAAATCCAAACTGAAATGTCCCATAATAAACTTGTTTTTGAGTTGTACAAATCCGCTTGCCGCATTGCGTCCTGCGCATGGCTCACGGGGTTTCAAAAGGGGATGCCCCTTTGCTCAAATGGGTGTTTTTAGCGGTGGCGTGCCACTGCGTCAAGAAAACGCCCTATTGAGCTATGGCTTTTCCGTTCAGAATAGCCATTGGAGCAGGAACCGCCTACATACCTAAGGCTGCGCCTTTCTTCCGAGGTGGAGCAGTCCGCTTAACAGGCTGTACTTGGTGTACCGACTGTTTGGATTTCACTCCGCACAGATAGTCGTTCAAGTCGTTGTACTCGCTGTACAAGTGGGATGCATCCCTCACACGGTAGCTGAGGGCGTTCTCGATGGCAAGCGTTGCCTTCCGCCCTGCCTCGTCGTTGTCGAGCAGACAACTGATGCGCTCGTAGCCGTGGAGTGCGTCAACAGCCTTGTCCACATTGCTTGTGGAGTTGAGTATCACGTAGTCCTGCGCTTCCAATGACGGACAAGACGGAAACTTCTCCATGCGTAACGAGAGAAAGGAAAGATAGTCCATCATGCCCTCGAAAACATAGCAAGAGTATCTTGGCTCGCCTTGCTGTCGGATATGTGTGATGTCCTTGGGGGACATGCAACCCTTGAAGAATCGGTTACGAACCTCGTAACCGCCCGACTTGTTCTTGAAGCCGATGGCGAAGTAGTTCTTGCCATTATGCGAGAAGTGGAGTTCCACACATTCCTTTCGGGCTATGCACAGGTCAATATTCCGCTCGCTCAGATAGCGCAGGAGTGCAGGGTGGTTGAGCTCCCTAACCTCCAATCTCTCAAAACTCGGCTCGGAAGCTTGCTGAGGGAAAGAAAAGTCGGTCGGGCGTACATGGGGCGCTTGCTTCTCCATCTTGTCCAAGAGATATGGCAAGTTGTCTGATGCGTAAAGGTATGACGCAAGGGTGATGATGTTGCCGCCCTTGCCCATTCCGAAGTCGAACCAACTGTTCATCGTGGTGTTCACCTTAAAAGATGCCTCGCTTTCGTTTCTCAGCGGTGACTTGTACCAAAGGTTTGCACCCTGCTGCTTGACAGGGCGGTGTCCCAAACTTTGCAGATAGTCTGCAATCTTGATTTGCTTTGCTTCTTGAATGTTCATGTCTTACTGTGGATTAAGTGGTGTATATATTTCTGATGAATTGTTGAAAATAGTATGTATTGATATGATAACCAAAGGCTTATCTTCTCAACAAACTCTCAACAAATGGTTCTTTTCAACAAAATCACTGGGCAAAAGAGAAAGACAGGCATTAGCTGTCATGTTTTCTCTTTTCAACAGTCTCTTTCTTTTGTTGAGAGATTTGTTGAGAAAATGTTGAGCCTTAAATACTTGATATTCAACACTTTTTTCATCATATTCAACAATTCAACAAAATTATATGCTATTTAGCTTGTCCCTCGTTACAGTGTAGAACCTGCCCACACGTTTTGTTGGCGAGTAGTGACCGCTGTTGTTGTAGGTGTACTCGTATGAGGTGTAGGTGAGGGCGTTCTCTGAAGGTTGCAGCTTCCAATTGTCCTGCACTATCTTTCGCACAAGGTGCTTCTCCGCTTTCACGTGGTTGCATTGCAACAAGGCGATTGCGTCATTGAGGCAGAACTGCAAGCTGTCGGTCTGGGTGTTCTCCATGACCTCAAGGAACAGCTCCGACATTTCCACCTCAAGCCTGTTACGGTTGCAGCGTATGATTCTCCTCAGAGCATCGGTCGCTATCTGTTCGGGGGCGAACCACATTCGGCTCTTGTGCTCTGTGGATAGCGTTCTGCCTTGCAGATGGAACAGAAAAGCGGGTATCTCCGCCTTCAGTTTCTCCAAGAAGTCGGTATCGTCAGATTGCAACGATGAAATCTTCCTCACCCAATATCGGGTCTCGCCCTCGTCAATGATGACAGGGAGTGATTCGTTGTTGGAGCACAGCACGAACTTGGCAAAGAAGGAAATCTCGTTCCTGTCCTTGCCCTTGGCTTCCACCTTGTACGAGAGGGTGGTGCTGAGGTTCTTCAACCGCTCGGAATCCTCCCTGCGACTGAGCAACACCTCGTCCACGACAATCAGCAGCTTGCCAGCCCAATCGGAATTGAACTGACTGCGGAAGTCCTCGTTGGTGTTGAATGTCACGTTGTCTTGGAACAACGCTTTCAGAAAGTTCAAGAACGTGGTCTTGCCTGTGTTCCTCTCCTCTGATACGAGCAGCAGAATGGGCAACTTTTGCACAGGTTTGAGATAGAGTAGTTGCAGGTAGTCCATGCCAAGCTCGTATTGCTCACCAAAGATGTGACTTACCAACTTCTTGATGTTCGGAAAGTCCCCTTGCATTGGCTTGTGACTTATCGGCTCGTATAGATTGAGGAAACCATCTATCACCGTGCGATGGTTCACATGTTCTGGAACGGTACAGAAGCCGTCATACTTGTGAACGTACTTGATGAACTCCTTGCCGTAGTCCTGACGCAAGGTTTCCATGTTCCAAGGAATGCGCTTTCTTACCTTTCCACCACTGATGTTAGGTTGGTCAACCACCTTGTACAAGGTAGTGCCAACACGGATGAACACCTCGTTTGTCGGAGGTGCAGCCTGTGGCTGTTTGCTTCCCACAGCCACAGGCTGATTGTTGTCGTTTGTCTTGCTCATAATCTAACCTTTGTGAGTTGATAAAATTAAAGTTGCAAAGGTAAGGGCGGAAAATCAAAACGCAAAACACAAACCTACGCAGAATGGAGAAGTTTGCACCGGCAATGTTAAAAGATTGGAAATCAAGGTGCTTGATGTAGCCTTTCGGGATAAGATAGAACGAAAAATCCCGAAGAAAGGCTTGCTGGTAAACCTTTCCTCGGGATGAACAAAAATGTATTCCTGCATGTCATACGTTTTATATGTCATACGATAAAACTGTAAAACGTTTGACATCGGCAGTTCTTCGTTCTTCACAGAAATGCTTGATACGACAGTGAATCAGTACGTCAGCAAGTCTATACGACAGTGAATAACCGATGCCTCAAAGATGCGAGTTTTTCAGCTAAAGTAATTAGTCCCTCCGTAGAGTTGCAGGACAATGGCTGTTTTCTCTTTTGCTCCGTACAGCCTCTTGAAGATGGCATTACGAAGTTGCATAGCCCCATTAGAGGTGAGACGGAAGCAAATGGCAACAACCATAGGGAATCCATACAATGTTTGCCAAATACCCTTGGAAGTTTCTTGTCTTTGTTGGACTTCCGACATAGACAACATGCCTTCTTTATATATGACTTGTATCACAGAGTTGAGTTTTGGGGCGGTAACATGAAGCATATTGACCAATTCTCCCTCACTCATCCACAAGTTCTCCAAGTTGGACGGAATGGAAAGTATTCCATTTCCGTCCACGGTGATTACAGTCCTTTTCATACCATTCCTCCCATAACAGGCAAGTGCCCCTTGATTCGACTTTCAAAGACTGCTATGTCATGGTCAAGTTTGTTGCTTGTCACCTTGGCGTATATCTGCGTCGTGGTGATGTTTGTATGGCCAAGAATCTTGCTCACGCTCTCTATCGGCATACCATATTCCAAGGCTAAAACAGCCCAAGAGTGGCGAGACACGTGAAATGAAACCCGCTTCTTGATGCCACACATTGCAGCAACTTTCTTGATGCGCTTGTTGATGTTGCTAAGATTGCCGATATTGAATACGTGGCTTCCTTTTCTGAAAGACTTGTATCTCTCAATAATCTGCATGGGAATATCCATCAACTTGATTTGAAAAGGTACACCAGTCTTCTGACGCTTGGACACAATCCAAGGAGCACCGTTTATCATGCTGATGTTATCTTCCGTCAAGTTCTTGATGTCGATGAAAGAGATACCTGTCCAACAACCAAAGAGAAAGAGGTCTCTCGCAAATGCCATATTCGGGTCTTCCAACTTCATCTCTGTCATGGCGGTAAGCTCGTCCAAGGTCAAGAACTCACGTTCCTTGTGATCTGGGTCAACGTGGTACATGGCAAACGGATTTCTTGGTATCTTGCCGTTGTAGTGAGCTGCCGTTACGATATGTTTCAGTGGTATGGAGTAAATCCAAATAGAGGACTGCGCAAGTCCTACAACATTCTTCAAGTACAGACAATAGTCACGAATGAACTCCTCTGTAAGCTCATTCATGGACATATCGCTGCGCTTGTACTGATACTTGATGAACTCGGCAACATACTTTCTTACCGTCAGATACTTGCGGTAGGTGTTCTTGGCTCTGTCCTTGCCTACACGCTTGGCAAAGGCTGCGTTCTCCTTGTCAAAGGCTCTGAGCAAGGTCTCGTACTCTGTGCCTATGCCTTGGTAGGCATTTCTCACCATCTCAGCTGTAACGAACGCCTCACGGTCGGAAAGGCGTTGGTAATGCTTGGCGATTTGAGCCTTGATGTTGTCAAGCGCAAAGTTCACCTCCTTGGCTTCCTTGCTCTTGCCAATGGCTCTGTTGCCCTTGGCATCCCAGATAGCCTTGGTCACGCTCTGCTTGCAACTGAACTGTGCGATAGTTCCGTTGATTGTCACTCGTCCCATGATAGGGACAATTCCGTTTCTCTCCTTGCTTCCATTTATATAGAAGACTGTCTTGAAAGTGCATCTCATAATTCTTACTTTTTTGTTCGGTGCAAAATTAAACTATGAGAGCTGCATGACAAAACCAAAACTTACGCAGAATGGGGAAATATGAACCGTCACCGTTAAAAATGCTTATTAGGGCGTTTCTGCGAGGTAATGATTTGAAAGCGTTTCTATTTCATCAATCTGCGTTTTCCGCATTTCCTTGTCTGTGCCACTTAAAGCCAACGGCTGCCACAACCACTTGAAACTCAAAATAAAAGCATCATTCTGCTATTTTTTGCTTTTTTAGGCGTTATTTTTTTAGAAAAAAAAGTATTCCGCCTTTTTACTTTTCCCATTTTGAATGGTCATATAATCGTAACGTTCATGAAAATAAACGAATATGAGTATAAATGACAATGGCATAGTGGATACGCTGAAGGAATGCCCGGAGAACGGATTCAGAATGCTGATGATGAAGTATCAGGAACCGGTTTACTGGCATATCCGCCGACTGGTGGTTTCGCATGATGATGCACAGGATGCCTCGCAGGAAACCTTCGTGAGAATCTATCGCTCGTTCGCCAACTATCGGGGCGATTGCTCTCTGAGAAGCTGGATTTATCGCATAGCCACGAATGAGGCTCTTAGGATTATCAGCAAACGGAGACAGGAAGTTGTTTCCATAGAATCGGAAACCACAGGTGTCAACCTGATTCAAGGTGATGATTATATCGACTTTGATGATAAGGTGGCGGTGAAACTGCAGAAGGCGATTCTCTCGCTGCCGCCCAAGCAGCAGCTGGCATTCAACCTTCGTTATTACGATGAACTCGGGTTTGATGAAATAGCGAAGGTTGCGGATTCCACACCAACAAGTATCAAGGCAAGCTATCATGTTGCCAAAGAGAAAATTATCAAGTACATGAATTCGAACGATTAAGTGAGAGTTCTGTGAGTTTTTAATGGTTATTCAAAATGGAAAAGAATATGGATACAAATTTTGATTTCAATAACACTGAGAAATTTGATTTCAGTAAGGTGGGTAAGCGAATGCCCTATTCTACACCCGATGATTTCTTCAAGGATATGGAAGCGAACATCCTGGAACAGGTGAAGGATGACAAACCGAAACCTGTCAGGATACAGCCGAAGAAACGACCTCTGATGAAGGTGATCTGGACGGCTGCAATAGCTGTGGCTGCATCGGTGGCAGTACTCCTGGTACTCAACATCGATTTCTCAGCCTCTTCTTCTCAACCTTCACAGGTGAATAACGGAATACAGGAGGTAGATCAGGCTTTCGCACAGCTGTCTTCTGCCGATCAGGCTTATCTTCTCTCTGTATATCAGGAGGATGTGTTCCTCAACAATTAAACGGATTCAATAATAATTTAAAATGATAGAGTTATGAAACGAATTTTGGGTATTTTAATGATGGTCATCGCCATGATGACGGTTACTACAAGTGTATGTGCACAGGCGCCTAACCAGAAGCAGCGCCTCAGTCGTGAACAGTTGGCAGAAAAGCAGGCTCAGTACATCTCTCGTAATTTGGGGCTTGATGAAAAGACCAACGCTAAGTTTATCGAGACCTATACTGATTGTCAGAAAGAGGTATGGGCTTTAGGTCCTCGCCCTCATCACAAGAAGGGCGAAATGAAAACGGATGCTCAGACCGAACAGGAAATCAAGCAGCGTTTCGAGATGAGCGAGAAGATTCTCAACATCCGTCAGAAATACTACAAGAAGTATTCACAGTTCCTGAGCCAGCAGCAGATTCAGCGTGTTTACGAACTGGAGCGACAGATGATGAAGCGCTTTGCCCAGAAAGGTCCGCGCAAGAGAATGGGTAAGGATGGAAGACCAGGTCCGAGAAGAATGCATGGACCTGCACAGCAGAAGTAAAAAACGGCAGAAATGTTTAGCGTAATAATATATTAGTCCTCTTATACAAGGAAAAAAGATTACTTTCTATATTCAAATATATGCGAACGACGATTGGTGCAGGAGCGTGCGCCAATCGTCTTTTCTTTCTCATGTAATTATTTCTGTCATCTTTTCATAAGAGATTTTTCCTGCTTGTTCTCCCAAGCCAGAATCAGACCGATGACGCCGGCATAGCTCTTTCTGCCGCCTTCTACATGGTTGCCTCTCAGATAGAGTTCGAAGAAGAAATCCTGGGCGGCATCCAGTGCCTTGCATCTTTTGCCCTGCCAGTATTGGCGGTCGCTTTTCAGCAGCCTGATTATCTCAGGCCGGATATGTTTCAGATATTTCTCACCTTCCTTTTCGCCGAGAATGTCGAATACATTATATAATACATGGGGCAGAATGTGGTAATATCCGCTGAATTTCACCGCCTTATCCTGTGATGCCGTACAGACGAGATAACTGTAGAAATTTGCCTCTCCTTCGTTAGCAATGCCCAGGAAATGAGCAAATTCATGGGCATAGGTAGCAGGATAATCGTGTGCAAGAATATCGCCGTTCAGCGTAAATTCGCAGAAGAATGGTCCCATGCTGCCGGTTACACCCGACATCGAACTGATGGGCGTAAACACCATCGTCTTGGCATGTGGATGCTGGTTGAAAGGCGGATTGATGCCCTCCCGATAGCCTATCTTGTTATATTCCTTCAGAACCGCATCCCGCACCCGATTCTTCAGTTTATCATCCACAATACAATTGAATTTTTCACTCTTCCCTCTCCGTTCTTCACTCAAAAGGTTGAGGCTGTCGGCATACTGGTAGGCAAATTTCCGGAACTTCTCTTCCGAAACCTCAGCTGGCTGCATGCCAACTCTATAATAGATAACAGGCTGCGAATAGTTCAGTCCCCAAGCTGCATAAAACCATACATATACCCACAGCAGATATTCAATTACCCTTCCGAAAACCGCCTTTTTCTTCGGATAGCCGCCGCTCTTGGCAGCAAGAAAGATAAACCGACGGGCGAGTTTCTTCCGTAATCCCATCTCGTAGATAGGATAGAGGATGACCCAGGCGATGCTGAGAGCTATGAAAATATCGCCCACGGCAAAGGGAAAGATGCCTGAGATGGGCGAAAGAAGGCTGCCGATAACGGGATAAACACGGTAGGTGTAGATAACTCCCCAGAGAGGAATCATCTTGGTAAGGGTGACGAGGATGAGCAACAGCAGCAGTACCCAGTGGCGCCACTTCATTCTGTCGAGTCGTAAAGTATGTAATATCTTCATCTTGTTTCTTGTTTTTTATCTTGCATGGCTCTTGAACAGAGCTGTTTTTTTGCACTTTTTGCCCCTGATGTGCAGAGATGGTGCAAAAATACAAAAGTTTTCTGAAATATTGACATCATAAATCTGTTTTTTTAGTAATTTTGCCATATTAAAAGTTGAACTTAATAAATAGAGGAGGAGTTATCATGAAACAGACACTGGAATCATTCGAGGCTATGAACCTTGAATATGAGAACCTCTATAATGAGGACGATGAACGTAGAGAATATAATTCTGTCTGGTACAGCTAGTTACAATGTATTATAAAAAGGCTGTAACAGGTGAATTAAATTAGTGTTACATATAAAAAAGATCGTTAGGATAATAAAAGACTATGCCATAGTTACTAAAGAAATGATGTAACATAGGCATAGTCTTTTTTTTTATGTCCTTTCCTTGCTGGCTGTTCTTTCCTGCATTTCTATTTTTCGAAGTGCTGGTAATCTTTGCTGTGTTTCCAGTCACCTCCCCATCTGAATCCTTTTGCCTTGAAAAGCCGGTAGCAGAGGTCGCCTTTCTTTATCATATAAGCGTGGTTCTTGCTGCGGTCCAGATAGGGGCGGGCGGTGGCAGGTTCCACCACTTCCTTGCCGTTCTTCAGTCTTTTGTGGTAAGGATTGTAGAGGGTGTTGATGTCTACGGCCAGTCCCCTTCCGTGCTTCGATACCGTATGGGTATGCGAGATGAAGCGGAAGTTGAAACTGGAGGAGTTGTTGGCTCTCATCGCCCTTTCGTCGTCGGCATCCCAGTAGTCAATGAGTCTCATCCGTTCTATCGGATATTTCGCCTCGTAGAGCTTTTTCAGAATATCGAGCACATCTGTGGCTATCGCCCTGTTCACCACCATCTCTCCTACGATGTTTCTGCCGTCCTTGTCTACGTGCAGGCATCTTATGTATCTCAGTTCGCTTCTTGCCACGGTACAGTTTTTCTTGTATGTCTTGCCCTGCATCAGGCGGAAGATATCATCAGGAATAGTGGAGATGGAGAAGAAATGCTTCTCGCCCAGTTTTCTGATGGTTTGAGAACTGACGTTTTCTCCAGGCTGCTGTGCCTTAGATGGAAGGCAGAAAAGTCCGGAAATAAACAGGCATATCATCAATATCTTTTTTGCTTTCATCACGTTTCTCCTTATTTTGCTACGGGTATATAATGCGAATCCTTGATTTCTCCAATCACGATAATGCTGTGCAGACTTCCGATGCAGTCGATGTTTCCCAGGGTGTTGAGCATGAAGTCCTGGTAGGCTTTCATATCGCGGGCATATACCTTGATCTGGAAATCGTAATCACCGGTGGTGTTGTAGCATTCCGTTATCTGGTCGATGGTTTGCACGGTATCCATGAATTGCTGAATCAAATCGTGGGTGTGCTGCTTGAGCCGGATATTGCAGAGCACGATTACGTTGTGCCCCAACTTGTGATGGTCTACGATGGCTCCATATCGCTGGATGTATCCCTCGCGTTCCAGCCGCTTCTGCCGCTCGAAGGTGGGGGAAGGGGAGAGGTGTACTCTTGCAGCAAGTTCCTTCACGGTGAGTCGGGAGTTCTGCTGCAGTAACTTCAGTATTCTGATGTCTGTTTCATCAAGTTTTTCTTCTGTTGTCATTGTTCCTTTATTTCTGTTTTTACTGATTCTTACAGAATAATATTCTGCTGATTTGCTTAATTCGCTGCAAAGATAGTATATTTTTCTGAATTACGGAGAATATTTGGCAAATAAAATTCTTCTTCTTACCTTTGCACCCGCAATTCCGGATGCAAAGCGTCATTCATCGGTAATGACAGGATAAAGAGTCATTCACATCAAATAATAATAAGGAGATAAAAATATGAGCAACGTAAGAAATATACATTTTGAGGCAGTGGGCAGCTATTTGCGCCCTGCAGAGTTGAAGGATGCAAGAGCTAAGTTTGCTGATGGCAAGATTTCTGCCACCGACCTTCGCGCCGTAGAAGACCGGCTGATTACTGAGGTCATCAGTCAGCAGAAGACGCATCGCCTGCCTTATATCACCGATGGCGAGTTCCGCCGCAGCTATTGGCATCTCGACTTTATGTGGGGATTCAATGGCGTGGAGCATATCGAACTGGAGCATGGCTACCAGTTTCATGGCGAGGAGACAACCAAGGGCTCTATCCAACTGACCGGCAAGATTACCGGCGAGAATCATCCTTTTATCAAGGATTTCCTGTTTGTAAAGCAGTTTGAGGAGTTGGATGCCAATGGCGAATATATCTTCGAGGCAAAGCAGACGGTTCCTGCTCCGGCTCAGTTTCTTGCCGAACTGTTCCGTGGCAAGAATGCCGAGAATACCCGCAAGTTCTATCCTAACACTACCCAGCTGATTGAGGATATTGCCCAGGCTTACCGCACCTTCTTCCAGGAGATTTATGCAGCCGGTTGCCGTACCATCCAGCTGGATGACTGCACCTGGGGAATGATTGTGGATAGCGATTACTGGAAGGCTAAGGTGGGCACAGGTTTCACCCTTGAGCAGGAAGCCCTGCAATATCTGAAGGTGAACAATCTTGCCATCGAGGGCAAACCGGAGGGGTTGACCATCAACACCCACGTATGCCGTGGCAATTATCATTCCTGCTATGCCACCAAGGGTGCCTACGATGCCGTAGCTCCTTATCTCTTCGCTCATGAGAAGGTAGATACCTTCTATCTGGAGTATGACGATGAGCGTTCGGGTGGTTTCGAGCCGTTGAAGTATGTGGCAGATGGCAAGAAGGTGGTTCTGGGTCTGGTAACCTCCAAATCTCCGGTGTTGGAAGATAAGGCTACGGTTATCGCCCGCATCCGAGAAGCAGCCAGATATATCCCCCTCGATCGGCTCAGTCTCAGTCCTCAATGCGGCTTCGCCTCTTGCGAGATTGGTAATAAACTGACCGATGCTGAGCAGTGGGCAAAGATTGATCTGGTGAGAGAGATTTCCGAGGAAGTTTGGGGATAATGATATATTCAAGGAGAAGATGTGTTGTCTGTCATGGCTGCACATCTTCTCTTTTTTTATTTACTTTTTATCAAAAATGTTTGGTGTTTTCATGAATTACTAGTAACTTTGCACCCCGAAAATTAAAAACATCATTCATTAAGATTATCAGAAAATGGAATATATGTCTCAGGAAGGTTACGATGAACTCGTGGCCGAACTTCAACACATGGTTAACGTAGAGTTGCCAGCCGTTCGCGATGCGATAGCTGAGGCCCGCGATAAGGGCGACCTCAGTGAGAATTTCGAGTATCATGCAGCCAAGCGTGAGCAGGGCAAGCTTTTGAGCCGCATCAGCTTCAAACAGAAGGTCTTGGAGAATGCCCGTGTCATCGACAAGTCTCGATTGAAGAGCGATACCGTTGGCTTGTTGAGCAAGATTAAGATTACCAATCTCGCCAACAAGTGCAGCATGAATTATACCATAGTAAATCCTCACGAGGCAGATCTTCATAGTGGCAAGATTTCCATCAAGTCGCCTATCGCCAAGGCACTTCTGGGTAAGAAGGCAGGTGAAGAGGTAATGGTAAAGGTACCAGCCGGCTTGCTCAAATTCCGCCTGGATAGCGTGGAGTTATAATGTATTCTTTAAAAGGAAAACTCCCGATAATTTGAAACTGATCAAACTATCGGGAGTTTCTCTTTTTATTCTAATATTTTTCCAGAATCTTATTCAGTAAGAAGGTGGCATTCTGGTTTCTTGCCACACCCTTCTGTATCTTATAAGTATAGGTAACATCTGTGCCTAAATCTATCTCGAAACAATAGTTGTGGAATTTTCCTGATGCATCATTCTCCATCTTGGAGAGCTCCAGATCGTGGGTAGCGATGATACCGCTCACCGGCTGCTTGGCAATGGCTTCGAGGAACTTTCTCGAACCATTCAGCTTATCCAATGAATTCGTTCCCTTCAGAATCTCATCCAGAATAATCAGCGTTCGGAGTGGCTCCTTATTGTCTTCTCCACTTTCCTTGCAGAACTTTCCCTCAGCACTTTCCCTGCAGAACTTCAGCAGCTCCTCCAGTCTTATCAGCTCAGCATTAAAGTAAGAGATGCCATGCGTCAAATCATCGGTGGTTCTCATGCTCGAGAACAATCTGAAACGGGAAATCTTCAGCTGATCCGCAAACACCGGCATACCCGCCATTGCCAGGATATAGTTCACGCCCAGCGAACGCAGGAAGGTACTCTTTCCCGCCATGTTGGCTCCGGTGATGATATAATAGTTGTCGTCCTTGATGGTGAAATCGTTCTTCACCGCCTTGGTTCCCAGGAAAGGATGATAGAGATTCTTTCCCTCGAACACGATTTCCGGACTTCCGATTCCTGCATTTTCTGAAACATCGCTTTCAGTATCTGCTTCCGGACTTCCCGAAACAAATTCTGCCTCTTCCGCCTCTGGATGATTATATCTGAAATCCGCCATCGAAACCATCGCATCCATCTCGCTGATGGTATGCATCCATTCCTCCATCTTCATCATATAGGTATTCTTCCATTTCAGAAAACTGCGAACCAGAAAGAAATCGCTCAGCATGAAGGCATCGGTGAAGAAAAGACCCAGGAAGTTGCCTCTTCTGTCATACCCCTTCAATATCTTTTCCAGTTGGGCAAAGGAAGGCAGGGCATCTGCCAGGGAATTCTGCATCTCCTTGCCTGATTCGCTATGGAAATTGCGCCTGTTGATAAGCTGAAGTATCTGAGCATAGGCGATGAGCTGATGGCGAAGCTTGCCGCCATTGCTGTCTATCTTATCAAGTGTCTGCTTGCAGACGAAGAACACCACCATGTATTGAACCAACACCCACCACAGGGCGAAATCCACCGAAATCATATTGCATATCGATAAAATCACGGAACCGATGACTCCGATAATCAGCAGCCATCCGATGACGAGCGAAACCGGAGACCCAAACCATGCCGGCACCTCCATCTTCGAAACCTTCTGCATCGCATCCATCACTGCAGCAGAATCAATCTTTTTCATCTTGCCATTCACAGTCTGGCTTCTGTTCTTTTCGCCAAGTGCCAGAAATTCCATTCGCCAGTTTTCGCCTTCTCCCGCCAATTCCTTCTGCAAATCTCTTCTTCTTTTGATATCTTCCAGGCTCAGAGGCGTTTCCCAGGTAAGATTCCTGGCGAGCGCCTCCGAACCGCCCGATGTGATGGTTCGGCAGATGCGGTTGAACAGTGAACTCTTGCCGAAAACATCGAGGTCGAAGGAATAAGGATGCTGCGGATTCTGATAGGAATCTCCCGTTTCGAAAGGCGAGAAATCGCCCTCCAAAGCCTTGATTTCGTCCTGATAAACCTTGAGCAAAGCCGAAAGATGCTCTATCTTCTCCTTGTTCTTGTCGTCAAGTCGTCTGATTCCCAGATAGGCAATCAGGCACAGCGCCGCCCCCAACAGATAGTTCTGTGTATCCCCATCCAATGCGAAATAGCAGATCAGGAAGGCGAGGATGCCGCCGAAAGCCAGTAGCTCGCCCGTTATAAATCCCGTATTCTTACGCTTCAGGGCAGCCACCTCAGAAGCGTATCGGCTTACATATTGTTGATAATTCTCCTTGATATTCATTCTTTTTCTTTATTATGAATTTTTTGATGTGCAAAATTAGGGATAAAATCTAGATTTCCAAAATAAATTCTCTCATTTTAAGTCTTTTATACTTATATTCGTGATAGGAATCTGGCTTTTATGAACCCTTGGCAGTAAAAAGTGCTATGAAAATTTGGCTGTTCTATAAAAAATAAGTAATTTAGCACCGAAATAAAAATAGCTATTTAAATGACAAGCCAATGGGGACTTTCCATTCTATAGATGAATTGATTAAAACTCTTGACCGGGAAAAGGTTTTGCTGAAGGAGATGTTTGCCAAGCGACATTCCCTTCAGTTTCGTTATGACTATGCCTTGGAAATGACCGAATACAAGGAGGAGCGCATCCGATATTTGATAGAAAATGGAGTGATTCGTGATACGGGCGACTGTCTGGAGATGGAAGACGTGTATCAGAAGTTCTTCGAGGATGTGCTGGAAGTGAACGAGGAAATCAATGTTTCTTCGGTGCGTGATTATATCTCTGTGTTGAATGAGAATATCGACTATTATCTCAAGGAAAATAACGAATCCCGAAAATATAAGTATCTCAAGGAGGTGCGCCGGTGCCTGAAGACCATAGCCCTTGCCACCGTTCGAAATGTGTTGGATTTGAAGCGTAATATGGATAATACTTATAAGAATGAGCCTAATTACGAAATCAAGAAAACGAAACTCCAGCGACTGAGCGAGAAGTTGAAGAACATATCTCAGCTCATCACCGAGAGCGAACGGGTGATAGATACCGATCAGCCCGTCTTCTTCTCCATGGCGATGGATGTGCGGATGAAAAACGTGGTGAATGATGTGCGCCTTCAGTTTAACGAGTCTTATCATAATCTGCTGGAGATAGAACGCCAGATTATCCAGTACCTCAATATGATAGATTATCAGAACCGCATCTTCGAAAAGGTGAAGAAACTGAAATATCTGAAAGACCAGTTCCGATGGGAAGAGGCTACGGATGTAAGACAGGTTATTGCCACCCGGAATGCCGTATGGATGGAACCGCAACCCAAGTATTACATCAAGTTGTCGATAGATAATCTTCGCACATCTGATGAGGCTCTGCAATGCATCAGCCTTCTTTCAGAAAAACTGAAAAAGAGGAAAGGTCGCCGACTCGATACTTTGGCAGAACCTATTCCCGATGATTATCTCAAAGGTAACAGGCAGAAGTTGGAGGCGGTGAATCTGCAGGAAATCTATAATGCCTTCTCGGCATCGAGTACCCATCTCTTTGCTTTCGTCATGAATTATCACTATGATAAGAAACAAAGCCGGGAAGATAAGCTCGTGTATTTTTGCCAGATAGCTTCGCAATATGTGGATAAGTTGAAATTTACAGGCAATTATGCAGAGGCTGACGGAGTGGAATATCCTGTGATATTTCCGAGATAAAAATACGATTCTTTCTACGATAAAAGAAGACAGAACAATGAATAAATTGAATTATACAGAAGAAATCTTTAATATTCTGAGCAGGGGTGGATTCATATCCAACAACAGTGTTCAGGCAAGAATCAAGCGGTATTACGATGCCATCGAAGACCATCAGGCAGAATACGATGAGTACTACCAGGGCATCGGATTCCATCTGGAAGCAGGCGACGGCTACTTCTTTTTTACCCGTAAGGAAACCAAGGTGGATTTGCTGCGTAAATTAGAGGCGGTGAGCAAGTGGATAGATTATCTCACCTTTCTGAAGACTTACAATTCAGCCTTCGGAGCCGGTTTGGTATTCTCTGCGGCGGATATCGTGGTGAGAATCAATTGTGATATGGAACTGAAGGAATTGGCAGGAAAACTCTTCAGCGAGAAAAAATCGTATGATGAAATAGTGGAAAAACTGATTAGCGAATTGGAGAGAATGGGATTCGTTGAGCAGCAGGATGAAGTGGAGAAAACCTGGAAGGTATTGGCTTCGTTCCATTATATTGAGGAGTTGATAGATTGCATATCTATTACCGATGATACTGATAATACTGATGATGCCGAACATACCGGAGAAAAAGATAAAGAAACGGATAAGGAAAAGGAGGAACAGCCATGAGATATCTGAATAAAATCATATTTTTGAATAGTGCCCATATCCCATACGCCGAGGTGAAGCTCGATGGAAACGTTCATTTCATCGGCACCCAGGGTGTGGGCAAGAGTACCTTGCTCCGTGCGCTGCTGTTCTTCTATAATGCTGATAAGTTGCGTCTGGGCATCCCGAAGGAGAAGAAATCGTTTGATGCCTTTTATTTTCCATATCCCAATTCATATATCGTCTATGAGGTGATGCGTGAGAATGGGGCCTACTGTGTGCTTGCCTTGAAGAATCAGGGACGAGTGATGTTCCGTTTCATCGATGCCCCGTTTGATAGCAAATGGTTTATTGATGAGCGTAAGCAGGTGTATGGCGAGTGGAGTCAGATACGTGAGCAGGTGGGTAAGAAACATGATATATCTTCGCTCGTAAGCAGTTATGAGATGTATCGTGACATCATCTTCGGCAACAATCGACGCCAGGAACTCCTGTCTTTCCGCAAGTATGCCATTGTTGAGAGTGCCAAGTATCAGAATATCCCCCGCACCATCCAGAATGTCTTCCTCAATACCAAGTTGGATGCCGATTTCATCAAGAATACCATCATCCGCTCGATGAGTGATGAGGATAACAGCATTGACCTCAACTTTTATCGTGAACAGATCAAGGAGTTTGAACAGGAGTATAAGGATGTGAGCCTCTGGACGAAGAAAGAGAAAAATGGCGAAATGCTGATTCGCCGCATAGCCGATAAGGTGATAGATGCTTATCGTACCTTGCTGAACAATCGCCGCCTGATTGGCGAGGGGCGCAGGGAACTCAATTATGCAGAGCGTGTGGCACAGGAACTCCTGCCGCAATATCGTCTTGATATCCAGGAAAGTGAAGCGGAATGCAACCGGGTAAGTCGCCTGATAGGTGAGGAACAGGAAAAATATGGAAAGGAGCGTGATAAACTCTCCCGTGAATTGGGCGTATTCGATGCGCAGCTAAAGAAAACTGCCGCCAAGCGCAAGCATTATGAGGAAATTCATATAGAAGATATCTTGCAGCGAGTAGAGCAGGAAACCATCATAGAAGATGAGCGCAGGCGACAGGAAGCGATGAAGGCAGAACTGGAGAAATCCTATCAGAACGTGGTGGATAAGTATAAGGCTCTGCTCGAACAGCTGGATATGGATTTGCGTGCTTTCAGAAACAGCAAGACCACCTTGCTCAATGAACATCAGGCAGCCTTGATGACCCAGAAGGAAGTCCTGATGCAGGAATGGAGAAAGGCTGAAACGGAAACCCGAGAGGTGTTTCAGAAGAAGATTTCTGCTGTGGATGAGATGATGGCGCAACTGGTGCATGAGGAAACTGCCTTGAAGATTCAGAAGGCAAAGGTGGCTCACGAGAATCCTTTTGCCCGGGAGATGGAGACAAACGAACAGGAGTTTGCCGAATTTACAGCCAGACAATTTCAGGTAGAAACCGAGATTAAGGAAGTGGAACTGCGCATTGAAACCTTGCGTCAGGAAGCTGAGAAGGAATTGGAGATAGCAGAACTGAAATACCAGGCTTCGCTCGATGAACCCAAGAAGCAGAAAGCGGATATTGAGGCTGAAATCAGAAAAATTCAGAATCTCCTGGAGAAGAGCAAAGGCTCGTTTTCCGAATGGCTCGACCAGAACAGAAAGGGATGGCAGGAGAATATCGGAAAAGTGGTAGATGAGGAGGCGATACTATATAATAATGTATTGAATCCGCAATTGGTTGCCGATTCTTCGTCATCATTATCTTCTTCGTCTTCATCGTCTTCATCTTCATCATCAACCTCTGCTTCTCTCTATGGCGTAAGCATCAATCTGGCAGCTGTAGAGCGAAAATTCAGAACTCCCAAGGAATTGAAGGAGCAACTCGCAGAAAAAGAACAACTTCGTGCAGACATCATCAAGCTGCTGAATGATTTACAGAACCAGCATGAGGAGGACAATAAAAACTTGAAGGGGAAATATCAGCTTCAGATAAGAAAGCTGAATGAATCGCTTTATGCTAAAATGGCTGAAATGCAACTGTTGCCTCAGACGGAAAAGAAGCTCAAGATGCAATTGCTGGAGTTGAAAAACCGTTTGGAGAAATGGCGCAGCCAGCAACTGTCTGAATTGGAAGATAAGCAGAATGCGCTGGTTTCCGATAAGGTGAAAAAGGAAGAACTGAAGCATCAGCTGGAGACGGATTTGCAGCGCAAACTGAAAGCGCATCAGGCGGAATACAACCGGCAGGTTAAGGTGGAGACTCAGAAATATGAAGTCTTTGCCCAGGATATTCGTACCCAGATAGAAGATAAGCAGAACCAGATGGATGCCCGCAGACAAGAAATCATGAAAGCACAGCACGATGAACTGCATGGCAAGGGTATGGATACCCAGGCTTTGGATGCTTACAACAAGCGCATAGCAGAACTGGATGCTGAATTGGCGTTTATCAGGAAGAATCGTGATGTGGTGGCGGTTTACCGAAACGACAAGATAGAACTCTTTGACCAGGAATCTTCCGTAAGACAGGAACGGAAAAACAAGGCTGAGGCTTTGATGACGATTGAAGATAAATTCAGGCAGCGCAGTGAACGACTCAAGCTGCAATTGTCTGTGGCACAGGAAAAACTGGCTAAGCAGCAGGCTGCTTTAAGAAAGCTGGAGGCGGGCTTGAATGCAGTAAAGAACTTCCGGAGCGATGCAACCTTGTGCCCGTTGGGTAGTAGTGAGATTGGGGAGAAAATCACCACCAAGGATTGTCTTGCCATCGTAGAAGAGCTGAAGCGCCAGATATATGAGGATAGCCGTACGCTCGACAATTTCAAGAAGCAATCGCAGGATTTCCTGGGTAAGTTTTCTGCCCACAACACCTTCCATTTCAATGTAAGTCCGGTAACGGAAGAGGAGTTCATCGCCTTCGCATCCAATCTCTGCGAGTTTGTGGATAATGATAAAATCTCGGAATATCAGAAGCGCATCAGTGGAAGATATACCGACATCATCTTCCGAATCTCCAAGGAGGTGGGTGATCTTACCCGAAGGGAAGGCGACATCGGCAAGACCATCAACGATATCAACCACGATTTCGAGGAGCGGAATTTCGCAGGTGTTATCAGGGAAATCGCCTTGCGCCCGTTGAAGAGCAACGATCAGCTGATGATCCTCCTCTTGCGAATCCGAGACTTTGCGGAAGAGAATCAGTTCAATATGGGAGAGATGGATCTCTTTGCCACCGAGTCACGCCAGGATGTGAATGCCAAGGCGGTGAAATATCTGCTTGCTTTCATGAAGGGGCTTCTGGATGAGCCTAACCGCAAGCAGTTGCAGGTGGCTGATACCTTTAAGTTGGAGTTTCGCATCAAGGAAAACGATAATGATACGGGATGGGTAGAGAAGATAGCAAATGTGGGCTCTGATGGCACCGACATTCTGGTGAAGGCGATGGTTAATATCATGCTCATCAACGTGTTTAAGGAGAAGGCATCGAAGAAATCGGGTGATTTCAAGATTCATTGCATGATGGACGAGATAGGCAAGTTGCATCCTAACAACGTGAAGGGAATCCTCGACTTTGCCAATCGCCGCAACATCCTGCTGGTAAACAGTTCTCCAACTACCTATAATGTGGAGGATTACAAATACACCTATCTGCTCAGCAAGGACAATAGGGCTTATACTAAGGTGACTCAATTGATCAAGAGATTATAAAAACTCTTGTGTGTAGAAATATCGGATGATATGATATACAGGATAAAATGAAATACTTGATGATATGGCAAAGTTAGGATTGGGCGATGCCCGACAGATATTGGCAATGTTGAAGGGGGAGGAGATAGCTTCGTCGAAGCTGTCTCCTCGCCTCACGGCTTTGCTGAGGCAGGAAGGGCTCCTGATGTTGAAGAACAATGGCAGTAGATGCAAATATCGCATAGCCGAGGCCATGCGAGAGAGTTGCCGTACCTTATTGGTTCAGGATTTCGGCTTGAAATGTTCTTTAGAAGAATGGATTTCCGCTTCTTCCTCTATGCAGACGAGGGCTGATATGGTTAGGATGGTGGGTGATTCAAAGGCTAAGAAGGTGAATACATTTCGTGGCTTTCTGGTAGATTGCTATGTTCAGATAGATGCAATGCTTGATGGAAAGCCATTCATACTTCATCCGATGGAGGGCAGTTCCGTTTTCATCAATCAGCCGGATCGTTTCGAGATACCGGAAGACGTGATAGTTGTGGGTATGGAGAATGCTGAGAATTTCATGCAGATTCGGTTGCAGCGTTGGCTTTTCGATGTCCTGTTTCCTGGTAAGCAACTCCTGTTTGTCTGCCGTTATCCACAGGAAAACCTGGAGAATCTCAGGTCATGGCTTCTCCGCATTCCCAATCGTTACGTTCATTTTGGCGATTTCGATTTAGCAGGAGTTCATATCTATCTTTCAGAGTTTTATGCCTATTTGGGTAATCGGTCTTCCTTCCTGGTGCCATCTGATATCGAGGAAAGATTGGCCGAAGGCAATGCCGCGCTTTACAATCAGCAATATGCCAGATTCAGGAATATGGCAGTAACGGATGTCCGCCTTCAGCCGCTGGTCAATATGATTCATCATTATCGCAGGGGATATGAGCAGGAGGGGTATATTTTTCCATAATTGCTTGAATTAAAATGCTGCAAAGATACGAAGAATTTAGGGAACTCAATTAAAAATAGCAGAAAAATTTGGAGGTTACACAAAAACATCGTATTTTTGCATTAAAATAGTTTGAATAATGAGCAAGTATAATTTTAATATAGACAATTATCATGCTATAGGGCATGCTGATATCGAAATAGAGGGTATCACAGTTATCGTGGGTAGCAATGGCTGTGGAAAAAGCACTATGTCCCGTTGGTTGTATTATATCGTTAATACATTGTCAGTGTTAGACAGTTTCTTTTTCTCTGATTTCAGAGATGTGATTATCAAATCATTAGAGAAATATTCTAATGCGCTGGATGATATCTCAAATTATCTGGATGATGATAAAAAACGATTTTTTGACCATACCTTATCATTAATGACAATGGTAACATTGAGTAATGGTGGTGTGGAGAAGCTCGATTTTTATTATAAAAGAGCGATTGGTTCACTTGATGACATGCTGGTTAACTTTCTTCAGAAAGAGCAGAATCCTCAGCAGGTGCGTCGAGTGCTTAATCTTTTTGGGATTACTGAACAAAATCATGTTCATGAGGATATAGAACGAAATTCCATTCAGTTGTTTTCTGAATATCTTCAGAAATATGAAAACAACAAAAAAAATCGGCCCATCAGTTACTTGAAAGAGAAAATCGCTTCTGTATATCGGGAAAAGGATGGCTTTCCTGCCAGCATAAGCTTTAAGGAAGATGAAGTGGAATTGCTTGTTGATAGACTTGGAAAGATATATAGTTTAAATAATGCCATATATATAGGAACACCAGCAGCTATTTCTCTTCGTCAATCAGATAGGGTTCTGATGACTTCCTTGGCACATAAAGTGGTTCACGTAAATGAAAAAGGAAGTGAGATTACCGGCAAACAGGAATTACTTCATTCTATTAATAAAATGATAGATGGTTCTATTGTAGAAAAGGAAAATTTCGATGCTGTTGATTTAGTTTATCACAGCAACAATGGTAAGGATATTAGAATTGAAGATATAGCATCGGGCTTCAAACCGCTGGTTTATATGCTTCGTCTGATAGAAAACGGGTGGCTGACAGAAAACACTTTGTTGGAGATTGATGAGCCTGAAACAAATCTTCATCCACAATGGGTGGTTGAGTTGGCGTATCTTCTTGTTCGCATCAACAAAACATTTGGAACCAAGATACTCATCACGAGTCACAATCCCGATATGGTATCGGCTATCAGGTATATCTCTGAAAAAGAGGGCTTGTTGAATACTACTCGTTTTTATCTGGCAGAGCAAAGTGAAGGTACAGACTCGTTCTACTATAAGAATTTGGGCTGTGACATCGAACCTGTATTTGAATCATTCAACAAGTCTTTTGATACTCTTCAGAAATACGTAGAGAATTATGGCGAAATTTAAGATTGGCAATTATCAGGGAATCAAGATTGATTGTTGGACAGCAAAAGATTTAGTCGGCTTGCATCATTTGATGAAGCAGGAGGGATGCCCAAATTCAGAAAATCTTTTCTCTGACACAGATAAGGCAATAGAACTTGATGATGTTCAGAGACGAATTTCTCAAAAGCATCATGCTGATAAGAAATCTTCTGCAGATATGCTATTGCATGTGAATGATAAGAGATTACTTTTGGCCGATGCAAAATTCCGACTAAGCAATACCAGGAATTTGGATTCAAAGGAGATAGCAAAAAAGGTTAGTGAATCAAAGGCAATGGTTACTTCTAACTATTCTTTTGATAACAGTTTCTATGTTTTGCTGACAAAGAAAGCTGCAACTCCTTCCAATTTAAATAGGCTTAGAAGAAATGTAGGAAATAATCCAAATTATCAATTTATGGATGCCGTTGAATTTCATAAACTGTTCGAGGATTAATGTTTGAACTCCGTTCCTGATGTCTTGAAAACTCAGAAACGGAGTTTTTTATAATTTTTTTCTGTCTTTTTTTCTAGTATTATGAATTTTTCTCCATCCATTTATTATAGGATACATTCTCCTCTTTCCACTTATCCTTTGCTTCCGCCAGATTCTTCGGATATCCGATGATGAGGGTGTTGAGCGGAATCATCTTCTTGGGTAGATGCAGCAGTTGCTGCATTCCCTCGTATCGTTCTTTCAGGGGGTAGAGGGCTGTCCATACACCGCCAAGTCCCAGGCCGTGAGCCATCAGTAGAATGTTCTCCGTGGCTGCCGAACAGTCTTGAATCCAGAACTCCTGCTCTGTGCCTTCCAGCGTCTTGTCCAGGCATCCGCAAACCACGATAGCGAGCGGTGCCTGTTTTACCATGCTGGCATAAGGACTGAACTGTGGTATCTGGTCGAGAATCTCCCGGTCGTTGATAACCACAAAATGCCAAGGCTGCTTGTTGCATGCCGATGGAGCCGCCATGCCGGCACGCAGCATCATCTCCACCTTCTCCGGCTCTACAGGCATGTCTGTATAGCTTCTCACCGATGTACGGCTCATAATATTTTCAAAAATCTGATTCTTTTCCATCATTTTGCTGCATTTCTAATTTTATCTTATGCGGCATTATTTATCAAGAAACGCCGTATATTTTGCGGCAAAGATACGAAAAAAAGCCGCATCGCCAAATTATTTCGTTTTTATCGCCCGATACATTCTATAGTATGCGTATATATAAGCCGATGTTGTGGTTATCATACTGATGAGATTCATGCAGGTGAAGGCTGCCTGCTGGGTGTTACCTGCCAGATAAAACACTGCAACTGGGAGTATATTCGAGCATATCAGCCATACCATGAAAACCAGAATAAGGGCTATGCCCAGTTTGCGCATGTTACCTCTGTGCTTGCTGTACAGATGACAGCCGGCTACCAGGGAGGCGATGACGGAAATCAGGCCCATCGTGCTTTCTGTCCAGGTGAGTATGGAAGCCATTTGGGTAATCTGTCCGTTCTGCATCATCTTTACGAGATGAAGATTGAAGCATTGGCCCAGGATGAATGAGAGCACATAGTAAAGTACCATCAACTCGCTGCAGCGTCGTAGCAATTTTACGCCTGCCGGTAGCGTGTAGCGGAATATTCCCCATAAAGCTATAGGGGCGAGCTGCAAGACCAGTTGCTTGATGGTAACCAGGATGGGACTTATTGGAATCAGGATGGGACTTGTTCTGAAGGATAAGCCCGCTTGTCTGCAAACAGAAAATGCCAGCGAAAACAATGCGAAAATGCAATATGCATACATGGCATATTGTGCAATGCGATTTATATCTATAGAATAACTTTTTCTTTCCATAATTCTACGTTTGATGATTTTATAAACAGCTTATCTTGCATAAAGCCATTGCAAAGATACGAAGTTTTTGGGAAATTCTAGCAAAATAGGTGGAAAATGTTTGGCTATTATGATATATACTTGTTAAAAGAATGGCGGAGAGACCGATAAAAACTCTTAAAAATCATAACGTATCTTCTTGAATACCAGTATTTGTTGCTATCTTTGCACGGTATATACTAATAACGCTACGTGGATAAATACTAATAGCGCTACATGGGTATATACTAATAGGAATATAAGTTTAATCATGAGTAATATGAAGAAGATTTTCTTAGGATTGGCAGCAGCACTGATGTTGACTGCCTGCAATGAGAACAGACAGCCGGAGGCAATGACCAGCGTTGACTCTGCAAGTGTGGTAACCGATTTGATGATGAGTCGCAGAAGTATCCGTGCTTACAAGGATTCCGTCATCAGCCGCGATACCCTGAACGAGATTCTGAAATGCGGCATCCATGCGCCAAACGGTCAGAACCTGCAGTCGTACGAAATCAGAGTGATAGATTCTCCAGCACTCATCGATTCGATAACCCAAGCCGTGGTAAAGGATAATCCTAAGATAGCAGAGCGCAAGGGCTTCAAGAACATCTTCGTGAATGCTCCATGCGTGGTTTGCATTGCCTACGATACTACTTATGATATGGCGCAGATTGATTGCGGTTTGCTTGGCGAGAACATCATTCTTGCAGCATGGGCAAAGGGCATCGGCTCCTGCTGCCTGGGCAGTTCTGCCCGTTGGATATTGGATTCTCCGTCAGCCAAGCCTTATCTCGACCGCATGGCATTCTCCAAGAATTACAAGCTACTCTACTGCATCGCCCTGGGTTATCCTGACGAATCGCCGGAGGCAAAGCCAAGACGCCAGGACATGATTAAGTTCATGGATTAGGATAATAAGATAAATGTAGGTTGACGTCCTGTTTTAGGACGTCAACGTCTGAAGATAGATATTCATCTTTTTGAAACATGTAGGCAAAAATGAAATATCTTCTTCAAGTTCTTTTTTATACAACTTTAAGTTAAAAAAGTTGCTCGTTTGGGAAACTTTGGCTATTTTTGCTCCAAAAAGAACAGATATGAAAAAGAAATTCGATAATACGGATAATATCCTGGGTGGCATAGTGAAAAAAGTTCGTCAGGAAAAAGGGCTATCGCAAGAGGCTCTTGGAAAATATGTGGGGTTGGGCAAAAGCAGTATCAGTAAGATTGAGAGTGGCAAGACCAATATCTCTATAGATGATGCTTCTGTCCTCCTGGAAGCTATGGGCGAGAAACTGAGTGTGTATATAGACAGTCAGTATCCGTCAGCAGAGACCATGATGAAGGCAACAATCTTTGTCACAGTTGCAGCTTGCTGGTTTGCAGAAGACAAGAAAATTACCAAGCAGAAAGCTTTCAACTTCCTCCAAAAAAATCAAGGCATCAGATTTTTGGAGGAGAATTGGGAAATAGAGCAGACACTGCCAAGGGAACAGATCATAGAGGATTTGACTTGTATCTGCAATAACCATATTGCAAAAGCTAAGAAAAAGGAAAGGAGGGTAATGGCGTCATGAGATTGCTGCATGGAAGTTATACAGAGATTCTTACTCCTGATCTCTCCAAATGCAAAGGGAAAAACGATTTTGGCAAAGGATTCTATCTCACTCCAAATTGGAAAAGAGCTTGGCAAATGGGTAAACGCAGCGCTTTTCTTCATGGAGGAAAAATTACAGTCAATGCGTTCCTGTTTTATCCTAATATAGGTGAGAAAAAAGGACTTCAAATTAAAATCTTTGAAGGATTCACAACAGAATGGGCAAAGTTCATTCTCCAGAACAGGGAAGAAAGCGGATTCAAACATGACTACGATATTGTTATTGGACCCGTAGCAGATGCCTTCATTGATCAAGAAATAAAAAACTATATACGCCAATGCGGGGAAGCTTATCTTGATGAAAGCAACTTGAGTATTCTGGTTTCCAGAATATCCCAATTTGGACTTAGCTATATACAATATTGCTTTTGTACACAAAAGGCTATTAATGAACTCATTAAAGATTGAGAATATGGGGAATAAGTATAATTATGAAAACGTATTAGGTGAAATTGCTTGTTATATAGCAAAAGAATGTAACCTTACTCCTAGCGAAGCAATTGGTGTGGTAATGAACGATGAATGCACAGATGCTGTTATTGAAGAAATTCAAAAATCAGACAGGATAGATATAGAAGCTTTGGCCTCTCGTTACTTGACGGAGGAGCTTTGCTCGTAATAACCAAAGAGGTTATGTCATAAGTGATACAACCTCTTTCCCTCCATGATACACAACAAAAAAAAGCATGGCGCAAATCGCTGCGCCATGCTCCAATAAAAGAAAACCTTATAGTCAAAATAGAAATTAGCGATTTCTAGTACTTATTCCGGTACTAATACTTATTCTAGTACTTAGCGATTTCTAGTACTTCGCATTCTGAGGATCAAAGTTGGTCCAACCGCTCATCCAGTTGGTGCTGCCATCGAAGGCTCCGATGTAGGTTACGGTGTCGAAACCTGTCCAGCCGGCGAAACTTGCGGCACCAAGCAATGGGCTTCCTGCGATAGGAGTATAGCCATCTGCACCAACCAATGAGGTCCATGAATCAAAATACTTGTTGCTCTGCTCTGCAAAGAAGAAGGTGTTGCTGTATGACTTCTGATTCTTGTCGATATCCTTCTTGTTCGCTGCATCGTAGAGGTAATCCTCATACTGCTTGTTGGCATCAGTGCCAACGGCATCCATACCAGCGAAATATACATTCTGAAGCTTGAACTTGCCATCTTTGGCATCCTTTACGGTTTCACCCTTCTCGCCATCAACAATCAAACCGATAGGCCAGCCTAAGGCCACTGAGTTGATGCAGTTGAGGTTAGAAGAACGGCGAATCTGCATGGCTGACTGGAACTTGCCAAGGGCTGAACCATTGTTTGGATTGTATGCACCAGCATTGATATAATCTGTGGTGTTCTGGAACTTATTATCCAATACCTTAGGACCTACAAAGGTGATGTTAGAGAAGGTTGCCTTGGTACGAGGGCCCACGGTAGCACCATCGGCACAGTTGTCGCTCTCGAAACCGTTGCTCTGAGAGGTATCGGCTATCTTGCTGTCGCGCAGTGAAAGACCGTACTGCACCTTTCCTGAGAAACCGTTGTCGGTATCGAAATCATCATCCCAGCCTTTGTAGGCTACGAGATACTTGCAGTTAACGGTACCGCCAAACCACTCGAAGGAATCATCATTGGAATAAGATACCTGAACGTGGTCAATCTCTGTGCCTGAACCTACAGAACCAAGAGTCAAACCATTGATTTCCTTATCCTTCTGGAATGGATAACCGGCAAACTCGATGCGTACATAGCTTAAAGTACCAGAATTATCGGCATCATCTGCGCCGCCATGCTTGGTACGAGGACCACCCTCTATCTGCTGCTCAGTTTGGTTGTTCTTAGCTTTGCCGCAGAGAATGATGCCACCCCAGTCGCCAGGCTTTCTGCTGCCGGCAGCCTCTTCAGATGTAAAGACGATAGGCTCTGTGGCTGTACCCTTGGCGATGAGCTTGCCGCCACGCTCTGCGATGAGTGTCGCCTTGGTCTGCTTGTCGCCCTTGATGATAGTTCCCGGTTCGATGGTAAGTTCAGCACCATCTGCAATATATACCCATCCCTTGAGGAGATAAGTGCCTTTCTTCAAAGTCTGCTTGCCTGTGAAGACGAACTCCTGGTCGCCGTTACCAATCTGTGTACCATTGGCGTTTTCCTTGTCATCTGTTCCGAAGAGAATGTGGTCGCAAGCCTTCAAGCCGCCATTGGTTGTCCACTTGTAAACTACTTCTGGTCCTGGATTTGGAGAAGGAGTTGGATCGTCATTGTCACTGCTGCAACTGCTCAACATGGCAGATGCTGCGAGGATGCCCATGCATCCATAGAAATACATCTTGTTCATCATTGTTTCTCGTTTTATTAAACAAACATCTAATTATTCTTATTATTTAAAATTTATAGATTGCCTGCAAACCGATGTTTCTGCCCGGCTTGTAGCATCTTGCTATCTCTTCTACTTTCTTCTTGCTTCCGTCGCTATACGTTACATCAGCAAACTGCTTGTAATATATCTTTTCTGCAAGAAGATCTCTTACATTGAGCTTCAGCTCCAGATGGTCTCCGAATTTCTTTGCCAGCGAGAAGTCGATGGTGTTGCGAGGCATCTCGTAGCTGTGAGGCACTCGGGAATTGGAGTCATCGCCTGTGCTTCCTTCGCTTCTGCCCACACCGATGATTCGCTTGCCTATGCGGTTGTAGAGCAGGGCGATATCCATCTTCAATGGCTCATTCTTATAGAAGATGCCGGTGTTGATAAGATATGGCGACTGACCCTGCATCGGTCTGTCTTCCTCTTTCGAACCCTTCTCAAACTGTACCTTGCTCTTGATGAGGGCACCATTAAACGACCAGCTGAAATCCTTCATTCCTATGAATCCGAGATTCTTTCTGATATCCAGTTCCACACCATAGTTGTTGGCACTCTTCGCATTCTTGTAGGAATAAATCAAGTCTGTGCCGCCTGCCACCGTGTAGGTCCACTCGATAGGAGAATCGAAGTGCTTGTAGAAGACTGCCAGCGAAATGAGCTCTCCACGGGATGGATACCACTCATATCGCAGGTCGAGGTTATCGACATAACAGTTCTTCAACTCAGTGTTTCCCTGCACATTGCTGGCAAGGTCGAAGTCGTAATACACTGACGACGATACTTCACGGAATTCCGGACGGTTAATGCTGCGGCCATACGACAGTCGCACTTGGTGCTGGTCGCTGATCTTATATGTTGTATTGAGAGATGGAAAAACATCATCGGTCTTGTAATGACGGCTCGATTCACTCTTCTCGTAGTCACGGGAATTGGAGATGAGTTCCATATCATTATGCTCGAAGCGGACACCGGCGTGGATGCCGAGTTTGCCAAAGGGGAGAGACATCGCCAGGTATCCGGCGCCTAAGGTGTTGTGTCCGCGGTAGTTATTGCGCATCTGCTTTTCCTCCAGAAGATACAGCTTGTCGTAACCCATGTTCGCCTCATTGGAGAGCAGGGTAGGGATGTCGCTGTGGCGGAAGTCGGATGGCATGTTGTTAGCTGAAACATTCCAATTGTAGATGAAGTTGCGAGTCTGGTATTCTCGGCTGCGGTACTCTCCATAGGCACCCACCTGCAAGTATGGCTCAAAGTTGCCAAACTTGAGGTGATGCTTATCATTAATACCAAGAGAGAGAATGTGTTCGTCGAGTTGAGTCCACTCGCGCGATATGTCGTTGCCGGTGCTCAGGGCATAAACGCCCGATTCAAGAGCATCGTCGATGAGGTATCTACGACGGTCAGGCAAATGGCGGTTGGCATACGCATACCCGATGCTCCAGTCAAGGGCATCGCTAGTGAAGGTGTGCTTGCCGGTAAGCTGACCGTTATATGTAGTTCGACTGCGGTAGTAATACTCTGCGCTTCGCTCCAGGTTCGACTGGGCGCTCACGCCTTCACGCCAGGTATATCGGCTCGTAGCCAACTGGTTGAAGATGTTCTTGAGCTGATACTTGTGGTTGCCGTCCTTGGAAAGGAAGGTGAAGTTGAGCATCGCTCCGAGTCTGACATTATTATTATACTGGTCGTCAACAGAATGACGAAGATAGTTCGGCTTATCGTTGGCCGCATCATAGATGCCATAGAGGTTGTTCTCCATGTTCTCGTAGGTGCGGTATTCGTTGGTATAGTTCAAGGCAGCGAGCATGCCGAGTGTTCTTCCGCCCAGCATCCAGCGCTGGTTCAGGCTGGCTGCCAGTTTCAAGTCGCCCAAAGGCTTCTTGTTCTTGATGAGCCAATCGTTGTTAAGCCCGTTGCCCAGGAGCGAAGTGGCATAATCGCCCACCGGTTTTCCGTTGGCATCGAGCTGCGGATTCAAGTCTGCATGGATGCCTCCCTTCAGGTTTCTCAAGTCATTGTCGAAACCGAGAAAATCAGTTCCCGAACCTTTTGAGTAAGAGAAGTCCTTGAAGGCAGAAGATGTATTCCAGTTTCCGCCCACGGCGATATTGAAACTGTTTTCTGCCGGAATCTCCTTGGTGTTGACGATGATGAAACCGCCCGAGTAGTCGGCAGGATATTCAGCCGATGGCGACTTCACGATGGTAAGGTTGTCGATCTGTGAACTTGGGATGATATCGAAGGAGAATGCCCTGGAATCAGCCTCAGAACTAGGCACTGCTCCTCCGTTCACCCACACATTGTTATAACGCTGTGACAAACCACGAACCATCACGAATTTATCGTCGATGAGGCTCACGCCTGGCACTCGGCGTATCACCTCACCCGCATTCGTATCCTGAGTTCTGGATATTTCCTGTGCCGAAACATTGCTCACGATGACGGGACTGTTTTTGGCCACCTGTATCATTGCCGCATCCGTATTACGCCTTTCCACTGCGGTAACGGTCACCTCCTTCAGCTGCTGTTCATCAGGTTGCAGCGCAATCACCTGGTCTGCGTCCTTCGCCTGAACCCCGTCAATTTTTTGAGTCTTATATCCTACATAGTTAATATATAGTGTATATGTCTTATCTTTCTTCATTCCATCGATCTGGAAGTTTCCGTCGATGTTGGTGATAGCCTTCACGTTGGTTCCATCCACAGTGACGACTGCGCCGATGAGTGTCTCTTTCGATTTCTGGTCGATAACCACACCCTTAATCTGTTGCGCCCACGTTGGCATGCTAGCCGCCGAGAGCAATCCTAATACAATAATTCCCCTTTTAGCATTCATAACCTATATCGTTTGATTTCGGTTGCAAAGGTACGGCAGTATTATTACATCGCGATTGCGATGAGGTTGAAAGGCATTGACGAAGCTGCGACAAAGATGTTACGGCATGTTTTTCCTGTAAAATGATATGAGGGTGAGCCATAAATGCATGGCTCACCCTCTTTTGAATTTCTTTGATTCGTAGTTTATTTGTAAGAAGTTTGTGTCATTTTGAAGTTTGATTGAATCCGGTTTTCTCTGCAGACCAAGTTTCTCATTTGCATTTTTCTACTTTCATCTCTGTAAAAGTAGCAGTAAATGAATGGTCTACAGGACTAGCTGCGTATAATCCGAACGAAATTTCTCCATCTCCCTTGACTAAATGAAATGCGCGCATCTGATGAAAATTAACACCGTCTGTACTGGTTTCTATATAGTAGTCACTTTCTCTGCGGCTAAGGCGATACCACATTTCCTTGATAGAAGAAGATATGTCGTGTGTGGCCCAATCGGAGTATCCGTTGTTTGTTACAACACTGCCCAATCTTTGATATTCCTCATTCTCGTATTCTATTGATGCCTTCATCCAATTATCACTATCAAGATAGATAGCAATACCGCATTGATCAAATAGGGCAGAACTATTGAACGATGTCTTGACGGTGAAAGAAAAGAACTTGTCTGAAGTCTTCATTTGCAACACCGGAGCATTGTCATTGCTGAACCCATAATAGGTACGCTGCCAAAGATCTGTGTGAGGTTCAGAAACGATTGTAATCAGAGAGTCTGTAACCGTATATTGTTTTGGCTCTCTAATCCAAAACAGGTTTTCTGCCACAAATGGCTTTAAAATTGAATCTTTCTTTTCCATATTTGATTTATTTTTTGTTGCAGATTGTGATTTCTGCGCATTTTGACATGATAACAGGCTACAGCATGCAAGCAGAAGCCATGTCAGTCTATTAATCCTAACCTTTTTGCTTTATGGCATGCTTCGGTGGTATTATTCACTCGAAGTTTGGCTATGATATTCTGTCTGTGACGATCAACGGTATGCTTGCTTATCTCCAATCTGTCTGCAATCCTTTGGAATGGGATGATGATATCATGCGGAAAAAGGTAAGTTCTTGCAGGCAACGCTTCTTCCAGTCATCAGGATGAATCCTACTGAAAATTTCTTCTTCCCATACGGAATCAAGCGTCTGTATTGAATTTGATTGACCTAGTCCCAATACTTCGCACGACTTTCCGAAGAAAATATAACTTTTATCAGTACGCAGATTGCTGAATACGGCAATGGAGTTTTCACAGATAGAATATCCCTGTGCAGCAAGACAAAGGCGCTGCTCTTCGTCTCGTGCATATACTCCATCTTTTTGTTGATGGAACTTCTTGATCAATTTATCATCTAATTCTATCATAATCATTCTGTTTGTTTGGCTGCAAAATTAATCAATATTCTTTTGTGCAGCAAATAAATGCTTATGTTTTTTATCATGTATGGTTATAAATCAGTATGGATAAGGTCGTTGTCCGATGTAGAAGTAAGGAAGTCGTGCATCAAAGAAGTGTTTGCCTTTTTCGGGAATTTGAATCTTGAAAAATGGCATAAATACGCTGATTTTGGGGTGAAATATATCTTTTTGCTATGCAAAACGGCAATTATTGTGATTTTTGTTTGGCAGTTAATGGATTTTATATTACCTTTGCATCTGAATACATATTTTATATAAAACTTGTAAAGGATAACTGGCTATATATAAAGAGGTGTATTCAAGATAAAGAGAGATAATAATTATAAGAAGAGACAGATATTATGAGAATGAAGGTTTTATTTGCTTCCCTGTTGCTGGCTGCTTCGGGGCAAGTGCTGGCACAGTCTTCCGCACAGGTGGGGGGGCAGGTCTTCGATGAGAACGGAGACCCTGTAGTAGGTGCCCAGATCATGGTGAAAGGTTCCAAGACCGGAACCGTGACCGACATTGACGGTAAGTTCAGCTTGCCAAGTGCTAAAAAAGGAGAGGCGATAGTCATCACCTATCTCGGTATGGATTCCCAGACATTGAAGGCGGCTCCAGGTATGAAGGTAAGCATGCACTCTCAAGACCGCCAGCTCGACGAAGTGATTGTTGTGGCTTATGGTGAGCAGAAGAAATCCTCTTTCACGGGTTCAGCAGGCGTAGTGGATGCAGATAAAATTGCCGTGCGTCAGGTAACCAATGTGGTAGATGCCCTCAATGGTCAGGTAGCGGGTGTGCAGATGATAAATACATCTGGCGATCCGTCTTCTACCCCTACCATCCGTGTACGCGGTATCAGCTCAATCAATGCAGGTCAGGATCCGTTGATCGTGGTAGATGGTGCACCTTATTATGGTTCCTGGAGTGACATCAACCCAGCGGATGTGGCATCTGTTACCGTGTTGAAAGATGCGGCAAGTAATGCACTCTACGGAGCCCGTGGTGCCAATGGTGTCATTATGATTACCACCAAGAATCCGCAGGTGGGCAAGACCGTCATCACTGTTGATGCCAAATGGGGCAGCAATAGCCGTGGCTCTCAGACTTATGATATGATTTCAGATCCCGGTCAATATTATGAGACACACTATAAGTCATTATATAATTACTATACCAATGGCAAGGGTATGTCAGCTTATGCAGCTCATGTGGCTGCCAATAACGCAATTGGTGGTTCTTCAGAAAAGGGCGGATTGGGCTATATCTGCTACAATGTGCCTGAGGGACAGTATCTCATTGGCGATAATGGAAAGCTGAATCCTAATGCCACATTGGGCAACAAAATCTCTTATAACGGAAAGGACTATACGATTAGCCCGGACGACTGGCTCAAGGCGGCTTACCGAAACACCCTCCGACAGGAGTATAATATGAATGTGAATGGTGGAAACGACAGCTCCCAGTTCTATGCTTCATTGGGCTATCTGGATAACCCAGGTATCGCATACGGATCTCAGTTTAAGCGATATACTGCACGCCTGAAGGCTACCTATAAGGCAAATGAATGGCTGAAGGTGGGTGGTAACGTAAACTATGCCCATACCGTTACAGACAATGCCACAGAGGTAGATTCTGATGGAAACAACAGTACTACCAATACCTTCTACATGGTCAATACCATCGCTCCTATCTATCCGCTGTATCTCAGAGATGGCAATGGCAATATCATGACCGATGATAATGGTAAGATATATGATTATGGTAACGGAATGAATGCAGGCTTGAATCGCCCTGTACTCTCTCAGCTCAACCTGTTGAAGGATGACCAGCTTCAGGCATCCCATTCTGTAGGCAATACTTTCGGTATCAATGGTTTCGCAGACATAACCCCGACATTTGTCAAGGGGCTGAAAATTACCTTGAACGGTACGGTAGATGACTATGAATATCGCTATCAGAGTACCAAGCAGCCTTATTATGGATTTGGTGCAACGACTTATCCTAATGGTGAGGTAACCGTAGGACATTACCGTTATTATACAGTCAACTTCCAGCAGTTGGTAAACTATGCCCGTTCTTTTGGTCTGCACAACATGACATTGTTGTTGGGTCATGAGAACTATAAGCAGACTTATGAATACGTATATGGCGGCCGTTCCAACATGTTCTCTTTCAAGGAAAACCATGAGTTGGCAGGTGCTATCACCAATGAGCCTACATATTCCAACCAGACCAATTACAACACCGAAGGTTTCTTCTTCCGTGGCATGTATGATTATGATGGCAAGTATTTCGGTCAGGTATCTTATCGCCGTGACGGTTCATCCCGCTTCTCTCCAGCCCATCGCTGGGGCGATTTCTATTCTTTCGGTGGTGCCTGGATACTGACCAAGGAAGATTGGATGGCAGGCACCAAGTCTTGGCTCGACATGCTGAAGGTGAAATTCTCTTTCGGTCAGCAGGGTAACGATGCCATCGGTAACAACCGTTATCTGGATACTTATGGCATCGGTAGCATGAATGGCGACATGGCGCTGACCTTTGCTTCAAAGGGTAATGATAAGATTACCTGGGAGACCAATACCAATATCAACGCAGGTCTTGAATTCGAACTCTTCAAGGGTCGTCTGACCGGTGATGTGGAGTATTTCTACCGCAAAACCACTGACATGCTCTGTTTCATCAGCGTGCCTATGTCAATGGGTTATGCAGGCTATTACTCTAATGTGGGTAACATGGTGAACCGTGGTGTAGAACTGAATCTTGCAGGAGATGTAATCCGCACCAAGGATTTTGCGTGGAACATTAATCTCAATGCCACACACTATACCAATGAGATAACGAAGCTTTATGAAGAGAACAAGAACGAGATGCTGAGCGGATATGCCGGTTATCATAACGGTTCTTATTATTATGGTGAAGGATTGCCTATCTACACCTGGAGATTGAAGAAATATGCGGGCGTAAATGAGAAAGGAGAATCCACATGGTATGTTGAGAACGAAGATGGTTCGTTGGGTAAGTCTGCAAAATGGTCGGAAGGCTCTTACTTTGCCTGTGGCGACCCGACTCCGGATCTTTATGGTGGCTTTGGCACATCGTTGTCGTTTAAAGGTATTGATGTCGGTGTGAACTTCACTTATTCCATCGGCGGCAAGTCTTACGATTCTGGTTATCAGAGTCTGATGAGTGTTCCTTATGATAGCTGGACAGGTTTTAATTTCCATAAGGATATGCTGGATGCCTGGTCTCCAAGTAACAGAGAATCCAACATCCCTCGCCTCCAGTATAATGATACGGATGCAAGCTCATCTTCTGATCGCTTCCTGATTAATGGAAGTTATCTCAACCTGCAGAGCATCAATATCGGTTATACCTTGCCAAAGAGCCTGACACGTCGTTTGGGCTTGACTAAGGTTCGTGTCTATGGTGCGGCAGACAATGTCTATTTGTGGAGCAAGCGAAAGGGATTCGATCCTCGCACAAGTTTCACCGGCTCACCTAGCAACGAGCAGTATGCGTTTGTTCGTACCATCTCTGGTGGTATTACACTTCAATTTTAAACTGTTAGATAAGGAGATTTTTATATAGATTAAGGAGAATTTTATATGATGAACAATATATTTCGCAAGGTTTCTCTGTTCACAGTAGTGCTCTCTTCATGCTTGATGATGCAGAGCTGTCTGGAGGAGGAACTGCCAAAGGATTATGCAACAGGCAGTCAGGTGCAGGGGTCTGAGACGGCTCAGCAGGGCTTGCTGACCGGCTTGAGTGCCTATATGGTAAAGAGTGGTGTGTATGGCGACGGTTCGGCTTACGACAACGGTTATCCCAGCCAGATGATTATCCGTGATGTGATGACAGAGGATTTTCCGGTTTACAATGCAGATTACGACTATTTCTCATATATAGAGAATGGTAAGGGACTCCGTAGCCCATTCAATTACACCTATTTCTACTATTATGGTTTAGTGAACAATGCCAACAGTATCATCTCGTCGCTCGATGTGGAAGGAGCATCTGAATCAGCAAAGGCGTCTGCCGGTGTAGCTTATGCTTACCGTGCTTTGGCATACCTGGATATGGCAAGAATGTTTGAATTCAAGAAGACCGGATACTCTGACTTTGATGCCAAAGCAGCCAAGATAATGGGACTTACCGTGCCTATCGTGACCGAGAAGACTACAGGCGAGGAGGGTAAGAACAATCCTCGTGTACCTTATTATACCATGTATCGCTTCATCCTGCACGACCTGAATAAGGCTGAGGCATACTTGAAGGGCTATAAGCGTACGGGCAAGGAGCAGCCGGATGAGAGCGTGGTAGATGGTTTGAAGGCACGCTTCTGGTTGGAACTGGGTTCTCGTTTTTATGATTCGGCAGATGATCTGACAGCCCAGTTGGCTCATGAGAATGATGCTGACGGCTATGATGCCTTGGGCATTACGGCGGTTAATGACTGTTTTGCCAAGGCTGCCTCATATGCACAGGCTGCCATCGACAATTCCGGTTGCCAGCCAATGTCTCAGAGCGAATGGTATAATAAGAAGACAGGTTTCAATACTGCTAATTCTTCCTGGATATGGAAGGCTTCGCTGGGAACAAAGGAGCAATTGGGCAGCTGGTTCTATTCCTGGATGGGTACGGTATCTTCTGAATCTACCGCATTCTCCATGGGTGGTTATGGCAAGGCTTACCGTATGATAGGTGCTTCGCTCTATAATCAGATACCTGATGCCGACTGGCGAAAGAAGACTTGGGTTGCCCCTGAGGATGCTGGCAAGGCTGAGGTTCCGGCAGGCTATTCTACCTTGCTGGATGGAGCAGGATGGGCTAAACTGCCTGCTTACACCAACCTGAAATATCATCCGGGTTCAGGTAACTTGTCTGATCTCTATGTGGGCTGTTTGTGTGATATTCCATTGATGCGTGTAGAAGAGATGTATCTCATCTATATTGAGGCCATTGCCCATACAGAAGGGGTGGATGCTGCCAAGACCGTCTTGAATGATTTCATGAATGCTTATCGCTATACAGATGGCTCTTATGAGTGTCAGGCTACAGACATCGAATCACTTGAAGATGCCGTGCTGCTTCAGAAACGTATCGAACTCTGGGGAGAGGGACTGCTGTATTTTGATTATAAGCGTCTTAAGGAAGCTGTTGTCCGTACCTATACGGGTACCAACTTCCTGGAGAGTCACCGCTTGAATTCCAAGTATGGTTTCGTGGCTCCATGGATGGATTGTTATATCCCTGAATATGAGAAGAGTTCTAATCCGGCTGTGGTACTGAATCCAGACCCTACAAGTGTGGTAGAGGCAAAGAGTGAGTAAATGAGGAGATTTTTCAATCTTTAAAATGGAATTGACAATGAAGAATATAAAGTTTTTTAGATATTTGGGACTTGCTGTCTCAGCTGGTCTCCTGTTGGGGTTCTCTTCCTGCAGCGATGACGATGATTATGCGCCAGGCAATCCTGCCCCAGACAATTGCATGGGAGTGTATTTTGATGCCGGCAATGCGGCAGAGTTTATTCTTACTCCAGACCAGGAAACCGTTGATGTGAAGGTTTGCCGTAAGGAAGCCGCTGAGGCTGCGAGTGTTCCTGTCAAGGTAGAGTATACTGATACAACTGCCATTCAGGTGCCTGCTACGGTGGAGTTTGCCCAGGGCGAGAAGGAGGCTACGCTGACCATTTCTGTAAAGGGCTTGACACCTAAAAAGAAATTTGGTTTCAAGATAGATGTCGATGAAGCCTATGCCGATCCTTATACCAAGCAGGATGGAAGCACGGTGCTGCAGTCAACGGTGCTGGTTTCTCAGTGGAAGAAAGTACTGGAGAATGTGCGGTTCTATTACGCAGGTTTCACAGATTTGCCTGTTACCTATTCTGATATCTACCAGCTGGAAGGTGTCAATCAGTTTTATATCACCAATATGTTGGGTTCGGGTGCTGATCTTTATTTCAAGATTAATGGCACTTTCAATGCCGATAATCTGGCTGATTGCTCCGGTGAACTGGTTCCTGTGGAAGGAAAGGGTGCTGCCATATATGACTATCAGACCTATAAGCAAAACTATATCGTAGCTGGTGTTGATTCTTCTACAGGCGACTATTTGTGGAACTGGACGGTAGGAGATGTAAATATCAACTCTTTCATGTGGTATGGTGGATATAGCTATAGTACCTATTCTTATATAGACTTCACACAGAAATACATCTATCTGAATGGATATATAGATTCCAGTGTTGAGCAGCAGTCTGTAAATGTGTATGGCGTTTGGTAGAAATACCGAATGATTTCCTAAAGATTTTGGACTTATGAAGAAGATTCTTATATTTTCTCTGATGTTGGCTTCTTTCCTTTGCTCTGAGGCAAAGGAAAGGAGCCTTCAGCAGAAATTGGAGATAGCCAGTGAGGTGCTGGGGGAGCGTTTGCCTTCTGTTGGCGGGAAAACTTCTCGTGGAGGAGTAGGTGAGAGCCTTCGGGTTATGCGACAGACGGATGCTTATACGGTTGTAGGACGCAACCGGAACGGATTTGTAGTTCTCGCCAATGATGATGCGTTCAAGGCTGTGATAGGTTATTCTGACGAGGGTACTTTTGGTGATAATCCTGCCTTGGGCTGGTTCTTGGCTAGAATTAATGACGCTTCACTTCGTGCTGCTTCTACGGGTTATCAGGTTATCCCTGCAGGTTGTAAGTCGAGTGTTGAGCATCTTATTGCCGTAAAATGGGGCCAGGATGCTCCTTTCAATAGCCAGTGCCCACAAGTAAATGGCAAAAACTGCTGGGTGGGTTGTGTGGCTACGGCTATGGCACAGATTATTTCTGTATACCAGTATCCATCCCGTGGCAAGGGTGTCGCTTCTTATAGCGTTGGCGATGAGAAACGTACTGCTATGCTGAGTATGGGAGAGTATAAGTGGACGGAGATGTTGCCTGCTTATTCGGGTAATAACTACAGTTCGGAACAGGCTGCCGCCGTAGCCAAGTTGATGTTTCATTGCGGTTGTGTGGCTGGTATGAATTATTCTCTTGATGGCAGTGGCGCATCTTTGCAAGATGCTGCGGCTGGCATGAAGAAGCATTTCGGCTATCTTACCCAGTATTATGGCTATAAGGATTATCCCCAGACCAATAACTATGATGATGCAGCCTGGAAAAAGGTTATTTACCGGGAATTGAGCGCCGGGCATCCTATTCTGTATGCCGGTACATCCAATAAGCAGGGAAACGACAAGACTTCTTCCCATGCCTTTGTGCTGGATGGTTATGATGCTGATGGAAACGTAGGAGTAAATTGGGGCTATGGTGGTTTTGGTGATGGCTATTTCGACTTGAGCCTCCTTCCTCTGGAGTATACGGATAATGGTGTCTCCGTTGATGAGGAGTATCAGTGGTATCAGGAAATGGTGGTTATTCATTGCCCTGATGATGGTGAAATCAATTATGATTTGACTTCCGGCTTAACTCCTGTTACCGGTTTTACTAAGCCTTGCCGTTCCGATGTTTATGATATCAATGGCCGAAAGGTATTGCTCCCGGTGAAACATGATGGTATCTATATCCGTGGTGGCAAGAAATATATAGTAAAGTAGATTTCTCATCAATTGCAGATAATTAAAAAATCCCGACAGGTATGTTGTTGCCTGTCGGGATTTGTTATAAATATAGGTATCTTTTTCTTTCTCCGATCAGTCTGCGATAACCATACAGAGTCTGAGTACATTCTTCTCGAAGTGCTCCTTGTCGATGGCATTGTTCTTGAGCAGGGAACGGTAGTTGTATACGGTTTGTGGCGAATAAGACAGGATGCCGGCTATCTTTGAACTTTCGGTGATGCCTAATCTTAACAGGGCGCACACACGGAGGATAGGGGGCATTTCTCCATTCTCTTTCAGCTGGATGTGTGCCGATTCTGTAAGCTGCTTGTTCAGCTCGGTTATAAAAGTTGGGTACAGAGACAGGAATGCCTTGTCAAATTCCGTCAGAAACTCCTTGCTCTCTTTCTCTGTATTGGTTGAGGAAGAAAGGAGGCTCAGCAGCTCCTTACTCTGGTTGGCCTTGATCTTTCTTACTGCCAAGGTGCGCAGTTTGCAGTTTCTCTCTATGTTCTTATAGCACAGGTCAATATATACCTTTATCAGTCTATCGCGCTTCTGGTTGGTGTCCTTCAGTTCGTCGTTGATGAGGTGTGACTGGCTGTTGAGAACTTCCATTTTTGCCGATGTAGCCGTGATTTCGTCTTTCTTCTGTTTCAGAAGTTTGTTCTTCTTACGGATGAACAGACTGCTAAGTCCCACTCCGAGCAAGAGCAGGAAAATGACCGACAGCGCAATGTAGAGCATGCTGTTGGTGGCTCTGATGTCATCTGTATAGGCATTGGTAATCATCTGCAATTTAGATGAAATCTCAATGCGGCGCAACCGGTTGTTGTATGCATAAGCATCTTCCAGGGATAGGTTGATGTATTCCTGGGCTTTGTTCAGACTTCTGGTCTTATGTTTGTAGATGAAGAGTGCGATGTTTTGCAGGGCTACGTTTTCTTTTGTGGCAGAAGTGATGTCTGAGATGGCTGCAACCAGCAGGTAATGTTCCGTCAGTTTCTGGTTGTTGGCTTTCTTGTATACTTCGGATAGGGCAAAGGCGGTCATGGCATGGAGACGGCTGTCCGGCTTTTCCATACTCAGTGCTTTTTTGTAGTATTGGATGGTCTTGTTATTGTTGGAATGATTGCTGTAATAGTAAAACTCTCCCAGCAGGTAGTAATAGAATGCATCTTTCTTTGACGACAGTTCTAATGTTTTCTTCAGGTATTCCACTTTCTGCTGGTCGTAAATCTTGCTGAATTCATTGTTTTCACAATAGGTTGACCAGTTGTTGTATAGTCCGTAAAGTGTATAATAGTATTGAAACTGATAGTCAAGCGGATCTTCTTCCTTGGGTTCTATCTTCTGCATGATGTTTTTTGCTTCAGCATAGAATCCACGTGTGATAAGCAGGCTGGTTTGGCTAAGTTGGAATCTTTTATGATATAAGATGTTGTTGCTCTTTTGGGCAAGAACAAGGCCTTTTTTTACGTAAGTCATCGCCGAATCATACTCGTAGGCTTTGTATCCATTGGCGAGTTGCTCGTAAAGCTTGAGCTTGTCCTCGTTGCTGGTTACATACTTGGCACCCTGTTTGATGTCGTTCAGACTTTTCTCTTTTACTTCTACATAATGCGCACGTTTTTCTATGGCAGCATCCAGCTGTTTGTAGAGCTGGCTGTTGTCTGCTTTTGCGCATAGTGGTAGTAGTATCAGTAGTACGATAGTTATAAAATGTCTCATGTTTCTTATGTTTTAAAGATTCTGCTGCAAAAGTAATAAAAAACTTTCAGAATCTCGCATCTACTAACGTGTTTTTTTTGAAAATATTTAATTTACTGATATTCAGCCTGATAAATCGGATAGTAGATAATGGTAATCTACCAAAAACCTACTAATCGCAACAACCTATTGAATTTTGACGTACTTTTGCGGCATCAAACAATTTTAATCGTTATAAACCTATAGATTATGGATAAAAACAACCTTTCAAAGAAAGTAGGTCTGCTGTTAGCAGGATGCTTTATTACTTTTAATGCTCTTGGTCAGACAACCATTAAGGGTCAGGTGGTAGATGCCACAGGTGAACCTGTCATTGGTGCCAGCATTCTGGTGAAAGATACCAAGAATGGTGCAGTGTCCGACTTGGATGGTAACTACAAGCTTGACAATGTTAAGGATGGTGCCGTCCTGGTATTCTCTTATCTGGGCTACCGTACCCAGGAAATTCCTGTAAAGGGAAATCATGTTATCAATGTTTCGCTGAAAGAAAACGACGAGGTGCTCGATGAGGTGGTTGTCGTTGGTTATGCTGTGGGCAGCAAGCGCACGGTGTCGGGTGCTGTTGATCGCATCAAGAAGGAAGATATGAACAAGGGTGTGGTAACCAGTCCTGCCGAGGCCTTGAAGGGTAAGGTTGCGGGTGTTATCATTTCTCAGGCTGGCGGCGACCCTACCAGTTCGCCAAGCATCCGTGTTCGTGGAACCTCTTCACTTTCAGGTGGTAACGACCCGTTGGTTATCATCGATGGCGTCTTTGCTGATATGACGATGTTCAATTCTCTGGCTCCTGGCGATATTGAGAGTCTCACCATCCTGAAGGATGCTTCTGAGACAGCCCAGTATGGTTCACGTGGTGCTTCCGGTGTCATCGTTGTTACCACAGCCAAGGGCAAGTTGGGCTATTCCAGCCTGAGCTACAATGGCCAGTTTGGTGTCAATACAGTCTATAAGAATCTGGATCTGATGTCGGCTTCAGAATATCGTGAGACAGCCAAGTCTTTGGGTCTGACCTATACCGATATGGGTGGCGATACCAATTTCCTTGAGGAGATTGAGTGCAATGTGGGTCTCACTCAGAATCATAATATTTCTTTCTCTTCTGGTACAGACACTTCCAGTCTTCGTGCTTCTCTGGGATTCGTTCTCCGTCAGGGTGCCTTGAAGAATTCTGATATGAAGAATTTTACAGCAAAGCTGGATGGAACCCAGTATCTCTTCGACAAACATCTGAAGTTGGAACTGGGCATATTCGGTTCTCAGCGCAATAGCAATATCCAGTATGATATGCACAGGATGTTCTATTCTGCTACAGCCTATAACCCTACTTATCCTAATGTAAGAAACGACAAGGGTGAATGGGATGAGGACTTGCTTGCCAGTGAAGTCTGGAATCCGCTGGGATTGCTCGATATTGATGACTTCTACAAGGATGCCTCTGTAAATGTTCATGGCAAGGCAACGGTCAACATCATCGACGGACTCACTGTAAGTGCCTTTGGTTCATATAATTATTGGAACCGTGACAATAAGTTCTATATTCCTAACAATATCCAGATGGGTAAGCTGAACGGTAACGGATGGGCTTATATCGCCAATACCAACCGCAAGGACTATATGGGCAACGTCATGGTGAATTTCTCCAAGGATTTCGGCAAGCATCACATTGATGCCTTGGCTCTGATGGAGGGACAGAAGTATACCTACGACTGGAACTCACAGGAGGCACATGGATTTGATACCAATTACTTCAAGTTTAATAACATGAAGGCTGCTGCCAATGTGAGCTGGGGTAATCTGCAGTCTAACTACACCGAATATACCCTGAGCTCTTATATGGCTCGTGTCAACTATATGCTGGCTGACAAATACATCGCTACCGTCAATGTTCGTACCGATGGTTCTTCTAAGTTGGGTAATGGTCAGAAGTGGGGCTGGTTCCCTTCTGCTTCCTTGGCATGGGTAATCAGCAATGAGCCTTGGATGAAGAAAATCAAGCAGATAGACAATTTCAAGATTCGTGCAGGATATGGTGTGACCGGTAATCAGGATGCTATCGATCCTTATACTTCTCTCGCCCTGATGGAGCCAAATGGTGTAACTACCGTCAACGGCGCAACAAGTACTACTTTTGCGGTTACCTCCAACAGCAACCCTGATCTGAAGTGGGAGGTAAAGAAGACATTTGATGCCGGTTTCGACCTGTCGATGTTCAAGCAGCGTCTCAACGTAACCTTCGACTGGTATACTTCTGAGACTTCAGATATGCTTTATACCTATACGGTGCCGGTACCTCCTTTCACTTACGACCGTCTGCTGGCCAATATGGGTACCATGACTAATATGGGATTTGAACTGGCTGTTCGTGGTGATATTATCAAGACAAAGGACTTTACCTTCAATTCCGGTGTGAATTTCTCTTATCAGAAGAATAAGCTGAAGAAGTTGAGCGGTACCTACAAGGGACAGCCTATGACAACGAGCGAGCATATCTCTGTTGCCACCGTAGGTGCGGCTGGTCTGGTGCATAACAATGGCGTAACCTATCTCATTGAGGGACAGCCTGTAGGTGTATTCTATCTGCCTCACTGCACAGGTATCGATGAGAAGGGACAGTATATCATCGAAGACCTTGATGATAATGGTACCATTGATACGGGTGACAGTGGCGACCGCAAGGTTTGCGGACAGGCAATCCCTAAGTACTTCCTCGGTTGGGATATGGGCTTCAAGTACAAGAACTGGGATCTGACTATGCAGTTTAACGGTGCTTTCGGTCATAAGATTTACAATGCTACCTCCATGACCTTGAACAATATGAGTAATTTCCCAACCTATAATATCCTGAGCGGTGCACAGCATCTCAACAATGGTAAGGGAATCCATGATGTTCAGATTTCTGACTACTGGTTGGAAAAGGGTGACTATATGAACTTCGAATACGCTTCTCTGGGCTACACCTTCACCAAGGATATGCTCAAGTGGAAATTCATCAACAACATTCACCTGTCGTTGTCGGTCAACAATATCTGTACTCTCACGGGTTACAAGGGCTTGACTCCCATGATCAACTCTGCAACCATCAGTGGCGACAATCTGGGTGTTGACGACAAGAACATCTATCCTCTGAGCCGTACTTATACTTTGTCGCTCTCAGTGAATTTCTAAATGTTTTCACATAGAATAGATAACAAGTTCTAATTAAGAATTACATTATTAATATATAAAGGATTACAGTTATGAAACAATATATTATAGGCTCAATGCTTCTTTCATCGATATTACTGGCTAGTTGCTCACTGGATGAGACTCCACGAAGCAAGTTTTCTGAGAAGGAGGCTTTCAGTACCTCTAAGCTGGTATATGTAAACTCAGTGGCTAACGTATATTCTTCCATCGGCAATGGATTGTATGGAAGTGATGGTGGCTCTGTGCATACCTTCCAGGAGTTCTCTTCTGATGCCAGTATGATTCCTGGTCGCCAGGGTGACTGGGTAGATGGTGGAGCCTGGCAGAACATTTTCCTTCACAACTTTGAGTCGTCTGTAAGCAAGTATAACGATGTGTGGAACAACCTGTATCGTGTCATCGGTCTTGCCAATTCTTCTATCGACCGACTCAACAAGTACCTGGGTGAGCATCCGGAGTATGCTGAATATGTATATGAATTGAGAGCCCTTCGTGCTGTCTATTATTACTATGTGATGGATCTCTTCGGACAGGTGCCATTGGTTGTTTCTTCTGAGGTGAGTGCTAACGAGGTGAATCAGTCCAACCGCTCTGATGTCTTCAAGTTTGTTACTTCTGAATTGGCTGAATGCATTCCTCATCTTTCAGACAGTAAGAGTCAGAACGAGGGTGAATATTATGGCCGTATCACCAAGGCTGTGGCATATATGTGTATGGCTAAGTGTGCCATCAATGCACCGGTCTATAACATCGATGATACCAATCCAACCAGCTACAGTGCCTTTGTAGGAACAGACAAGAGCGGCAAGGCTACTGCCAGCGAGGAGCAGGGAAAGACGGTTTCTGAAATGGGCAAAAAGATTAACATCACTTTGGATGGTGAAACTCGCAATGCGTGGGAAACAGCAGTCTATTGTGCCGACCAGATTGCCAGTTTGGGTTACCACCTGCAGCCTAGCTATGCAGACAACTTCATCGTAGCCAACCAGAATTCCGTGGAGAATATCTGGACCCGCCCAAATGATTGCGTCAACTATAAGATAGATGATTACAACATCGTGCGCACCCTGCATTACAACCATGGTGGTGCCATCGGTTACCAGGGCTGGAATGGAGCCTGCTCTTCCAGGCAGCAGATGCTGGTATATGGCTATGGAACGGCTAATCCGGACCCTCGTCTGAAACTCAACTTCTATACCGACAAGGATTATATGGAAGAAACGGGCAAGGCTGTAGAGGATGGTGCCACAGGCAAGGATCTTGAGTATATGCCATTGGCTGTAAAGGTAGATTTCACTGCTACCGATGATCCTCATGCCATGAAGTGTGCCGGTGCCAGAATGAAGAAGTATGAGTTTGACAAGTCCACTACCCAGCAGTATAGCTTCAACAACGACCTGGTAATCTGGCGTTATGCCGATGCCTTGCTCCTGAAGGCTGAGGCTGAGTATCGTATGGGTAACAAGGCTGAGGCTCTCACAATTGTCAATGAGGTTCGTGGCCGTGTTGCTGCTACACCTCGTACAGAACTTACGCTCAATGACATTCTGGATGAACGTATGCTGGAACTGGCTTGGGAGGGAGTACGCCGCCAAGACCAGATCAGATTCTGTACCTTTACAGAGCCTACTGCAGACCGCTTCACGGGTGTGACCCACAATGCTTCTGCAGGTGATTACAATGATGATACGCAGGGCTATACCATGGTTTATCCTATCCCTTATGCCGTGCTCAACTTGAACAAGAAACTCCACCAGAATCCTGGTTATACCAAGTAATGGTTAGCTCCAATGAGGAAACATTTCTCATTGGAGCGTACCAAGGAAAATCTTAATTTTATATGAATTCGGTATTGAATATTATAAACAAAAAACAAAGTAATATGAAAAAACTCTTTTTGCTCGCAAGCCTTCTGATGGCTTTTGGCATCTCAGCAGATGCAGGAGACATCACTTCTCCTAACGGACAAATCAAGGTGAACTTCACCTTGGATGGCACTGTGCCTACCTATAGTGTGACCTATCAGGGCAAGACCATCATCAAGCCTAGCCGTCTGGGGTATCAGCTCGCCAAAGGCGGCAAGGATGGCAAGGATCTGCTTTCTGATTTTAGTGTCATCAATGAGAAAACTTCCACTTTCGATGAGACCTGGACTCCTGTTTGGGGAGAGAACAAGTCAATCCGCAATCATTATAATGATATGCTGGTAGAGTTGAAGCAGAATTCTACAGACAGTTATATGAACGTCCGCTTCCGTGTTTATGACGATGGAGTAGGATTGCGCTATGAGTTCCCTCAGAAAGGCAGTCTCAACTACTTTACCATCAAGGAAGAGCGTACAGAATTTGCCATGACGGGCGATCATACCGCCTGGTGGATTCCTGGTGATTACGATACCCAGGAATATGAATACACCAAGACCCGTTTGTCTGGCATTCGTCCAGCCTTGCATGCTGCTGTCAGTAGCAATCTCTCACAGACCATCTTTTCGGATACCGGTGTACAGACCTCACTCCAGTTGAAGACAGATGACGGTATCTACATCAATCTGCATGAGGCTGCTCTGGTAGATTATCCAGCCATGCACCTGAATCTGGATGACAAGAGCCTGACCTTTACCTCTTGGCTTACTCCAGATGCACAGGGAATGAAGGGATATGTGCAGACTCCGTTCAAGAGCCCTTGGCGTACGATGGTCATTACAAATGATGCTCGCAAGGTATTGTCTTCCAACCTGATTCTCAATCTCAATGAGCCTTGCAAGATCAAGGATACCTCCTGGATTCATCCTGTAAAGTATGTAGGTGTATGGTGGGAGATGATTTCCGGTAAGGGTGAGTGGGCTTATACCCATGATTATCCTACCGTGAAGTTGGATGGAACCGACTATGTACATGCCAAGCCATCGGGCAAGCATTCTGCCAACAATGCCAATGTACGCCGTTACATCGACTTTGCTGCAGCCCATGGTTTCGATGCAGTCCTGGTAGAAGGATGGAACATCGGTTGGGAAGACTGGAGTGGTTATATGAAGGAAAAGGTATTCGATTTCCTGACTCCATATCCTGATTTCGACATCAAGGCGCTCAATGAGTATGCACATTCCAAGGGAGTGAAGCTCATCATGCATCATGAAACCTCTTCTTCTGTGATGAACTACGAGAAGTATATGGACAGAGCTTATCAGTTGATGAAGGATTATGGCTACGATGCAGTGAAGAGCGGTTATGTGGGCAACATCATCCCTCGTGGCGAGCATCACTACAGTCAGTTGGAAATCAATCACTATCTGCATGCCGTAACCCGTGCTGCCGATTATCACATCATGGTAAATGCCCATGAGGCTGTGCGTCCTACCGGTCTCTGCCGCACTTATCCTAACCTGATTGGCAACGAGAGTGCTCGCGGTACAGAATATCAGGCTTTCGGAGGTACCAAACCGGGACATACCGCCATCTTGCCTTTCACCCGTCTGCAGGGTGGTCCGATGGATTATACCCCTGGTATCTTTGAGATGGATTGCGCCAATGGTTCTCATTGCAACTCTACCATCTGCGGTCAGTTGGCACTTTATGTAACGATGTACAGTCCATTGCAGATGGCTGCCGATTTCCCTGAGAATTACGAGAAGCACATGGATGCCTTCCAGTTTATCAAGGACGTGGCTGTAGATTGGGACAAGTCTATCTATCTGGAGGCTGAACCAATGGAGTATATCACCGCTGCCCGCAAGGCAAAGGGTTCTGATAACTGGTTTGTCGGTGGCGTTACGGGCATGAAGGCTCATCAGTCTACCGTAAAGCTCGATTTCCTCGAGAAGGGCAAGAAGTATGTGGCTACCATCTATCTGGATGCAAAGAATGCCAACTACAAGACCAATCCGCAGGCTTATGTCATCACCAAGAAGACTGTAACCAGCAAGTCTGTCTTGAAGTTGAACTCCGTTGCAGGTGGCGGATTCGCAATTAGCCTTCTTGCGCAATAAAATGCAGGATTTTGAGTTATTATGAAAGAAAGTTTTCTTGAATTAATAATGATGCTCATGAAAAGAATGAATAAAATGTTGTTGGTTGCTGCTTTGGCGGCAACCACACTTTCTGCTCAGGCAGAACAGAAGAAGGGACCGGTTTGGTTGAGTGATGCACTTTTCTATCAGATTTATCCATCTTCCTATATGGATACTGATGGCAATGGTATTGGCGATCTGCCGGGTATCACTTCCAAGTTGGATTACATCAAGTCGCTGGGTGTGAACGCCCTCTGGCTCAATCCGATCTTTGAGTCGGGATGGTTTGATGGTGGCTATGATGTCATCGATTTCTACAAGGTGGATCCTCGATTCGGTACCAATACCGATTTGGTTACATTGGTCAATGAGGCCCATAAGCGTGGCATGAAGGTTTGTCTCGACCTGGTGGCAGGACATTCCAGCACCAAGTGTGCCTGGTTTAAGGAGTCTTCCGAGAAAGATCCTAACCAGCGTTACAGCGACTATTATATCTGGATGAACGATATTCCTGAGAGCGAGAAGAAAGAAATAGAAGCCCGTCATCAGGAGGCAAGTCCGGAGTCTAGTACCCGAGGCAGATATGTGGAGGCGAATGCTCCTCGTGCCAAGTATTATGAGAAGAATTTCTTCGAGTGCCAGCCAGCCTTGAACTATGGCTTTGCTCATCCAGACCCAAATCATCCTTGGGAGCAGAGTGTAGATGCGCCTGGACCACAGGCTGTTCGCAGGGAAATACGTAACATCATGGCTTTCTGGTTTGATAAGGGTGTGGATGGATTCCGTGTTGATATGGCGTCATCGCTCATCAAGAACGACCCTGACAAGAAGGAGGTTTCCAAACTTTGGAATGAGATGCGTGCATGGAAGGACAAGTACTATCCTGAGACCGTCCTGATTTCAGAGTGGGCTAATCCGCAGCAAGCCATTCCTGCTGGCTTCAACATCGATTTCTACATCCATTTCGGTCTCAAGGGCTATGCCTCTCTGTTCTTCGACCGCAAGACTCCATGGGGCAAGTGGGAGCAGAGCTATCAGAACTGCTATTTCGACAAGCAGGGCAAGGGTTCGCTTAAGGAATTTAGCGAGAACTATACCAAGGCTTTCAATGCCACCAAGAATCTCGGCTACATCGCTGTTCCATCAGCCAACCACGATTACCAGCGTCCTAACATCGGTACCCGCAACACGCCAGACCAGCTGAAGGTGGCGATGACCTTCTTCCTCACCATGCCAGGTGTTCCATTTATCTATTATGGTGATGAGATTGGTATGAAGTATCAGATGAATCTCCCTAACAAGGAGGGTAGCAATGAGCGCTCTGGTACCCGCACTCCGATGCAGTGGACCAAGGGCAAGAATGCCGGCTTCTCAACGAGTGCGCCTGATAAACTCTACTTCCCTGTAGATACGGAAAACGGAAAGTTGACCGTTGAGGCTCAGCAGGGAGATCAGAATTCTCTGTTGTCATATACCCGTAAGCTGACCGCTTTGCGTCATTCAGCCAAGGCTCTTGACAATGAGGGCGATTGGAAGCTCCTGAACCAGAAGGGTCAGGAATATCCGATGGTATATGAGCGCACTTTGGGTGATGAGAAGTATGTTGTTGTCGTGAATCCTGGTGCCAAGGCAGCCTCTCTCAACATCAGCTCTGTAGGTGGCAAGGCAGTTTCTGTTCTTTCTACAGGCAAGGTTGTATATAAATCAGGCAAGAAGACCGATGCTATCAAAGCTTCAGGCATTAGTGCCGCCGTATTCAAGGTGGAAAAATAACCTGTGAACATGATTATTGCTAGGCTTTATTAAATATCAGAATCCGCATGGATTTTAAGGAAAAATAAGAAAGAATACAAAAAGATAATCCGAAACAGAAGCGTTGGCAGCTATCTGTTTCGGATTTTTTTTTGCATTTCCATAACGTTTTATATCTATTTCATGTTTTATGTTACATGTTTTATGAAATGCCTCAACCATACTGGTCGAAATCTGTTATTATTTAGGTTAAATCCGTAATTAAGTAAACGATTTCATACAATTATAATAAGGAATCGTGTGGTTATTGCTTTTCTTTTTGTATCTTTGCAGCCGTTTGGCAATTGTGGGTACCAAATCATACATAAAGGAAAAAAGAATATCTAATAATAAATAAAAAGTAATGACTACACTTACAATTTCTATTATTGTCGTTTTCGTACTCGGCTATGCACTCATTGCCACCGAAAGCTTGACTAAGGTAAACAAGGCAGCGATAGCCCTGTTGATGTTGGTAGGTTGTTGGACCCTCTACATGGTGGATCCAATGCAGTATCTCCAGTTGATGCATCCTGATTATACAGGCGGTGCTGCTGGAATGGTGGAGAAGGTGACCGGAATCATCCAGGAACATTTGGGCGATACCGCTACAACACTCTTCTTCCTGATGGGTGCGATGACCATCGTGGAAATCGTTGACCAGAACGGCGGATTCAACTGGGTTCGCAAGGTGATGAAGACCAAGTCGAAGCGTGCGCTCCTCTGGCGTATCGCTATCCTTACCTTCTTCCTCTCTGCTATCCTCGACAATCTGACCACCAGTATCGTGATGATCATGATTCTCCGAAAGCTCGTCACCGACCACAAGGACCGCATGGTTTATGCATCCCTCGTCATCATCGCAGCCAATTCGGGTGGTGCCTTCTCACCAATCGGCGATGTTACCACCATCATGCTCTGGAACAAGGGATTGATTACTGCAGCCGGCGTTATCGCCGAAATCTTCATCCCGTCTGTGGTTTCCATGGTGATTCCAGCCCTCATCCTTCAGACCATGTTGAAGGGCGAACTCGTGATGCCTGAGGTTTCTGCCCAGCAGAATGCATCGGTCAGCGATTTCACCGAAGGTCAGCGCAAGGCAGTGTTCTGGTTGGGAGTAGGCGGTTTGATCTTCGTTCCTATCTTCAAGAGTATCACCCACTTGCCTCCATTCGTAGGAATCCTCCTGGTATTGGGCGTTCTCTGGACTGCTACCGAAGTTTTCTATCGCAGTTTGCATCGTGGAGCTGATGCCGAGGGTACTCAGAAGCGAGTAACCAAGTTGCTTTCTCGTGTTGATATGAGTACCATCCTCTTCTTCCTCGGTATCCTGATGGCAGTATCCTGCCTGGCTGAGATTGGCGTATTGACTGCTTTGGGGCAGGGCCTGAACGTCGTATTCGATGGCAACCACTACTTGGTAACAGGTATCATTGGTGTACTTTCAAGTATCGTTGACAACGTACCTCTGGTAGCCGGATGTATGGGAATGTATCCTGTGGCAGCCGCTGGCGATATGGCTGTGGATGGCATCTTCTGGCAGTTGCTCGCCTACTGTGCCGGTGTCGGTGGTTCAATGCTGATTATCGGTAGTGCCGCTGGTGTGGTAGTAATGGGCTTGGAGAAGATTACCTTCGGCTGGTATATGAAGCACATCTCCTGGATAGCTTTCGTAGGTTATCTCGCAGGTATCATCAGCTACTGGTTCATCCGCACCTTCCTTTATGCTATCTAAAGGATAATACTTTTCTCTTACGTGAAAAAGTTTTTTTGAAGAAAAAGTCTCAAAGTCTCATTTTCTATTGAAAATATTGACTTAAAGACTTGATAGATAACAAGATAAAGAGAATGAGACTTCTCGGTTTTGGTGCCGAGAAGTCTCATTAAAGTCTCATAGAAGTATCACTATTTCACTTTTTCTTTACAAGGTACTTCATTCCATCTGCAAATCTCTTGTGTTTTAACTCACTCATATTCGCCAGTTTCCTGCCGAATCCCATCAAACTGTTCACCTTGAGCGATGAACCTATCTGCTTTTTCAGATAGTCGAAAATCTCGGCGGCAGTCAGATATTCGCCTTCTTTCTCATTCTCAACCAAATCAAAATAGAGCTGGAAATACTGGTCTATCGGCTCAGCCACCTCAAACTGGCAGTTGTTCTTCATGATCAACTTCACCTGTTCCGCATCAAAATAACTCTTCTCGCCATTGTGTAAGGCGGTCAGCGCCTGGGCGAAAAGTTGCTGATAGTTCGGACGCACACTCACATCGATCGGTCCCGTCAGTTCCACGCCTATAAACCTTCTGTTGCCGGATGGGTCGGTGAGAATATCCGTGATGTTGCTCGTGGCGATGAACGAGGCGAGACGAGGAAATTCCATGACATGACTGCCATACGGAGGCTTGTATTTCAGCGTAGGCAACTGGATGAGATTCTTCAGAAATCCCTGCTGCACCTGTGGAGAAATCTGGTTGAACTCATCAAGATTGATGACCATAAACTGCGCCATCGCCTGATAAACCTGACGTTTTTCTGACAGAATCAGATTATCGTTATATCCCCACTGCAGTTCCGGTGGCAACAGCCGGCGACAGAAAGTACTCTTGTTGTAACCCTGCTTGGAAATGAGAAGCGGAGCCACCGAGTTGCCATACTGGCGATGGGTAAAGCCGCGCCACTGGTCAACCATGCCCAGAAACCAGGTGTAGAACCAGTCTGCCCAGTAAGGATTGTTGGTAGGAACCGTACGAGCCAAGGCACGTATATGGTCTTTTCCATCCCATTTGTCGTAGCATTGGAAGAGATATTCATCTATCGGATTATAATTCTTGATATAATCAGACTCTAGAAAATTCCTGACATCCTTGATGCTCACTCGGATATCGGCAAGCTGCACCTCCAGCGTCATGCGCTTCTGCACTCTCGGATCTACGGGCTGGAAACCATACCAACCTTTCTCTTTCGGCATGTATTCCACGAATTTCATCACCGTGTTGTATCTGAAGTTATATTTACTTTTCAGCAGCTGCATCATGCTCATGATATTCTCGCGAACGCTGTTCTTGTCAACTTTCTTTTCTTCTTCCGAAGTGTCGGAACCAGGATTCATCTGCTGATTATTTTCCGTGTTGAAAGCCTGGTTCTGAGGGTGTATGTTGCTGTCAATTTTCATCGCTACCGCCTTACTGTTGAAATAAGGTTTCGCATCGAGCGTCATCATAAAACTGTTGTGCATCGAAGGCTCAAAAGACAGGTTAGAGCCCGCTTCGATAGAAGGTTTCGGTCCGTCTGTGAGCACCGAAGCCTTGGCAATCGCCTGATATACAGGCAAAATCTGCTGGTAAGCGATGCGGTACAGTCGTTCGGCATCCGCCTCCTCTGCAGGCAGCAAGTCATCTTCGTTGCTGAATTTCACCAATACGATAACCGACTTGCCATCAGCACCTTCCAACGCAGCAAAGGTAGAAGGCAGCATGGCAACCGAGCGCTTCACGCCCTCCACGCCGTCCACATCCGTGATGTTTCCGAATTTCAGCAGCAGGATACCGTTGCACGCCTTCATCTTCAGGTTGCTGTTTTCGTCTTTGGCGAATTCAGCAGCGGGGTAGATGTGCATCCATGTTGGCATATCCTTGTAATATTCGTAGCTGCTTTTCATATAGGTCACGTATTCGCGGAAATGGGTAACAGTAAGTCTGCTGTCATCTTTTGCGATACGTTGCAGCAACTTCTCCATCGTCTTGGTGCTGACGAGGAGCTGCTTCTTATTGTTTGTATGAACGATTGTTATCTTCATTGAATATATTGATTAGGATGTTTCTTTGTTAACTATTAACTATAAACTGTCAACTATAAACTATAAACTCTTGTTGGCGTTGCCCAAAGTTTGGTTGATAAATTGGGCACTCCTTTCCCGTTATGCGGGCAATGGCTGCCCGTCACTTGTTCTCTAGTAGCCCGTCACGTGTTCACCGGTAGCCCGTCACGTGTTCTCTGTGGGACCGCTTAAATGGCATGGCTGGAACATCTGGAGGGCAGAGAAAAAGATTAGCTTTTAGTGAAATCAATCTCTTCTGAGAAATGGTCGAATTCAACATCTTTATATCCGTATCTGGCGAAGAGCTGTTTGATATATGCCTGTTGTTCCGGCAGAAGTTTCAGTTGTCCCAGTTTGTAACGGTAGTATTGTCCTTTGCTGCCGAGGTAGTCTCTCATTTCGGCGCGCAGTGCAGGAGCGTCTTTCACTTTCATTTCGGCAAAGAGTTTGTCGAATCCCCATGCCATTTTCACGACACGCAGCGGAGCGAAGTACTTGCAATTCCCGTTTTTCAGGGCATTTGGGAAGATGGCATCCCCTCTATCAGTCTTCTCGTTTTTATAGAGACCGGATAGATAGTGAATACATTTGTTTTTCATCGGACATGGTTCGGTGAAACAGTAGGTGATGTTGCTAGGTACGTTTCCGTACTCAAAAGCCTTTTTCAGTAATTCCTTTTCATCCATGTTTCTTAAGTATTAAGAATAAAACATTCTGTTTTACTAAACGCAAAAACATCCTGTTTATTGCCTTAAAAATGCTATTATTATCACTTCATAAAGCATTTTTTTTTCGATGCAAGCAAGAAATCATGATACTTCTCGCTAGTTTATGATACTTCCATGATACTTCTCCATTCATTTTCAGAGAAGTCTCATTCGTGATAAAGTATTGTGTATTAAAGATATAAGCCTCGTTTTATGCCTAAAAATGAGACTTTGATACTTTTTCGAGAAAAAAAGATTTATACGTGCGTGTAATTGTTGGTCCTTTATCGCTTGCGTACTTCTTTCTAAACTTCCTCCCTTTTGTTGAAAGAATCATGTGCTGCTGATACCCCTCCTTTTTATTATAATTCCCCATCACACAACTTTTTTCGAAACTTTTTAGCTAAAAGTTTTGTTGTTTCGAATAACATTTGTACCTTTGTAACAACATACTCACCCCCCCCGCTTCCCTTTAGAACAGCGCGCTCAGGGTGAGTCTTTTTGGTTCTTTTTGCCATGTTCGGCGTTTAGCTATTCGATAAATGCAGAAGAAGATAGCTCTGATATGTACAATACTGTAATCAACCATATAACAAGTGATAAGCAATGACCGGAAAGATTGGAAGAAAAAAGGTATTGAAGTTTCGCGACTTCCCAACACGCCTACATGGTGAGGTGTTCTTTGTAGAGAATGGGTATGATGAAAAGTTGAACCTTTCCATCATCAACCATTTCGTGGATATCAACAACTTGTTTATCAGCAAGTCAATTCATTTTAATTATTTCCCATTTCTGGGTCCTCATATCAAGAAGACAGCTCTCTACAGCTATCCTGCGATGAATAAAGAGGATTTGAACATCTCTGTTCCTTCCGATTTGCTGTTGTCGCAATTGGTAGAAGTAAAGAATAAGGAGAAATTACGTCCTAGCATCTTACAGCTAGACCATGAGGAGGACGGCATATATTATGTCAATTCCTATTCTTTGTCTATAGAGGAAGATGAGGATTTTATGCCATTGATGCAGGCTGCGTATAATAAGTTGCCGGATTGCAAAGTGATGTTCAGCTCTGTCGATGATTTTCCATACAGTATATTTGATCCTAAACCGATTCCGGCAGATGAAACATTCAGCTATGATATCAGGCAGAAGATGAAGGAGGTGTACCGGCAGGTACAGGACTTACGTCTTGGCGGGGTAAGCGATTGGGTGCTGAAGCAGTATCTCTTTCCACCCAAGAATCTGAGTAGAATGGTCATCACGGAGAATTACGATATCATACTGCCCGACTATCATGATATGACTATCAAGATGGAGCCATTGGTAAAGGCGGTGTATATTCTCTTTTTACGTCATGAGGAGGGAATCCTTTTCAAATGTCTGTCGGATTATAGGGAAGAGCTATATGATATCTATGTGGATATTCGCAAGAAATCGAACAACAACGGGGCACATCTTTCAGAAGAGAAGATTCGCCAGAGCATCGAAGCCCTGACGAATCCATTGTCTAATTCTATCAATGAGAAATGCGCCCGTATCCGCCAAGCCTTCACTCTCCAGTTTGATGAAAGTCTAGCCGGGAGTTATTTCATTGATGGCAATCGTGGTGAACCCAAGAAGATACCATTGGATAGAAAGCTTGTGGAGTGGAAGTGAATTTTCTTAGGTATTCTTCCTGTATAACAAATAGACTCCTATGGCAACCCAAACGCTCGGTCCGAGGTTTGGGTTGCCACGCATAATGATACTGATAAAGCCAATTACTCCAATCAGAATACATGCCCATCCCCAAATCTTCAACTTAGTTCTTCTTTTCAAGCTCATTTGGCGTTTTCTTCTAAGAGCATAATACGACAATGAGACCAATCACTACATTGATAAGTGAGATACCAAAAGCCCATCCGAAACCAATCTTTCTGTTTCTTCCCAGGTAACCAACGCCGAATGCTAATGCAACGGCAATCACGAAAAAAAAGAGTCTTTCCATATTCCTATTATTTTTATTGTTATTTTGGCAGCAAAAATAATAAATGGTGGTGGATGCTACAAATGTTTAGGCTCCACAAGGCTTGTGGAGGTAAGTTTTTCCCGAGTTTGTACATCTGTTTGCAAAAAAAGAACTAACTTTGCCATCTCATAAAGTATTAATTTAAAAAGATTATAATTATGATGTTACCAATTATTTCAGTATTGATTGGCATAAGTTTGATGTATTACATCCGCCAGAAAAGAGCAGAAAAAGAGATGGATGAAATCGTTAGTTCTATCTCGCCATCTAATGATAGCAATGAGAGTATTGGTACTAGAGACTTGTGCCTTGAGTTGCTTCGCCAGCTTAATTGTGAAGTTCGTATAGAGCACGATGACATTTACTTCACGTATCAAAATGAGAAGTTTATGATAGAGGCATCAAACGAATCAGCCTTTATTACAATTTGGGACCTTCATTGGGATATGGTGGATTCGGAGAATCTCCAAGATGTAGAGAATATGAAAAAGGCTGTTAATCGTACTAATCATTTAGTGCATAATACTGTCTTGTATATTCTGTATGAGGAAGAAAAGTCTTATTATATTCTGTCTAAGTTGCAATGTTTGCTAATGCACAACATTCCAAATACAAAAGCCTATCTTGCTGCGATTCTTAATGACTTTTTCAGAACCAAGCAATGTTACTCTCAGGTTCTTGATGAAATAGGCAAAGATGTACAGGATGGTACTATATTAAATTAGGTGAAAAAATAGCTAATGGTTTGGTAGTATCGTAAGTCTTTTGTACCTTTGGGGCAAAACAATTAACAGAAAAAGTCAATGCAATATCCTTTGATATCAGAATATGTTAGAGCCATACAAGATGCAAGTAACAATCTTGATGAGTTGGCTCATTTGGTACCAGTGCTAGATGATCATGGTGAACCATATCGTAGCAGTGGTGCCTTTGCCGTCGTGTTCAAAATGAAAGATGAACAGACAGGGAAATGCTATGCTTTGAAGTGCTTTTTGGAAGAGCAAGAGGGGAGAGCTGAGGCTTATCGGCTGATAGCTGATGAGCTGGATTGCGTTGATTCCTCTTATGTTACTTCCGTGAAGTATCTGGAGAAGGAAATCTTCGTGGATAGTAGCTGTGGGGAAGATGAGTTTCCTGTGTTGCTGATGGATTGGGTGGAAGGTGTGACGATGGAGACTTACATCGCCAACAACTACCAGGATGAGTATGCGATGGGAATGCTGTGCTATCGCTTCTGTAAAATGGTAGCGTGGCTTCGTTCTCAGCCATTCGCTCATGGCGATATCAAACCTGATAATATCATTGTTCGTCCTGATGGTATATTGATCTTGGTGGATTATGATGGTATGTTTGTTCCTGCCATGAAAGGACAGAAGTCTCCAACCATCGGTACTAAGGACTTCTCTCATCCATTGCGAACCATTGATGATTTCGATGAAACTATTGATGACTTTGCATTGGCAAGCATTGCCTTGTCTCTAAAGGCTATTTCCTTAAAACCATCATTGCTTGATGAATATGGTGCAGCAGATAGATTGCTCTTTTCTGCTGAGGATTATTGTGATTTGAGTAAGAGCAAAGTTATGGCAGCTTTGCAGGAGCAGATGAATAACGAGGAATTAACTACTCTTCTTTCTATGTTCTTCTTGGCTAAAGCCAAGAAGAATCTTGCTCTCTGTTCCTTTAGATTGTTTGTAGGGAAGAAACCTAAGAATAAAATAGAGCTTTTATCTACAGAAGTGACAAATGAAGAACTCTCAACAGCTGTTAGGGATGATTTTAGATGTCTTTATAGTAGAGATGGTAGAAAACTTATAAATGCAGGACGTTGTTGTGGTAAATATATAATAAAAAGCGGAACCATGATAATTTGTAACAGGGCTTTTGAGCATACACAATTTTGGAGTGTTTTTCTTCCAGAAAGTTTAACGATGATTGGTGAATGTGCCTTTAATGGAGTTCCTTTGAAAAGTATTGTTATTCCTAGTAATGTTGTGTATATTGGTAAAGATGCTTTTAATAGATGTAAATCTTTATCAAGCATTGTTATCTCCAATAGTGTTGTAAGTATAGAAAATGGTGCTTTTCGTTATTGTTGTTCTTTAGAGGAAATAATTCTTCCTAATAAAATAAAGTTCATTACAAAATCTGTTTTTTCTGGGTGTCGTTCTTTAAGACGCATAATGATTCCTGATGGTGTGTTAAGTATTGATGATTTTGCTTTTGCAGAATGCAATTCTTTGGCGAATATTAATATCCCTGCTAGCGTTACAGGTTTGGGAAATGGCGTTTTTAGAGGATGTAGCTCTTTGGAAAGTATAGCTGTTCCTAGTGGCGTTAGATTGATGACTGGGAATCCATTTGCGGGATGGAATGGACAGTTACAGTTTTTATCTTCTAATTTTGTGTATGAAGATGGAGTTCTATATAACAAAAATAAAACAAAAATAATATCATTTCGTAAAAGAGTAAAAAAGTATGTTATTCCCGAGTGTGTAACATGTATTGGTGATGGAGCATTTATGTATTGCAATATCTTGTCCAGTGTTATTATTTCAGAAGGAGTAATATGTATTGGTGCAAATGCTTTTTGTGGTTGCAATTCCTTGTCTAGTATTGTAATTCCTGAAAGTGTAGTGAAAATAGGTGCTGGAGCTTTTCGAAGATGTTGGGCTTTGCAGAGTATAGATATTCTCGGAGAAATTGATAGAATAGATAATGGTACTTTTAGTGGGTGTTCTTCTTTAAAAAATGTTGTTATACCTAATAGTGTTAAATATATTGGTATTAATGCATTTTGGGGATGCAATTCTTTATCAAAAGTTGTAATTCCTGAGAATGTAACAAGTATTGGGGACTTTGCTTTTTCTAATTGTGGCTCCTTGTCTAGTATAAATATTCCCGATTCCTAAGACATAGCCAAATTTTTGAGCAACTTTTTGTGTTAATAAATACAAAAGAGGTATTTTGGAACATACAGGCACTAAAATATCGGTAGCAGAAATGGTCAAAAATGATTTTTCTGTTACAAATCAACACGGAACTCGTTCTTTTAATAGCGTGTGGCTAGATTCCTAATTAGTTATCCGTGTTTGTGTCTTTACAAGACTCTAAATGGCAGTAGCACAGACTGCTATAGTTCCCTTGTTTCGGACTTATGATATTGCAAGTTTTTCATTGCTGCTCTTTGAATCCAACGGTTCCCATTTTCTGTTCTGCTTACCTATAGCGAACATTCTGAGAACAAGTTTGAACTTAACGGCATTCAATGCCTTGCGTTTTGTGTCTGAATCTTGCTTACCTCCTAATTTACGGTTATAAAATGATTGTAACTCTGCATCATATTGTACAACAACTGTGGCCGCCATGGATAGATCTGCTTTCGCCTGACCATCACAGCGTGCTGAAGGTCGGGGACGCCATTTCACACTGGTGCCTGAAGTGCGGAAGTGCGGTGCCACGCCAACATAACTGGCATATTGCCTTGCTGTTTCAAAAGCGGTAAAGTTTCGGGTAATGACAATGACATTTATGGCATTGACGAAGCCTATTCCCGGTATTGTCAGAAGATTCTTGTAAGTAGACAAGAGGCTATCGTCTGTAGCCAGCAACTTCTGTTCTTCCAACTCGATGTTCTCAATGTCACGGCTGAATTTTTTGATGTAGCCATCATATAACTGGGCATCTTCCTTTGTGATGCATAGCTGTCTTCTGTTCATGAAGCATGTACGCTGTTCCACCAGGAACTTACGCTCATTCATCAGTGCCTTGAGTCTCTGCATGGTCTTGTCAGGCATATTATAAGGCTTGACACATTCAGTACCATTATAGCGATAGAGAAAGTCTGCAATCTTGGCAGAGTCAATCTTGTCGCTCTTGTCCTTGGGCCCCATGGGATAATGCTTTACCACATGGGTGGAGAGCATGCAGAACTGATAGTTTCTGGCATTAAGAAACTTCTCCAGCTCCATGGAATAGCTGCCGGTGAACTCCATTCCGAAGAGACAGTTCGAGAGAACCACATGATTCTTCTTGAGCCATGTGCACATTTCGCCAAATCCCTTGCGGGAATTGTTGAATACATCGTGAGAAAAGTCCTTAATTGGGGTTTCTTCACAGAAAATTGATACGTCAATGACATTTTTTGAGATGTCGATGCCGATAAATGATTTATTTTTCATACCTTTGTACCGCATTTTGCAGGAAGGAGCTCTCTATGTCAGGGTAAGCCACATCTTTTAAAAGCTTCCACGGCTAATTCCCTAAACGGCACTTGACCTGGCATTTCAGGCTGGGGAGACTAGATCAGGGAAAGGTCTTTGTCTAAGACAAAATAGTTCACTACCCCCGTCCGGAGTTCCTTCCATTTCAGATGCTCCGGCAAAGGTAGTGAAAAAAACGCAGACAAAAGACTTAGTCGGGAAATAGTTATGCTCTAAGAAGTGCGATAGTTCACTTTTGCTGCATTTTAGTTCTTGTATGCATCTGTCTCCACGTATGGTGTTCCACGCTTTATCACGGCAAACATACGAAGGACTAGCTTGAACTTGATGGCATTGAGTACGATACCACCGCATTTATCCTTTCTCTTGTGTATCCAATAGTCTCTTATTGAAGGATTGTTCTTTATGGCGGAAAGGACAGCTATGGATAAGTCTGCCTTGGCTTCAGAAAAGCCTTTCTTGGAAACACCCGTTTTCTTTCTTACTGAGGTACCAGATTCCTTTTTAAAAGGGGCTATTCCTATGTAACAGGCATATTTGCGAGGATTGCTGATTGCAGTGAAATTTTCCGTCAATACAATGGTTTCCAACGCTATGATGCGACCAATGCCAGGAATGGAGGTCAGCAGATTGTAATTCTTTCTGATGCTTGTATCTTCATTCATGTAGCTGTCAATCTCCTTGTCTATTGCTTTCTGGTTTTCCTGCATGTTCTTCAGCAGGAGTTTCTTGCGTTCAACGGATAAGTCAGTGTCGTATGCGCAGATATCATGAAGCTGTTGCTTGTAAAGAACAGACTGTTTGGTGTTCTGCTTACGCTCAGCCAGCAATCTCTTCAACTTGAAATAGACAGGTGAAGGAAGTTTGGATGGATTGCGAAGAATCTTCTTGTGGTTCTGCTCACAATAGATTGCTATTCTGAAAGCATCCAGTTCATCAGTCTTGATACGGTCTAGAGAGCGCTGGTCATCATCCAAGTCTGGCTCGAAGCGATGCATTTTGCGAGGTTCCACCATACCATAGATATATTCTTTGGATTCCAGCCATAATCTGAAGTTTTGGTTATAGAGTCCAGTATATTCCATACAGAACAAAAAGGTATCGAAGTCTTTTCCTACCTTTGCGACCCAGGAGCCAATCTTTTTGAACCCAGCATCATCATTGCTCACCTTAATATGAGCATTCTTCCAGTCGATGGTTTCACCATCATAATAAGCAAGGTCGAGAGTCTTCTTGGAGACATCTACGCCAAAGTAAAGTTCCTTATCCATATTATTGACATTTTAGCATTAAATGGAAACAAGAAAACATTTGGTTTGGCGAAGGACTGAATCAAAAAATAGTGATATTCTAGCGTGACATACAGTTCACCTTAACACCCGTTAACCAATTCGTTTAAACTTGTTTCCAGGTGCAAAGGTAAAAGATAGTGTTACAAGTGTTGGTGGTTGTGCTTTTATGTCATGTTGGTCCTTGCCATCAAGCAAAGAGGAAGAGATAATATCTCGATTCGGTGAAAGGGCTATGAAAGAGACCTTTGACTAATTTTTGTTGTGTAAATAAATTGCAAAAATGTGAATGAGGTTAAACCGTTTCTGTTAATTTACTGATTAAGACGCAGTTGTTCAATGTGATAAATATGATTGATATGTAAGTGGTCTTAAAGGAACTACCATATAATTGGTTGCTCAAACAACAAGAGTTTTATTTCGAAATATAGTTAAATGATGAGAAAAACTTTGCAAAGTTGTTCATATTTGTTTAAATTTGCAGAATCGAAAGCAGGCATTTTGCTGAACTGATAAAAAATAATATACAATGAAGAAAGGTGATAATATAGATTTGGAATATGGGGCAAATCCTAATCCAATGAATGAAAGAAAACAAGTAGCTTTGCTATTTGGTGCTGGCTTTTCTGCTCCTGCAGGATTGCCAACTGCTAGAATCCTTAATAAAAACTTGAAGTCTTTAAGCGAAAGTTATCTAAATAATAGTAATAATATTCGTAATACAGATGTGTATTCTCAAGATAAGGATAAAAATGCGAGAAAGCTTCTCTTCGAAATAATATCTTTGTATAGCCGAGAATTTGAATGTTTTGACTATGAAGAATTTTATGATTTTCTTCATAGTAGTAGTGTTCGTGTTGGGCGATATGAGGAGGTGATTAATAAGTTTGTTACAGAGAGAATAACTCTGGGAGATTATGTATGTTGTATTACAGAGATTTATAATAAACTAATAAATTGTCAGTTAACGACACCATATAATAATTTAGACGTATACGATGGCTTGGAAGATTTCTTATCTCATGTTGCTAGGCAATATGTTATAAATGTACATACATTAAATCATGACTTGCTTTTTGAGCAGCTTATAGAGACTGCCAATTTGCAGATGAACTTTTCGGACGGATTTACAGAGATTGGATCACCTTATTATGGCATATATGAAAACAAAGAATACAATGTGAGATACCATTGTAGACTAGCAAGATTTACGAATAACTATAAAGATAAGGCAATAAGATTGTATAAGCTCCATGGCAGTTTAAATTATGTGTTACATTCAAGGGGTAAGGAGTCTATTGTATTAGAACCGGATGCTTGTCTCAAAATTCCTTTTGGGATAAACTACAAAAATATACTGGAAGAGATAGAAGGAAAAGATGAATATGGGGCTTATCCTTTTGCTGAACATCCGTATTTTTTATCTGGTACAAATACCAAATGTAAAATGTATGGTGACTCATTAATATGGAGAAGGTTGCAAGAAAATTTCAAGCAAAACCTAAGAAAGGCTAATTGTTTGATTATAATTGGCTACGGATGTAAGGATAAAGTAATAAATGAAAGTATAAAGAAAAATTTGGGTAATGTGTCTAAAAAAGTATATTTAATTGATCCAAAACCTTCAGAAAACGTTTCTGCTTTTGCTAGAGAAATAAAGGCAGAAATAATAAAAATGGGGGTTGGTGAGGTAGATTTTTCACAATTTAATTTGTAGCTTATGCAATACCCATTAATATCTGAATATGTAAGAGCTATCCAAGATGCAAGTGACAATCTTGGAGAGTTGGCTCATTTGGTACCAGTGCTTGACGATCATGGTGAACCCTATCGTAGCAGTGGTGCCTTTGCCGTCGTGTTCAAAATGAAAGATGAACAAACTGGGAAGTGCTATGCATTGAAGTGCTTTACTGAAGAGCAAGAAGGTAGAGCTGAGGCTTATCGCCAGATTGCAGATGAGTTGGAGTTCGTTGATTCCTCTTATATTACTTCTGTAAAGTACTTAGATAAAGAAATCTTCGTAGATAGCAGTTGTGAGGAAGACGAGTTTCCTGTCCTTCTTATGGATTGGATTGATGGTGAAACGATGGAGACTTACATCGCAGAAAACTATCAAGACAATTATGCGATGGCTATGCTTTGCTATCGCTTTTGTAAAATGGCAGCGTGGCTTCGTTCTCAACCATTTGCTCATGGTGACATCAAGCCAGATAACATCATGGTTCGTCCTGATGGAAATCTGACATTGGTAGATTATGATGGTATGTTTGTTCCTGCTATGAAGGGACAGAAGTCTCCAACAATTGGTACAAAGGACTTTTCTCATCCTTTGCGAACCGTCGATGATTTTGATGAAACCATCGATGACTTTGCTTTGGCAAGCATCGCCTTGTCATTGAAGGCTATTTCTTTGAAACCATCCTTGCTTGATGAATATGGTGCGGCTGATAGATTGCTCTTTTCTGCTGAGGATTATCGTGACTTGAGCAAGAGCAAAATGCTGTCGGCTTTGCAAGAGTTAATGGATAAGGAAGAGATAAACACTCTTCTTTCAATCTTTTTGTTAGTTAATGCAAAGAAGAATCTTTCCATGTGCTCTTATCTAGCTTTTTTACAAGCAAAACCTCAATTTGATACGATGATGGTATTTCCTACAAAAATATCAGATGATGATTTTAAAAGTGCAGTTTATGATGAATATGGTGCTTTATATAGTGCAGATGGAAAAAGATTATTCCGTGGTCCTTGTAATATAGTCTCATACAAAATTAAAAATGGTGTTATTGTAATTTGTGACAATGCTTTTAGTATGCAAATCCCTGATAATGAATCTGCTTTAGAAGAAATTGTCATCCCCAAAACAGTACGATATATAGGTAATGGTGCTTTTGAATTCTTGAACAATTTGAAAGAAATAGTATTACCTGAGAAATTGCTGTCTATTGGAGATTGTGCATTTAGAGGATGTTTGCAATTAAAGAAAATGGTTTTGCCTTCTACATTAAAAATAATAGTTGGTAATCCTTTTGTATCATGTCTCTTAGACTTGAAAGTTTTATCTGACTTTTATATTTTGACACACTGCTGTCCCGTTTAGAAATCGTCGGGGCTGAAAAGGCTAGGATATAGCCAATCCTCCGTCTCTTCTGTTGGAACAGCTTTGTTAAACAAATCATTTAAAGGAGTCTTGTCCGTAAG
>NZ_JANDWX010000017.1:0-72901 GCF_024330485.1 Segatella copri | reverse complement strand
TCGATGTTACCATTCCAGTCTTTCATGCTTCAAGAACATATCAAAAATCTTAAGGCTGAGATAGAACAGTATGAAAGATCTATGGATGATGATGTCGTGATAAATGTCGGGAAAAACTTTAAAAATGTCGGGAAAGAAAAACTGATTGAACTTTCTGAACGTCAGCAGAATATCATTTCTGTTGTTAAATGTCATCCGGCAATAACGATTCCGGAATTGGCGCAGAGAATGTCGGGAAAGAAAACTGTAACGACACGTACTATTGAAAGAGATATTGCTGCTCTTCAAGCCAAGGGAATCTTGAAACGTGAAGGCGGTAGAAAAAGTGGTAAATGGATAGTTGTAAACATCTGCCATACTTAACTATGCAGAGTCTTATAAGGAAGTTTTAGCTATTGGTGTAAATGGTTATGAAGAAGCTGGTGATACAATTCTCGGCAGAAACGAAAAAGACCGCTCTCCTCGGGGAATATCTCTGAGGTGAGCGGTCGATTTTCATTTTTATGGATGAGTCTGCTTATTATGATAAGGTGGACTCCATGTTCTTTATCCCATGCAGCTCGTTACTCCGAGCGTAGTAGCGATAGCGGTCAGTATGCTGATGGCTATCTGCAGAATTGTTTTCCAAGTGTTCGCTTTCATTTTTTGAATGTTGAATGTTGAGTGTTGAATGTTGAATTTTTTGTGGGCGGATAGGCTGGGCTAGGGGCTAACACCCTAGCCAGTCTATCCTTGGGCTATTCAAGGCCGTCGCCAGTATCGTCCTTGCCGGTAGTACCGCCGCTTGATTCAGAGCCTTGGCCTTCGCTGCCGGTCTGACCGGTGTTTGAACCACCTGGGGTTGAACCGCCAGGCGTATTATCCGGAGTAGTTGGGGCGTTGAGGTCAACGTTGGTCTTACCCTCCTTAATCGCCTTGATAACGGCTGCCTGAGCGCTGCGGCTGGCTACGAGGTTGAACTCGGCATCATCGCGAAGGTTCTTGAACTCCTGACCTGGCTCCCACTGAACCTTCACGCCGGTGATGTTCTGTGCGGTGAACTTGTCAGCATCCTCAGCACCCTTTGAGGTGAGAAGGAGAGAGAAATCACCAAGATCGCCCAGACGGATTTTCTTGCCCTCAAGCAACATCTCACGCATGCAGTCTACGGCGATGTAGAGGATGGCGCTGATGTCGGCTCTCGAATAAACACTTCCATGAGAAGTGATGTGCTTGGCAAACTTCTCGATGGTCATGATATCGGTGTACTGTGAGATGGCGAAAGCATTCTGCTTCTCTGTCTTCACGAGTTCCAGGTCCTTTGGGTCAGGGGTTGTACCCTCTTTCTTTGCCTGGTTGATGCGTGACTTCGCCTGGTTGATTTCCAGAAGATTTGCGTTCACGCTACGCATTACGATGCTGTAATTAATCATAGTCGTTTGTAGTATGTTTAGAGTCCTTTGTTTGCAACTCCCCAGAACGCCCCGTTCCTGCCGTTTTCGGGGTCTTCATTGATGACCGGCGCCTGCCATCATTTATGACCCGTCTAGGTCTTAAGAGAAGACCCGAGCAAGGTACAAAAGGCTGTTCTTTCGATTGCCGGTGCAAAGATACAACATTTTCGGGCAGAATGCAAGCTTTTCCCCTGACTTTCTATGTGAGAAAAACTATAAGTAGCTGTAATACAATAAGTTCTACTGATGTTCTGCCTGAACTTTATTGCAGAAACTATCAACAATGGGGAAGTAAGGATGAAAAACAAGCGTGTCATTAAGGGTCAGTGTCATTAAGGGTCATTTAGAAAAATGAAAGTGTCATTTTGAGCTATAGTATATATAAATATTTATTTATATATATACTATAGGGGATTTTTCTCCCCCGAAAATGAAAATGACCCTTAATGACCTTGACCCTTAATGACACGCTAGATGAACTTGTGAGTTTTACCTGATATAGGTTGTATGTATGTCTGAATGTATTGGTTATTAGTGTGTTATGTGTATTTTGTTATATTCTTACTCTAATATTTTGTGTATAATAATTATCTACATATCAAGTCGCTTTAGTTAGCTGATATGTTGTTCGATTCTACATTTTTATCCTTGTTTCCTGTTGCATTTTGTCAAAAATACGTCATGTTATAGGCGGATTTAATGTCCGAGGAGGGGCATTTTACACCCTTAGGAGAGGGGGTAAAACATCTTCCTAACCCCCATATTTTACATTTTATCTTCTAAAACGCAAAAAAATGCGGATTTTCGCATCATTTCCGTTACTGTTTTCTGTAGTAAGGATATTATACATATATATATAAATACTCCTTTTAATCGTTCTAGGAGATGATATAACGACATTTTAGTATCTTGTTTTTTTTCTTTACAAAACAACAAAAAAGCCCTATAAAAGAACGCAAACTCACATCCACGTTATTTGGTATATTTGGGGCTCTTATCTCCAAATTTTGCAAGAAATCAGAGTAAATTGAGCCCCAAATATACCTTTCCTCATCGTTTTCAGTACCTATTTATATTATATATGGTACTTATTCTGGTAGTGGCGCTTGGATTTAACAGGGGCTCCATGGAAGGAACCGCTGCCCATACCGCTGCCACGAAAACTCTCATGGAAGCCTGAACCACCGCTATATTCGCCCCAGCGGGCTCTGATTCTATCTACATAATTAACCGTCTCCGTGCCTCGCATATAACCATATTTCACTACCGGATCTGTGTAATAAGCCGGTTGAGAAAGGCGCAGAATATAATCGCGGATTACGCCCCAATTATGCGGATTCTGACCATGTTTGCGAGCCAGCGACATCGCATCTCTGATGTGGAAATAGCCACCATTATAAGAAGCCAAGGCGAAAAGCATGCGCTGGAAAGGGTCGCCCACGTCAGAGAAATGCCCCTGCAGTTCCGCCATATATCTGGCTGCCGCAGCCACATTCGCCTCAGGTTCATGAATCATGCTCATCGGCAAACCCAGATGGGCAGCCGTGCCTGGCATAATCTGCATCAGTCCGCAAGCTCCAGCCCATGACTTCGCATTCGGGTCGAAACAGCTCTCCTGATAACATTGGGCAGCCATCAGACGCCAGTCCATGCGAGCCGTTCCGCTATAGCGCTGGAAGAGGTGGTCGTAGCGGGAAATAACACCCTTAGAACGGTTAAGGAATGGTGAATAAACGTGGCGGCGCACGCTGGCAGAAGAAAGCAGCCACGATTCTTCCTGCTTGACCTGAGCAATCAGCTTAGGCTTAAACCAGCCGTTCAGGGTGTCGGCAAGACTCTTATTACCGTTCAGCACAGCCCATTGGGTTCGGGTGCTGTCGGGCGTAACACCACAGAACAGCAGGTTGCCTCTGGTCTGTTTTCGGGGTAGGGGCACGGCAATCACATCACCTTCTCCCTTCTCCAGCTTGCGCACCATTTCAGCCGTATCCTTACATTCTTCTACGCGTAACGACACGCCGATCTGCTGGGCAAACTTCTCGCAGAGCAGATATTGCAGTCCCATTCCGTGGCTGTGGTAATCATAATAGGTAGTAGGGCCGTTAACGGTGAGCATGATGAGCTCACCATTGGCCTGAATATCTTCGAGCGAAAGCCCTTTGTTGGTTGAAGCAGGTTTCTTTTCATCGTCATCAGCCCCATCAGAGTTGTCCGCATACTCCATTTCGCCTACGGGAGTTCCCCATGGCGTAAGCTCCTGCTGCGGTTTCTTGTCGGCACAGGCAGCGAGCAAAAATAGTGCATATAATGCGTATAAATATCCTTTATTCTTCATTTCAGCTGCAAAAGTACGAAATATTTTGCACATAAGTGAGAAATTATTTGTTTATTCTAATAAAAATATGTACTTTTGCAATGTTTTTCAAACAAAATATAGAAATATGTTACGAATAGCAGTACAAAGTAAGGGTCGTCTTTTCGACGACACCATGAATCTTTTAGCAGAGGCTGACATCAAAGTAAGCGCCTCTAAACGCACCCTCCTGGTGCAGTCAAGCAACTTTCCTCTCGAAGTTCTCTACCTTCGTGATGATGATATTCCTCAGAGCGTAGCCTCTGGTGTGGCAGATATCGGTATCGTTGGCGAGAACGAGTTTGTTGAGCGTGGAGAGAATGCACAGATTATTGACCGTCTGGGTTTCAGCAAGTGCCGCCTGAGCCTCGCCATTCCTAAGAAGATTGATTATCCGGGATTGCAATGGTTCAACGGCAGGAAGATTGCTACTTCTTACCCTAACATCCTGCGCAAGTTTATGAAGAAGAATAATATCAATGCCGACATCCATGTCATTACGGGTTCTGTAGAAATCAGTCCGGGCATCGGTTTGGCTGACGGTATTTTCGATATTGTAAGTTCAGGTTCTACTCTGGTCAGCAACAATCTTGCTGAGGTTGAGGTGGTGATGAAGAGCGAGGCTCTGCTCATCGGCAACTGGAACATGGACGAGGAGAAGCATGAGATTCTGAACGAGATGCTGTTCCGCTTCGAGGCTGTACGTTCTGCACAGGACAAGAAGTACGTGATGATGAATGCTCCTAAGGCAAAGGTTCAGGAGATTACAGAAGTATTGCCAGGCATCAAGAGTCCTACGATTATCCCATTGGCTGATGAGGAATGGTGCTCTATCCACACCGTGCTCGATGAGAAGCGTTTCTGGGAAATCATAGGCAAACTGAAGGAACTCGGTGCACAGGGCATCCTGGTAACACCAATCGAAAAGATGATATTGTAATAATGTGTAGCGTTTAATGTGTAATGTTTATTTAGAGACATTATGCGTTAAAAACTAAACATTAAACATTAATAATTAAACATTAATAATAGGAATGAAGGTAATAAAGTATCCTGCAAAGGAGGAATGGAGCGAGATTGTAAAACGCCCACACCTGGATGTTTCGCAGCTGAATGCGACCGTACAAGGTGTACTCGACGATGTGAAAAACCATGGCGACGAAGCCGTGAAGCGTTACGAGGAGAAGTTTGATCATGCCCATCTTGATTCTTTGGCTGTGACTGAAGCTGAAATCGAAGAGGCAGAGAAATTGGTTTCTCAAGAACTGAAAGACGCTTTGCACCTCGCCCATCATAACATTGCCGCATTCCATCATAGCCAGAAGTTTGATGGTGTAAAGGTTGAAACTTGCCCTGGTGTAACCTGCTGGCAGAAGAGTGTGGCTATAGAGAAGGTGGGATTGTATATCCCGGGAGGTACTGCTCCTCTCTTTAGCACCGTTCTGATGCTGGCTACTCCTGCCAAGATTGCGGGATGTAAAGAAATAGTACTGTGTACTCCTCCTAATAAAGAGGGCAAGGTGAACCCGGCTATCCTCATGGCGGCAAAGATTGCGGGCGTAAGCCAGATCTTTAAGGCGGGTGGCGTTCAGGCTATCGGAGCCATGGCTTACGGTACGGAGAGCGTGCCTAAGGTTTATAAGATTTTCGGTCCGGGCAACCAGTTTGTCATGGCTGCCAAGCAGCAGGTTTCCCTGCACGATGTGGCTATAGACATGCCTGCCGGTCCGTCTGAAGTTTGTCTTATTGCCGACGAAACAGCCAACCCTGTGTTTGCTGCTGCCGACCTGTTGTCGCAGGCTGAACATGGTTTCGATTCTCAGGTTTTCTTCATTACTACATCTGAAAAGGTGTTGGATGATGTAAAGAATGAAGTTGAAGTGCAGCTTGAACGTTTGCCACGTAAGGAGATGGCACATACCTCGTTAGACAACTCTAAGTTTATCCTCGTGAAGACCGAAGAGGAGGCAATCGACCTCTGCAATACTTATGCGCCGGAGCATCTGATTATCGCCACAGCCGATTACGAGCAGCTGGCAGAAAAAGTTGTGAATGCAGGTAGTGTATTCCTCGGAAACTATGCGTGCGAAAGTGCAGGCGACTATGCAAGCGGTACGAACCATACCTTGCCAACCCATGGTTATGCTTTGGCTTACAACGGAGTGAACCTGGACAGTTATAATCGCAAAATCACCTTCCAGCATCTTACAGAAGAAGGTATTCGTAACATTGGAAATGCTGTAGTGACCATGGCGGAAAATGAGCAATTGGAAGCTCATGCCAATGCGATGAGACTGAGAGTGAACAGTTTGAAACAATAGGGTAAAACGGGAAGTTGTAAAGATACTTCTTTATAGTTTTTGAAAGAAAAATGAAAGAATTGAAAGATTTGTGCCGAGAGAACATCTGGAATCTGGCACCTTACAGTTGCGCCCGTACGGAGTTTGCAGGCAGAAATGCCCGCGTCTTCCTCGACGCCAACGAAAATCCATATAATGACCCTTACAATCGCTATCCTGATCCGCTGCAGGTTGAACTGAAGAAGCAGATCAGCAAGATTAAGGGTGTGGCTGAAGAGAAAATCTTCCTGGGCAACGGTTCCGACGAGGCCATCGATTTGGTTTACCGTGTATTCTGCCGCCCGGGCAAGGATAATGTAGTAGCGATTGCACCTACTTACGGAATGTATGAAGTTTGTGCAGACATCAACGATGTGGAGTATCGTTCTGTATTGCTTGATGAAAATTATCAGATTTCTGCAGAAAAACTGCTGGCAGCCTGCGATGAACAGACGAAGGTTATCTGGATCTGCAGTCCGAACAATCCTACGGGCAATCACATCAACCGCGAGGCAATCGTAGAGGTGTTGCAGAAATTCCAGGGTATTGTCATCATCGACGAAGCCTACAGCGATTTCTCTTCGGAGCGCACATTCCGCAGCGTACTCGACAGATTTCCTAACATGATTGTACTCAACACCATGAGTAAGGCATGGGGCTGTGCAGCCCTCCGTCTGGGAATGGCTTTTGCGAGCAAGGAGATTGTTGACATATTCAATAAGGTGAAATATCCTTATAACGTCAATCTGCTTACTCAGGAGCATGCGCTGGAAGTGATGAAGAATCCGCTGAAGGTTGACGAATGGGTGAAGAACATCCTGCAGGAGCGTTCTAAGGTAATGGCTGCATTCCTGGATCTGCCTATCTGCGAGAAGGTTTATCCTACTGATGCAAACTTCTTCCTGGCTAAAATGACCGACGCCAACGCCATCTATAATTATCTGGTGGCACAAGGCATTATCGTAAGAAACCGCAATAAGGTTCAGTTGTGTGGCAACTGTCTGAGAATTACGATAGGAAACAAGAGCGAGAATGCTGAATTACTCGGTGCTTTGAGACAGTACTAACATTTATCCAGCACGCCCTGCTTTGAGACAGTACTAGCATTTAAGCAGCACGCCCTGAAAGGGCAGAAGCCCCTAGCCCAGGGCAGCGCCCTGGGTCTATATATTAACAACCAAGTCGCCCTGTAAGGGCAAAAGCTTCATATATTTAAAGCTTTTGCCCTTACAGGGCGACTTTAGTATCTCACATTCTTAACCCAGGGTGTTGCCCTGGGCTAGGAGCTTTTGCCCTTTCAGGGCGTATTGCTGACAATTATCTTCTTCTGCCTCTACCTTCATTTCTTCCTTGATTTCCCCGACCTTGATTTCCCCGACCGCCGCGTTCGTTCTTATCCCCGCTATTATAACGGTTCTTGCGGTTATGGTTGTCGTTGTCGAAATTAGGGTTGAAACTCTTTTTCTTCTTGTCCTTGAAGAAGCCGGCACCTTGCTCTTTCTGGCTGCGGAGTTCGGCTCTTGCCGCAGCTACCGCATCACGGATATTAGCGTTGGCGTTGTTGCTTCTGCCTTGAGAAATATTCTGAGCCGAGCCTTTCTGTGAATGATTGCCTCTTGAAGGTTTTCCGTTTAGCGGACGGCCTTCGTTCAGATATTTATCTTCATCATAGCAACCCACATTGCCATATCCCTTTGGGGCAAAGCGGTCAGAAGCATTTCTGCCACGGCTTTTTCCTGCATTCGGTTCAGATGCATTTCTGCCAGCTCCACGCTTGCCTTTAGCACCTTTTCCTACACCAGGATTATCGTATGTAGAGCCTATCGCCTTATCGTCATAATGCGTCTTCTTACCCTTGAAACTGCCACCCATGCTTTTCCTGTCGTAGAGTTTGTCGATGAGGTCGGCTCTGCCTATCCGGCGAAGTTCACTCTCGATGGCGCGGCGCTCTTCAGGCTTGTACCAGAAGAAGAACATGCGCTGGGCAAGCTTCTCTTTTTGGGTCTTGGCGCTGAAGACCGGCTCCAGGGTGTAAGGATCGTACCCCGTATACCAGGTCTCGGTAGAAATGGTCATAGGAGTAGGGGTGAAATCCTGCACCTGTTCCAGATGGAAATCCAGTCCCTTCGTAATGACGGCAAGTTCGGCCATGTCTTCTTCATGACAGCCCGGATGCGAACTGATGAAGTAAGGAATGATCTGCTGGTTCAGACCTTCTTCCTTGTTTATCTTGTCGAAGATGCGCTTGAACTCGTAGAAGAGGTCGAACGATGGCTTGCGCATGAACTTCAAAACCTCTGGACTCGTATGTTCAGGAGCTACCTTCAGTCGGCCGCTAACGTGCTTGGTAATCAGTTCGCGCGTGTATTCTCTAGCCGCCTGATTCACCTTTTCGTCCTTGCTCTTATGCAGCAGAAGGTCGTAACGCACACCACTACCAATGAAGCTCTTCTTGATTCCCGGCAAAGCATCTACAGCATGATAAATCTCCAGAAGCTTGCTGTGGTCGGTATTGAGGTTCGGACAAATCTGAGGGTTTACACACGACGGGCGCTTGCACACTTCGCAGGCTTTCTGATTCTTGCCGTGCATTCCGTACATGTTGGCAGAAGGACCGCCCAAATCGCTCAGATAGCCCTTGAAATCAGGCATCTGGATGATTTTCTTCACCTCCTTCAGAATGCTCTCCTTGCTGCGGCAAACCACGAATTTACCCTGATGGGCAGAAATGGTGCAGAAAGAACAGCCGCCGAAACAGCCACGATGAAGGTTCACGGAGAACTTGATCATCTCGTAGGCAGGAATGGTCTTGCCCTTGTATTTAGGATGAGGCAAACGCGTATAAGGCAGGTCGAAAGCCGCATCCAGTTCCTCGGTAGTCATCAGCGGGAAAGGCGGATTCACCACTACATATTTGCCGTCAACTTCCTGAATCATGCGCTGAGCATGCATCTTGTTGGCTTCTTCCTCCAGATGGCGCACGTTCTCAGCCTGTCCCTTCTTGTTGTGGAGACATTCTTCGTGGCTGTGGAGGATGATGTCGTCGTCCTTGAAACCGCCCGGAATCTCACTTTCCTTGCAGTAGAAAACCACCTGCGGCATTTCGTGGATTTGGCTAAGCGTCTTGCCTTCTGCAAAGGCATTGGCTAGTTCAACGATAGAACGTTCGCCCATTCCGTAGAGAATGAGGTCGGCGCCCGAATCGCAGAGAATGCACTTGCGGAGTTCGTCTTTCCAATAGTCGTAGTGGCTGATGCGGCGCAACGAAGCCTCAATACCGCCTAGTGCTACAGGTACGTCGGGAAAGAGTTTCTTCAGTATCTGCGTATAGACGATAGACGGATAGTCGGGGCGCATGTCGTGGCGGGAGTCGGGACTGAAAGCGTCCTCGCTACGCATGCGGCGGTTGGCCGTGTAGCGGTTCACCATCGAGTCCATGGCACCCGGAGAAACACCAAAGAAGAGGCGAGGGCGACCGAGTTTCTTGAAGTCTCGGAAATCGCCGTGCCAGTCGGGCTGGGGAACGATGGCTACACGATAGCCGTTGGCTTCCAGTATTCGTCCGAGGATGGCAGGGCCGAAGGATGGGTGGTCAACGTAAGCATCTCCTGAAAAGAGGATGACGTCAAGTTCGTCCCATCCGCGCAACTCGCATTCTTTCTTGGTGGTAGGTAAGAAATCTGTTAACTTATAATCCATTCAATATTTTTTAATCATTTACTGCGTCTGGTTCTGCATCAGCTGCAGCCTCAGCCTGCTTCTTGTCTTTCCAGTCTACGTAGAGCAGAACGAGGTTGTGAAGACCGAGCGCCTTCATGTTCTGATTGTAGATGACGTCGAGACAGAGATCGAGCAACTCCTTATCCTTGATGTCGCTGCTCTCGAGGAGTGAACGCACATTAAGTTTCAGTTTATCGAGCACTTCCTCGTCGATAATGCCTGTGCTGTCTACGAGGTTGCGGAGTAACTGATACTTTTCGATGGTCTCTAAATGCTGGTCGCTCACTTCGATAGAGCGAGTGCCAGACTGGTTGGCTTGAATCTTATACATAAGCTTAAAATTTTTTATCTGTTTTTACTTTGAATTTAATCTGTCAGAAATTTGAGAATGCCGAGCAACACGCTGGTGCGGGTTCTTTCGTCGATGATGCATTCCAGCGGGAATCCCATGACGAAGCTGCGGTAAGTAGTGCTCTTGTAGGCAACCGCCGCACTCGTTCCCGTATCGTATTGCATCGCCGTGAAGGCGTAATTGCCAACCGGTTTCAATATCTCGGGATGGGTTGCCGCATAATGCTGGGCATTCAGCTCGTTATAATAGCTGAACTGCAGACCTAAACCCTTGACGTTAGGCGAAGTGTAGACAATACTGTCTCGTTCTGTTACGGTTGAATCTTCGGGATTGATGTCCCTGGTGATGGCCGTAGAACCTGTAGGCTCATAGCTGAGTTTCAGAATATCGCTCAGGAACGCCTGTTCCTCTTCAGTCTGCATGTCGCTTCCGGTGTAAGAACCGCTTATCAGGATTCTGCCGCCTTGGCTGGCGTATTGCCTGATGCTGTTCTGCAGGGCAGGCGTGAACGACTTGAAGAAGGCGTGAGTATAGCCGTCATGGCGCTCCAGTCCGTTGATGAGGTCAACTGCCTGATAGTTCTTCATCTGAACCCTGCCGCTGGCGATGACTTCGCTCGAACAGCTGGAAATATTATATTTGCCCGAAGCCGCAATACTTGTAGCATGCGCCTGAACGTAATTGAAGTCGTTGCCTGCCACAAACTTGCCAATCATTTCGTTGCCGCTGAAACCGAGTCCGAAACTGGTTTCGTTGCCCATTCTGCTTCTGTCGAACACCTGTTGCTTACCGCTCCATCCCGCCGTCAGTCCGTAGCTTACGCCCGGATCCTGATTGAGGTCGAATCCCTGCTTTTCCTCATCATCCACGACCTGCGGAGAGGCAAGGCGATGGAAATTGTTTACGATGAGCACAGACTTGCTGGCAGCAGGATTATAGAGCACAGAGAGGGTTTCGGTGGTGAAACTTTCTCCTCCTGCATTAACCGCAGCCACCTTGAAATGGTAAAGCTTGCCCGGTTCCAGCTGCATCTGGCAGCGGGTGGTGTTCACGATGGTTCCGTTGTCAAAACCGCCTTGTCCCTCAGCCTTATAAATAATGTAAGAAGTAGGGCGGGCAGATGGTTCCGTCTTGTCCAGCTGGGCTGTCCATGAGAGTAGGGCAACACCTTGGTTCTGCGTAACGCTGAAGTTCTGCGGAGCCAGCGGCTGTACCACGTATCGGGTTCCATGATTGCTGTTTACGAAGCGCAGGATAGTTTTGTAGATGGAGCGTGCGATATAGAACTTTCCGAGCGGATCCTGAGCAATTCTCATGTCAGGGAAATTCTGATGCGAAAGCATTTCGAGAATAGCCGACGGAACTTCCGGCAGACGGGTTTCAGAATAGTTTCTGTCCCATAGATAGCGTTTGCCGAATTCTCCGAACTGAGCCGTGAGATCCGTAACGAGATTATCGCGCAAAGCCCTAGCGAAATCCTTGGATGTGAATCTTGAGATTCCGCTGTTCAGTATTCCGTCGTTATAATCTGTAGTGCAGATAGCAAGGGCTCCAAAGGTAGATTTTCCGTCCCTATTGTAACCCGCATCACTATGAAGCGCCAGCGAGAGTTCTATAGGCACGTGCTTGCCCTTCCTGGCAGGCATGTAAACCGAACCGCCGCCCAGCCAGTTGGTCATCAGCGAACGGGTGTTGATGTCGTCGGCGTAATCATTTTCTCCCTTTCTGCCTCCATAAACCTTATAAGGAGCACCAGCCCATTGGGCGTAGTATCTGGCTCCTTCCAGGCAACGGGGCAATCCGCTGGTGTAACCGCCGCGCTCTATGTTTCCCATGCCGCCGCCAAAGCGGACAGCATCTGTAGTTACTACTCCACGGCGTGAAGCCTTGTTGGTGCAGACCACGCGGTTGAACTCGTTGCAGCCCTTGTCGAAATCGAAGGTGCCCAGGTAAACCCAGGTGCCTCCGCCCATGCGCTGGTTAACGGAAAACTCCGTGGCTTCGCCCTTGTGATAAACGATGTATTTTGCATCGCTCACGCTCTTGGGGAGCGACTGGTAACTTACGTAGACTGCGTATTTGCCGGCTTCCTTGAAACGGGGCTGGTAGCTTACCTGGCTGGTTTTCTTGCGCTTGGTAGCCTTCGCCTGTCTCACGGTTCCCATGCGGAACGGATTTTCCCCATCTTTCAGTCGGTAGCGGTTGGCAAAACCGAGCGAATCGCAGTTTTTCCATCGCTTGCTCGCCTCCTTTTCGAAATAATAAACCGACTTGACAGCATCATCATTATCGATGACGATTTCGTTCGTCTGCCAGTCTCTTTCGCGGGGTGTGAAGACGATGGCTCCCGCATTCTGGAGCATCGGGATGAGGTAGGGCACTACGATGGTTTGGGTAAAGAGATCTTCGTTTGTGCAAAACAGGTTAGGGCGTTGCCATTTCCATACATCTCTGTCGGCATAATAATACCGTCCGTGCGAGGCCCATAGCGAAAGGTGCCTGTTCTGTAGTCCTGCCGTAACGAAATAAGGGCGGGAAACATTAAACACCCATGGGTCGCCATCATAATCTATACCTTGCCATGCGCCGCTGTTAGCCTCTTCGTAGGTAGGAAAAAACGATTTGCCGTTAGCCTGAAGCGAAGCTCCAGCGGCTAACAGCAAACTGCTTATCAAACAATATGTTATGTTTTGGTGTTTCACTATACGAATACTCCTTCTTTAATAGCTGACTAAACCGTTATCTTCTAACGTTTAATCAATATTTCCGATTGTGAACTTCTCCGGTTTCTTTCCTTTGAAATCCTTGAAGTACAACTTGATTTCACGCATGTCTTTGTCAACATCTCCTGACGGGATAATCTGCCGGGTACATTGGATGACCTTCTTCTCATAGTCAAGCCCATAGAGATGGATAGGCAGATGCGCCTTGAGGGCGATGAAATAGAATCCCTTTTTCCATTCCGGGTTGAGCGAGCGGGTACCTTCGGGCGTAATGCACAGTCCGAAAGCCTTCCGCTTATCCGCTTCAGCAGCCAGATTATCCGTCATGCTAGTATGTTTGCTTCTCCACACAGGAATACCTCCCATCTTTCTGAAGATAGGACCTAGCGGCCAGAAGAACCATTCCTTTTTCATGAGGAAATTACATTTGATTCCCTCAGCATGGGCAAAGAGCTGGCCCAGGATCAAATCCCAGTTGCTTGTGTGCGGAGCCATGCAGATGATATACTTTTCAGGAAGCTCCTGGGTGATGATTTTCTTATAGCCCAAGCGCTTATACAATATCCATTGACAAATTCCTTTTACCATATATATAAATAGGTGTATTTTCTGATTCTTATGATAATAGGATTATGCCAAGTTTGAAATCTGGTCGATGATTTCGCTCATCTGCTTGTTGAAGTCGCCTATGAGCTTTTTATAATATTCACCCTTCTTGATTCCCGGTTCCGGGTGAGACACGCGGCTGATGTAATCGCCGTTAATCATGACGATAGCTGAAAGAATGCCATCCACATCTTCCTGTGAAGGCTTACCATTATACAAAGATGCAGCTACTGTTTCGGCGAAAAGTTCGCTTGTAATGTAGTTGATTGTGCGCTTTAAATCTCTTTTATTAGCCATAATTCTTTTCTCCTAATTAATGAATAATTAAAAATATCGCTCAAAGATAATCATTTTCTTTGAAATAACATCATTTTTTGGGAAAAAATGTATCTATTAACGCATTTTTAGCATTTTTCTTTCCGTATCTCGCAGAAAAGAGTTATTTTTGCAGATGTTTTTGAAGTTTCAACTAATTAAAATAAAAAACGAATTATGGAAAAAAGTGCATTGCAGATTGCAAGAGCTGCTTATCAGCCAAAATTGCCTAAGGCTCTCCAGGGCCCAGTAAAGGCAGTTGAAGGTGCAGCAACACAGTCAGTAGGTAATCAGGATGAAATCAAGGCGTTGTTCCCTAACACTTATGGAATGCCTGTTATTACATTCGAGGCAGGCGAGGCTAAGGAACTTCCTGCTTTCAACGTAGGTGTTATCCTCTCAGGTGGTCAGGCTCCTGGCGGTCACAACGTGATTTCTGGTCTCTTCGACGGTGTGAAGTCTCTCAACCCAGCTAACAAGCTCTACGGTTTCATCCTCGGTCCTGGTGGTCTCGTTGACCATAAGTACATGGAGATTACTTCTGAAATCATGGACGAATACCGCAATACTGGTGGTTTCGACATCATCGGTTCCGGCCGTACCAAGCTTGAGAAGGAAGACCAGTTTGAGAAGGGTATTGAGATTCTTCGTGAACTCGGCATCAAGGCACTTGTCATCATCGGTGGTGACGACTCAAATACCAACGCTTGCGTTCTCGCAGAATACTATGCTGCCAAGAAGTATGGCGTACAGGTAATCGGTTGCCCTAAGACTATCGACGGCGACTTGAAGAACGAGCAGATTGAGACTTCTTTCGGTTTCGATACAGCCTGCAAGACATATTCTGAGCTCATCGGTAACATCGAGCGCGACTGTAACTCAGCACGTAAGTACTGGCACTTCATCAAGCTGATGGGTCGTTCAGCATCTCACATCGCTCTTGAGTGCGCTCTCCAGACTCAGCCAAACATCTGCTTGATTTCTGAGGAGGTAGAGGCTAAGGAAATGTCACTCGATGATGTGGTTACTTATATTGCAACTGCAGTAGCTAACCGTGCTGCTGAGGGTAACAACTTCGGTACTGTTCTCATCCCAGAGGGCCTGATCGAGTTCATCCCAGCTATCAAGAAGCTCATCGCAGAATTGAACGAGGTTCTTACAGACCCTGCAACAGGCGAGAGCCGTGAGTTTGCAAGTGCTGAGGAGCAGATTGCATTCGTTAAGGGTGCCATCGCTAAGGACAACCTCGCAGTATTGGAGTCTTTGCCAGCTGACGTAGCTCGCCAGCTTTGCCTCGACCGCGACCCTCACGGAAACGTACAGGTTTCTCTCATCGAGACAGAGAAGTTGCTTTCTCGCATGGTAGCTGAGAAGTTGGCTGCATGGAAGAAGGAGGGTAAGTACGTAGGTAAGTTCTCTGCACAGCACCACTTCTTTGGTTACGAGGGACGTTGCGCAGCTCCTTCTAACTACGATGCTGACTACTGCTACTCACTCGGTTTCAACGCTTCACGCCTCATCGCTAACGGCAAGACCGGTTACATGTCAATCATCAAGAACACAACTGCTCCTGCAGCAGAATGGATTGCAGGTGGTGTGCCAATCACTATGATGATGAACATCGAGCGTCGTAATGGTGCTAACAAGCCAGTTATCCGCAAGGCTCTCGTTGAGCTGGATGGCGCTCCATTCAAGTTCTTCGCTTCTAAGCGCGATGAGTGGGCTAAGGAAACATCTTACGTTTATCCAGGTCCTATCCAGTACTGGGGTCCTTCTGAGGTTTGCGACCAGACCACAAAGACTCTCCAGTTGGAGCAGGCTAAGTAAAAAATAGAATAAATATTTTTTTATATGTCAACAAGACGAACGGCTTCTTCACAGAAAAAGAGTGCCATGGCGAGAAAGAAAACTCCTCGGCGTGGCGGCTCCCGTGGTAGAAGGCGTTCGTCTTCTTTTTTGCAACGCTATCCCCGTTGGGCGTGGTGGATAGGCGGAACGGCGGTTATCGTGCTCTATGTCTTTCTGTTCTATCATTTCTTTGTAGGTCCAACTGGTTTCCGATGGCGTGCGCTTTATGGCGATGCTGAATATCCTGAAGGTTTCGAAATTCATGGAATCGACATTTCGCATTATCAGGGCAAGATAGACTGGGAACAGCTCAAGAATGCGATGATCAAGGGTTGTCCTGTGCGCTTCGTCATCATCAAGAGTACGGAAGGTTCTTCACGGCTCGATGAGAATTTCCGCGAGAACTTTAATCAGGCTCGCGATTTCGGTTTCATCCGGGGTGTTTATCATTTCTGGAGCAATAAGTCGACAGCCCGAGAACAGGCTTATTATTTCCTAGATCAGGTTCATCTTACGGATGGCGATTTGCCTCCGGTACTGGATATTGAACATAAGCCGGCAGATAAGAGTGTGGAGGATTTCCAGCGTGATGTGCTTACCTGGCTGCATATTGTAGAGGATAAGTATCATGTTAAACCTATCATCTACACCTATTATAAATTCAAGGAGCAATATCTGAGTGCGCCTGTCTTCGAAGATTATCCTTACTGGATAGCCCACTATTATGTTGACAAGGTTCAGTATAAGGGCAAATGGAAGTTCTGGCAGCATACGGATGTGGGCAAGTTGCCGGGCATTAAAGGCTACGTAGATTTCAATATTTACAACGGCAGTTATTATGAGCTCAAGCAGCTCTGCATAGGAAGCAATAATAATGAGAAGAAATTCATGGAATAAAGGTTGGACTTTTGGCAATATGCGAAAATCCAACCTTTATTCGTATGTTTTAATCTGATATTTCTGATTTCAGATTTTTCGTTCTGAATGTTTAGAATCAGAAAAGAATCTTTATGAACCTAAAACAAGGCAGGCCCAATTGTTGTCAATCTGTCTGCTTATTTCATGCATTCCCAGTTCTTCTGCTTTCTCCAGGAGTACAGGAATATCTTCTTCGTAGAAGCCGCTCAGAACCAGGGTTCCGCCGATGTTCATCACGCTACGGAAAGCTCGCATGTCGTTGAGCAGAATGTTGCGGTTGATGTTGGCAAGAACCAGGTCGAAAACGCCGCTGATGTGGTTGATTACCTGACTGTTGCCAAAGAGTACTTCCATGTTAGTTACGCCGTTGAGCACGGCATTATGCTTGGCATTTTCCACGCTCCACTCGTCAATATCGTAGCCTACCACGTCTTTCGCTCCGAGTTTTGAGCAGGTGAGGGCAAGGATTCCCGTACCCGTTCCGCAATCCAGAATGCGCTTGGTTCTGATAGGCATGTGGAGCAGCTGCGAAATAATCATGCGTGTGGTTTCGTGGTTTCCTGTTCCGAACGCCAGTTTCGCCTCAATACCTATTTCTATAATGTCGGGTCTGTTGCTCGTATCGGGATAGAGTTCGGGATGTTTCGCATCGTAAATCACCACCTGGTTGTCCACATAAATTGGTTCGAATCCCTGTTCTTCCCATTCCTGGTTCCAATCCTTGTCTTCTGCATCTTTCACCTCGTAGGTAATTTTCGTATCCCCGATAGGGAAATCAGCAATATAGGCATCCAGTATCTCCTTGTCGAAGAGTTCTTTCTGCACATACGCTTCCAGTCCGGTTTCTGTTTCTTCAAAAGATTCAAATCCGGCTTCGGCTGCACCATCGGCAAGCAGATCTTGAGAGGCCTGCATCAAGTCGGCAGTCGTTTCAATAGTGAATGTTGCTACTAAATATTTCATATTTAATTTGTATTAATTTCTTGTCTAAAAACGCCTTCGAATGTTCAAAAAAGCTAGATTTGTTTTAAATCTTCTGCAAAATTATAAAAAAATAGGGGAAAACCTACAATTATTTAGGGAAATTCTGTATTTTTGCATAAAGATAAGCAATATTTTTGCATCCAGATTATTATATAATCAGAAAAGGGCTCTTTCTGGAGCCTTCTTCTTGATGGTTTATGATGAATCTGGAAAGAGAAATATGGAGAAAAAATAAATAGGAGAACAGAATATGAAAAGAAAGTATCTTCTTGCAGTCCTTATCGCAGCTGCGATGCCACTCACTTCGATGGCACAGGACGATGACCTCTACTTCAATCCGAAGAAGGAGGCCAAGGAAAAGGCTGAAAGACGGGCTCTGCTCCAGCGCCAGTATGCTGAACAGCGGGCACGTAGAGATAGTATTTATCGGCTGTTTTGGAGCGGAAGCGACCGTTCGGTAGATGAATATAATCGAGGCGGCAGAATCTTCAGCCATTATGAGAATGTAGGGAAAGATTCCCTGGGCAACGACATTATCCAGTTCCATGTGGGCAAGGGGGTGGCGCCCGACAGCATTTATGATGATGCTTACTTCGCCCAGAAGTATGCTGACAGGGATGAGGATTTCGTACGCACACGCGAGATGAGCCGATGGGACGGATTCTATGATCCATGGTTCTACGATTATTATGGTTACGGTCCTTACTACTGGCGCAGCCGCATGTGGGGCTGGCACAATCCTTGGCGCTACGGCTATTATGCCGGCTGGTATGATCCTTGGTTCGACCCTTGGTACGATCCATGGTATTATGGTTACTGCGGCTGGTATGGTGGCTGGTACGCCCCTTGGTATTATGGCTGGGGCGGCTACTACAATCCTTGGTATTGGGGCGGTCCGATATACGGACATGTAAGCTATGGTGGATTTGCTGGCAACATTCGCTATAACAACCCAGGTCGTATTGATGGTTCTAATCACCAGTATACAGGTGTTGGCGGTAATAACCGTAATACTTATTCACGCCGTAGTGGTTCTAACCGTAGCTTTGGCCAGCGTCAGAATACTGGCAACTTTAATAATAACTCTTCTTGGGGTAGTCGTAGTAATTCTGGCTTTAGTAACAGTAGCGGTAATTTCGGAGGTGGCAGCTTCAGCGGTGGCGGCCGTTCCGGTGGCGGTAGCTTCGGAGGCGGCGGTGGTCACTCTGGTGGCGGCAGCTTCGGTGGAAGAAGATAAATTGATAATAACAATTAGTATTTAAGATTATGAATAAATTAAAACATATATTCTTTGCCAGTATGCTCATGGCTAGCATGACTGCTGCTGCGCAAGAAACCTATCAGGACGCTAAGTTGGCTGCACCCCAGCTTACAGGTACTGCCCGCTATGTGGGTATGGGTGGTGCTATGGAAGCTTTGGGCGCCGATATTTCCACTATCAGCAGTAACCCTGCTGGTATTGGTCTTTTCCGTAAAAGCCAAATAACTCTTACTGCAGGAGTTATCGCCCAGACAGATGCAGAGAATTATACGGAGTATAATGATGCTCGTATTACTTTTAATGGTAAAAAGAGTCATCCTACCTTTGACCAGGTGGGTATCGTATGGAGTCCGAAAAACAAAGGTACCAATTGGCTGAATCTGGCTTTCAATTATCATAAGAGTGCCGACTTTGGACAGATTCTGAATGCTGCTGGAGCTTTAAAGAATGTTTCTCTTAATAAGATAACCGCAGCTAAGAATTTCAAGGAGTATGCTGGGTGGACCAGTCAGGACGCCAACCTTGGTGGATATAAGGATAATTCCGGAAACTATCAGCCTGGTTTGTTTACTGTTCCTACTGATGGTGGTTTGGCTTATGCTGAGGCTGATAAGTATTTGTTTGGTCAGTATCAGCATGGTTATATTGGCACCTATGATTTCAACATTAGTGGCTCGCTTAATAATCAGGTTTGGCTTGGTTTGACAGTCGGACTTCATGATGTTCATTACAATAGTAATTCTCTTTATTCTGAAGACTTCGTTGATGGCAATATAATGGATTCATTTGAGCAATTGAAGATTACTGGAACAGGATTTGATGTGAAGGCGGGTGTTATCTTCCGTCCAGTCAAGGATTCTCCTTTCCGTATTGGTGCTTATTTTAATAGCCCTATCTTCTATGATCTCACAGTTAGTGGCGATAATGATATTACTATTTCGGGGAATTATGATCCTGCTATCTATGAGGAAAAAGATGGAAGTCAGCAGCCTTGTTATGTCAAGGGTAGTAGGGGACAGAGTATAGATTATGATTTCCGGCTTAATACACCATGGAAAGTGGGCGCCAGCTTGGGTCATACTATAGGAAATTATCTGGCACTTGGTGCAACTTATGAATATGCCTGGTACGATCATATGGACAACCGTGTGAAGGATGGTGGTTATTATGATTCCTATTGGGGAGACTATTATGAGAGCAGTAGTAGTGATGAGGCTATGAATCACGATACTCAATTGAACCTGCAAGGTGTAAGTACCTTGAAGTTAGGTGCAGAGATTAAGCCTGTTGACATGTTGTCAATCCGATTAGGTTATAATTATGTATCGCCAATGTACAAGGATAATGCTTTGCGCGATCAGACATTTGACAGTAATGGCGTTTACATCGCTTCTTCTGCTGATTATACCAACTGGAAGGCGACAAACCGTTTTACTTTAGGTGTAGGTTTCAATTACCAGAATTTGGCTATAGATGTGGCTTATCAGTATTCTTCTCAAAAGGGAGATTTCTATCCATTCGAAAGTTTTACGGATATGGGCTGCTCTGTTAATGCAACCAAGGTTGACAACAAGCGCCACCAGTTACTGATGACCGTTGGCTATAGGTTCTAAAATGTGAAGGTAGGGTAGTTATTGATTAAATAATGTGAAATCCCTATGAAAAAGCCAGTTCTTTGAAAAAAAGTTGGGAAAAAGTTTGGCGGTTTCATATAAAAATCCTACCTTTGCAATCAAGAAATCGGGATGATTTCGTGTCATAGATTAGGTTTTTAGATTAAAGGTGTTATTCACCTTATTTTCTAGGATTTAAAAATATTAGTTTTTTTAGTGGTTAATTTAGTTTTAGTAAGTATGTTTAGGGTCTGTTGTGAAACAGGCCCTATTTTTTTGTGCTTTTACAAAAAATCCCCCAACAGGATGGCTTGGAAACCATACCTGTCGGGGGAAAGTAATAATCCTAAATAAATCTACCTTGAATAAACCAATACCGGCCTTATTTGAACTATTAAATCATATATTATTTGTTTCTGTAATTATCCAGACCCTTGTTCAGGAAGTCGAGATAAGCACTAACATCTTCTTTGAAACTGAAGGCTGCTGCAAGAGGATTGCCATCGTTGTCAATAGCCACATAGAATGGCTGGGCATTGGCTCCAAACTTGCTTGCCTGCAGATAACTCCACTTGTCGCCAACGGTTCGCAGGGTGCGCTTCTCGCCATTAAACGTTACCTCCATAGGCTCAGCAAGAGGAGTCTTGTCATCTACATAAAGTGAGATGAGAACATAATCCTTTGTCAGCTTATCGGCAACCGATGGATCTGTCCAGACAGAAGCCTCCATCTTGCGGCAGTTTACACAACCATAACCCGTGAAATCAAGCAATACCGGTTTGCCAGCAGCCTTGGCAGCAGCCATTCCCAACTCATAATCCTTGTAAGCAGGCTCTACGGTCTTGGTGTTGAGGTTGAAGTCCTGTGTATTAATAGGTGGAGCAAATGCGCTCACAGCCTTGCAAGGAGCACCCCAGAGACCTGGAATCATATAAACCGAGAATGCCAAAGAACAGAGACCCAACATGATGCAGGCTACAGGCATAGGCTTGTTGATGTCGCCCCCGATTGCATCAACCTGGAACTTCAGCTTGCCGATGAGATAGAGACCCAACAGACCGAAGATGACAATCCAGAGAGAGAGGAATACCTCGCGGTCCATGATGTGCCAGCCGTAAGCCAGATCGGCTACAGAGAGGAATTTCAGAGAGAAGGCAAGCTCGATAAAGCCGAGCACAATCTTGATAGTCTCCATCCACGAACCCGACTTAGGAGCCGACTTCAACCATGATGGGAAGAGGGCGAAGAGGGTGAATGGGAGCGCCAGAGCAAGCGCAAAACCGAACATTCCCACGGTAGGAGCGAGCCAGTCGCCGGATGTAACGGTCTGAACCAGCAGCAAACCGATGATAGGAGCTGTACATGAGAAGCTGACCAATACCAGGGTGAAAGCCATCAGGAAGATAGAAATCATACCCGTGGTGCTGGAAGCCTTGTTGTCTACCGCATTTCCCCAACTGTCAGGCAATTTGATTTCGAACCAACCGAAGAACGAGAAGGCGAAAACGGCAAGCAGGAGGAAGAGGATGATGTTGAAAACGGCACTTGTGCTGAGCGCATTCAGGGTGCTAGGACCTGCGATGGCTGTTACGGCAAGACCCAAAACCAGATAGATGACTACGATGCTCAAACCATAAGTAATCGCATCGCGGATACCTTTCTTCTTATCGTTCTTAGCACGCTTCAGGAAGAAACTTACGGTCATCGGGATGATAGGCCAGATGCAAGGCATGACGAGCGCAAGCAGACCGCCCACGAAACCGATGAAGAAGATATAGAAGAGCGAATGGTTGGCGATGTCGTTAGCTCCGCCAAATGCCTGGAGTTCTTTAACAACCGGTTTCCATAAGTCCTTGACGTTCAGATTTTCCATAGCAGATGCCAAAGCTGCGGAATCTACGGGCTGAGTAGCGCTGTCGGTCTGAGCCAGGGCTGCGGCTTTGGCAAGCGAATCGGCCTTCATCTTGGCTGCAAGGGCAGGGTCAATCGCCTTCGCATTCAGAGCATCTTTTGCTCCAGCTGCAGGAGCATCAACGGCTGGTGATTTGCCACTCTGCTTAAAACCAGCCTCGCTTGGTGGCATACAGTTCTGGTCGTTGCAGGCGCCATACTCCAGATAGGCATCAATATGATAATTTGGTTGGGTAAACTTCACTTTCTGTACAAAGGTAACGCTACCCTCAAAATAACGGAGTTTCATCTCGAAGAGAGGGTCGAACTTTGCAATCTCTCTGCCGCGTGGCTGAAGTTTTCCTACGAGTTCAGCTCCTTCAAGCTTGTTTACGTTGAACGAAGCGGAAATAGGTCCGTCGCCACCCAAACCGGTAGAATAGACGTGCCATCCCGGTTGGATTTTTCCGCTAAACACGATTTCGGCCACAGCACTTCCGTCTGTTTTCAGCGAGCTGGTGAACTTTACAGGGTTCATCATCTGCGCCTGAGCCAGCATTACTACAAGGAGTAATTGAAAGATTAAAAATACTTTTTTCATTTCTATTTTTTAATTTTATGTTGCAAAGTTACTAAAAACTACTCATATTACGTATTCAGATGGCCTTAAGGGTACTCGGTTTTAATTTTTTTAAGAAAAAATGCTAATTTTCTAAGTTTAACATGGCTATTTCGTACTTTTAATGTAATTATGCCGACAGAATAAAGCAATCCAAAATTCTTTTTCTCATAACGCCTATTTACCATAATACCGGTTAGAATTAAAAAGAGGAAAGTAAAAAAAGGAGGAAATATTCCGTTGTTAGCCACTCATGATTTCAATCCGATATTTTTCATTTTCTTCATTTCAAAACCTTCTGACTTCGGTCAACATATGCATAAACCGATGAAAACAATTTAAAAACTGTTGAATGAAAAACCTCTTTAAAATAGAAAAAGCTACGGAAAACACGGCTTTTAATATTAAATAACGTGAATTTTTCACGAAATACAAATTTTCATTTTGTAATTCTGCTTTTTTATCGTATATTTGCACCACAATAAAAAAAAGAACAGCTATGATACAGGAATTTCAAATACAGAACTTCTTCAGCATCAGGGAAAGGCAAACGCTTAGCTTCCTTCCTACTAATGATGACAAGATGAGAAGCCAATACCTATACGAAGTGGCAGAAGGTGTTGAACTCCTCAAAATTGGTATCGTGTATGGTAGCAACGCCAGCGGCAAAACCACGCTGCTCGATGCCCTCGCATTCTTCCGTCGCACCATGCTCTACAAGCCGGAAAACAAGAATATGGGAATGGGGTACGTTCCTTTTCTTCTGGATAATCACAGCCGCAAAGAACACTCCTCTATGCAGATGACCTTCTGGCTCAACCGGGAGAAATACATCCTAAGCCTGGAATTCGACGAAAAGCGAATCTACGAGGAGATGCTGATGGTTTATACAAGTTCACGCCCTACCAAGTTATACAGCCGCAGCTATCAGCAGGAAACAGACCACTCGGAAGTTACCTTTGGCAGCAAATCGGGCATCAACAAAGCCACCCAGCGAGCCATCGCCGGCAATACTACCAACAACTGCACGGTTATGGCCGCCTTCGGACAATCGAATGCAGCCACATCACGACTGAACGCCGTAGCAGAATTCTTCTATTCGGGAATGCGAGATACGCTGAGCCCGCGCGACTCCCTGACATTTAACGTGAAAGACGAATTACGTCATGACAAGGAGGACAAGAAAAAGCGCTTTCTGTTACAGATGCTGAAAGCGAGCGACTTCAATATCACCGACCTTTCGCTAGATGAGAGCGAAGAGAATATCACTCCTGAAATGGAGAAAACCATCAAGAGTGCTCCCATCCCAGAGGAAGCTAAGGTAGAAATGCTTCGCCGTGGCACGCTTAAGCATGATGAAATTCTCTTTCAGCATACGGGCGACGGCGGCGAATATACTTTACACGAGCGTTTGGAATCGGCAGGCACCCACAGGTTTCTGGGCATGTCGGTGGTGCTTTACTATGTGCTCCACCACAACAACTTCATCCCTATCGACGAGGTGGAAACAAGCATTCATTATGAGCTTCTCTCCTACTTCATCAAGTTGTTTCTTGCCAACAGCGAAGGTTCTAGCCAGCTGCTCATGACCACCCACGACATCAATCTGCTGAACGAAGACTACATCCGTCGGGATGTGGTATGGTTTACAGACAAGAGCCGTGAAGGCGCCACCCAGCTGAAGCGTCTCAGTTCGCTGGGCCTGCACAAGACGATGAATCCATATCATGCCTACAAGCAAGGCAAACTGGTGGATTTACCATTCCTTGGAAGTATTTATCTAGATAAGGAGGATTAGAATATGGCAGTAAAGAAAAGTATAGCTATCATAGGTGAGGGCGAGACGGAGTGGTTCTACTTTGATTCGCTCCGCATCGCCTGCCGCTACCCCTTTAAGGTAGCGCCCGATTTTCCACAACATTCCGATATTCCTCACATGGCAAAATTGGCAGAATCGTATGTAAAATGCGAAACAGACTATGTAATCTGCCTTGTTGATATGGATCGCCTGTTGCAGAATCCAAAAGAAATGGAAACTTACTCCAAGATACGCAAGAAGAGCAGCCGTAAGATTATGTGGGTGGAGACCAATCCATGCACGGAATTCTGGTTTCTGCTACATTTCCTGCCTCAACTTTCCGTGAAGCATTACGACAGTTACGAGCAGCTCATTCCTGAGCTTCAGCGCTACATGCCTGGCTACGAAAAGACCGTAAGATATTTCCGCAAGAACAAGCTCTACAATTATCTCACGGAAAACGGCGACCTTCAGCGGGCTCTAAGCTACGCCAAGGAGCTCTCCCGGCTAAGCGAGGCTACGCCAGAAGATAAGATTGCCTATACCCAGATGCATCGGGTTTTCGAGTTGCTAGCATCGATGAATCATGATGAAACCTGCAAGGAAATCGTCACACCGAATGAACAAATCCCAATCGGAGACAACCAGCAGGAGATTATCAATTTCATCGTCAATAGCGGAAAAACTGATTTGAAATCCATTTCTAAAGCCACAGGTCTCAAAGTTTCAAGAACACGAGATTATCTCGAAATGCTCGTTGACAAAGGACTGATAGAAGTGGATGGAGAGTATAACAAAAAAATATTTAAAATAAAAGAAATTCCTAATATATGACAACAGATCAGAAAGAAAAATGCTGCAAGGCATATTACCATACTGATATCGAGCCTACACTAGACCGACTGAATCAGATAAAGGACATAGTCTCTAATTTTGAAAAGGATGGAGCAAATCGCCTCACTTGTGCACTCGAAATGAAGCACAAGGACCTAGACGAAATAGAAAAGCTTTCAGAATTCATAGCTCAAGCCCGCGAAAAAATGGAAAAAGAACTGGAACGACTGAAAAAGTTTGAACCCACTTTCAATAATCAATTTGCTACGGACCACAATAACTACTATAATTCTGTAAGCGAAGTTCTAAGACATATCAGAAGCCATCTGTCCCCTCTGAAAATCATTCTCAAGAAATTCTGCCCAAGAAAACATCCTACAGTTCAAGAATGTGAGACCTATAAGATTTTGCCCAAATCGGTAATCGATGCATCATTACTTGGAGATGAAGTTTATGAGGCTGATTTGTTTAAACTCGATAGTTTTCCGGCAGAAGTACAGGGGCTGTATAACGAGATGATAAAATTCTTCAAGGCTGAAAAGGAATGCATGGATATCTGCACAGAAATACTAGAAGAGGAACGGGATATACGCAAAGACCCCATTAAGAGCAAATGCATATTGGATAAATACAGACAGAATGCATACAAACGTATGGAAAATATGATTATGCTTATCTCCGAAGATGCCATAGAATATCTCAAGGCTACAACTCCAGCATATCAGGCATACCAGCAATATGCTTCGGAGGAAGGATTTGCACAAGGAGAATTCCATAAGCAGAACTGCGCTTCTATGGATCATCTTTGCCTTATCGAAGCTGTGACAGAAAATGATGATATTACCATTAAAGAGAAAGTGCTTTGGGGCAACAATCCGAAAACCATAAAGAAAATCAGATATGTAATAAGCCACTTCGATGAACTGCTGCCAGCAAGATTCAAGCATAAACTGATGGGAATGTATGAATATATTTTCTGTCAATGGGCCTTGCCTGAGAATGTGAAACAGGCTGTAGATTACTTCCTGGAACATTACAACGGAATCTACAAACCCGTAAAATATGCCGCAGTAAACAAGCATAGTCTGGGATATGACAAGAACTCTAAAATGGTAAAAGATTTTACGGCAGGCATCAATGTAATTTTTGCAAATAGCAATAATGCTGAACTGATGGATTTTAGTGCTTAAAAAGTAGATTTAATTATGGGCGAAAAGACTCGAAACTCATAAAAAGTGTATCAGATTAATGGCTGATACACTTTTTTTTTTTGTTTTTCAAATGGTAATCTACTTTCCAAGTAAAACAGATTTACTTTTTGAGAAAAGTAGATTCCCGGTAACCTCCTAATCTACTTTTCTGTTTCTTATAATCTACTTTGCTTTCTTATAATCTACTTTTTAACTCAGATAAACATCTATATTTCGAAAAGTGTAAATATTATTCAGTTCACTTCTATCTACTTTTTTTCTTGGTTATCTCTCCCAAAATCCCGACCTTTGCAGCACCAAACCACATCAGACCTGGGCAAGCGCAGACCGAAGCCTGTTTCGAATTTGGCTGATGCGGAATGGAGGTCCCCTCTCATCGAAACGGAGGGAATAACCGGAAAGACGACAATTATGTCTAAAATGATTTTCTACCCAAACACAGAATTGGGTATCGACCTCAAGTTGATGACTAAGGAGCCAGGGCGCATGGACGTTGGCGAGTATCTGGATGGAGCCATTACGCACGATGGCGAAGATCACTTCACCTTCGTACAGAATGACCAGGAGAAGAAACTGAAGAAGGTGGTGCAGAGAAATCCGCACGTGTATGAAGGAACTTACATCAACGTGAACCGGAAGAAAGACGGTACGCTCTACCCTACCTTCAACCGCCCGCAGTTCTCAGAACGCTTCACCTTCCAGGACTTCTGCCAGGGTGCCGCCGACGAGCTGCGCATCATTAGCGGCAAGAGTGATGACAGTCTCAAATCTCAGTCTCAGTTAGGATAAATGTCACAATCCAACTTCAAACCCGCTTCTTAAAGCTTTATAACTTATTGATTATTAATTAGTTATATATAATATATATAGGAAGCGAGACCATAAAAAAAACAACTGAGACTCTGAGACTGAGACTGCAAGCATGAAAAAATGAACATGAAATTTGATTTAACTCTCTAAAAAGCAATGGATTATAATATTTTTAGCAACATCGCTCCGGCGATGCCAAAACCCAGCAAGGGTACTGAATTTGTAAAATTTGCCATCTCTCAGGCATCAAAAGACATGCAGGAAGTGCTCATTCCGATGGCTATTCCGGCATTAGCAGCTCATCTCACAGACGTAAGATTCATGTATTCCGACAACAAATATTACGAAATGTGCGGGCAAATGGGCCATCTAATAGGTCCATCGGGTATCGGAAAGGCACAGTTGGGTCATCTTGTAGAGGCCATCATGAGACCTTTTAGAAAGCATGATGAGACTGAGTTCAAGAAACTGGTTGACTGGCAGCGACAGATGAAAACCAAGGGCGCCAACAAGGAAAAACCGGAGCGTCCGGACGTGAGTTTCTGGTTTCCACCTTCTGATGTCACCAATCCTGCCTTCATCCAGAACGCTATGGCTTGCGAACAGCTGGGCGGAAGAACCCAGTACATCAATCTGCCTGAGGTGGAGATGGCCGACAGAATGTGTGGAGGGCATAAGCAGGTGAGCCAGATGGTAAGAAATATCTTCGACTGTCAGAGGGCTGGAGCCTTGCGCGCCACGGCTGATGGCGTAACGGGCAACCCTCTGCTCCGTGTGAACCTCACCTTTACCTCTACACCCGAGGCGGCCCGACTCTTCTACAAGAAAGACCTGACCAATGGTTTCTTCGGGCGCATACCTTTCGCCTACAAAGCCCGTGGCGAGCGAAGCGGAAAGATTCCGCGACAGGGAACGTACAATAAAGATTTCCTTGAAAAGCTCGATGGCTACCTGCTGAGGCTGGACAACTGCAAAGGCAGTTTTGTGGTGAAGCAGCTCAACAAGATAGCCGACAAGCTGGCAGAGGAAATGGCACGCCTTGCCGACCTTGCTGATGATGATACGCTCTGGGAACTCTCCCACCGCAGCATCTTCTCGGCATGGAAGAAGGGAGCCGTGCTGTGGATTCTGAACGACCAGAGCTGGTCGAAATCCATCGGCGACTTCGTTGAATGGTTCTGCTACTACGATTTGTGGTCGAAGGTAAAGGTGTTCGGCGACATGTTTAAAGCGGGCGATGGGCAGGAAGAGGCTCAGAGAAGCGGACCGAAAAACATGCTCGACCAGCTGGAGAATTCCTTCAACGAGCTGCAGTTGGAAACCCTGCGCCTGAGTCTGGGCAAGAATCAGGAAGGTACCAAGCATCAGCTCAACGTATGGAAGAACCGCCAGTTTATTACTTATAACAGCCAGACGAAACTCTATACCAAGACTGCAGAATATCTGACGGGTATACCGGCTAAGAAAAAGAAAGGGAAACAGAAATGATGGAGAAATATGAGATTCAGAAACTGCGCGAACTTCCGATAGAGAAGGTTGCGAAAGAGATGGGGATGAAGGTGGAGCACCATAAGGCGCTCTGCCCCTTCCATGACGACCACCACGCCAGCCTTATGTTCAGCAAGACCAAGAACAGCTGCAGATGCTATGTATGCATGCGGAGTTCTATCGGCACCATCGACCTGGCGATGCGATACCTGGGGAAGGATTTCCCAGCGGCTTGCCGATGGCTCGCCGAGGAACATCAGATTCAGCTGGAGGAGGATTCTTCTTCGGAGAAAAGCTCTTCCTTAGGGGGCTCTTCGGGCAGAGGGGCTTCTTCGGGCTCTTCATCCGGTGGTTTTTCTTCGGGCTCTTCATCCGGTGATTCTTCTTCGGGTGATAATTCGGGGAAATCTTCCTTCGATGCAAGCAGGTATGCTAGGTTCTTCGAACATCCCTGGCTCAACCAGGCGGCCAGAAGATTTCTCTTCGAGGAGAGGAAGATTGACTGGAGAGTGGTGAACTGGTGCCGACTGACTTCATGGACGGATAAGAAGGGCATCAACTGGCTGCAGATTCCTTACTTCGATACCGATGGGCGGCTTATTGGTATTCAGAACCGAAACCTGGATTACAAGAAGAAAAAATCTTCATCGGGAGGTTGTTCTTCTGAGGGGAATGTTTCTTCTGAAGAAAAAAGTCCGGGCGAAGAAAAGGAGCAGGATGCTCCCCGCTTCCGGTTCCCATACGGCGCAAGATGCAGCATCTATAACCTGCCGGTTGTGAAGAGACTGAAACCGGGCGAGAGGCTGTTTATTACGGAGGGATGTAGCGATTGCTGGGCGATGCTTTCTGCCGGACATAAGGCGATAGCCATCCCTTCTGCCACGCTTCTCAAGCCCGAGGATAAGCAGCTGCTGACGAATATCGGAAGACTGTATCAGGTGGAATTCCACATGTTTCCTGATCAGGATGTGCCGGGCGAAAGCCTCTTCATGCAACTCAGGGAGATGCTCCCCCAGCTGGTTCACCACCAGTTGCCACCGGGCTGCAAGGATTTCAGCGAATACTATCTTTTAGGGGCTGCTGCAACTTCCGGGAGCAAGGAGCCGAAAAACAAATGATAAAAAAATTAAGATTATGGAAGATTTTATAAACCGCACGTATACGAAGAAGGAACTGGGACTGATGTACTTTCCCGAGAGTATGCCACGCACGGCCGTGAATCATCTCATGAGTTGGATTCGCCGTTGCCAACCGCTCTGGGATGAATTGCAGGAGATGGGGTATGAAAAGACTTGCAAGTCGTTCACGCCCAAGCAGGTGAAGGCTATTATCGATAACCTCGGGGAACCGGGATAAAATGTTCCGGTATCGCAAGGTATCGCACGCTATCGCACACCTGATAAATCGGGATTTCGTATCTTTGCATCGTGATTCAGAAAGCGCGCAAAATCACTTGCCCAGTTGGAGAAAAATATCTCCCTAATTGGGAAAATAAAAAGGCCTGAAGAAGAGAACGAGGAAGCACAGGAAAACAAGAGAACAACCACGATTCTCTCACGGCAAGGCTTTCCAGAAGAAAACAAAAGTAATGAAAACAAGACTCCAAGCCTCGAAACGAGTCGTTTCGCAAAGTACTTCTTCTAAGAGAAATCTGAGGAAAGAGGAAAAAACGAAACTTAGCAGGGGGCAGAAAAAAAATCATGAACCAGAACATGAAGGCATTCATCCGGTATCTCATCGTGGCGATTTGCTCAGCCATCGTCACCTTCCTATCCAGCTCCTGCACGGCAGGACTCGTAATCGGAAAGAACCAGCGGCAACATCAGGAGAACAACATCTCCACCAAAGTAGATTCTACCTACTACGTGCCAACCATCACCATCAGGTAGTTTATAGAGTTAACAGTTGATAGTTTATAACAATTTAAAATTCAAAAGATTATGGCAATTAATTTGAAAGCAAAGGAGACCCTTATCCAAGTAGGCGAAATGAAGGGTCAGTACAGATTCATCCTCGGTACCGAACTTTACAACAAGCTCTCAGAGAGCAAGGTTATCAAGGAGGCTGCTATCAGAAGCGGCGTTAGCGTGGGCGTGATGCAGGTTTGCTGGGATGCAGCAGGCGAGGTTATCAAGGCGTGGTGTACCGAAGGCCATTCCGTAGCCGTTCCGGGATTGGGAACCATGCGATTCGGCGTAAGAGCCAAGAGTGTGCCTACCGTAAGCGAAGTGGCTACCAGTCTGATTACCAACCGCCGTGTAATCTTCACCCCAAGCGTTGACATCAAGCGCGAGCTGCAGGAAACCTCCATCCAGATTACCTGTTACGACCGCAACGGCAAGGTGGTGAAAAACGTTACTTCCGACGATAAGGGCGATGTGGAAGACCCAGACAATAACCCAGGTGGCGGCGGTTCGGATAACACCCCGGGCGGCGGAAATACTGAAGGCGGCGGAACCACCGGCGGTAATGAGGGAGACGGCTTGGAGTAAGCGAACTCCCCGAAAAACCGAACAGGAATCCCTGATTTTACCACAGAAAGAAAAGAGCCCCTGATGCAAGGAAACGAGCATCGGGGGCTCTTATTTTACTCCATTACATAGAGGATGGATGTATAGAGCTGCATCACGAGAATGTAGAAAAGAAAGCAGGGCGACAGGAGACGGATGCCTTGATTCATCGCATCATAAACCTGACTGATGCCCTTGATGCTCTCGCTCATGATGCCGTAACTCATGCTCATCACCATGACCGAGAAACAGATGTACGGAATGAGACTATGCGTGAACGGACCCGGAAAAAGGGTTCCTACGGCATTCAGCAGAATGGCATGGGGCAAGAGTGTGAGCGCCAGCATGATACCTGCAGAGATGCACAACTCGATGAGCATCAGGCGCAAGGCCGTGCGTTGGCGATACTGGGTATGGTCGAAATGGAGCACCCTACTCTGCTTTACCACCCCGATGGTGATGCTGATGAGCACCAGCCATACGAGCCATACAGAGGTGAGATGGTCTACAAAATGGCCCATAAACCAGCGGATGCCCTCGGGGCTGGTAAGCGAATGGGTGAACGACTCGGGCATCGCAGCTGTAAGCAGCCACGAAACCAGAATCACCACTACTTCGGCTATTCCCAACGATAATGCCAGATAGGCCAATACTTTCTTATACATTCTTTAAAAAGCACTTATTGAAACGAATTATTCTTCATCTGCCTGCAGATGGTCGATATCCAGGATGCGGAGCTCGCAGGCTTTTACCACCAGGCGGGTGGCGTTGATGCCCATGCCGTGGTTGCCGTCAGGGAAGAGTTTCTGAACCAGTTCTGCCTGTCGCTTCTCCAGACTCTTTACGCCGAAAGGCATTCCGCGCAGGTTGGTAATCTGCTCCTTGGTGTAACCCAGCGCAAGATGGCGCAGGAAACGCTCGTCATACTCATCAATCTCATAATTCACCAGAGCCTCCTGACGCATCAGCTGGCTGTTTACGCTCCGCTTGAAACGGTCTACTATCTTCTGAAGGATAGGCTGGTTGAACACCAGTTTCTTACCTCCCATGCAGCTCGCCACATCGCCACGCGTAAGGAGTTCGCCACTCTTCAGAATGATGCCGTCGCAGCCCGCATCGAGCACATCTACCCAGAGTTTTTCGTTCAGAATTTCTCCTGTAAAGATGAGCACCTTCACGTCAGGATACTGCTCCTTGGTCTGGCGGCAGATTTCTACGCCTACCGTGGTGGAACCGCCCAGTCCGAGGTCGAGCAGAACCAGATCAGGCAACTGCTGCTTGATGAGTTTCCAATAGGCTATTTCGCTCTCGGCAGTACCGATGATTTCAGCCTCGGGAATATCATTCTTGAAGATACCCTCTGTGCCCTTCAGTTCCAGGGGCACGTCTTCTACTATGATGACTTTAAAATTTTCCATTTTCTGATATTTTTATTTTCTTATGACTTTAAACTTTTCCATTTGATGCGTGCCGGCAGCACGGCCTCTATCCTGAGGCAACCCTTATCGCTCTGGCAGGCCTTGATGCCGCAGCCGCGCAGATTGGTAATCTCGCCCAGTTCCCTCACAATCTGCCGGCACAGGAGATAGCGCAAATCGCCCGTCAGAGGGGTGAAGAGCTGGGCATGGAGCGCAGCATCATAGGCCACATCCTGCTGGTCAATCCAATATCTCACGTAGGCAGTACCCGGAATCTCAGCCACTCCGGTATGGTAATCCTTGGAATTGCCGCGCATCAGAGAAACAAGATAGCGGTTCAGGAAATCATCCGCCTTGATGTTGCCTTCTACCTGCTCCATCGCCTGGGCGCTGAGCAGAGAATAGAGCGATTTATAATAATCTACCAGTTCCTTGAGCGAATCTACATCATCGGGCTGCGAATCGATAAGCTGGCGGATGCGCGACGGATAATACATCGTTTCGTGCTTGAGCGTAGACAGACAGTTGTCGAGCACGGAATTGGAGATATGAAGCTTATCGTTCTCATATTCTGCCCTATGCAGCTCATCGGTCAGCAGCTCCAGTTTCAGGGATTCCTGCTCAGCCTCGTCGGTTCGCTTAGCCTTGGTCTGTTCAATCATGGCAAACCGGTAGCTCAGCACGTGGCGGTAATAGAGCAGATAATAAGCCAGCGGCAACTGCAGCAGCAACAGGATGAGCAGCACCACGGCCACGGTCTTCGAGTTCTCGCTCTGCTGCATCGTGTGCACGTAATTATCGAGCGTATTATCAGCACTTATCTCGCGGAACAGTTGGGTATAAACCTTGTTGTTGCTTTGGTAGAGCGACCATTGGTGCAACGCCAGGGCAGCCACGGCACACTCGTTTCTCAGGTCCAGGATGACGTGATAATTGGTTGGCAGTCCGGAGCGTATCCAGAAGAGTTCTGCCGCCATTCCCACCTCCGGATGAGCCACCATGAGATACTTGCCGTCGGGATATTTCGACAGATAGAACGCGTTGAGATAATGGCGCGAAGAATCGGCAAAGGCCAGGGTACGCTGGTAGGTACGGTTGATATTGCTGAAGTAGGCGCTATCTGCAAAATCGTCGGCACGCTGGAGATTGGCATCTACGTTCGTCTTGAGATGATTGTGGCGCTGGCGGATGCCGTTGGTCTTCTTTGCCTCACAAGGCTGGACCGAAGCCGACAGCAGCACGAAGAGCATGATGAAGATGCCCAGCAGCTGATGGGTTCGGCGGGCGATGCCTTTAGGCAGACGGAAACTGAAGCGGCTCCCCTCGCCCAACTTGCTTTCTGCCTTAATCTGACAGCCGGCAAAGAGCGAACTCACCTTCTTATATTTCTCGATGATGCCCTTGCAGTTGAGCAGTCCGAAGCCGTGACCGCCCGTATAGGTCCGGTCGAAGACATGCGCCAGCTGCTCCTCGTCCATACCCTTTCCGGTATCTGAGATGCTGATTTCCACTAAGTCAGAAACCTTGGCGCTAATGGTTACCTTTCCGCCTTCAGGTGTAAACTTGCGGGCGTTATCGGCTATGGTATTGATCATGAAGAGCGTAAGGATGCGGTCGGCCTTGACCACGGCATCTGTAGGTTCTACATCGAGTTTCACGCCCTGCATCTGGAAGCTCATCTTGCCCTTGCTTACAATATCGAAAAGCTGCTGGAGCGGGAAACTTTCGATACGCAGGTTGAGTGAGCCCTGGCGCATCTGAATCCACTCCGTAAGCACGTTGTTATATTGGTTAATCTTATCCGTGAGTTCGGCGATATACTGGTAACGTTCCTGCCGCACCTCATCGCTTTCGCCCCCTTCGGAGAGTCGGTTTACCTCGTGAATCATGCGGTCGATGAAAGGCGTAATGCTGTTTACGAGCGAAATCTTAGCCCTTTGTTCCAGATTGCGTTTCTTGTTTTCTTCGATGTGCAGTCGGGTTACGTTCAGTTCATCCTGAACTTCCTCCTGCTTATCTTTTAATTCTTTGATTTTCTTAGTGTTATTCTCGCTCCACTCACGCAAAGGTGCAAGCAGTTCATCCATCGACTGGTTCTTCATCTTCTTGCGTTTCATGTGGTCGAAAACGTAGAGCAGAACCACCACGAGCACAATCATCGCCACCACGGCAGCAATCATCAGGTTGAGCTGCCGGGCGTTTTCGTCGAGCGCAGCCGCACGTGCTTCAAGCTGGCGATCCTGACGCGAACGGTCCTGCAAATCCAGATAGATATTGCGGTTGTAATCGCTCTGCTGCTTATCGTCTATAGCCGAATAAACCAGGCAGAGTCTTTCACGTATCGACGCTACGAGATCGGGTGCCTGCTCTATCGCCTTGTTGTCGTTCAGGGCATGATTCAGGCAGTCGAGCGCCGAAGAATAATCATGGATATCCCAGAAACATTCAGCCAGCGTACGGTTGGCTCCGGCAGTCTGATAAACATCTCCGTAGCTCGAAAAGATGTTGAGGGCACGCTGGGCAAAGTTGCCTGCCAGCAGATTGTTTGGCATCTGCTCGATGTTGAGATACTGGAAGGCAGGCAGGTTGTTGCGTATGAGGAAATCGCTCACCTCTCCTTTTCTGAGGTGCTCGCTAATAGATTGCAGGGCGTTAGCCTGCCAGTAAGGATAAGGATGGGCAGGGTCGCTAGCCAGCATGTAGCAGCTGATCAGCCGGTCAAATTCCGCCTGATTGATTTCGTTTTCGGTTTCCTTGACGATAGCTCCGCCCGAACCTATATTATAAAGATAGTTGAGATATTGTGCCGAATCCTGTTCCAGCTCATCTGGGTCCAGACGGTTAAGCTCCTGAAGCATCGGCTCGTCTAAGCCCACATAATAAAAATAGGTGGCGGCAACAATACTGAATTCAGATTTCGCATAAATCACGCGTTTGCTTTCTCTCGGGGGCATGGAATTCACCTCTTCGCGAATTCTGCGCAAACGCCTCATCGCCTTTTCGCGATAAGCATAAAAATCTTTGTTGTGCGATTCTCTCTGGCAGAGTCGCATGTTCTGAACATCGGCAATAGCGAGTTCTATCTGATTATCGCTCTCCTCTTCAACTTTCCTCAGCCATCCCTTGGCACCCTTGTAATCCATCTTGGCTATACAGACAAAGGCAAGGTTGTTATAGGCTTCAGCACGGCCTGAGGAATAATCTTCTGAAAGCTTCAAAGCCCTCTCAGCCAGCACTTTAGTTGAATCGAGGTTGCGATAATGATAAGCATAGGATTGCTCGTTCAGCTCATCTACCCTTGCCTTATTCGCAGGAGAACAAGCTGAAAGAAAAAGAGTCGCCACCACCAGAAGTGATGATGGCGACATGAAAAAGAAAGATGCTGAAATTTGCATCTAGATGAAAAATAGTCTCTAAATTAAGCGCGAGCCTTCGCGATGTAACCGAGAGCCTCCTGACACTTGGCTGTGATGGCAGCCCAGTCGCCAGCAGCAACAGTCTCCTTAGGGAAGAGCTTAGAGCCCATACCTACGCAGAGAACGCCAGCCTTGATCCAAGGAGTAAGATTCTCCTCTGTTGGCTCTACGGCACCTGTTACCATGATGTTGCTCCAACGCAAAGGTGCCATTACGTTCTTGACGAATGAAGGACCGCCTACGTTACCTGCTGGGAATACCTTAGTTACGTCGCAACCGGCAGCCTGAGCATTATTGATTTCAGTTACAGAACCGCAACCTGGTGAATAAGGAACCAGACGACGGTTGCAAACTGGAGCAATATCTGGGTTGAAGTTAGGACCTACGATGAAGTTAGCGCCGAGCTGGAGATAGAGAGAAGCTGTACCGGCATCAACAACTGTACCTGCACCCAAGATCATCTCAGGGCAAGCCTTGTCGGCCCACTTTACCAACTCTCCGAAAATCTCGTGAGCGAAGTCACCACGGTTAGTAAACTCGAAAACACGTACGCCACCCTCGTAACAAGCCTTGATGACGTTCTTGCAGATTTCAACATCCTTGTTGAAGAAAACAGGTACCATACCAGTCTCTTTCATGGCTGCCATAACCTGCATTTTGCTAAACTTTGCCATTATCTTATATGAATTAATAATGAATAGTTTATAGTTTATAAGAGCTACGCCGTAAGCAAGACTGCCTATAAACTATCAACTATAAACTATAAACTTTAAACTATAATTATCTCTGAACTCGACCATTAGCGTTACCGCCAGCCAGGCTCTCTACCTCGTCAGCAGATACCAGGTTGAAGTCGCCAGGGATAGTATGCTTCAAAGCAGAAGCAGCTACCGCAAACTCAAGAGCCTCGCCCTGAGTCTCCTTAGTAAGAAGACCGTGGATCAGACCACCAGAGAAAGAGTCGCCACCACCAACGCGGTCGATGATAGGGTTGATGTCGTAGTGCTTGCTCTGATAGAACTCCTTACCATCATAGATAAGAGCCTTCCAGCCGTTATGTGTAGCAGAGAGAGATTCGCGGAGAGTAGAAACAACATACTTGAATCCGAACTCCTCCATCATGCCCTTGAAGATTCCGTAGTAACCCTCAGCATCAGTCTTACCGCCCTCTACGTCAGCATCTGGCTTGAAGCCCAGGCAGAGCTGAGCATCTTCCTCATTACCGATACAAACATCAACATACTTCATCAGAGGACGCATAACAGAGATAGCCTTCTCTGAAGTCCAGAGCTTCTTGCGGAAGTTGAGGTCAACAGAAACAGTTACGCCGTGACGCTTAGCAGCCTCACAAGCCAACTTGGTAAGCTCAGCAGCCTTGTCGCTGATAGCTGGAGTAATACCGCTCCAATGGAACCACTGGGCACCCTCCATAATCTTGTCGAAATCGAAATCAGATGGATCTGCCTCAGCAATTGCGCTGTGTGCACGGTCGTAGATTACCTTGGATGGGCGCATAGAAGCACCAGTCTCGGCATAGTAGAGACCTACGCGGTCGCCACCACGAGCGATGAACTCTGTATTAACGCCGTAACGACGGAGACCGTTGACAGCAATCTGACCGATCTCGTGCTTAGGGAGTTTAGATACGAAGTAAGCATCATGACCATAGTTAGCCAAGCTTACAGCTACGTTAGCCTCACCACCACCAGGGATGATGCGAAGTGATTCACTCTGAATGAAACGATCATTGCCTTCTGGTGATAAACGAAGCATGATCTCGCCTAATGTTACAATTTTTGCCATGTTTGATAGTTTTAATTTTTTTGTTTTTATTTTGTTTGTTATGAGTAACAAATTAAATTCCACTTTTCAGTAGAGAAATGAAGTTCAATTATCAGTTGTCGTTCAATTTCGAGGGCAAAAATAACCATAATTTCTCGAATAACGAAATAAAATCGCATTTTTTTTTGTTTTTCGTGCAAAAAAGTTGCTGTGTCTTCGCACAATTCAAAAAATTGTTGTATATTTGCGGCAAAATTCGTACTTGTGGTCGCACACAACAGAATTGCTTAATACTAATTGTGGTCTGTGCACAGCTTGGAAGTACCTGCGACGTTTTATCTATCGTAGCCCCCAGGAGAGGCTCCTTATATAATAAGTACACGCGAGGCAACCAGACCCGTAATGCTAAAAAACAATGGCCGAAAAAATCAGAATCAAGGATATTGCCGAGAGAGCTGGCGTATCCGTTGGAACCGTAGACCGAGTTCTGCACGACCGTCCAAACGTGTCGAAACCTGCACGCGACAAGGTCGAGAAAGCCCTCAAGGAAATGAATTATCAGCCTAATGTGTACGCCAGCGCTCTGGCTTACAACAAATCCTATACCTTCTACCTACTGATTCCGAAACATGAATCGGAGGCTTACTGGGAGGAAATAGAGGAAGGCGCAAAAAAATGTGAAGATACCCGACGTGACTTCCATATCGATGTAGAGATTCGTTTCTATGAGCGTTCCACCGAGGAATCGTTCCGCGAAGAAGGCAACAAGATTCTTGAGGCCAGTCCGGAAGGAGTTATCGTGGTGCCTTCATCGCTCGATGTAACCCGCGAGTTTACCGAGGCGTTGCATCACAAAAGCATCCCATTCATCCTGCTCGACTCCTACATGCCCGATCTGCGTCCGCTCTCTTTCTTCGGCCAGGATTCGTTCTGTTCGGGGTTCTTCTCAGCCAAGATGCTGATGATGCTTGCCGCAAAGGAAGATGAAATCCTGCTCATGAGGCAAACCAAAGACGGAAGAGTGGTCAGCAAGCAGCAGGATAACCGAGAGGTAGGATTCCGCCATTACATGCACGATCACTTCCCTAACGTGAAGATTACCATGCTCGACCTGCCGTTGAGCGGCACACGTGCAGAATTCGTCAAAATGCTGGAGAAGTTCTTTGCCGAGCATCCGAACATCCACCATTGCATCACCATGACTTCGAAGGCGCACATCGTGGGCGACTTCCTGCTGAAAACCAACCGCCGCGACGTTCAGATCATGGGCTATGATATGGTAGAGAAAAATGCCCGCTGTCTGCGCGAAGGAAGCATCTCCTTCCTCATCGCCCAGCACGCCTACATGCAGGGTTACTCCTGCGTAGACACGCTCTTCCAGGCCATCGTGCTGAAGAAGAAAGTTACGCCGGTAAACTATATGCCTATCGAGCTGCTGATGAAGGAAAACGTAGATTTCTATCGCAGAACCCAGCTCTAAGGCTATCGGGCAGAACAGGGTTTCCGCATGGAAGACAATTCATACAGGAACATTATAAATTATAAACAATAAATAAAAGACAGACTACGTATGGAACAATCAAGTTTTATCAAGATTAACCCTGCCGACTCGGTAGTGGTTTGCTTGCGCCCTATGAAGAAGGGTGAAACGATTGAAGTAGATGGCAAGACCATCACATTATTGCAGGATACTCCTGCAGGACACAAGGTGCTCATCAACGATGCTGCCGAGGGTACAGACATCCTGAAGTATGGCTACCCTATCGGTCACGCAAAGACCAGCCTCAAGGCGGGCGAATGGGTTAACGAGAACAACCTCAAGACCAATCTGGCAGGTACACTCGAATATACCTACAACCCGGTAGAGGAGCAGTTGAACATCGCTAAGGAAAACCGCACCTTCATGGGCTACGTTCGCAAGAATGGCGAAGTAGGCGTAAGAAACGAAGTATGGGTAGTTCCTACCGTGGGCTGCGTTAACGGCGTGGCTGAGAAACTGGTAGAACTCCTCAAGAAAGAAACAGGCTGCGAAGGCATCGACGCCATCCACGCATGGCACCACAACTTCGGTTGCTCACAGCTCTCGGGTGACCATGAGAATACCCGCAAGGTGCTTCGCGATATCTGTCTGCATCCAAACGCAGGTGCCGTGCTCGTTCTCTCGCTCGGCTGCGAGAACAACCAGCCAGATGATTTCATGAAGATGCTTGGCGACTATGATCACGACCGCATCAAACTTCTTGTAACACAGAAGGTTGAAGGCGATGAGCTAGAGGAAGGCATGAAGATTCTGCGCAACCTCTATGCCCTGGCTAAGGAAGACAAGCGCGAGGAAGTTCCGGTAAGCAAACTGCGCGTAGGTTTGAAGTGTGGCGGTTCTGACGGCTTCAGCGGAATTACAGCCAACCCATTGGTAGGTGAATTTAGCGACTGGCTCGTAGCTCAGGGCGGTACAAGCATCCTGACAGAGGTACCGGAAATGTTTGGCGCAGAAACCATTCTGATGAACCGTTGCGAAAATAAGGAACTCTTCGACAAGACCGTTCACCTGATTAACGACTTCAAGGAGTACTTCCTGAGCCATGGTGAACCGGTTGGCGAGAACCCTTCTCCAGGTAACAAGGCTGGTGGTATCTCAACCCTCGAAGATAAGGCTTTGGGTTGCACCCAGAAGTGCGGCCGTGCTCCGGTAAGCGGCGTGCTCCAGTATGGCGACCGTCTGGAGACAACCGGTTTGAACCTGCTTTCTGCTCCAGGTAACGACCTTGTTGCAGCCACAGCTCTGGCTTCAGCAGGTTGCCAGCTCGTTCTCTTCACCACAGGTCGCGGAACCCCATTCGGAACCTTCGTGCCAACGATGAAGATTTCTACCAACAGCAATCTGGCCAAGAACAAGCCAAACTGGATTGACTTCAACGCCGGCGCTCTGGTAGAAGGTGTAGAAATGAAAGACTTGGTAAGCAAGTTTATTGATAAGATTATAGCCGTAGCAAGTGGCGAGGAGGCTCGCAACGAGTATAATGGCTATCGTGAAATCTCCATCTTCAAGAATGGAGTAACTCTTTAATTAAAAAGAAAAAAGAAGTATGAGTAATAAAAAAGGTTTGCTGGCGTTGTCGCCATTATTTTTGCTGATTGTCCTCATCGTGGCTTTTACCGTATATTCGGTAGACAGCAGCCATCAGGACACCAGCCTCTCGCTCACAGTAGCGTTCATGATTTCGAGCATTTATGCCGTGGCTATTTCCGGCGGAATGCCTGTCAGGAAACGAGTGGACACATACAGCAAGGGTGCCGGCGCCAACAACCTGATGCTCATGCTCTGGATTTACGTGCTGGCTGGCTCGTTTGCCGCATCAGCCAAGGCGATGGGAGCCGTTGATGCAACCGTCAACCTGGCGCTCAGCATCCTGCCAGCCAGCATGATTCTGCCAGGACTCTTCCTGGCTGCCTGCTTTATCTCCGTATCCATCGGAACAAGTGTAGGAACCGTAGTGGCTCTGGTTCCGATAGCCGCCGGACTGGCCCACTCGATGGATGCTAACGTAGGCATGATGACCGCCATCATCGTAGGTGGCGCTTATTTCGGCGACAACCTCTCGTTCATCTCCGATACGACAGTTGTTGCTACGCAGACGCAGAACTGCAAGATGAGCGATAAGTTCAAGGTCAACTCCATGATTGTGGTTCCGGCCGCCGTACTCGTACTCATCGCCTATTCTGTCATGGGAGTCGGTCTTCAGGCCCCAACCCACATCAACGAGGTAGAATACATGAAAGTATTGCCTTACCTCACCGTCCTCATTACCGCTATTGCCGGCATGAATGTAATGGCTGTTCTCACTCTGGGCACCCTACTCTGTGGCGCCATCGGCATAGGCAGTCATCTTCTGGGTGCCTCCGGAAGCTACGACCTCTTTGGCTGGTTCTCAGCCATGGGCAACGGCATTATCGGCATGGGCGAACTCATTATCATCGCCATGATGGCAGGTGGTATGCTCGAAATCATCCGCGAAAACGGCGGAATCGATTTCATCATCAACAAGATTACAGCCCACGTAAACAGCAAGCGTGGAGCCGAACTTTCTATCGCCGCCCTCGTTTCGATGGTAAACATCTGTACGGCAAATAATACGGTAGCGATTCTGACAGTAGGAAATATTTCAAAAAAGATAGGCGACCGGTTTGGCGTAGACAACCGCAAGGCAGCCAGCATTCTCGACACCTTCTCATGCATGGTTCAGGGATTGATTCCTTATGGCGTGCAGATGCTCCTGGCAGCCGGTCTGGCCAATCTCAGTCCGATGGACATTCTTCCTTATCTCTACTATCCGCTGGCGATAGGTGTGGCAGCCCTGCTGGCCATCCTCTTGCGCTATCCTAAGAGATACAGTTAGGAAGACTTCTAAAAATCAGAGGAGGGTCTCCTTCTGCGTTAGAGATTTCTTGACAGGAAGAACAAAACTTTATTATTGACTATTAATAAGAACAAGGCATATGAATTTTCTTCAGCGCAACCTTTTTACTAAGCTCCGTGCCGACAACTTCGGCATCAAGGAAGAAATGGAACCGATGACTACCTTTAAGAAGAAAAAGATAGCTCAGATGCTCAAGAACGTGAATGATGTTCCTGCCGGAGAGGTGAAGATGAACAACGGTTTTCTGAACCGACGGCTCAGCAAGATTCAGGAAGATGAACGCCACGCCATCGATACCTCTATCGAGACCATTTATTTGCTGCGCATCATCGTGGCAAACGTAAATGGAATGTTGGCTAACGGAATCAATCTCAGAGGAATCATCCAGTTGGGAGACTACCTGAGAACCCGAGGCGACAAGGTAGATTTCGTGAAACTGGAGAAGTGGCTTGCCAAGCTCCGCATCCAGCGCATCGCCCAGCTGGAAGGAAGCGTGCTCATCACCTTCTTCGATTTCGAACAGGACGAAATCCCGTTCGTTCATCACATAGAAAGAGGCGCCTACAAACTGACGCTCCGTTCGCTCTACTATAATATCATGGACCAGCAGGCCATTCAGTTTGAGCAGACCAGCAGCGGCTTTGTACGCACCACGGGGGGAACCATGCGCAAGAATCTGCGCCGCAGCATGCGCTATCTGCAATACGCTCCGATAGAAACCATGAGCAATTTCATGAACAATTTCTTCCGTTCATTATCTGAGATTGAAGAGTAAATTTCAGTAAGGATTGAAGGGGTTAATCTGGGATTCATCAGGACGAAGAGTAAAATATCTATAAAATTAATCTCTTAGTAGTACGATTTTCATCTGATTTTCGTATCTTTGCATCTATGAAAAAATTATTTATCTCTATTATAGCATCCATTATTGCCTTGGGAGCCCATGCCCAGGTGCAATGCGAAGACACTTGTCGGCACGTTCACGGCATCGACTTGAGTCATTATCAGGGCAACGTGTTCTGGGAAACCGTGGGCGACAACTCTAAGATGGCTTACGTTTATCTGAAAGCTACCGAGGGCGGAACCAACATCGACAGCAAATACAAGAAGAATATCGACCTGGCTCATCGCTACGGAATGAAAGTAGGTTCTTATCATTTCTACAGACCCCGCATCCCACAGCAGACGCAGCTGGAAAATTTCAAGGCCCAATGCCGTCCGGGAGATCAGGACCTCTTGCCTATGATTGATGTGGAGACGAAAAGCGGCATGAATACAGAAGAATTCTGCGATTCGCTCTTCAAGTTTCTGCATCTCGTAGAGAAAGCATATAAGCAGAAACCCCTCATCTATACGGGAGCCAATTTCTATGACAACTATCTTCTGGGCAAGCTAGACAGCTACAAGCTGATGATTGCCCAGTATACGAAGCGCATCCCTGTATTGCGCGATGGTAGAGATTTCGAAATGTGGCAATATACGGGTAAGGGCAGACTCAACGGAATAAACGGCTATGTTGACAAAAGCCGTTTCATGGGGCGCCACAAGCTCAGGGAAATCAGATTCAGACATCGATAGTACTTGGAACCCTGAACTTGGAACTTTATGATTAGCTTCAAGGTAAAGAGTGGATAAGGTCTGGAAGTAGAGAAGCATGAATTATATAAGTAAATTAATAAACACAAAATAGAATTATGGCAATTATAAAATGTCCGGAATGCGGACGCCAAATTAGCGATAAAGCACCTACCTGCCCTAGTTGCGGAGTAGAAATAGCAGGCAAAATTACCAAATGCCCAAATTGTGGCGAGATTTATTTCAGCAACCTGGAAATGTGTCCTAACTGCCATGAGCTGAATCCTTCGCTCACAAGAATGACGCCTCCGACAGGAATGAGCCAGCAGACTCCTGCCAGCCAGGCTTCTATGACTCAGCAGCAAGAAGCAGAAAACGCAGCCAGACAGAAAGCAATCAGACAAGAAGAAATCCGCCGTCAGGACGCTCTCAGACAGGACGCTCTCAGGCAGCAGGCTCGTCCTCAGACACCTGTCAGAACAGCAACACCTCCTACTCCACCCGTTCCTCCGGTTCGCCCACAGCAATCTAATTCTCAGAACGGCGGAAACGGCGAGGGAACCCAGGAAAAGAAAAAAAGCAACCGTGGCGTCATCATCATCTCTCTGATTTTCGCCTTCCTCGTTTGTGGCATTTTCTACTATTTCTATGATAGCGCCAATAAGAATAAGGAACTGGAAGCTTACGAGTATGCGATGCAGAGTAGCGACCCGATGGTTCTGCAGAGTTACCTAGATACTTACAAAGATGCTGACGAGGCGCATCGTGATTCCATCATGGCTCACCTCGAACTTCTGAAACAGACGGATCAGGACTGGACCAACGCCGTAGTAAGCGGTTCGAAAGAGGCCCTGCAGGCTTATCTCGACAAATACCCAGACAGTCCGCACAAGCAGGAAGTTTTGAACAAGATAGATTCCATCGACTGGAATGTGGCCAAGAATGCTGATAATGTAGAAGCTTACCAAGCTTATCTCGCCGCTCATGCTAACGGTTCCCATATCGAAGAGGCTGAGAATGCGATGAAGAAAGCCAAGAGCAGAGATTTGCAGCCAGAAGAGAAAGATATGGTAAGCAGTCTGTTCCGCCATTTCTTCCAAAGCATCAATACCCGCGATGCTGATGGTTTGCAGGCTTCATGCGAGGACATTCTCTCTTCGCTTCTGGGTAAGAATTCTGCTACCAAGGCAGATGTTGTTACCTTTATGAATAAGCTTTATAAGGAAGATGTGACCAACCTGAACTGGTTCCTCACAAACGATTATAAGATTAAGAAGCGCGAGGTGGGTGACGAAGATTATGAATATCAGGTTCAGTTCTCAGCACGTGAGGAAGTTCAGCTTACCGATGGTACTAAGAAAACCAACCATTTCAAAATCAACGCAACCGTTTCGCCAGACGGCAAGATTTCTGCGTTCAACATGTCGAAGATTAATGCCGCAGAATAGAATAAAAAACGCCCTGCAAGATTAAATAGAATAAAAAAACGCCCTGCAAGACCAGGAACTTCATTTCTGAATGTTCCCTTCTTGCAGGGCGTTTCTTTTTACCTTCATGTTTCGGGAAAGGTCTCATGTCCGAGAACCCGTTCCCTTCTTTTAGAAATTACTTTGCATCCTTCATCTGACGGAGCAAATCTTTCTGCTTATCATTCAACCCGGTTGGCAACTTCACGTTGTAAGTAATCATCAGGTCGCCAAAGGTTCCGTCACCTCGGTCGTATCCTTTTCCGCGAACACGAACCTTCGTGCCATTCTGCGTTTCCGGCTTAATCTTCAGTTTGATTTTAGAACCATTACTCAATTTAATGATTCCTTCGCCGCCCAGCAGAGCCGTATAAAGGTCGATATTCACATTCATGTTCATTTCGCCGTTATTGGCACGACCATTCTGGCCGCAACCGCCGCCACAACCACCAGTACCGAAATCAGCACCAGCTCCGTAGCCAGCCCCATTAAAGCCGCTACCATAACCGTCAGAACCATTAAAACCGCCAAAATTGCCGGAACCGAATCCATCAGCAGACTGCTGGCTTCTGCCACGACCTCCGAAGAGATTTTCGAAGAAGCTGGAGAAACCTCCGCCTCCGCCAAACTGGCTGAAGTCGAAACCCTCGAATGGATTTCCACCGGCTCCACCATAGCTTCCGGAACCGCCTGCGCCACCAGCTCCGCCGAAACCGCCGAATGCATCAGCATTCTTCCATTGTTCGCCATACTGGTCGTATTTAGCACGCTTATCTGGGTCAGAAATCACCTCATACGCCTCGTTCAGCGCCTGGAACTTAGCCTTCGCCTTCGGGTCGTTAGGGTGCAAATCTGGGTGAAACTGTTTTGCACGTTTACGATACGCAGCTCTCACATCCTTCTGCGGAATGTTCTTGTCTACGCCGAGAATCTTGTAATAATCAACAAATGCCATATTATAAAACCTCCTATTTTTTAGTTTTTAAAAAATATCCAACAAAAAGTATGCCTATTTAAGTTCTTTTTTGTACTTTTGCAGAGAAAATAAGAAACAGAGCTCAACTGATGGGCTTTCATTACTCAAAAGATATACATTAATTAATATGAAACAATTATTTGCTGCGCTTCTTCTGGCGCTAACTTTCAATTCACAAGCGATGGCACAACAACGTACCGTAAAACTGAGAGTGATAGAGACAAGCGATGTGCACGGCTCTTTCTTCCCTTACGATTTCATCAACCGTAAGCCAAAAGCAGGAACCTTGGCGCGCGTTTCTTCCTACGTCAATAATTTGCGAAAAGACTACAAGGATAACCTCATCCTCTTGGAGAATGGCGATATTCTGCAGGGACAGCCTACCTGTTATTATTATAATTATGTAAACACAGAGGCTAGAAACGTGGCTGCCGATGTGGTCAACTACATGAAGTATGATGCGCAAGTGTTTGGCAATCATGATGTTGAAACGGGTCATCCAGTTTACGACAAATGGATAAAAGAACTCAACTGCCCAGTTCTTGGTTCCAACATCATCAGCACTTCTACAGGCGAGCCATACGTTAAGCCTTATCTCATCCTGAACCGCGAAGGCGTGAAGGTGGCTGTCTTGGGAATGATTACTCCTGCCATTCCAAACTGGCTCACGGAGAATCTCTGGAGCGGACTGAAATTTGAAAATATGGTAACAAACGCCCGCAAATGGGTGAAGTATCTCCAGGAGAATGAAAAACCGGATGTTATCATCGGCCTCTTCCACAGCGGAAAAGACGGAGGCATTCAGACTGCCGAATATGATGAAGACGCCTCTATCAAGGTGGCAAAAGAAGTGCCGGGCTTCGACCTCATTCTCTTCGGCCACGACCATACGCGCGACAACGAAACCGTAACCAATACTGATGGAAAGCAGGTGGTTTGCCTGGATCCTGCCAACAACGCCATTAGCGTGGCTGATGCTGAAATAACCCTCACCCTCAACAAGAAAAAGGTGAACGGAAAGAAGCAGCTGGTAGTAACTGACAAAAAGGTGACAGGCAAGATTGTGGATGTGACAGATTGTCCTATCGACGAGGATTTCATGAAGACTTTCGAACCTCAGATTGCAGAAGTAAAGAAATATGTGGGCAAGCAGATTGGCAACTTCAAGACTACCATCTACAGCCGCGACCAGTTCTTCGACAGTTCTGCCTTCAACGATTTCATCCTCAACCTCCAGTTGCAGATTACAAAAGCCGACATTTCGTTCAACGCTCCCCTTCAGTTCAACGCGGTTCTGAAAGCCGGCCCAATCTGTGTGAGCGACATGTTCAATCTCTATAAATACGAGAATCAGCTCTACGTAATGCGCATGACGGGCGAAGAAATCAGAAAGCATCTGGAAATGAGTTACGACCTCTGGGTGAACACCATGAAGAGCCCGGACGACCATCTCCTGCTGCTCGATGAGAAGACCGTTGGCGACCAGCAACGCCTCGGTTTCAAGAATCTCTCGTTCAACTTTGATAGTGCTGCGGGAATCGATTACGAAGTTGACGTAACGAAGCCAGATGGCGAGAAGGTGAAGATTCTACGCATGAGCAACGGCGAACCTTTCGATGAGAAAAAATGGTACAAGGTAGCCGTTAACAGCTATCGTGGAAATGGCGGCGGCGAACTCCTTACCAAGGGTGCCGGAATCCCGAAAGACAGTCTTGACAGCCGAATCATCTACCGCAGCAAGCTCGACCAGCGCTACTATCTGATGGAAGAAATTGAAAAGATGGGAACGGTTGATGCAAAACCAAACAACAACTGGAAGTTTGTGCCGGAAGCATGGACTAAGCCAGCTGCCCAGCGCGATTTCGAATTGCTGTTCGGTAAGAAGAAATAGTTCCTCGGAACGCTTCTGGAAAAGCATATTATAAAGTTCAAAGCAAAAAAGTAAATAAGTTCAAAATAAAGAATGAAGTATTGGTTTATATTTTGTAAGACTGATCTCTTGCTCGAAAAGAAAGAAGACGGAACCTATACGATTCCTTGTTCAGAAGAGAGTCCAATCCCAACAAAGCCTTGGACTCACATTCTCAACATTACTCCGATGGAAGACGGAACAGAGGTGAAGACCTTCACCATTCCTGAGCCTGTTACCGGCAATCCGAAGTACGAAATGTGCGGCTTGCGCCCTAGTTTCTACAAACTCTCTTCCGCCCTTTACCAGAAAGCAGGAAAGTGTCAGGAACTCAACTATTGGGACATGAATACCCAATTCTGCGGCGTTTGCGGAGCTCCGATGAAAATGGCAACCGACATCAGTAAGAAATGTACAGAATGCGGCAAACAGGTCTGGCCTTCGCTTGCCACAGCCATCATCGTTCTGATTAAGAAAGATGATCAGGTCTTGCTGGTACACGCTCGCAATTTCAAGGGAAATTTCGACAGTCTCGTGGCTGGTTTCGTAGAGACTGGCGAGAATCTGGAAGAGGCGGTTCATCGTGAAGTAATGGAAGAAACCGGTCTGACTATCAAGAACTTGAAATATTTCGGTTCCCAGCCTTGGCCTTATCCGAGCGGTCTGATGATTGGCTTCTCGGCAGAATATGTAGATGGAGAAATTCATCTTCAGAAAGAAGAACTCTCTCGTGGTAAATGGTTCACGAAAGAGAATCTCCCTATTCTCCCAGAGAAACTTTCCATCGCCCGAAAACTCATCGACGCCTGGCTGGCGGACAAACTCTAATAATGAGGACAAACTCTAAAAGTGAGGATAAACTCTAAAAAATGATGAAAGAGAAACTTTGGAATACAAACTACATCAAGGTGATGACTACCAACTTTCTGTTGTATTTCGCCTTCTATCTGCTCACACCTTTGCTCCCTCTCTATCTGAGCGAAAATTTTGGAGCCACGAAAGATGTGATTGGAATTGTGCTGAGCGGCTATACGGTTGCCGCCCTCATCATTCGTCCGTTCAGCGGATATGTGGTTGACAGCTTTTCGCGCAAGAAGGTTCTGATGGTCTGTCTCTCGGCCTTCGCCATCTTCTTTGCCGGCTATATTGCAGCCAGCACCATCCTGATGTTTGCCATCTGCAGAACCTTGCACGGAGGTCCATTCGGAGCAGTAACGGTTGCCAACAGCACCTGCGCCATCGACGTTCTTCCGGCAAGTAGGAGAAATGAAGGAATCGGACTCTACGGACTGAGCAACAATTTTGCCATGGCAATTGCTCCATCCATCGGAATCTATCTCCATAATGCGGTAGACAGTTACATGATTCTCTTCTGGATAGCTTTCATCGTGGCGATAGCCTCAGTTGTGATTGCAGGAACCATCCGCCTCCCCGAAAAGGAAATCGTTAAGAACAAGGAGAAGCTTTCTCTCGACCGCTTCTTCCTGACGCGTGCCTGGCTCCTTGCCATCAACATCGCCATGTTCGGTTTCTGCTGGGGCGTTCTGAGCAATTATCTTGCAATCTACAGCAAGGAGGAACTCGGAATTACGGGTGGAACGGGCACTTATTTCGCCCTTCTTTCCATGGGTCTGTTCCTCTCAAGACTGCAAGGCAGAAAAGCCTTGAGCCAGGGCAAACTTACCCAGAATGCGGCCGAAGGAATGCTGCTTTCGCTTGTCGGTTTCATCATCTTTGTTGCCGTCAAGCACCCGGTAGCCTATTATCTTTCTGCCTGTCTCATCGGCCTGGGCAACGGTCATCTTTACCCAGCCTTTCTCAACATGTTCATTAATGTGGCTCGTCACGACCAGCGTGGAACGGCAAACAGCAGCATTCTTACAGGATGGGATTTGGGCTTCGGAATCGGCTGTCTGCTAGGCGGAGTTGTGGCAGAACATTTCGGTTACAACGGAACATTCTGGATGGTTGCTATAGAAAATGCAGCTTCCGTTCTCCTCTTCTTTGCCGCTTCGAAACAATTCTTTGAGAAGAGACGCAGAGAATAGAAAACTGTTGATAAAAAGAAATATAAGATTACGAATAAAAAAAGAGCACTTCATCCGAGACTGAAGAAAGTCTCAGGCGAAGTGCTCTTATTTTTATCTTACTTTTCTGTTTTTAGAAAGGAAGATCATCTGCGCTACCACCCTCTGCTGCAGGAGCTGCAGGCTGAACTGGAGGGAATGCTGCAGTTGCACCATTAGCAGGAGCTGCTGGCTGAGCAGGAGCTACAGGAGCACCTACTGGAGGAAACGCACCTGGCTGCATTCCGCCCATAGCACCAGCTACGGCGTTAGGGTCAACACGCTGGATGTTCCAGGCACGGATGCTGTTGAACCAACGGCCCTGATACTCGTGAGCATCAATATCGAAAGAAACCAGGAGTTCCTCACCACTCTGAATGTTGAACTGAGCCAGACGGTCTGCTCCGAAAACATCAAAGCACAATTTCTTTGGATACTGCTCGTGGGTTTCAATTACGAACGACTGAGCTTTCCACTCTCCTCTTGCAGAGACGCCGCTTCTTTCAGGCAAAACGGCAATAACCTTTCCTTGTAATTCCATATGATAATATTTAAAGTTTTTCCTTTGTTTAAAGGGTGTTTTTTTCTTTCTGACTGCGAAATTACTAAAAATAGTTCAAAAACTAGAACTTTTCTCCAATTATTTTTGCTTATCAGCGATATTTTTTGTATTTTTGTGCTCAATTAGGTGATATTGCCTAATTAAATTAAGGTGAAACAGAAAACAAAATAAAATTTAAATAAAATACTCATGAGATTTACAGTATCAAGTTCTGCATTGAGCAGCAAGCTCAACATGCTCGCAAAAGTGATTGGAAGCAAGAATTCGTTGCCAATCCTCGATTGTTTCCTTTTCCAAGTTGCTAACGGTGAAATGAGCATCACGGCTAGCGATAGTGATAATGTCATCAAGAGTACACTCGCTCTTACCGACCACGATGGAGAAGGTGAGTTTTGTGTGCCTAACCGCGTTATCCTCGATGCGCTGAAGGAACTGCCTGAGCAGCCTCTTCACTTCGATGTGGATGCTGCCGGAGAAGCCGTTGCCATCAAGATTGTTTACCAGAACGGTCTTTACAACTTCACAGGTCAGAGCGCAGAGGAATATCCTCGCACACAGAGCATGAACGATGCTTGCACCACCGTTTCTTTGCCTACAGAAATGCTGATTAACAACATTTCACGCTCGCTCTTCGCTACAGCCAACGATGAGTTGCGCCCTGTCATGAACGGTATTTACTTCGACCTGACAGCAGATGCTCTCGCTATCGTAGCAAGCGATGGTCACAAGCTGGTTCGCAGCAAGAACTTCACTATCAAGAGCGAATCTCCTTCAGCATTCAACTTGCCTAAGAAGCCAGCTTCTCTGCTGAAGAACATTCTGAGCAAAGACGGCGACGACGCTATCATCAAGTTTGATGACCGAAGCGCAGAAATCCAGTTTACTGACGGCGTTATGAGATGCAGACTGATTGATGGCCGCTACCCTAACTACAACTCTGTCATTCCAAACAACCCTAACGAGGTTACAGTAGACCGCAGAGGCTTGCAGAGTGCTTTGCGCCGCGTATTGCCATTTGCAAGCGAGAGCAGCCAGCTCATCCGTTTCCACATCGAGTCAGGCCGTTTCGAGGTTTCTTCTGAGGATATTGACTTCTCAACATCTGCAAAGGAACAGTTGTCTTGCGAATACAACGGCTCTCCTATCAGCATCGGCTTCAAGGGAAGCAGTCTGATGGAAATTCTGAGCAATCTTACCAGCGACAACATCATCATCCAGCTGGCAGACCCAAGCCGTGCCGGAATCATCGTACCAGCAGAACAGCCTGAGAACGAAGATATTCTGATGCTCATCATGCCTATGCTCCTTAACGACTAAAGGAGCACGGGCTTTCTCTGAAACAACAAAAAGAAAAGTATTTCTACAAAAATGAAACTCAATTTGACAAAGCCTCTGATCGTGTTCGACCTGGAGACAACGGGTCTTGACATGATCAAGGATCGTATTATACAGATTTCTTACATCAAGGTAATGCCTGATGGAACTGAAGACCGCAAGAACCTCTACGTAAATCCTTGCAAGGAGATTCCTGCCGAAGTAGTTGCCCTTACAGGCATCAGCAACGAAGATGTAAAAGATGCGCCAACCTTCAAGCAGCTGGCTGCCACATTAGAGAAGGAATTTACAGGTTGCGATTTCGCAGGCTACAATTCCAACCACTTCGATGTACCTATGCTCGCAGAAGAATTCCTGCGTGCTGGAATCGACTTCGATTTCAACAAGTGCCGTCTCATCGATGCGCAGACCATCTTCATGAAGATGGAACGCCGTAACCTGGCTGCTGCCTACAAGTTCTATTGCGGCAGAAAGATGGAGGAAGATTTCGAAGCTCATCGTGCAGATCAGGATACAGAGGCTACTTACCGCGTGCTCATGGGCGAGCTCGACAAGTATGCTCCAGGCGTGCAGGATGAACCTGAGCGCGTGCTCAACAACAACATGGATGAACTTGCCGATTTCTCTAAGCAGAAGGATAATGTAGATTTCGCCGGACGCATCGTTTGGGAAGAGGTAAAAGACGCCCAGGGCAACGTTGTAAACGATGAGAACGGAAATCCTTTGAAGCACGAAGTATTCAACTTCGGCAAATACAAAGGATGGGATGTGGCTGAGATTCTGACCAAAGATCCGGGTTATTTTACATGGGTCTTGGGAAGCGATTTCACCAACAATACCAAGCAGGTACTTACCCGCATCCGCCTTCGTGAATTCAACAAGAGAATGGGAAAATAATTGTTACCGGACTTTCGCAAGCGGTTGAAGAACAAACCTCTTGCGAAACTCGGATTTATTTCTTAACAGTTAGAAAAATTCATGTTAAAAGGAAAGAAAATCGTATTGGGCATTACGGGCTCTATTGCAGCCTACAAGTCTTGCCTCATCATACGAGGTCTCATCAAGCGCGGAGCCGAAGTGCAGGTAGTCATTACGCCTGCAGGAAAGGAGTTCATCACTCCCATCACGCTTTCAGCTCTTACGCATAAGCCTGTGGTAAGCGAATTCTTCTCGCAGCGCGATGGAACCTGGAATTCGCACGTAGACTTAGGTCTGTGGGCCGACGCCATGCTCATCGCTCCTTGCACAGCCTCTACCATGGGAAAGATGGCTCACGGAATTGCTGACAACATGCTCATCACAACCTATCTGTCGATGAAAGCGCCTGTTTTCATCGCTCCAGCCATGGACCTCGACATGTATAAGCATCCTTCTACCCAAGCCAACATGAAAACACTTCTGGGCTATGGAAATCACATCATAGAACCCGAAGTGGGATTCCTGGCAAGCGGACTGGAAGGAAAGGGACGCATGGAAGAACCTGATATTATCGTAGAATGCCTTGACAGATTCTTCGATGAACAGGCTCAGCAGAATGCAGAGACCGATGAAGCTGCATCAGAAAACTGCAAGGAAAAAGAAAGCGATAAGCTCGATTTGAAAGGCAAGAAGATCATGATTACAGCCGGACCAACTTACGAAAAGATTGACCCGGTACGTTTTATCGGTAATTATTCTTCCGGCAAAATGGGCTTTGCCCTTGCTGAAGAGTGCTGCCGCCGTGGTGCTGAGGTTACGCTGGTTGCAGGTCCGGTTTCGCTCAGCTGTTCCGAAGCCATTCATCGCATCGATGTAGAAAGTTGCGAGGAAATGTATCAGGCAGCCACTAAAGCTTTTGCCTCTACCGATGCAGCCATTCTCTGTGCTGCTGTTGCTGATTTCAAGCCAAGCGAGATTGCTGACAGGAAAATCAAGCGCGAGAAAGATGATCTGGAACTCCGCCTCGTCCCTACTCACGATATTGCCGCAGCCCTTGGCAAAATGAAACAAAAACATCAGCGAATTGTGGCTTTCGCCCTGGAAACCAACGATGAAGAGGCTAATGCACAGAAAAAACGCAAAAAGAAAAATGCCGATTTCATCGTGCTTAACTCTACTCGCAATCCGGGAACCACATTCCGTACGGATGATAACCAGATAACGATTATTTCTGAAGAGGGTAAGAAAGAATATGAGAAGAAACCGAAAACTGAAGTGGCTCGCGACATTATCAACGAGCTGGCTCATCTCTTGTAGTCCCATCACATCAGCCGCTCAGGAGTTGCAGGCTAAGATTACCATCAACCATGCACAGATTCAGGGCACGGAAAACCGGGTATTCGATAATCTGCAGCAAACTCTTGAGCAGTTTGTGAACGACAGGCAATGGACGAATCTTCAATTCAGGAAGAACGAGCGCATCGTGTGCAACTTCAATATCACGGTAAGCAAGTATGATAAAGACCAGAATATCTTTACCTGCAAGGCGCTCATCCAGGCCAACCGTCCCGTCTACAATTCAGCCTATACGTCCACCTTATATAATAATGTGGATGAAAACTTCACGTTCAAGTTTGCCGAGTTCGATCAGCTGGAGTTTACCGAAGAGCGGATTGACAACCAGCTAACGGCTCTGCTCGCCTACTATGCTTACCTCATCATCGGTTTAGATCTTGATAGTTTTGCACCTAAAGGTGGTGAAGACATTCTGCAACGTTGCATGAACCTCACCAACAACGCCCAGAATCTTGATTTTCCGGGCTGGAAAGCGTTTAGTGACAACAGAAACCGGTTCGCCATCATTTCCGATTATCTCGACGGAGCCATGGAACCTTTCAGAATGCTGCAATACAACTATTACAGAAAAGGGCTCGATGAAATGGCGAATAATGTGGAACGAGGCAGAACTGAAATCACCAACACCCTGCTCCAGGATCTGAAGAAGGCACGTACGGACAGACCGCTCAGTCTGCTGCCACAAATCTGGACAGACTATAAGAAGGACGAGCTTGCTAACATCTATCAGAAACATGGCACTCAGAAAGAGAAAGAAAGCATTTATGAGCTGCTCTTCTCCATCAATCCTTCTCAAAACTCATATTGGGACAAAATCAAGGAATAAGGCTACATGCAGAATGATTCGAGGCAACTTCTCGGATGATAAAGCAAAGATTCTTCCTAGATAGGTTAAGTTCCTTTAAAACAATAAGATAATAAATTATGCTCAAGCAATTATACATCAAGAATTTCACGTTGATTGACGAGTTGGACATTCCTCTTTATCCAGGATTCTCAGTCATCACGGGCGAGACGGGTGCCGGAAAGAGCATCATTCTCGGAGCCATCGGACTGCTCCTGGGCAACCGTGCTGACAGCAAGGCCATCAAGGCAGGAAGAGACCGATGCGTGATTGAAGCCCACTTCGACCTGTCAAAATACGGAATGCAGGATTTCTTCGATGCTAACGATATTGATTATGATGCAGAAGACACCATCATCCGCCGCGAACTGACTGCTGCCGGAAAGAGCCGTGCCTTCATCAACGACACGCCCGTCCCCCTGAGCAAGATGAGAGAACTGGGCGAACAGCTCGTCGATATTCATTCGCAGCACCAGAATCTCCTACTGCAGAAGGAAGACTTCCAGCTCAGCGTGGTCGACATTATTGCCCACGATGAAAAGCAGAAGAAGGCTTATCTTGCCGAATACAAGAACTATAAAAAGGCTAAGCAGCAGCTGGAAGACCTGAAAGCAGAAATCGCAAAGAACAGGGAGAACGAGGAATTCATGCGCTTCCAGTTTAAGGAACTGGATGACGCAAACCTGCAGGAAGGCGAACTTGAGCAACTGGAACAGGAAGCAGAAACCCTGAGCCATTCTGAAGACATCAAGACTGCGCTCTATGAGGCAGATAATGCACTCTCGGGCGAAGACGGCAGTATTCTCGACAAACTGAAGAATGCAGCCCAGCAGATTGACAACATCAAGGAGGTTTATCCGGATGTGAAAGAGGTGGCTGAGCGAATGCAGAGCAGCTATATAGAACTCAAGGATATTGCCCAGGAAATAAGCGGAAGCGTTGACAATATAGAGTTCGACCCGAACCGGCTTGAAACCATCAATTCCCGGCTTGACCAGCTCTACTCGCTCCAGCAGAAATTCCATGTGGAAAATGTAGAGGAACTCATCGCCACTCGCGAGCGAATCAACGAACAGTTGCAGCACATAGATAATGGAGATGAAGACATAGAAGAACAGGAAAAGCAAGTTGGCCTTCTGCTTGCCAAGGCTGAAAAGCTGGCTGGTGAACTGACTGCCATCCGAACGAAATCGGCAAGAAAGATAGAAGAAGAAATGAAGAAACGTCTCATTCCTCTGGGAATTCCAAACGTCCGCTTCGAAATTTCATTCTCCGCCAAGCCGCTCAGTTCTGATGGTGTTGACAAGGTCAATTTCCTGTTCAGCGCCAACAAGAGCACGCTTCTCCAGCCGGTGAGTCAGGTTGCTTCCGGTGGAGAAATCGCCCGCGTCATGCTTTCTCTGAAGGCCATGATCAGCGGCGCCGTAAAACTGCCAACCATCATCTTCGATGAAATCGACACGGGAGTAAGCGGTAAGATTGCTGAAAAGATGGCGGAAATCATGACAGAGATGGGCAATTTGAACCGCCAGGTTATTTCCATCACCCACCTGCCGCAGATTGCTTCCATGGGAACCTATCATTACAAGGTTCTGAAAGAAGAAACCGAAGAGGGAACTCTTTCTCACATGAAGGAACTCAACGAGCAGCAGCGCATAGAAGAAATCGCCCAGATGCTCAGCGGAAGCGACATTACGCCTGCTGCCCTGGCAAATGCTAAGGAGTTGCTCAATAAACACAAGCAACACAAATAAGATTATGAAAAAAATAAATATGATCATGATGGGACTGATGCTCGGAGCATCGTCCCTCTATGCCCAGCCGGGTTCGGTCCAGAAACTGGCTAAGAGCGTTTTCACCTTGACTACTTTCAATCAGAAAGGCGACATTATCGCCTCTACACAAGGTGTTTTTATCGACAACAAGGGAACGGCTATCAGCACCTTCAAACCATTTGTCGGAGCTGTAAAGGCTAGCGTTGTTGACGCTTCCGGCAAATCGATTCCTGTTGAGGCCATCATGGGAGCCGATGAACTCTATGATGTGGCTAAATTCCGCATCAACGCCTCTACAGTTGCAGCCCCTATCGCAACCAAGGAATCGGCTGCTGGTGACAAGGTCTGGCTGGTTCCTTATTCTATCAAGAAGCCGGCTTACCAGCAGGAGGACATCAGCAGCGTGGAGAAGTTCAAGACTACGTACAACTATTACATCTTCTCGAATAGTGCTCCCGAAAATGCAGTAGGTTGTCCGTTTGCCAACAAGAACGGCCAGGTCATCGGTCTGATGCACAGCAATGGTCAGGTAACGGCCATCGACGCCAACTACGCCAAGCAGCTGAAGGTAACCGGTCTTTCGAGTCTTGACGCAGCACTTCGCGAAACCACCATCCGTACAGCTCTTCCTGATACAGAGAACGAAGCGATGACGATGATGACTCTGAAGAAAGGCCAGACTACAGCTGATGAGTATGCGAAATATAGCGATGAGTTTATCAGCAAATTCCCTACTTCAGCCTTCGGTTACAAGGAGAAAGCCGCTTATCTGACGGATAAGGCCGAATATGATGCAGCTGCCAAACTGATGGAAGAAGGCATTAAGAAATCGGCTGCCAAGGATGAGGCTCATTCCAACTATGCCGACCTGATTTATCAGAAGATTATTTACAAGGGCGATTCTGTTTATAAGGACTGGACGCTTGATAAGGCCATAGCTGAGGCTCAAAAGGCATACGAAATCAAGGCTCAGCCTATTTACCGCCATCAGGAAGCGCAGATTAATTTTGTAAAGGGTGAGTATCAGAAAGCGTACGATACTTTCATGGATTTGACCAATACTTCACTTCTCAGCGGCGAACTCTATTTTGAGGCTGCCCAGGCTAAGAAGAATCTCAAGGCTCCAGCCAAGGAGATTGAGGTTTTGCTCGATAGTGCGGTAAGCGTTGGAAACAAGATCGGAATGGTTGCGAATTATTATCTGGCACGTGGAGAATTTCTGAAGGAGCAGGGTGAATTCCGCCGCGCTATTCAGGATTATAATATGTACGATTCCATTGCCCGTCCTGTTTCGCCAGCCTTCTTCTACACCCGTTACCAATGCGAAACCAAGTTACGCATGTGGCAGCCAGCCCTGCTTGATATTGCCCGCACCTGTTACCTGGCTCCTAAAGAGCCTACTTATTTTGCAGAATGGGCAAGTCTCGACTTGCGTGTAAAGCGTTATGATGAAGGAATCAGCGCAGCCACCCATTGCATAGAGTTGGCTCCTGAATATGCTGACGGCTACCTTCTCTTAGGACTGCTCCAGAAGGAGAAAGGAAATAAGGAAGAGGCCATCAAGAACCTGAAGAAAGCCCAGGAACTCGGCGATTCCCGCGCTGGAGAATATCTCAAGAAAATGAAGTAATTATTTTAGTAATAAGTAAGAAAGTCCGTAGGCATTTTAACAGAACGCCTACGGACTTTCTTTTACATTTTAGTCATGTGGTAACCCAGCATTTTTAGCTCTACGGCTATTCCCATGAGGAACATCTGGTGAAGGGCAGCAACGAAACCACGGAAGGCTTCCTCGCTTCCAGGCTGCAGATTCAGATGAATCAGCTTGCTGTAAGAGCGCGAAGCACATTCTGCCACTACATTCGTAACAGCCTTATGCGCTTCCTCATTCAGCAGCAGAACCTTTTCGCAGATGTAATCATCCATGTGGTCGAAATCTATTCTATCACGAAGATATTCATAATGATTCTCTACCTTGCTGTAGAGTTCCCAATCCTCATCCCAATACTTGGCAAGCGCCATTCCTACATACATGATCCAACCCAATGAAACCGTAGGATATTTGGCAAACTCGCGAATCGCATCAGGCAGATAACTCTCGCCTACTTTCTGCCACAGCTCTTCCAAATCCGGAGCTTCCGGCAAATGAGCATCTACCTTATCAATACCCAGCAGATATTGATAAAGATCTTCCTTGAAGATAGCTTCAAAATTCTTTTTCTCTTCCATTTATCTTTTCTTTTCTAATATTTTTTTACTGAACTCTGCAAACCCTGATTCCTATCTGCACCGGATGTTTGTGCATGTAAGTATAAAGTGTCATCGGTTCATCAATCACCTTCTTGTGAATGCTGCTTGCGTTGAGCAGATGTAATCCGTCTTTGTGCCAGGAAGCAATACCGATGTGGGTCGTGTCGAGACCCTTCTTGTTGGTAATGATGGCGATAATGTCACCATCGTGAATAGCGTTGCGGAAAACTGCCGTGTTGGCAATCTTGCCCTTCGGAACATAACGGTAACGCTTGCCGTTCACACTCTGTTCCAGTTTTCTGATTCCCGATATCCATTCCGGATGAGCCTTAAGCATCTTATAGCTCGAAACATGCGTACTCATCCAGTTGATGTTCACGGTCTGAACAGCCGAGAAAGGAGGATTGGGCGCAATATTCTTCACGATTCCCTCGCGCTCGTTTGCATCCATCCAGATCGTGAAATAATGCTGGCGCTTCACATAGGAAATCTCTCCGCCCACATAACGCACATTTCGGAGATGTTCACAGAAAGCCGAGAAAGAAGTCTCGTTCTTCTTGGCGCACAGGGTGAGCGCCGTAACCATCTCTACGTATGTGGTGCAGTCTAGCTCACGGGTGTTCACGATGAGCACCTCTTCCTTCGTCCGGTCCAGCGTGCCGCCCACATAAGGAACGCCCGCCATCTGCTTGCCGAACCAGAGCATCCAACTGGCTGGTTTCTTCTTCATAGCCCTTGCCTGCTGCAGCAGTCCTACAATCCGCAGACTGTCCTGCCGCTGATAAACCACATTCACCCTGGCTTCTCCCGGAACAGCCAGCACGCAAGCCAGCACGACAGCTGCCATTTTCGTAAATATTTTCATCTCTTCTCTTTTTATATGTTAATGATGACGTTTCCTGCCGAAGTTCACACCCACATAAATATTGAGTGAGCCAAACGAATTGTTGGTAGAAAACTGTTTTTTCTTATAGTTGTAGGAATGGATGATGGTGCTGGCGCCCGCGTACCAATGCGTGTTGTTCCACACAATACCGAAGCGGCCTATTCCATCCAGGTTCACATTCTTGAAACTGAAGTTGGTAATGTCCAGATGTTCCCTTTCATTATCCGATTTCGAGCGGTTGTAAGCCACACCTACCGAGAGCGAAGCGTTGAAGAGCCAGTTCTTGGCGAAAACCCAGTTGTAAGCATAGCCGCAGGTTACGTTCACATCGCTGTATTTCACCTTGCTGAACATCAGCGAACTGTCTATCTTGGCTTCCGGAGTTCCCCCGTTTGTCAGATTTTTATTCAGCTTTTCATCTACAAGATTGGTCAATTTATCCCAGTTCACCTCCAGTTCATGCTCCGTGTAACCTATTCCCAGAAGCATGGAACCGGCACTTCTCCGCTGCACCGTACTCTGCGAATAGGCAGCAGGATAAGAGAAGCGGCGATGGTTGAAGATGTAATAAAGATTGAATCCCTTGATGCTCGATTTGAAACCGTCGAAAGGAGCCTTGCGGATAGGGGCACAATCGATGTGCTCACCCAGATTCATCCGCTGAACATGATAGTCATTTCCCGTCTGTCGCCAGAACAGGTCTATTCCCAGCAGACTGCTGTAGAGGCTCAGGTCAAACTCCTTTTTATTAGTGTGGTTATTCCTGAAATTAATGTGCTTCAGGTCGAACGTATAACCCAGAAACACCCATCGCCAGCCCAGATAAGGCCCCAGGCGGTAAGAAGGATCAGGCGAGAAGGAAATGCTCTGTCCTTCGCTGTTTCTGAGCGTATATTCCTCGTAGGTATTGGTGTTCTGCAGCATCACCGTATAATTGTAATGCTGGTCTTCTATATAAGCCGAATCCGTACTGTTGAATTCTCTGAAGAACCGGGTGAACACATCTCCCACCTGATGGAAGAAGGTTTTGCGATGGCGCTCTTTCACGAGGCTGTCCTGGGAATTGGACATGAACATCGTCTTGTTGAAGAGCGTTCCCAGCATGGTAGAATCCACGGACTCCCCTGCCCTTGCCGAAGTGCAGGCAAGGGAACAGATAAATCCTACTATACAGAAACATCTCTTCATAACTTACGCTCTAATCCTGATGATGATTTTGTAAAAAATCAGTTCTTCCACAATACTCGGTCCAGCACCCAGTTGACAGCCGTAGCCGAAACGCTGGTGCAGTCGCATTTTCCTATTCCCTGTAGATGCTGAATCACACTCTTGATGAGCGGCAGCTGCACATAAGGCGGATTCGGAACCGTAATCAAGTTCTTTCCTTCGCTCGTAATCACTTCTATCGGCTGGTAAGTGAACACCGAGAATGAGAGCGAACCTTTCTCGCCAATCACCTCGATGCAGTCTTCCTTCGCACTCTCATGTCCCACGAAGCACCAGCTTCCGCTGCCCGGAATTCCACTCTCAAAGAAGAAGCACGCCGAGAGCGTATCTTCAGCCTGATAAAGATGCGCTCTGTTGGCAGGATAGCCGTGCGCACGGGTAATCACACCAAACAGATTCTGGAGCAAATCTATCTGATGAGGAGCCAGGTCGTAGAAATAGCCGCCGCCAGCAATATCCGGCTGCAGTCGCCAAGGCATTTCCTTGCCGCTCTGAAAGTCGAGATCGCGCGGAGGAACCGAGAAGCGCACCTGAACATTCACCACGTTACCGATGGTTCCGCTCTCGATAATCTCCTTCACCTTCTGGAAGTAAGGAAGATAACGGCGATAGTAAGCTACGAAGCAGGGAACACCCGTCTGCTCGCTGATGCGGTTGATGCGGATGCAGTCGTTGTAGCTCGCTGCCAGCGGTTTCTCTATATAGCAGGGTTTGCCCGCACGCATCGCCATGATGGCAAAGATGGCGTGAGAAGAAGGTGGCGTGGCGATGTAAACAGCATTCACATCGGGGTCTTCTATCAATTCCGATGCATCCGTGTACCATTTGCGCACATGATGGCGCTCAGCATAGCTGCGTGCCTTGTTCTCGCTTCGGCTCATCACAGCCACCACCTGCGAACCCTCCACTTCGTTGAAAGCCGGTCCGCTTTTCTTTTCGGTTACTTCTCCGCAGCCGATAAATCCCCAATTAATCTGTTTCATTCTCTGTTGGTTTATTCTCTCCCGAAAGATTATTCTCCGGCGAGCGATTTGTTGATTTCGTCAATATAGTCGAGCACCTCGTCGCGTCCCATCTTCTTTTCACTACTGGTAATGAAATAAGGTGGAAGTGCTTCCCAGCGGTCTTCCAGCGCATGCATCCATTTCTCCGCATTCATGCGAGCCTTGACCGGACCCAACTTGTCGGCCTTGGTAAAGACGATGCAGAAAGGAACGCCGCTCTCGCCCAGCCAGTCTACAAACTCGCGGTCTATCTTCTGCTGGTCGTGGCGCACGTCAATGAGCACAAAGACATTAGCCAACTGCTGGCGCTGCAGAATATAACTGCTTATCATTTGTTCCAGCTGCTTCTGTACGGTCTTCGAACGCTTGGCGAAGCCATAGCCAGGAAGGTCAACCAGATACCATTCATTGTTGATGATGAAGTGGTTGATAAGCAGCGTTTTACCCGGTGTGGCTGAAGTCTTAGCCAAACCCTTGTGGTTGCAGAGCATGTTGATAAGGCTCGATTTTCCCACATTACTTCTGCCAATGAAAGCATATTCAGCCTTCGTATCTTTCGGACACATGCTCACTCGTGGAGCCGATATTGTAAATTCTGATTTCTTAATTTCCATTCTTTCTATTTTTCTTTTATAAATATTTATTATTAACGGCCACACATCAACTGATCATAAAGTTCAATGTTCAACGCTCAAAGCTCAAAGTCTAGAGCATTTCAGCCAGTTCCAGCCATCTCATTTCCTTCTCATCAAGTTCATCCTTGATTTCAGGCAGGCGCTTGCTTTTCTCTGTCAGTTCCTCAACCGATAGATTTCCGCTGCAGAGTTCCTCTTCCAGCTTCTTCTGTTCCTCGGTCAGCGCATCTATTTCCTGGGTCAGCTGCTCATATTCGCGCTTCTCCTTGTAGCTCATCTTGCGCTTGTTCTCAAAATTGGCGTCGCGCTTGGCCGTGCCAGCTCCGTCGTTTTCTGCCGTTGCATTTCCGCTCTTTGCCGGTTTCGCCTGTTCCGCCTCGTCCTTCGCCTGCATCCGGCTCCATTCCCTGTACTGCGTATAGTTGCCTGGGAAATCCTGTATTTCGCCTTCGCCCTTGAAAACCAGCAGATGGTCTACTACCTTGTCCATGAAATAGCGGTCGTGGCTCACCACGATGACGCAACCCGCAAAATCCTGAAGATATTCTTCCAGTACCTGCAGCGTCTGGATGTCGAGGTCGTTGGTCGGCTCGTCCAGCACCAGGAAGTTCGGATTCCTCATCAGCACCGTACAGAGGTAAAGCTTGCGCTTCTCGCCGCCGCTCAGCTTGTAAACGTAGTTGTGCTGCTCCTCGGGCGTAAAGAGGAAGAACTGCAGAAACTGCGAAGCCGTCATGTGCTTGCCGCCGCCCAGATCTATATAATCAGCAATCTCCGTAATCACGTCAATCACCTTCTGGTCTTCACGGAATTTCAGTCCCTCCTGCGAGAAATAGCCGAAGCGAACCGTCTCGCCGATGTCAAACTTGCCGCTGTCGGGCTGAACTTCGCCCAGCAACATCTTGATGAAGGTCGATTTTCCCGTTCCGTTATTACCCACAATACCCATCTTCTCGAAGCGGGCAAAGTTGTAGTAGAAGTTGTCGAGAATCACCTTCTTCTGTCCCCTGTCGTCGAAAGCCTTGCTCACATACTGGCATTCAAAAATCTTCGAACCTATATAAACGGTAGAAGCCTTCAGCCTTACCTGCCTGTCTTCGATGCGCTGCTTCGCCACCTTCTCCAGCTCGTAGAAAGCATCCTCGCGGTATTTTGCCTTGTGTCCGCGAGCCTGAGGCTGACGGCGCATCCAGTCGAGTTCCCTGCGGTAGAGATTCTTCGAGTGCTGAATTTCGGCTCTCAGATTGTCCATTCTCTCCTGCCTCTTCTCCAGATAATAGGCATAATTGCCGCGGTAGGTGTAGATGGTGCGGTCGTCGAGTTCCAGAATCGTATTGCACACCTTGTCCAGGAAGAATCGGTCGTGCGTAACCATGAAGATGGTCTTGTTGCCGCGGTTCAGATAACCTTCCAGCCACTCTATCATCTCCAGGTCCAGGTGGTTGGTCGGCTCGTCCAGCATCAGGAAGTCGGGTTCCGTAATCAGCACATTCGCCAGCGCCACTCGCTTCTGCTGTCCGCCGCTGAGCTGTCCCATCGGCTGTTCCAGGTTGGTAATGTGCAGCTGGGTGAGAATCTGTTTCGCCTTCAGCACCTTCTCCGGATCATCCTCATGATTGAAGCACGCCTGCAGCACACTTTCTTCCGGATCAAACTGCGGCGCCTGCTCCAGATAGCCCACCTTCAAGTCGCGTCGGTAGATGATGTCTCCGCTCTCGTGTCCCTCTTTATCCATCAGCACCGACATGAGCGTAGACTTTCCCGTGCCGTTTCTCGCCACGAGTCCCACTTTCTGTCCTTCAGCGATAGAGAAGGAAATATTATCAAAAAGAACCTGTGCACCAAAGCGTTTGGTGAGGTTTTGAACGTCTAAATAGGGTATTTGACTAGCCATTTTTATTTTTTTTGTGCAAAGATAGGCAAAATATTTGGCAGAAACAAATTTTTTAATTATCTTTGCACACGAATTTATCAATCAATACCGTGTTTCCATTCAGAAACGCGACATTTCAGAAAAAAATCATTAATATACAATATATAATATATGTATAGCAAAGAAGAATTACAAGCAAAGAGTGTCGTTCAGTTGAAGGACATTGCCAAGGAACTGGGAGTCAAGGTAAAGAAGAGCGATAACAAGGAAACTATCGTCTATGCCATTCTCGACGCCCAGGCAGAACAGCCAGCTCCTGAAGCAGCCCCTAAGCGCAAGCGCACCCGCATTGCAACCAAGAAAGAAGACCGTGTTTATTCCGTACACGGTAATGAAGGAGAGAATTTCGACGTGCAGAAGAACCAGGTATTGGGTCCTAACGGCGGCGAGACTGCTCCTCAGGCTATGAGCGAAACTGCCCCAGCCCCAGCGGTTGAGGAAGAAATCCAGTTCAGCCCGGCAGAGCAGAGTTTACAATCAGCTGCCCAGAAGCAGACTCTAAACCAATCAGGCGAAGACATCGAGGCTCAGGTACTTGCCAACTTCCCGAAACACCGCGGCAGAAGAAGTAAGGCAGAACTCGAAGCCATTGCAGAAGCCAGAGCAGCTGCCATCAGAAAGCATCAGGCGGTAAAAGCCGAGCTAGAAGCGCAGATGGCGAAAGATGCACAGGAGACGGCTAACCAGCAGGCTGCTACTGAGGCAGAACAGCCGGAAGAGGCAACAGCCGATAACCAGCAGACTGCTCCTGAGCAAGTTGCCGTTCCTGAAGAGCAGTTCTCTGCCGGAAACGCTGAGAGCGCTAACATCAGCGGCGATTTGCAGGCGATGCTCCAGGCTAAGATGAATGCACAGAACGCAGCAGCTCCGGCTCCGGCAGCAGCTCCGGCTCCAGCTGAGGAGGCAAAGGAAAAAGCTACTGAAAAAACTGCAACCGATAAGAAACAGGAGTCAGCTCCTATCCACTATACTGAAGGTATGAAGGTAGAACTCGATGCAGACGGAACCTGGAAGGGTGATCCGGGCGATGGAACCGATTTCATCCTGGTAGTCGACATTCCTATCGAAGACCAGGCTGCCATTCCTACTGTCGATATCTTCGACCGTCCTACCACTCCGCAGACTTCTCACCAGCACACACCTGCTGCCCCTGCAGCCAAGAACAAGCAGGAAGCACCAGCCTACGATTTCAGCAATCTCGTGAAATCCAACGGTGTGCTCGAAGTGATTTCAGAGGGCTACGGATTCCTGCGCAGCAGCGATTACAATTACCTTTCTTCACCGGACGATGTTTATGTAGCATCCAACTTCGTCAAGAAGTTCGGTCTGAAGACTGGCGATGTCATCGAGTGCAAGGTGCGTCCGCCTCACGAGGGCGAGAAATACTTCCCGCTCACCAGCATCATCAAGATCAATGGCCGTGACCCGTCAGAGGTTCGTGACCGTGTTCCTTTCGAGCACCTCACCCCACTCTTCCCTGATGAGAAGTTCAATCTCTGTGGCGACCGCCGCACCACCAATCTCAGCACCCGCATCGTAGACCTCTTCTCGCCAATCGGTAAGGGTCAGCGTGCGCTCATCGTGGCTCAGCCTAAGACCGGTAAGACCATCCTCATGAAGGATATTGCCAACGCCATCGCAGCCAACCATCCTGAGGCTTACCTCATGATGCTGCTCATCGACGAGCGTCCTGAGGAGGTTACCGACATGGCCCGCACCGTGAATGCAGAGGTTATCGCCTCTACCTTCGACGAGCCAGCAGAGCGCCATGTCAAGATTGCCGGAATCGTGCTCGAGAAGGCTAAGAGAATGGTAGAATGCGGACACGATGTTGTCATCTTCCTCGATTCTATCACCCGTCTCGCCCGTGCCTACAACACCACAGCTCCTGCATCTGGTAAGGTGCTCACCGGTGGTGTGGATGCAAACGCCCTCCAGAAGCCTAAGCGTTTCTTCGGTGCTGCGCGTAACATCGAAGGCGGCGGTTCGCTCACCATCATCGCTACTGCCCTCATCGATACAGGTAGTAAGATGGATGAAGTCATCTTCGAGGAGTTCAAGGGAACCGGTAACATGGAGTTGCAGCTCGACCGCTCACTCAGCAACAAGCGCATCTTCCCTGCTGTCAACCTCATTTCTTCGTCTACCCGTCGCGACGATCTGCTGCAGGACAAGACAACGCTCGACCGCATGTGGATTCTGCGCAAGTATCTGTCAGATATGAACGCTATCGAGGCGATGAGCACCATCCACAAGAACATGCAGCATACTCGCAACAACGACGAGTTCCTGCTCTCTATGAATTCATAACCCAAGTTTAGCAAGTGGTTTAAGTACGGGCTGAAGGCCCAAAAGCTCCTAGCCCAGGGCAACGCCCTGGGTATAATAGCAATTAGCAAGGCGCCCTGTAAGGGCAAAAGCTTTGTATATTGCCCGGTATTTTAAAGCTTTTGCCCTTACAGGGCGACAGGTTTGCGTCCGTAATTACCCAGGGCGATGCCCTGGGCTAGGAGCTTCTGCCCTTTCAGGGCGTGTGGAGCAAAAACTAGTATATAAATGAAGAGAGATTTGAAAGAGAAGGGCAAGTTCCATTTCCGGGATTTGCCCTTCGTGTTTTTTTACTGTTTAAAATCATTAAAAAAATATCGCATTTCATTTTTTATTCGTATCTTTGCTTATCTTAAACACAGAGGGGGCGCAAAGCCCCAATATAAATAATGTATAACTTAAAATCAAAAGAACCATGAGCAAATATTTTGCAGAATCAGAATTGATTATCAATGAAGACGGAAGCTGCTTCCACCTTCATCTTCGCCCGGAACAAGTGGCTGATAAAGTAATCCTCGTTGGCGACCCAGGTCGCGTAGCCCTCGTAGCCTCCCATTTCGATGAGAAGGAATGCGAAGTTTCAAGTCGGGAATTCCACGCCATCACCGGCACATATAAAGGCAAGCGAATCACTGTGCAGAGCACCGGAATAGGATGCGATAATATCGATATCGTAGTCAACGAGCTCGATGCGCTGAAGAACATCGATTTCAAAACCCGCACCGAGAAACCCGAGCACACCACGCTCACCCTCGTGCGCATCGGAACCTGCGGCGGCCTGCAGCTCAACTGCCCTGCCGGAACCTTCGTAGCCTCGCAGAAGAGCATCGGTTTCGACGGACTCATCAACTTCTATGCCCGTCGCAACGAAATCTGCGACCTCGAAACAGAGGCAGAATTCAAGCGCCAGGTAAAATGGAACGACCAGATTGGCAACCCATACTGTGTAGACAACAATCCGGAACTGCTCAACCAGATAGCCGGCGATGATATGGTTCGTGGAATCACCATAGCCTGTGGCGGTTTCTACGGTCCTCAGGGCCGCGAGCTCCGTGCCCCACTTGCCGACCCGGAACTTAATCAGAAGATTGAAGCATTCGAGTATAACGGTCTGCGCGTCAACAACTTCGAGATGGAGAGTTCTGCCCTCGCCGGTCTTTCCCTTCTCCTCGGTCATAAGGCATTAACCTGCTGCATGGTCATCGCCAACCGCCGTGCCCTCAGCGCCAACACCGGCTACAAGAGCACCATCGACAATCTCATCAAGGTTGTATTAGATAGAATTTAAACAATAAAAAAATGAATCAAGAAGAATGTATCTGCGCCCTGGCAACCCCAGCCGGCGGTGCTATCGGAATTATCCGACTCAGTGGCTCCGACGCCATTACCCTCACCGACAAAATCTTCCAGTCTGCCAACGGCAAATCCCTGGAAGAAGCCAAGCCCTACACTCTGCATTATGGCGAAATCAAGGATAAGGATGGCAACACCATCGATGATGTACTGGTGAGCGTGTTCCGTGCACCCCACAGTTATACAGGCGAGAACTCCACCGAGATTTCCTGTCATGGCAGCCGATACATTCTTCAGCAGGTTCTCCATCGCTTTACGGAGGTAGGATGTCGCCAGGCAGAACCGGGCGAATACACCCGTCGTGCCTATCTCAACGGCAAGATGGACCTCTCTCAGGCAGAAGCCGTAGCTGATCTCATCGCCTCTACCAACAAGGCAACCCACAAGATGGCGCTCAGCCAACTGAAGGGTCATTTCAGCAACGAACTCTCCCTCCTTCGCGAAAAATTATTAAAGATGACTTCGCTTCTGGAGTTGGAGCTCGACTTCAGCGACCACGAAGAACTGGAGTTTGCCGACCGCAGCGAACTCCAGGCACTAGCCGAAGAAATCAATCACAAGATTACCACCCTCGCCCACTCCTTCGAAACCGGCAATGCCCTAAAGCAGGGAGTAGCCGTAGCCATCGTAGGCAAGACGAATGTGGGCAAGAGCACCCTGCTCAACCGTCTGCTCCACGAGGAGAAGGCAATCGTGAGCGACATTCACGGAACCACCCGAGATGTAATCGAAGACACCACCCTCATCGACGGAATCACCTTCCGCTTTATTGACACAGCCGGAATCCGCAAGACGGATGATGTGGTAGAAAACATCGGAATAGAGCGCACCTTCCAGAAGATGGAAGAGGCGAAGATAGTAATCTGGCTATTGGATGAGCAGCCGTCAGCCTCAGAAATCGAGGAGATGAAGCTGAAGAACCAGGGCAAGAAGCTGCTGGTGGTATTTAATAAGATGGATAAACTTGAGAATGATAAACTTGCGTTCGATAAATTCACCCATTCCTGCGGCTCAGATTCCAGCGAAGCAGAAGCCCCACTTTTCATCAGTGCCCGCACAGGCGAGAACGTTTCATCCCTGGAGCAGGCATTAGTAAAAGCCGCTGATATTCCTGAGATTACCGAGAACGACGTCATCATAACGAGTGCCCGCCACTACGAGGCCCTTCTCCGTGCCCATGATTCCCTCTCCCGAGTATTGGAGTCGATGGAAATGGGCATGAGCGGCGACATCATCGCCGAAGATCTGAAAATGGTATTGGAAGAGTTGGGTGAAATCACTGGCGGACAGATCAGTAGCCAGGAAACGCTAAATAATATCTTCAAGCACTTTTGCATCGGGAAGTAAGTCGTGATAAACAACGATTAATATCGACAACAAATGATAGTTAAGGTGCTCAAAATGAGCACCTTTCTTTTTAGCCTTACTATTGGTTATAATCAATGGTAAGGCTTTTTTAGCACCTTTTTGTACCGCTCTTGTACCTCCATTTTTCAAAAGTAATAATTTGAGACTCCATTTTTGGCAAATGAGTGCAAGATTGCCGAGAGTTTTGGACAATGATGGACGATGATATAAGACTATTGAAAATAAACGGAGTAATGACAGACGACTTTTTCTACAATAAATTAAGTAAAAAAGTATAAAAAGCGTACAAATGACAGCAAGCAAAGAAAGAATTCTAAAAATTTGCGAGTATTGTGGGAAGAGCTTTTATGCATCAAAATCCACAACTCGTTATTGCTCCAAGCAATGCAACAGTTATGCCTATAAGGCAGCAAGACGTGAGGAGAAAGTAAAGATGGCTGAGACTATGAGCCACCGAAAAGCTTCCGAGAAATCCATGTCTGAAATCCTCGTGAAAGAATACCTCACTATTCAAGAGGTCGCTATACTTTTGGGACTAAGCAGACAGACCATATATAATATGGTGTATAGTGGTAAGTTGCGAGCATCCAAGATTACTTCTCGTTTATCTTTAATCAGAAAGCGAGATATAGATTATCTTGTTGATAGTTTGCCATACACCACAAAAAAAAGTGCTTCAAAAGAAGTAGTTCTTGCAAACCGAGAGCTACCTGTTCCAGAATATTACTCTGCCAAGGAAATTGCAGAAGTCCACAACACTTACGAGACCGCCATCTATGAGATAGTCAAGAAAGTCAAGATTTCAAGAATATCCATACAAGGAAGAGTATATTGGAACAAGAAAGAGGTGGATGATTATTTTGCACACCTGTCTCCAGATCCAACCATCAGTGAATGGATGACTGTTATGGATATTCAACAGAAATATTGTATGACGAAAACAGCCGTATATAGTTTCGTTAGTCACAATGCTATTCCAAGAAAAATGGAAGGTAACAATGTTCTGTATTCCAAGCGTCATGTACAATTGGCAAAAGGTGAATCCGTAGAAGACCAACTTTATTATACAATACCGGAGGCCATGAAGTTGTATGGTTTAAGTCAGGACCAGCTTTATAAGCGTATCAAGAAATACGCTATTGAAAAGGTGAAGATTGGCAAGTATATCAAGATTTCCAAGCGAGATTTAGAGAAAGCTATCGGCAAGCCTAAGGTTATTTAGCGGTTATCAAAAGGTTAAGTTGTACCCCATTACATAACTCTATTATTTTGCAATCGATTTCAAAGATCTCTTAATACGGGATCATATATGAAACATAAGTATCACATTATAAAAAGTAAACATCATGGTAAATACATGTACAAGAGTTTCTCTTCGCCAAAGAGCGATTAAAAACGACCGTATTTCTCTTTATTTGGATTTCTATCCACCAGTACGCAACCCTGAGACTATGCAAATGAGTCGCAGGGAATATTTAGGTATCTATATCTATGCTCATCCAAAGAATGAGATGGAACGTGAGTTTAATACAGATATGCTCAACAAAGCAGAGGCCATCCGTTGTATCAGAACCCAATCACTCATCAATGAAGAATTTGGTTTTTTGGACAAAACACGACAGAAAGCTGATTTTTTGGCATACTTTGAGAAGATGACACATAAGAAAGATGACAAGTGGACATGTGTCTACAAGCATTTCTTCAAATTTGTTCAAGGTCATTGTACATTTGGGGATGTGACAGTGGAACTTTGCAAAAAGTTCAGAGAGTATCTTCTGAATGCAAATCAGTTGAATCGAACAAAACAAAAGGTATCTCTCAACTCTGCAGCAGGTTACTACTCTACTTTCCGTGGTCTCTTAAAAATCGCCTATCGTGACAAGTGGCTGCGTGAGAACATCAATGACTATCTGGACAAGATTGAGCCACAAGATGTAAAGAAGGAGTTTCTTACCCTTGATGAAGTAAAGCAGTTGGCAGCTACTCCTTGCGATATACCTGTACTGAAGTCTGCCTCCCTCTTTGCTTGCCTCACAGGATTGCGAATCAGCGACATCTTAAAATTGCGTTGGGAAGACTTCGAGATAGCTCCCGACCAAGGCTATTGCTTGCGTATTCGTACCCAGAAGACTCAGACCGAGGCAACCTTGCCTATCAGCAACGAGGCATACGAACTATGTGGTGAACCAAGCACGGGTATCGTGTTCAAGGGATTGAAGCGCAGCATGATTAACCATCCCCTTAAAGCATGGTTGAAGAAGGCAGGAATCACCAAGCCATTTTCATTCCATTGCTTGAGTCACAACAAAATCTTTTATTGATTGAATATCAGCAAGTTAAGTACTTTAAAGAATGTAACTGCTAACGATTTAGAAACGAGCTATATTCTTTTTCTTTCACAACTTTGCAATATACAAAGAACGCTTTGATTTCGAGTGCAAAGTTAAATCTAATTTCTGAAAAACAACATTTTATG
>NZ_JANDWX010000016.1:0-77794 GCF_024330485.1 Segatella copri | reverse complement strand
TACGGACAAGACTCCTTTAAATGATTTGTTTAACAAAGCTGTTCCAACAGAAGAGACGGAGGATTGGCTATATCCTAGCCTTTTCAGCCCCGACGATTTCTAAACGGGACAGCAGTGAATCTATATAATATAAATATTAAACAAATGGTATAATAAATCCCTGAATTGCTCTTCCAAGCAGTTCTGGGATTTATTATGTCTGATAGTTTGCCATGATGTGCTTCCGTTTGCCTACAGATATGGCTGCGTGGGGTTACGGATACGACTGCATTGGGTTACGGATACGACTGCATTGGGTTACGGATACGACTCCGTAGGCTAACGGAGACGTATCCTTCGGCTTGTCGAGATATCTGCGTCAGCTGATTGAGTCACTTGAGTTAGCTGATTGAGTCACTTGAGTTAGCTTACTGAACTACTTGGGTTAGCTGATTGAACTACTTGGGTTAGCTGATTGAACTACTTGGGTTAGCTGACTGAGCTATATCAGTATCCTGTAGTATTACATGTGTATTTTTTTCTAATTTAATGCCACATTTGCCACACTTATACTTAACTCTTTGATTATTAGAGGATAACGGGTGGCAATAAGGGGTGTTTTTATTGTCACCTTATTGCCACCTATTACCACTTTTGGCATAAAATCAGCAAAATAACGGTGTTTTTGAGGGATTTGCTACGTCCTGATGCAGTAAAAAATGCGTCCCGACGCAGCAAAAGTTACGTCCGGACGTAGTAAAAGATACGTCGTGACGTAATTTCAGTGCGGGAATTCAATGGCAAGAAGTATATAAATAAATCCCAGAATCGCTCTTCCAAGCGGTTCTGGGATTTATTATGTCTGATAGTTTGTTTACCACTTAAAGAGGTGAGGAACAAATTCCTTGAAGCAGCGGCGCCAGGTGAGCCACTCATGATGAGTGCCTGGTGATACATAAACATCGAGCTTGATGCCCAGTTCCTTCAACTGCTGTGCCATCTTCTCGGTACCGAAGTTCTCTTCCGAACCGCAGCCCATAAACATATAATGAATGTTCTTGTTGTATTTCTCTGCATCAGCAAAAACTCCATTGAAACAGGTCTTTACATCCACGCCAAAGAGTGCACCGCTAAAGGTTCCAAGGGCAGAGAACTTGTCCATGTGAGGCAATACCGTATTGAATGTCTGGCAACCGCCCCATGACAATCCTGCCATCGCACGATGCTCGCGGTCGGTATAAGTGCGGAATGTCTTGTCAACCATCGGAATCAGATCCTTGATAATCACATCATAGAAAGAAGCTCCATAGTGGCTGCGCTCTTCATCTACATTCTTGCCTGGACGGGCAACGAAAGGCTTCTTTACATCGCCACTCTCCATGACAACAATCATAGGCTCAGCCTTGCCTTCTGCTATCAGGTTGTCCATGATGTGCTGCATCATTCCCTGCTTGCTCCAGCCCGTTTCGTCTTCGCCCATGCCATGCTGCAGATAGAGCACAGGATAGCGCTTGGTGGTGTTGGTTTCATATTCGGCAGGGGTGTAAACCATGGCGCGGCGGAACTGCTTCTGAGAGGCTGCATAGTAAGATACTGAGCGAACCTGACCGTGGGCTACGTCCTGCTGAGGACGATAGTAGTTGCCTTCTGCTCCTTCTGGTACTTCCAGACCGCCTGCTTCACGGCAGCAGCCGAAGTAGGTTTCGCTGGCAGGGTCAACTACCTGCACGCCATCTACATTCAGAAAATAGTAGTGGAATCCTACTACCAGCGGATCGCTCACGCCGTACCAGTCGCCATCCAAATCCTTTTTCATCTCATATTGCTTGCCGCAGATGTCGAAGATTACTTTCTTTGCCTCAGGAGCATGGAGCTTTACATAAGCTCTGCGGTCCTTATCTACACGCGGATAGTTGCTGTCTGGAATGATTCCCTGCAGGGCGAGCATCATGTTTGCATAGCGCTTGCCCATGGTGCGGTAGCTTTCTGCAATGAAATGTAGACCGTCGCCACGCTGTGGACAGCCCTTTGAAGAAATGACGTGGGCTGTAGGAATGGTCTTGGCAATATCATCAACGATGGCGATATGTGCCCAGCATTTTCCGCCCATATCCTTCTGTACGGTTTCGCCTACGAGCAGAGGTACGTCTTCTGCCTTCAGATTCAAATCCTTTAAGATGTCGTTATAAACAGTCTTTACACGGTTAGGCCAGTTGGCATCGCCGTTGTTGGTTTCGCCCTGATGTAGGAGAATGCCCTTGATAACACCCTGCTTCTTGGCTATTTTTGCCAGTTCTATCAGTCGGCCGTATGGATTTCCGTTGTACTGGGATGCAAAGTTCTTCATCCAGTCGGGTTGTTTCTTGAGATAAGTCTTATAGGTACGCTTATCGAAGAGGTCGATGCTGGCTCCGCCCACGGCCACGGTGATGGTTCCCACCTTGATGCTGTCTGGCAGGTTATCCACCATCTTTCTTCCGAAATAGTCAACAGGAGTCAGTCCTGTAGAGGGTCTTGCCTGTGGCGGCACGGCGGTGTGCCATTGTCCCTTCTTCCATCCCGCCTTTTCATCATCCACGGCATACATAGCCTGGAATCTCGGGTTTACGCCCGTTCGGTCGATGTCTTCGATAGCCGCATTTCCTTCCATGTTCGACTGTCCGAAGCAGAGATAAATCTGAAAATTAGGATCAGGCTTTTCCTGAACCTTACTGCCCGTTTTCTGTGCCATCATAGGTAGGCACGCCATCGCGAGCATCGATGCTAAGATTGATAATCTATTCATTGTTTATATTTAATTAAATTATTAGATTGATTTTCATCTTCTGTTCTGTTTGCAAAGTTATGAAAAGATTTCCATACGTGCTTTGTCTCATATATCAATAACTTTTCCCTTTGTTATATAATAAGGTGATTCTTTTTTCTCAGGTCTCAGAATATGTTTCATTTTGTCTCTTTTTGGGTAGATGTTATTTGTGATAAAGTATTTGTTACTTGAGATAAAATGCGTTTTAATGTTTTTATCTATTTTTGCGACGTGTTTCAGCATCCTTAATGAAATTTTAGAGAATTTAGGATGTATATATAATAATGTAATATTAAACAACTGACTAGTAAGTAAAACTATTAATCTATTTTTAAGATGAAGAATTTAAAAATGATTGAAAAGCCGTTTGTTTTGCTATTCCTGCTCTGTTTGCTTCCTTTGGGAGTTTCGGCTCAGAGCATAGTAAAAGGTATAGTGACTGATCCAAGTGGAGAACCTGTGATTGGTGCTACTGTTAAAGTAGATGGTAGCAAGCTGGGTGTTATTACCGACTTGGATGGTAAGTTTAGCATTGATGCTGCACCTGATGCAACATTGACAATTACCTATGTGGGTATGGAGCCTAAGACCGTGAAAGCTGAGGCTGGTAAAACCCTTTCCATTACCTTGAAGGATGATTCTAAAGTTCTTAATGATGTCGTTGTCATCGGTTATGGCGTTCAGAAGAAGAGCGACCTGACTGGTGCAGTTGCATCTATCAAGAGCGATGACATCAAGGGTTTGTCAGCAACCGATGCCGGTGCTGCCCTCCAGGGTAAGGCTGCCGGTGTGCAGATTATCAACTCGGGTGGTCCGGGTGAGGCTGCCGATATCCGTATCCGTGGTTATTCTTCTAATAGTGGTAATATCGGTCCGTTGCTCATTGTCGATGGTCTGAAGGTGGATAACATCCAGTACCTGGATCCATCTATGATTGAAAGCATGGAGGTATTGAAGGATGCCGCTTCTGCTGCCATCTATGGTGCGCAGGCGGGTAATGGTGTCGTTATCATTACTACCAAGACGGGTGCTGCCAATGGCGGTAAGGCTCAGATTTCCTATAGCAGCAAGTTCACCATCCAGTCGTTGGGAAAGAGGGCTGATATCTTTGATGCTCCTGAGTATATAGAGTATCACAAGTATTTGGGCGACTTGAACGATGATCTTCTGAAGAAGAACAACTATAATGGTCAGAACACCAACTGGTATGACGAGGTGTTTGAGAACAGTCTGGCTCACCAGCATAGTCTCACCTTGCAGGCAAGTAACGGTAAGGGACGTTTCCTCGCCAGCTTGAATATCCTGAACAATGATGGTATCGTTAAAGGTAGCAAGGATACTTATAAGCGTTTCACTGGTCAGATCAATGCCGACTATGATATCTATAAGTGGTTGAACGTGACTACTAATACATCTTTTGAAAAGTGGAAGACCAAAGGTGTGACCAAGGGTTATGGTTCATTGCTGAACTCTGTGGTTTCTATCGATCCTTTGACTCCAGCTTATATCAGTAATGTGGAGGATTTGGCTCCTGGCATGAAGGCAAAGGTAGAAGCCGGTGGCCCAGTTCCAAGAGATCCAAGCCATAACAATGACTACTATGGTACTTCTAAATATGTAGAAGATGCTACTGGTAACCCTCTCTATCAGCGCGACCGTCATGACACATGGAATTCTGGTATCAATGTACGTGGTACCGTTGCTGCCAATATCAAGCCATTCAAGGGCTTTACATTTACTTCTCGCTTAGGTTATCGTATCACTCAGAGTAACTATCATAACTACGAGACTCCATATTGGTTAACATCTATGGCACATAGTGAAAACTATACCATTGAAGCGAATACCAATAATGGTTTGTACTATCAGTGGGAGAACTTTGCCAACTATTTGACAACAATCGGCAAGCACACTATTGGTGCCATGGCAGGTATGTCGTTTACCAAGAATCATTGGGATAACAGTTCCATCAGTTCTACAGGAGGTAACATACTCACATCTTATGAGCCAAACTTCCATTACATCAACTACTTGTTGGCTGATGCAACCAAGAATGTAGGTAACGCTCCTTCAGATGCAACAGAGTTATCTTACTTTGGCCGTGTATCTTACAGCTATGACAACCGTTACTTCATGCAGGTTAACTTCCGTCGTGATGCTTTCGATACATCAAAACTTTCAAAGAAGGCACGTTGGGGTAATTTCCCATCAGTTTCAGCAGGATGGGCTATCAGCAATGAGAAGTTCTTCAAGGACAATATAAGCCGTGATGCCATTTCTTTCTTGAAACTTCGTGGTTCTTGGGGTCAGAATGGTAACGTCAATATCTTGAGCGATTATCGTTATGCTTCTACCATAGCTCTTAATCAGAGTTTCTATCAGTATAATCCTTCTATCGGAGATGGTAAGCTGACTTTAGGTTCTAAGCCTTCTGGACTTGCTAACCCAGACTTGAAGTGGGAAACTTCAGAGCAGGTTGACCTTGGACTTGATGCGCGATTCCTTAACGACCGTTTGACTTTGGGCTTAGACTGGTATCGTAAGACAACCAAGGACCTCTTGATTGAAATCACTCCTATTCCAGAGATTGGTGTAAACAAGAGAGTTGTTAATACAGGTAAGGTACTTAACTCTGGTCTTGATTTCGAGTTGGGTTGGAGAGATCACATCAAGGACTTTAAGTATAGTGTGACCGTAAATGGTTCAACTCTGAAGAATGAGGTGAAGGAGGTTTCTAACCTTGTAAGCCGTTTGACCGAAATAGGTATCGATGGATTCAATAACCAGCTTAAGCCTACATTCGAGGCTGGCCATCAGGTATGGTATTTCCGTGGTTACAAGTATGCAGGTGTAGCCGAAGATGGTAGCGCTCTCTATTATAATAAGAATGGCGAAACAACTTCAGCTCCAACCGATGAAGATAAGCAGGATTTGGGCTCAGGTATTCCTAAGTTTACTTATGGTATTACTCTTAATGCAGAATATAAGGGCTTTGACCTCACCGTATTTGGAACAGGCTCTGCTGGCAACAAGATTTACAACTTGATGGTTTCTGCTGACCGTCCGTTGATCAATGGAATTGATACCTACTGGAAGGATTCTTGGAGAGCAGACCGCACCAATGCTAAATATCCTGATATGAAAAAGGTTGCTACAGACTGGAAGTTCTTCAGTTCTGATGCAGCTGTGTTCAGTGGCTCATATTTCAAGATCAAGCAGATTCAGTTGGGCTATACATTGCCAAAGGCTATCTCTAGCGTGGCAGGTATCAGCAATCTTCGTGTATATTGCTCACTAGATGATTTCTTCACCATCACCAAGTATCCTGGTGCTGATCCGGAGACCGCTTCTATGAATAGTGGCGCATCTCGTGGTTTTGATAATGGTACTTATCCAACTTCCAAGAAGGTGGTATTTGGTATCAATGTAACATTCTAACCTTTAATATTCAAAAACAATGAAGAAAATATTATTTTCAACAATATTGGCTCTTGCTGCCACAGGAACAATGACGCTCACGACATCTTGTGAGGATCAGCTTGACATAGAGCAGAAGGGTGTAATATATACCGAGAACTTCTATAAGACCGATGCTGATGCAGAGGCAGCCCTCGTTGCTGCATACGAAGGCTTTATGTGTAATGTGGTGGGACGTAACCACGATGGTGGTGGCCCAAGTATTTATACTCCATTGAAACTGATACTCAATGAGTGTGGAGACGATGTGTTGGCAGCAGGTGCCAACTCTGGTGATAATACGTTTGGTATCATGCTCAATCAGTTCTATTATGATGCTGAGGCTGAAGTGCCAAAGCATATGTACACAGGCCTCTATCACTCTGTATATACCTGTAACCTTGTACTCGATCACTTTGCCAAGGGTACTACCGCTGTGCAGAAACGTTGTGCCGCAGAGGCTCGTGTGCTTCGTGCTTATGATTATTTCCTGTTGGCTAATCTCTGGGGTACTCCACCATTGGTAACTAAAGCTCTGGATCCTACTGCACAGCCTTTTAATTGTGATAAGGATCCTGAGCATCCTATGAATCACCAACAGTTGATAGAGTGGATTGCGCAGGAATGTGAGAATGCTGCCAACGATTTGGATGAGCGTAAAAGTAAGGATGACAAGGATGGAGCAGTGAAGGTAACCAAGGGCTTTGCATGGGCTCTTGCCGGAAAGGCTTACCTTTTCGCCAAGCAGTATGACAAGGCTAAAATTGCCCTTAAAAAGGTTATAGACTCGGAGAAGTATGATCTTGTTCCTGGTGAGAAATATGCCGACAACTTCCATATCGAGGGTGATGCCAACGAGGAGAAGGTATTTGAAATCAACTTCGAGTATAATACAGGTAAGTCCAATTGGGGTGGTATGATTCAGCGTTCTAGCTGGATGGAGACCAACTATTGGGATTGGCGTGCTGATCACTTTGTGGTTTCTCCTAACAAGGTTTATTGTGGCGGCGTTGATGGCTGGGGTGGCCTTGGCGTGCCTCAGTGGTTTGGTGACGAGTTCTATAAAAATGATGGTGATCACTCTTATCGCTTGAATGCTACTTTAAAGCATATTGATGATGCGGTTTATCATATGCCTTACGGCAAGAAAGAAATCGATAATATGACTGACGAGCAGAAGAAAACCAGTGACAAGATTGGCATCAATGACCCTGTTCAGGGACTCTACGGCAACTCTACCTGGTTGGCGTTCAAGCAAATAATGAGAGCTCCTGATACTCAAGGCAAGAAATATGGTGATAACATTCGCTTGAATAATTATCTTGTCATGCGTTACGCTGAGGTTTTGCTCAATTATGCAGAGGCTTGTATTCAGACAGGCGATCTGGATGAAGCTAAGATATATATCAATAAGATTCAGGAGCGCGCCGGTTCAAAGACAGTCAGTGAAACTGTTGATATGGATGTGTTGAAGAAAGAAAAGTCATATGAACTTTGGCTTGAAGGCTGTCGTTGGTTCGATATCATGCGATGGAATGATACAAAGGCCAAAGAGCGTTTGACTAAGGCTGGTACAGTCGTGCCACATTTGTTTGATAAGGTTTTCAGAGCTCCAAAGGCAGACGACCAGGATGTAACTTGGGAGCATGGAACAGAAGCAAACAGCCGTTTCTATACGACCAACACTCCTGAGACTACTTTCAAGGTAGGTTTCAAGGAGGGCAAGCATGAGTTCTTCCCTTATCCACAGACCGTGTTGGATAAGAACCCTAACCTGAAGCAGAATCCTGGTTGGTAATCATGAAGTTGTTTTGTTAATATAGTGTTTTTAGTTTAAAGAACTATAGATTGTTTGACAATTAGGGGGTGTTTTGAAAAAAAGCACTCCCTTTTTTTTTCTTCTTTAAAGGAATTTACGTATGAAAACATGAATCATTAGAATAATGAAAAATTTAATTGTATTTATGCTGTTATTTTGTATGTTTTCTTGTACACAGGAGAGAAGAGAACGACATATGGTTTCTTTTATAGTTAAAGACTTGGAAAGATATCCAATGGGTAAGAATTCTTATTTGATTGTAAATTCTAAAGATTTACCAATATGGTATAATCGCATTAAAGGTTCATATTGGGTAGGTCCTTTTTATGAGGATTTGATACAATCTCCTTTGGGATTCTCTTTTTCTAGTGGAAATGTATATAAAATTGCAGCTAGTGAGAATGTATATATGTTTGATAAACATATGAAAAGCAAAGATACTATCTCGATTTGTTATGCTGTTCGGGATTCTGTACCAATTGTTAATTCAGAAAATGCTAGTGATACGATGTTTATAAATAAAACTCCATTTATTAATTATACCAAAAGATCAAGGATGTATAAAAGACATCGAGATAGTGTTTTGGTTAATTATCAACCCGATACGCTTGTAATGCCAAAAATTAAACGAGATACATTGATAGAAAAATAATATAGCTGAACTTTCGCATGTGGTTCAAGTACGTGCTGAAGGCCCAAAAGCTCCAGAAGCAGCACGCCCTGAAAGGGCAGAAGCTCCTAGCCCAGGGCATCGCCCTGGGTATAATAGCAATCAGCAAGGCGCCCTGTAAGGGCAAAAGCCTTATAAATTGCCCAGTATTTTAAAGCTTTTGCCCTTACAGGGCGACAGGTTTGCGTCCGTAATTACCCAGGGCGATGCCCTGGGCTAGGGGCTTCTGCCCTTTCAGGGCGTGTGGGGCAAAACTTGCCAATTCAGAACTTCCCTTGAAAATTTCTTTGATAAATAATAGATTCTGGCAAATAGAAGGTTCGTTGCCACCAAATATGACAGGTGGTACAGCCATTATCGTGATTAAAAAAGATGATGGGCAAATACAATATATTCGCCATACAAAATGACGGTTGGGTATTTATAGATTTAATTTGCCCCTTCCAATAAGGGTACGGAAAAACAAGATAAAGTTTTTGCAACATGAGACAAAGTGTATATGAAGGAAAATATGTAATTTTGCAGCATCAACTAATAATTTTAATATAAAAGAATGAATGTTCGAAAAATAATGAGATGCATTGCTTTGGCTGTATTGTCTTATGACACAGCCTTGGCGCAGAATCCAATCATCAATAGCCAGTTTTCTGCTGATCCTACGGCTCGCGTATTCAACGGGAAGGTATATCTTTATCCTTCTCATGATATTCCGAGTCCTATCGAGAAACTGAAGGAATGGTTCTGCATGGCAGATTATCACGTTTTCTCTTCCACTAATCTTACGGAGTGGCAGGATCATGGAGTCATCGTTTCGCAGGATAAAGTACCTTGGGTACAGGACGGCAGTTATACGATGTGGGCTCCTGACTGTGTAGAGAAAGACGGGAAATATTACTTCTATTTCCCTGCTGCTCCGAAAGGGGAGGAGAAGGGATTCGGAATAGGTGTGGCGGTTGCTGACCAGCCCGAAGGACCGTTTATGCCGATGTGGAAACCCATAGAGGGTGTGCACGGCATAGATCCTTGTGTGCTGATAGATAAGGACGGACAGGCTTATATCTACTGGGCTGGAGCTGGTTTGCACATGGCTAAGCTGAAACCAAACATGACGGAACTTGCCTCGGAACCCAAACTGGTAGAGGGGTTGCCTGAGGGATTCAAGGAAGGACCGTTTGCCTTCGAGCGTAACGGCAAGTATTATTTCACCTTCCCTTGGGTTCGTGAAAAGAATGGAACTGAAACGCTGGCTTATGCCATGGCTGACCATCCGATGGGACCTTTCACGTTCAAGGGCATCATCATGGACGAATCGCCTACGAAGTGCTGGACCAATCATCATAGCATCGTGGAATATCAGGGTCAGTGGTATCTCTTCTATCACCATAATGATTATTCGCCTAAGTTCGACAAGAACCGCTCGGTGCGAATCGACTCTCTGAGCTTCAATCCCGACGGAACGATACAGAAGGTGATACCTACGCTAAGAGGTGTGGGATTGACGAACGCTCGTTCGCGTATTCAGATTGACCGCTATTCTGCGTTGCATGGCAAGGGTATTGGTATTGATTATCTGGATAAGAACAACTGTTTTGCCGGCTGGAAGACTCTCTTCTCTAAATCGAATACAGCTCTTATATATAATAAGGTGGATTTCGGTAATGAGAAGGTGGAAGAAATCACCGTTCGTGCCAAGTCGGTTAAGGGCGGTGTGCTCGTAGTCAGAGCCGATGGCAAGAAGGGTAATATCATCGCTAAGGTGAAGATTCCAAAGTCGGCTGGCTGGAAGAATATCCGAGCCCAGGTGCTCCATGCTCCTCAGGGCGTTCATGCTCTCCATGTATCCTTGCAGAGTGGAGCCGATGTTGAGGTTGACTGGCTGGGCTTCGATGCGTTGCCTTGGGAAAAGGGTGCTTTCGAAACTCACCAGTATCGTAATCTCTTTACCGAGATGGGCTATAAGCAGGCTGATATTGACAGGAAGGTGAACGAAGTGTTCAATGATGTATTCTACGGTAAGAACAAGGTTTATTTCGAGGTAGGCGATTCCATGGGATATGTCAGCGATATAAAGAACAATGATGTGAGAACCGAAGGCATGTCGTATGGAATGATGGCTGCCGTGCAGTTTGACAAGAAGGACATCTTCGACCGCCTCTGGCGATGGAGCAAGAAATACATGCAGCATCAGGAAGGACCTTATAAGGGCTATTTCGCATGGAGCTGCAAGACTGATGGAACGAGAAATGCGCAGGGAGCCGCATCGGATGGTGAACTCTATTTCGTAACTTCGCTCATCTTTGCATCCAACCGATGGGGCAATGATACGGGCATCAACTATCTGAAGGAAGCGCAGCATATTCTGGATTGCAGCATGCAGAAGGCGGGAATGGACCGCACAGCTCCGCTCATCAATCTCGAACATCAGCTCATCACCTTTACGCCCGATCATTGGGGCGGGAAGTTTACCGACCCTTCTTACCATCTCCCTGCCTTTTATGAGGTTTGGGCGAAATGGGCTAACGACGGACGTTCCCAGTTCTGGAAGGAGTGTGCTGAGAAAAGCCGTGAGTTCCTGCATAAGTGTATCAATGAGAAGACGGGCTTGAATCCGGACTATTGCAACTATGATGGCAGTCTGATGAAGACCGGTCGGTTATTGGGTGATGCATTCCGTTATGACTCATGGCGAGTGCCTATGAACATAGCGCTCGATTATTCCTGGGCTTGCAAGGATAAGGAGTGGCAGCAGAAATATGCCAATACGCTGCAGAACTTCCTGTATAGTAAGGGCATTGATTCTTTCCTGGACCAGTATAATGTAGATGGAACGATGGTAGAAGATATTCTGCCGGCAGGTACGGCTCCTAAGGCACTCCGCCATTCTATCGGTTTTGTTGCCACTTCGGCTGCGGCTTCATTGGTCAGCAATCATGTGAAGGGCAGGGAATTCGTCAGTCATTTCTGGAATGCCAAGCATGAGCCAGACAAAGAAGGCTTCTTCGATGGCTACTACGACGGACTGTTGCGTCTCTTCGCCTTCATGCATCTGAGTGGCCGTTATCAGATTATCGAACCTCAATAATAATGAATAGTCTATGTACAAATTTTTTAATAAAATAGTTAGATTGTTTTGTTTATGTGTATTCCTTTTTGGACATTCCTCTGCGGATGCCCAAAATAGGAATTTACCTGCAGACATCAATCCTTATTTCGGACCAGTCGGCAAGCAGGCTGTCATGCCTAATGCGGCTGGCTTTATTCAGAGATGGTTGCTCCTGGAGCCAATCTCTATGCCGGTCAAGAGCAATGTCGTTTTTACAGATTCTTATCTGAAGGAGATATTCCATACGCAGTATTTCCCTAAACAGATGGAAACAGTTCCTAAGGATGGAGCCGTCGTGAAGGTGGGCAAGGAAAAACTGAAATGGCATGCGCTGGACAGTAAACTGTTTAATGTGAAGCTTTTCCGTTTCGCTACTTCATTTAAGAAGCCCAAGTATGGTGTCTTGTTCTGGGCGGTTACCATTATCGATTGCCCTGAGGAGATGAAAGACGTCCGCTTGTCTGTTGGCTCGAATGGTGCTTCCATGTGGTGGCTCAATGGTGAGGAGGCGGTGATGCTCGAAGGCGACCGAAGAATGGTTCGCGATGATGTGGTTTCGAAGAAACTTACCTTGAAGAAAGGTAGAAATATCCTTCGTGGTGCGGTAATCAATGGACCTGGTATGAGTGACTTCTGTGTCCGATTCATCGACGGACTAGGCAAGCCTGTCAGAAACCTGTCTATTCACGTGAAGTAGTGCAATCAATAAAGAAAGTTATGAAACAGAACAATTTAGTTTTCAGATATTTTAGCCCGGTTGCTGCTCAGCAGAAACTTTATGTCGCTGCTTTGGTTGCCTTGTTGTCTTCTTCTGCTTACGAGGCAGAAGCCCAGGTGGGCGAACCTTTCATTCATGACCCTTCTACCATTGCCCTGTGTGATGGAAAGTATTATACCTTTGGAACGGGTGAAGGCGGCATCTGGTCGGAGGATGGCTGGACCTGGCAGGGTGGTGCTGTTCGTCCCGGAAGAGGAGCGGCTCCTGATGTGTTGAAGATTGGCGACCGTTATCTTGTAGCCTACAGTGCTACGGGTGGTGGATTGGGAGGCAGTCATCGCGGTGATGTCCTGACGATGTGGAACAAAACGCTTGATCCGAAATCGCCTGATTTCAAATATACTGAACCGGTGGTGGTTGCTTCTTCATTGGATGATGAAGACTGTGATGCCATTGATGCGGGCTTGTTGCTCGACCCTACTACCGGCAGACTCTGGCTCAGTTATGGTACCTATTTCGGATTTATCCGTCTGGTAGAACTTGACCCGAAGACGGGTAAGCGGATGGAAGGCAACGAACCCGTCAATATCGCCATCGACTGCGAGGCTACTGATTTGATTTACCGCAACGGCTGGTATTATCTTCTCGGCACCCATGGCACCTGTTGCGATGGTCCTAATTCTACCTACAATATCGTGGTGGGACGTTCGCGAAAGATAACCGGTCCATACGTAGATAATGTGGGCAGAGAGATGTTGCAGGGCGGTGGAAAAATGGTGATTGCTGCCAATAATCTGAAGACGGGTCCCGGTCACTTCGGACGCTATATTGAGGAAGAGGGTGTTGAAAAGATGTCGTTCCACTATGAGTCTGATTTCAGACAGGGAGGACGAAGCGTGTTGGCTATCCGTCCTTTGTTGTGGAAGAACGACTGGCCTGTGGCTGGTGATGAATTTCATGCCGGAACCTACGAGATAGAATCGGAACGAAGAGGCTATGCCCTGGAGATTGCCGTAGATTTCGTGAGAATGCAACGTGATATCGAACCTTTCTGGATTAAGCCAACCAAGCCTCTGAAGAATATCGAACCTCAGACCTTGAAGGAGGTAGAGGCAGAATGGCCTAAGGGCGAGGTAAAGGTGAGAATGAACGATTACATGTTCCGTCCTCATCAGAAGTGGAGTATCATGCCTGCCGGAAAGGGTGGTTATCTGGGTGGTCCTTATTATAAAATCTGCATAGAAGGCACTACTCGCTACCTTACCGCAACCGCTCAGCATGATGTCATCGCCAAACCTGAGTTTACGGGTGAAGATGCCCAGCTTTGGCGTATCGAACAGCTCACCGATGGTACCTATCGCATCATGCCTAAGGCTGTGCCAGGCACAGAAGAGAAACTGGCATTGGTTTCACTCGGCGACTGTACTCCAGGCTTGGCTCCCTTCGATTTCAACAGCGATAATTCTAAATGGAATTTCAGGCAACAATAAATTCATGATGATTTGACAATCGAGAAGCGTCCCAATCATAAACCCTCTAATAAAATAAACAAAAGTATGCTAAAGAATTTATCTCTCATTGCCCTTTTGGGCATCGCTGTCGTTGGTGTTCCAAGTGAACTCAGCGCCAAGAGCGTAAAGGTGGCAGGTACCCAGAAAGGTACGGCTGCCAAGTCTATCACCCGTCAGGTGGCTCAGCAGAATGTAACCATCGAATTCTATTCTCCATCCATCGTCCGCATCTTGAAATCTGATGCCGGACTTGGTGCTCCTGTTCAGAAGAAAAGCTATTCTGTCATCTTGAAACCTCAGCAGATGAAGGGCGTTCAAATACAGAAAAACGGAGATATTGTAAATGTTAAATCTAAATTCATTTGCGTCGAACTGAACCAGCAGACTGGCGAAATCCGCTTCCTTTCGAAGGATGGAAAGTTGCTGCTTACCGATACGAAGACCCGTCTGGAAGCTCGCAAGGATGAGACCAACAAGGGCAAGTACCGCATTGAGCAGAACTTCCGTCTTGCCGACGACGAGGCCATCTATGGTCTGGGACAGCTGCGTGATGTTTATATGAATCAGCGTGGCCGCCAGAATATCGTACTCTGGAACAATAATACTTATATCGCCATCCCTTATTTCACCAGTGAGAAGGGCTATGGTCTTTACTGGGACAATGCAGGAAAAACCTATTTCAATGATATCGTAGCATCCAAGGATAATGGCAACCAGCCATCATGCACTTCCTTTACCAGCGAAGTGGGAACCTGCGCCGACTACTATTTCATGTATAAGGATGGTACGCAAGATGGAGTCATCGCCAGCATCCGTGAACTCACCGGACAGGCTACAATGTTCCCGAAATGGGCGATGGGCTTCTGGCAATGCCGCGAGCGCTATAAGACCAGCGATGAACTGGCTGGCGTGTTGGACAAGTATCGCGAACTGAAGATTCCTACTGATGCCATCGTGCAGGACTGGCAGTATTGGGGATGCGACTCCAACTGGAATGCGATGAAGTTCCAGAACCCATACTATATAAATAAGGTGGGCGACCCAGCCTATGCCAAGTATCTTCCTACCGATATGAAGCAGATGAAGGCTCAGGGAGAACCCCGCCTGAAGAGTCCGGAAGAGATGGTGAAGTATGTTCACAAGAACGATGCCCATCTGATGATTTCCATCTGGGCAAGTTTCGGTCCTTGGACAGAGCAGTATCGTGAACTGAAGAAGATGAATGCCCTCCTTCCTTTTGAAACGTGGCCAAGAAACAGTGGCGTGATGCCATACGATGTCTTCAATCCGAAGGCTCGCAACCTCTACTGGAAGTATCTTACCCACCTCTACCAGATGGGCTTCGATGCCTGGTGGACCGATTCTACGGAGCCAGACCATTTTGAGAAGCCGGGCGATGAGAACTATCAGACCTTCGATGGTTCATGGTTGGGCGTGAAGAACGCCTTCCCATTGTTACACAACAAGAGCATCTACGAGCATCAGAGAGCGATGAAGGGCAACACAAAGCGTTCGCTCCAGATGACCCGAAGCGGCAGTCTCGGTATTCAGCATTATGGCACCATCTGCTGGAGCGGTGATGTGGTGGCTTCCTGGAACGAGATGAAAAATCAGATTCCATCGGGCTTGAACTTCTCGCTCTGCGGTATCCCATTCTGGAACACCGACCTGGGAGGCTTCTTCTACTGGGAGTTTGAACAGAATCCAAAGAATCCTGCCATTCAGGAACTGCAGACCCGCTGGATGCAGTGGGGAACCTTCATGCCATTGATGCGCAACCACTGTTCTTCGCCGATGGTAAGCGAACTGTATGAATTCGGAAAGCAGGGCGACTGGGCTTATGATGCTATGATTAAGGCCATCAAGCTGCGCTATCGCCTTTTGCCTTATATCTACAGTACGGCTGGCGACTGTGTACAGAATAGCGGAAGCATGATGCGTGCCCTGGTAATGGATTATGCGGCAGACAAGAAGGCTTCCCGTCTGAACGATGAGTATCTCTTCGGCCGCAACATTCTGGTGAAGCCGGTAACCGATCCTTTATACACCTGGAAGGATAAGGAGAAGAAGGGCCATACCATCTATCCTGATGTAAGGAAGGCAGCTGCGCCTGTGAATGTTTACTTGCCAAAGTGTAATAAATGGTATGATTTCTGGAGCAACACCCAGTATGAGGGCGGTCAGGATATCCAGCGCCTTTGTCCTATCGACATCATGCCTGTATTCATCAAGGCAGGTACCATCCTGCCATTCGGTCCTGAAGTGCAGTATAGTTCAGAGAAGCCTTGGGATGAGCTGGAAATCCGTGTCTATCCTGGTGCTGATGGTAAATTTACGCTCTATGAGGATGAGGGTGACAACTATAATTACGAGAAGGGTAAATTCTCGGAAATCCAGTTTGTTTGGAATGAAGCAGACAGAATCCTGAACATCGCTCCACGCAAGGGCAGCTATAAGGGAATGCTCCAGCATCGCAGATTCCACATCGTACTGGTGGATGCCAATAGTGGAGCGGGCGATCAGCCTATGCAGGCAAGCAAGAGTGTGGAATATGACGGAAAGGCTGTAAAGATACAGCTGTAAGTGTTACATTATATAAAGTATTTGATACTTGTGATAAAGTAGTATTCTGCTTTTTTGTTTATCTTTGCAGCGCAAATAACAATTTAATATACTAATAGCTTAATAGTAATTACAATGAACAAGAATGTTATATACGCAGCTTTGATGTTTGTGGTAACTATGTCCTCCGGCAATGCTTCAGCGCAGCAGTTGCCTTATCAGAATCCTGCTCTCTCGGCTCATGAGAGAGCGGTAGATTTGTGTGGACGTCTCACGCTGGAAGAGAAAGCTTCTCTGATGCTGGATGATTCGCCGGCTATCCCACGATTGGGAATCAAGAGATTCCAGTGGTGGAGCGAGGCGCTGCATGGTGTGGCGAACATGGGAGATGTAACCGTCTTTCCGGAACCTATCGGAATGGCAGCTTCGTTTAACGACAGAATGGTGTATAGAGTCTTTGATGCAACATCTGATGAGATGCGTGCCAAATGGAATGAACTGCAGCAGAAGGGAGGAGATGTAACCCGTTTTCATGCCCTCTCTGTCTGGACTCCAAACGTGAATATCTTCCGTGATCCTCGCTGGGGACGTGGACAGGAAACCTATGGTGAGGATCCTTATCTTACCAGTAGGATGGGATGTGCCGTGGTGCGCGGATTGCAGGGACCTGAAGATACGAAATACCGCAAACTCTGGGCTTGTGCCAAGCACTATGCAATTCATAGCGGACCAGAATGGGCTCGCCATACAGACAATATTACCGATGTTACACCGCGCGACCTTTGGGAAACTTATATGCCAGCCTTCAAATCGCTGGTGCAGGATGCCAAGGTGCGTGAGGTGATGTGTGCCTATCAGCGTTGGGATGATGAACCATGCTGCGGCAACACCCGCCTTTTGCAGCAGATTCTCAGGAATGAGTGGGGATTCAAGTACCTGGTAGTTTCCGACTGTGGCGCTGTTACTGATTTCTGGGAGAATCATAAGGTTTCGAGCAATGCCAGAAATGCAGCAGCTAAGGGTGTATTGGCTGGAACCGATGTAGAATGTGGATTTAATTATATATATAAATCGGTGCCTGAGGCTGTGAAGTATGGTGCCCTGACTGAAGAAGAAGTTGATAAGCATGTGATTCGTCTGCTCGAAGGTCGTTTCGACTTGGGTGAGATGGATGACAACAAGATAGTATCATGGTCGAAGATTCCTGTATCTGTGCTTTGCAGTAAGGCGCATCGCCAGCTCTCGCTCGATATGGCTCTGCAGACCATGACGCTGCTCCAAAACAAGAATGAGGTATTACCTCTCGATAAAAAGGTAAAGAAGATTGCTTTCATCGGACCAAATGTGGATAACGAACCGATGATGTGGGGAAACTATAATGGTACTCCACGACAGACAATTACCATCCTGGATGGTATCAAGAGTCGTTTGAAGAAAAACCAGGTCGTCACCTTTAAAGGGTGCGACCTGGTGAACGACCAGACTTTGGATTCTTACTTCGACCAGTGTAGCATGGATGGCAAGATGGGCTTTAAGGGCACTTTCTGGAACAATCGTGAAATGAAAGGTAAGCCTGTTACCATCACCCAGGAAAAGAATCCTGTGCAGGTAACTACCTATGGTCAGCATGCCTTTGCTCCAAACGTGAAGCTCACAGGATTTTCTGCCAAGTATGAAACCGTATTCCGTCCTAAGCAGAACGCCAAGGTATTACTCGATGTGGCTGCCTGCGGTCATTATGAGGTTTATCTGAATGGTGAGAAAAAGTCAGAGAAGAGCGATTGGCGCACAGCAGAATCCCGCATCGAGTTTGAGGGCGAGAAAGGTAAGGAGTATAAGATAGAAATACGATATGCTGAGATGCCAACCTATAATGCCAATATGAAGATCAATATCGGTCATGAGAATCCTATCGACTATCAGGCTTCGCTCAAGCAGTTGAAGGATTGCGAGACAGTAGTCTTCGTAGGTGGCATCTCTCCACAGTTGGAAGGTGAGGAAATGCCTATCGAGATTTCTGGCTTCAAGGGTGGTGACCGCACCAACATCGAATTGCCTAAGGTTCAGCGCAATTTCCTGAAGGCTTTGAAGGAGGCGGGCAAAAAGGTTGTCTTTGTCAACTGTTCGGGTTCGGCTATCGCCTTGACTCCAGAGACAGAGAGTTGCGATGCCATTCTCCAGGCCTGGTATCCTGGTCAGGAAGGTGGTGAGGCTGTGGCTCGTGTGCTCTTTGGTGAGTACAATCCTGCCGGCAAGTTGCCAATCACTTTCTATCGCAATTCCAATCAGTTGCCTGATTTCAAGGATTATAGCATGAAAGGCAGAACCTATCGTTATATGAACGATGCGCTCTTCCCATTCGGTTATGGTTTAAGCTACACTTCTTTCCGTATTGGCGATGCTACACTTTCCAACTCTATCCTGAAGAAGGGTGAGAAGATTACCTTGAAGGTGCCTGTAAGTAATGTTGGCAAGAAAGATGGAACCGAGATTGTGCAGGTGTATGTGAAGGATCCTGCCGATACCGAAGGACCATTGAAGAGCTTGAAGGCTTTCGAGAGAGTGGAGGTAAAAGCCGGTGCAACAGCTCAAGCCGTCATCACCCTGGACAGCAAGAACTTCGAACTCTTCGATGCTGCAACCAATACCGTCCGTGCCAAGGCAGGAAAGTATGAGGTTTATTACGGCAGCAGTTCGGCTGATAAGGATTTGAAGAAACTGGATGTTTCTATTGAATATTAAGTAATGGTATACTAATTAATATATACTGCTTTCAATAGTATCAATCCAATAAAAGAATTGAATTATGAAAAGAATCCTTTGTGTACTTATCGCAGCCATCTGGCTCTGTACTTGCTGGGCAGGGAATGGCAAGAAACCTATTGTCTGGGAACAGCCGGTAGCTGAATCGAATCAGCTATTTTATGATCCTTTTCAATCTCAACTCAACATCTATCGTGTGGAATTCGCAGATGATGAAACACGAGTGTTCATGCACATCACTTTTCCCCCACACTATTGGGTAAAGTTTGTGAAGGAAACCTATCTCCTTGCTGATGGCAAGAAATATCTCGTCAAGAGCTGTGATGGACTGAAACTTGACGAAGAACACTATACGCCTAGCTCAGGCAAGGAGGATGTGGTCTTCCACTTCGCACCGCTCCCCAAGAAGACCCGAAAGTTTGACTTCCTGGAAGGTGACGGCAAGAAGAACTTCAAGATATTTGGCATCGAGAATATCGATACCCGCATCAAACAGCTCTTCTCCTCGCTTTGGCGCAACGATGCGACCGGCGATTGGGAGATAGGATTCTATGAAGATTTCGCCATCTACGACTGCCGTTACTGGCAATACAAGCAGAAGAATCAGAAGGGCGACAAGTACTCTTTCATCCTTACCGATGGCAAGAGCGACCTGGCTGTCAACATCGACAAACCTCAACATGGCAAGCGCACGATGAGCATCAACGGCAAGAAAGCCGAATATTCGCTCATTACCACTTCCACCCTTCCGGATTATCCGCAGAAAGATGAGACCACAAGTCTGAAGGATACTCATAACAAGCCCGATACGGCTATTGTTGTGGGATGGCTCAGAAATATGCCTAAGGAATTTTGGGATAGAGGGCAGGAGTATAGTGTGCAGTATTATGATCTCTTTTCCACATTCACGGAATTGAGCAATTGTAGCAAGCTCGATTCTCTTGGCAGATTTGAGATCAAAGTGCCTCTCATCAACTCTACCGAGGTTTTCATGGACTGGAAACATACTTATATCAACACGGTATTGGAGCCAGGTGAGACCTATTATCTGCTCTATGACTTCAAGTCTGGACATTCCATCTTCATGGGCAAGAACTGTCGCTTGCAAAACGAACTGCTGGCGCATCCTATCCCAATGATTAACGCAGACTATGCAGGTAAGGATGAGAATAAGGTTCCAGCCCAGGAGATGATGCAGATTCTTGAATCCAGATATAAGGAGGCTGAAGGGAACTTACGAAAACAGATAGATGAATCGGAATCTATCTCCAAATGTTATCAGGACTATACTGCCCGATATCTTCTCTGTAATTATGCATCATCAATCTTACAAGGAGCATATAGCGTAAAAGACAATGTTTTCCCTCAGGAATATGTGAGCCAAGTGGAAAAAATATGGAAGGAGATTCCGCAGCCTTATACTCAGTTTCGTGACTATAGTATACTGACTAATGATCTCATCGGCCAGGAAAGAAGGTTAAAGTACAGTACCCCCATGGGAAGGACCTATGGATTCTTATCCACCAATTCTTATCCGGAACTGTTGAGAAAGCACAAGGCTCTGGGGGATATTGCGATAACCGATTCAGAAATTGCTACGGTGGAACAATGGGCTAAGAATCTAGATGCCATAACTATCAAGCAATATCAGACGACAGATGCCAGGGAGCAGGAGAAAATAGTAAAAGCTTTTTCCAACTCAGTCCTTGACAAGCGCGCTACGGCTATCATTGGTAGAGAAGATATTGCCAAGATGCTTAAGGATGAGACTCCTCTCCTCGAAGTATATTATGCCCAGCATATAGCTGATAGCATGGGATGCAGCCAGCAGAAAGATGTCATCATCTCCAAAGCCCTTCTTAAGATGTTGGAAAGACTAGCCATGCCACTCAATAGTTATGGGCTTGACCTGGCAGAACACAGCATCAGTTCTGAAGTTCTCAGGGAGAAAGTATTGGCAGAACACCGTAAGTACCTGTCTTTGCAGAACAGGGACATTACTGCCAGTATCATGACAGCTCCGCAGGGTATGAGCGATGGTGAGAAACTTCTTCGCCATATATTGGAACCTTATAAGGGAAAGCTTGTATTGCTGGATGTCTGGGGAACCTGGTGTGCCCCTTGCAAGGAGGCTCTTGCCCATTCGAAGGAAGAGTTCGAACGCTTGGCACCATACGATGTGGTATATCTATACATGGCAAGCAGAAGTCCGGAAGAGTCATGGAAAAATATCATCAGACTGAATAATCTGGTTGGCGACAATATCGCCCACTACAATTTGCCAGCGGCTCAGCAGAGTGCCATCGAGAACTATCTCAACATTCGCTCCTTCCCATCCTATTGTCTCTTCGACAAGGAAGGAAATCTGGTAGATGTGAAAGTGGATGCCCGCCAGCTTGACAATCTGGAGAAAATCATCAAGGAACTGAACAGATAGTAAGAATACTGATAAAATCCCCTTCAAGGTATTGGGTGCACAGTTGAATACATAATAAATCCCGAAATCGCTTGGCGGTTTCGGGATTTTTACTTATCTTTGCCAACGTAAATAGTAAATAGTTGATAATATGGCAACGAAGTTATATCCAATAGGCATGCAGACCTTCTCTGAGATTCGAGAGGAGGACTTTCTCTATGTAGATAAGACGGAGTACATCTATCGTATGACTCATACGAGTGGAAAGTATTTCTTCCTGGCGCGTCCACGTCGTTTCGGAAAGTCACTCCTCGTCTCTACTATGCAGAGCTATTTCGAGGGAAAGAAGGAACTCTTTAAGGGGCTTGCCATCGAAAAGCTAGAAAAAGATTGGACGGAATATCCTGTGCTTCATTTTAGTTTGGCAGGTGGAAAGCACATGGAGAAAGACCAATTGGTGCGCTATCTCTTATATATATTAAAGGTAAATGAAGAAAAATTTGGCATCGTCAATGATTCTCCTGACCCGAATGTCCGTATGCTTAATTTAATAAAAACGGTATATGAGCAGACTGGGCAGAAGGTCGTTGTGCTCATCGATGAATACGATGCTCCTTTGCTCGATGTGGTACATGAGGATACTAGCTTGGATATATTGAGAGAGGTGATGCGCAATTTCTATAGTCCCCTAAAGGATAGCGACCGAATGCTGCGTTTCGTCTTCTTGACAGGCATCACCAAGTTCTCGCAACTTAGTATCTTCAGTGAACTCAATAATATCACAAATGTGAGTATGGATACAGAATATGCTGGCATTTGCGGCATTACCAAGGAGGAACTTGTGACAGAAATGCATGAAGATATTCAGCAGATGGCAGATGTGTTGGGCTTGTCGTATGATAAAACTTTGGAAAAGTTGAAGGAAAATTATGATGGCTATCATTTCGCTTGGCCTTCTTCTGACATATTCAATCCATATAGCTTGCTCACTTGCTTTTCAAAGCGAAAGGTTGATTCCTATTGGTTTGGCTCAGGCACTCCTACTTATCTCCTTAATATGATGCGGAAATATGACTTTACACCGATTGACCTGGGTGAACAGATGGATGCATCAAAGGATGATTTCGATGCAGCCACTGAGACGATGACTACTATCATGCCTTTACTTTATCAGAGTGGTTATATCACAATCAAGAATTATGATCCGGAAACGGAACTCTATACCTTGGCTCTGCCTAACAAAGAAGTGAGGATAGGTTTGTTTCGCAGTATGTTGCCGCATTATTTGGCGGCAAAGTCTGCAATGTGCAATACGACCGTGGCCAAGATGTCTGCTCTTATCAATAAGGGTAACATGGATGGTGCTCTTCAGCTATTGAAAACGTTCTGGGAGACGGTACCTTATTGCGATAATACCGATTATGAGGGGCATTATCAGCAGACAATGTATATCATCTTTGCCCTGCTTACGAATTTCCGAATATTGGTGGAACAGCATACTTTCCGGGGAAGAACAGACATTACGATGGAAACAAAGGATACCATCTATGTGATAGAACTGAAATTTAATAAGTCGGCACAAGAGGCTCTTGACCAAATCAACAACAAGCATTATGCTGATGCTTTTGCCCTAAAAGGCAAAAACGTGGAAAAGATTGGTATGAACTTTATGATTGATGAAGATAAGACGATTGTATTGGATTGGGCAAAATAGTTCCCTTGGTAGCAGAACCTCTTCTTCCTGGATTGGTGGAAGTTTGGGGAGTAGCAACAGAAAAGATGGCCTCGCAAAATGCGGGGTCATCTTTTCTGTTTTATAAAACAGACACTCTTAGATAATTATTCGACATGAAAACCATAACAAAGTATTTGTTACATGAGATAAAGTAATGAATCGAATAAATCGCTATTTTTGCGTCGTTTTAACAGCTTTAATAAAGAAAGCCGGTGAAAATCATCGGCATCATAACAATTTTAAACTTTTATATTTCAACCTAAAAACAAATGAAAAAGAGATTTTTGGCGATATTGGCGGCTGTGTTGCTACCGTCATGTCTGTTCGCCCAGTTTGGAGTGGTTTCGCCGCTTCATGTGAATGGCAATCAGTTGAATGATGCCTATGGCAACAAAGTGGTTTTGCATGGTGTGATGGATACACCGAGTCCTTACTTCAACAAATATCGTTGGGGTTATAGCTGTACCGACAATAACATCTCGGCATGCATAAGCTATTATGACAAGATTTTTGGAGCACTCCAGAATCCTGCCAAAGGTACCTATTGTAATATCTTCCGTCTTCATCTCGAACCAGGCTGGACCAATGATCCCAACAAGAAGTCAACGGGTTCTGATACTGGAGAGGCTAATATATCGCGTTTCAGTGCTACCCGTTTGCAGAAGTATCTTGATGCCCTTTATCTGCCTATTGCGCAGAAGGCCATCAATCATGGCTTGTATGTGGTGATTCGTCCTCCAGGCGTATGTCCTAAGGATTTGAAGGTAGGAGATGCTTATCAGAATTATCTTAAAACGGTGTGGAACATTGTTTCCAGCAACAGTTGGGTGAAGAATAATTCAGGCATCGTATCCCTGGAACTTGCCAACGAGCCTGTTCATATATATAATAGGTATGGTCAGAGTTCTGCCACAGCCATGCGAGATTATTTCCAACCAGTGGTTGATGTGATTCGTAAGAATGGCTTCAAGGGTATTATCTGGATTCCTGGCACGGGCTATCAGAGCCAGTATGAGAATTATGCCTCTTATCCTGTTTCCGACAGCAACTTCGGCTATGCCGTGCATGTGTATCCGGGATGGTATGGGGCAAGTGATACCAGCTATGATTCCAATGCTTTCATCTATAATTTCCAGAAGCAGGTGCCTGTGGTAAAAAATAAACCGATTCTTGTTTCTGAGATAGACTGGAGTCCGGAGAAACCTGGTACAGGTAAGTATAATGAGTTTGGACAGTGGGTGGCCAGCAACCTGGGTTCATGGGGAACTGCTACTACCAGCAAATGGGGCAATGCCTGGAAGAAGGTGATGGATCATTTCGGAAACATCAGCATGACGCTGACCAGTACTGATGATTATCTTGATATCGACAACTTCCTGAAAACTGGTCAAATCAAGGCAGGCTTGGAGGCTAACCCTGAGGCATGCGGTCTGACCTGTTTCTACTGGTATTATGAGTATTCTAAGAAAGACTATGCTCATAAGTCTGCTGGTACGTCTTCTTCTAACCAGAATACTCAGCCTTCTACTTCTGCCAATACCCAGGGCGAGAACATCATCAAGTCGTGGGGCAATGGCAGCGGATTCGTTCCTTCGGGCTGGACGGTGGCAGATAATGGCAGTCAGGTTTATGCCGGCAATAAGTCGAGAGGTCCTCGCATCATGAATTTCTCTGGTGATTTCAAGAATGCTTTCTATGTGAGAAGTGTTTCTGCCGATAAGGCTGGCTATATAGAATATGGTAATACCAACGGTTATACCCTGCCTCTGGTATATGGCGAGTATGAGCTGAGCTGCAATGTAGCTGCCTGGAAGGGTGCTCCATACATGAAGGTAGAGGTGTTCGACCCTCAGAATGCCGTTCTTGCTTCTACCATCGTCAAGGCAAATGGCAATGCCAATGGCAATATGGGGGCTTATCTCTCGGGTACCACCAGGGTTTCTCTCTCGTTCTATTCCATGATTAAGGGCAATTACCGTGTACGTTTCACCCCTGTGGCAGATGCCAAGGGCACAGGTGGTGCCTGGGTTGAGGCTCTGGTAGGCAATGTGGCTCTTTACTTCAAGGGCAATCCGCTGGCACTGAATGCCGTGGGACAGGTTCCTGCCGGATGGAAGATTGTTGATGCCGGAGAGCAGAAGGCTGCTGGTGCAGCTGGCATAGGTCCACGTATCTTCAAGTTTGCCGGTGGTGATTTTTCTACGGGTCTTTACATCCGTCAGAGCGATGCCCGCAAGGCAGGCTACGCTGAGTTTGGTTCTACTTGGGGCTATGGCTTCTCGTTGAAGCAGGGCAGCTATGTATTCTCTTATAATGCCGTGGCGTGGTCGGGGTCTCCTTATCTGAAGTGTGAGGTTCTCGACGAGAGCAACAACGTGCTGGGTTCTCAGATTATCCAGTGTACCAAGAATGTGAACAAGAACACCGGTGCAAATACTTATGGCAGCAATAGTGGTCAGGTACGATTCACCGCTTCCCACACGGGTTGCTATCACTTCCGCTTCACTCCTGTGGCAAACAGCTGGGGTGGCAGTGGTTCATGGCTTGAGGTAGTGGTAGGTCATCTGAAGATTTCCATGACCAGTGCTTTCCGTTCAAGAAGCATCGATGGCGGTTGGAATGATGGCACTACGGGCATCGGGCAGGTTGAGAGTGCTGAGAATATCAGCGGTCAGGAGACCAGACAGAACTCCGGCTGGTACACGCTTCAGGGGCAGCGGGTAGAACACCCAACCAAGGGTATCTATATCCATAATGGCAAGAAGGTGGTTTTGAGATAGAATATTAAATGAGACTTCCCTGATACATCAATGAGACTTCCCAGCACTAAAACCGAGAAGTCTCATTTTTGCTTTTTGCTATATAATATAATGTAAAGGCTAAAAACAAAAGAGGGTGTGGCATCATTTTATGACGCACCTTTTTCTTATGTGTTACATCATATTAAGTATTTGATACATGTGATAAAGTAGAAATCTGCTTTTTTGCTTACCTTTGCATCCATAAATAACAATTTAATCAACTAATAATTAATTTAAATCATAAAATGACTAGATACAGAATGATTTTATCCCTGCTTTTGGCTGGCATGGGAACTGCTGCAACAGCACAGAACATCAACTTGCCAATCATCCAGACCAAGTACACAGCCGATCCTGCACCTTATGTGCACAACGATACGGTTTATCTCTATACCACCCACGATGAGGATGGGGCTGAAGGGTTTCTGATGAAAGACTGGCTACTCTATACCTCTACGGATATGGTAAACTGGCAAGACCGCGGTGCCGTGGCTTCATTGAAAGACTTCAAGTGGTTCAAGGGCGAGAATGGTGCCTGGGCAGAGCAGGTCATCGAGCGCAATGGCAAATGGTATATGTATTGCCCAATCCACGGTCATGGCATCGGAGTGCTGGTAGCTGATAGTCCATTCGGACCGTTTAAGGATCCTATCGGAAAGCCTCTGGCATGGGAGGGAGACTGGTTCGACATCGACCCTACCGTATGGATTGATGATGATAACCAGGCTTACATGTATTGGGGCAACCCGGAGTTGAAGGCAGTGAAACTGAACGAGGACATGATTTCTTATTCTGATTCCATCATGCACTTCCCGAAGATTCAGGATTATCAGGAAGGTCCTTGGTTCTGGAAACGCAATGGCAATTATTATCTGGCTTATGCTTCTACCTGCTGTCCTGAGGGCATCGGTTATGCGATGAGCAAGAATCCGCTCGGACCGTGGGAATATAAGGGACATATCATGAACCATACGCCTCGCACTCGTGGCAATCATCCGGGCATCATCGACTATAAGGGCAAGAGCTACTGCTTCGGCTTGAATTATGACATCTTCCGTTTGAAGACGGGGCGTCATGCCGAGCAGCGTTCTGTTTCTGCGGCCGAAATGACTTACAATCCTGACGGAACCATCCAGGAGTTGCCATACTTCCAGGATTGCAAGTTGGAGCAGATAGAATGGTTCAACCCTTATCGCCAGGTTGAGGCTGAGACGATGGCTTGGGGCTATGGATTGAAGACGCAGCCTAAGAACGAATGGGCGCAGAAGAACAGATGGAACCAGGTGGTTACGAATGTTGATGAGGGAAAGTATATACTTGTGAAGGGTGTTGACTTCAAGAAGGGTGCAAGTAAGTTTGAGGTTTCTGCCTCTTGCCACATGTTTGGCGGCTGCATCGAAATCCGTCTTGATGGGGTAAACGGCCAATGCATCGGCAAGGTGGATATCAGCAACACCAAGGACGAATACAAAACCTTCTCTACCCGGGTGAAGAAGGTAAAGGGTGTACACGACCTCTACTTCGTCTTCAAGGGAGGCGACATCCAGAAGCAGAACCTCTTCTTCCTGGATTGGTGGAAGTTTGGGGAGTAAGATAAACTTAATAAAGTTTTTGAAACATTCGATAAAGTCATTATGATTGTTTTTTCGTAATTTTGCAGCGTTAAACGAATAAACAATCATAATGATGAATACAACGAAAAACTTGGCTCTCAGAAAGCCGTTACTGATAAGCGCATGGCTGCTTGCCATGCAGGGTGCTACCTATGCACAGAACCCAATCGTACAAACACAGTTAACTACCGACCCAGCACCTCTGGTTGTCGGAGACCGTCTCTATGTATATACCGGTCATGATGAAGATAAGGCCGACTTCTTCTGGATGAATGAATGGCGTGTGTATTCCACCAAGGATATGGTGAACTGGACAGACCATGGTTCACCGCTCGACCTCAGTTCTTTTTCCTGGGCAGATGACCGTGCCTGGGCAGCACAGACCATCGAACGTAATGGTAAGTATTACTGGTATATCTGTGCGCACTCTAAACTGACGGGCGGAATGGCTATCGGCGTAGCTGTGGCAGATTCTCCTACTGGTCCGTTCAAGGATGCGTTGGGCAAACCGCTTTTCGATAACGGAAGTTGGGACAATATCGACCCTACCGTTTGGATGGATGAGGATGGTCAGGCTTATCTCTATTGGGGTAATCCACATCTTTACTATGCCAAACTGAATAAAGATATGATCAGCTTCAAGGGTGGTATAGATGCTAAGGCAGCTGTTGATGAAAAGCGTGAAGTGGGCAGAATCGTGATGACTGAGGAGGGATTCGGTTCGCCTGACGTGGAGAAGCGTGATTCTACCCGAAAATATAAGGATTGCTACACAGAGGGACCTTGGTTCATGAAGCGTGGCAAGAACTATTATATGCTTTATGCTGCAGGTGGAGTGCCTGAACATATCGCTTATTCCATGAGCAAGAAGCCTTTCGGACCATGGAAGTATATGGGCGAAATCATGCCATTGGAAGATACGGGTTCTTTTACTAACCATTGCGGTGTGACCGACTTCAAGGGCAAGTCTTATTTCTTCTATCATACGGGTAAACTGGGTGGCGGATTCGGACGCAGTGTGGCTGTGGAAGAATTCAAATATAACGCCGACGGCACATTCCCAATTATCCATCATACCCAGGAAGGAGTGGCTCCTATCGCAACCCTCAATCCTTACAAGCGTCAGGAGGCTGAAACCATCGCTTTCTCTAAGGGAGTGAAGTCGGAGCAGACCGATGATACGGGTGTTTATATCTCAGAAATCCATACAGGTGATTATATCAAGGTACGTGAGGTGGATTTCGGAAATGAGAGTCCGGATGCATTTGCCATCTCAGCGGCATGCTCTTCGCTTGGAGGTTCGCTGGAGGTTCATCTCGATAAGGAAGATGGCGAACTGGTGGCAAAACTTGATGTTACCAAGACGGGTGGCTGGGAAAAGTGGAAGACTTTCTCGGCACAAATGCTAAAGAAAGTGACAGGAAAGCATGATATATACTTCGTGTTCAAGGGATTGAAGGGAAGCAAACTCTTCAATTTCGACTGGTGGAAGTTTGAGAAAAATTTCGCCAATCCTGTGGTTTGGGCTGATGTGCCTGATGTGGATGTAATCCGTGTGGGCGACAGCTTCTATATGGTAAGCACCACCATGCATCTGATGCCGGGTGCGCCTATCATGAAATCGAAGGATCTGGTGAACTGGGAAACCGTGAACTATATCTTCCCTAAACTTACCGATTCGCCTAAGTATGACATGAAGGAGGGTACGGTGTATGGTCGTGGTCAGTGGGCCACTTCGCTGCAGTATCATCGTGGCAAGTTCTATGCGCTCTTTGCTCCGAATGATAATCCCGGTGGAGAGACTTATATCTGTACAGCCGATGATATCGAGGGCAAATGGACTATCCACAGCCGTTTGCAGCATTTCCATGATGCCGCTCTCTTCTTCGATGACGACGATAAGGCATACGTGGTTTATGGAACGGGAGAGATGGTGCAGCTGAATACCGACCTGACGGATGTGGTGCCGGGTAGCCATCGTAAACTCTTTGAGCGTGATGCTGATGAAACGGGTTTGCTCGAAGGTTCCCGCATGATCAAGCACAACGGCAAGTATTATCTCCTGATGATTTCGTGGCCACAGGGACATCCTCGTCGTGAGGTTTGTTATCGTGCTGATAAGATAACGGGGCCTTACGAAAAGAAGGTGATTCTGGAAACGGAGTTTGCCGGATTCAATGGCGTGGGACAAGGTACGATTGTAGATGATAAGGATGGCAACTGGTATGGCATCGTATTCCAAGACCGTGGTGGTGTGGGCAGAGTGCTCACGCTGGAGCCATGTACCTGGAAGGACGGATGGCCTATGCTGACCGATGAGAAGGGCAATATTCCTGCCGAGATGCAGAAGCCTGTGCTGGGCTACGATGGCAAGGGACTCGTGTATAGCGACGATTTCTCGAAGGATAAACTGGAATTGCAGTGGCAGTGGAACCACAATCCTGTGGATAATGCCTGGTCGCTCACAGAGCGCAAGGGCTGGCTCCGCCTGAAGACATCCCGTATAGTTCCTAACATCTTCCTGGCTCCTAATACCATCAGTACCCGTACCGAAGGACCAACCTGCGAGGGAATCATCAAGATGGATGTGAGCAAGATGAAAGATGGCGATGTGGCTGGCTTGTCAGCCTTCCAAGGTGATGCAGCCCTGCTTTCTATCGTAAAGGAAGGTAAGAAACTCTTTGTGGTAGGTACCAAGGAGAGTGTAGCTTTGACTGAAAAGGAAAAGGCAGTGACTGATGTGAAGCGTGAGGTGGTTTATCGCCAGCCTTTGAATCTGAAGCAGGATAAGGCAACGAAATCAAGTATCATCTATCTGAAGATGAGTTGCGATTTCCGTCTTCATCAGGATCTCGCCACCTTATTATATAGTATAGACGGCAAGACCTGGATTCCTGCCATCAAGGATTTCAAGATGCAGTATGATTATCGCCGCTTCTTCATGGGTACCCGTATCGCCATCTATAACTATGCCACAAAGGCTGCTGGCGGATATGTGGATGTTGATTCTTTTGAGTATTCTAAAAGAAAATAGGTTTAAAGTTTGAGCTTTTTTTAATTTTAACGGCACAAAGTGAAGGAAAATCAAAAAGTTTCCTTATCTTTGTGCCGTTTTTAATAACTAATCAATGCTGATTTTATGAACAGAAATAAGATGATTTTGGGGGCTTGGGTCTTGGGACTATTGTTTCCGATAGAGATGATGGCTAAGACAAGTTGCACAGATAATAGTACTCTGCTTTGGTATAACGCCCCAGCCCAGCAGTGGCTGGAGGCTCTGCCTATCGGAAACTCTCATCTGGGAGGTATGGTGTATGGCGGAACCACGGATGAGAATATCCAGTTGAATGAGGAGACTTTCTGGAGTGGCGGTCCTCATAACAACAATAGCAGGAAGTCCCTGGAGAATCTGCCACAGGTGAGGGAACTCATCTTCAATGGAAGGGAAGAGGAGGCGGCTGCTCTCATCAACCAAACCTTCATCCCTGGACCTCATGGCATGCGCTTCCTGCCAATGGCAAATCTGCATATCGCCATGAAGAATCAGGGAAAGGCTGAGCAGTTTGTGCGCGACTTGGATTTGAAGAGGGCGATTGCTACGACTTCTTTCGTGATGGATGGCGTAAGATATACTCGTACTACCTTTGCTTCGCTGGCTGATGGCGTTATCGTTTGCCACATCAAGGCGAGTAGAAAGGGGGCTTTGAATATCGATGTTACCCTGGATTCGCCTTTTGAACATCAGACTCTGAAAACGCCTTCAGGGGTTATGCTGAAGGTGAAGGGACAAGACCAGGAAGGCATCAAGGCGGCTCTCACTGCCGAATGTGTGGCAGATGTAAGGACGGATGGCACCGAGGCAACCATCATCGTGAGTGCAGCCACCAATTTTGTGAACTATCATGATGTGTCGGGCAATGCAGCCCAGCGCAATGCTGACTATATAAATAAGGTGAAACTGATGAGCTATGCACAGTTGGAGAAACGCCATGTGGAGGCTTACCAGAAGCAGTTCGCTACTTCTTCTCTGATTTTGCCAACCGATGTCAATGCTTCGTTGCCTACCAACCAGCGTCTGGAGAAATTTGCGGGCAGCAAGGATATGGCGATGGTGGCACTGATGTATAACTATGGTCGCTATCTGCTCATCTCCTCTTCCCAGCCTGGTGGACAGGCGGCAAACCTGCAGGGCGTTTGGAACGACAGCAAAAATGCACCTTGGGACAGTAAATATACCATCAACATCAATACGGAGATGAACTACTGGCCTGCCGAGGTAACAAATCTCGGTAACACCACGGAACCTCTGTATTCGCTGATTAAGGATTTGAGCGTAACGGGAGCACAGACGGCTAGGGAAATGTATGGCTGTCGTGGCTGGATGGCACATCATAACACCGATATCTGGCGCATAGCAGGTCCGGTGGACGGTGCGCAGTGGGGCATGTTCCCGAATGGCGGAGCCTGGCTCACCACCCATCTCTGGCAGCATTATCTCTATACGGGCGACAAGGCTTTCCTCAAGCAGTGGTATCCGGTAATAAAAGGTGCTGCAGAGTTCTATCTTGACTATATGCAGAAGTTGCCGGGCACCGAATGGAAGGTAACCGTGCCGTCGGTGAGTCCGGAACAGGGACCTATGGGTAAGAGAACTGCCGTAACGGCTGGTTGCACGATGGATAACCAGATAGCCTTCGATGCTCTGACCAGTGCTGTGAAGGCTTCTGAAATATTGGGTGTTGATGAGGCTGAGCGCAAGGACATGCAGCAGCTGGTTTCGCAGATTCCGCCGATGCAGATAGGAAAGTACGGACAGTTGCAGGAGTGGCTTGTGGATGCGGATGATCCGAAGAATGAGCATCGCCATATCTCGCATCTCTATGGTTTGTATCCATCCAATCAGATTTCTCCTTTCTCTCATCCGGAACTGTTCCATGCCGCAGCCACTACTCTGAAGCATCGTGGCGACCAGGCTACGGGCTGGAGTCTGGGTTGGAAAACGAACTTCTGGGCACGCATGCTTGATGGCAATCATGCTTTCAGAATCATCAGTAATATGCTTCGCCTGTTGCCATCTGATGCGCAGGTAAAGGAGTATCTTGAGGGCAGAACCTATCCGAATCTCTTCGATGCCCATCCGCCATTCCAGATTGATGGTAACTTCGGAGTAACAGCCGGTATCGCCGAAATGCTCCTGCAAAGTCATGATGGAGCCGTGCATCTCTTGCCAGCCTTGCCTGATGCCTGGAAAGAAGGAAGCGTAAAGGGACTTCGTGCCCGTGGCGGCTTTGTGGTGGATATAGACTGGAAGAATGGCAGACTGATGAAGGCGAAGATTCGTTCCACCATCGGAGGCATCCTGCGTCTCCGCTCCTACGTTCCGCTGAAGGCGAAGAATCTGAAGAAGGCAGAAGGAACATGTCCCAATATCCTTTTTGCATCTGCAGAAGTGAAGCCTGTAATGGAACAGCATCGGATAGCAGAAGGAGTGAAGGTTCCTATTCCTGACGTATATGAATATGACTTGGAAACAGAACCAGGAAAAACTTATCTGATTAAATAATGTCCTAAAATTACATTTGTTGCCATAAAAGTATCATTTTGTCCACCTCAGGTTGGATAATTATTCGTACTTTTGTGGCAATATTTTTTATAATAATCTTTTAGACCTATCAATGAGAATGAAGAAATTATTATTTGCAACCTGTTGCATCGCTTTTTTGAGCGGTTCTTTGGGAGCTGCGGCGCAGAAAAAATCTGCAACCAAGAATGTTCTGACACAGACTTTGAAAGGGAAGTCTTGGTCGGCTGATAACGGTAATGGTACCTTTACCAATCCATTGTTTTACGATGAGTTTTCTGACCCTGATATTATCAGAGTAGGGGAGGATTACTATCTGGCGGGTACCACGATGCACAGTGTGCCGGGACTGGTGGTTCTCCATTCCAAGGATCTCGTAAATTGGGAATTCTCTTCCTATTGCTTCGACCGCTTTGATGATTCTGATGATTTCAATCTCCGTAATAGCAAGGAGGCTTACGGACAGGGTATCTGGGCGCCTGCCATCCGATATCATAACGGAAAGTTCTATATCTTCTCCAATATCAACGGGCATGGCTTGCAGGTGTATATCTCGGACAGTGCCAAGGGGCCTTGGACGCATCATAAAGTTAATGGCGATATCTACGACCTCTCTGTGCTCTTCGATGAGGATGGCAAGATTTATGCCGTGCACAAGTATGGCAACGTGACCGTTACGGAGTTGATGCCCGATTTGAGCGGTCCGGTAGAGGGCAGCAGCAAGGTGGTGATTCCTGAAGGCAATGCGATGGGTGAGGGACATCATGTGTATAAAATCAATGGTATGTACTATATCCTCTCAGCAGATTATTCACCGATGGGCCGCATGCAGTGTGCCCGAAGCAAGAGCATTTGGGGACCTTATGAAACTTGCGTAATTAGCGAGCGCGAATCGTATGGTTATGCTGCAGGATGGAGTGTAGGTAACATGGGAATCGGTCGGCCTTTGCCGGAAGATGGTTTCAATTTCCAGAACAACAAGCCTAATGGTCTGAACCTGGGCTGTGCTACCATTCATCAGGGCGGCATCGTGCAGGCTCCTGACGGGAAATGGTGGGGCGTTTCGATGCAGGACTTCAATGCCGTGGGAAGAACGGTGTGCCTGTCGCCTATCACTTGGGTTGACGGCTGGCCTTACTTCGGACTGGAGAAGAACCTGGGACGCTCGCCTCGTACCTGGTTCAAACCGAATGATATGGTAAAGACACCACAGGCTCCATACGACAGATGTGATGATTTCTCGGGTAAAACTTTTAAAGCGGTTTGGCAATGGAATCATAATCCGAATGACAAGATGTGGTCGCTGAATAAGGAACGAAAAGGATGGCTCCGTTTGCATTCCATGCCTGCCAAGCAACTGCTTTGGGCAAAGAATACATTGACGCAGCGTGCCATCGGACCGGTATCTTATACATCTGTAAAGTTGGATGCTTCTCGCTTGAAGGTAGGTGATGAGGCTGGTTTGGGTGCCATCAATACGCCATACGCTTCATTGGGCGTTGTCAAGACGGATAAGGGGGTGAACTTGAGATGTTATGACCAGAATACCAACAAGGAAGTGTGGAAGCCGTTGGCTAAAAGTAAGGTAGTATGGTTGCGACTTTGGGGTGATTATGACAAGAGCCAGTTGCAATATTCCTATTCTCTGGATGGTAAGAACTGGGAGAATATCGGTGAGCAGATGCTTTCACCTTATCAGTTGAAGACCTTCCAGGGTGTTCGTGTGGCACTTTATGCTTTCAACAAGAAGGAATTGAATGGCGGTGTGGCTGATTTCGATGATTTCATGGTAGAGGAGCCGATGGCTGACAGAACAGCCAATTTGCCTATCGGAAAGACCATAAGATTCTCTAATCTCGCTGATGGCAGTCTGATGGATGCTACCAGACATGGATTGATGCATAGTTCTAGTAACCGAAAGGACATGAGAAATCAGGTGAAGTTTGTTGTGGAGGATAGAGGTAAGGGAAAGATTGCTTTGAAGACGGCTGACGGACGATATGTTTATATTGCTGGTGCAGGTTTATCTGGTGATGTTCGTCTGACTTTCGACTCTTCCAAGGCAGAGGAGTTTGTATGGCAGGATATGCTTTATAACCGCTGTATGCTGCTTTCTCTGAAGACTCAGCGTTATGTGGGTAAGAATCCTGTGGATGGAAGTCCTTATTCTGCAGATTTCCAGGGAGCTGACGCCGGTATGAAGAACGGATGTGTTTTTACATGGGAAGTTGTTGAATAAAGATATGTTCTTAAAAAATTCAAAGAGGCAGACTCTCGCTGTGGGGAGTCTGCCTCTTTTTCTTATGTGATATTGTTCGATTATTCGAAATAGAATGTGAGAGCTATCATCTTGCTATGTGCTGACTTAGCTGATAGTGTATATGGAAGTGTACTCTTGTCTTTTATATTTTTGATGTGATTCTTATCGTATGTATCTGTTATTCCATACATAAACTTCAGTTCTGGGCGAAGTTTGAAATAAGGCAGATAGAAATCACACCCCAATCCCAGTTCTAGGAACAGATCTGTTTTCTTCAGTTTGATATAATCTTCGTTCTTGCTGTTCAGATTCATCATTGGGTTGATTCCTGCCATGATGTATGGGCGGTGATTGTTGAATCTCTGTGCTGCAAATATCAGGTCGAGGGCACTGGAAATGTAAGCCGTCTTCATCTCCTGTTTCTGTTGGATCGGATTACCGGCTCCATCTTTTTCCAGCATGTTGTAGAAGGAGAGATGTCGGGTACCGAAATACATGGCTGGTGCTATGCGTAGCTGGAAGTGGGTGTTGAGGCGGAATTCTCCTAGTACACCTACTGTAAATCCAGTATCCCATCTGTCCTGGTCTACTGTTACACAGCTTTGCTGCTCAATGCCGTCAGCATCATGATAAGTCACCGGTCCTGCATTCTGGAATTCTATATCCTGGAAGTGGGTGCCTACTAATACACCGAAGTGGAATGGGCGCAAATCGGTATAAGGACGGTTTTCTACCGTTCTTTCCTGTGCGCCAGCCTGGATTGTGATGGCAAGGCTTATGATGAATGTCAATAGTTTCTGTTTCATATATTTATAACGGAATATTCCTCTTCATATTGCTTTCCGTTTTATTTCGATTATGTATAAATTAATCTAATTCTTGAAAATTCTTATACCTAATTGTAGGTATTTCAGAAATTATTATTATCTTTGCACCATAATTATTAGGTAATATACCTGATGTTATGAAGTAAGACAAATTAAAAGCATATTATACAAAAACATTATAAACATTTAAACATTAATAATTATGGCATACGTAATTGGTGACGATTGTATCGCTTGCGGTACATGTATTGATGAGTGTCCATCAGGTGCAATCTCTGAGGGCGATAAGTATTCAATCAACCCAGACCTCTGCACAGAGTGTGGCACTTGTGCTGATGTTTGCCCTAACGAGGCAATCAGTCTTCCTTAATCTATAAGGATAGATACTTTTAGTTACATAAAACATTGAGAGCGGTTCCTTTGGAATCGCTCTTTTCTTTTTCTATTGTTTAAAGATTTTGTTTTATCGTTATATCCTTTTATTTGCTTATAGTACAAATCATACAAACTAAAAGGGGATTGTATCAATATCTGATGCAATCCCCAATATGTTGTAGTTAATAATGTTATGCTTATTCGCCTGGCTTGAGGCCTGCCTTCTCGTAAGCATCGTTAGCCAACTTGTTCTGTGGATCAAGCTTCAGAAGCTTATCCCAGTATGGCTTAGCTGTATCGAAGTCCTGCTTGTCGTAGGTATAGATGAAGCCCATATACTGGTAAGATGTCTTCAGGTAGCTGAGCTCATCTTCATCACACTGCTTTGCTTCCAGCTCATTGATTACTTCTGTATAAGCAGCAATAGCCTTGTCGTCCAACTCGTTCTGGAAAGCAGTGTTACCCTCCTGAAGCTTAGCAAATGGCTTCAATGTAGGATACTTCTCTGCTAACTTAGCGTATACGCTGATAGCCTTGTCAATGTTCTCAATCTTCTTGGCTGGATCTTTCTTAGCCTTGTTTACATAGATTTCAGCAAGCTTCATGAAGTCTGTAGGAGCAGCATTTGGATTCTTATCCATGTACTGCTGGTTGTACTCCAATGCCTTGTCTTCATCGCCCAACTCCTTGTAAGCCTCAGAGATATACTGCAATGGCTTAGGATCGTCAGCCTTCATCTCCAATGCCTTCTGGTACTGAGCAATAGCCTCATTATACTGCTTGTTGCCAGCCAAAGCCAAACCGTAATAAGCAACGATACTAGCATTTTTCTGGATAGAATCGGTATTCATTACGATGTTTGCATGCTTGAGAGCAGATTCAAAGTTCTTTACGTCAACAGCAGCGCGCATAGCCAAAACCTGCATAGCTGCATCCTTAGGGAACTTCTGGATACCACTTTCGCAAAGGCTCAAACTTTCTTCCTTCTTTCCAACGATATAAGCTGTGAAAGCATATTCGTACTGAGTATACTCTTCAAGTGTGTTTGGCTTAGCCTTTGAGAAATACTCATAAGCCTTCTCGTAGTTGCCAGCGCTGAAGAAGTTGTGACCTGCTTCTGCCTCGATAGGGTAGTTAGGGTTGATTTCTCTCAGTTTGTTCAAAGCTTCCGCACTAGCCTGTGGGTCAATCTTACGGTACACGTTAGAATAGCTGATGTATCCCTGAGGATTCTTAGGATCCATTGTCATACACTGACCATACCATGTAGCAGCCTCACCACCATTGTCCTGCATTGCATAGATGTCGCCTTTCAGAATGTAAGCGTCACCATAGTTCTTGAACTTAGCGATGACAGCATCAGCAACGGCATTAGCTTGATCATAGCTCTTGTTCATTGCAAGAAGGTTACCCAAAGCTACCAATGCCTTAGGATCCTTTTTGAACTCCTTCTGGTATTCCTTGATTTCCTTGGCAAAAGCCTTAGGATCTGCATTACCAGCCTTCAATGTAGTCTCTATAGGCTTCAGCATGTCCTTATAGTTGACATCCTGTGCCATTGCAGGTGCTGCCAAACCCATGACGAGCAAACCTGCTACTAAATATTTAATTGCTTTCATAATTCTACTTTTTTATATGTGTCTCTTTCTTAGCTTTTTCTTTAGCGTTTTACATTAACGGTCTTTATAGTGATGTCACCTCTGTATGGAAGTAATCCGGTTTTGAACAGTATGAGCTGACCTCTTGGGCCTGAAATGTAGTTTGCGAAGCTCCAAGGCAATGCCCTGTGAGGGTCAACTACAATAGCATATAATGTTCTCACGAACGGATATCTTCCATCCAGCAAGTATGCCTGATATGGTTGCCAGCTGTTATATGGTGTTGCCACATCTTTGATAGATACTCGCATGACATGAATATTCTTCTTAAATGTAGTGTTGGTTGAATCACGGCGGTCGTTGAGCCAGTTAGATCCAATTACACCGATTGAGCCTGGGTTCTGATCCACATAGTCGATAACCTCTTTACTAGTTTTTGCGGCCATGATTTTTGCACCCATTTTAGCTCCGTGCAGTACAGAGTCTACTACATAATTGGTTGTTGCAGAGCGGGTATTATCGAAAATAACTTCGATGTCACCTCTCTTAGAACCTTTCACAATATCACTCCATTTTGTTGCCTTACCCGTAAGGATACGTTTGATATCTTTTACCGTAATACAAGTATCATTGTTTTGCTTGTTTACAATAAATGCCAATCCATCGTAACCGATAGGAAAAACAGAAGGAATTACATTGCTTTTAGACTTCAAGTAGGCTATTTCACTATCTTTCAAATTACGTGTAGTGAACAAGAGCGCTGTTTTGAAATCTTTAATCATCTGAAGTCCGGTGACTTCATCTGTATACTTCGGCTTGAGTTTAGCTTTCGGGAACTCATACTCAAACTGACTTCTTTCTTCGTCAATGATAGGACTCAAACTCTCGTCAGCCACAAATTCAATTGTGCCTGAAGTAGGAGTATCAGTTCTACCATCTTTGGCTTTCTTCTCGCCACATGACGAGAAGAAAGCCATTGATAGTACTGTTAATCCTATACCTAAAAAAATATAAGATGTTCTTTTCATTCTATTACTGCAATCTAAATACAACTGGTACAGTATACTTAACACGTACAGCAGAACCGTTTTGCTTACCAGGTTTCCACCTAGGCATGCTCTTAACGACACGCTGTGCTTCACGGTCAAGTGAAGGGTCTACGGAACGAGCTACCCTAACATCAGAGATAGAACCATCACGTTCTACCACGAATGATACGATAACACGACCCTGTACACCATTCTCCTGTGCAACGACAGGATACTTGATGTTGCTTGCAAGGTAAGACATCAAAGCTCCATTTCCACCAGGGAATGAAGGCATCTCCTCTACAACATCGAAGACCTTAGTAGAAACTTCAGGTTTTGGTGCTGGTGGTGGAGGTGGAGCTACCGTTGCAATATCATTTCTTACAGCTTCAACATTACGGTCCTTCACACCTTCCTTGTTTTCAGTACCGACTGCAACTTTTTCATCCAGTTTATCCATCTGCTTAACCTGGTTTTCCTCTTTTACGAGTTCATCCTTCTTAATGACAGGTGCGGTAAACTTCTGAGTTTCGCGAGCCACAGGTATCTCCTTCTTTGGTTCAATCTTTGGCTTCACTGGCTCTTTCTTCTTTTCTTCCTTCTTAGCCTGCTGCTGGAGTTTAGCCAACTCCATAGCTTCCATATATGCCTGCTGTTCTTCGGCCTGTTTCTGTTCGATGACTTTCCAAGCCAAGAATCCACCCACGAGAGCTGCAGCAATGACCAAGATCAGAAGAGCCTTGATGTTTCGGCCAGAAGTACCCTTGCGGAGCTGGTATGCACCATACTCCTTGTTCTTTCCGGCGAAAACCATATCGACCCATTTAGGATCGTAAAGATCTATTTTTGCCATTTCTTTCTTGTTTAAAATTGTTTGTTACTCATCTTACATCTTAACGTTTCTAGACTTGAGAAGTTTCTCGTCGTCTGCGTTAATCTTATCGATGACGTAAGTACCAATGTTTGAAATCTGCATTTCGTCGAGAGCGTCAACCATATTCTTGTAAGAAGCGTTGTCGGTAGGCTTGATGACGATGGTAAGAGTAGGAATCTTTCCGTCCTTCAAGTTACCAGCCTTCAAATCGCTCAACTTCTTCTGATAGATGCTATCAGGATACTGCTTAGGATTCTTCTGACGGTCCATGTTCAACTCCTTGACAGCAAGTGCGATTCTTTCTACAGGACGTGTGCCGTTTTCTGTAGCGTGCTCTCTCAAGACCTTACGGATGCCCTGGCTTCCCCATGTAGTTTCCTTGATCCATGATGGGTCATCGTACTTAGGAATACCTGCACCATAATAAATCTTGTTGTCTGCTGTTACGTAGAGTGTCACAGTTTCAGAAGCCTTAGCTTCGTTCTTCTGATCATCTTGAGTATTCTCATCATTACTTGGCATAGTCAGCTCCATAGTCTGAGGTTTGCTCAAAGATGTACACAGCATGAAGAACGTGATAAGCAGCATGAGCATATCCACCATAGGCGTAAAGTCTACGCGGACATTCATTTTCTTTTGTTTGCTTTCTTTCTTTGCCATTTATTCGTCCCCCTGTTTTTTTAACTGTGTAATCATATAGTAATGACTCTCGTCCATATCCTGGAGTTCGTTCATCACTCTCTTAACGGTCTTGTAAGGTGTAGAAGCATCTGCCTTCAGGGCAATCTTGATGTCTTCGTTTACGTTACGAGCTGCGTCTACCCACTGCTGGAACTCGCTCATACCGCCCTTAATACTGTCGAGAGGAATACCTTTAGTCTGGAGATACTGTGGACGCTTAGAAGCGTTCATTGTCAGATAAGTACTCAAGTCGCCCATAGGTACGCCGAACGTACCTTCGCTCTTGAATGTCTCAATCTGTTTTGGGTTCAATGACACGCCGAATGCTCCTGTCATTGTGCTCAGTGTAGCTCCCAACTGATCAGTATTATCAATACTCATAAATACTTGGCCCTCGCCGGTAGGATTACCAGCCTTGTCCTTTTCAGGACTAACCAAGATGGTCAAGACACCGTTCTCTGGCACCTTAATCTCAGACACAGAACCTGGTGTATTTACCTTAACTGGCTCATTCTTTACGAAAGTAGAGGTGAGCATGAAGAAGGTAAGCAGCAGGGTCATAACGTCTGACATAGGCGTCATGTCGATCCAGATGTCACTCTTCTTAATTTTTACTTTACCCATAGCGATAAAATTTTAAAGGGTTAGCAAAAATTAAGCCTCTTCTGCGTGGTTAGCTTCGTATGTCTGAGCAATTGAGTAACCTACCTCGTCGAGTGCGTATGTCAACTTATCTACCTTGTTGGTGAATGTGTTGTAAGATACAACGGCACACCATGATGTCAAGATACCGAATGCGGTGTTGATCAACGCCTCAGAAATACCTACAGAAAGTGCTGCTGAGTCAGCGCCACCACCTTCACCCATGGCCTGGAATGACTTGATCATACCGGTTACAGTACCGAGAAGACCTGTCAAAGTACCAAGTGTTACGATTGTAGCGATGATAGGCAAGTTCATTGTCAAAGTTGGCATCTCCAACTGAGTTGCCTCCTCGTGAGCCTGCTGGATCTTAGCTACCTTCTGAGCCTTCTTCAAAGATGCGTTAGCACCAGACTCCATAGACTTGTAAGCGTTCAAAGAAGCCATAACAACGTTAGCTACTGTACCGCGCTGCTTGTTGCAGAGCTGCTCAGCCTTAGCGAAATCATTTGCGTTCAAAGCTGCCTTGATGTTTGCAACGAACTTAGGAAGAGCACCTGTACCTGTAGCGGTCTTAAGAGCCAACCAACGCTCGATTGTCATAGCCAACACTGTGAGCAACAATGTGTGGATAACTGGTACGATTACACCACCTTTGTAGATAGTACCCCAAATGTCTGCTGGGTGATCCTGTACACCTGGATCCTGGAAGTGCATGTCATTACCGAACCATGTGAAGAACAATGTGAATGCGATGATAGCACATACCACGATGATCCAGAATGCGCCTCTTACTCCCTGAAAGCCCTCAGACTTCTTAGCTGGGGCTGCTTGTTTTGTAGTTGCCATAATTTTACTTTTTTTAAATTATTAGTTAATAAATTATTAATATTTTCTTTTTTTTCTTTCTCGCTTCGTAGACCTTGAATGTGTCGTTTGTCAATAAACACAGTTGGGTTATCTATTTTGCATTGGCAAAGATAATAAATTAAAGTTTACTATCAGCCTAATTAAGAAGTTTTAACGAGATATTGGCTTATTTTATACCAATATCTCGCTTTTTTCTTACATTTTGCCCCTTGAAAATGGTCTTTAAGCCATTTTTTATTTCAACTTACCCAAAGCTTCCTTGATGCGCTTGATAGCTTCAACGATGTTCTCGTCGCTTGTTGCATAGCTCATGCGGAAACAGTCTGGATCACCGAATGCGTCACCACCTACGGTGGCTACATGTGCTTCCTCGAGAAGGTACATGGCAAAGTCGGTTGAATTGTTGATGGTCTTCTCACCATTGCTCTTGCCAAAGTAGCTGTTGCACTTAGGGAAGAGATAGAAGGCACCCTGTGGCATGTTTACCTCAAGACCTGGAACCTCTTTAGCCAACTTAACAATCAGGTTGCGTCGGCGCTCGAAAGCTACGCGCATTTCCTCTACTGCACTCTGGTCGAGTGTGTAGGCTGCTTCTGCTGCCTTCTGGCTGACAGAACATGTACCGCTGGTATACTGTCCCTGGAGCTTGTTGCAGCCCTTGATGATCCATTCCGGACCAGCCAGGAAACCGATTCTCCATCCTGTCATGGCGTAAGCCTTAGATACACCATTGGCAATGATAACCTGCTCCTTCATGCCCGGTTCCTGAGCAATGCTATGGTGCTTGCCGATATAATTGATGTGTTCGTAGATTTCATCTGCCAACACAAATACTTCAGGATGCTTCTTGAGTACTTCTGCCAGTGCAGCCAGTTCTTCCTTAGAGTATACGCTACCGGTAGGGTTGCTTGGAGAACAGAGAATGAGCATCTTGGTCTTCTCTGTAATGGCATTCTCCAACTGCTCTGCGGTCATCTTAAAGTCCTGGTCGAAACCGGCATTTACAATGACCGGAGTACCTCCTGCCAATTTCACCATCTGTGGATAACTTACCCAATATGGTGCAGGAATGATAACCTCGTCGCCTGGATTTACGAGTGCCAATACTGCGTTGCAGACGCACTGCTTACCACCCGTACCAACGATTACTTCATTGGTAGTGTACTCCAAACCATTCTCGTTCTTTAATTTGGCTACAATTGCTTTTCGCAAGTCAGGATAACCTGGTACTGGTGAATAACGGGAATAGTTCTCGTCAATAGCCTTCTTTGCTGCCTGTTTGATATTGTCAGGAGTGTTGAAGTCTGGTTCACCTACGCTCATGTTGATTACATCAATACCTTGAGCTTTCATTTCACTACTCTTCTGTGACATCGCCAGCGTTGCTGAAGGTGCCAATCTGTTTAAACGATCAGATAATTGTGCCATAATTTTATTCTTATATTTGTTTATCGTGTGCAAAAGTAAGCAAATTATTTCTTTTTCGGAAGAAAATTGAGCATTATTTCATGTTTTGTATTGAAATAATAACATAATTTTATTATCCGAGGTGCAAAGTATGCCCCATGCGGTCTCTCTTGGTCTTGAGATAGCGCTCATTGTACTTGTTTGGTACAACTTCGATAGGTACATTTTCTACGATTTCCAAACCGTACGCTTCGAGACCTACGCGCTTTACCGGATTGTTGGTGAGCAGACGCATTTTGTGTACACCGAGATGACGGAGCATCTGTGCACCGCAACCATAGTCGCGCTCGTCTGGCTTGAAACCGAGATGAGTATTGGCGTCAACGGTATCATAGCCTTCTTCCTGGAGTTTGTAGGCTGCAATCTTGTTCATCAGACCGATGCCGCGTCCTTCCTGCTGCATGTAGACAACAACCCCCTTTCCTGCCTCGTCTATCATCTGCATTGCCTTGTGGAGCTGCTGACCGCAGTCGCAACGTTTGCTGCCCAGGATGTCGCCTGTAGCGCAAGAAGAGTGAACACGGACCAGGATAGGCTCGTCTTCTTTCCATTCTCCCTTGATGAGTGCCATGTGTTCCAGACCATTGCTAGACTGGCGGAACGGAATGAGGCGGAAGTGGCCGTATTCTGTAGGCATGTCAACCTCTTCGCCCACTTCGATGAGTGATTCTTTCTTGAGTCGGTATTCTATCATGTCTTTAATAGAAATAACCTTGAGGTTCCATTCCTGTGCCATCTTCATCAGTTCTGGCAGACGTGCCATGGTGCCGTCTTCATTCATGATTTCCATAAGTGCGCCTGCTGGATAGAGGCCTGCCATTTTACAAAGATCGATGGCTGCTTCTGTGTGTCCGCTTCTTCTTAATACTCCGTTATCTTGTGCGTAGAGCGGATTGATGTGACCCGGTCTGCCGAAAGTCTGTGGGGTAGAATTCGGGTCGGCAAGTGCTTTGATGGTTTCGGCACGGTCGTGTGCAGAAACACCGGTAGAGCAGCCTTCCAGTTTATCTACGGTTATGGTGAATGGTGTTCCCAATACAGAGGTGTTCTCTGAAACCTGATGAGGCAAGTCGAGTTCATCGCAGCGGCTCAGGGTGATAGGGGCACAGAGTACACCTCTTGCATGTTTCAGCATGAAGTTTACTTTTTCTGCGTCTATTTTCTCTGCGGCAATGATGAGGTCGCCTTCGTTTTCGCGGTCTTCGTCATCAACAACAATGACGAACTTTCCTTCCTTGAAGTCTTTTACTGCATCTTCGATGCTATTTAATTTGATTTCTGACATGTTTGATACCTTATTATATAGTTACATTTTACTTTTTTTGTTCTTTAATCCGTTGGATGATGTCCGTATTGGTCTGACTGATGACCTTGAGGTCACGGAACAAGCGCAGTCGGAATCGCCACATTCTTAAATATAGCAGTGTGCCCACTGGGAAAATGATGGCTGCAATGATGTTGAGCCATTTCCGCTCGAATGGGCGTGTATGTGCCTTGACAGAAAGAACCGGATATTGGTTCATGTCGTGCAGGATATACTTGTTGGCGGTGTTGGTCAAATCTTCTATTACCTCTTCCAATTCTGCATTGATTCTTTCTATCTCATGATCAGGCTCGTATTTGAAGAATACATTGATGACGTTTGGAAGATGAACCAGTTTGTGTTCCTTATTATATAAGGTGATGTCTTGGTTTATTCTTTCCAGTTTCTCTGCATCCGTCTGATAATCCGGGTCGGTGATTATGACTTCCTTGCCGAAGTAATGGCGTTTCTGTCGTAAACCGAGCAGTTTCATGAAGAACTCTTTGTAAACATCCATATTGAATACGGAAGAGTCATTGGTTGCCTTGTAGGTTACGAAGATAGCCAAAGGCGTCAATACTGCCGGTGCAAGACCTTTGCCGAACCAGATGGCCCACATTCCGCTTCTTGACATTCTGTATCCTGTATTGTCGAGGATGAAGAAGACGATGAACACAAGTACGGAGATGACGACAGGGAAACCCAGACCTCCCTTTCGGATGATGGCTCCTAGTGGCGCTCCGATAAAGAAGAAGATGAGACACGAAAGGGCTAGGGTGAACTTGTTGATAGCCTCAATCTTGTGCTGTCTTATCATGTAGTCAGCATCGCTCGTTGACATCGATTTGAAATCAAGGTCAGAAAGCTCCTGTTGTACGGTAGACTGTGCCTGGTTTACCGCCATGAGTTTCTTGTCCTGTGGCAACTTATTATATAAGGTGTCGAAATTGAGGTTTTCGCCCTTCTTGATTTCTTTGAGAGAGTCCTTCTTGTTGATGCGCTGTGCACCTCCATAGAATCTCACGTTGGCTTCGTTCAGGTAGATTCTTCCGATTGAATCATATAATTGGTTGAGCGAATCGATGTCGTGGTTGATTTTCTCCAGACTTTTACCCTTTGCATTTCCTGAAAGCGAAGCTGCATCGGTCATACTGAAGTCTCCATCAAAGTCGAGAATGATTTTCTTGGAAACGAAAGTCTCTCGTCTGTATGGTACGGCAGCAGTATTGGCAAGTGCACTGCTTTGCATGTTCTCAAACCATTCTCCGCTGTAGAGACTCAGAACAAGATGCTTCTTTTCTGCTGTACTCTGGAGCATGCCGGAATCTGCCAATATGATTGCGGCATCTTCATAGCTATCGGTCATGCGGTAAATCATGATGCCGTAAAGTTTTCCGGTTTTCAAATCCTTCTTCTGCACATAAAGGTTGCAGTTTGGAATACCATCATAGAAGATTCCTTCCGGAATTTCCAGTTCCGGGCTTTTCTGTTTCATGGAAATCAGAAGTTGTGCCAGTTTCATGTTCGACTTAGGTCCCACATTGTTCTGGAAATAGAATGAGCCAAACATGATGATGATGGTGATGACGATGAGTGAGCGGAAAGCTTGCATCAGTGAAATGCCGGCAGCCTTGATGGCTGTAAGTTCCGAACTCTCGCCGAGATTACCGAACGTCATGAGTGAAGACAGGAGAATAGCCAAAGGCAGGGCCTGTGGTACGAGCATCAGACCCATGTACCAGAAAAATTGAGCCATCACGTCCATCGTGAGTCCCTTACCGATGAGATCATCAATATATCTCCATAAGAACTGCATCATCAGCACAAACTGGCAGATGAAGAAAGTTCCCATGAAAAGGAGACCAAACTGTTTGGCAATAAATATGTCTAATTTCTTAATTCTAAGCATTTCAATATTCTGTTGTTTCAGACCTTTTCTTTATTTAAAATAATAGCAGGTCTGTTATTCAGCGTGCAAAGGTAATATAAAAAAATAAGAAAACCTTTATTTTTCGTTTTTTTTATATATATAATTAGGTGAAAGTGGGGCTGGAATGTGAGAAAAATGAGAAAATAAAACTTTTTTTGAAAATTTCTGCCGAAAAATTTGTTCAATTCAAATAAATGTATTACCTTTGCACCCGCAAATGAGAAATCAATTGCTTGGATGGCGGGATAGCTCAGCTGGTTAGAGCGTCGGATTCATAATCCGGAGGTCGAGGGATCGTGGCCCCCTCCCGCTACAAGATGAGAGACATCAACTTTTTAGTTGATGTCTTTTTTATGCTCTAAACTTTTCCACACTTATTCACTTCTCATAGAAAAGTTATCCACATATGTGTTGATAACTATGTTATTCCGTTGGTTATCAGATGTTTTTCCTGTTGGTAACTGTTGTGGAAAAGATAAATATGAAAGATTTTCCTATGTTTTTCTTGGTGTTCTCAGAATAAAATATTTGTAAAAAACTGACCAATGGGGCTAAAATACAAAAAAAAGTTGTATATTTGCAGCGGTAAGTTTTATTTTTAGGCATTTGTTGACTGCCTCTTCTTTATAAACATAGAAATTGTATAAGCTGTATGAAACGAAAATTACACCTTATTATATATGTAGCGATTATTGTGTTGCTGACCGGTTGTGCTCAGCAGCCTAGGAAGTATGTCATTGGCGTATCCCAGTGTTCGGAAGATACCTGGCGCGATAAACTGAATGATGAACTGAAGATGGGCGAGTATCTCAACGATTCGCTTATCGTGAAACTGGCTTCTTCCAACGATGATAATATGTTGCAGAATAAGCAAGTTAACCAGTTTATCGATGAGGGTGTAGATTTGCTTATCGTATCTCCTAATCAGCTGAGTGCTATATCCAAGGCTGTAGAGCGTGCTTACGATAAAGGTATTCCTGTGATTCTCTATGACAGGAAGACCAATTCTGACAAGTATACGGCATTTATCGGCTGCGATAACTATACGATAGGTAAATCGATGGGAACTTTTATCGCCCAGCAGCTTCAGGGAAAGGGCCGCATCGTTGAAATCAGAGGCTTAGAGGGCTCTTCGCCTGCTTTGGAGCGTCATCGTGGTTTTATGGATGCTATCAAGCCTTATCCTGGGTTACAGGTTGTAGCCTCTGAGGGAGGAAACTGGAAAGAAGAGGGTGGAATCCAGGCGATGAAACGCATATTGAAACAGACACAGGACTTTGATTATGTCTTTGCCCATAATGACTGTCTTGCCTGGGGAGCTTATGTGGCTGCCCGCCAGATGAGGGTAAAGCGTAACTATAAGTATACCGGAGTAGACGGCATGGCTACCGAAGGTGGTGGTTTGGAACTTGTGCGCGATGGTATTTTCGAAGCCTCTTATCTTTATCCTACCAAGGGTGACGAGGTCATAGCGCTTGCCATGAAGATATTGAAGCATCAGCCTTATGAACGCGACAATTATCTGAGCACTTCTATCATAACCCAGGCAAATGCTGCCCTTACATTGATGGAGGCTAGAGATGCCGAGCGTCAGACGCACAATCTGAAGACTTTGCATAAGCAGGTAAATCAGTATCTGTCTGATTATAACTCACAGAAAGTCATGCTCATAGGTCTGTGTCTGTTCCTCTTTGTTTGCCTCGCAGCTGCGGCTTTAATTTTCAGAGGTTATCTGATAAAGGTGAAACTGAACGAAACATTGGCTAAGACAAATGGCGAACTGAAGCGACTGAATGTAGAATTGGGTGAAAAGAATGGAGAATTGAAACGATTGAATGAGGAGGTCTTGGAACTCACTCATTCCCGTCTGGTATTCTTTACCAATATCAGTCATGAACTTCGCACGCCTTTAACCCTGATAGCCGACCCGGTAGAGATGCTGCTTGAAGATGCCGGCATCAAGGGCAAGAGCCGCGAACTCTTGAAAATGGTGCAGCGTAACGCCCTTGCTCTCCAACAGTTGGTAAGTAACATTCTTGATTTCCGTAAGATTCAGAATGGCAAGATGGAACTGAAACTCTATCGCTTCGACATTGTGAAGACCTTGACGATGTGGGTGGGCGACTTCCAGCTTACTGCCGAGCGCAAGCAGATCAGACTGCATCTGGATGTTGATGACTTGAAAGGCAGCCATGAAATGATTGCCGATCAGGAGAAGATTTCCCGTATCGTGTTCAATCTGTTGAGCAATGCCTTGAAATATACGCCTGCTGGTGGCGAAATCTTTGTTTCGTTGAAAGATGAAGGTGCCAATCTACGTCTTGACGTGAGAGATACGGGCAAGGGTATCTCGCAGGATGAGGCTGATAAGATCTTTGAACGCTTCTTCCAGGCTAAGGGTGCTGCCAGCGGTACGGGTATCGGTCTGGCTCTGGTGAAATCATTTGTAGAGTTGCATCATGGTGAGGCTAGGGTAGAAAGTGAACCGGGAAAGGGCTCTGATTTTATCGTTGTCATTCCTCGTGAGCAGGAGGGTGATTCACAAGTTATCCACAATGATGTGGATATTGTGGATAACTCAGTAAATGCTTCTGCATCAACTGGTAAGAATGTTGTAGATGAATCTGTTTTGCAATATATTGACGATGGAGACAGAAGTCATGGAAAAGTTCAGCAGCTGGTAAGCGAGAATACCAATCGTCCTACTGTTCTGGTTATTGATGATAATACCGATATCCGTCAGTATGAGCGTACTCTTTTGCAGGATGAGTATATTGTTCTTGAGGCCGCCGATGGTAAAGAGGGTCTGGCTGTCGCCTTGAAAGAGGTGCCTGACCTGGTGATTTGCGATGTGATGATGCCTGTTATGGACGGATTGGAGTTTACTAAACAGTTGAAGACGAATACGGCTACCTCTCATATCCCTGTTATTATGCTTACGGCGAAGAACCTGGAGGAGCATCGCGCAGAGGGTTATGAGCATGGAGCAGATTCCTATATTACCAAACCATTCCACAGCAAGGTGCTTCTCGCCCGTATTGAGAATCTCTTGCGACAGCGTCAGCTCCTGAAGAATCTTTATCAAGGTTCTAAAGAGGCTGAGAAGGAGATTTCTGAGGCTCATCTGGAAGATCGTGACAAGCAGTTCCTCAAGCAGCTTCAAGCCATTATCCTGAAGAATCTTTCTGATAGCGAGTTTGGAGTTGAGAATATGGGACAGCAGATTGGCTTAAGCCGTGTGCAGCTCTATCGCAAGGTGAAGGCGATGACAGGCTCTTCTGTTGTTGACTTACTCCGTAAGGCTCGCCTTGCCAAAGCTAGGCGTTTGCTCGAAACCCGGAGCATGAGTGTCTCTGAAGTAGCCTATGAAGTGGGCTTCTCAGCGCCGTCTTACTTCACAAAATGTTTCAAGGATGAGTATGGCATGTTACCTGGTGATGTAGGTAATGTATTGAAATAGAGAGGAATACGCTATACCTGAAGTATAAAATCTGTGAATGTATGGATAAAAATCGTTCATTTCCTAGCATAAAAGGTACATTGTATCATTTTTATCACTATTTGAACGATAATTGTACCTGCTGTTCGCTGAAACTTACTATCTTTGCACCAGAATTTAGAAGTTTATAAATTGTTTCATGCAGAAGTAGTTGCATTTTCATAGGTTTAGGTTTTATGTTTTAAGGTTATAGGATTGAGTATTCATTAAGGTAAGTAGTTTTCTTTAAGGTTAAAAGTTTTGTTTTGGGAAATAACTAGTAATGAGAGAAAGCAGCTGTAGACGGGATGTCTGACAGCTGCTTTTCGCGTATTATGGTTTGTTTCTTTTTAAGCGGCATACTATAGCTTTTTAAAGGGGCTTATTCCCAATCTTCGAATTCCAGTTCCAGTTCCTTGTATTCGGGTTTGAAACTGCTGTTCTCCTTATCTTGCTTCCTGGCTTCTTCTGATGAGGCGTTGCTTACGGACAGACCAAGCAGGCGGATGGGATGCGCCGAGGAGTAATCTACCTGTTTCAGCAGCCGTTTGGCAAGAGGTAGAATATCATCCTTCTTTTTCAGAACCTTTTCTTGCGAGATACTTCTTGTTATCTGGGTAAAATCGGCAAACTTCACCTTCAGCGTCAGGGTTCTTCCTTCGAAACCGCTTTTGGCGATGCGCTCCAGCAGTTCGAGTACAGTATGGTACAGTTCGATAATCACAGCCGTTTTTAGATAGATATCTTCCAGGAAAGTCTGTTCGCAGCCTACCGATTTCCGTTCCCGGTAGGTGATGACAGGTCGTTCATCTATCCCCCTTGCGAAATCATAGAAGATGTGTCCGGCTTTTCCGAACACTTCTACCAGATGTTCTTCGGATACTTTCCTCAGGTCAGCTCCGTTGAAGATACCCATGAAATGCATCTTTTGCAAGGTTTTCTTGCCCACACCCCAGAAATCCTCTACAGGAAGCTGGGCGATGAAATCAAGCGCCTTGTCGGGATGAATGGTGCAGATGCCGTCGGGTTTGCGGTAATCTGAAGCCACTTTGGCGAGAAACTTGCAGTAGCTGATGCCAGCCGAGGCGGTGAGTCCGGTTGCCTCCTTGATACGGGTTTTGATTTCTTTGGCAATATCCACCGCCAGTTCTATCCCTTTCTTATTCTGCGTTACATCAAGAAAGGCTTCATCTATGGAGATGGGTTCGATGAGGTCTGTATATTCCTGGAATATCTGATGTATCTGATGGGATATTTTAGCATAATAATCATGCCGGCAGGGCACGATGATGAGGTTAGGGCAGCGCTGCTTGGCTTGAGCGATGGATTGCGCCGAGTGAACGCCATACTTCCTTGCCTCATAGCTGGCTGTAGAAACCACACCACGAGGTCCGTCGAAGCCAACCGCTACCGGTTTGCCCCGAAGTTCCGGATTGTCTCTTTGCTCTACCGCAGCAAAGAAGGCATCCATGTCGATATGTATGATCTTTCGCTCAGTCATTCCTGCCTTATTTTTTCCAAAAGTACAAAAAAGATGCGTTTCCACAAAATCTAAGCTGTTTTTTATTGTTCGTTAACGTTTTCGGGTATTAGCCTACATGGTCCATCGAAACAGGCTGCGTTGAGCATCGCAAGTACTTGCGTTAGCCAACTCAAGTACTTGCGTTAGTCAACGAAGCTATCTGCGTCTGCTTCCTGAGTCGTCTCCGATAGCTTACGGAACCACTTGAGTAAGCTGAACCAAACACTTGACCTCACTGATTTAAGCACTTGACCTCATTAACTCAAGTACTTGAACTCATAAACTCAAGCACTTGACCTCACTGATTCAAGCACTTGAACTTATTAACTCAAGTACATCATGACACGCTCTTAATAGTCTGTAGTGATCTATATGACTCCCTTTATCTGAAATAGAAAAGAGTTAGTTAAGACGTAGAAAATAGCAGAAAAGTGTGAAATTCCGTTCATGTAATAGCAATTATGTTACAATGAACGGAATTTTTTATTCGATGAAATGATTTTTTAAGCCGCTGTTCAGACCTTTATGTATTTTTGCAGCAGAAATCAAAACATTAACGCTAACAAATTAAACATTTAAAGTATGAACAACTTTTTAAATGGAAAGAGCGCAGCTATGATGCTTGCACTTTCATTGGTAAATGTTACAGCAGCTTTTGCACAGGATGATAATTCAAGTGCTAAGGAAGAGGGTAATCGTAATGTGATGCTCAATGCAGCCAGTGCGAATGGTCCTCGTGAGATTCAGATAGGCTTGCCTTCTGCCGATGTCAACGTGTTGGAGAATGGTCTGCCTGTTACTTACGCTACCAATCCTCATTCTGTCAATACTATCTGGCGTGGTGATGCAAGTTTGAGCCATCAGGGTTTGCTCAAGATTGCCGAGACTGCCATCACTACCGGTAATATCGGTTATGCCGTGAACTCTTTCACCCAGAAGGGACAGAAAGGATTCAATGGTACGCTGAACTATAAGAGCAATCATTTCGGATTGCAGGAATTCTCTCTGAATATGAATGGTGATTTGGGTAAGGACTGGTACTACAGCTTTAATATGTATCAGGATTTCGATCCGGGAACCTTCAAGATTAAGTCTACTCCTTATCAGGACCGTACTCAGATTTACAAGGCACTCCTCACCAAGAAGTATAACGGCAATCGTGGTGAGTTCACTGCCATGTATAAGTATGCCAATAGCCATAACGTGTATAGCTATGCTACCCAGAGTGCTCCATTTATCTATGTAGGCGATGGAAGCGTGAAGGAGTATGGAGATTTTAAGCTCGGAACTACTTCTTATCTTCCTGTAGATAATGATATGACCTATCGTGATATGCGTACTGGTGAGTTGAAGCAGACTTCTCTCTATGATGCCTGCCTGAACAAGACAAGCGAGGTAACCCTGATGAACAACTATCGTTTTGACAACGGTTTGAACTGGAAGGCTACCTTGAAGTACGATCACTCACGTGGTGCGATGGTTTACCAGTCTCCAATGTCTATCATCGATTTGAAGAGCGCTGCCAATCAGGGCGTATATAATTATATGTATCGCGACATCAACGGACAGACCAAGGCTTACAATGGTCAGTATGTTCAGACCCGTATGTCTTGTCTCAATGCCGGTAAGATTGATGAGGCTCTCTTCACCACCGAGCTCAGCAAGAAATTCAGTACTTCCACCTTCCGTCTTGGCGTGAATGAGTGGTTCTACCATATCGATTATTGCTCAAATACAACCATGTATGACCAGAGTGTTCCTGCAGATGGCAATTATGCCTTGCGAGTTTGGGATGCCAACCAGCGCACCGGCTATTTCTATGATTTCAACAAGAACGCCTCTGAGTATTACAAGGGAAGCGAAAACAAGCTGGCTCTCTACTTCACTCACGATTGGGATGTCACCAACAAGTTGAATCTCTACTATGGTGCCCGTCTGGAGTGGCAGAAGCTGAAGGGTGAAAACGCAGCAGTGAAGAATGCAAAGGGTGAATTCGTAGGCCGTTTTGTCGATTACTATCTCGGTGCTACGGCACCAGATAAGACTACTAAGATTGCTCCGGCAGACTTGAGTTACAACTGGTTGAACTACGATTTCTCTGTAGCAGCAACTTATAAGTTGACCGACAATTTCGGCTTCACTGGCGATTTCACTTACATCGTTCAGCATCCAAAGTTTGAGGCTTTTGCCCCAGCTACATTGCCGAATACGGATAAGATTTCTGTGCCACTCGGTCGTGCAGGTATCTACTACAATAACTCATGGTTGAGTTTGACATCGTTGTTCTCTTACATATCAAAGACCAACAACAACTCAACTCTGAATTTGCAGCATGGCAGTGAGATCAAGGCAGCTCCTTTGACTTACGATATCCAGACATGGGGATGGACAACCGACGCTGTGGCTCATCCATTCAAGGGATTCGATTTCCACTTCCTCTTCACTTATCAGAAGCCAACTTACAAGAAGTATGAAACCAGCATCACCTTCAGCGATGGCTATGTTGGCAAAATCAACGCCACTGGCAATATCGTAGCAGAGATTCCTCAGATTCTCATCGAGTTGGATCCTAGCTACATGATTACCAAGGACATTAAGCTCTGGACCAGTTTCCGTTACTTCAGCAAGACCTACGCCAACATCAACGAGGCATATTACTTCAACGGTCACTGGGAGACTTTCGGAGGTTTGAACTGGCAGGCAACCAAGCGTCTGGCTCTCGGCTGCACCGTAGTCAACTTCCTCAACCAGACTGGTGCCAAGGGTAGTATCGCAGGTGCCGAGCTGATTACCAAGGATGAGGCTAAGGGAATCAAGAATCAGATTATGACGGGTAGCTATCTTCGTCCATTCACAGTAGAATTCACAGCTTCGCTGAAGTTCTAATTAGTTCAAACATAATAAGATAAGGCAGTACTATATAATAATGTATAGTGCTGCCTTTTTCTTGTTTGGGTTTTGAACTTTGGAGAAAACGCTGTTTTCCATAATAAAATAGGTGAAAAGAGTGTTTTTATCAGTCATGATTAATAAAATGGAGAAGTTTTAGTGCTTGTCTTCCTAAAAACGTCCGTAAAAGAGAAGTTTTAGGAATCAATTCCTAAAACTTTCTAAATAATCGTACTTTTAGTATGTAGATTCCTAAAAAATATGTATATTTGCAGCATGACATGTAAAAATACAAAAATGAAGAGAATAGAACGACATAACTATCTGCAAAAGCTGATAGCTTTCAAGGATAAAAAGCTTATCAAGGTGATAACAGGCATCCGCCGTTGTGGTAAATCGACCATTATGGAGATTTATCGTGACTGGCTGATAGCTCATGGAGTAATGCAAGAGCAAATCATCTATCTCAATTTTGAGGACTATGACTATTTTGAATTGCGAGACCCAAGAAAACTGTATTCTTATGTCAAACCTTTGATACAGCAAGATAAGATGACTTACATCTTTTTTGATGAGATACAGCATGTCACGGATTTTCCGGATATCATCAATAGTCTTAATTTGAAGCCAACAGTTGATTTATATGTGACGGGTTCGAATGCCTACATGCTTTCTAGCGAGATAGCTACACTCTTGTCTGGCAGGTATGTAGAGATTGCGATGCTTCCGTTGTCTTTCAAGGAGTATGCGGAAGGTATCGGTGGTACGGACCATCTTTCACAGACATATATAGAATATGTGAGCAAGAGCAGTTTCCCATATACATTGGAGTTGGATACGGCTAATGAGATTAGCGATTACTTGAATGCTGTTTACAATACGATAGTGGTAAAGGACATCATGAGTCGAAATAAACTTTCCGATGTGATGATGTTGGAGAGCGTGATACGTTTCACGGCAGATAATATCGGCAATATTCTCTCGACGAAACGTATTGCAGACTTGATGTCGGCTGATGGGCGAAAGATTGACCAAAAGACCGTGGAGAAATACCTGTCAACCCTTTGCGAGTCTTTCTTCTTGTATGAAGTGAAGCGATATAACATCAAGGGTAAGCAACTCCTCAAAACTTTGGGAAAATACTATCTGGTGGATATTGGTTTGCGACGTATGTTGCTTGGCTCTCGCTCTTTTGATGCAGGGCGCATTTTGGAAAATATCGTTTTTCTGGAACTCTTGCGTCGGCAGAAGAAAGTGTATATAGGCAAGATGGATAACTTGGAGGTTGATTTTGTTGCTATTGACGAGGATGACATCACCTATTATCAGGTAGCTGCAACGGTAAGGGATGAGAAGACCTTGAAGCGCGAACTCGCTTCGCTTCAGCAAATCAAGGACCAATATCCCAAGTATATCTTGACGCTCGATGAAGACCCGACGGCAGATTATGATGGTATCAAGCGAATCAATGCGTTGAAATGGCTGATGGGGGAAGTATAGTCTTGTTGTCTCCAAGGAGATGTGAGGAAAAGAATCGTTCATGTACTGCAAAAGATGTTGCATGAACGATTTTTTGTATCGGATGAAACGAGATTTATATGATAATTCCTGCTTTATTCTTATCTTTGCAGCAGATTTAAACAATAATGCTAACAATTTAAAAAGAAAACGATCATGAAATCCAATTCAATGATTACCAAGGCTGCCTGCCTCATGTTGATGGCATCAGCTACAACTTCTGCCTTTGCACAGAAGATGAACATCGAACACAAGGGTGATACTACTATCATCAAGGTGGAGAATCCTACCAAGTATCTTCTTCTCCCTATCCAGGAAGAGAAGGATGAGGCTCAGGTTTTGCTTGATACAGGTTCTAAGGATGATACCTGGATGGACGTTCGCCTGGCTCAGAATGGTTCTGATTACTATGTGCCTTTCGCTTTGGGCAAGGGTAAGACTGCTACAGTCAAGATTCTCGGTTTGAAGAAGGATGCTTTGGCACTCAACTTGCTCAAACTTAGCGATACATTCGATACTACCAACACCGATTACTATCGTCCATCTTATCACTTCACTCCGCTCTACGGCTGGATGAACGACCCTAACGGAATGGTGTATAAGGATGGTGAGTATCATCTCTATTTCCAGTATAACCCATACGGAAGCAAGTGGGGCAATATGCACTGGGGACATGCCGTAAGCAAGGACCTAGTTCATTGGGAGCATCTCGATCCAGCCATCGCCCGCGACCCTGTAGGTCATATCTTCTCTGGTAGTTCGGTTGTGGATAAGAAGAATACGGCAGGTTTCGGCAAGAATGCCATCATCGCCATCTATACCAACAACAGTAGTGTAAACCATGATGAGGTGCAGTGCATCGCTTATAGCAATGACAATGGTCGTACCTTTACCAAGTACGAGGGCAACCCAGTGTTGACTCCATTCGATGGCTTGAAGGACTTCCGTGACCCTAAGGTGTTCTGGTATGAGAAGGGAAAATGCTGGTATATGATTGTTTCTGCTGATAAGGAGACCCGCTTCTACAAGTCAAAGAATCTCAAGAAATGGACTTACGTGAGTGCCTTTGGTAAGGGTTTGGGTCAGCAGCCATGCCAGTATGAGTGCCCAGACTTCTTCCAGTTGCCTGTAAATGGTGATAAGAAGAACATGAAGTGGGTGATGACCATGAATATCAATCCAGGTTGCTGGTTTGGTGGCAGTGCAACCGAGTATTTCGTAGGCGATTTCGATGGCAAGAAGTTTACTTGTCCTGATGCCCACGATGTGAAGTGGCTCGATTGGGGTAAGGATCACTATGCTACCGTTACCTTCTCAAACACAGGCGACCGAGTATTGGGTATCACCTGGATGAGCAACTGGCAGTATGCCAACCTTACTCCGTTCAAGCAGAACCGTGGTGCCAACGGTTTGCCAAGAGAGTTGAAACTTTACGAGAAGAATGGCAAGTATTATGTTTCTGAGAATGTAGCTCCTGAAGTATATGCTTTGAGAAAAGAAACCAAGGATTTGGCTGATGCTTCTGTTGCTGATGCCAAGGAGCAGAAGGGTGTTGCTGCCAATATGAATGGTGCTTTCGAAATCGAGGCCGATGTAACTCCAGATGCCAACGGCATTGCCGGTATTGAGATTTCAAACAACAAGCGTGAGCGCACCCTGATTTACTTCGATATGAAGCAGGGCAAGGTGGTAATGGATAGAACTGAGAGTGGTTTGACCGATTTCGGCAAGCAGGCAGTTCCTCACGATATCGAGTTGGCTTGGGACAAGCAGCGTGCAGCTGAAGGCAAGGAGCCTGCCCGCATTGCCAACTCCATCAACTACAAGAACGATTTCGCTCTGGCTACCTGGGCTCCATTGAGTCTTTGCGAGGATAGCAAGAAGACCTATCATGTTGATATTTTCGTAGATAAGTCATCTGTAGAACTCTTCGTAGATGGCGGCCGTATCGCCATGACCAATCTCGTGTTCCCTGTAGCTCCATACGAGAATGTGAAGCTCTACACCCAGGATGGCAAGGCTGAGTTCAAGAACCTGAAGGTTCATAAACTTGGTTTGTAATCATGTAGATATTGTATAGTCGAATTGTAGGTTTAAATGTAAATAGTAATGAGTCGCAACCTGATAATATTTTAGGTTGCGACTCTTTTTTTCGGTTCAGGGGAGATTGTCCGTGGATAAAACAACCTCTGTTTCTTATTTACCGGTTTGCTGTTTCATTCCCTCAAAAAACTTTTGCTGCAATTGTTTGGCCAGTTGATTATCTGGGTTGAGTTTGAGAGCTTTCTCGTAATCCTGCATCACTTCCAGATAATAGCGTTGACCGTTTTGTCCAGGATTCTGTACGATGCGTACCATATAGAGAAAACCGCGAAGGGTACAGATGTCAGACGGGTCAGCATGCTTTATATTCTCCATCTTGGCAATAGTTTCTTCAGTCTCTTTTAGAAGATTTTCTGTTTGTGGAGCATGCGGATTCATCACGGAATAATTGAGACTTTGCAAAACTATCTGAAACTTGGGCTGGATGCTATCAGGAAACATATCATCAATACGCTTCATCTCTGCAATACAATTAAGTATGCTCTCTGATGTCGGTTGCTGAAGTTTTGCAAGCGACTGTCCGATAAGCCCCTGCATTGTGGATTGCTGGGCATAGATAACTACAGATGTTGTCATGAAGAAGACAGACATCAATACGAATCGTTTAAAAGTTTGAAATGTCATATGCTTTATTATTTTTAAGTGAAACAAATATGCCTATATATAAAAATCTGTCTCTAGAAGGAACTATCGAACGTCCGTTAGTATTATATCCGAAAATGTTTGTACGGCCGAGGATGTTGTTCAGAGAAGAATAGATAATGACCTTGGGACTTAGCAGATAAGTAAGGTTTATATCTACGCTATTATAATGTGGTGTCTTGCCAATCAGAAAATGACGTCCGCTTGCATACGATTCAGTCAGCCCAATGATTGCTTTGCCGAATGAATATTTTGCTGTCAATCTCAGATTATGCCTTGAGGCGTAGTCAGGTATTCGCTCTTCTGTGTATTCGTGATAGAATCGCTTGGAATCGTTGTAGGAATATGAAAATGCTGTGGTCAGATGTTTGAAAAGCGAATGCTCTTCTACAAAAATGTCTATACCTTTACTCTTTCCATATCCTTTCGGTTGGTAAATACCCTTTTCCCATAAAGGCAATCGCTGATATTTTTTCCAGTAGGGTTCTATTCGTATGAGTGTACCAGGCGACTTATATTGTATGGATAGGATAGCATGATCTGCCGTACTTTGTCCAAGAGATTTCTTGTTTGTTGCAAGATAGTCATCTTCTGGAATCTGGCTATACCGACCGGTAGCAAATGAAAGCTGAAAATTCTTGTTAGGAATATAACATAGTGTAGCCCTTGGCATAAACAGCCAGTTGGCATGAGCCATATATTCTGTCCTTGTCGAAATATTCAGGAACACATGGGGCATCATCCTCCATTGGGCATCAATATGAGCAGCAAGAATATTATAATCCAACTTGTAGCAATCGTTTTCGTACTCCATGAGGCTGTTTCGCTGATAGTCCTCCATTCCTGCCGATATTTTTAGTGCATCCGAGCAAATTTTGCGTATTCCTGTTTTCAGATGTATCTCATTCCTGAAGTTGTAATATCGGTCACCAGCAATCTTCGCATCTTCTATATCGTTGAATACCGATGAGCTTGCCATACCACAAAAGAGCGTGTAGCCAGCACCCCACTGTGCCTTATAGGTTGTGTTGGCATAGATATTATTCTCTTTGAGCGAAAGGTTTTGGTTGTCTATATGCTGTCCTACAGATGTAAAATCATAGCCAACGTATGTTTTCAATATTCCGGCATTTCGGAACTCATTCTTGTATTGTGATTCGCCAGAAAGTTTTAGATAAGGCTTGTTGAAATCAAGCCTTTCTGAAAATAACTGATTGTAGATTCCCAAACTTGTTAGTGCGGCATTAAAGGATAAGCTGCTGTGGGAATATGCCTTGGTGCCACCGATGTTCCAGTCAACCAATGATGCGCTGACTCCATATTTGTCACTTGTTGCAGCATCTGATGTTTCCATAGGGAGAACGGAGGAAAGTGCTTGTCCATATTCTCCGCTATATCCACCAAGAGAAAAGTTGATACCTTTAAATATAAAAGGAGAGAATCGTCCACGTACATCAGTATTTTCTGTGTTTGTACTATATGGAACAAGGACGTGCATTCCGTTAATGAAAGTCTGGCATTCTTCGCTTTCTCCACCACGGACATAGAGCTTTCCGTTTTCTCCCACTTTTTGAGTGCCGGGTAAAGTTTGCAGGGCTGCAACAATGTCCCCGCATGAATTACCTGCCATCACAACATCTAAGGCATCCATAGTCTTGAAGTTGTCACTTTTCCCGAAACTGTAAGTGCTGGCAGATATTACAACTTCTTGGATTGCCGTAGCTTTTTCTTTCATTTGGATAGAAAGATTATGTAACTTGCAGGCATCTGCAGTCTGCATATATTCTTCAAAACCAATCATGGTAATCTTGATAGACGCTTCTCCGGTTTTTGATGTGGAAAAGGAAAACCTGCCCAGAGAATCTGTCAGGCATCCATCAATTGTGCCCATGATGAAAACATTGGCACCAGCAAGCGGTTCCTGACCGCTTTTTACCATGCCTGATATGATGGTCTGTGCAGCCAGGTTGCAGACTGAAGTCAGCAGCAATGCGATATGTATTATTCGATGTTTCATGCCGCAAAGATACTGCATGAAACTGGAGTTACCAAATTCTTAGGATATACAACTAAAACTTATGATAGAAAGCTAGTTAAGATGCCGAATAACTAAGTTGAAGGACAAATAACTATGTAAGATAAGTCTTTAACTTGGGCACAAATTTTCGGGAAACGGGTATGATGTTTGTGCAATTTCCGAGAGTCAGTTGATAACCATTTGAGTTGCCTCGTGCCGAAGTGATATTATTCACATTGACAGCAAAAGAACGGTGACATTGGAAAATGTTCTCAAACTCTTTCAACTCTTCAAGAGCATGGGTTAGAGTTGTATGGATATCAACAGCAACAACATTACCTTCTTTTAGAAAACAGACGGATACATTGTTTTTCTGTGCTTCGATATAAAGTAGATCGTTGATGGCAATCGACAGATCGTTTCCTCTTACGTTAGTATCATGGATGGTAATAGATACTTCTTCCTGTTCCTTTGTTGTATTGCGCAACAACTCTTCCATTCTCTCTCGTAATGTTCTGTTGTATTGCATTCCGATAGATAATGTCGTAAGAAATATGCCTATGATAATAGTCCAATTTAGAAACAAGAGAAACAGACTGAATGTAATCGTATAATGAAACAAGTACGAGAATAGGAGGAAATTACCGAAGGCAATGATGAAAATCAGTCCGAGTATAGCTACTCCTTCATGCCAGATACGCCAGGGCTTGATAGTTTGATGCAAATACTTCAATATCGTTGCAGCGTATGTTATGTGGCATCCAAAAGTTACCAGTCCGAATAATGTAGCAACAAAGCATTTGTTACCTTGATATAAGCAGAGTCCAAATGGCTGCAGAAAATATAAAATTACCCAAATGATGAAGCCAAAGATGCTACTATCTTTTAGCAAGTGTTTACTCTGTTTAAAAGGATATGTTCGAGTTAGAAACGACATGTTGAATCTGATTTATTTAATTAACGCAGCACTATCATTTATCTTCTTTATCAGAGTACCTAAGCTACTCTGTTGGTGCACTGGGATGCTTGCCATATCCAGACATTTTGTTTATTATCGTGCTGCAAAAATAAAACAAAGTTCTGAATGACACGGCAAAAGTACAAATAAAATTTGAGAAACGCACTTTTGGAGACGTTTATTTTGGTAATGAAGCATTTTCTTATGATGTCTCAGGACTTTTTTTCTTGATGACATCTGTAACTTTCTGCGCCTTCCCAGGTCCGAAGGTGTAATAGATAGCCTCTTCCTCATCACATACCTCGCCTTGCGAATTGGCAAGGGTACTCTGTTCGACCTCTCGGGAAGAAAAGTCCTTGTGCCACAAAAAGGACACATTTATATTATGGGCAACAAGAAAGTCGTATGGTAGGAACGTGTGTTTCGGATAAAATATAATAAAAGCCGCAGTTTGTAAAAGCAAACTGTGGCTTTTTCGTTTTTTTATGCTATCTTTGCACACAGATAGTGTTTTTAAAGATAGATCATGATGGAACAGCAAGTAAAACTACTACCTTATGGGGTGGCAGATTTTGTTACGGTAATAGAGCAGAATCTATATTATGTGGATAAGACGATGTTTATCCCGGAGCTGGAGAAGCAGCCTCGCAATCTCTTCTTCATCCGTCCTCGTCGTTTTGGTAAGAGCATATTCTTGAGTATGCTCTATTCTTACTATGACTGTACGCAGAGCCATAAGTTCCAGAGTCTTTTTGGAAATCTGTGGATAGGCCAGCATCCTACTCCTTTGCAGGGAAAGTATCAGGTGCTGTTCCTCGATTTCTCCCAGATTACGGGTAATATCGACAAGCTTGAGACGAAGTTTAATTCTTATCTCAGCATCAACCTCGATGCTTTTGTCCGTCAATACTCAGAATATTATCAGGCAGAGATGGAAGAAATCCTGGCGCAGGAAGATTTCGAGGAAAAGATGGAACTGATATTCAAGGCTGCCAAGGCGCACCAGTATCATCTGTATCTCATCATCGATGAGTATGACAACTTCACGAATGTCATACTCAACGAACGTGGTGAGAATGTGTATCATGCGATTACCCATGCCGACGGCTTTTATCGTGATGTCTTCAAAAAGTTCAAGGGTAATTTTGAGCGTATCTTCATGATGGGTGTGAGCCCTGTAACCCTGGATGATGTGACGAGTGGATTCAATATAGGTTGGAACATTTCTATCAAGCCGGAGTTTGATGAGATGCTGGGCTTCTCTACCACTGATGTGGTGGAGATGTTTACCTATTATAAAGAACATGGTAGTATTCCTGCCGATAGTGATATTGATGCCATCGTCAATGATATGAAGCCATGGTATGATAATTATTGCTTTGCTAAACAGGCATTGAAGAAGAAAACTCGTATGTTTAATTGTGATATGGTTCTTTATTACCTTCGCAATTATATGGATGCCGGATGTCCGCCTGAAGAGATGATTGACCCGAATACCCGTACCGATTACGGCAAGATGAAGAAACTCTTGCAGTTTGACAAGCTGGATGGAGAGCGTAAGGGCATTATCCGCAAGATAGCAGAAGAGGAGCAGATTGTTACCCAGCTTTATGAGTCGTTTTCTGCGTATCAGATTCCAAAGGCAGAGATATTCCCAAGTCTTCTGTTCTATTATGGCATGTTGACCATCAAGGGAACTCGTGGCTCCAAGCTCATTCTGGGCATTCCAAACAATAATGTCCGCAAGCAGTATTATGGTTATCTGGAAGAGGAGTATCAGGCAAAGGCTTATGTGGATGTCAACCAGCTCACCGATTACTATTATGACATGGCATACGATGGTAAGTGGGAAGAAGGATTGCGCTTCATGGCAGATGCCTATGCCAAGGTTTCATCGGTGCGTGATGGCATTGAGGCTGAGCGAAACCTGCAGGGATTCTTCATGGCTTATCTGAATCTGAATGATTATTATATCACGGCTCCAGAGTTGGAGTTGAATCATGGCTATTGTGATTTCTTCCTTTTGCCAGACCTTACCCATTATGCCAGTCAGCATAGCTACATTCTGGAATTGAAGGTTCTTTCTAAGAAAGATTTCTCTGCGATAGTTGAAGGTGAGTTTACGGAAGATGGCAAGCCTATGACCAAGGCAGAGAAACAGTGGCGTGAGGCTGTAGAACAGATTCATCGATATGCTGAGGCTCCAAGGGTTGAGGCTTTGCGCCAAGGCACAAAACTCCATCTCATCATCATGCAGTTTGAGGGGTGGGAACTTAAACGGATGGAAGAAGTATGAAATCAATGAAACGACTCTATATTATCTTAATAGTATTACTTAGTAGTATGCTTCTTCTTCTGGATTCATGCACCCAGAAGAAGATGGTGATTGGTGTGTCGCAATGTTGCGGCGGAGTTTGGCGCGAGAAGGTGAATAATGAGATGCGACTGGCGCAGTATCAATATAAGAATGTTGATCTGCTGTTTTCCACGGGAGAGAATGACGGGCAGCGCCAGGCTCGCCAGATAGACAGCATGATAGCCAGGAAGGTAGATTTAATCGTTGTGGCTCCTGATAATGTGAATGATGTAACTCCTGCCATCGAGCGAGCTTATCGTGCGCATATCCCGGTTATCCTCTTCGACAGAAAGGTAAAGACACCCCATTATACAGCTTCCATCGGTGGTGATAATGTAGAAGCGGGTAGGGAAGTAGCCCGTTTTCTTGCCAGTAAACTGGATGGAAAAGGTACCGTTGTTGAGATTACGGGCTTGAAGGATGCTTCCCCTGTCATTGAGCGCCATCGTGGTTTCCACGAGGTGATGAAGAATTATCCGGGAATCAAGGTGGTTACCCTGGACAGTAACTGGAAGATGGAGCGTGCCCAGGAGTTGATGAAACAATATCTGGATAAAGGCGGACATGCGGATGGTGTGTTCGGACATAATGACCTCAGTGCCATAGGAGCCTTTCAGGAAGCAGAGAGACGAGGAATATACAAGCAGATGCTGATAGTGGGCATTGATGGATTGCCTGGTATCTGGGAAGGAGTGGATAGAGTGAAGAGGGGGCATTTTGCTGCTTCTTATGTCTATCCTACCCAGGGCGAAAAGATTATGGAATTGGCTATGAATATCCTTCAGGGTAAACCCTATAAGAAGGATAATGTGATGAAATCATTTCTTGCTACCCCTGAAAATTGCGATGCCATCGCTCTACAATATCAGGATTTGGAAGCCAAGATGAAGAATCTGGATCAGATTTCTGACAGTCTTGATTCTTATTCAGAGGTTTCCCGTATTCAGAAATGGATGATTATTGTTGCCATCGTCATCGTATTGGTTCTGCTCTTTGTCATCTACTATATATATAAGGTATATAGAAAGAAGCTGCAGAAACAGAAAACCGTGGCTCGTGGCTTCATCGAGAACAAGGAGGGTTGGGTTGCTGAACTGAATCATCTGGATGAGAGTGATCGTTACTTCATGGACCGTTTCAAGAAGAAGATCCTTGAAAATATGGGCAATGCTGATATGAAGATGGATGATTTGGGAGCCCAGATGCTGTTGAGCAAGGTGCAGCTCTATCGCAAGGTGAAGGCTATGACAGGAAAAACGCCTGCCGAGCTCTTGAAAGAGATGCGCCTGCAGAGAGCCTATACCCTCTTGCAGCAAACAGACAAGACAATCTCTGAAGTTTCGGCAGAAGTAGGCTTTGCGTTACCGGGCTATTTCTCTTCCTGTTTCAAGAAGCAGTTTGGAGTTCTTCCTACCGATTTTAGAAATGAACAGGCATCTAAAAAGAAATAGTTTTCTAACTCCTTTAAAATAAGTACTTTAAAATCTTAGCAAAAGATAAGAAAATCGTTTCATGTAACATAATTATTGTTGCAGGAACGATTTTTTTTATTCTCATATCCAATCTTTGCCTAATTTTGCGGCAGAAATTAAAATAAAACAATTTTGAAACTTAAAACGTTATAATAGTATGAACAATCTTTCAAGATTACTGATGAGCTCTGCGCTCTGTACTGTTTGCACCGTAGCTAGTGCACAACAGGTAAATGTAAATGGCATTGTGAAAGATGCTGCTGGTGAGACAGTCATTGGTGCATCTGTCATGGTGAAAGGCACAAAGACTGGTACTGTTACCGACTTTGATGGTAACTTTCATGTAGAATGTGCTCCTGGTTCCACACTTGTTATATCTTATATTGGATATAAGACGCAAGAAGTAAAGGCTTCAGACAATATGGAGGTAACACTTCAGGAAGATGCCAACGACTTGCAGGAAGTAGTTGTAACAGGTTATACCACTCAGAAGAAGGCTGACTTGACCGGTTCCGTGGCTGTGGTTTCAACCAAGAACCTGAAGACAAGTTCAGAGACTGACCCGATGCGTGCTTTGCAGGGTCGTGTTCCTGGTATGACTGTTACTACCGATGGTTCTCCTATTGGTTCAGGAACCGTGCGTATTCGTGGTATCGGTTCTTTCAACTCTTCTCAGGATCCGCTTTATATCATAGATGGGGTGCCTACCAATATGGCTTTGAATACCCTCAATACAAATGATATTGAGAGTATGCAGGTTTTGAAGGATGCCGCTTCGGCTTCTATCTATGGTTCCCGTGCATCGAATGGTGTCATCATCATCACCACCAAGAAAGGTAAGAAGGGTAGCAAGGTTGCTGTTGACTTCTCTGCCAACCTCACTGCACAGTTCTATTCCAACCAGTCGAAGATGAAGCTGATGAACTCCAGCCAGTATGCTACTGCGATGGCTCAGGCAGCCCTGAACGATGGACTCGATCCTGTAGCTTATGCTGCCAACTACGGCATCGACTTGAATGCGGCCTCTGGTACTCCAATCACCGTTTGGAATCCTGCTACCAACCAGTATCAGAACTATACTATCAATGGTCGATATGATGGCTACATCAATGCCAAGAAGACCATGCGATTCTCAGATACCGACTGGCTCGATGAAATCTCTCGCACAGGTTTCTCTCAGAACTACGACCTCTCAGTATCTCATGCCAATGACAAGCATAGCGCTATGTTCTCCTTGGGATACAAGAACAATGAGGGAGTCTTGAAATATACCGACTTTGAGAATATCTCAGCTCGTTTGAATACCTCTTGGAATTTGAACAAGATTGTTACCGTAGGTGAGAATGTGACATTGACTTATACCTCTCAGGTAGATTGCCATCCGATGGAGAATGCCTTGAAGATGCCTTCCATCGTTCCGGTTTACGAAGAAGATGGCAAGACCTTCGCTGGTCCTGTAGGAAGTATGGCCGACCGTCAGAACCCTTGTCGTGAGCAGTATCAGAACCGCAATAACCACCTCGACTACTGGCGCATCTTCGGTAATGCCTTCGTAGAATTGAAACCTGTCAAGGGATTGACCCTGCGTTCTAACTTCGGTCTGGATTTCAAGACATCGTTTATCAATGCGATGACGAATACTTATCATTCCGATATTGTCAACAATGACATCGCCAAGACTACGCTCTCGAATAACAATGAGACTAACTGGACATGGTCTAACACCGCCCAGTATGTTACCCAGATAGGCAAGCACAACATTGATGTACTCGGTGGTATGGAATTTTCCAAGCAGTCGGTTATCGATTTCTCAGCCTATTCAGAAGGCTATGCGCTGGAAGATAAAGATTATATGTGGCCAAATGCTGCAACAGGAACGATGCGTAACTCGGGTGCAAAGGTAGGCTATCGCCTGGCTTCTTTCTTCGGAAAGGTGAACTACAACTGGGATGATCTCCTCCTGGCTTCCTTCACCATCCGTCATGATGGTTCATCACGTTTCGGTAAGGCACATCGCTGGGGTACTTTCCCTGCTGCATCACTCGGTTTCAGATTCTCTAATCTCCTGAAGAAGGATTGGTTGGATGATGCCAAGTTGCGACTCTCTTGGGGTCAGACAGGTAACCAGGCTATCGACAACAATGCACAGTTTGGTCTTTATGTAGTGGATTACGGATTAGACCGTGTAACCTCTACTGCATACGACCTCTTCCTGCAAGGTTCAGGTACCTTCCCTTCTGGTTATCGTGCCACACAGTTGGCTAACCCTAACTTGAAATGGGAGGCTGCTACCCAGTATAACGTAGGTTTGGATTACACCCTGTTTGGCAACACCCTCTATGGTACAGTGGATGCCTATATAAAGAATGTAAAGGATATGTTGATTAATCCTGCTTATCTGGGTGCAACTGGTGAAGGTGGAAATTCATGGCAGAATGGTCCTTCGCTCCGCAACTGGGGTATGGAGTTCACCGTGGGCTATCGCAAGACCTTGGCTAATGGACTTGGCATCGACGTGAACGGCAATCTGGATTTCTTCCGCAACAAGGTTACTTATTTGCCAGCAACAACAACAGGTGCTTACGCTCACACATCTACGGAAAACCTGGTGCAGAGTGGCAAGTCATATGGTTCTATCGTAGGTTATGTAGCCGATGGAATTTTCCAGAATCAGGAAGAAGTAGATAAGTCTGGACAGCCAAACGCACGTGTCGGTGGATTGAAATACAAGGACTTAGATGGTAAAAATGGAATTACTTCAGATGACCAGACTTGGATTTGCGACCCTGTGCCAGCCTTCTCTTATGGTTTGAATATTGCTCTCAACTACAAGGGCTTTGATTTCAGTATGTTCTGGCAGGGTGTCTATGACCAGGATGTGTATAACAACCAAAAGTTCCAGACCGACTTCTGGGCTATTACTGATGGTGGTTCTAACAAGGGAACCCGTTTGCTCGATGCTTGGAATACCAACAATACCGGTTCTTCTATCCCACGTCTGAGCACCATGAACACAGCCGATGAGGGTCGTGCTTCCTCTTACTACGTTGAGAATGGATCTTACTTGAAGTTGCGTACCTTGCAGGTGGGTTACACCATCCCAAGCAGCATCCTCTCTAAGTTGAAGATGACAAGTGCCCGTGTCTATCTCTCAGGTCAGAATCTTTTGACCATCAAGAGCAATAGCCTGACCTGTTCAGACCCAGAGAATCCAAACTGGAACTATCCGCTTTCAACATCCGTATCATTCGGACTTCAGGTAGGTTTCTAAAATGTTTCATATTTTTAAAGAGAATTCTAAGATGAAAAAGTTATATACAATGGTGCTTGCAGCAGCACTGGTAGGAACATTCACCAGTTGTGATGATTTCCTGGATTACACCCCAACAGCTGTGGTTGATGAAGACAAGGCTTTCAGCGAGCCAGACAAGATGGTAAACAGTGCCTATGCGATGTTGGGCGACTGTTGGTATTCTTACCCATTCAACCTTTGGCCATACGGTGACCTTTCTTCAGACGATTGCTTGAAGGGTGGCGGTGGCACCGGTGACACCGGTTATCACGATGTGGAGATCTGGAGTACCTTGACCTCTACTAAGGGCGAACTCGACGAGTTATGGTATCGTCTCTATTGTGCCGTTTCCCGTTGCAACCGTGCTTTGGTTTCTTTACAGCAGAATGGTGAGAGCACACTGGGTGCTGAGGTAACCAAGCAGCGTGAGGCTGAGGTTCGCTTCCTCCGTGCTCATTTCTATTTCAAGTTACTTAGCATGTATCGTCAGATTCCTTGGATAGACGAGAAGGTTTATGAGGATAAAACAACAGAGAGCACATCAAACACTCAGTTTACTTACGAGGAATTGTGGCAGAAGGTGATAGCTGACTTCCAGGCAGCATACGATGTACTTCCTGCTAAGCAGAAGGATGGCGGTCGTGTCAACAAGATTGCTGCCGCAGGTTATCTGGCTAAGTGTTATCTTACCATTGCCTGGGGTGATGGATATGAGGCAACCGATGGTGTTGACCATATTAATAAGGAGTATATGCAGAAGGTTGTCGACTATACTGATGTGGTGAAGAATTCAGACTATGGTTACATGGCAGACTTCGGCGACATCTTCCTGCCTGACAATAAGAACAGCAAGGAGTCAGTTTTTGCTGTCCAGGCTTCCGACTATAGCGAGGACCATACCACCTTCGGACGTGGCAACTGGTCTAACGTGCTGAATGGCTGTTGGGGTATGTGGTCTTGCGGATGGGATTTCCACAAGCCTTCACAGAACTTGGTGAATGCCTTCAAGACCAAGAACGGACTTCCTGAGTTTGATGACTACAACAAGACTTGTGATTATCCTGTAAATGGTGAGCCTAATAGTCAGAAATGGGATCCACGTTTGTTCCATACAGTAGGAATGCCTACCTTCCCATATAAATATGAGTCAGGATACACGATGACTACGGCCAACTCTCGTACACCAAACGTTTATGGTTACTATACCTCTCTGAAGGAAGTACCACAGCGTTCTAAGGGTGAAACTTTCAATGGCTCTTGGCAGGCGTTTGCCATGAACGACTATGTGCTCCGTTATAGCGACATCATGTTGATGCGCGCTGAGGCTTTGATAGAGTTGGGCCGTCTGGCTGAGGCTCGTACCATCATCAACGATATCCGTCAGAGAGCCAAGAATTCTGTGGATAAGCATATTGAATATGCCAAGGATCAATGTGATATAGCCCTTTATCCGGAGTCTTATTTCCAGAATAAGGAGACCGCAAGAAAGTGCCTGCGCTGGGAACGTCGCCTGGAGATGGCGATGGAGAACGGCCGTTTCTTCGATCTGCGCCGCTGGGGCATTGCTTCTGAGACATTGAACAAGTATTTCGAATCTGAGAAGAAAGATCAGTATGGAGAGCAGACATACGCTCAATACCTGAAGGATGCCAAGTTTACTCCTGGCAAGAACGAGTTCTATCCGGTTCCATATAACCAGCTGTATTACATTCCTGGTCTTTATAAGCAGAACAAGGGATATGAGTAATTACCTATCGGTATTTTTAGATAATAATTTCAGACACTTAGACAATGAAAAAGATATTTATTTCAGCGCTTGTCGCTCTTTGCGGTTTCACCGCCAGTTATGCCCAGCAGGCTTCCTTCTTGAGCAATAACCATTGCCTTTATCGCATTAGCGTAGAGAATCAGGGCAAAAAGTGTCTCTTGCTTCCTGTGCAGGAAAATGCAGAGATAGCCAATATTAAGGTGATTGCCAACAACAAGCAGGTGAAAGCCCTCAATGTGAAGTTGGCTAAAGACCACGTAGATTATTACGTACCTCTCTATATGGATGAGTTTGCTGGCTTGAAAGGCCTGGCTCTCGATATCCATGTCAATGGCGATTATAGTAAGGAAGGACTGAATGCCCTCACTTGCTGGAAGGAGATGAAGTTCTCTGATGCTTTCGATATGAAGAATCGCGAACAGTATCGTCCGGATTTCCATCACACTCCTGCTTACGGATGGATGAACGACCCTAACGGTATGTTCTATAAGGATGGTGTATGGAATCTCTATTTCCAGTATAATCCTTACGGATCACAGTGGGAGAATATGACCTGGGGACATTCTACTTCCACCGACCTGGTTCACTGGAAGTTCCAGGGTACTCCTATCCAGCCAGATGCTGTAGGTACCATCTTCAGCGGTTCTGCCGTGGTTGACAAGAACAATACCTCGGGTTTCGGAAAGGATGCTGTGGTTGCACTTTATACTTCTGCTGCAGAAAACCAGACCCAGAGCATGGCTTACAGTACAGATAACGGCAAGACCTTTACCAAATATGAGGGAAATCCGATCATCACCAGCACTGTGCCTGATTTCCGTGACCCTCACATGTTCTGGAACGAGGACATCAAGAAGTGGAATATGATTCTGGCTGCCGGTCAGCACATGGAAATCTATTCTTCAGATAACTTGAAGGACTGGAAATACGAAAGCTCTTTTGGTGAGAAGTATGGTAACCACGGCGGTGTTTGGGAATGCCCAGACCTGATGAAGCTGAAGGTTCGTGGCACCGATAAGGAGAAGTGGATGCTCATCTGCAACATCAATCCTGGTGGTCCATCCGGTGGTTCAGCAACCCAGTATTTCGTAGGCGATTTCGATGGTTATAAGTTTACTTGCGAGAGCAAGCCTGAGGTAACCAAGTGGATGGATTACGGAAAGGATCATTATGCTACAGTTACTTTTGATAACGCACCAGAAGGTCGCCGTGTGGCTATCGCTTGGATGAGCAACTGGCAGTATGCTAATCAGGTTCCTACCCAGCAGTACCGTTCAGGCAACTCTATTCCTCGCGATTTAGGTCTCTTCGAGTATAAGGGTGAAACTTATTGCAGCGTGGTTCCATCTCCAGAGATGACTGCGGCAAGAAGCAAGAAGGCTGGCAAGAAACTCACAGAATCTTGCGAGATGGTAGTGAATCTGAAGGGAAATGCTACTATCACTTTGAGCAACGACAAGGGCGAGAAGGTAGTGATGAACTACGATGCCAAGGCAGAAACCTTCTCAATGGATAGAACCAAGAGCGGTAAGGTAGATTTCAGCAAGGACTTCGCTGCAGTCACCAAGGCTCCAACCTATGGCAAGATCAGCCAGCTGCGCATCTTCATTGACAAGAGCAGCATCGAGGCACTGGATGCTGACGGCAAGATGTCTATGACCAATCTCGTGTTCCCAAGCAAGCCTTACAACAAGGTTACTGTAAAGGGAAAGGGTAAGTATCAGGTTTACGACATCAAGTAACCTCATCTGTTAAGAACTGAATCTATAACACTATTGTTTCTAAGAGTGTTACTGATGTAACAATGCAACATAAATGGTAGCCGATGAACGATATTTTATGATATATTGTATCGTTTATCGCTACCTTTGCACCAGCAAAATAGAAACAATAACGCTAACAATTATGAATAAATCATCAAAGTTATCAATCATCCCGGTGATGCTCTGTTTCTTCGCCATGGGATTTGTAGATTTGGTAGGTATCGCCTCCAACTACGTAAAGGAAGATCTCAACCTCAATGATGCAACAGCCAATCTGTTCCCATCGCTGGTATTCTTCTGGTTTCTCATCTTCTCGGTTCCTACGGGAATCCTGATGAATAAGATAGGTAGAAAGAAGACAGTACTCCTGTCTTTGCTCGTTACCGTTATCTCACTCCTTTTGCCCATCTTTGGCGAAAACTTTGAGCTGATGCTCGTGTCGTTCTCATTGCTCGGCATCGGAAATGCCTTGATGCAGACATCCCTGAACCCTCTGGTTTCGGTGGTGACATCAGGTCAGAACCTGGCATCCACATTGACCTTCGGTCAGTTTGTCAAGGCGATAGCTTCCTTCCTGGCTCCATACATCGCTATGTGGGGCGCCATGGCAAGCATTCCTACCTTTGGTTTAGGCTGGAGAATTCTCTTCCCAATCTATATGGTTATCGGAATCGCAGCTACCTTCTTCCTGGCTGGTACACCTATCGAGGAGGAGAAGAACGAGGGTAAGGCTTCCGGCTTTGGCGAGTGCTTCAAGTTGCTTGGCAAACCTATCGTGCTGCTTTCCTTCATCGGTATCATGTGCCATGTAGGCATTGATGTAGGTACCAATACCACAGCTCCTAAAATTCTGATGGAGCGTCTGGGATGGACGCTGAACGAGGCTGCCTTCGCTACATCGCTCTACTTCATCTTCCGTACCATCGGATGTTTCACCGGTACTGTTTTCCTCCGCATGATGAAGACCCGCACTTTCTTCGTCATCAGCGTAGTGATGATGGCTCTGAGTATGATAGGCATGTGGGTAGGCGAGAGCAAGACGATGCTTTATATCGCCATCGCCCTCGTGGGATACGGCAACTCAAACGTCTTCTCCATGATTTTCTCTCAGGCACTTCTTGCCATGCCTGACAAGAAGAACGAGGTGAGTGGACTGATGATCATGGGACTCTTCGGTGGTACCGTCTTCCCGTTGATTATGGGCTTTGCCAGCGATACTTGGGGTCAGGCTGGTGCTGTGGCTGTCATGGCAGTTGGTGTACTTTATCTCTTCACTTATATCCGCAAGTTATAATATAAATCATCCGCAATCGTTTATATCGTATATAATAAGATGTAATTATGGAAACAAAGAATTTAAATACAAAATATTGTGTAGGTTTGGGCGAAATCCTCTTTGACGTTCTCCCTAGTGGTTCTCAACTCGGCGGTGCTCCTGCCAACTTCGCTTACCACGCAGGTCAGCATGGTTTGCATTCTGTAGCCGTGAGTGCTGTGGGTAAGGATGCCTTGGGCGAAACAGCCCTTCGCATTCTCGATGAGAAGAAGTTGAAGTATGTAATGCCTGAAGTAGATTATCCTACCGGTACAGTTCAGGTGCAGCTCGACAAGGAGGGCGTTCCTACTTACGATATCAAGCAGGGTGTGGCTTGGGATAATATCCCGTTCACCAGTGATATCAGGGAGATTGCTACCAATGCAGGTGCTGTATGCTGGGGTTCTCTGGCTCAGCGCAGTGAGGTTAGCCGTAAGAGCATCTATCAGTTCCTCGACCATACTCCAGAGGATTGTCTGAAGATTTTCGACATCAATCTCCGTCAGAACTTCTATACTCCTGAGGTGATTACCGAGAGCTTGAAGCGCTGCAATGTGTTGAAGATTAACGATGAGGAGTTGATTACCATCGGACGTCTCTTTGGTTATCCAGGTTTGGATATCGAGAACAAGTGCTGGCTGATTCTCGGCAAGTATAATCTCGATATGCTTGTGTTGACCTGCGGTGTAAACGGCAGTTATGTCTTCGCTCCAGGCGTGAAATCATTCCAGGAGACTCCAAAGGTTGAGGTGGCTGATACCGTAGGTGCAGGCGATAGCTTCACCGGTACTTTCTGTGCCAGCATTCTGAAGGGCAAGAGTATTCAGGAGGCTCACGAACTTGCCGTAAAGGTAAGTGCCTACGTTTGTACCCAGAATGGAGCGATGCCTCAGATTCCCGAGGAATACACCCGTTAACCCCGCTTCCCCTATTGGTTATATAGCAATATAAGATGATAGGTTTAAAGAATAGTTGATTTAAAGTTAATGTTAGTTAGTAAGCTGCATCCTGTTTGCGAAGAATGGGTGCAGCTTTTTCATTTTCAGAAATACAATCTCTCAATTACAATAAAAGAACCCCCTAAAATGGTAAAATGATGCCTCAAAATGGCAGAAATGAATAAAAAGATAACGTTTTCATTAAAAATATTATAAAAGAGTTGCAGATTAATAGATTATTTTGTACTTTTGCATCTAAAATATTAGTAGAACATTAAAAATATAGATGTTATGAAAGACTTAGATTGGTCTAATTTGTCATTTGGCTATCGCCAGACTGACTACAATGTTCGCTGTTACTATCGCGACGGCAAATGGGGCGAAATAGAAGTTTGCTCTGATGAGTATTTGAAATTGCACATGGCTGCAACCTGTCTGCACTATGGCCAGGAGGCATTCGAGGGCTTGAAAGCTTATCGTTGCCCAGACGGTAAGGTGCGCGTGTTCCGTATGGACGAGAACGCTAAGCGCTTGCAGAGCACATGTCGCGGCATTCTGATGCCAGAGGTGCCTACAGAAATGTTCGAGGAAATGGTGAAGAAGGTGGTTCGCCTCAACCAGGAGTGGATTCCTACCTACGAGAGTGGTGCTACGCTCTATATCCGTCCGCTGCTCATCGGTACAAGTGCTCAGGTGGGTGTTCATCCTTCTAAGGAGTATTGCTTCCTTATCTTCGTAACTCCAGTAGGTCCATACTTCAAGGGTGGATTCTCTACCAACCCATACGTCATCATCCGTGATTTCGACCGCTCTGCTCCTCTCGGAACAGGTATCTATAAGGTTGGTGGAAACTATGCTGCTTCTCTCAGAGCCAACAATATCGCTCACGAGAAGGGTTATGCATGCGAGTTCTATCTCGACGCCAAGGAGAAGAAATACATGGATGAGTGTGGTGCTGCCAACTTCTTCGGAATCAAGAATAATACATACGTTACTCCTAAGAGTACATCTATCCTCCCTTCTATCACCAACAAGAGTCTGATGCAGTTGGCTGAGGATCTCGGTATGAAGGTGGAGCGCCGTCAGATTCCTGAGGATGAGCTGGATACTTTCGAGGAGGCTGGTGCTTGCGGTACTGCTGCCGTAATCAGTCCTATCAGCTACATTGATGACTTGGATACAGGCAAGCGCTACAACTTCGGTGAGAAGCCAGGTCCTATCTCTAAGCACCTCTATGATACGCTCCGCGGAATGCAGTATGGTACCATCGAGGACAAGCATGGTTGGACAACCGTAGTTATTGAGTAATCAATGACTTCTTTATTGCGTAAAAACCAATATTAGAAATATAATTATGATCAGGGCACTTTGAGGAGTTCACGCTCCTTGGAGTGCTTTTTTTATGTCTTTTTTCTTGGAAGTTTCATAAAAATATCGTAACTTTGCCCGCAGAAATATAACTTCTTAAATAAAGAGGATATGAGTCCTAAATTTAAAGAAATAAATGGCTTTGTGTTCAAGATCTATTCCAATGAGGAAAAGAGAATGCATATTCATGTCGTTAAGGCCGAAAATGAAGCTAAGTATTGGCTTGAACCCAATATTGAACTAGCAGAAAATTTCGGATTCAATACTAAAGAATTAAGTTTTATAGAAAAAATACTTAAAGATTATGGAGACGATTTTAAAATCAAATTCGCAAGACACACAGGTAAGCGTCTTGATGATAAATGATAAAGGCATTATGCTTTCTGTGAAAGGAAACGATTATTTCATATCTTATAATCGGATTCCTTGGATGAAGAATGCATGTATTTCTGATGCTCTTGATGTGCAGATGAGTGGAAGGAATGCCATAGAGTGGCCTAAACTGGATGTAGATTTAGAAATAGAGAGTTTAAAGCATCCTGAGCGTTATCCTCTTATTATGAAGAGAAATGAAATGGAAGTTTTATAGAGTCTCAAATAAAAAAGGCAGAAAGCCTCTCAGTATCGTTTTGCTGAGAGGCTTTCTGCCTTTTTATGCCTGGGGGTTAACAGAGTTAACAGTTAACAGCTGTTTTTTCGATACTCCCCCTCGCGCGTACCTTATTATAATATAATATATATATACTTATTTTTATATGTGTGTGGGGGGACCATGCATTTTTGGGGTGTTAACTGTTAACCTGTTAACCCCTCGCTCTTTTTTCCCCGTCTCTGTGCTTTGCGGGGCATAAGTCATAGAGTTGCGGGGGAAGAAGCTATGAGTTAGGATTTTTAACATAAAGCTCTAAAGCAGCCAAAGGAGAATAAGAGAGGTTGGAACGTAAACAGTTGGGAATGAGTAGATTTGCACAAAGTTGCCAAATCGGCATAAAGCAAGCGAGTGAGGA
>NZ_JANDWX010000015.1:0-83935 GCF_024330485.1 Segatella copri | reverse complement strand
ACAAAGCTTTTGCCCTTACAGGGCGCCTTGCTGATTGCTATTATACCCAGGGCGATGCCCTGGGCTAGGAGCTTCTGCCCTTTCAGGGCGTGCTGCTTCTGGAGCTTTTGGGCCTTCAGCCCGTACTTAAGTCACATGCGAAAGTTCAATATGCAATATTTTGTGCAAAGATATTAAAAATTTTGTAATAAACCGCGATTTATCCGTTTTTTTTTATATTTTTGCAGAATGAATCATCTAAAAGCAAACATTTTAGGGCTCGCTCTGCTCTGCTGCCTCCCGATGGGCGCACAGCTGAAGTGGAACCAGGCCTATCAGACATATATCAACCAGTATAAGGATCTTGCCATCGAGCAGATGCTCCGTTACCGCATTCCAGCCAGCATCACCCTAGCACAGGGACTGTTTGAGAGTGCGGCAGGAAGGAGCGACCTCGTACGCCAGGGCAACAACCACTTCGGCATAAAATGTCACAACTGGACGGGACCAACCCAGTACCACGACGATGATGCCCGGGGCGAATGCTTCCGCGTATACCAGGACGCAAGAGACAGCTACGAAGACCACAGCAAGTTTCTGGCGCGCCAGCCACGCTACGCACGCCTCTTCGAACTCTCGCAGCACGACTACAAGGGATGGGCTCGCGGACTGAAAGCCTGCGGCTATGCCACCAACCCGCAGTATGCCAGCAAGCTGATACAGATCATAGAGCTCTATAAGCTCAACCAGTATGACAAGGCCAAGCGCTACGACCGCTTCATGGCTACCCACAGCGGTACCGACCAGCCTGTAAACGCCGAAGGATTGCTGCACCCTATCCATATCTTCAACAAGAATTACTATCTCTATGCCCGCGAAGGCGACACCTTCAAGAGCATAGGCAAGGAGGTGGGCATCAGCTGGCGCAAACTGGCTCGCTACAACGAGCGCAACAAGCACGCCGTGCTGCACAAGGGCGACATCATCTATCTGAAGAAGAAACGCTCCAAGGCACCTAAGCAGTATAAGAAGCGCCCTCACGTGATACAGCCGGGCGAAAGCATGTACACCATCTCGCAGAAGTATGGCATCCGACTGGAGAAACTCTACAAGATGAACCATCTCGACCCTAACATCCCGGTAAGCGTAGGAACAAGGCTGAGGGTGAGATAAGGGATTAGTAAAATGTGAATGTGAATGTGAATTTCAAATGAAAATACAATGAAGAGAATGATATTATCCCTCGCCACCATGGCGATGCTGATGGCACCCGGCACAATAAAGGCGCAAAACTTTGACGACTATTTCACAGACAAGACGCTGCGGGTAGACTATACCTTTGCCGGCAACCAGAAGCAGCAGATGATAGCCGTAGACGAACTCAACGTAATGCCACGCTGGTACGGCAAACGGCAGCGACTGGCCGAACTCCCGGTAGAGGGCAACGGACAGATAACCGTACGCGACCACCGCTCGGGCAAAATCATCTACCGCAACTCCTTCTCCACCCTCTTCCAGGAATGGCTCTCCTATCCAGAGGCAGAGAAGAACACGCAGAGTTTCGAGAACGTATTCCTCGTTCCGATGCCGAAAGATACAGTAGACATCACCCTCGACCTGCGCAACAACCGCTGCGAGATAACCACCACGCTCACCCACCAGGTAGCGCCGAAGGACATTCTGATTCATCAGAAAGGCAACAAGCCTACACCATACGTCACCCTGCAGCAGGCTGCCGACACCACCCGATGCATCCACATCGCATACGTGGCTGAAGGCTATACCGATGCAGAGATGCCTGTCTTCCTGAAAGATGCGCAGGAGGCTACAGAGGCCATCTTCGCCCACGAACCCTTCAAGAGCATGAGAGACCGCTTCAACATCGTAGCCGTAAAATCGCCATCCAAGCAGAGCGGACCTAGCATCCCAGCCCAGGGCATCTGGCACGAGACCGCCCTCAGCTCTCATTTCGACACCTTCTACAGCGACCGCTACCTTACCACCCTGCATCTCAAAGACCTGCACAACTGGCTGGCAGGTACCCCTTACGAGCACATCATCGTGCTGGTAAATTCGGACAAGTATGGCGGTGGCGGCATCCTCAATTCATACAATCTCACCACCTGCCACCAGAAATGGTTCAAGCCGGTAGTGGTGCATGAGTTTGGCCATTCCTTTGCCGGACTTGCCGATGAATATGCCTACGAGCAGGAGCAGATACCGATGTATCCTCACGATGTAGAGCCTTGGGAGAAGAACATCACCACCCTTGCCGATTTCCACGGAAAATGGGAGAACATGATAGACAAGAAGACCAAGATTCCTACTCCGCTCTCAAAGAAAGAGAAGGAGGCGGTGAGCAAGGTGGGTGTCTTCGAAGGTGCCGGATACAGCTTGAAGGGCGTTTACCGCGGTGTGCAGGACTGCCGTATGCGCATCAACGAAACACCGGAATTCTGCCCGGTATGCAAGAAGGCGCTGCAGGACATCATCGACTTCTACACGAAATAAAGAAATCATAAAAACATTATATCTATGAAAGAGCAAAACCTAAACATCAGATACATGGTGGCTCAGCTCTCAGAGTTGAGCCAGCAGGAGCAGGAGCTCGTAAACAGGGCGAAGGCTGCCACCAGCAATGCGTATGCTAACTACAGCCACTTCTATGTGGGAGCAGCCCTGCTCTTGGGCGACGGCAGAATAGTGATTGGAGCCAATCAGGAGAACGCCGCCTTCCCGTCGGGACTCTGTGCCGAGCGCAGCGCCATCTTCGGTGCCCAGAGCAACTATCCCGACCAGCCTATCCTGACGCTGGCTATTGCTGCGAGAAACGGGAATGGTTTCCTCAAGTCGCCTATCTCGCCATGCGGAGCCTGCCGCCAGGTGATACTGGAGATGGAAGACCGCTACCAGCGCCCCGTACGCATCCTGCTCTATGGCGAGAACGGAACCTACTGCTTCGACAGCATCAAAGACCTTCTCCCCTTCTGCTTCGTAGATTCGAACATGAAGGAATAAGAAAGGTAAAGAACCAAAGTTCTAGGAGCAGCACGCCCTGAAAGGGCAGAAGCTCCTAGCCCAGGGCAACGCCCTGGGTGTAATAGCAATCAGCAAGTCGCCCTGTAAGGGCAAAAGCTTTATTAATTCCGGTATTTTAAAGCTTTTGCCCTTACAGGGCGACAGGTTTGCGTCCGTAATTACCCAGGGCGATGCCCTGGGCTAGGAGTTTCTGCCCTTTCAGGGCGTGTGGCGAAAAAATTCGAAAGTTCAGTCATTATTTTGCCTTATACTCATTATTCCTCCCTATATTCAAAGCATCCTGCGGCAGGCTGCTCTTTCTTTCTCGGCAAACCATCACGGTCGGTTGCAGGCAGGGTTTCGGCATCTGCCTTTCCTATTGCTGCCGACTCCTTGCGCAGATGGAAATCATACTTCAGATTGTCGGTGTCGAAAAGGCGGAAATGCTTCTCGGCAAACACCGTCGTATCCTTGACGTCCTCATAAACCACATGGGTGAACTTCAGACTGTCGTCCGTCTCCATCTTCTCCGTGCGCAACACACAATGGTCGAAGAGGAAATTGAAGGCATCCTCCTCTTTCGGAGCCTCCCAGACCACCTCATCATCATGATAGCCCGTTACGAGCGAATTCCTCACCTCGAAACGAGGAAGCGGAGAGGCAAAACCGATGGCCGACTCGCGGCGCCCGTCAAACGGATAGAACTGGGCTATGGTGCAGCCGTTTACCTCAACATCGCCACCCTCAACATAGAGCGGATGGTTCAGGCAGTTGGTTATCTGCGAGTTATAAATCTGCACCTTGGCAGAATCAACCCTCACACCGTAGCCCTGACTGTTATGAATCGTAGCATTCTCGATGAGCAGTTTCTGCTTCGTAGCATCGCCCGGTTCTATCATCACAGCATCGTAGGCACTATGAATATCAGCAAACGAAATCCTGCAGTCATGAGCCGAAGACATCAGTCTGATTCCCTGCCATTGTCCCGGTGTGCGGTCATAAGGCAGATAATCGAACATGTGGTCCAGTCGGTCGCCCCGCATCACCACTTCCCTGTCCTTTTCGCCCTCAATCTTCAGCGACCCGAACACCTGCAAACCCGCATTCTCGTGGAAATAGAGTTGGGTGCCCGGAGCAATGGTCAGCGTAGCCGCCTCATCAACCCTGATTCCCCCATAAACCACTACCGGCAGCGTGCTCTGCAGCAGCTTGTCTTCCTTCACCTCGAGCGAATTGAGTTTCATCGCATCCCATGAAAACGCCCTCAGGTTCACCTTCTGCTCCACGCCACTTTCCAGCGCAAACACCAGGTTATCGCTCACCAGCTGCGGCTCTTCGCTGTTCTGCATCGCCGAAGTCAGTTCTACGAACACACGTATGCTGTCACCCTTCCTGATCTCCACATTCTGCGTCTGGAATCCCGCTTCGGTGCCCAGATAAGAGCCGTCAACATTCACCCGGTAGCCCTTCTGGTTACCATTTTCCAGACGCACCGACTGGCAGCGCAGAGCCTTGCCCGTACGGTTGTAAACCCAGAAGCTTCGGGTAGGCGTAGGCACATTCGAGAAGGTGGTGTCCATCCTCAGCGTATCTACCGAAAACGAGAGCACATCGCCCCTCGACGTTGAGAAACTCTCATCGTCGGCACAACTGGCAAGCAGGGCGCTCATCGCCATCCCTACACCCATTATATACAAAAATCCCTTTTTCCGTTTCATATCTATAAAAACGGAAAAAGGGAAATATTATTGTATCTGCCTCTACATAAACAGAGCAAAGATGGATGAGCCTACAACCGTCATCACACCGCAAACCACGATGCTCAGACTGCTCATGGCTCCCTCTATGGTACCCATTTCCATCGCCTTTGCCGTACCCAGCGCATGGGCAGAACAGCCGATGGCGATACCTTTGGCAATAGGCTCCTTGATGGAGAGAAGCTTCAGGAACTTCTCGGCAAAGATGTTGCCCAGCACACCCGTTACGATGATGACAACCACCGAAACCGAAACATGACCGCCCAACTCCTCGGAAACGCCGATACCGATGGCGGTAGTGATGCTCTTAGGCAGGAAGGTAACGTAGGACGCATGGTCGAAATGGAAGATGAGGGCGAGAATGAGCACGGAGCAGAGACTCGCCAGCACGCCCGAAACAATGCCTATCAGCACAGCCCGATAATTCTTCTTCAGAAGCTCAACCTGCTGATAAAGTGGCACAGCCAGACAGATGGTGGCTGGTGTGAGCAGATAGCTGATGCTGTTGGCGCCCGCCGAATAGGTCTTGTAATCTACGCCCGTCAGCAGGAGCGTGATGATGACGAGGATGATGGAGATGAGCAGCGGGTTCATCAGCGACCATCCCGTCTTCAGCTTCAGCAGCATGCCTATGCCGTAGGCTGCCAGACTGATGAGAACGCCGAAGAAAACAGAATCCTGGAACAACTGGTTCATTTCTTCGCCTCCTTTCCTTTTCTGATTACCAACTGCGTAATCCAGCCCGAAGCACCCATCACGACGAAGGTGCTGACCACCGTAACTACGATATACTGGAACCATGCATTACCGATATCCTGATAGGAATCAATCAGTCCTACGGCAGCCGGAATAAACATCACGGGCATGATGGCAATGAGGAAACTGCTGGTTTCGCGGATATGCTTCACCTTGATCAGTTTTGTTTCCAGCGCAAGGAAGAGCAGGATGATGCCATAGATGCTTGCCGGAATAGGCAATGGCAGCAAAAAATGAAGCAATTCCCCAGCAAAGGAGAACGCTATGATTATCAAAAATTGAATTAAAAACTTCATGTTGAATTACTTTAAACCTTAAACCTTGGAACTTTGAACTTTGAACCTTTGAATCTAAATCAAGCTAACGTACTGCTCAATGAGGCTTGCCGTCTCTTCTACGCCCAGGCGCACTGTATCCAGACAGATGTCATAATCATCGGCATTTCCCCAGGTAAGGCCTGTATAATACTTATGATAAGCCACTCTGCAATCCTCGGTGTGCTCTACAAACTCCTCAGCTTCCTCATACGAAAAGCCCTTCTCCTCCTGAATATCCTTGATGCGAGCCTCAAGATTGCCGCTCAGGAAAACAGAAATCAGGTCTTTGCGCTCGCGGAAGATATAGTTGCCGCAACGGCCGATGATGATACAGTCTTCATCGCCTATCATATCGGCAAGTGTACGGAGCGGTTTTTCTGTCAGCGCCCTCTGCGTTTCGCCAAGCGACGACATCGAGAAGAGCAGTTCATCTACCGGCCGCTCATCGAAGAAAGCCTCCATCTCGTCGAGCACTCCTCTCTGTTCAGCCATTTCCATCATATTTTTACGGGTATAAAAAGGAATACCATATTTTTCGGCGAGCAGCTTGCCCACGCGAATAGCGCCACATCCACACTGGCGCGCTATCGTTATAATCATGATTCTATAAAATTAAAACGTATATAATAATTACTCAGTTGCGTTATCCCCCTCCAGCCCATCCAGGGCGGGAGTTTTATATAGCAAAAAAGCTAAGAAGATTTGTCTCTTCTTAGCTTTCTTGTGTCGGGGCGACAGGATTCGAACCTGCGACCACCTGTTCCCAAAACAGGAGCGCTACCGGGCTGCGCTACACCCCGCTTGTGCTTTGCTAAAGGTTTGAGTGAGAGAAAAATAGAGTCGGGGCGACAGGATTCGAACCTGCGACCACCTGTTCCCAAAACAGGAGCGCTACCGGGCTGCGCTACACCCCGCTCATTCATCTCTACGATACCTCTTAAGCATTGCTTTAAGCATCATTTCTGAATTGCGAGTGCAAAGGTACTACATTTTTTCGATTCCACCAAATTTTTCCCTAACTTTTTTCAAAAAAACATGCATTTTAATGCAAAATGGCTGGGAAACAGGCAAAAAATAAGGGCAACCCCTATCCGGAATTGCCCTTATACCTTATTATATATATAGTAGCGGCAAAGAACCGCAACCATACTTGCTGAACTTTTAAATCAGAAACCGATTGCCCGAATCTATCAAACCGAGAAGACCGGCAAATCTGATTTTACTTGATGATTCCCTCTTCTACGAAAATCTTCTTTAAGATCTGGACAGCCTGCTCAACCTGCTCTCTTGTATGAGTAGCCATGAGTGCGAAACGTACCAATGTATCCTGAGGAGCACAAGCTGGAGGAATAACAGGGTTGATGAACACACCTGCATCGTAAGCCATCTTGGTAACAACGAATGTCTTCTCAGCATCGCGCACGTAGAGAGGAATGATAGGACTCTCTGTCTCGCCAATCTCGAAACCTTCCTCGCGGAAACGCTTCAAGGCATAGTTGGTTACATCCCAGAGATTCTCGAAACGCTCTGGCTCATTCTGAATGATGTGGAGAGCCTCGAGAGCTGCTGCTGTGGCAGCTGGAGTGTTAGAGGCGCTGAAGATGTAAGTACGGCAGTTGTGACGGAGGAAGTTGATTGTATCCTTGTCTGATGCGATGAAACCACCGATAGAAGCCAGACTCTTAGAGAATGTACCCATGATGAGGTCTACCTCGTCGGTCAGACCGAAGTGGTCGCATACACCACGACCCTGCTTGCCGAATACGCCAAGACCATGAGCCTCGTCTACCATGATAGAGCAGTTGTACTTATGCTTGAGCTTTACAATCTCAGGCAAGTTAGCCAGGTCGCCCTCCATAGAGAACACACCGTCAACAACGATGAGCTTGATAGCCTCCTGAGGGAGCTTAGAGAGCACGCGCTCCAAATCTTCCATATCGTTGTGCTTGTAGTGGAGCTGGGTAGCGAATGAGAGGCGGCGGCCATCTACGATACTTGCGTGGTCGCGGTCATCGCAGATAATATAGTCGTTACGACCTACAACGCAAGCCAAGACACCCTGGTTTACAGAGAATCCTGTAGAGAAACACAAAGTTTCATCCTTGCCCATAAACTCAGCAAGCTCCTTTTCGAGCTGCACGTGCAAATCAAGCGTACCATTGAGGAAACGACTTCCTGCACAACCAGAACCATACTTGTCGAGCGCAGCCTTTGCTGCATCAATAACACGCTGGTCGTTAGTCAAACCCTGATAAGCATTAGAACCGAACATCAGGATTTTATGACCATCGATGTCGGTTACCTCTGTCATCTGCTTACTTGTGATCTCACGGAAATATGGATACACACCGGCAGCCATATACTTCTGAGGTTCACGATAATTCTTGTATCTTTCTTGTAATTGTCCCATTATTAATAGGTGTACTTTATTATCTTTTTTATACTTTTCTAACTTTCAGGGTGCAAAGATACAAAAAAGAACTCAATAAACGGCTTTTTTTATAAGAAAGTTTACTTTTATAGTTTTTTTAATCGATATTTCTTGTTATTTTGGGTATTTTTATTACTTTTGCAGCCTAAATTTTACAAACTCTTGACTATATAATGAAGAAAAAGATACTTTTCATCATGAATCCGATTTCAGGAACAGCCAGCAAGGCGGCAGTTCCCAGTCTGATAGATTCTGGTTTGGACAAAGAGCTTTTTGAGTACGAGATAAGAATGACTGAAAGAGCTGGGCACGCTTCGGAAATTGCTACCGAAGCGAAGAACAACCATGTAGATGTGGTTGTGGCGGTTGGTGGTGACGGAACCGTCAACGAGGTGGCCCGCTCACTGGTTCACTCCGATACTGCCCTCGGCATTCTGCCTTGCGGTTCGGGCAACGGACTGGCGAGACATCTGCTGCTCCCGATGAACCTGAAGAAATGCATCGAGGTAATCAACCAATGCCAGATTAGAGATCTGGATTATGGTGTCATCAACGACCACCCGTTCTTCTGCACCTGCGGCATGGGCTTTGACGCTTTCGTCAGCATGAAGTTTGCCGAGAGCGGCAAGCGTGGTCCTATCACTTATGCTGAAAATATCCTGCGCGAGGGATTGAAGTATAAGCCTGAGACTTACACGCTGGAGGACGAGACGGGCACCAAGCAGTATAAGGCGTTCCTCATTTCCTGTGCCAACGCATCTCAGTATGGCAACAATGCCTATATTGCCCCTCAAGCATCCATGAGCGACGGTTTGATGGATGTCGTCATCATGGAACCATTCGATGTAATCGAGGCGCCTCAGGTAAGTTTCGACATGTTCAACAAGACGTTGGACAAGAACTCGAAGATCAAGTCGTTCCGCTGCAAGAAGCTCCATATCACCCGCAGTCAGCCAGGCGTAATCCATTATGATGGCGACCCTGTGATGACGGGTGCAGAGATTGATGTTCACCTGGAAGAAAAGGGAATCAAGATGCTGGTGAACCCATTTGCCAACAAGAACGACCGCAAGCCGAACATGATTCAGTCTGCCTTTGCCGATTTCTTCAACGACATCAATGCCGTGCGCGATGATATTCATAAAGACATCCAGCGCCAGAGCAAAAGAGTAGAAGCTATCAGCAAACTGGTACAGAAGAAGCTGAACCTTTAAGGGAATGTTGAGTGTTGAATGTTGAATGTTGAATTTAGAGGGAGTGTTGAGTGTTGAATTTAGAGGGAATGTTGAGTGTTGAATTTAGAGGGAATGTTGAGTGTTGAATGTTGAGTGTTGAATTTAGAGGGAGTGTTCATTCAACATTCAACACTCAACATTCAACATTCCTCAAAGGTAGAATTCTTCCGTTATTTTCCTATACCATTCCGAGCGGTTTCCCTGCGAATCCATCATCGTTTCAACATGCTCTTCATAAGGCGAAATGCGTTGCTTTGCAAAACTCAGCATAAAGCGCTTTGGCTGCTTGCGTTCTACCGTCTTCACACCACACTTCCGTATAAGATAAAAACCTAATATACAAGACTCTGCAACAAACTGCTCCACTACTTCTACGGGAACAATTGCAGAGAAAATACCATCATCAGAAAGTAACCGTTTTACACCCGCAAACAAATCGCGGAACGGAAGACTGTCTGTATGTCTCGCCATCGTTCTCTTACTGTCCGGATTTTTCAAGCTATCTACAAAGAACGGAGGATTGCTCACTATCGCATCAAAAACACCGGCAGCCTTCAAATCTGCAGCAGTTTCCATAGCCTCAGCAGTTTTCGAAACACCGGCTCCCCCGAAATCCTGCAGTCTGCAGCATTCTATTTCCACCCTGTCGCGAAACGGACTTGCCATCACATTCTCCCTCGCCTGTCCGCAGGCATCAGCATCCATATCAATCCCAACCACCTCAGCCTCAGGAAAACGCTGCGCCATCATGAGCGAAATCAGTCCCGTTCCGGAACCAATGTCCAGAATCCGCCTGCCACCTTGCGCCCATGCACCCAGCAAAACGCCGTCAGTTCCCACTTTCATGGCACAACGGTCTTGCTCTATCTCAAACTGTTTAAATCGAAAATTACCCATAAATTCTTCTGTCTCTTTACAGAAGAAAACGAATGCGCCGCCGATTTATTTTATCGCAAGCAGCAGAAATTGCCACTTCCACCTGCAAAAGCAGCTACTTACATCTATAAAAACGGGTACTAATATATAGAAAAAGCAATTTTATTATTAAATAATCTATCATCTTCCACGATATTTCACAAAAAATGAGTACCTTTGCACGGAAAATAGAAATCATAACAAAAAAAATGGATAATAGAAGAACAAGTACCCGAATACAAATGATTGCAGATTACGAGGGCGACCCGAAAACCCTGATCGAAGACCAGGAAGAAGGTTTGTACCCTGCCCTCTGCATGCGAGATATTGTAGTTTTCCCTACCAACATGACCCCTATCGTTGTGGGCAGAAAGGAAAGTCTGAATCTCGTCCGGATGCTGGAAAAGAAGCCAGACACCACATTCTGTGTATTCTGCCAGAAGAATAAAGACACAGAATTGCCCTACGAAGAAGACCTCTACCCTGTAGGTGTCTTCGCCAAACTCATCAAGGTGATCAAGATGCCTGGCACAGAGCAGATGAGCATCATCATCCAGGGTCTGGGCAGATGTCAGATGAAACATCTCGTTCAAAAAGAGCCTTACACAGTAATTGACGTAAAAAGTCTTCCGGAGAAATGGCCTGACGAGAACAACGATGAACTCTTCAGAATGCTCTACGAGAACTTCCATTACGAAGCGACAGACTATATCAAATCAAACGCCAACTATACTGATGAGGCCATCCAGGCCATCAACGAACTCTCGAGCATTCACATGCAGTGCAACTTCATGTGCTCCCTCCTCCCTTTCAGCATCGAGGATAAAATCAAGATGCTGAAAGAGGAAAATCTCAGCGAGCGCATCATGATTGCCATCAGATCCCTGAACAAGGTGCGCCATCTGCTACGCATCCAGACTGAGATTGAGAACAAAACCCACTACGACCTCGATGAACAGCAGAAGGAATACTTCCTCAAGCAGCAGATCAAGAACATCAGGGAAGAACTGGGAGAAGGAAACGCCAGTCCGGAGAAGAAGGAGATTCTGGAGAAGGCGAAACAGAAGAACTGGAGCGAGGAAACTGCCAAAATCTTCAAGAAAGAAATTGCCAAGCTCGACACCCTGAACCCGCAGAGTCCTGACTATTCGATACAGATAGGATTCCTGCAGACCATGGTAGATTTGCCTTGGAACTCCTACACCCAGGATGACCTCAGTCTGACCCGTGCCAAGCGCATTCTGAACCACGACCACTACGGCATGGAGAATGTGAAGGAGCGCATCCTGGAATTCCTCGCCGTAAGAGCACTGAACGGCGGCGGCAAGAGTCCTATCCTCTGCCTCTACGGTCCTCCGGGCGTAGGAAAGACCAGTCTGGGCAAGAGCATCGCAGCAGCCATGAAGCGCAAGTATGTACGCATGTCGCTGGGCGGTCTGCACGATGAAGCCGAAATCCGCGGTCACCGCCGCACCTATGTGGGAGCCATGCCGGGCCGCATCATCAAGAACATGCTGAAGGCAGGCAGCAGCAATCCGGTATTCATCCTCGACGAGATTGACAAGGTGGCGCAGAGCAATTTCAACGGTGACCCTGCATCAGCCCTGCTCGAAGTGCTGGATCCGGAACAGAACAATGCCTTCCACGACAATTATCTCGATATGGATTACGACCTCTCCAAGGTGCTCTTCATCGCCACAGCCAATGACCTGAGCGTCATTCCGCGTCCGCTCCTCGACCGTATGGAGCTGATAGAAGTAGGCGGCTACATCACCGAAGAGAAGACAGAGATTGCCAAGCGCCATCTCGTACCGGAAGAGCTGGAAAGCACCGGACTCGACAAGGTTTCGCCGAAGGTAAGCTTCAACAAGAATGCCCTCGAGTTCATCATCGAGCACTACACCCGTGAGAGCGGCGTAAGACAGCTGAAGAAGCAGATTGACAAGAGTCTGCGCAAGATGGCTTACAAACTTGCCTGCAACCAGGAGCTGAAGAACTACACCATCACCCCTGCCGAAGTAAAAGACCTGCTGGGCAATCCGCCGTTCAACCGCGACATTTACCAGGGCAACGACTATGCAGGAGTGGTAACCGGACTTGCCTGGACCTCAGTAGGCGGCGAAATCCTCTACATCGAAACCTCGCTCAGCAAGGGTAAGGCAGGCAAACTCACCCTGACCGGAAATCTGGGCGACGTGATGAAGGAATCAGCCATTATCGCACTGGAATACGTCAAGTCGCACATCGACCTGCTGCAGGTAGACTACCGCATCTTCGAGCAGTGGAACATCCACATCCACGTGCCTGAGGGAGCCACCCCGAAAGACGGTCCTTCTGCCGGAATCACCATCGCCACCAGCATCGCCTCAGCCATCACCCAGCGCAAGGTGCGTGCCAACACAGCCATGACCGGCGAGATAACCCTCCGCGGCAAAGTGCTCCCGGTAGGCGGAATCAAGGAGAAGATTCTGGCAGCCAAGCGGGCAGGAATCAAGCACATCGTGATGTGCAGGGAGAACCAGAAGAACGTAGAGGAAATACCGGAGAAATATCTCAAGGGCGTAGACTTCCACTATGTAGAGAATGTGGCTGACGTCTGGCAGTTCGTGCTGACCGACGAGAAGGTGAAAAACCCTACAGACTTCAGCATTGAGGAAAATGATAAAAAAGAATAGAAATGAAATTTGAATTACAAGTAACAGATAAAGCAAGCGATGCGCGTACAGGCATCATCACCACCGACCACGGACAGATCAAGACCCCAATCTTCATGCCCGTAGGAACCGTAGGAAGCGTGAAGGGCGTCCACTTCGAGGAACTCAAGAAGCAAGTCATGGCACAGATTATCCTCGGAAACACCTATCACCTCTACCTGCGCCCAGGTCTTGACGTCATCAGGGCAGCAGGCGGACTGCACAAGTTCAACGGCTGGGACCGTCCTATCCTCACCGACAGCGGCGGCTTCCAGGTCTTCTCGCTCACCGGCATCCGCAAGCTCAAGGAAGAAGGCTGCGAGTTCCGCTCCCACATCGACGGCAGCAAGCACTTCTTTACACCGGAAAATGTGATGGACACCGAGCGCGTCATCGGAGCCGACATCATGATGGCCTTCGATGAATGCCCGCCGGGAAAGAGCGATTACCAGTACGCCAAGAACAGCCTCATGCTCACCCAGCGCTGGCTAGACCGCTGCATCAAGCGGTTTAACGAGACCGAGCCCCTCTACGGCTATCAGCAGAGTCTCTTCCCTATCGTTCAGGGCTGCACCTTCCCGGACCTGCGCCGCGAAGCAGCCAAATACATTGCCGACAAGGGAGCCGACGGAAATGCCATCGGCGGACTTGCCGTAGGAGAGCCTACCGAGGTGATGTATGAGATGATAGAAGTAGTGAACGAAATCCTGCCGAAAGACAAGCCGAGATATCTGATGGGCGTAGGAACCCCGCAGAACATCCTCGAAGCCATCGAGCGCGGCGTAGACATGTTCGACTGCGTAATGCCGACCCGCAACGGCCGCAACGCCATGCTCTTCACCTATCAGGGCACGATGAACATGCGCAACAAGAAGTGGGAGAAAGATTTCAGTCCGGTAGATCCAGACGGCTGCGACATCGACCTCGTAACCACGAAGGCCTACCTCCACCACCTCTTCAAGGCACAGGAGCTGCTGGCGATGCAGATAGCCAGCATCCACAACCTCTCTTTCTATCTGCGCCTCGTGACCGATGCCCGCCATCATATCGAGCAGGGCGATTTCGTGGCATGGAAGAATTCCATCATCGACCAGCTTGGCCGAAGAATTTAAGTAAGCAAGCATCATGAAAGATTTTAAGAAAATAAGAAAACACCGCCGGCTCTACCGCACCGGCCGATGGGCTTCCCGCAAGTTCGGGTGGCTCATCAGGGCTGTGCGCTGGCTGGCTCACAAGCTCCGGTTCCTGCGCATATTCCGGTTTCTTAACCCGTTCAGGTACATCAAGAAGCTCGACTGGTACATTATCAAGAAGTTTCTGGGCTACTATTTCTTCTCCATCGCCCTGATCATCTCCATCGCCATCGTCTTCGACTTCAACGAGAACCTGTCAAAATTCACAGAGCACCATGCACCGGCGCGCGCAATCATCTTCGATTACTACGCCAACTTCGTGCCCTATTTTGCCAACCTCTTCAGTGCGCTGTTCGTGTTCGTGGCGGTCATTCTCTTCACCACCAAGCTGGCAAGCAATTCCGAAATCATCGCCATCCTGGCGTCGGGAGTATCCTTCAAGCGTCTCCTCCGCCCATACATGATTACCTGCGTGCTGCTCTCAGCCCTCTCCTTCGGGCTCTCAGCCTACGTCATTCCCCACGGAACCGTCATCAGGCAGAACTTCGAGACGATGTACAAGAACAAGAAGAAGAATACCAGTGCCGAGAATGTACAGCTGCAGGTAGACAAGGGAGTGATTGCCTATATGCAGCATTACGACAACAGCATGAAACGCGGCTACGGATTCTGCCTCGACAAGTTCCAGGACAAGAAACTCGTAAGCCACCTTACAGCGATGGACATCCAGTACGACACCATTTCCGACAGCAAGTATCACTGGAAGCTGAGCAACTGGAAAATCCGCAAGCTCCAGGGCATGAAGGAGCATATTACGAGCGGAGCCCAGAAGGACACCATCATCGCGATGGAACCTACCGACCTGGTCTATTCCAAGGGTCAGCAGGAAACCTTCACCAGTCCTGAGCTCCGCGATTACATCTCCAAGCAGATCAACCGCGGTTCGGGCAACGTAGTGCAGTACAAGGTAGAATACCACAAGCGCATCGCCTCTTCCTTCGCCTCGTTCATCCTCACCATCATCGGCGTCTCCCTCTCAGCCCGCAAGCGCAAGGGCGGCATGGGAGCAGCATTGGGCGTAGGACTTGCGCTGAGTTTCGGCTACATCATGCTGCAGACGATTTCTGCCACCTTCGCCATCCAGGCCAATTTCCCGCCTGTTCTGGCAGCGTGGCTTCCAAACTTCCTCTTCGCCATCGTAGCCTACTTCTGCTACCGCAAGGCACCGAGGTAAAAAGTCAACATTCAACATTCAACATTCAACATTAAAAAAAAATGTATTTCGACGAATTAGATTTAAACGACAACGTGCTCGACGCATTATATGACATGCGCTTCGACACATGCACTCCAGTACAGGAAAAGTGCATTCCAGAGATATTAGAAGGTCACGATGTCTTGGGTGTAGCCCAGACCGGAACCGGCAAAACCGCAGCCTATCTGCTGCCAGTATTGAGCAAGCTCGATGACGGCGGTTATCCTAAAGACGCCATCAACTGCGTCATCATGTCACCAACCCGCGAGCTCGCCCAGCAGATAGACCAGGCGATGCAAGGCTTCGGCTATTACCTGCAGGGCGTGAGCAGCGTAGCCGTATACGGCGGCAACGACGGCAACCGTTACGATCAGGAGTTGCGCAGCCTCCGCATGGGCGCCGATGTAGTCATCGCCACCCCGGGCCGCCTCATCTCCCATATCTCCCTGGGCAATGTAGACCTCAGCAAGGTAAGCTTCTTCATTCTCGACGAAGCCGACCGCATGCTCGACATGGGTTTCTCTGACGACATCAAGACCATCGCGGCAAAACTGCCAAAGACCTGCCAGACCATCATGTTCTCGGCAACCATGCCTGAGAAGATAGAAGAACTGGCTAAGACCCTGCTCAAGAATCCGGTAGAAATCAAACTTGCCGTCAGCAAGCCAGCCGAGAAAATCAAGCAGGAAGCATACGTATGCTACGAAACCCAGAAGATGACCATCATCAAGGACATCTTCAAGGCGGGCGACCTGAAGCGTGTCATCGTCTTCAGCGGCAGCAAATTCAAGGTGAAGCAACTCGCAGCTTCTCTCCAGCAGATTGGAGTAAACTGCGGAGCCATGCACAGCGACCTGGAACAGGCTGAACGCGATGATGTGATGTTCAAGTTCAAGAGCGGACAGTATGATGTTCTCGTAGCTACCGACATTGTGGCACGCGGAATCGACATCGATGATATTGAGATGGTCATCAATTACGATGTTCCTCACGATACAGAAGATTACGTTCACCGCATCGGCCGTACAGCCCGTGCCAACCGCGATGGTAGAGCCATCACCTTCGTGAGCGAAGAAGACCAGTACTGGTTCCAGCAGATAGAGAAGTTCCTGGAGAAGGTGGTAGACAAGATGCCTCTCCCTGAGGGATGCGGCGAAGGTCCTGAATACATCAAGCTCAACAAGCCGAAGAAGAAAGGCGCAAACGGAAGAAACAACAGACGCGGTAACGGCGGAAACGGCGAGGCCGGAAAGAACAGCGCCAAGAACCGCCGACAGAAAGACCGCGACCAGACTTCTCACAAGCGCAAGCCAAACAAGCCAAACGAGCGTCAGGAAAAAGCGCCACGCAGCAACGAGCAGCAGCCACAGCAAGGCAACAAGCAGCAAAACACAAAGCAGCAGCCTCAGCAGGGCAACAGACAGCAGAACGCAAAGCAGCAGCCTCAGCAGGGCAACAGGCAGCAGAACGCAAAGCAGCAGAACAGAAAGCCAGCCCAGCCAGGCGAGCAGCCAAAGAACAGCAACAGCCAGAAGCGCCGCAATAACAGCAACCAGCAGCGCCCAGGCACCGAGAACAATGTTCGCCCGGGCAGCAACGGCCGTGGCAGAGGCGTAGCCCAGAAAAAGGGCGACAAGCCGGCTGCCCGCAAGCACACCCCTATCGTAAATCCACAGAAGAAAGAAAACGCTGTGAAGACATTCATCAAGCGCATCTTCGGATTCAAGAAATAGGAAATAAATTATCTTTTAAAAGGAAAGAGGAATGATGAAAGAGCTATCCCTCACCCCGCTCATGACCATCAGCCTCACACTGACGATCGGAATCATCATAGCCAAATGGGGCTATGATGATTTCAACATGCGCTTCTGGCTCATCATCTCCATCATTTCATGCGCCCTTGGCAGCATCATCTTTTTCCTTACTGAGTTCTTAAGCCAAAACCTTACTTCAGCAGGAGCCACCAGTTTCTCATCTTCTCCCAATGCGTAATGATTCATTTATGCATCCTGAGCCTTGGGGCTTTTCTTACCTGTAAGCAAATAGCTGATTCCCAAACCTCTACACAACTGAAAAACTGGCAGGAACTGTCTTACCTCACACGGGCAAAAATCAATACCGAACGCTATAAAAGCAATATTGAAAGCAAACTGGTCTCCCTTCACGTAAAACAGCAAGACTATGCAGTCATCGCAGCCATGGCGCTGGGCGACAAGAGCGCACTCGACTCGAACACCCGAAACAGTTACTCCATTTCCGGAGCCAGTCATATCCTGGCAGTAAGCGGACTTCATATAGGCATAATCTTCCAGCTTTTCATCTTTCTGCTAGGCGGCAGAAAGTACTCAGTTTACACCATCATCCTGTCCCTCATCTCCATCTGGACCTACGTTTTTCTCATAGGATTGCCGGCAAGTGCAGTCCGTGCAGCCATCATGCTTTCAGCCTACAGCTTAAGTTTAGCTTTCCATCGTACCGGTCTGCCGCTCAACACTTTAGCCTCAGCTTATATATTTATGCTCTTCATCAGTCCGCTCTATCTTTTCGAGTTGAGTTTCCAGCTTTCGTTCCTTGCCGTAGCCTCCATTCTGCTGTTCTTCCCACCCCTTTACTCCCTCCTCCCCATCCGCAGCCGTTTCATCCGTTGGGCATGGGGACTCCTTTGCGTTTCACTGGCAGCCCAGATAGGAACCCTTCCGGTCATCGTCTACACCTTCGGCAGAATATCGTGCTATTCACTTCTCACCAATTACATCGCCATTCCCGCAGCAACCCTCATCCTATATCTTGGAGCAGCCTTAATCCTGTTCTCCCCACTCACGTTATGGGCGCCCATAGCACCGGTTGTCGCCCCACTCATCAGCCTTACATCAGGCGCCCTGACCAGCATCACCCAGTTTTTGAATACAGCTATAAAAGTGATCAGCATGCTGCCTGGAGCAAGCATCGAAAACGTAAGAATCAGTCTGCCTCAGGTAATCGGTCTCTACGCTATCATCCTGCTCATTTATGCCCTATGGCGCAGGATAGATAAACAGAAGTCGTCAGAATGCAAGATTCCCTAAAACAGAGATAAAGGCTTAAACCCCGAAAAACGTCTCTTATATAATAAGGTGTGCGTACACAAAAGCGCTACAAATCGTGATTAAGAATGTTAAAAAATATCTTTTTTCTACTTTTTCTGCATTTTTTCTTTCTTTTTGTTGGTGTTTTCAAGAAAAACATGTATCTTTGCAATCAGAAATAAAAAATAAGAATTTAAACACAATAAAAGATTAAAGATTATGAAAGCATCTGAAGTAATCGCGAATCTCCAAAGAAGATTCCCAAATGAGCCTGAGTACATTCAGGCAGTTAGTCAGGTTCTCGGTACTATCGAGGAAGAGTACAACAAGCACCCAGAGTTTGAGAAGGCAAACCTCATCGAGCGTCTCTGCATTCCAGACCGCATCATCCAGTTCCGCGTATCTTGGGTAGATGATAAGGGCAACGTACAGACTAACATGGGTTACCGCGTACAGCACAACAACGCGATTGGCCCTTACAAGGGAGGTCTTCGCTACCACAAGTCAGTAAACTTGGGTATTTTGAAGTTCTTGGCTTTCGAGCAGACATTCAAGAACTCTCTTACTACTCTCCCAATGGGTGGTGCTAAGGGTGGTTCCGACTTCTCTCCACGTGGCAAGAGCAACAACGAGGTAATGCGTTTCTGCCAGGCTTTCATGACAGAGCTTTATCGTCACATGGGTCCAGACGAGGATGTTCCAGCTGGTGACATCGGTGTAGGTGGCCGTGAGGTAGGTTACCTCTTCGGAATGTACAAGAAGTTGACACACCAGTTCCAGGGCGTCTTGACCGGTAAGGGTCAGGAGTTCGGTGGTTCATTGATCCGTCCTGAGGCTACAGGTTACGGTAACGTATACTTCCTCTGCAACATGCTCGCTACCAAGGGTATTGACATCAAGGGCAAGACTGTTTTGGTTTCAGGTTCAGGTAATGTAGCCCAGTACACTATGGAGAAGTTGCTCCAATTGGGTGCTAAGCCAGTTACATGTTCAGATTCAGACGGTTACATCTACGACCCAGACGGAATCGACCGCGAGAAGCTCGATTACATCATGGAGCTCAAGAACGTAGAGCGTGGCCGTATCAAGGAATATGCAGAGAAGTATGGTGTAAAATATGTTGCAGGTGCTAAGCCTTGGTTTGAGAAGGCAGACATCGCTCTCCCATCAGCTACTCAGAACGAAATCAACGAGGAGGCAGCCAAGGCTCTCATCGCCAACGGCGTTATCGCAGTAAGCGAGGGTGCTAACATGCCTTCTACTCCAGAGGCTATCAAGGTATTCCAGGATGCTAAGATTCTCTACTCTCCAGGTAAGGCAGCCAACGCAGGTGGTGTTGCAGTATCAGGTCTTGAGATGAGCCAGAACTCAGAGCGTCTGAAGTGGTCTCGTGAGGAGGTTGATGCTAAGCTCCACGACATCATGAACGATATTCACGCAAACTGCGTGAAGTATGGTACAGAGCCAGATGGTTACGTAAATTACGTAAAGGGTGCAAACGTAGCCGGCTTCCTGAAGGTAGCTAAGGCTATGATGGCTCAGGGCATTGTATAAGGCTAGAAAATTTTTAATAAACATCTTAAAAAATTTAAAATAATAGGAAATAGCGGGTCTGTGAAGACTCGCTATTTTTTTGTCTACTCCTTCCCCCACTCCTTCTTTACATCAAAGCAGGGACAGGCTTTGTTGGCAAATTCATTATGACCATGAATCGTGGCTAATGGATATTCCTCCTTCAGCTGCTCGATGAGCGAGCGCATTGCCGCTTTCTGGTCTCGGGTTCTTGTATCCTTCGGCTTACCTTTCTTTGATAAGCCGCCGATGTAGCAAATGCCTATACTGATGGAATTGTGGCCCTTGCAATGGGCGCCGACCTCCTCTATCGCACGACCTACATGAATGCTGCCGTCACGATAAATCACGAAATGATAACCTATGCAGCGCAGTCCGCGCTCCCGGTGCCAGCGGTCAATATCCGCTACGGTGAAGTTACGACCTTCCTTGGTCGCACTGCAATGAATGATGATTTCCTTTATCTTACGCATGATATTGAATATTAATTATTGAAAAATAAGCAGATAATTGAGGGGGATTTCGTCAACACCCCAATCCCTGATAAACAGATTGATTCTGCACGATCGATGCTTTTTCTTCATCCTCTTGAATTCCTCATCCAACAACTGGCAAAATTCATTATAGCATTTTTCTGATTGCGTAACGATTCCGGTATAATGAGACTTGCCCAGAATGATACTCTTGTTTCTCAGACGTAGCGGACCGTTGCCAGGCACGAAGCGAGCTCTGCGCCTAACAGTACGAGGCACGTAATGGGATCTTAACAGAATAACAGGCTTGATCACAATTTCATATTTTCCTCTTTCATACTTATTTTTCTTCTTTGTCTCCGACACCTTCTTTTGCTTGGTAGGAATGAGAGAAATCTTATAACGTCCTGCTGGCAAATGACGGTTAGGACGTTCTAAGGTGTCGCAGAAAATCTTGCCACCTATAACCATTGTGCCATCCACACTCCATGGAGTGAAGCGACGGCGGAATATATTGATGTTCATGATAATTTACAATTAATAATTGATAATGAATAATTGGATCAAGGCCGGCCATTAAGGCTGATTTAAGAACCGAAAAACTTAATGACCCTTAATGACCTTGACCCTTAATGACACCCTCTTTAGACTGTAGGAGAAACTTTCTGATAGCGCATGTCAGGTAATACACAGATTAACCCCTGACGTTTCCAGTTCTTTAGCATCTGTTTTACCGTCTCATGGGTGGCACTTGCTCCCTTAACTGCAATGCTCTGCTGCTCTGCCTGCTCAAAGCTGAAGGTTACGTCCAGCCGCTCAAAGATGGAATCATTCTTACCTCTGCGACTTCTGTCGTAAGCAGACTGACTGCAATAATTCTTGGATGAGAACGCATCCTCTATGCGACTACGGAAGAAGTAGAGTGCATTGTCCAACTGATAATCTGCCAGGATATTGAAGGTTTCGAGCATGGTTGGTGTCTGCGTCTTTACGAGCATTCCCTTCCACAAATCAGGCGACTCCTTCAGCTGTTTCTCGGCTCCATTGAAACCATGCTTCTGAATCAGCGTTTCCAGAACCTTGCAGAGCATGATGCAGGTCATCATTCTCATGGTGGTTGGACAGATACGGAAACGCTGGCGGGCTTTCACCTTGTCGTCATTTTTCATCGTTTCCAGTCTTATCTGTTCCAGCCATTTTCTACCCTTTTCCTCCAGCTTCGGCAGCACTACCTCACCCGACATCAGCGGCAGCAGATGAGCTATCTGAATGATGCGGTCGCGCTGACGTTCGTTCATTACATACATGTTGTCAGAAAGAGGAGTGAAGGTATTATCGGGCGTTTTTGCCACGATGATACGGCTCTGGAAACCATCCGTATAATTGCTTACCACACGATAGAGCGCATCAGGCGTTCCACACATCACCACGTTCCATAACAGTCTGTCTATATGAACATTCACTGCATCTGCACTTCTTGCTTCACGCTCATAGCTTGTTCCGTCGTAAGCCTGTCTCAACATGACAGAAAAGTCGCTCATTGCCGATTTCCACTTCTGCGCTACGGTGTCAGCTTCCGGAGTAAACGAGAAGGCGTGCTTGCCTTCTGTGTTAGCCAGTCGTTCAGCCAGATTCGCCACCGTATTGTTCAGTGTCAAGCATCTTACAGGCAGTTTCGGCTCTTCCGGCTGCTCCTTCTTGTTCTTGGCTGCACGTTTCTTGGCTCGCCATTCATCCTCCTTCTGCTGATACATTTTGTCCATTTCCTTCACTTCCGAAGTCCATGCGTCAATCACGGGGTCAATACTTCCCTTACCAGATGCAAAATCTCCGGCAATGTAGGAGATGAGGTTCAGCGAGTTCATCTTGCCGTGAACGGAAACCTTCACGCCCGTTGCGAGCATTCCGATGGCAGGACAGATGGCTGTGATTACAGGCAGTGCCAGTGCCGGACCCACTGCGCTGATGGAATCCCGAATGCCTTGCGGCAACTTAGGCAGCGCATTATAATAGAACAGATCATCCTTGGCGTTAGCCTCGTCCAGCGCATTTACCAGTGCCTCATTGTCAGCCGCCGAACCACCACCTGCATTTCCCTGCTTCATTCGTTCCTGACGGATGGCAGAGAGCACATCCTTCAGCCGCTTAGGCATTTGCGTGATTTTCTCGTTCAATGCCGAGTTGATGCAAGCCATCTTTTCCTGTTCGGGGAACCCATCGTAGCAGGGAATAATCTGAGCCAGCTGATTGCGGTCAAAACCACAGATGTGGCGCAGGTTCACAGCCAGTTCAAAGGTCAGCGTATTGCGGTTGGAGCGCATCGGCTCCTGCCCATCATTATACATCTGCCACCACTTCTTAATGATTTCCCCATAAGGAATCCCGAGATAATTGTCCTGAGCAGCAGAAGCTGTTGAAGTAGAAGAAGTTGACGCAGCAGAAGTTGAAGCAGCAGAAGTAGAATTTCTCGAATTCTTTAATTCTTGACTCTTAAAGCTCCCCTGAGGATTCTTCTTGATTTCTTCCTTCCAAGGCTCATAATGCTTGTTCGCTTTGTGCGCCCCTTCCGGCAGTTCCTCGTTTCCGTATCTTTCACGCTCTTCCAGCACTTTCCCTTCAGCAGCCACGGCAGCCTCATCGTATTCATCCTTGAAGAGTCGTGGCGAAAGGAATAGCAAATCTTCGTCATCCGATGTAGTAGTGAAATAAACACGATTGATGTCGTGAGCCGAAGTATCCATTTCGCACTTGAGCATCGTAGCAATCCTCACCTGATTCTCCAGAACCGTCTTGCCCTTTTCGCGCTCAAACACCGCATGTCCGCCTTGTCGTGCGCTGCGTTCCAGCATCAGAAGTCCGTACTTGTCCGGTTCCTTCAGCAGCAGCTTGGCAGCCTTGGCAAAAGCCTCCGGCTCATCCATATCAAACCCGAAAGCACCGCTTGGCAGTTTCATTCCCTTCACCACGCCTTGCGGATAATGGCCGGAATAATTAAACTGCACAAGTCTTCTTTTCGCAGCATCGTTTCCGGCACGAGCCAGACGAAGATTCGCCTTCTGCTCATTGCTTCCACGCAGCTGCTTATACTCCTCTTCCGAGGTGATGGAGCGGGCAACCTTGTGCCCGTTCTCCACCTTAATTAAATAACAACTCATCTATCTTATTACTTATCTTTTTAATTGATAATCCACTAAAGCATCAGCCCCTTCTGCTGACTCAACAGTCAGCGTTTGGGCGATGTTGAGTCCCTCATGGCAGAACACCTTCAGCGTGAGCTGAATAGCCCCATCCTTGGTCTTGCTCAAACGACCATGCGCCAGTTTCTTAATCAGTTCCGACTGGCTTTTCGGCTTAGAAACTGCTACGAAATCAAATGTTCCGTCTTGCATTTGCTGAGCCACGCCATGACGGCGAAACGCTTCTACAACACCCTGATTTACAGAATCAGGACTGAAGAGGAAATACTGCTTATCATCATAGTAAGCCATTCCACCGAGCTGCACATGCTGGCAGCCGTTATTATTCACCTGCTGGTTCTGAACATTGTTCTGAACCTTATTATTTTTCTTTGCACTCATAAAATCTTAAATTAAAATTGAAGATGAACGAAAGAAGTGTCGTAAGTTTCAGTTTGCGCAAATTATCCCGGGACAATTCTCACGCCACCTATTTCAATTCAAGATTAATTACTTGCCAAGTTTCTCAATGTCCGTAACCAGGATATCCTGATAAACCTGACCATTATACTCACGAGTCGTAAACCGGAGCGTTACCGCCACCAGTTCGCCCTGAGCATACTTACACTGGGCCATATTACCCAGCATTGCCGCAGCATACTGGTTCTCATACTTGCCGCCCATCTCCTGGAGAACGATGTTGCATTTCATCATCTGTCCGTTCTCACTTTTCTGACTCTGTACAGCGAACGCCTCGCCCTGCTGCACCACTCTCGTTAGTATGTTCATAATCTATTAACTGCAAGACCTCGCCTTCCTTTTCAAGGCTCATTAGTTCCAACTCCGATCTTGCTGAAAGCTGGTGCAAAGATAAGAAGTCTTTGAATGCGCTGGAACAGTTGGTGGAAGAATCCCCCCTCATCTTTCCACTGCTTTTCTCTTTCTGTCTATTTCAGCTCAGCTTCAAGGATATTTTTCATCACGACAAGCAGGCTGACTGCTCCATTGGCGCCACTGGTAATACGCCGATTATATTCCTTATTAATTAAGTCGAAGAAAAGTTTCAGATAGAATCGTTCCGTCACTTTCTTCACTTTCTTCTCATCTCTGATATTTCTTAGAGTATGGAAGTTAACGCCCTCATTGAGATTCACCAGTTTGCTGTGCGTATAGCCCAACTTGATGACGGCTTCATAGGCAATGCCCAGAGCCGTTTTCTCATGCTTCTTATTATCTGCCATGATTCCTGATCGGTTTGCGAGAGAAGCCGTGGATTCCCGATGGCCATCTTCAATCACGTTGTGAGGTTCCCCGCCTCCGCTCAGGTTATTATAAAAACAAAAAACTCGGAAATAAGAGGTTGAATCTCAAATCCGAGTGCAAAGATATGGATAAATGGTTATAGATAAAAATACAGTATTCGGAATTATGCGGCAAAATCCTATCAGCAGTTTATCAATTGATAATCAGGCAGAAAAAGGGCGTTGATAGAAATTTCCATCAACGCCCCATATTATCTTATCAACAACAGATAGCTTTTATCAGAAGCTTGACGCTATCAATTGCTTAATTCTAGCATGCAATTCTCTGGTCAAAGTTGTGTTGCTTGTTCCAAAGTCGGCATGGTTACTAATGTAGACTCTCACATTGACCCCTAATGCATTACTAATAGACTGAACACTCCCCGTAAGTACTTCTTCTTTGTTCCCATAAGGAGTAGTATGCAGAATGCCCAGCACATTGGCTACCAGTTTCAGATTATGCCCCCAGGTATTACTCTTATGATTCGGTTGCTTATCATTGAGCAGTAAGGCAATTTCTTGATTTGCGCAGATTTTTCGCCAAATAGCTTTATAAACCTCCCAGTCAATCTTCAAAAAGGGTCTGATTTTCAATGTAAGTTTTTCAATTCCTTCTACCCACTTTTCAACTTGTTCCCGGGCTTCCTCATCCATCAGTTCCAGAGGAGTCTTAACGTCCATATAGTCTGTAACAGGTAAAATTATCTTGTTTTCTTCGTTATCGTAACGATGACTTTTGAATGCGCTTATTAATTTTTCAGAGAAAGGCTTAATATCACGAAGCATCAACAGACGAGCCAGGACATTACATATGGCTCGGTTAGGATTACGCTCGGCAGCATCATCTTCTTCATCAGGAGCAGCATCACACATTTGGGTAAAGAGTACCGTAAGGATGGTGGCAACGGTGTACTTCGACTGATGCCGCTTCATGAGATCTCCATACAGAAACTCAACATCATTATCACGATGGTCCTTGATTTCCAACAGTCTCTGGCGAACCATTTCTGTTTCGCTCCACACTTCCACAGCATTCAACCCATGCAACTGCTGCTCTAGAATACAGAGAAGCCTTGTCCAGGTGCGAAACAAATCATCACCCCGATAACGCCTACGGAGATATTCCAGTTTCTGTTCCGAAAAACGTTCAAATGGTTCCATCTATTTACCAGCTTAATGGGAGAATACATTTGGAATATTCTTCATGAACAACTTCACCTGATCCATGGCAGATTTATCCATACCGGGAAGCGTCTGAGTACCATCTACCAATTGATTGAACACCTCAGAATCAATCTCCTGCACCACGAATTGGTCTTTGCCACAGAGCAAAGCTTTGCGTTTATTGCCTTTAGGAAACATTTCAATAAAAATGCCAGCCCCGGATGCCCCCTCTATAAGCGCCGTCTGACGTTTATTATCGGGATCAATCGACACTGTTCCACCCTCGTTTGCACCGAACGAAAAATCAAGATCACTATCCCAATCCTCGCGAGCCGTTGTAAGGTATTTATCCATAGCCTTGGTAAGTCGGTCGAGGTTGAGATGAGGAAAATGAAATCTCACCTTACAGAATCCCTCAGGATGATCATGCACCGTAGTCCAGAAAGCATTGGTAGAATAAACCGCAGAAAGCTTAACCTTAAGCAGTTTATCTTTCAAGCACTTGCAGATGGAAGCTTCAAGGATGTTAGCCACCGTCTTTGTATGGCTGAAGGCCTTTGACTTGCGCTCTATGGCGATACGCTGGATTCCCGGTCGATTGTCGATGATGACCAGACAGTTTCTATAATCAGCATACTTTTTCGACATGAGGTGTTCGTCTGTGATGGTTACATCCGTAACATTTGCCACACGCATCACATAAACGTTATCTTGCGGCTTCACTATCTGCTTGTGCCAGAAAAGTTTCTTTCTGGCATTCTCAAACTGAAATGGTTTCCCGAAATCAGCCAGCAAAACCTCTTCAAGCAATTGCTGGCGATTATCAAACGATTCTTTCACATTCACATTTACCCAGCCGGGAAACTCAATCTGATATTCAGGGTTAGGTTCAATGATACGCAAGAAATTGTAGTTGTAAATTGCAAATTTAGACATCGTCTTAAATGTATATATGTTTATTTGTTTATAAGTTTATCAACGGTTGTATCAGTAAAAGTTTGCCAAATTTTCAATTCTACAGGCTTATAGTCCTCGAAGAGCTGCTTTACAAACTCCACTTCAAACACCAGTCGTAGATCATTTCTGTCTTCTTCTGCTGTTCCTTCCTTACGATAACCCAGACGGGCTATTTTGATGAAGAATAAATCACGTACACCCTTACCCTTTATATAAGGCATGAAGTAGAAAAGCTTGTTGAGAGCCACCGATGTTGGGAACTTCTTGCCTGTATAGTAGATGGTGGCAGAGCCGTCAAGAAACATCTTCTCGTTGTCTTTCTTTACCAGCGAGATAAGTACATTCTTGGTTTCATCCACCATAGCCGCCTGCTGCGGCTTTCCCCCATATTTCTCCCAATTAATGTCATCATGCAACATACTGTTGTCAGTAATGCTATTGAGTGCATACTGGTCGAAAAGGTCGAGGAAGTTGAGCTCGTGATACTTATTAGTAACTGTAGAAGTCTGCGTGTTGCGATCTTTCACAACTTCTAATAGTGACTGTTTGTGCATAATCTCCCTAACAGCTTCAGTACAATTCTGTGTATTCTCAGGCATGATTCTTTGAATATCATTGAAGAGTCGGATTAGAGAACGACCTACTGCCCACGCCAAATTTACAGGAACAGCATTGCCTATCTGCTTGTATTTATCACTCATACTCCCCTGGAAAGCCCAATTATCAGGGAATGTTTGAATACGTGCATATTCACGAACGCTTAATGGGCGTGTTTCTAAAGGATGGCAACGCTCTGTTTGTTTTTGGCATGGAGAGCATGTTAGTGTTAAAGAAGGCTCATCAAGTGACAGTCTTCTAGCCATACCCGTTTTTCCGCCACCAAGCAACCAACTTCCACCCATATAATCTTTGGCAACTTCTTCTGGCAGATTTCGCCAATCACCACCTTGGGGAACCATTGCCAAAACACGCTTTTTCTTCTCAGGATATTGGGCACCCTCAGAAACAGGAACATCATTCTCATAAATCACACTTTTATAGAGAGCATCACGAAGAGTTAACACTTCATGATAAGGAGTAGGCCAATGAAACTCTACATTTTGTGCAATATCATTACGAATAGCTATAAGAATCAATCTCTCACGTTTCTGGGGTACTTGATACATAATAGCACGCAAGACACGAGGCTCAACAAGTGTGTAACCTAATTCTGCAATTGTATTTTTTATTGTTTCAAATGTTCGCCCATTTTCATGAGAGATTAAACCTTTAACATTTTCTCCCATAAAGACTTTCGGCTGAATTTCTTTTACGGCTCGGGCTAGTTCAAAGAATAAAGTACCTCTAGTATCGTTGAATCCTGCCCCTTTTCCTGCATACGAAAATGCCTGACATGGGAAACCACCTGAAAGAAAATCAATTTTACCCCTTAAAGGAGTAAAGTCAATATGGCGAACATCACCCTCAATCACATTCCATTCGGGTTTATTTGTTTTTAGAGTTTTGCAGGCTGCAGTTTCAAACTCATTCAGCAATACGTGGTGGAAACCAGCCAACGACATTCCCAAAGCCAGTCCGCCTCCACCAGCAAAAAGTTCAATAGAATTGAATTGGCGTACTGGTGTCACAGCAGATTCTGCCTCCCAATTACTTTGGAGCATGGCTTCCACTTCAGGAATTGACTTGAGTTCTTCCATGTCAAATCCCCAAGCACCATTTTGTTGATGAAGCGGATAAAGTCCATTTTTACCCCATGTTTGAACCGTACGATTGGAGGTTCCAATAAGGGCTGCTAAATTATTCTCTGATATAAATGCCATTATTATAAACTACCTTTCTGTCTAATTTCTTCTGCAATTTCTTCTACTTTGGCAAGGATAAGAGCACTTCCATCAATTCCATCTTCGTCCACAACCTCACCAAAAGCCTTTGCTAATCGATGATAAAAGTCTTTATCACCAGTAAGATGCATCCAAAATTCAGAACCACACAAAACAGGATAATGTGTATCTATTGCCTTGTAAAAAGCTGATAAGTTTTCTTTTGCACCATATAAAACGCCTACAACAAGATCATCAAACTGCAATCCCATTCTATCTAGTCTAGACTTGTTCATGAGGTATTTGAAGTGACTTAGAATGGTAGTAATATCATCCTTGTTTATTGTTTTTGGACCCGCCTTACACTGACAGTATTTGCGACGTCCATCGATTGCATCAATAAATTCAATATCTATACCATCAATACCAGAAGCACCACCAACAACTTCCTGAAGCTGGGAAATAAACACCTGGACATTTTGTCCGAAACTAGTATTGAGGCTTGTTCCAAGAATACGTGGATAAACTAGAGCTTTTGCCAAACTAGTTGGTTGAGTATTGCCACATAAGAATGCTGCAAGATAGTTGATTAGAAACGGATTTATATCAAAGCTACTCAGATGAAGCTTATTCAGATTCTTCAAATGATTAGGAATGATAATAGAACGGAAATATTGCTTTCCACTTTCTATAATTGCTTGTTTTTGCTGTTCTGTCATTTCCTTATATATTAAATTTTATATTTATAGCCTGCTTTTTATAGCAGAATTGCCTTCAAAGGTACAAAATAATTGCGAAACATCTACATTTTATTATAAATATTAACACAAAAATGTAGAAAAAGACTTTCTAAAGGGATTTTAACCCCTTAGACTGCGAAATGGGAAAAAGCAGATTATGTAAATAATGGTTACCATACAATAGGATAATGTCATTATACTAGGATTCTGCACTAAACAAGGAGTTTTGAAGTCGCTAGTTAATATCTGAACTACATATAAAACTTCAGAAAGATGTAAATATTCCTTACTCTTATGAGCAGGAAATGAAATGATGCGAAAATCAGCAGTTTTTTGCATTTTCAGAAGATAAAATGCAAAATAAGAGGTTTTGGAAGATGTTTAGCCCTCTTCTAGGAGTGAAAAATGCCCCTCCTCAGATCCTAAAATGCGCTCAGAAGGTAGGTATTTTTGACAAAAATCGACAATAAAGGAAAGATAAAGTAGTAGAATTAAGCAGTACAACAGCTTATAACTTAGACTTAATATGTTGATTTTTGTTATACACAAAAGTTAGAGTACACATACAACAACATAGACATAACTACCTTATAACCAATATATTAAATAACACTTACGCCCCTATCATTTTTATAAATATGAAATCATCAAGAGTGTCATTAAGGGTCAAGGTCATTAAGGGTCATTTTCATTTTCGGGGGAGAAAAAACCCCTATAGTATATATAAATAAATATTTATATATACTATAGCTCAAAATGACACTTTCATTTTTCTAAATGACCCTTAATGACACTGACCCTTAATGACACGCTTGTTTTTCATCCTTACTTTCCCATTGCTGATTGTTTCTGCAATAAAGTTCAGAAAGAAAATCAACAGAACTTATTGTATTGCAGCTACTTATAGCTTTTCTTACATAGAAAATCAGGGGGAAAGCTTGCATTCTGCCCGAAAATGTTGTATCTTTGCACCGGCAATCGAAAGAACAGCCTTTTGTGCCTTGCTCGGGTCTTCTCTTAAGACCAACACGGGTCATAAATGATGGCAGGCGCCGGTCATCAATGAAGACCCCGAAAACAGCAGGAACGGGGCGTTCTGGGGAGTTGCAAAACAAAGGACTCTAAACATACTACAAACAACTATGATTAATTACAGCATCGTAATGCGTAGCGTGAACGCAAATCTTCTGGAAATCAACCAGGCTAAGTCACGCATCAACCAGGCAAAGAAGGAGGGTAAGAATCCTGACCAGAAGGACCTGGAACTCGTGAAGACTGAGAAGCAGAATGCTTTCGCCATCTCACAGTACACCGACATCATGACCATCGAGAAGTTTGCCAAGCACATCACTTCACATGGCAGTGTTTATTCGAGAGCCGACATCAGCGCCATCCTCTACATCGCCGTAGACTGCATGCGTGAGATGTTGCTTGAGGGCAAGAAAATCCGTCTGGGCGACCTCGGTGATTTCTCTCTCCTTCTCACCTCGAAGGGTGCCGAGGATGCCGACAAGTTCACCGCTCAGAACATCACCGGTGTGAAGGTTCAGTGGGAGCCAGGTCAGGAGTTCAAGAACCTTCGCGATGACGCCGAGTTCAACCTTGTAGCCAGCCGCAGTGCTCAGGCAGCCGTTATCAAGGCGATTAAGGAGGGTAAGACCAACGTTGACCTCAACGCCCCAACTACTCCGGATAATACGCCAGGCGGTTCTACCCCAGGTGGTTCAAACACCGGTCAGACCGGCAGCGAAGGCCAAGGCTCTGAATCAACCGGCGGTACTACCGGCAAGGACGATACTGGCGACGGCCTTGAATAGCCCAAGGATAGACTGGCTAGGGTGCTAGCCCCTAGCCCAGCCTATCCGCCCCACAAAAAATTCAACATTCAACACTCAACATTCAACATTCAAAAAAATGAAAGCGAACACTTGGAAAACAATTCTGCAGATAGCCATCAGCATACTGACCGCTATCGCTACGACGCTCGGAGTAACGAGCTGCATGGGATAAAAACAAAAGAATGTGTCATAAGTCTAAATAATGGTAGCCGAAGACGGGCTGAAAGCCCAAAAGCTCCTAGCCCAGGGCAGCGCCCTGGGTTTTTAAATAGATACAACAAAGTCGCCCTGTAAGGGCAAAAGCCTTCAATTTCAAAGCTTTTGCCCTTACAGGGCGACTTGTTTGCGTCCGTATTTACCCAGGGTGCTACCCTGGGCTAGGAGCTTCTGCCCCTTCAGGGCGTGTGGGGCAAAACATGTTAAAGTTTAGCTACTACTGTAGCCGGTCATGAAGGGTCAAAGTCATTAAGGGTCATTTTCATTTTCTTATGCCTTGCCCCTAGAGAAAAATCAAACCGGTGTATCGGTGGCTGAATCCTTGAAGAGGTCATCGGCTGATGGAATCTCATCTTCATCAAACCACTTCTTCAACTTGTCCTGAGCCTTTGACTTTACATCATCTGAAACCTCACCCCAAACTTTCTTGAGCACAAACAGCAATACGGCCAGGTCATCGCCCAAACCGGCAATAGGTATGGCGTCTGGAATCACATCGAGCGGACTGATGAGATAACCCAAGGCTCCTACGATCAGAGCCTTGTCCTTCAGCGAAACCTTGTCACTCTCTAATGTATAATAGAGAATGAGCGCTGTATAAACCATCTTGGCACCGGCACGTTTGGCAACATGCGAAATCTTCTCGACAAATGCACGCTGGGTGAACTTGTCCTTATAGTCCATAAAGTCTGGTAATGTCATACTACTTATAGTTTATAGTTTATAATTTATAGTTTACAGTTACGACCGCTTCTCGTAGAAGAGGACTGCCTTGATGAAGGTCTCCATCTTAGGCTCCTTATGATGGTTCACGCGATAGGCGATGATCATCTGGAGAAGTGCCTTGACAAAACACGCCAGCAGCAGGCCGATGATGACGGCTATGACCGTGGCGAGCATCTTGCCGTTGTCGTAGATGGGTGACTTATCCGGGAAACAGGACAGTACCAATACGGGGAGGACGGTGATGAAACCGCCGATGGTGAGCTGGCTGCGCTTGGAACCGCCCATGTCGAGTATCGACTGCTTATCGAAAAGATAATCATCCAGCTCCATGCGGGTAATGCCGTAGTTCTCAAACTTCGGGAAATCGGGTTCATTGCCATATTTCGCTATCTTGCCCGTTACCTTATGTTCGAAATCATCTAATATCTGCTTTTCCGGTTCTCTGAGTTTCATAATCTTGCTAGTTTTTAAAATCGTTTAAAAATGAATGCATCTTATACCTTATTATATACAGCGGCTGCGATGCTGAAAAAAAAGAAAAGCAGTGCCCCTATAAGCCGAGTTCTGTGTTTCTATATCAGATATGCTGTTATGCTGTGTTCATACCAGATATAAGAACGTCTGTCATTTATCTAGTCCCAAAGTCACCCTTGGGCTCAAGCACTCTACCCTCCACAGCAGCCCTAAGGCAATCGGACGAGCCGCCCTCAATCTGCGGTATACATGAGCTTACAGCTCCCAGATGGCACAGCCTGACGATCACCCGCCAGCTGGTGGTCTCTTACACCACCTTCTCACCCTTACTCTCACCACCCCAGACTGGACAAACGGGATAAGTGAAAGCGGTTATTTTCTTCTACCGACACCTACTGTCACCAATAGCTTCTAGTTTCGGAAGTGGGATGCTCTATGCTGCCCGGACTTTCCTCTCGCACCTGAAAGATGCCAGCGACAGACCGGAGCACTGCTTTCGACATGCAAAAGTACAAAAAACTTTTGATACTATCGCACGATTCCTCTCTTTTTTATACATCATTAACTGAGCTTTCGCATATCGGGAAGTTAAAGGAGTTAAGGAGTTAAAGGAGTTAAGACGTATGTCTTGCTGCTTAAAAACTACGCCAAAAGACTATTGTCTTAACTCCTCAGCGACCGTAGGGAGCGATAACTCCTTAACTTCTTATTGTTTTAACAGATATTTATCAATCAGCAGAAGATAGTTACGTATACAAAACTAAGATTTTCGTGCTTACATTCAAATATTTGTGAATTTAGGGCATTTCTTGTTTAATAGCCGTTAAAGTGTTAATTTGAAATGTTAAAACGGAATAAATTTATGCAGAGAATGAAGCGTATCTCAAAAAATGACCCTATATTTGCAACCGGAAACAGAGCGGTGCATGACAAGCTGACTTTTGGCATGATATTAGCTGCTGCAGTTCCAAGGAAAAGAAAAGTAAACAATAAAAAAATAAGAGACATGAAAAAATTAAGTAATTATGTTGTGGCTGTGCTCTGCGTTGGTTCGCTCGCATTTTCAGCCGGTGCTTTCATGAAAGTAAATGCTACACCTGCAGTTACCGCTGCGCCAGCAGGTCAGCCTGTAGACTTAACCTATGCTGCCGAGAAGGCGCTGCCTGCAGTAGTACATATTAAATACGTACAGAACTCGAAGGTGAAGACAGTAGATGTGCAGGACGACCCATTCGGAGGATTCTTCGACCCGTTCGGCTTCTTCGGCAACCCGGGACAGGGCAACGGAGGCACACGCAAGCAGAAAGTGCAGACTCCGAAGAGAGAGGCTACCGGTTCGGGTGTCATCATCAGTCAGGACGGTTACATCGTTACCAACAACCACGTGGTAGAAGGTGCTGACGAGCTGACCGTAACACTGAACGACAACCGTGAATTCTCGGCTCGCATCATCGGAACCGACAAGACTACCGACCTCGCCCTCATCAAGGTAGACGGCAAGAACCTGCCTACCCTGCCTATCGCCGACAGCGACAAGGTGAAGGTGGGTGAATGGGTCATCGCCGTGGGCAACCCATTCGGACTGAACAATACGGTTACAGCCGGCATTATCTCTGCCAAGGCACGTTCACTCGGTGCCAACGGTGTAGAGAGCTTCATCCAGACCGATGCTGCCATCAACGCAGGTAACTCGGGCGGTGCACTCGTCAACACCCAGGGCGAACTGGTAGGCATCAACGCCATGCTCTATTCTCAGACCGGTTCTTACTCCGGCTATGGTTTCGCCATCCCTACCTCTATCATGAACAAGGTGGTAGACGACCTGAAGAAATACGGCAGCGTACAGCGTGTGATGCTGAGCATACAGGGAAGCGATGTGCTGAACTATATCAACGCCCAGAAGGAGAACGGCAAGGAAGTGAACCTGGGAACCAATGAGGGTGTTTACATTGCCAAGGTAGATGAAGACGGCAACGGTGCTGAGGCAGGACTGAAGGAAGGTGACGTGATTACCAAGGTTGACGGCAAGAAGGTGACCAAGATGGCTGAGCTGCAGGAAATCCTGAACGGCAAGCGCCCTGGCGACAAGATGAGCATCACCTATCTGCGCAACAAGAAGGCAAGCACCAAAACCATCACGCTGAAGAATGCCCAGGGTAATACTTCGGTTATCAAGAGTGCCGACCTCGACGTGCTCGGTGGCAGCTTCCGCCCTATTACTGAGAGCCAGAAGAACCAGCTCAACATCAAGTATGGTGTAGAGGTAATGAAGGTGAACAACGGCGCCCTGAAAGATGGTGGCATTTCACGCGGTTTCATCATCCAGCGCATCAACGACAACAACATCAATACGATTGATGACCTGCAGAAGGCTGTAAAGAGTGCTTCTACCAGCAAGGACCCAGTGCTCTACATCCAGGGTATATGGCCAACAGGCAAGAAGGCTTACTTCGCTGTTCCGCTGCAGAAAGACTAAGGGTAAGAGTTTAAGAGAAACGTCTCATGATTGAGTAGTGAAAAGGCATTTTTGCTGCCAAAAAACTCAAGAAACAGACAAAAAACAATAAAATAGTAGGTATTTCTGAAAAATATCTACTATTTTTTTTGGTATTTAAACAAAAAAGTGTATTTTTGCAACTACTTAAAATTTGATGCCAGCATGAGACAATTAAAAATTACTCAGTCAATTACGAATCGCGCAAGCGCATCGTTGGAAAAATATCTTCAAGATATTGCTCATGAGGAGCTGCTCTCTACAGATGAAGAGGTGGAGCTCGCTCAGCGTATAAGAAAAGGTGACCGTAGGGCATTGGAGAGATTAACAAAAGCCAATCTCCGTTTCGTGGTGTCTGTTGCCAAACAGTACCAGAACCAGGGGCTCAGCTTGCCTGATCTTATCAACGAAGGAAATGTGGGGCTTATCAAAGCCGCACAGAAGTTTGACGAAACCCGAGGCTTTAAGTTTATCTCTTACGCCGTATGGTGGATTCGCCAGAGCATTCTGCAGGCCATAGCCGAGCAGAGCAGAATTGTGCGCCTTCCGCTCAACCAGGTGGGAAGCGTTAACAAGCTTAACAGAGAGATGAGTAAGTTCGAACAGGAATTTGAACGCAAACCGAGTGTAGACGAAATGGTTGACCGCGTAGACTTGCCGGAAGACAAGATTCAGGACGCCATGAAGGCTACGTCAACAAGCCGCCACCTGAGCGTGGATGCTCCTTTTTCTGATGATGAAGAAGGCAGCATGCTCGACCTGCTGGCCAATTCAGATGATCCGACCGACAATGAACTGCTGACAGAGTCGCTGAGAGTTGAAATAGAAAGACTGCTCGGCACGCTGCCGGACAAAGACCAGAAAATCATTGCTGCCTTCTATGGCATAGGAACACCTGAACTGACGCTCGAAGAAATCGGAACCAAGTATCATCTCACCAGGGAAAGAGTACGCCAGATCAAGGAAAAAACGATAAGGCGACTCCGGAACAAAACGACAGATAAACTGCTGAAGTCCTATCTGGGATAAGGAAAGATCCTGCATGACTGATGGGGCAGACAGCACAAAACAAAATAAGACAGAAAAAGAAATGAAAATTACAAAAATTGCATTAGCATCTATTGCATTAGCATGTTTCAGCTCGCTCTCTGCATCAGCCAAGAACGAAGTTAAGACTGCATACATCTTTGGATTTGCCTCGTCGTTTAATGACTCTACAGTCTATTTCACAGACGTTCAGAAGGTTGATTCTGCCTATTTCACCCGCAAGAGCAAGTTTCTGATAAGCCGCGAGAACTATTCATACCAGTTGCGCGACTATCTGGAGCAGAAAGGTGCCGGCAACCGCACGTGTATCGTGATGTTTGACTTCAACCAGAAGAAGGCTGAAAAGAAATGGAACAAGCTCTATGCAAGATACATTCAGAAGCCAAAGGCTAAGAAGGCAAAGAACGGACAGCAGATGAACGATGCGCCTAGCCCTTATCAGGTAAAGACCATCAACTCTACAGATTTTCATTTTTCATCTGTTCAGCCAAACGATGAAGAGGTTGAAGAGGTAAAAGTGAAGAAGGCTAAAAAAGCCAAGAAAGAAAAGCGCAGAAAAGGCGCTAAAACTGAATAAGAATTCCAAAAGATCCTTACTTCGCAAAGTAAACAAGGGTAAACATTAAATTAAGAAGCCATTCCCGTTTCTGCCGGGAATGGCTTCACTTTTTTATATCATATCATTTTCTACTTCAGGTTCTGCTTGAACCAGTTAGCTATCTGGCGAAGCAGATGGTTGCGGGTATTGCCGCCCGAAATGCCATGATTGCGGTTCGTGTACCACAGGGTCTTGAAGTCCTTGTCTGCCTGAACCAACGCCTCAGCATATTCGAAGGTATTCTGCGGATGCACATTGTCATCTGCCAATCCGTGACAGATAAGCAACGCACCATGCTGCTGCTTTACACGCTCGATAGGGTTCACCTTATAACCCTCTTCGTTCTCCTTAGGAGTGCGCATGTAGCGCTCAGTATAAACCGAATCATAGAAGCGGTAGCAGGTAGGAGGAGCCACAGCCACACCTGCCTTGAACACAGGACGGCCCTCGCTCATACTCATCAGCGTATTGAAACCACCATAGCTCCAGCCCCAAATGCCGATATTATCCTTGTCTACATAAGGCAGAGAACCCATGTAGAGAGCGGTCTCAACCTGATCTTTCGACTCTAAATCGCCCAGACGGAGATAAGTAGACTTCTCAAACTCAGCTCCTCTACCGCCTGTTCCACGACCATCTACGCAGGCAATGATGAATCCTTCCTGTGCAAGATAATAATCGAAAGCACCGCCATTGCCCATACTGCCCGTGCTCCATGAATCGAGCACCTGCTGGTTGCCCGGACCGGAATACTGGAAGAGGATGACAGGATACTTCTTGCTGGCGTCAAAATCTACAGGCTTCACCATCCAGCCGTCCAGTTTCACACCTTCGGAAGTGGTGAAAGAGAAAGTCTCGCGCTTGCCCCAATTATACTTCCGGGTCTTTTCGAGCAGCTGCTTGTTGTCTTCCAATGTCTTGATGAGCTTGCCCTTGTTGCTGCGTACGGTGAAGACATAAGGATGGCTGTAGCTGCTCCAGGTATTGACGAAATAGCGGTAATCGCCCGAGAAGTAAGCCGAGTTGGAACCAGCCGCATCGGTAAGGCGCTCCACCTTTCCGTTCTTATGAGCCACGTAAACCTGGCGGTCGTGCGCATTGAGCTTGGCAGCCTGGAAATAAACATCGCCCGTCTTCTCATCCATTCCGTAGATAGAGGTAACATCATAGTTGCCCTTCTCTACCTGGCGCAGGAGCTTGCCGTTCATATCATAGAGATAGAGATGCATGAAGCCGTCGCGGTCGCTAGGCAGCAGGATGTTCTTCTTGCCCACGATGCTGTTTTCAATCACCTCTTCCTTTATAAACTTAGGCACACTCTCCTTGATGAGCATCCTGCTCTTGCCGGTGAAAGGATTGACTGCATAGAGGCGCATGTCGTCCTGATGGCGGTTCATCGTATAGACAATCAGACTGTTGGCGTCTGGCGATGTCTTGATGCGTGGATAATAGCCGTCGGAATCTACAGGCACATCGAGCGCCACGGTCTTGCCGTTCTTCATATCATAGCTCCAGAGGCTCACCTTAGAGTTGTCCTGTCCTGCCTTAGGATATTTATAGGAATACTCTCCCGGATAGTCGTGATACTCGCTACGGGTAGGATGAGAACCTTCGAACATCTGCAGAGAATAAGTCTTTACGTGCGATTCGTCGAAGCGGATCCATCCGATGGCAGTTCCATCCGCATTCCATGCAAAGGCGCGGTTGAAGCTGAATTCCTCTTCGTAAACCCAATCAGGAATACCATTGATTACCTCATTGAACTTACCGTCGCGGGTAATCTGGGTTTCCTTGTCTCCATCGGTAACAAAGAGATTGTTATCCTTTACAAAGGCGATGTGGCGTGAATCAGGCGACCAGGTAGCCACCTGCTGGTTAACGCCCTGAGAGAGTTTCTTCAAACTCTTCTTGGCAATATCGTATACGAAATACTCAGCCTTGAACGAGCGGCGGTAAATAGCCTCGCGATGGGTCATGATAAGCAATTTCTTGCCATCAGGACTGATTACATAACCCTCAATCTGTTCGAAGGGAGCCTTGACTGCGTTCACATCGAAGAGGATGCTCATCTGCTTGCCCGTCTTGAACGAATAACTGATAACCTGCTTGCCATCATTGCTGATAGAAGCGTACAAATCGGTGCCATCAATAGGGTTAATACCGGTAACATAAGAGGCAGCAAACTCGCCGGAGGTAATGGCCTTCAGGTCGAGTTTATCTGCAGCTTGCATTGCTGAAACCATCATGACAGTTGCAATAAAAACTGGAAATCTTTTCATGTGTTAATCTTTATGTAATGCCTCAATAGGCGAATAATCTTCGTCCTTGAGCAGTTCCTTTACTGTTACTTTAGGGTTGCGCTTTACATAAGCGTTGATTGTATTTACATACTTGGTCTTGAAAATCTCCTTGCCCATCGCCTTGTTTACAGCCCACATAATTTTGCCCATGTGCAGATCGCGGTCGAGCTGCGGACGGGTGTCGAACTGATCCATCGGATAGATGCTCAGCAGATAGAAGGTAAGGCAATCCGGCACAATATACTGGCGCGACATGGTGCTGCGCTGCTGCGGCGTATAGAATTTCTTGTAGAGCGGATAGTTTTCGCCCATGTATTTATCGAGCGAAATTCCTACTGAGTGCTGTCCTACTACGATGCTCTGGTCGAGAGCGCCAATCTGGGCATAGAAACAAGGCTGCTGGAGCTCCGGAATCCAACTGTTCAGACGCGAGAAGGCAGATTTCAGCTGCTCGTTGATGTCTTCCATATTGGCAAATTCTGCCTCAGCATCGGCAATAAGTGACTGCAGGGTAGAATCCTGATAGAACATGAGGAAACGGTTGCTGATATTGGCGTCGGTAATGGTGCCAAGCTGGAGCATTTTCTCTATCAGCGTACGGGTTTCTATCGGGTAATCGGTGTTCATCTGCTGCAGGGCTGAGAAATCACCGGTAGTAAGATATCTGCTTTCCAATCGGTCGTAACGCTGTACTGACAGGGGCACAGCCTCTCCTTCCTCGTTCGGCTTGAACTTAAACTCGCAGGCCGAACTGAGAAGCACAATTGCTAATATGACTATATAATTAAAAAACCTTTTCACGATAATTTACAAATCTTCGAGTTACGACTGCAAAAATACTAAAAATTATTTAAATTACCAAGCTTTTTTGCTAAAAAATCATACGTATTCGCAAAAAAAATGGGTTTTTCTCTTAAATTTGTTTGCAAAATAGCCAGCAATGAGCAAAACGTAAGGCATTTTTGCTCATTACTGGCTATTTGCGCAGTTTTTCTGCTTATCGAATGATAAAAGAAACTGCTTATCGGATCATGACAGAAACAGAAACCTGAACCGGCTCTTCAATCTGCTTCTTCCAGGCTTTCAACCACTCATACCACTCCTTCTCGCCCTTGAAACCATAGGTTTCGTTGGCACTGGTATAAGCAAGCTTATAACTGAGCTGGCTGCCTGCAGGTTTCACTACCTGAGTATAGCAATCCTTATTGGCTGGCTGCTGACTTACCAGGGCTGACTGTGGCACATAAATGCCCAAGCCTACGGTCTCCAGCTTGTGCTTTCCATCGTCCTTGCCTGTTGGCCAGTCGCTGCCGTAACAGCCTCGCAATCCCTTGCCATCAGCAAATTCGCTGGAACCCTTTACGTTGATGAGTCCTGTAGCAAACTGATAATCAGAAACATCCTTGTTGAAGAATACATCTACGTCGAAATCGCGATGACCGGCATAGATGGTGTAACGGATGGTGGCATTGACAGGCTGCAAGCCCGGAGCCGGAACCCAACCCTTATCCACGACTTCGACGATGGCACGGAGCGGACCTTCTGAAATGACGCGCTGCTCCTGGTATTTCACGTTGTTGAACAGCACCTGGTCTTTACCGTCCCAGCCACGGAGCGCACCCAGTCCGTAGGTATTGCCTACCCAGAGGCAATCATCGCCCGAACCAGCCTGAATCTGCTCTTCTGAAGGATAGAACTGCGTATCCTGAACCACCAGTCCCTTGTTGATTTTGCCATAAAGATCGATGGTCTGACGATGGTCGAAATAAACACGCATGGCAATCAGTTCGCTTTCGAAGCAGGTGCCATGAGAATGAACGTAGTGATAAGGATCCTTGGTCTTCTTATCAAACGAGATGCTGCGCAGATAAATATCCTGCCTGTTCTTAGCCAGTTTCCTGTTCCTGCTTGGCAAGCAGAGTTCTGCAAAGGTACGAGCCGGATACTGTGCCTGCTCACCCTCACGATAGAGATGCACCTGATAGGTCTTAGTTTCTTTCTTGCCCAAATCAGCAAGGAAACAGAGTTCATCGTTGGTACAATCGCGGTTGGTGTCGTCGAGCTGGGAAGGAATCTCCTTGCCGTCAACGGTTACTACAGCGCGCTGAATGTCGCCGATAGCGCCCAACTTGCTGAGATCTACAACCACCGGAGCATCGGTTCTTGCCACCTTGGAAGGATTGGAAACCGACACCTGGAAATTAGCCTGCGCCTGGGCTGACAGAACCATCAGCGAAACCAGCGCCATCATCATTTGTCTTTTCTTCATAGATTTTTATTTTTAAGTTTGTTTTATTATTGTCTACAACTGCGAGAAGAGTTTCTTGCCCTTGGCGTAATATTGCCAGATGATAGAGAGATTGTAAACCTGCGGAATCTCCTCCTTCACCCTACCCGCCTGTATCTTTCTGCGATCTTCGTCAAACTCATGTTTCCATGCATAGAAAGCCCTGCGCGCCTTGAAGATGGCCTTGAAGTCGCCCCAGTTGCGTTTCAGAACCAATGTCTCGAAAGCAGCAAGATAATCCAGGAATCTGCGCATACGCATCACATGAATCAACTCCGTATCACTCAGATTCTTATAAAGCATGGTTAAATTATTTCTGAAATTCAGATAAGTCTTCATCGGATTGCTTTTCGGCAGGGTTCCACCCCCCACATGATAAACCTCACTCTCAGGAATGCAGTAGATTTTTCTGCCCATCAGACGCAAGCGCCAGCAAAGATCTATCTCTTCATTATGGGCAAAGAAACGGCCGTCTAAACCGCCGGCAGTCCAATAATCCTTTGAGCGAATCATCATACAGGCACCCGTAGCCCACAAGATTTCCTGCTGGTAATCATACTGCCCGTTATCGCGCTCTACCGTATCGAAGATGCGGCCGCGACAGAACGGATAGCCACATTTGTCGAGGAATCCGCCGCAAGCACCAGCATACTCAAAGCTGTCCTTATCGTATTCCGCAAGCAGCTTAGGCTGACAGGCAGCCACCTGCTGATGCGAATCCATAAACTCGATGAGCGGTGTAAGCCAATGATGCGAAACCTCCACATCGCTATTCAGGAGCACGTAATATTCTGCATCAATCTGCTTCAAGGCACGGTTATAGCCTTCAGCAAAGCCGAAATTCTGCTCCAGCACGATGGTCTTCACCTGAGGAAACTGAGTCTCCAGAAGGTGCATCGAACCATCAGAAGAAGAATTGTCTGCCACCCAGATTTCAGCATCCTGACGGGAATATTCGATGACATTCGGAAGATACTTTGCCAGCATCTTCTGACCATTCCAGTTTAATATAACGATTGCTACTTTTGCCATATTTATTGTAAACTCTTTAATCTGTTATTCAGGAGATTGGTAAACTCATAGTTCTTGAGTCCCCATTTGGGAGCAACCAGCAGTTCTTTGGGCGACTGACTGACGAAGCGCTCCAGCACCAAATCCTTTCTGAGCAGACGGATGTATTTCACGATGACATCAATATATTCCTCTACCGTGTAAACATGGAAGGGGTGCTCAGCATATTCCTGTGCCAGCCGGGTGCCCCTGATAATCTGCATCTGATGAATCTTGAGAATATCAAGCGGCAAGGAAGAGATGAGAGGAGCCTGGCGCAGACTTTCTTCCGCATCTTCTCCCGGCAAACCGATAATGATGTGGCCGCCCGTAAGGATTCCCCTGGCATGAGTACGCTCTACGGCACTTCGGCAACAGGCAAAATCATGTCCGCGGTTGATGCGTTTCAAGGTTTCATCATTGGCACTCTCAATGCCATATTCCACCAGCACGAAGGTTCGGCGGTTCAGTTCTTCCAGATAATCGAGCAATTCATCGCTCACACAATCCGGACGGGTTCCGATAACGATTCCCACCACATCTTCCACCTCAAGAGCCTCTTCATACATCTGCCTCAGTTGCTCCACCCTGGCGTATGTATTGGTATAAGCCTGGAAATAAGCCAGATATTTCATATCAGGATACTTCCTGCTGAAGAAAGCCTTTCCCTCCTCCAGCTGTTCAGTAATCGACTTTTTCCGGTCGCAATAGCTCGGATTGAAGGTACGGTTGTCGCAATACGTACATCCGCCACTCGAAATCCTCCCATCCCTGTTAGGACAGGAGAATCCCGCGTCTATCGAAATCTTCTGAACACGGAAATCAGGAAACTGCTTCCGGATCCATGTTCCAAAATCGTTGTAATACATTGGACTTTGAACTTTAAACTTTGAACTTTGAGCTTTGAACTTTATGATTAGCCTTGAATATTAGCTTTTAACTTGATAATCAGCCTTTGAGCTATAAACTATCAACTATAAACTATCAACTATAAACTATCAACTAAAGAAGCTCTGCCTTCAGCGCCGTCTTATCGTGATTGAAATCACCCAGGCGAACCTTGATAAGCTGGTTGTCGTATTCTTCCTTGGCGAGAGCCGGTGAAAGTTCTACGCGGATATAGTTCTTGGTGAAGCCATGCATTGCCTTGCCTCTTGGCGCCTTTTCGAAGAGAACCTCAGCCTCAGTACCGATGTATTGAGCATAGAATTCCTGCGTCTTCTGATCACTCAACTCCAACAGTCGCTTGGAGCGCTTCTTCTTCTCCTTCTCGTCAACCACATACGGAATCTTCAAGGCAGCCGTACCCGGACGCTCAGAATAAGGGAAGACGTGAAGCTGGGTAACAGGCAGACTCTTCAGGAACTCATAGCATTCTTCAAAACACTCCGGAGTTTCACCGCGACAGCCCACCATCACATCAACACCGATAAACGCATCAGGCATCTTCTCCTTGATAAGATTCACCTTGTGAGCGAAGAGCGCCTTGTCGTAACGACGGTGCATCAGCTTGAGCACCTCATCGCTTCCGCTCTGCAGAGGAATGTGGAAATGAGGCATAAAGGCACGGCTCTGGGCACAATACTCTATGAGATCATCATCACAGAGATCAGGCTCCAGACTCGAGATGCGGTAACGCTTGATTCCTTCTACCTGATCCATCGCCTTGACAAGGTCGATGAATCGCTCGTGGGTAGTCTGACCGAAATCGCCGATATTCACACCGGTAATGACGATTTCCTTACCGCCTTCAGCAGCCGCCTGCTCACATTGAGCCACAAGCGACTGGATGCTCGGGTTGCGCGAATTGCCTCGGGCAAATGGTATGGTGCAATAGGTGCAATAATAATTGCAGCCGTCCTGCACCTTCAGGAAATAACGGGTACGGTTGCCACGCGAGCAAGAAGGCTGGAAGGTCTTGATTTCCTTTGTCTTCACGCTATAATGCTGATGAAGAGCCGCAGCATCGCCGTTCTGAGAGGTTTCAGCATCGCCGTTCTGAGGAGTTTCAGCATCGCCGTTCTGAGGAGTCTGAGCAGCCAATCCGTTTTCCTGGGCAAACTTCTGCGCCCATGCATCGCTGAGATATTGAATCAAGTTCGCCTTCTCGTTAGCACCCAACACGAGGTCTACACCCTCTATCTTGCTGACATTCTCAGATTCGAGCTGCGCATAACAGCCCGTCACGATAACAAATGCGCCCGGATTGTTTCTCACCATCCGGTGGATAGCCTGACGGCATTTATGATCGGCAACTTCTGTTACCGAGCAGGTGTTAATCAGACAAATATCAGCTTTCTCCCCCTTTTTAGCAGTAATGACGCCCATATCTTCGAGCATTTTGCCAAAAGTGGAAGTTTCAGAGAAGTTGAGTTTGCAGCCTAACGTATAGTAAGCTGCCTTTTTACCTTGGAAGGCACTTGAATCTATCATAAATTATCTTTTCTAAAATTCTAAAAGGTAACCTAAAAAAAATAAAACATAGTCTCTATAAAACGAAAAAGCCGCTAGACCGAAGTCCAGCGGTTGTTTCTCTCATTTTTTCGTTCGCAAGTAATTTCAAATTACTTAGCAGAATCAGCAGCAGCTGTATCAGCAGCAGCAGTGTCAGCAGCAGTTGTATCTACCTGAGCTGTGTCAGAATCAGCAGAAGCTGTGTTCTGAGCTGTTTTGTTACCACATGATGCGAAAGAGATAGCTGCGATAGCTACGAACATAAAAACTAATTTCTTCATTTTCTTTGCTTTTTTAAAATCTGTAAAACAATCATTTGTTCTTTTGAACGATGCAAAGGTAAGCATTTTTTTGATACGTTGTTCTTTTTTTTGCGATTTTTTTTTAGGTGATTTTGTAACAAAATTACAAATCGCTATAAATCAGCTACTTATAAAGTGCTAACAAAGGTTAAAGTTTTTGGTGTGCTCGGAAACAGCCTAATTTTAACACTTTTCGGTGTTTTTTAGCGTAACAAGGGTGCGCGCCAACACCTCTTCAGAACAGCACTATATCATATAATAAGGTACGCGCGCGAGGGAAAGAACAGAAACTTTTTCTGCCTGAGAGAGAAGATTTTCCCAAGAAATCGTCCCCAAAAACTTTGATTGCCGAGAATTTTTTCGTAACTTTGCACTCAAAACAAAGAAACAAACAGACAGAAAATGATACAGCTAAAAGAAAATCAGGGCATTCCCCGCAGCATTCTCCTGATGATGGCTATCGTCGCAGGACTCACCGTAGCCAACTGCTACTACAATCAGCCGCTTCTCGAACTCATCCGCCACGACCTGGATATTACCGAGCAGAAGGCTAACCTCATCACCGTCATTACCCAGATAGGTTATGCGCTGGGCTTATTCTTCCTCATTCCCTTGGGCGACATGCTTTCGCGCAAGAAACTCATCCTTGTCAATATGACCATTGCTGCATTGATGGCTATCGTGATGGCTGCAGCGCAAAACGTTTGGATGCTCTGGGGAGCTTCCCTGCTGATTGGCGCCTGTTCGGTGATTCCGCAGTTCTTCATTCCGATAGCTGGACAGTTTTCGGAACCCAAGAACAAGAGCAGGAATATGGGCATTGTACTCTCCGGACTGCTGACGGGCATTCTTGCCTCACGAGTAATCAGCGGTTACATCGGCGAATGGCTGGGATGGCGGGAGATGTTTATCATAGCTGCTTTCGTGATGGTGTTTTGCATGGGAATCATGCTGCTGATGATGCCTGAAATGAAGCGCAACTATGTAGGAACCTACAGAGGGCTGATGACCACGATAGCAGAAATTTTCGTTTTCCATCCTTCTATCCGCATCTATTCCATCCGTGCAGCCTTCGGGTTCGGCAGTATGATGGCAATATGGTCTTGTCTGGCGTTCCATCTGGCGCAGCCACCTTTCAGCGCAGGAAGTGATATGGTAGGAATGCTCGGACTTTGCGGAATCATGGGAGCCGTTGCTGCCAGTGGTGTGGGAAAACTGATTCCGAGGTTTGGCATTCGAAAATTCAATCTGTTCGGAGCAGGAATGCAGATCATCGCATGGGCAATAGCCTTGGTTTTCGGCGATACTTACGCCGGACTCATCGCAGCCATCATCCTGGTTGACATCGGTCTGCAATGTCAGCAGCTCAGCAATCAGAGTGGTTGCCTGCAGGAGGTTCCGCAGGCTTCCAACCGCGCCAACACCATCTTCATGACCAGCTATTTCATCGGTGGTTCGCTAGGCACTTTCTGTGCCGGTTACGTCTGGACGCAAGCCGACTGGCTCGGTGTCTGCATCGTAGGAATCGCCTTCGCCATGATTTCCCTGCTTATCACGCTAAACTGCAAGAAATAAACATATAAAAGAAAAGAGATTATATTCCCGACTTACAGGAACATAATCTCTTTTCTTATTTGATAGAGACTGAAGCTGGCATTTCTGCCGAAGCTTCAACTACATCTTTTCATCTCCGTACATTTCCGTCCACCAGGAAGCATCATCCTGCAACCACTTGGCAAACCAGGCAAAGATGGTGTTCTGCCATTTCAGTCGCTTCTCGTAGTCGATGATGTGATGATCCTGACCATCTACCAATACCATCGCCGTAGGACGGCCAAGGAGTTTCAGCGCAGTATAGAGCTGGATACTCTCGCCTACAGGCACATTATTATCTGCCGTGCCGTGAACAAACAGCAGCGGAGTATGAATCTTGTCGGCATTATAGAGCGGACTCTGATCTACAAAGAGATGCTTGTTGGTCCAAGGATATTCGTTCGCCATAGAAACTTCGCTGTAGCTGTAGCCCCAATAGCCCTCACCCCAATAGCTGGTGTGGTCGCTGATGCCTGCATGCGAGATGGCAGCAGCAAAGAGGTCGGTCTTGGTCTGAAGATACTGAGTCATGAATCCGCCGTAGCTGGCGCCAATGCAGCCTATCTTCTTGCGGTTTACGAAAGCATGCTCATCGCAGAAAGCCTGAGTGCTGGAGATGATGTCTTCAGCCACTCCCTCGCCTGCCGTATCTACATGGCGGGCAGAGAATTTCTGACCGAATCCGGTGGCTCCACTAGGATTCACAACCAGCACTACATAGCCCATCGCCGCATAAACATGATGAGGATAACGGCTCTGGAACATGCGGCTCGTAGGACTGCATCCGCCATAATAATTCACTATCATCGGATACTTCTTGGCAGCATCAAAATGAGGTGGCAGATAGTAACGGCAGCAAAGGGTGTCGCCTCTTGAATTTACAAAATTCCAAGCCTTGCATTCGCCCAGTTCAACATCCTTCAGTTCGCGCGCACTCAAATCGTCAACCAATTGCGATTTCAGCGCCTTCGTATTCATCTTATAGAGTCGGTCGGCATTGGATGCACTCTGACCGGAGAAAGCCATTTCTGCTGCAGAAGATGCAAGCGAGAAACTCTTGATGTACTCTTCAGGAGTCTTGAGAAGCGTAAACTTGCCCGATTTCGGATTGAGCTGGAAGAGGTGCACGCAGTCTTTATCTTCGGCTGTAAAATAGATGTTTCCATCGACCTTGCTCCATTCCGTGCTCAGCACATTCGGATTGAAATCTCTGGTCAGCGGACGAACCTTCTTGTCTGCCAAGGTCATCAGATAGAGCTGGGTGTCGATCATGCTAGGCGTCTGTCCTTCTTCCACATTCTTTCCAATGCCGTTGAAAGCTTCCGGCGAAGCGCTCACGAGAATGCTCTTGCCATCAGGTGAGAACTGGGCGCTGTTCAGAAATTCGCCCTTTTCTATCAGGGTTTCTACCTTTGGCGTTGTGGCTGAAGAAGCATTCATACTGCCCAAATCCAGGCGGTAGAATGATGTCAGGGTTGTAGGACGCTTGGTGAGTCGCTCCTCTCCCTTGCCTATCAGCAGATAACGCGAATCGGCAGAAATATCCATCAGGTAGATGTTGTGGTAACCGAAGGTGAGCGGCTGGAGAATGCCCGATGCAAGATCATATTTGGCGAGATTGCTGCGCTCGCGCCAACCAGGCTGTCTGTCTTCCGGTTCTTTTACATCATAAACTTGCGGATCCTTTTTTCTGCCTTCAGTAGTGAGCGTATAGATGAGCGTTTTTTCATCGGGTGTAAACAGGAACCAGCCTTCAGGAAGATTGCTTGCCAGCACTTCGCGCTCCATCGTCAGCGGATTGACGGTAATAAGCTGCAATGTGCCATCCTGCTTTTCTTCTCCGGCAATACTGCTGTCGCTCGCCTTCTGGGTGAAATACAGTTTATTGCTTGCAGGCATCCATTTTACACTCTCCTCAAATGTAGCCATCACTCTGTTAGTCTGAGCGTTGCGCAATTCACTAATGCTATGGTTATTACCTTTTCTATCTACCCAGGTTTTCCGAACTACGATAAACTTTCCGTTTGGCGAGATAGAAACACTCGGATAGTTGGGCGCACAAATCACATCATAGATATTATAGGCGCGCTTGGCTGTCGCATCGCCTACAGAAAGCGGAGCACCGTTGGCTGCGGTTACGGTCAACTTAAGAGATTTCTTATCAGAAGATGCATTCTTGCGGGTAAGATATTTGATGACAACCGTATGCTGCGAAGGAGTCAGGATGGTTTCAGCCTTATCGCCGTTCACCTCTACCTGTTCACCGTCTACAAACAGGCGGTATTGCTCCAATCCTTCTACCGCAATGGTTGCTTTGGTGCGCTGGGTGTTAGATACGCAGAAAGAAGCCAGATGGAGCGCATCCTGCTTGTCGGCAAGGAGTTGGGCTGCACTCACCTCCTTACCCTTGTTTAATAAGGTGAAAGACAGCGGCGAATCGAGCAGCTGCTTAAGGTCGAACGCTTCGCCCTTGATGTTCACACTGTCAGCCATCCAAGGCTGTGCTACGGCATAGGGGCCTGCATATTTCAGCGTTTTCACCTCTATGGTTTCGGCACTGGCAGAGATTGAAGCCATCAGGGCAGCTGCCAGCAGTCCGCTTTTTGTTGTTTTCAGAACCAGTTTATTCATAAATATCCTTATTTTGATTTTGGTGCGAAATTACAAATAAAATTCGAGATAAACGAATGTTTGTGTTACAAATTGCTCTTTCTACTGAATTTTTACCATACAAATGTTATCTTTAAGTTAATCGGATGAGCCTGTAGGTTATTGTTGGGTTAAACCCCTCTCCAACGAGTTGCAATGCATAAAAAGCATTCGCAACTCGTTTTTTTTTATGCGATTTATTGTCTATTTGATTTCTTTTTTGTACTTTTGCACGCAAAATATCACATAAAATAACAGAATAATGAAGAAACAGACTCAAGCTATTCATTTGGAATATGAGCGCCGCGATGCATACGACTCGCTGAGCGTGCCAGTATATAACACCCTTGCCTACGAATTCGACAATGCTGCCGTCATGGCTGAAGCATTCACCGACAAGATTAAGGCTCCAGATTATTCGCGCGTAGAGAACCCTACGGTGACCAACCTGGAGCGCCGTGTGGCAGCCCTTACCGATGCTGCTCATGCCACCGCCTTCAACTCAGGAATGGCGGCCATCAGCAACACCCTCATGGCGCTGGCAGCACAAGGCAAAAATATTGTTACATCCAAGCATCTCTTCGGCAATACTTATGCCCTGCTCGTAGCCACTCTGCGCCGTTTTGGCGTAAAGGTGCGTTTGCGCGATTTGACCAATATCGAAGCCGTGCGCGAAGCCATTGATGATGACACCTGCTGCGTCTTCCTCGAAATCCTGACCAACCCACAGCTGGAGGTTGCTGACCTGAAAGCCATCTCGGAAGTGGCACATGAAAAAAATGTACCTTTGGTGGTGGATTCTACCGTGATTCCTTTCACACAGTTCTCGGCTAAGAGTCTGGGAGTAGATATTGAGGTGGTTTCCAGCTCTAAATATGTAAGCGGCGGTGCTACTTCGCTCGGCGGTCTGGTTATCGACTACGGAACTCCTTACAACGGCGACTTCGCCAAGCGTCTTTATGGAGAAATGCTCTTCAATTTCGGAGCCTATATGACCCCACAGGTAGCTTATATGCAAACCATCGGACTTGAAACGCTCGATGCTCGCTATCGTGTGCAGAGCAGCAATGCCTTGGAGCTTGCCAAGAAGCTGCGCTCTCTGCCTCAGATAAAATTAGTAAACTATGTTGGTCTGGAGGATAATCCTTATCACGAGTTGGCGCAGCGCCAGTTTGGAAAAACTGCGGGAGCCATGATCTGCATCGACCTAGAGAGCAAGGAAGCCTGCTTCAGTTTTCTGAACAATCTGAAGCTCATCCATCGCGCCACCAACCTCTTCGACAACCGTTCGCTCGCCATTCATCCGGCAAGCACCATCTTCGGAGCATTCTCTGAGAACATGCGCAAATCGATGGACGTGAAAGACACCACTATCCGATTGAGCATCGGCTTGGAAGATGTGGATGATCTCTTCGAAGACATCAAGCAGGCCGTTGATAGTTTATAATTGATAGTTTATAGTTAATAGACTCAAAGTAAAATGTACAATTTCGATAAAGTCATAGACCGTTCGGGCAGCGACGACCTGAAGCATGGCGCCCTGTTGCCTCGTTGGGGACGAGATGACTTGCTGCCACTCTGGGTAGCTGATATGGATTTCGAGACCCCATCTTTCATTACAGATGCCCTCAAGGCACGTCTGGAACACTCTCTTTTCGGCTACACGATGGAGCCGGAAGATTACCTGCCTAGCATCATCGACTGGGTTCGCGACCACCACCAGTGGGATGTGAAGCGAGAGTGGATAAGATTCATTCCTGGTATTGTTAAAGGCATCGGACTCGTGGTGAATGTCTTCACCCAGCCTGACGAAAAAGTCATCATCCAGCCTCCCGTTTATCACCCATTCCGCCTCACCCCAGAGGGTAATGGCAGAGAGGTGGTCTTCAATCCGCTGAAGATGAGGGAAGACGGATATTACGAGATGGATTTCGAAAACCTCGAGAAGGTTTGCGATGAGAAATGCAAGATTCTCATTCTCTGCAATCCCCATAATCCGGGCGGTATTACCTGGAGCAAGGAAATCCTGCAGCAGCTTGCCGACTTCTGCTATGAGCACCATCTGCTCGTTATCAGCGATGAGATTCACGCAGATATGGCGCTCTTCGGCCACAAGCACATCCCGTTTGCTTCGGTTTCAGACAAGGCACGCAACATCAGCATCACCTTCCAGGCTCCTTCCAAGACCTTCAATATAGCTGGAATTGTGAGCAGCTACGCCATTATTCCAAACGAAGAAATTCGCAGGAAATTCTATCCTTGGCTGAGTGCCAACGAACTGGATGAGCCAACCCTCTTCGCTCCAATCGCCACCATCGCCGCTTTCCGCAAGGGTGAGGAATGGAGAAAGAAGATGCTTGCCTATATAGAGGAAAACATCCGATTCGTAGAGGATTACTGCCGCGAGCATATTCCGGGCATTCGTCCGTTGCGTCCACAGGCTTCCTTCCTCGTATGGCTCAACTGCCGTGATCTGCATCTTTCTCACGATGCACTTCTCGACCTATTCATCGACAAGGCGCATCTGGCATTGAATGATGGAGAGATGTTCGGTCCTGGCGGAGAAGGATTCATGCGATTGAATGTAGCTGCACCAAGAAGTGTTATCAAACAGGCTTTGCAGCAGCTGGAAGAGGCTGTGAGCCAACTCTAGATATTTTTAAAAAAAATAGCCGTAACTACTGCAAATATAGTTACGGCTATTATTATAATATGGTGGAAGAATGCTTTATTCCCCCTCCATCAAATCATGAACCAGTTTGATTTCGTAATAATCAATACCAGCTCCCAAAGCTTCCTTTATTTCGCTAAAATGCTCCAATCCAGGATGAGCCTTCATGAAATCACGGATTTTCTTTTCATGGGCACTTGAAATCAGCGCCCGCAGTCCAATCTTTCCTTCTTTCACATAAGGAGTAAGATGACCAATAATGGTACCTTTGGTATAACCCCGCTTAGCAGCAATCTGATCTACCGTCATTCCCTGCATATAGAAATCATAACTTACCTCCTTCGAAGCGACTTTCGGCACCTTCGGCACCTTCGGTTCATTCGGTTTCTTCTGTCTCCTTGACTTTCTGCCCGAACCGCTATCTGATGAGGCATCTGCATCCAACAGCAAGAACTGCGCCTTCTTTTTCAGATAATCTGTTACCGTGAATTCGGCACTACATTCATACTTCAAAAGCCGTTCTTTTAATTTTACATCCTCTGAGAAAACAGAGAAGCGATCTTCAAACTGTTTCCTAGCCACCTTGTTGTCTGTATCAAGATTCGACTTTCTGATTAAATCACTCAGAATGCCGATTTTGTCAAGAAAATACATAGCTCCCTTATGAATACGGTCTTGCAGCTCAGCCTGTCTTACATCAGGATTTCGGGCAAGCATACCCGTATACTGCACACGGAATTTATCCGACACGGCTATCAGACTCTTCAACACCACCTGCAGCTTCTGATACTCGCTTACCACGCGCGGATATTTACCATTAAAAAACTCTACCAGGCAGCGCATCAGATGCTCATAACTGGCTCTGATAGAATAGAAATCGAAGAGTTCGCTGATGCAATAAATGATGTATTGCAGCTCCAGACTGCTGATTTGCTCCTGACTAGGCGCAGCAAGCTGGCTGGTGAATGCATCCACCGTCTGGCTGCTGATAATGGCTCCGCGAGAAAGCGGTTGACTGAGCACCATGCCCTCCAAAGTCTTGCAGCGGCTCAGCGCCACATAGGTCTGACCATGGGTAAAAGAATGAGAAGCATCGATGATGGCATGTTCGAAAGTAAGTCCCTGACTCTTGTGGATAGTTATCGCCCACGCCAGACGCAGAGGATACTGCATGAATTTTCCTTCCACCGTCTCCTCTATCTCCTTGGTTTTCTCGTTCAGCGTATATTTCGCATTGGTCCACTCCATTTTCTCCAGGTCAAACTCCTCGCCCGAATCCTTACTGCGAACGGTAATCTTGCTGCCGTCTTCATCGGTCCTAACCCCTATCACCTCGCCTATCATACCATTATAAAAACGGTGCTGCGGGTCGTTCTTGATGAACATCACCTGGGCTCCCGGCTTCAATGTGAGCTTGAAATCGGCCGGATAAGATGTTTCAGGGAAATCGCCCTCTATATCTGCTGTAAAAGAAAATGACTGCGCAGGCAAGGCAGCAAGCTGCTGTTCGTTGATATACTGGGCAGGTGCATTATGGGTGGTAAGCCTGATATAATTGCCCTCCTTAGGTGGTACAAAATTTGGAATATAGCGCTGGTTCAGAGCCTGCAGCGTAGCTTCAGAAGCCTTGTTCTCCCTAATCTGGTTGAGCAGCGAGATAAACTGTTCATCCTGCTGCCTGTACACTTTTTTAAGTTCGATGGTGAGATAACCCACCTGCTTCAGAGCGTTGCTGCTGAAGAAGAAAGGAGTATCATAATGCTGCCCCAGCAGATGCTCTTCCTGTGGCGTAACCACGGGTGCCAGCTGCTGCAAATCGCCTATCATCAGGAGCTGCACACCACCGAAAGGCAAATCGTGGCGCTTGCGATACTGGCGAAGCACAGAATCTACAGCATCGAGCAGATCGCTGCGCACCATACTGATTTCGTCGATAACGAGCAGGTCGATACTGCGGATGATATTGCGCTTGAGCTTGCTGAACTGATAGCGTTTCTGTTCGCCGCTGCCAAAGGTCGTGCCCGGCACGTATGGCGAGAAGGGAAGCTGGAAGAACGAATGGATGGTCATTCCTCCGGCGTTGATGGCTGCAATGCCCGTAGGAGCAAGCACAATCATTCGTTTTGGCGACAGTTCTTTCAATCGCTTGAGGAAGGTTGTCTTACCTGTGCCCGCCTTTCCGGTAAGGAAGAGGTTGGCATTTGTCTTTTCTATGATATTCCATGCCAGGATGGATTCTTCGTTCATTTCCATACAGCTTCGTTTTATACCAGTTTTTATACCAGAACTAGATTTCTTCTTATATTTAGATCTAGATTTCTTCCGTGATTTCGCTCATCTCCTTACGCTTCTTCTCAGCGCGTGGACAGTCTTCGGCAATATGACCTACAGGGATGACGACCACCGCCTCATAGCCCTCACGCGGAAAGAACTGCTGCATCTTCGCCGTATCATAATTGCAGACCCAGCAGGTGCCCAGTCCCTTTTCGGTGGCAGCCAGACAGAGATGCTCTGCCGCTATCGCCACATCAATATCTCCATGCGGTTTCTCATCATATCTGCGCACCCAGTTCTCATTCACGTTTTTCATACCTATAATATATATAGGAGCCGTCTTGAACCATTCGCGGTCAGCAATCCTGCAGTTTCTTCTTCGCCTCTTCTGAGCGCACAATGAGCCAGCGCCAAGGCTGCCTGTTCACTGCCGATGGTGCCAGGCGCACACACTCCATGATATAGTCCAGATCCTCCTGGCTCACCGCCTCCGGAGTAAACTTGCGAGCCGAAAAACGCTCCTGGCTCAATGCCAACATGTTATTCTTATCATTCATATCGTTCAGTTTTATGATGTTTCAATACTAGCTTATGACCACAAAGGTAAGAATAAATCACGAAACGACAAAAAAACTTGAATGAAAAACTATCGTTTTCGGATTATTTTTTGTATTTTTGCACATCATACCAGGATTTCTGGTGATAACAAGAGGTGTTAATGATAAGATATGATAGGACTGGCAGACTGCAACAACTTCTACTGTTCGTGCGAGCGAGTGTTTCGCCCCGACCTGACAGGAAAGCCCGTGGTTGTATTGAGCAACAACGACGGGTGCGTCATCGCACGCTCTGAAGAAGCCAAGGCATTGGGCTATAAGATGGGCGACCCCTTCTATCAGGTTAAGGAAAAACTGGAGGCTGAGGGAGTGGCTATCTTCTCGAGCAACTATACGCTCTACGGTTCGCTCTCCAACCGCGTGATGTCGATGCTATCCCATTATTCCCCACGCATTGACCAATACTCTATCGATGAGAGTTTCTTCGAGGCAGACGAATCAATGGCGAAAGTTTTCTTTCGGGAGCATGCGGAAGACCATCCTACTTTGTTCAATAAAACAACAATAGACGAGCTATCAGAAAAGCCCGATAGCCTGCTCCATCGCTATGGCTCCAAAATATCGGCAGATGTACTTCGGGCTGTTGGAATCCCGATATCCGTAGGCATTGCAGAAACGAAGACATTGGCGAAAATCGGCTCTAAATTCGCCAAGAAATACAAGGGCTTCCAAGGCTGCTGCCTCATCGACACGGATGAACGGAGACACAAGGCGCTGTCTCTCTTCCCCGTAGAAGATGTATGGGGAATAGGCAGACAGATAGCCCGAAAGCTCGATTATATGGGCATTAGGACCGCCGCTCAGTTTGCCGACAAGAAAGAAAGTTGGGTCCGCAGCCATTTCAATATCACCACCCTAAGAACATGGAAAGAACTGAATGGCGAAAGCTGCATCAGCATCGAGGAATTGCCGCAGAAGAAGAGCATCTGCACCAGCAGGAGTTTTGCCGACGAGGGCATTACCGACAAAAATGTGATAGAAGAAGCCGTGGCTAATTTCGCTGTACGTTGTACAGAAAAATTAAGGAGACAAGGTAGCGTATGTCAGGGCATCACGGTGTTCGCATGGACTTCCCGTTTTAACGAGCATGTGCCTGAATACACCATCCACGATTCCCTCACCCTGCCCATCGCCACCAATGCACAGGAAGAAATAGTAGGTGCTGCCCTCAGCATTCTCCGGGCTAAATACCCGAAACCGATGGCAGACAGCAGGCCCGATCGCTCCGACATGTCGTTTCACTTCAAGAAAGCTGGCGTTATCCTGTGGCAAATCTCACCCGACCATCCTCGCCAGCAAGACCTCTTCGACCCCATCGACAGAAGCAAGCAAAAAAAGCTGATGGAGGCTATCGACGCCATCAACCGGAAGAATGGTTATGGCACCATACGCCAGGCCATACAAGGCACAGACTGCCGATTCGACCTGAAACGCGAGTACATGTCGAAGCAGTTTACCACGAACATCCATGATATTCTGAAAGTAAAAACTCAATGAGAGGCAGAATAAGCCCATTCTAAAAATGAGCTCCATAAATTAAGAAATACAAGATGAATAAGAATAACGATAACAAGATAAAACTGACATTTCACCCTGCGGAATTCGGAGCCAAGACGCCTATTCCGCTGGCAGAGCAAAGCGTAAAAGCAGGCTTCCCTTCGCCGGCACAAGACTATATGGAGGGAGAGATAGACCTCAACGATATTCTGGTTCGCCATCGTGAGGCCACCTTCTACGTGCGCATATCTGGCGACAGCATGCAGGATGCAGGCATTCTGGACGGTGATCTCGCTGTAGTTGACCGGCAGATAGAACCCTCAAACGGCAATTTCGTCATCGCCTTCGTAGATGGCGAATTCACCATCAAGCAATTCAAGATGGATGAGAGCGGCACCTTCGGCCGGCTCATCCCATGGAACAAGAACTTCTCCCCTATCAGGGTAGATGAAACCAACCGATTCATGATTTGGGGCGTGGTTACCTATGTGATTCATCAGATTGCGGAATGATTCATCTGATTGCGAAATAACTCTTAAAAATAAAAAACTCGGGATGCTTCTAACCTGAAACATCCCGAGTTTTTGATATCCTTCTTAATTTATGTCTTACTATTGCCTTTTATGCCTCCTGCTTCCTATACCCCACAAGTCCGTACCAGAGGATAACGAACTCGCAGAAGAGAGGAACGAACCAGGTGAACTGCCACGAACCGATATAATCGGCAAGCAAACCCTGAAGCACAGGGAATACTGCACCACCGAAAACTCCCATCATGAACACACCCGAAGCCTTGGAAGTATATTCCTTCAAGCCATCAACTGCCAGTGTAAAGATGCAACTCCACATCACACTATGAAATAATCCCACAGCAGCCATCAGCCAGAGATTCTCGGTAAACATGGAAACAGACATCAATACGATTGCCGCCACCGTAACGGTAATGAGCATAGGGCGAGGTGCCACGTTCTTCAAACCGGCAGAAACCATTCTGCCAATCATGAATCCACCCCAATAGAGCGTGGCAAGAAGAGCTGGCGAAAGATTATAACCATGCCCCATCAGATCCATAGCATGGAGATTCATATTGTTGCCGATTCCCACCTCGGTTCCCACATAGAAGAAGATGGTTATCACGCCATATTTCAGATGACGAAACGACCAGATGCTGCGTTTCTTCGCATTTCTGGAATCATCAGAAGGAGTTGTCTTTCCTTCAGATTCCACATTTTGAGTCTCCTCTCTCGTACCCTCAATGTCTGGAAGATTCGCCTTGGAAGTGCTCCATGTTGTAAAGGCAATGATGAGCATCATTACCAGGAATGGAATGGTGAGCTGGTCGGCAGAAACACAATCCAGGGACACACCTGCAAACATCACGCCCGTTACGAAGAAAGGAGCGATGGTAGTACCGAAAGAATTCACCGCACAGGTGAAGTTCATGCGCTGCACAGGTTGAGTGCCCGGCAAAGGATAGGCAGCTATGTATGGATTGATCACCACCTGAAGCATTGCCGCTGACGTACCCATCAGATAAGATCCGAAAAGGAAAACGAAATATCCGAATGGTACGAAATCCTGCGAGAGATGCACGCCTGCCCCACCCCAATATTCAGCAATCAGCGCCGAAGCAAGATAGAAAGCGAGACCCAGCACCATTACCAGCATCGAACGGATGAGCGTCTTCTTATAGCCCACTTTGTTGAGCAAGCGTCCCGTCTTAGCACTATTGAGCAGATAGCCCAGGAAGAAAGCGAAGGAGATGAGCGTTGCCAGGGAGTTCTTGGTAGTGGTAACCTCCGAGAGGAAGGCTATCTTCAAGGGACCCTGACACTGACCATTGACGGTAGTAAGGAAGCCCACTATAAAATAGATGAATGTCAGGAGTAGAAATGGTCCAGCACTCCTAAGCGTTATCGATTGTTTCATGTTTATCTAGGTTTAAATTAGAGAAAGTTACGCTATCGTCAGGTGTTTCGACGAATTAAACAATCCATAAAAACACCTGACTCTTATTTTCAAGAGTTTCTCTCTATATTACAAGATTTCATCTTCCAAAACCTTCATGGCACCCTTTGTCTTGATGTCTTCTACCATCTTCAAGTAAAGCTCTACGAAATGAGGAGCTGCCTTGAGATCGGTACTTGTAAAGGCTGAAATGCCGAGAAAATCGAGCGCATCATCGCTATCGATGGCCTTATGGTCATCAACGGTAAGCCATGGATCTGCCACTTCGAATGCATCACCATTGTCATCTACCTGATACTTCAGATAATGACGGTAAGCAGCAAAGAGGTAAGCCACACGCTTGAACTCCACATTCTGGCGCTTGCCAGAAGCATCATCAGCAATCATCTTCTCCAGGTTCGGCATTACGTAAACCGGGAACTTGCTGGCACCATCGAAGCAGAGACGAGCCACCTGGTCGCTGACCATGCGGTTGCCGAAGCGCTCAACCAGGCACTGCTTGTATGCCTCGAGATCAGTATCCTTTGGAGCTGGCACGTAAGGAGTAATGTCATCGTCCATGAAGGCACGTACAAACTTGCGGATTCTCTCATCGTGCATGGCTGCATCTACCTTGCGGTAACCGCCGAGAAAAGATGGATAAGAGAGCAATGTATGTGAAGCATTCAAGAGAGAAAGCTTCATATTCTCGAAGGCAGTCACATCGTCGGTCATCTGAGCGCCCACGGTTTCCCATGCTGGGCGACCGGCTGCAAAATTATCCTCTACTACCCACTGGATGAAGTCCTCGCAATATACAGGAGCCTCATCGCAAGTGCCGTTCTGAGCATTCAGTCGCTCGATGTCGGCAGGACGGGTAGCTGGAGTAATGCGGTCAACCATTGAGTTAGGGAAGGTAACGTTCTCCTCCATCCAGGCAGCGAGTTCCTTGTCCTGAGCTCCCACGAAAGTCATGAAAGCCTTGCGGGCAGTATTGCCATTGTGCTGCAGATTATCGCAGGAAAGGATAGTGATAGGACCATTGCCTGCTGCCTTGCGGCGGCGCAATCCCTCGGCTACATATCCGAAGGCTGTAACCGGCTTGGTTGGATTCTCGATATCGTGAGCCACCTGCGCATTGTCGAGCATGAATTCGCCACTCTGACGTGAAATGTTGTATCCGCCCTCGGTGATAGTGAGGGTGATGATCTTGATATCCTTAGACGCAATCTTGTTCAGAATCTGTTCCTGCTCCTCAATGCCCCAATAGAGTTCAACGAGCGCACCCAACTGATAAACCTGGATGCTGTCATCACGTCCACATACGGTAAGGGTGTATTCACCGTCCTGCTTCTTCAGGGCATGGTAGAGACGCTCATCGCCTGGGAGAATCATTGCTCCACAGATACCCCAGTTCTGCTGGGTATTGTTCTCGAGGAGCATATTGGTCATAAACTCCAGGTGAGCACGATGGAAGTTACCTACTCCGAAGTGCAGGATACCTGCCTTTACCAAACTGCGGTTATAAGCATAACCTTTTACTACCTGAGCTGCATTTGCTGCGTTTGCATTCACTAAATTTGCCATAATTCTTTTATTGTTAGCTGTAAATATTAATTGTTTATTCATTTTTGGGGAAGCAAGTAGCCGAGGAGTTTCCTCAGCTATCTTATCTCCCGTTTCCGATGGCAAAGATATTGCGTTTTTTCGAGATAAAAAGATGTTTTTTTCGAAAAAAACTTGCAAACGTTCCCGCAAACGTTCCCAATTTCTGCAAACGTTTTAAATACTTTCAGGCGATTACCGAAAACCACTTTCTAGTGATTACCGGAAAACACGAAGTTTGATTATTCTCCCGTAGATTCCCTACATTTCATCGTGGTCTTCAGCACCACCTGTCTATCTTCCATCTCTGGATTATTGATTTTCTCCATCACCAGTTCTGCCGCCTTTCTGCCCATCTCCTCCAACGGAGGCTCCATAGTAGTAATCTGAGGAGATACGATGGTTGATAGTTCGGTACCCGAAAAACCAGCCACGAAAATCTCTTCCGGCACCCGTCTACCCAAGGCACGGAGTCGATTCTGCGCACCTATCGCCAAAGTATCAGTAAAGGCGAAGACGGCATCAAATTCCACCTTATTATATATAAGACGGTCGATGGCATCAGCTCCATCCTTGAAGGTCATTCCCGTCTTCACAATCAGCTCCGGGTCGAAGAGATGGAATTTCTCCATCGCCTCACGATAACCCAAGCCTCGCTGATAGGCATTATAAATGTCGTCGGGTCCCTGCAGATAGACGATGCGCTTCCTGCCCAGGCGGATAAGATGCTCTACCATGAAATAAGAATCAACATTATCATCCACCATCACCTGCGGCATTTTCAATCCGTATGGAATGCGGTCGTAGAAGACTATCGCCATACCATCTGCTGCCAACTGCTGATACATTTCTATGTTCTTGCGGTAGCTGCAGAGGCTCACAATCAGACCATCTACCATAAACTGCTCCATCATCTTCAGGTTCTCCAACTCCCGCTCCGGTTTCTCATCGCTCTCGGCAATCATCACCTTCTGGTTCTTTTTGTAGAGCACGTCCTGAATACCATTAATCACCTGCGAAGCATAAGGAGTATGCATCTCCGGCACGATGACACCAATGGTGTTCGTACGCCCCATCTTCAGGTTCATCGCCACCGGATTACGCTTGTAGCCGAGTCGTTTTGCCTCCTCAATCACCATCTCGCGCGTCTCCTTGCGAATGTTCTTGTCATCCGTCAACGCCCTGGAAACGGTAGAAACCGAGATGCAGAGCGAACGGGCTATATCCTTAATTGTTACATGTTTCATCATGATGTTTTTATAAAAATTCGTTCGTCTTTTAAAATTGTCGATGCAAATATACAACTTTTCCTTTAAACCGACAACATTTCTCAAAAAAAGTGCTCATAAAATGCTATCTGAATATTACATTTTACAACTTCATTTTCCTGAATCTAAAAAGAGAACGATTGCAACAATCTTCAATCCCATATTTCTACCCATCTTCCTTTGCCACCTCATCAAAATGTTGTACCTTTGCAATCGAATTTTCAGCAAGAACCAGGCATTACGCCTTATAGAGAACAGAATTTTCAGCAAATATATGTAATTAATATGTAAAAACAGCAGTAGTTATGAGCATTAATATCAAGAGAAATCAGTTGAAGAGAGTAGTTATCGTAGGTGGCGGACTCGGTGGTCTTCGTTTGGCAGAAGACCTCTGCAATTCAAACCTGCAGGTGGTGTTGATTGATAAGAATAACTTCCATCAGTTCCCTCCACTTATCTATCAGATAGCCTCAGCAGGTATCGACCCAAGCTCCATCTCCTTCCCTTTCCGCCAGATTTTCCGCAAGCGCAAGAACTTCTACTTCCGCATGGCAGAGGCGAGAGCCGTATTCCCAGACAAGAAGATTCTGCAGACTTCCATCGGTAAGATTGAGTACGATTACCTGGTGTTCGCAGCAGGAACCACTACCAATTTCTATGGCAATGCCAACATCGAGAAGTGGGCTATTCCGATGAAGACCGTTTCAGAGGCAATGGGATTGCGCAACGCCGTGCTGAGTAACCTGGAGCGTGCATTGACCTGTGCCACAGAAGAGGAGCGACAGGAACTCCTGAACGTGGTCATTGTGGGCGGTGGTGCCACAGGTGTGGAGATAGCCGGAGCCCTCTCTGAAATGAAGCGCTACGTGATTCCTTACGATTATCCGGATATGGACTCCTCTCTGATGCACATCTATCTCCTGGAAGCGGGCGACAGACTGCTCGCCGGAATGTCACAGGACTCTTCCAAGAAAGCATACGATTTCCTCACAAGCATGGGTGTGGATGTGCAGTTTGGCAAAATGGTAACCGACTACAAGGACCATAAGGTTCTGATGAAGGATGGTCAGGAGATTCCTACCCGCACCTTCCTCTGGGTATCCGGTGTAAAGGCACAGCCTATCACGGGTATTGATGGCGACCATCTGGGCCGTGGTTTCCGAATCGTGGTAGATGAGTTCAACCGCATCCCTGGCATGGACGGTCTCTTCGCCATCGGCGACCAGTGTATCCAGACCACAGACCCAGCTTATCCTGGCGGTCATCCACAGTTGGCTCAGGTAGCCATTCAGCAGGCAGCACTCCTGGCTAAGAATATCCAGAAGATTGCCGAGGGAGCCACTGATTCCCAACTCAAGCCTTTCCGCTACAAGAACCTGGGTTCTATGGCTACCATCGGAAGACACAAGGCTGTAGTAGAACTAGGCAAGTTCCACAGCCAGGGCTTCTTTGCCTGGGTATTGTGGCTGGTAGTTCACCTCCGCTCCATCCTCGGCGTAAAGAACAAGGTAATGGTATTGCTCAACTGGCTCTGGAAGTACGTGAGCTACAACGATTCCATCCGAATGATTACCTACGCCACCAAGCCTAAGGAGGTGCGCGATCGATTGAAGCGTGAACAGACCACTCATCTCGGCACCGATTTGCTGGAGAATGAAGAAGAGGAAGAGGAAGCTTAAGATAAGGAGATAGATTAAGTTTAAATGCTTAAGATAAAGAAATAGAAAACGGGTGTATCATTCAATAATATAGATGATACACCCGTTTCTTTTATACTGTCTTCCAAAACAGTTTCTTTTATGCAGGTTCCAGAAGCCGATACCTTTATTAAGTAGATTCCCTTATCACAGTTTCACCTCTCAATGCTATTTCCTCTATCCTTCTATAACCATCGGCAATATGCTCCAGCAGCAGTCGGCAACTTTCCTGCGCCATTTTCTCAATAGGCTGCTCCACTACCGTCAACTGAGGATGAACCAAGGTAGCCAAGGCTGTGCCCGACATGCAGCAAAGTGCCACATCCTCCGGAATGCTCAAGCCACGCTTCTGGATAGCACTCTTGGCTCCCAACACAGCAGTCTCCGTAAAGCCAAAGACCGCATCAAAAGGAACATCCTTCTCCAGGAAACGCTCCATCACCCAACTACCCTCTTCAGCCGACAAGGCTGGCGACAAGACATCTTGCGCCTGATACTCTATATGAAACTTTTCCAGCGCATCCCGATAGCCCCTCAATCGTTCATAGCTGTTTCGGATATAAGCAGGTCCCGGAATATGAATAATATGCTTATACCCCTTGCGCAACAAAGCCTCCACCATGAAAAACGACATGATGTAATCGTCCATGTGCACCTGTGAAGCCTTTACCTTCTCCACCGTTCTATCGAAAAACACGATGGGAATGCCCCTTTCTATCACCTTATTATATAGGTCCACATTATGCTCCTTATCGCATGCACTCATCAGGATGCCATCCACACGCAGCTGCTCCATCATCAGAATGTTCTCTCTCTCCTGCTCAGGATTCTCGTTAGAAATGGCAATCATTACCTTATACCCCTGCTTGCGCAAGATGGCTTGAGCTTCATTGATAAAGGTCATATAGAAAGTGGTGACGATTTCGGGAATGATGATGCCGATGTTATGAGTACTCTGCTGGCGAAAATTCACAGCCAGTTCGTTGCGATGATAGCCCATCCGCTCGGCAGTTGCCAATATCTTCTGCAAGGTTTCCGCCTTCACATTACCCGTATCTCCCGAAAGAGCACGCGAAACGGTGGACTTGGAAATCCCCAGTTCCCTTGCAATATCCATGATAGTTACATATTTTGCCATATCTCTTTTTCTTTCTTGTTATATGTGCTTGCAAAGATACTTATTTTCTATGAAAGCTACAACAAAAAACAGAGAAATCTTTTTGGGAACGGTTGCGGAAAATGGGAACGGTTGCGGGAACGGTTGCGGAAAAACAGCCGTTTTTTTTCTTGTTTTTCCAGCAAAATCGTTCTATCTTTGCAGCGTGAAAAGGAAAAACGATTTCTCAAATCGCTCTATTCCTACACAAAACAAAGAATAAACAACATTAAGTATCACAATCAAACCTAAGAAAAAGGATATGGAACAAGATTCTAAATTTCAAGCGAACACTTCGCTAGAGAACAATTCGCAGGGAAAGGTTCCCTTCATCAGTAAACTCGCCTATGGCATGGGCGATGTGGGCTGCAACTTCAGTTGGATGTTCGTGGGCAACTTCCTCATGATTTTCTACACCGATGTGTTTGGAATCAGCATGAGTGCCGTAGCAACCCTGATGCTTGTGTCCCGATTCTGGGACGCCATCAACGACCCCATCATCGGCACACTTACCGACAAGACCCACACCCGATGGGGACGATTCCGCCCATGGCTGCTCTTCGGAGCTCCTATCACGGCACTGGTACTGATACTCACCTTCTGGGCTCATCCGGAATGGAGCCAGACCGCCAAGATTATCTATATGGCAGTAACCTACTGCATCCTGGTGCTGGGATATACCTGCGTGAACCTGCCTTACGGCACACTCTGCGGAGCCATGACACAAGACATCGATGAGAGAGCCAAGCTCAACACCAGCCGTTCGGTGAGCGCCATGATGGCCATCGGAGTAATCAACATCATAACCGTTCCGCTCATCAGCTGGTTTGGCGCAGGCGATACCAAATATGGTTATCTGGCTGTGGCAGTACTCTACGGCATCATCTTCGCTGCCTGCCATCTGTTCTGCTTCCATAAGACCAAGGAAGTGGTAGAAGTTCCTGTGGGACAGAAGCTCCCATTAAAGGTGCAGCTTCGTTCCGTGATGAAGAACAAGCCCTATCTGCTCGCCCTCTTAGGACAGTTGCTCTTCGGTTTCATCCACTACGGACGCAACGCCGACATGCTCTACTATTTCACTTATGTAGAAGGTTCGGCAACGCTCTTCTCCTACTATTCCATGGCCATCATCGTGCCAAGCATCATAGGTGCAGCCTGCTTCCCTCTGGTATTCAGAAAAACGGGCAACAAGGGTTTCACGGCAGCCATCTTCGCTTTCCTCACCGGTATTACGATGATAGGTCTGTACTTCTTCAGCCCTAACGGCAGCGCCATCATGTTCTATCTGTTCTCAGCTTTGTCGTGGTTCTTCTTCTCAGGCTTCAATACAGCCATCTATGCCATCATCCCCGACTGTGTGGAGTATGGCGAGTGGAAGACGGGCATCAGAAACGACGGATTCCAATACGCCTTCATCTCGCTGGGCAACAAGATAGGAATGGCACTCGGCACATCGCTTCTCGCCATTGCCCTGGGCAGTGCAGGATATGTAAGCAACGCTGTGCAGAATCCAGAAGTATTGAACATTATGCACCATGCCTTCAGCACCATTCCGGGAATCTTGTGGATCGTCACCGCAGGATGCCTCTGCTTCTACAAGCTCAACAAGAAGCAATACAAGCAGATCATGACCGATCTGGAGAATAAGAAGAAATAAAAAAGAGCCCACTTAAAAAGTGGGCTCAGCAAAGAATACAAAGATAAAACGGGATCTTTCATCCCACCAACATAACAATAACAATTTCAAAACATTATAATTATGAGACAGGCAATATTGGTAGAACCAAAGCATATCGAATTCAAGGAAGTAGCAGAACCAAAGGCAGCAGACTTAACTGCTCATCAGGTTCTCGTCAACATCAAGCGCATCGGCATCTGCGGTAGCGAGATTCACTCTTACCACGGTCTTCACCCAGCCACCTTCTATCCAGTGGTTCAGGGACATGAGTACTCTGGAGTGGTTATGGCTGTAGGCAGCGAAGTTACCGTCTGCAAGCCTGGCGACCACATCACCGCTCGCCCACAGTTGGTTTGCGGCAAGTGCAACCCTTGCAAGCGCGGACAGTATAACGTTTGTGAGCACCTGCGTGTTCAGGCTTTCCAGGCAGATGGTGCAGCACAGGATTTCTTTGTAGTAGATGACGACCGCGTGGCTAAGTTGCCAGAAGGCATGAGCCTTGACTATGGTGCCATGATTGAGCCTTCAGCCGTTGGTGCCCATGCCAGCAACCGCACCGACGTAAAGGGTAAGAATGTAGTAGTGAGCGGTGCAGGAACCATCGGCAATCTCATAGCCCAGTTCTGCATTGCCCGTGGCGCCAAGAATGTACTCATTACCGATGTAAGCGACCTTCGCCTGGCTAAGGCTCGCGAATGCGGCATCAAGCACACCCTCAACATCACCAAGAAGACCTTGAAGGAAGCTGCCCAGGAACTTTTCGGTGAGGAAGGCTATCAGGTAGGTTTCGAGGTAGCAGGTGTAGAAGTTTCCATCCGTTCGCTGATGGAGACCATCGAGAAAGGTAGCGACATCGTGGTTGTGGCTGTCTTTGCCAAGGACCCAGCCCTCAGCATGTTCTATCTGGGCGAACATGAGTTGAGACTCATCGGTTCAATGATGTATCGCCACGAAGATTATCTCACAGCCATCGATTACGTAAGCAAGGGCATCGTCAACCTCAAGCCACTCGTAAGCAACCGTTTTGCCTTCGAAGAATACGATGATGCCTACAAGTTTATCGACACTCATCGCGAAACCAGCATGAAGGTTCTCATCGATTTCGAACAGAAACCTGGAGAGAAGAAGTAAAGAGATAGAAGAGAAGAAATATACTGCAAACGATTGCAGAAATTGGAAACGATTGCGGGAACGTTTGCAGAAAGTTTAGATGATTTTTCTTTGTGAAGGTAGCTGAAAAATGCTACCTTTGCAACAGAAATCAAGTAACATCTCTAACATTCTTAAAGTAAAAATGACAATGGAAAAGAAACAATCAGTGATAGGTATCGGCGAGGCTCTCTTCGATGTGCTTCCAGAAGGAAAAAAGCTAGGTGGCGCTCCAGCCAACTTTGCTTACCACGTTTCACAGTTCGGACTCGAGAGCTGTGCAGTTAGTGCAATGGGCGATGATGAGCTAGGCAAGGAGCTGGAGAAGGAACTCAACGATCACCATCTCAACTATCAGATAGACAAGTTAGCCTACCCTACAGGCACCGTTCAGGTTTCGCTCGATGCCAACGGCATTCCTTGTTACGACATCAAAGAGGGAGCAGCCTGGGACAACATCCCCTACACGTCAGCCCTGGAGAAGTTGGCAAAGAATTGCACCGCAGCCTGCTTCGGCTCGCTGGCCCAGCGCAACGAGGTTTCCCGCAACACCATCTACCGCTTCCTTGATAACATGCCAAAGGAAGAAGGAATCCTCAAAATCTTCGACATCAATCTCCGTCAGGGATTCTATAATAAGGAAATTATCACCGAGAGCATCAAGCGATGCAACATCCTCAAGATCAATGATGAGGAATTGATTACCGTAAGCCGCATCTTCGGCTATCCGGGCATCGACCTGGAGAACAAATGCTGGCTCCTCTTGGGCAAGTACAATCTGAAGATGCTCATCCTTACCTGCGGTGTAAACGGCAGCTACGTATTCACCCCTGGCGAAGTTTCGTTTATAGAGACACCGAAGGTAGAAGTGGCAGACACAGTGGGTGCCGGTGATTCATTCACAGGCGCATTCGTGGCAAGCATCTTGAAGGGTAAGAGCGTAAAGGAAGCTCATGAATTGGCAGTAAAGGTTTCGGCATTCGTCTGTACACAGAACGGAGCCATGCCGATCTTGCCAAAGGAATTTACAAGATAAGCCCTTATTTGCCCAAATTATATGCAAATTATAATTATCAGTAATATATGGTTTAAGTAATTAGTTAACGTTTATAAGGTTCATAGTTAGTTAGGTTCAAAAAGTTTATTTTGTAGTAAAACCATGAAAAGAATTGTAGTTATTGTTTTGATGATGGCTGCTTGCCTGGGAAATGCCCAGGCACAGCTCCATCTGAAAGCCAACGTGCAGAACAATCATCTGTGGCGTGGCATGGAAGTTTCCGACGGCATCGTCCTCCTCACCGACCTGAGCTATACGATGGCCAATGACCACGTTACCGTGGGACTTTGGGGTGGCTGCAACTCGGAAGGCTCCTACAAGGAGTTTAATCATTATCTGACTCTGAAGGCTGGCGGTTGGGGATTCGCCCTGTGGGACACCTACAACTTCTCCCCTGGCGCCAGCTATAATAATAAGGAATACTGGAACTACTCTGCTCATACCACCGGCCGATTCCTCGATGCCACATTAAGCTACCGGTTTCAGGACGAGAAGTTTCCACTGCTCCTGAGCTGGTCAACGGTAGTCTTCGGACGCGACCGCAACAGCAACAACACGAAGCAGAAATATTCCACCTTCGCCTATGCGGAATATCCTATCTATCAGAAGGATGGATGGAAGGTAGATGCAGGAGTTGGTGGAGCCTTCGCCCTGAACAGAGCTGGCGAGGATGCCCACTTCTTTGGAACCACGGCAGGCATCGTTCACGTATCGCTGCAAGCCTCCCACGACCTCAAGCTCGGCAACTACACCATTCCGGTTTATGCCAAGGGCATGTGGAATCCTCAGAGCAACGAGAGCTATTTCCAGATTGGAGCAGAAATCATCCGCTTCTAAATCTTCAATACACAAAAAGTTTTATCATAACAATCATCTAAACACAGATTCATTATGAAGATTAAAGATTTTACAACAGGCGTGCAGCACATCGGCATTCCTACCAACGACATCAACAAGACCATTGAATTTTATCATGCCTTGGGCTTCGAGACAGCCCTCCGCACAGTAAACGGCACCGAGGAAGTAGCCTTTCTCCAGCTCCACAATCTCATCATCGAGACCTATCAGAACCATCAGGCAAAGATGGAATATGGAGCCATCGACCACATTGCCATCGATGTAAAGAACATAGAGGATCTCTTCCTGGTAGTGAAGGAAGCAGGAACCTTCAAGATGCTGGATCAGCAGGTAAATGGTCTTCCTTTCTGGGAAAACGGCGTAAAGTTCTTCACCATCGAGGGTCCAAACAAGGAGAAAATCGAGTTCTGCGAGAAACTATAATCAGCAGCATATTCTTTTAGATAAAAAACAGATGACTATAGCTATATAAGAGAGAAGAATGACGAAAGTCCAGCTTGGAGCCTTTTTATACTTTTTATAAGAGAGGCATCCGAGTTGGACTTTCTTTTTTCATTTTCCTCAGGAGGAATATAATATGGTTTTCCTTGATACTCCAGGGATATTAATGATGCTCAGGCACAATGGCGAGATACACCAGATCATGATCTGTGAGATTCTCCATATAATGAGCGTGGTTCATAGGACAATAATGCACCTGTCCCTGTCGAACCTCTTCTACGGCATCATCATAATGGAAAGTAGCAGTGCCGCTTACCACATAGATAATCTCGCAGTTGCCCTCGTGAGTATGAAGACCAGTTGATGCACCCGGACGCAAGGTAGAATACATAATCTTCACCTTGTCATCCACATAGTTACGAGTATCGAGTTTACCCTGTCCACCCTTGAAGCCCTCCAAGTGAGCCTCAGCAATTTTTTCGAAATCTATTACCATCTTTATAATGTTTATTGTTTAATGTCTAATATTTACTTTGCTCGAGCAAACGAAGTTCTGCTGTTTGCTTTCGCAGATGAAGCCCTGCAGCTTACTTTGCTTTCGCAAAATACTTCCATAGCGGAGCCGCCATCAGGCTTTGCCAGATTTCTCCCTTCTCCAGCATTTCCATTACTTCATCCCTGGAGAAGAGGCGAATCTCGATATCCTCAGCCTGGTCAAGATGCTGAACATCCATGCGCTCCACATCCGTAGCCAGATAGCAATGGGTAAGATTGGTATGAGTGCTCGGATTAGCCGAAATCGTCATCCACTTCTGCCAGTTTCCGCCACCGAATCCAGTCTCTTCCATCAGTTCTCGCTTGGCAGCCACCATCGGGTCCTCGCCCTTCTCTATCACTCCTGCGCAGAGTTCATTCACCGTCTTACCTATCGCATAGCGATACTGGCGAACGAAGACGAACATTCCGTCCTTCGTAATGGCGATGGTGTTCACCCAATCAGGATATTCCAGCACGTAATATTCATCGATAATGGCCCCCGTAGGCAATTCCACCTTATCCACTCGTGCCGTGAGCCAAGGCTTCTCTATCAGATACTTCTGCGAGAGCGTCTTCCATTTCATATCTTTATCAGCCATTTTCTTACTTCATTTAAAAAACTGGATTTTCTTTATTTTAATTGATGGTGCAAAAGTACGAAAAAAGATTGAATAGAGAAAAGTTTACTTGTTATTTCTTTCAAAAAAACAGACTCTAAAACCTTTATGCCATTCTTAGCCTCTAATTTTAGAAAAAACAGTATCTTTGCAAGGCATAAAATTCATTCGCATAAAGGGATTTAATCAAATAAAAAGACATCATGGCAGAACATCTTATTATAAAAGATTCTTTAATATTCATTTCCCTCTTGCTTGATCACACTCGGACCATCGATGAGTTCAGGCTGAGGGGCATTTCTGTTCACATCACCATATGCTCTGCCCAGATCGCTCATCGTAATACTGATGTTGCGGTTCACGGGTCTGTCCTTATCTGAAAGGCTGTGAGAGAAGAGCCACTGATAGGTTTTCTTCAGATAAAACACGCGGGCAGGGGTACCGTGATTGGCACCCTTCCACCAGTCGTATATCAATCGGGTATCCTTGCCATCCTTTTCAAGTTTATCTACCACCACCTTCGATTGCTTGACCGGTACTGCCCTATCTGCTGTGCCATGGATAATCCAGAAAGGCAAATCGCCCAATCCACTCACATCCTTATACGAACATCCGCCACACAGCGCCATGCCGGCAGCTATCCTGTCGGGATAAGTAGCACAGACATCCATGGTGCCATAACCGCCCAAACTCATACCCAAGACATAAACCCTATTAGAATCGCATGGGTAATTCTTCTTCACCCAGTCTAGCATATCCATGATTTTCTTCGGATTCCAGGCTCCTCCCGGATTCTGCGGAACGATGGTCAGCGCATCGATATCGCGCCCCTTGACGATGGCATCAAGCGGTCCGTATCTTCTCACCTTATTCAGATTTCTTCCACAAAGACTGGCTCCATGCAGAAAGATGATGACCGGTGTCTGCTCTTGCGAATAGAAATAATCTACCGGCGTATAAACCCAGAAGTTGTAACCTCCCGGAATCTCATCTTTCACAGCTCGCAGAAAGTCGTAAGCCGACATGCTGCATACGGAAAGACAGAATAATATAAACAAAAATATCTTCTTCATTTTCTTCCTTTTTTACCTGTTTAGTATCACGCTCCCTGTTTCATACCATGAACGTTCATCACACAAAAGTAAGTAAATATCAGCATATTACCAAATATCCTCCCTATATTTTTCTTTTTTTATCCAAAAGAAAGATTCGTTTAAACTTCCAGGTAGAAAGATAAACAACGATTATTTGTGTTAAAAATCATAAGAATCACATCGGTTCGCATTATTTTTATTATCTTTGCATCATAACAAGACATATAATAAATAAATATAGAATTATGAATGTAGGAGATAAAATACCAGAGATTCTTGGCATTGACCAGGACGGACGTGAGATAAAGGCAAGCGACTACCGTGGTCGCAAGATTGTGCTCTACAGTTATCCGAAGGCTAACACCAGCGGATGCACTGCCGAGGCTTGCTCCCTGCAAGCACATAAGGAGGAACTGGCTGCAGCCGGTTACGAGATTATCGGCGTGAGCAAGGACAAACAGGCTTTGCAGAAGAAGTTTGCCGAAGCCAAGGGTTTGCAGTTCCCTCTTATCGCAGATACCGAAACCACCCTACTGCAGAAACTCGGCTGCTGGGGCGAGAAGGTAACCTGCGGCAGAAAGACCATCGGCATCCTCCGCACCACCTATCTCGTCAACGAAGAAGGCGTCATTGAGAAGATCTTCACTCCAAAGGAGATCAAGACCAAGATTCATGCTGAGCAGATTCTGGATTACATCCATCAATAAAGAACAAAACGAACGAAGTGGGAAAAAGAGTATGTTAGAACACATTGCAGATTTCACAGCGTGGCCAATCCTTACGGGAATTTTCATTGGCTATATTGCCAACCGCATCATGAGCGGCGAAGGCAAAGGATGTTGTATGAACCTATTCATAGGTATTGTGGGCAGTTATGCCGGCGCCATCATCAGCAATCTGCTGAACATAGAACTGTTTGGCAAGGGTTATCTTACCAACTTCGTCTTCTGCGTCATTGGCGCCATAGCGGTATTGTGGATTTGGAAGAAACTCTTCGATTAACATCTTAAGTAGATATAAATATTGATTTTAAAAAAACATAAGATTATGACAAACAAGGAATTGATACTCGCCCAACTGATGAGGGCGATGATAAAATATGATGGTGGCGATGCGCCTCGCATCCAGCATTTCGTAAAGGTACACGACTTTGCCCGTATGATTGCGATAGCAGAGGGAATGACCGGAGAAGACCTCTTCGTGCTCGAAGCAGCAGCCATTCTTCACGATGTAGGCATTCACGTTTCAGAAGCCAGATACGGCAACTGCGATGGCAAGCACCAGGAAGAACTGGGTCCTGACGAGGCAAGAAAAGTACTATCAGAAGTAGATGGATTCACAGCCGCACAGATAGAAAGAATCTGCTGGCTCATTGCCCATCATCATACTTATCAAGATGTTCCCAGCCTCGACCACCGCATTCTGCTCGAAGCAGATTTCCTGGTGAATTCCTTCGAAGCCCACCTTGCTCCCGAAGGCATCATCACCTTCCGCAATCATGTCTTCCGCTCGGAATCAGCTATCAGTATGCTGAATGATATGTGGGGGCTGTAACGAAAGTTACTTTTCGTAAGCCTTACTGGCTACGAAGTTTTCATTATACTTGATGATTTCTTCTATAATCATAGTCGTGTAAATTGAAATGTGAAACTAAATTTTCCTATTTTTCAGGGGTTGGCTTGAGGTAAGCCATGAATTTCTCTGGCTGATAGTTGAGAACCAGCTCATCCGGGAACTCTGCTTTTTCTACCAGTGGCATAATGTTGCTGTAGTCGGCAATCATCGCAGAGAAGTGGGCATCACTTCCGAAGATGACTGGAGTTTCATACTTCTTGGCAAGTTCCAGCAGTTCCAGATTATTGGGAGCAGCCACAGTCTTGTGGCGAATAGGAGCCATAGAATGGTTGTTGATTTCAAGCAAGGTATGCGTCTCCCTGGAAACTTTCATGAGTTCCTCGAAATCCAGTTCTGCCGTACCATCGCCGGGATGAGAGATAATCTGCACGAAGGGATTGCGCATGGCATTGATGACACCCTGCGTATTCTCCTCCTTACTTCCTCCCTGCCAGCAAAGGCTATGGATGCCTGCTATTCGGATATCCAGCATACGCCAGTAATCCTCGTCGAGATCGATATCTCCCTTCGTATTGAGGATGTTGAGTTCTGCTCCAAGCATCAGTTTGATTCCATAGAGCTGGCGTGGAACACAATGAAGGTTTCTGAAATAGATAGGATCACAGGTACCCGGGATATTGGGACCGTGCTCTGTGATTCCCAAGATATCCAACCCTTTCTCCTTTGCTGTCAAGGTCATTTCCTGCAAACTGCTGAAGGCATGACCTGATGCTATTGTATGTGTATGAACGTCTAATAATGTTTTCATGGTGCAAAGGTAATGATATTTACTAAGAATGTAAGAGAAACAACTATTAATTAATCAAAATTTGTTTTTACGGATATTTAAATTAATAATAAATCACCATTTTATGTTGGTTTTATTCAGCTTCAAGCTCCAATAACTTTCTCTTTGCGTCCAATCCTCCGGCAAAACCTGTAAGGGAATGATTGCTTCCGATAACTCGATGGCAGGGAACGAAAATGCTGATGCCATTAGCTCCGATGGCACTTGCCACGGCTCTGATGCCGTTAGGTTTGCCTATACTTATAGCTATTTCCTTATAGCTTCTTGTCTCTCCATAGGGTATTTCGAGCAATGCATGCCATACTTTTTTCTGGAAATCAGTTCCTACAGGATGCAACGGAATATCAAATATCTTGCGGTTACCGGCAAAATATTCATCCAATTGCTTTTTGGTCTGATCCAGGATTGGGGATGTTTCTATCTTGAAATCAGCCTTCATATACCGTAAAAGCCGATGCTTATTGCGCTCTGCACATGGCATTTCATTCCAATCACAAAGGCACAGTTCGTCACCCATCGATGCCAAGATGATTTCTCCGCAAGGCGAATTGTAATATTGAATGTTTACTTGCTTCATTGTCTTAAACTGATATTTTTTGTTCATAAATCATATAGGTAAAAGAGGTATGAGAAAACTGTTTGACGAATCTCATATTTAACCGCCATACTAAGTAGTGTATTATATTGTTCTTTTCACGCAAAGGTAACAAATATTTATAGATTACACAAGAAAAAGTACTATATAATGCTCGTTTTATAAAAAATTTTAATTTTATAGGATTTTTCTTGGCTATTTAGCATTCTATATTGATTTTTTCTTATCTTTGCAAGTACAATTCAAAAGATTGATTATTATGCAGATATTATTGGCAAATGCCAAAATCATGTTTGAGAAGGCAGACAGGAAGCCTATCTCCGTGCCACTATTCCAATCAGTTGCCAATGACTTGGCCAAAGAAATGGCAATGATGAATGTAGAGGAATTGGCTAAGCAACTTGATTGCAGCAGCAAGATTGCAATGACGAACTGGAAGCGATATCATGATTTTATGGCTGCAGAGAAGATGCCTGCTATCCTGGCTTACAATGGTCAGGCATACAAACATTTGCGTGCCAGTTCTTTGAGCGAGGAGTCGTTAGAGTATGCCCAGAAACATCTCTGGATTACCTGCTTCCTTTATGGATTGCTTCGACCGTTGGATGGCATTGTACCTTATCGTATGGAGCATTGCGTATCGCTCGAAGCTACAAACGACAAGCCTATCAATCAGTTCTGGAAAGACAAACTGACAGATGTTCTCATCGATAGTGTGAAAGCTGACGATGGTATACTCATCCATCTTTCTACAGAGGAATATGAACATCTGTTTGATTGGAAGAGAGTATGTAAAGAGATAAAGGTCATTCAGCCACTCTTTTATGTCCGCCAGAAAGACGGCAGATTGAAGATGCAGGCTGTATGGGCTAAATCTTGCCGTGGAGCCATGGTGAGATATATCTTGAATAATCAGCTTCTTACTCCAGAGGAACTGGCAGGCTTCAGTTACGAAGGTTTCGAATATGAGCCAGAATTAGGAGAAGCAGCTTTTCCTCATTTCGTTCGTTGAATAGAACAAAAGCAAACGAACGTTATAAAAGGAAGATGCTGTATGTTTGGATTGAATGAGAGCACCCAATATATCTCATAGAAGTATCATCATTTTACGATTGTACAACTAAAAAGTGTATAGTTGTACAACTAAAGAGGTTATAGTTGTACGACTAAAGGGTATACAGTTGTACAACTAAAGAGGTTATAGCTGTACGACTAAAAGGTGTTGTCACTAGGCTCAGCAGAGGTGCTGACTGCAGTCAGCAGACCTGCTGACTAGGCTCGGCAGAGCTGCTGAGCCTAGTGGCAATGTCTGAGAAGGTATATGCTTGTACTCTAAAAGACGCTTGTTCTGACTTCTGGAAACGCTTCTTTTAACTCTCGGATACGCATCCTTCAACGAGAAGAGACGCTTCATTCAAGTTAAGGAACCGATTCCGTCAACCTAAAGAGCCGTTTCAACAACTACGTCTTAGTTACTCCTTCTTCCACAAACGATAGAGCGTAACAGGACCTTCCTTGGTAGCATACATTCTGGCTGCCGGTTCCTCACAGAAATCATTCAACACCTTATTGGCATGATAGCGGGTAACACCGAATTCACGAATCATATCCTTCACCGTGATATAACCCTGCTGCTGACAAATCTCTACAATATCAGCAAACTCCTTATCCGCCTCTTTTGGAGTAGATTTCACACTCCAATACTGTCGGCTGCAACCATTAGAGTGGCGCTTCAGTCTTTCCAGAAACTCCTTCGTGGGCTGAATTTCCAAGCCGCAGATATCCACCTCATTGGCTGGAATCAGATCCCCCTCATGATAAGTCCTTTTCCATTCGATTCCATTCTTGTCCTTATGCTTCACCATCCCCAGCTTTGGCTTGACAATAAACATATCGCCTACCCTCACCTCGTTGCCCTCAGCCAAGGCGTAAAGCGTTTCATCCTCCAGCGTTTCCAATGCGGAGATAAAGGACGAAACGTTCATCGCACAATGATCGCGAACACGCTTTTCCATCTTCTCCCTGTCAACGACATCCTGTTTCACGAACATCGGATGTATCTGATACTTACCGCTTTCGTCCTTCAAGGGCGTGCGATGCTCCAAATAATTGATTGAACCTGTTGCTCTAGCCATATTCTTAGTTGTTTTGATTCTTTAAAAGATTATGCGCAAAAATACTGATTATTAGCGAGATAAGCAATTATTTTGTGTTAACTTTGCTAAATCTGACTCATACGAGCCATTATAATCAAGATTATCTGTGTTAAAATTCACAAGAACACCACATTTTCATCATGCAATGAAATTTAACCAGTTTACATGTGCAAAGTTACGGCTTTATTTTTGAAACAACCAAAGTTTTCACGGCTTTTTTGTTCAAATAAAAAATCCCTGCCATAGGAAGCCTTTCCTACAGCAGGGATTTTTCTATTGGGAATCGTCAAGAATGACTTAACTGTCAATTCTTAACTACTAACTATCAATTCTTAACTATTAACTATCAACTATTTATACTCTCCCCAAGCCTTGATGTCGATATCCTCCAGCTTGGTGGTGCAGAATGCATAGATGAATGCACTCGCCAAACGGCTGTTGGTAATCAATGGCACGTTCAGGTCGATGGCTGCACGACGAATCTTGTAACCATTGCTCAACTCGCTGCTGGTCAAGTTCTTTGGAATATTCACTACCATATCAATCTCATGGTTGTGGAGCATCTCCAAAGCCTTAGGCGCACCGCCTTCTGCCTCCTCTGATGGCCAGAGCACACGGGTGTTCTCAATGCCATTCTCGGTGAGGAACTTGCTACTACCACCAGTTGCATACAGCTTGTAGCCATGCTTAACCAGCATCTGGGCAGCATCGAGCAAATCTACCTTCTGCTTGGCAGAACCTGTAGAAAGCAGGATGTTCTTGGCTGGAATGCGATGACCCACAGAAAGCATACTCTTCAGAAGTGCGGTAGATGTATCGTCGCCCAAGCAACCTACCTCACCCGTACTGCTCATGTCCACACCCAATACAGGATCCGCCTTCTGCAGACGGTTGAAGCTGAACTGAGATGCCTTGATACCTACATAGTCGAGATCGAAGAGGTTCTTGTGTGGCTTCTCTACTGGCAAACCGAGCATCACGCGGGTAGCCAACTCGATGAGGTTGATCTCCAATACCTTGCTTACGAATGGGAACGAACGGCTGGCACGAAGGTTACACTCGATAACGAGAATATCATTGTCACGAGCCATGAACTGGATGTTGAACGGACCGTTGATGTGCAACTCCTTGGCAATCTGACGACCAACTCGCTTTACACGACGAACTGTCTCAACATACAACTTCTGAGGAGGGAACTGGATGGTAGCATCACCTGAGTGAACACCGGCAAACTCGATGTGCTCGGAAATCGCATAGGCAATCACCTCGCCATTCTTTGCCACTGCATCCATCTCAATCTCCTTGGCATGTTCGATAAACTTACTAACTACCACTGGGTGATCCTCACTTACATTGGCAGCCAACTGCAGGAATCGCTTCAGCTCATCCTCGTTAGAACATACGTTCATCGCAGCGCCCGAAAGCACGTAGCTAGGACGAACCAATACAGGGAAACCTACACGCTCGATGAAGTTGTCGATGTCCTCCATAGAGGTCAGGGCGCTCCACTCTGGCTGGTTGATGCCGTTGTTGGTCAACATCTGAGAGAACTTGGCACGGTCCTCAGCGTTATCGATGTCCTTGGCAGCAGTACCCAGGATTGGCACGTTCTGTGCATCCAGATGCATAGCCAGGTTGTTTGGAATCTGACCACCGGTAGATACGATGACGCCATGAGGCTGCTCCATCTCGATGATATCCATCACACGCTCGAAGGTCAACTCGTCGAAGTAGAGACGGTCGCACATATCGTAGTCGGTAGATACGGTCTCTGGGTTGTAGTTGATCATCACTGAGCGCCAACCTTCCTTGCGGATGGTGTTCAATGCCTGAACGCCACACCAGTCGAACTCTACTGAAGAACCGATGCGGTAAGCACCTGAACCGAGTACGATGATAGAACGGTGGTCGTTCTCGAAGGTGATGTCGCTCTTCACGCCAGCGTAAGTTACATAGAGGTAGTTGGTCTGAGCAGGATACTCTGCTGCCAGGGTATCAATCTGCTTCACTACAGGCAGGATGCCATAGCTCTTGCGCTTGTTGCGAACCAGGAGGGCTGCCTTGTGCATGTTGCCCAACTCCTGCTCCAAGCCAACGGACAATATAATCTTTATGCCAACCTTATTGTTGTTTTGCCGGAACGAAGAGAGGGGCTTTCATCCCCGATATAAATAGTTAGGACATCAAAATTCCACTTCTCGTTTATGATTTTTAAGTCTGTATCAGCATAAATCAACAAACAACCTTCTCCATCCATCTGTTCCAAGTAAGCATTAAGCTGTATGCAAGAATCTTGAATCTGCTTCTCATTTCTAAATTTCTTCACCTCTATTATATACAGTTTCTCACCAGCTTTCCAGCCACTCCTATATTCGTTTTCTTTTTCCTTGGCATAGTGAGGCAATAAAAAATCAACTGAACCATTTGAAGTATCAACTTCTTTATAGAAATCCACATCATGCAAGAAGAGAAATTCAGCAAGATGCTTCTGTAGGGCTTTCTCTTTCCAATTATCTTTTGTTTCTATGACTTTAAATCTTTCAACCCATTCTTTATATTTTAATATCTTGCCTACTATATATTTATTTGCCTTATAAGCATTAAAGATATAGTCAACAATAGAACCAATATAATCAGACTTAAAAAGTTCTAGCCTATCTCCTGTTGCCTCATAATCCTTATCAATCCAAACGGTTTTATCATAGTAAAAATCTTTGGTACCAGAATTACGAAGGTAACGTAAATATTGGATACAATATGCAATATATTTGTCTTGATTCATCTCTAAAAAAATATCTGTCAAATAATTTACATCTTGTTCTTGATCAAATGTAAATTTTTCATCTTTAACAGGGTATTCTCTCAACAACTCTTCTATTGTTATCTTAGCAATAGGCATGGAATACAATTCTTCCATAAAAATGTCCGTATTTCTATTAAACGACACGCCTGATTTCTTATTACAATATTGTTTGTATCGCTCTTCTAAATCTTGAATATAATCTCTTGTTTCCATACTTTTATTTTTGAGTTTTTTCTTTTCTCATAATTTCTGCATTGTGTTTGTCTTGGAAAGATATTTCTACACAATGCTTATCTTCTGAAATTTCTAAAGAAATCAAGCCTTTGGAACTTTTGTAATATGTAGCACACATAGGAAGTTGCCCAAATTCTAATGTTTCTTCAAAAGATTCATCAAGAATTTCTGTGGGGGTACCATATATGCCATTGAACTTTTCTCGCAAACTGAGATATTGCTCGTACAAGTCCATAAAATGACCTTTTTTGAAAAATATATCAATAAGATATACGGTCTTAGATATATTGCTATTATATATACGCAACCATACATCCTTGCCAAGATATTTCCCTTTTAACTCAACCCCAACTTCATTTTCCTGAGTTTTCTCCGAAAATCCTTTAGCCTTTAGCTTTGTCACCATAGCTTGTCTTGTTCCTGTAATAGGAATACCCATAAAAGTTAGATGCGTTTGGGCTGATATGTTGCAACAAAGCAACATTAACATTGTCATTAACAGAATGGCTTTTTTCATACATTTATCACTTTATCACATCTTTCGACTTTGCGATATTTATTGCAGCATTCATATCCGCATCCTGTGCTTGGTTGTAACAAGTACATTCAGGATTAGTGCAAATAAAAGTATCACGTTCTATTCTATTTCCTCGTTGACCACAGACATGACAAGTCTGGCTGGTATATGCTGGATTTACATATTGTACCGCAATACCTGCCATTGCAGCCTTGTACTCTATGTCTTTCTGAAGTTCGAAATAAGACCAACGACCGAGAAGGCGTTTATGATTATACTCGACTTCTCCCTCTTGATTTTTCCCAAATCCTTTCAGACTTTCCATTTGGATGGTCTCAACCTTCCAACGAGATGCCAAATTAACTATTTCTCGGCTTATACGGTGATTCTCAGTCTGTACCCAGTTTCTTTCTTTTCCTCTAAGAATTTCAGTCGCTTTGGTCTTGTGCTTTCTCCCATGCCCACCTTGCGTAAGTTGGGAACGTTGTAATTCTCGAAATCTTCTACGAAAAACATCACGTTGCTTCTGAAAGGCCTCACCATTACCTATGCGACTTCTCTCTGGTCCATCATTAACTGCCACATAAGCAGGATTTATAACACCAAGATCTACGCCCATAACTTTACCTTTCACAGGTACGCTTTCCGCTTTAGGAATATCAACCGTTATAAGTAAAAACAGTTTTCTTTCTTTGAGCTGAATTTTTGCAGCTGCACATAGCTTGTACTTCTTTGTCTTTATACAATTATCTATGATAGCACGATTGTTACTACGATCGCGTCCAAAGTTTAGCCTGAAGCGAGTATCCTCAAACCAAGGCAAATAGTAATTGTCACCATCACATATAATAACATGTCTTTTTTCGAAACTAAAGGGAATTGGCATACCTTTTTTATAAGTAGCCAAACTTCTTTCTCCTCGTATTTGTTCTTTCTTATTCTCATTAAAGTGCTGATAAACATCCTGTTTGAGATTATTCAAAATATCCGAAGGAATATCTTTTGCATATTCGCTACTTGTTACTGCACGATATGAATATGTTTGTGGATGCTTTGGAGCAATATCATTCTTCATAGAGACAAGTTCTGCATCAATTTCCTGCATACGTTTTTTAATTTCTTCCTTCGTTGCGTCTGTTATGGACTTGAAAGACAACTTGGACTGGCATTTTACATATTCATCATTCTGTAATCTCATTAAAGATAATAGATTGTCTAATCCATACAATTGACTTACAAGGAGATTTGCCACCTTGTATAGTTTTCGGTCAAATTTATAAAATGTATTATAACATTTCTTATTTGACTCTTCATGAGTTATCCCATCTATATCTGGGATTATTTCAATTTTTCTTGTTATTTTTGACATAATCTATTACTTTTTAAATGGATTTACGTATAACACCTTAGCCTTATGAAGACTTCACACACATTTTATGTTCCCTATATGTTTTGGTTATTGGATGTTCCTCACTTTTTAAGATGATATCTACCTCGGTACCAAAGGGTATAGTTCTCGGTACGTTGGATGTACCTCATTTTTAAAAATGATATCCACCGGGTAGTCAATACCTCTCGGTCTATCTGCGTTGGATGTACCTCACTTTTTAAGATGATATCCACCCTATTTGTTACAATTATCTGTTATATAACAATTTAAGGTACTTACCGAGTGGCATAAGCCCTCAGCATAAGGGTTTCCAACAACCCCATTTGAATATTTTTATTCAACTATTTTCATTCATATCGAAATTATTATTCGCAAACGCATTTATTGCGAATGCTCTGCAAAAATACAAAAAATAAATGAGAATAAGCTATTTATGAACAGATTTTAAGGTAAAAAAGTATTTTTGCAGCAAAACTGCCCAAACTGCAACTGAATACAACCGACAAATGGTCTATTACACTCCGCTTGGCGCAAGCATCAGTGTCTTTGGAAGTGTAACAGTCTGAAGGCTCTACAGGAGAATCAACAGTAAATCAACTGGTAGTAACACTAAACCTTCTGAAGAAGTTGATGGTTAAACGAGCCAAATTTTCACTAACAATGTGTAATCTTCGTTCAAAAACAGGGGACTTTACAAAAGTTTATTCGCAAAAGTTTTGTTATTTCAAAAAATATGCATACCTTTGCGACGACAGTTCCCACCACGCTTCCCACTTGCACAGCGAATCAGGTGGGACTTTTGCTTTTTACAATTATAACTATCATACACATCTTGTTCTATAAAGATACTCCCATACCTCTCTTCCCGACTTCTTCAACCGGATAATCGGGTCTATGAAATACAGTTTGCCATCTTCATCACACAGCACATTATCACTGACATTAGAAACATCAGTTATTGCCAAATATTCATTTCCATAGAAATATCTATCCTCCTTTGTCAAGCCCAATTGATTAATGAGATAATCGTCAATCGTTTTCTGCGATGGTACTTGAAACATATCGGATATATTTCGTTGCTGAAGAACAATTCGGATTCCCTTTATATCCTCTGAAAAGCCAATAAAACGATACCTCGTTGATGGGAATAAGATGTTATGAATCAGATGTTCATAGATGATATCCTCTGGCAAGATATGCTTCATCGGAGCCTTTGCAAAAGGAGACTTCATTTTGGTGAAAGTTGTTCCGTCTTCACTCAAAAAGACAATGCTTTCTCCCGTTGCAATCATTCGTCTGTCACCAAATTTACCCCAGTCCGACTTATCTATATACAAGCCTTGTTCTTTGGCGATTTTTATCAAACGTAGGCATTCCTTTTCCTCTGCAGTTCTCGTGCTTTGCCTGTTATCTCCATATTGTTGAGTGGATAGCCCAGTCTCAAACACTCGAATATCGCTTCGGTCGCTATCTGCCTGTACTTTTCGCTCAGGCTCATAACATATTGCAGGGCGTTCCGCCCATCTCTTAAATATATAGTTGATAATTTTTCTTCCATAACTCCTCATTATTATAGTTTTTGCTGCAAATTTACGATTAAATTTTGAAACAACCAAAGTTTTCACAGCTTTTTTGATGCACCCTTAACATTTGAATATAAAGCTCAAAAATTACACTAGTGTCCCGTTAAAACGAGACGATTATTAAATAAGTTATTAATACTCAAAAATTTACGAACTTTTTATAGTGTGTTCGATTTGATTTTGTATCTTTGCACGCATATTTAAAATACGTGTGCGATGAACAAAGGCAAAACTATATTCTCTCAGATTATGTCACTTATACCAGAACGTGATTTCAAAACTTGTGT
>NZ_JANDWX010000014.1:0-88478 GCF_024330485.1 Segatella copri | reverse complement strand
AACATTTATCTGAAACCGCAATACGTGTATGATACAGAACTTAGTGTGAATTATAGCATATTCGACTTCAAGTTGGATTATCAGTATATCAAGGATTACATCCATCCGACTGTCGTTGCAGTATCCGGCAAACCTGGAACGGTAACTTGGATGTCAACCAACGCCAAGGATTTCCAGCAACTAGGAGCGCAATGTGTTGTTTCACCTGTTTTTGGTTGTTGGCGACCTACTTTGACGGTGGGTGTTTATAAACCTTATTTCACGCTATCATATAATGGAGAGCAATTAGATTACAATCATCCATACGGTCTCTTCGCTTTCCAAAATGTAGTGGCACTAAGGAACGATTGGCTTTTTCGATGTGATTTCTTTTGGAACATTAAGGGACATCATGGCATCTACGAGCAAAACGGCTATTCGTCATTCAATATGATGGTGCAGAAACAGTTACTTAAAAAGAAATTGACGATAACATTGAAAGCAGATGACTTGTTTGATAGCTCGAAGTTGAACGATGTAAAGAGGGTTAATTTTGTGGTGCAGAACAGAAAGGTGAATAACTTCAATCGCTGCATCATAGCTTCCATTAGTTACAACTTCAATAGTTTCAAAGATAAATACAACGGAAGCGGTTCTGCTGAGGATGAGATTAATCGTTTTTAGAAAAGTATTGGTTTTCAAATCAACCTCTAAAATGCAATACCCAAATTCTGTGTGATGAATATCTCAGGATTTATTAACCGAGATATTCATCCACAGAATCTCATGACATTTTCAATGACAAGACTTGGTTTCCTACGTCCCGATGTTCATGCGAGGATGTTTTTTATGAGGTATTCTGCATCGTAGACAAAATGATGTTTTCGCATACCGATACGGAGAGCCGCCTGGCCTTTGTGGAAGGAATAGGGCAATATGAGAAAAACTATGTTGACGAGGATGAGTATGCTACAGCTCAGGACGAGCGGCAGAGAATCGTATTTGTCATCCTGTATATGGCAGCTGTGATACTTCAGATGATGCCTTTGGAGTCGAAAGTGTTTCAATTTTGCTCAATGATTATGGGGCAATGGAGAGGCTACGTAACTCAGGAGTTTTCTCAGCGGTGCCTCGGAGCAGTCGTGAAGAACCGGGATGTGGTTGAACAGCTGGCAGCCAATATCGGTTATTATGGCGAGGATGGTTTCTTCGTTTCATCTCAGATTAATGAACTGATGCGCCAGAACAATGATGAAGATTATCTGCACGGATTCGAGCCTGAACAGAAGAAGACATTGGAATTGGAAGTGACAGACGATGAGCATCAGGAAAACGGCGGGCAGGAATAAACGGAAGAAGATAATGAGAAGGAATGGGGCGACTTGAGCCAGGAAGAAAGAGTAAAGCGGGCCTTGCAGAAGATGATAGACGAGAAGGCTATTCCTTTGAAGAAAGACTATGCCCTGATTATGGTGGCGCTCTCTGATATCAAAGATTTTGAAGGCAAATTTGATAATGGCGCATCTTTCTGCAAGTACCTTACAGAGCAGCTGAAATTGCCTTCCGACCTGACCAATGCCAGTGTCATCTCCAAGCGTTTCTCCAAGATGCGTGGCGAATTTCCCAACTGGAGTTTTGATGATGTAAGTGATCCTAATGCCCGGCAGAAACTCATCAATATCGCTAACCGTTTTGTCGCCATCTACCGTAAGGGGCAGTAGGAAGCGGGGAAATGATTGCTTCTTGTGAGTGTTGGCAAGTTTTAGATAGAATGTTAAAAACGTTAAATAGAGCAAGTTTTAGGCATATTCTACGTTTAATATCAGAATAGGTTTAATAGACAAATTAGGATATGAAGTATTTAGTAAAAAAATCAGTCTTACTACTGTTGGTAGTCTTGGCTTTTTGTGCGTGTGACAACAGCAATGACAATGGTGAAGTTATTCAGCCAAATCCACAGTCATCGAAAACTGTCGTCAATTATACTGGCGAAGTAGAGTTTGTGGTGGATGCGCCACAAATTCGTGAGGATATAGAGCAGGATTTGAAGGCAAACCCTCCTTTTGGAGGAAGCAAAAAATATCAGTTTATCATAAAAAAACACTCGACGCTTCCTGCTACATATATGCTATATGCGGTGAATCCTGAGGACGATAAGTCTGCTGACGGATATATACTGGACATCGCTGGTAAAGTGGAGAGTAAGGACAATTATAGATTGTTCTCTGCCGCTTCTGTAAATGCTTGGTATAAGATGGATATTGTGCCTGTCGACACAAAGGATGGCAAGCCTGTTTCAACATACGATGTGTTTATGCATGAAAATATTCCTGTTTCTTTGGTTGATAGCAAGATGTATTTCTGCGAAGACCTTACGGAGAAATATCGCCAGAAGTTCCCTAATGAAGACATTCATGCCGTGGTTCGCCGTTTGGTTCTTTCTTATGTCAGTAGGGGTGATAATATAAATGAATAGAAACATATCTGAACAGAAGATTTTATGTAAAAAAGTCCTAATTTCTATGTTTCTCTTCTTGCAAATTATGGGATATTAAGAAAAATATCGTATCTTTGTCCCCGAATAGAGGCGTTCTTTGCATATTGCAAAATACAGAAACGAGCAGAAGTCCGCTCGTTTCCATATTGTTACCTATATAATATAGGCAAACGCCCAACTTCTTGATTTTCAATCAAAGTCCAATTTAGAGCGAGTTATTTTTTTTAACAATTCAAGATGGTTTGAACCCCTTGGCTTATCCAAACGAAATAAGCATCAAAAAATCCGAAACAGATAACTTGGTAAGCTTCTGTTTCGGATTTTTTCTTTATTCTTCCTTAATCTTCCAATCGCTGATAGTGCGCTGGGTGCTGTCAAAACTGATACCGATTTTTATCAGTCGCTTGCCCTCTGTATGATATGGCAGCATATAGCCTTTTTCGTCTATTTGTGCCAAAGCCTCATCAGCACTCTTATCTACCTTCAGTTCGAAGACGTAGATTGTATCTGGCATGTGCATCACGGCATCAGCCCTGCCGATGGCACTCTTCACCTCTGTGCGGATATAGATGTTGAGGAAACTGAACATCAGATAGAAGATAGTCTGATAATGCTTCTCGCTGTGATTCTCCAAATCATATGGTATCGTAGCCATATAGGTGCGCATGTGCTCCAGTGCCGCCTCGATGTCATTTCTATAAACCGCCTTGCAGAATCCCAAGAGGAAGGCATTGTTGTCAGAACGGCGAGGGTTCACATAATGAGGAATCAATGAGTTGAGCAGTCCGTCGCGTACCTCCTTGTTTGGGATGCCCAGCGTATATTCCTGAAACATCGGTTCATATTTCTTGATGGTCAGATAGCCGCTCTGGTAAAGCAATGGCAAGGCTTCTGTCATTTCCTCTGTTGATTGGTCGAAGGAACTCAATACTGTCTCTTGACTCTCTAAAGTAGAAAGATTGACATGATACTTATCCAAGAGTTTCAAGAGGAAGGATGGAGTGCCGGAACCAAACCAGTAAGGAGCAATCTTGCCTGCATTCATTGCCTTTACAAGACTGAACGGATTGAAAATATCTTCTGATTTCTCGCTGAAATGATAACCGTCGTAGAATTGCGTCAGCTCTTTCAGACACTCCTCATACGTCATGTTCAGTGCCTCGCCCATAGCCTCAATATCTGGTTTCATCTGCGTGGTAAGCTCGGTTTTGCTGATGCCGCAGATGGCTGAGTACTGGTCGAACAGACTGATATTGTCGAGGTTGTTGAGTTCGCTGAAGATGCTGAGCTGCGAGAACTTGGTGATGCCCGTGATGAAGGTGAACTCCAGGTAAGGATCGAGTTTTTTCAGAGGAATGTAGAAGTTCTGCATAATGCGGCGGAGCGGTTGCAGGTTTTCCTTTTCATGTACCACATCCAGCAATGGGGCATCGTATTCGTCGATGATGACAACAGCCTTTTCGCCCGTCTGCTCATAAGCACGCTTTACGATACCATCCAACCTTTCGTTAGGGTAAATTTCCCCTTCTCCTTTACCATAAAGTTTCTCGTAAGGCAAAAGCTGCAGATTCAGATAATTGTTCAAGCCATCTGCATCAAAATGTTTGGCACCGCTCATATCGAAGTGGAGCACAGGATGCTTCACCCATTCCTTCTCGTATTCAGCAATAGCCAATCCCTCGAACAGTTCCTTTCTTCCCTCGAAATAGGCCTGAAGGGTAGATGCAAAGAGCGATTTTCCGAATCGTCTTGGACGGCTCAGAAAGATATACTTCATACCTTTTTCTCTGAAATCCACGATGTATTTGGTCTTATCTACATAGAGATAACCTTTCTCGCGAATTTCTTCAAAAGTCTGAATTCCTACAGGATATTTATTTACTATTTTTGCCATAATCCTACATGCTTTACGTTTTGCGCTGCTAAGTTACAAAGAAAATCCGAATTAACCAAGCATAATGGTTAAAAATAAAATGCTTTGTAAAATAAGGCGTTCTGAATCCCCCGAAACATGTAAAATAAGGCACTCTGATGAGTTAAAAACATGTAAAATAAGGCTTTCCTCATTATTTTTTCTTACCTTTGTTCGCCCCGAAAAAACAACGGGATTGGGTTGTGAAAAGGGGGAAAGAGAAAATAGAGATAAATTTAAATATAAGAAATGAACAAATTAAAAGCTTTATTGGGTTTCGACCCAAAGACTACTACGGTCAAGACGGAGTTGATAGCTGGTATGACTACCTTCCTGACCATGTGTTACATCCTGGCAGTGAACCCTACCATTCTCGCCACTACGGGTATGGACAAGGGAGCTCTCTTTACTGCCACAGCCATCGCTTCAGCCATCGCCACCTTCCTGCTGGCTTTCATGGCAAAGTTGCCTTTCGCCCAGGCTCCTAGTATGGGACTGAATGCCTTCTTCGCCTTCACCCTTTGTCAGGCTATGGGCTTGACCTGGCAGCAGGCTTTGGCGGTGTTGCTCGTAGAGGGTATCATCTTCCTAGCCATCACCTTCCTCAATATCCGTGACAAGATATTGGAGTGTATTCCGAAGAATCTCCGATTCGCCATTTCTGCCGGTATCGGTATGTTTATCGCTTTTATCGGTTTGAAGAATGCGGGCATCATTACTGCCAATGCGGATACTTTCGTGCAACTCGGCAAGTTTACACCAGTCAGCATCCTGGGTCTCATCAGCATCCTGCTCTGCGGCTGTCTGATGGCGAGAAGAGTGAAGGGCTCTTTGTTTATCGCCATCATCATCTCTACATTGATAGGTATTCCGATGGGCGTAACCCAGTTCTCTGACAACTGGATGCCGGTATCTACCCCTCACAGCATCGCTCCTATCTTCTGCCAGTTCGATTTCACCGGCTTCTTTACTCCTAAGATGTTCATGGTGGTATTCTCGCTGTTGCTTGTCAACATTTTCGATACCATCGGAACGGTTCTGGGATTGGTTTCCAAGTTGGGTATCAAGGAGAATGAGAAGGGCGAGATTCCGGGTGTGAAGGAGGCGATGATGAGTGATGCCATCGGTACTACAGCCGGTGCATTGCTGGGTAGCTCTACCATTACCACTTATGTGGAGAGTGCTTCGGGCGTTGCTGAGGGCGGTAAGTCGGGCTTGACATCTTTCTTTGTGGGTTTGATGTTTATCCTGAGCATCTTCCTGGCTCCAATCTTCCTCCTGATTCCGAGCGCTGCTACCAGTGGTGCCCTGGTAATGGTGGGTGTATTGATGATTGATTCGTTCAAGAAGATTGAGTTGGAGGATATCTCCGAGTCTTTCCCTGCCTTTATCACGATGATTACGATGGTACTCTGCTACAGTATTGCCGATGGCATCTGCCTTGGTATTCTGAGCTATGTATTGATCAAGATGATGGTGGGCAAGTTCAAGGATCTGAATCCTACGCTGTATATCCTGAGCATCTTCCTGCTCTTCAATTATGTTTTCGGTTAATTAAACGACATATTTTTCAAAATTATTTTGATTGGTGATATTTAGAGAAAATATTCTTGTTTAAATAGAGGAGTTTCGGAAAAAAATGGTATCTTTGCAGCGGCTAGAAGTTGGAAAAGTGGCAGAAAATACCCCAAAAAGGGTTGGAAAAGCTCCTTTTCTAGTCTAAAATAGGTTGGAAAAGTTCCGTAAAGCCTATAAATTATGGTAAGAAAAAGTAATATAGATATGCTTAACAGGAAGATATACAATTATTTACGCAATTTCTTCGAAATGGAGAAAAAAGCTCTTCTCGTTTCAGGTGCTCGCCAGGTAGGTAAAACCTTCGCTATCCGGAAGGTTGGAAAGGAATGCTTTGCGGATGTAGTGGAGTTCAATTTTCTCAATAATCCTAAGTATAGAGAGGCTTTTAAGTCTCCTTCTGATGCTAAGGAAATCCTCTTGCGCCTTTCTGCCTTGGCAGAGAAGAAACTTATTCCAGGCACAACTCTGGTATTCTTTGATGAGGTGCAGGAATGTCCAGAGATGGTTACTGCCATCAAATTCCTGGTAGAAGAGGGTAGCTATCGCTATGTAATGAGTGGCTCGTTGTTAGGGGTAGAGTTGAAGGATATCCGTAGTGTACCTGTTGGTTATATGGCAGAAAAAGAGATGTTTCCTCTCGATTTTGAGGAATTTGCTGAGGCTGTAGGGATGAGTACTGGAGTAATGGCTCATGTCAAGGAGTGCTATGAGCAATGCAAGGTGGTGGATGAGGTTGTGCATAATAAGCTGAATGATCTCATTCATCTTTATCTTATTGTAGGAGGAATGCCTGAGGCTGTCCAAAAGTATATTAATACGAATAATTTACAGATAGTGCGTGAGGCACAACGAGAAATCATGCACCTCTACGGAAAGGATATAGCCAAGTATGACCCGAAGAACAAGCTGTATATCAAAGATATATTCGACTTGATACCTTCAGAACTGAATGCCAAGAACAAGCGTTTTATTTTGAAGGCATTAAATGAGAAGGCAAAATTTGAGCGTTATAGAAATTCTTTTTTATGGCTAGCCGATGCTGGTGTGGCGCTCCCTACTTATAATGTAGAAGAACCTCGCTTGCCTTTAAAACTTGGTGAACAGCGCAATTTATTTAAGTTGTTCATGAACGATGTGGGGTTGTTGGCAAGCCAGTATGCTGTCAATATAGCAATCGATTTACTTACGGGTACAACAGAAATCAACAATGGAGCCATTTATGAGAATTTTGCAGCGCAAGAATTACGTGCTCACGGTTATAATCTTTATTATTTCAATAATAAGAAGCAGGGGGAACTGGACTTTGTTATAGAAGACAGAGGTAAGGTCTTGCCGATAGAAATCAAGTCAGGCAAGGATTATAAACGTCATAATGCACTCTCTAATGTGATGAACAATGAGGAGTACGCTATTCCTCGTGCCATAGTTTTCTCTAATGGCAATGTGCAGGTTGTAGACAAGATTCTCTATTACCCTATCTATATGTTGATGTATCTTCAACCCGAAATGATAAAGAAACCTATATTCAGATTTGAGCCAATATAGGCTTTTATTATTTTTTTGCCAATAGATAAAAAACGAGGCGGCAAACTGCATCACGCAGGTTGCCGCCTTCTCTTTTCTAACTAACTTTCTTATCAACTATTCAAAATGTTATTACCTATATATGGATCCCAGGGCATCCTGCCCTGGATGTAGTCTGTTATTTCAAACGGATGATATTCAGCGAGCTGGCTGGAATCTCTACCGTTGCACCGTTCTTCTCTGTAGTTACGTAGTTTTCTACAGGATAGATATTGGTAGGATTGTCGATGGTGTTCTCCTCTAGACCATTCTTGGCAGAAAGACGGATGAGCTTGCCATTCTTGATTTCCTTGCCCTGAAGATTAATCTTCGCTGTGGTGTGCTCGGTGCTGGTGTTGGCAATCTTCAGGATTACCTCGCCCGTCTGTTCATCAAGTGTTGCTGTAGAGAAAATGCCAGGAAGGGTGTTTGCCTTCAACTTGGTAGAGAATATTTCCTTGCCATCCAACTTGGCGAAGATGCTGTCGCCTACTACTTTCAGCTCGATGTCATACCACTTGCCGGTCTCGATGCTGCCTGGGGTAGTAGCTATCTGACTCTTGGCACCATTCACGATAGACTCCACTCCGTGCTGGGTGTTGTTCCATCCACCGAGGTTCAACCAGCAGTAGTTGTTCTTATCCACGTAGTTGAAGATGATGAGGAAACCTTCGTTTCCGGCATCCTTCTTCGCGCGTACCTTATATATATAGCCGTTGCTGGTAATCTCGCCTGGGTTCAGACGGATGCAGCTTTCCTCGTTGCTGGTCTGCTTGATGAGGCTACCCTCAGTCTTCCACTGTCCACGGATATCGGTAGGCAACTCCTGCAAGGTCATCGGCAGCGCCTTTCCGTTCTCATCGCTGTAGCCCTTGTCCTCGAAAGAAACCTGAGTGCCCCATGTTCCCATACCTACACGGCAGATAGCTGGCTTCACCTGAGTCTGCTCATATTTGTATGGATTCTCCTGGTTCACCTTCAGTACACGGGTACCGATGTTGTTTGCCATCACGTTCTGAACGTAGTAAGATGGAGTTCCGAATACCTTGTCTGATGTATACTGAATCATATCCGGTGCCCACATACGGTTGTTGAGGTTGGCGAAGATAGGAGCGTAGGATGCCATGGTCACGATGTCAGAGTTGTTCTCGATGCCCATCATATAGACAGCCTCACCGAGTGCTGCATCGAGTGAACCCATATTACCGAAGCCCTGGGTTACGGCATATTCACCTACATAAATCTCGCTGCCCTTACGGTCGTAGTTATCATACTTGTTGAAGTTCTCGGCAAACCAGGCAGGATTTCTGTAGTAGTGCTCGTCGAGGAGTTCTACGCTTTCGTTGCTTTCCCACTTAGGATTGTCATCGCCCCAAGCCACCACGTTACCAATGAGGTGCATCTTAGGATATTTCGCCAATACAGCATCCTTGAACTTCTTGAAGCGCTCGTAGTAATGGTCGCTCTGAGCCGCAGGATCCGGCTGGTTGTTCTCATTACCAATTTCCAGATACTCGATATTGTATGGTTCCGGATGACCGTTCTTAGCTCGGAGCGCACCATATTTAGAGGTAACAGGACCGTTGGCATACTCCAGGGCATTCATGCACTCATCAATCCAAGGCTGGATGCTGTCTACAGGAGTCATACCGCCGTGCCACAAACCTACGTTTACAACATAGAGAGGCTTGGCGTTCAGATCCTCGGCAAGCTGAAGATACTCGTCGAATCCCATACCATCGCTGGTACGGTAGCGCCAGTTTACGTTCTTATGGCCCGGACGTTCCTCGATAGGACCGATAGTCTTCTCCCAGTGGAATGCATTCTCAGGAGACTCCTGTCCCTCTACGTAGCAACCGCCAGGGAAGCGGACGAACTTAGGATGGATGTTATAGAGAAGCTGAGCCAAATCAGGGCGCAAGCCATTCTCGCGATTCTTGAAAGTAGGAGGGAAGAGGCTTACCACATCGAGAACGATGGTACCCTTTCCGTTGGCTACGAGTTCGAACTGAGCCTTGGCGTCGTTTCCGTTGGCTGTCAATTCAGCCGTATATTTGGTCCACTTCTTGCCAACCTTGGCATTGAGGGTGGTTTCTGCGTAAACCTTGTCGCCCTTAGCGTTGGTGAGGCGAGCCTTCAATCCGCCTTTGTAGCTGCCTTTCGCCCAGAAAGAGAGTTTATAGGTTCTGCCCTGCACGGCGTTGATTCCCCAGAAACCCTCATTGATGAGAGAGGCTGTAGCTGCAGGCTTAGCTGCGATAGTCAATTGGAGTGCCTTGCCCTGTGCATTGTTGAGCAAACCCTTATTGGTGAGTTGTGCATTGATCTTTGCACCTTCCTGAGCGGCAGTTTTCCAGGTAGGAATATTCTTGTCATCGTCTTCGAAAGAACGGTTGCTGATGAGTTCGGCATAGAGACCGCCATCTGCAGCATGGTTGATATCCTCGAAGAAGATACCATAGAGGTTAGGAGATACCTTGATACCTGGGTTAGAGGCATCTACATTGATGGTAACCTGTGCGTTGGCTGCCAAAGCAGAGGCCAACACTGCTGAAAGTAAAATCTGTCTTTTCTTATTCATTTCTTATTCTTAGGTTTGTTTGTTTACTTGTTGGTTGGCATGAAACCAAGCTAAGCCTGAATTCATGCCGCTATTAATACACAGTTGCAAAAGTACACAAAAAACACAAAGAAGAGGTGGACAAAAAGCGAATTATAGTGTAAAAGGTGGATTTTCATCAGAAAATCCACCTTTTGTTTATTATTGGTAAATAAAATCGGTTTTAATATAGTAATACCAGTCCGGCAAAAGCCGAGTAGAGTATCATGCGGATAGGATTGATCTTCATCACCTTCACGCCGATAAAGGTGGCAAAGAAGAGGGCGATGGAGATGTAGAAATGCCAGGGATTGGCTGGCGTAGAGAAGTTCTCGCCATTCATCAGAAGCAGGGCTGCGGCTCCTACCAAGCCGACAATGGCTGGGCGAAGACCGATGAAGATGCTCTGGACGGCTGTGGTGTTCATATACTTGTACAGCATCTTGCTGATAAGAATCATCAAAACCAAGGATGGGAGAACCAGCGCAAAGGTCGCCATGGCACTTCCGAGTACAGCCATCATGCCACTCATACCGGCATTATGGACAGCTGTATAGCCACAATAGGTAGCGGTGTTGATACCGATAGGTCCCGGTGTCATCTGAGAGATGGCAACCACATCGGTAAACTCTTGCATCGTCATCCAATGATACTGCGTAACAACCTGTCCCTGGATGAGGGATATCATAGAGTAGCCACCTCCGAATCCGAAGATGCCTATCTGAATGAATACGATGAAAAGCTGAAAAAATATCATCATTATGTTTTAAGCGATTTACTTTTTTACCTTTTTACTTTTTTACCCTTTTACCTTTATTCCGTTGGCTGGATAAACTGTCCATAGATGTAGCCACCTACGGCAGCTGCGATAATCACCCAGATTGGGTTGACGCCCAAAAGCCAGATCAGAAGGGCGGATAGAATAGGAATCCAGCAGTTGACAAGCGAAATACCGGCACTCTTGGCAAGCGAGAATGTAGGTACGGCTATCAATGCCACGACGGCAGGACGGATGCCTGCAAACATGGCAGCAACAACCTTGTTGTCTTCAAACTGATGGAAAAACATGGCTATCGCTAAGATAATAAGGAACGATGGCAACGAAGCGCCGAGGGTGCAGACGATGGCTCCCGGTGTCTTTGCCAACTTATATCCGAGCAGGGAACTCATGTTGATGGCCAAGGCGCCCGGACAAACCTGGGTAGTAGCAATGGCATCCAAGAATTCCTCCTTCGTCATCCAATGATGCTTGTCGACGACTTCGGATTCTATAATAGGAATCATGGCATAGCCACCCCCAAAGGTGACTATGCCAATCTTCAAAAATGTTTTGAATAATGTAAGATAACTTACGCTATTATTCATTTTTTACCTTTTTATTTTTTTACTTTTTCAAAGCTCTTTCTTCAATCCACTGACGTGCATTGACAAATGCCTCAATCCAAGGAGTAACCTCGTCGTTGCGGCGATCGGCTGGATACCAGGCGTTCTGCCATGGGAAGATGGCACGCTCCAAGTGTGGCATCATAGCCAAGTGGCGGCCATCTGCAGAGCAGATACCTGCTACATTGTAGTCACTGCCGTTAGGATTACCTGGATACTCAGCGTAGTTGTACTTCGCAATGATGTTGTAGTGATCCTCTGGCTCTGGCAAGTAGAAACGGCCCTCGCCGTGAGCTACCCAGATACCGAGCTTATCACCGCTCAGGCTACCGAACATCACACTGTCGTTCTGAGGAATGGTCAAACCGAGGAATGTGCTCTCGAACTTCTTGGATGTGTTGTGGCAGAGGTGTGAACGATGCTTGTGCTCAGGATTGATGAGGTTCAACTCAACCATCAGCTGGCAACCGTTGCAGATACCGAGTGAAAGGGTGTCCTCACGGGCATAGAACTTATCAAGTGCCTCCTTAGCCTTAGGATTGTAGAGGAATGCACCAGCCCAACCCTTGGCAGAACCGAGAACATCGGAGTTAGAGAAACCACCGCAGAATACGATGAAGTTCACATCCTCCAGAGTCTCACGACCAGAAATCAAGTCGGTCATCATCACATCCTTTACATCGAAGCCGGCGAGATACATAGAGTATGCCATCTCACGCTCACCATTGGTACCCTTCTCACGGATGATAGCTGCCTTGATGCCAGATGGCTTGCGACGGTTAGCGTCGAGGCTGTAGCTAGCGAGGGTTCCCTTGAAGCCATAACCGAAGTTCATCTCGATAGGCTGCTTCTTATAATTGGTGTAACGCTTCTTAGCCATACCATTCATGCTCTGCTTGCGGTCGAGGAGGTAAGATGTCTTATACCAGTCGTCACGCAAAGCATCGATATCGAACTCGTGCTCGAAGCCTTCCTTCTTGATGATAATCTTGCGGAGCTCAGGAGCTGGATAACCAATCTTGGCATAACCGATACCGTTCTCATCGAAGAATGCTTTCAACTCGTCCTTGTGAGCATCGCTTACCTGGATGACAACACCTGGGTTCTCTGCGAAGAGAGTCTTGATGATGTCGGCATCTGCGATGTCGTGGAGGTTGATCTTCATACCGCCCTCTACGTTGGCGAATGTCATTTCGAGGAGAGTTGTAATCAAACCACCGGCGCTGATATCGTGACCAGCCATTACCCAACCACGGTTGATGAGTTCCTGTACGGCGTTGAAGCAGTCAACGAAGTACTCTGGGTTCTTGACGGTAGGAACATCGCTGCCCACCTTGCCCAGGCTCTGAGCGAAAGCAGAACCACCGAGACGCTGCTCGTCGAAACTGAAGTCGATATGGTAGAGGCTAGAGTTCTTGTCGTTAACGAGAACTGGGCTAACTACCTTCTTGACATCTGAAACCTCACCACCAGCACTGACGATAACAGTACCCGGAGCGATGATCTTCTCGCCGTTAGGATACTGCTGGGTCAAAGAGAGAGAGTCCTTACCTGTTGGTACGTTTACGTGGATGGCGCAGCAGAAGTCTGACAATGCCTTCACACCCTCGTACAGACGGGCATCCTCACCCTTCTGACTGCGGCAAGGCCACATCCAGTTGGCTGAGAGGCTGATGCTGTCCATGCCATCTGCCAATGGAGCCCATACGATATTAGTCAATGACTCTGCTACAGAGAGTACAGAACCTGCCTTAGGATCGGCAAGACCAGCCTGAGGAGCATGACCCATTGCTGTTACGATACCCTTCTCGCCACGGTAGTCGAGTGCTACGACACCACAGTCTGAGAGTGGCAACTGAATCTGACCCTGACCCTGCTGACGGGCAATCTTACCTGTTACGGAACGGTCTACCTTGTTGGTCAACCAGTCCTTACAAGCCACAGCCTCCATCTGGAGAACACGCTGCAAGTACTCGTCGAGGTTATCTGCAGAATAAGTTACATCTTCATATTTACGCTCTACGGTCTCATCTACCATTACAGTCTTAGGAGTATGACCGAACATCTGAGCTACATCGAGGTCGAATGGCTTCACACCATCAGCCTGCTTGAAGCTGAAGTGAGCATCGCCTGTAGTCTCACCAACCACGTACATTGGAGCACGCTCACGGTCGGCAATCTTCTGAACCTCGCTGATATACTTCTCGTCGATGAGCAAGCCCATGCGCTCCTGGCTCTCGTTGGCGATGATTTCCTTGGCGCTCAAAGTCTTGTCACCGATAGGCAACTTAGACATGTCGATTTCGCCACCGCACTCTTCTACCAACTCAGAGAGACAGTTCAAGTGACCGGCTGAACCGTGGTCGTGGATGCTGACTACTGGGTTCTCATCGTTCTCAACGAGTGCACGAACCAGGTTGTAGGCACGCTTCTGCATCTCAGGGTTGGCACGCTGAACAGCGTTCAACTCGATACCATTGCTGTAACGGCCTGTATCTACAGAAGAAACAGAACCACCACCGAGACCGATGCGATAGTTATCACCACCTACTACGACAACCTTGTTGCCCTTCTGTGGCTCACCCTTCTTATAGTCACGCTTCTTGCCGTAGCCTACACCACCAGCAAGCATGATAACCTTATCATAAGCATACTTCTCGCCGTTCTCCTCGTGCTCGAATGTAAGCACAGAACCGGTGATGAGAGGCTGACCGAACTTGTTACCGAAGTCTGATGCACCGTTGGAAGCCTTGATCAGAATCTGCTCAGGAGTCTGATAGAGCCACTTACGTACTGGCATGATGTCTTCCCAGTCGCGCTCAACATCGCTCTTGCCGTTGTCATCCTTCAGGCGAGGATAAGCAGTCATGTAGCAGGCAGTACCTGCGATAGGCCATGAACCTACACCACCACCCATACGGTCGCGGATTTCACCACCCGTACCGGTAGCAGCACCATTGAAAGGCTCTACGGTAGTAGGGAAGTTGTGGGTCTCAGCCTTCAGAGAGATAACACTCTCGATATCCTTCACCTGGAAGAAATCGCTGGTAGTCTGATCGGCTGGAGCAAACTGCTCGATAACAGGACCCTGAGAGAAAGCCACGTTGTCCTTGTAAGCAGAGAGAATCTTGTTAGGATTCTCGTTGGTGGTCTTCTTGATCATGTTGAAGAGAGAAGACTCCATCTCCTTACCGTCGATGATAAACTGGCCGCCGAAAATCTTGTGGCGGCAGTGCTCTGAGTTGATCTGTGCGAAACCGAAGATTTCGCTGTCGGTGAGAGGGCGTCCGTTCTCTTTCTCCAGCTTGTGGAGATAAGCCATTTCGTCCTCGCTGAGGGCAAGACCCTCTTCCTCGTTATACTTCTCGAGGTCATCGACGTACTTGATAGGTTCTGGCTGGTGATTCACGGTGAACACATCCTGTCCGATACCGTTGTACATACGCTGGAGCATAGGGTCGTGCTCAGCGTCTTCGCTATCTACAGGGAAGTACTCCTCGATACGCGAAATGCCGTTAAGACTCATGTTCTGAGTAATCTCAACGGCATTCGTACTCCAAGGAGTAATCATTTCACGGCGTGGGCCGACATAGAAGCCCTGCAACTGCTGGGCGTCCTCTAAAGTCGCGTCACCATAAAGCCAACAAAGTTCATTGATTTCGTCCTGAGATGGTTTGTGGTCAATCTCGGTCGCAATCACACTCTTAGATGGAGTTCTAAAAAAAAGAATCATACTTGCTTTCTTTTATATTATTAATGTATTTATTTCTTTTCGAGTGCAAAGATAGTGCAATTTCAAGACACTACAAAATAAAACACTGTTTTTTATGTTTTTTTTGTTGAGATTTGGGCTATTCTTACCTTAAGAGGCTACATTTGACGGTTTAGCTATAAGAAAAGTGCTTTCTGTTGCCTTTTTTGGTTAAAAAGGTGATAAATAAAGATTTAGAGGTTAAAAATGTCTAAATGCATTTGACAAATATTGTTTATTCGAGTCTTATCTGTAACTTTGCAAGTGAAAGAAGTGAATCAGTTTCTATAATGCCCTAAAATGTAGAAGCTTCCGGATAACGGATAAAAGCCGGGAGAACTCTAATATAATAGGAGGTAGAAAGCGACGCAAAATATACTATAATCAATTAATAATAACAAGAAAATTTAAATTAGAAAGAATATGAAACAGACAAAGTTAATGGTAATGGCAATGATGGCTGTAGCTCTGATGGCTACAAGCTGTGCAAGTAAGAAGGATCTTCAGAATTGCCAGAATGAGAATAAGGAATTGTCAAGCAACTATCAGGCTACCAAGGAAAAACTGGCAGCTACAGAGGCTAGTTTGGCGGCAGCTCAGGAGCAGCTCGCTACTGCAAAGAGCGATTACGCTAAGTTGCAGAACTCACTTGACAAGAGTTTGAACAATGCAAGCCAGAACAACGTGAGCATTGAGAAACTCGTTGACCAGATTAACGAGAGTAACCAGTATATCCGTCACCTGGTTGAGGTAAAGAGCAAGAGCGATTCGCTCAACATGGTTCTTACCAACAACCTGACCCGCTCTTTGAGCAAGGAAGAGATGAAGGAGGTTGATGTTCAGGTTCTGAAGGGTGTAGTTTACATTTCTCTGGCTGACAATATGCTCTATCAGAGTGGTAGCTATGAGGTGAACAGCCGTGCTCAGGAAACATTGAGCAAGATTGCTAAGATCATCACAGACTACAAGGATTACGATGTGCTCGTAGAGGGTAATACCGATAACGTACCAGTAAGCACTACAAGTGCTAAGATGAAGAATATCCGCAACAACTGGGACCTCTCTGCTCTCCGTGCAGCTTCTGTTGTTCAGTACTTGCAGGATCACTTCGGTGTAAATCCTAAGCGTCTTACAGCTGGTGGCCGTGGTGAGTACAACCCTGTAACAACTAACGATACAGAGGTAGGCAAGCAGCGCAACCGCCGCACTCAGATTATCATCACTCCTAAGCTCGACCAGTTCATGGACTTGATTGACAAGGCTCCAGAGGAGAAGTAAAAAGGCTATTTAAAGGTAAAAAGGTAAAAGGGTAAAAAAGTAAAAAGGTAAATAAGTAGAGGCATCAATGAGTTTTCGGGCTCATTGGTGCCTTTTTAGGTATAAATATACAGGTTTTATGTTTTAAGTACGTAAAAAAGTGCTTTTTGTTATCATTTTGCTAGAATTATTCTTAATTTCCTTTCTTTTCTTGATTATTTTTATTAATTTTGCAGGCAAAATATCAAGGGGCCACTTGGCTACCCTGATCATTATACATTGTAAATTATTAATTATACATTATATTGTGTTATGGAAAAGATTAAGATGACAACTCCATTGGTAGAGATGGACGGTGATGAGATGACAAGAATTCTCTGGAAGATGATTAAGGATGAACTCATTCTTCCTTTCGTTGATTTGAAGTCTGAGTATTATGATCTCGGTCTGCCTTATCGCGACCAGACCAATGACCAGGTAACCATCGACTCTGCTGAGGCGGCTAAGAAATATGGCGTGGCTGTGAAGTGTGCTACTATCACTCCTAATGCACAGCGTATGGACGAGTATAAACTCCACAAAATGTGGAAGAGCCCTAATGGAACTATCCGTAGCATCATGGACGGTACCGTATTCCGTGCTCCTATCACCATCCCAAGTATCCACCCTTGTGTAAAGAACTGGGAGAAGCCTATTACCATCGCCCGTCATGCTTACGGCGATGTATACAAGAGCGTGGAACTTCGTGCTGATGAGCCAGGTACAGCCAAACTCGTGTTCGAGGGTAAGAGCGGCAAGAAGCAGGAGATTGAGATTCATTCTTTCGATGGCTCTGGCGTTATCCAGGGCATGCACAATACTGATAAGAGTATCCGCAGCTTTGCTCACAGCTGCTTCAAGTTTGCCATTGATACCAAGCAGGATCTCTGGTTTGCTACCAAGGATACCATCTCTAAAACTTATGATGCCCAGTTCCGTAAAATCTTTGAGGAAGTATATGAGAGCGACTATAAAGAGAAGTTTGCAGAACTCGGTATCGAGTATTTCTATACATTGATTGATGATGCCGTAGCCCGTGTTATCCGCAGCAAGGGCGGCTTTATCTGGGCTTGCAAGAACTATGACGGTGATGTGATGAGTGATATGCTCAGTACAGCCTTCGGTTCTCTGGCGATGATGACTTCCGTATTGGTTTCTCCTGACGGCAAGTATGAGTATGAGGCAGCTCACGGTACCGTGACCCGTCACTACTATCGCTACCTGAAGGGTGAAGATACATCTACCAACCCTATGGCTACCATCTTTGCATGGAGCGGTGCGTTGAGAAAGCGTGGCGAACTGGATGGCATCAAGGAACTTCAGAACTTTGGCGACCAACTGGAGGCTGCATGTTTCGATACATTGAACGACGGTATCGCTACCAAGGATCTCGTAAACCTGATGGAAGGTGTTGAGGCTAAGGCTGTAAACTCTGCCGGCTTTATCGCTGCCATCCGCGAGCGTCTGGAAAAGCGATTGGCATAAAAACAATAAGACCTGGGGTGATTAACCTCAGGTCTTATTGTTTTAGTTATTTTTAGTTTAAATCTTGATTCTTTTTCTTGCGTTTGCGCAAAGCGTCTGAATAAACCTTAAACAAATCAATGTTCAGCAACTGACAGATATGGTAAAGCATACCCGTATCTATAGTGGCTCTGCCGTATACCTTATACTTTATCTTTCATACTCTTTCAGTTGTGTTATATGCTCACTTATAGTTATATCGGGTGCAAAAGTAGCATTTCTGTTTCTAACTAGCAAAGAAACATGTAGCGAATTTGGAACACTAAGTTAAAATGTGTAACAAAATACCCGTTTTTTTATGTTTTTTTTCTCTAAAGAACTAAATGTCACGAAATTGTAACCGAATGTAACGCTTATTACGAAAGAAAAGTCGTAATTTTGCAGCGATATTTTAAATAACATGAAATATGGAAGAGAATATGAAAAGAATACTTGTTGTTGATGATGAGCAAGACTTGTGTGAGATTCTGAAATTCAATCTCGAAACAGAAGGATATGAGGTAGAGACTGCCAATTCTGCAGAAGAGGCTTTGGAGATGGACATTGCTTCGTTCGACCTGCTGCTGTTGGACGTCATGATGGGAGGAATGAGCGGTTTCCAGCTGGCTAAGCAGTTGAAGGACAATCCGATGACAGCCAATGTTCCGATTATCTTCCTTACAGCCCGAGATACGGAAAACGATACGGTTACTGGATTCAATATCGGTGCCGATGATTATATCTCGAAACCTTTCTCTATACGAGAGGTGATGGTCAGAGTGCGTGCCGTCTTGCGCCGTACGGCTGAACAGGCTGGCGATGCTGATGAATCGAAGATCATCAACTATCAGGGACTGCAGCTGAATCTGGACAAGAAGACGGTGAGCATCGATGGTGAGGCTATCCCTTTCACCAAGACCGAGTTCGAACTCCTGCGTCTTTTCCTCGAAGAGCGTGGCAAGGTGTTCTCCCGTCAGGAACTTATCGACCGGGTATGGCCTAAGGATGTGATGGTACTCGACCGCACGGTGGATGTCAATATCACCCGTATGAGAAAGAAGATTGGTAAGTTTGCCAAGTGCATCGTTACCCGTCTGGGGTTCGGTTATTATTTTGATGCGTAATTAAAATGTTTAAGTTAAATAGTGTAGGTAGGAAGTTGTACTTCAGTGTACTGGCGGTGTTCCTTGTGTTCGCCGTCAGTTTTATCGTGTTCCAGCAGGCACGAGAGAAACAGTATAAAATAGGTACGCTTACTATCAAGCTGGAAAATTATAATGAACTGCTGGCAGAAGATCTGGCGCTCTCTCCTGGTGAAGGAATTATTCTGCAGGATAGCCTTCACAATAAGAAAGTGACTGTGGCTCATGAGAAGTTGCAGGCTTTTGTCCGAGAACATGAAAGCAAGGATCTTCGTGTTACGCTGGTGCGCCCTAACGGTAAGGTGATTTATGACAACATGAGTTCCGACTATGATCATTTTGCCAACCATGCCAAGCGTGAGGAAATAGCAGAGGCCTTGAAAAACAGGGTAGGCTCAAGCGTGGAGCGACAGTCTAAAACCCTGAAGCACGATTATTTCTATGTGGCTTCTTATTTTCCGGAAAGCAAGCTCATCATCCGTACGGCACTACCTTACAATAATGATTTGGCAAAATCGCTGCAGGCCGACCAGCATTTCATCTGGTTTGCCATTGTTGCCGTCATTCTGCTTACCATCGTGCTCTACCGTTTTACGGACCGTCTGGCAAAGAATGTTTCCAAACTGAGCATCTTTGCTTATAAGGCAGACCACAACGAGAGTCTGGAGGTGGAAGATCTCGCCAAGTTCCCTAACGATGAGTTGGGCGAGATTGCTGAGCGCATCATCAAGATGTATAAGCGCATACAGACCACCCGACGTGAACAGGATGTACTGAAGCGGCAGCTTACCCAGAATATCGCTCACGAGCTGAAGACTCCTGTAGCAAGTATTCAGGGTTATCTGGAAACGATACTCGACAATCCGCATATCAACGAAGAGATGAAGTCGCAGTTTCTGCAGCGCTGTTATGCCCAGAGCGAACGCCTCACCTCTCTGCTCCGCGACATCTCTACCCTGAACCGGTTGGATGACGGTTCGGATATGATAGATTTCGAGGCGGTAGACATTACGCAGATGGTGAGTGAAATAGCCCATGAGACGGCGCTGGAAAGAGAGTCGCACAAGATGACTTTTGAGAATCTTCTTCCCGACCAGCATATTATTGTGAAGGGCAACCGCAGTCTGCTCTACAGTGTGTTCCGCAATCTTACCGACAATGCCATAGCTTATGCCGGCGAAGGACGTAAGATAACGTTGAGTGCCAAGGAGCAGGGCAATAAGTGGCATTTCATCTTCTGTGATAATGGTCAGGGAGTTCCTGCCGAGCATCTCTCCCGTCTTTTTGAGCGTTTCTATCGGGTAGATAAGGGACGCAGCCGCAAGATGGGTGGCACCGGTTTGGGTCTTGCCATCGTCAAGAATGCCGTTCTCCTGCATGGCGGAACCATCCGTGTGAGCAATCAGCAGGAAGGCGGCTTGAAATTTGAATTTACGCTTAAGAAATAAAAATGTTTTTTGAATAAAATATCTAAGCGGAAAATATCAATAATCAAGTGGCTGATAAAGGTACTTAAGTAATAAATATAGGTAAAGAAAGGCAAGACTTCTGAGAAACTTCTGAATGGGGTTTTACAGAAACCTTGCCTTTTTTGTATTTTAGAACATTTTTGTTTTCTTTTCGTAAACTTTGCTTAAATCTATTGTTTCTGACTTTTTTCTATTAAAAGTGTAGACAATATTTCTAAATGTTGACGAAAATCAAGAAAAACTAACTTTTTTCTATAAAAATATCGATAAGGTTTGCATTAATCCAATACTTTTTCTTACCTTTGCACCCGTAAAGCAACGAGAGAGGCTTAAAAAATGTAAGAAGAGAAAAAATAAATATATAAAGTTATATAAGAGTTGTTTAATTATTTAGAGAAGATTTTATGGAAAAAAGATTGCTTTTCTTGTTAGTCAATCTCTTCCTTTTTGTGGGGGGGGTATTGGCTCAAACGAAAGTAACAGGTACCGTAGTTTCTCAGGAAGATGGTGAACCTGTCATCGGTGCATCTGTCGTAGTCGCCGGAGCGGCACGTACAGGTACCGTCACCGATATTGACGGTCACTTCTCTTTGGAGGTACCTGCTGGTAAAAAACTTGTAGTTAGCTACATCGGTATGCAGAGCCAGACCTTGACTCCAGCCGCCAAGATGACTATCCGCCTGAAGGCAGATAGCAAGAGTTTGGGCGAGGTGGTTGTAACGGGTATGCAGAAGATGGATAAGCGTTTGTTTACTGGTGCTACTACAAAAATTTCTGGCGACAAGACAAAGTTGGATGGTGTCGCAGACATCAGTCGTGCCTTGGAAGGTAAAGCGGCCGGTGTGTCTGTGCAGAACGTCTCAGGTACTTTCGGTACAGCTCCAAAGATTCGTGTGCGTGGCGCTACTTCTATTTATGGTAGCTCAAAACCTCTTTGGGTGGTAGATGGTGTTATCATGGAGGACGTAACTGAGGTTGATGCTGATGATTTGTCTTCTGGTAACGCAGAGACCCTTATATCTTCAGCCATAGCAGGTCTGAATGCTGATGATATTGAAAGTTTCCAGATTTTGAAGGATGGTTCTGCTACCTCTATTTATGGTGCACGTGCCATGGCTGGTGTCATCGTTGTTACAACCAAGAAAGGTAAAGCTGGTACAAACCGTATCAACTATACTGGTGAATTCACCATGCGTTTGAAGCCAAGCTACCGCAATTTCAATATCATGAATTCTCAGGATCAGATGGGTGTATATCGTGAGATGTACAACGATGGTTATTTCTCTTTTGAAAAGAGTTTTCGTGCTTCTAACAGTGGTGTCTTTGGCAAGATGTATCACCTGATGAATACATATGATTCGAAGACGGGAAAATTTGGATTGCCTAATACTGAGGAGGCGATGAATAGCTATCTCCAGAAGGCTGAGTACCAAAATACCGACTGGTTTGACTTACTCTTCAATAATAGTATCTCCCAGAATCATTCCGTCAGCATGTCTACTGGTACCGATAAGGCTCAGTATTATACATCTTTCAGTGTGATGAACGATCCAGGATGGTCTAAGCAGAGCAAGGTACAGCGTTATACAGCCAATGTAAATGCTCTTTACAATATTTCGAAGAAATTGTCTTTCAATGCCATAGCTAATGCTTCCTATCGTAAGCAGCGCGCTCCTGGTACTACTTCACAGTCTGTAAATAATGTGACAGGTGAGGTGTCTCGTGATTTTGATATCAACCCATATTCTTATGCGTTGAACACTTCTCGTACCATGGATCCTAATGAACTCTATGTGCGTAACTATGCTCCGTTCAATATTTTCCGTGAATTGGAAAACAACTATTTGAGTTTGGATGTGGTTGACATGAAATTCCAGGGCGAATTGAAATATAAGCCAATCTCTAAAGTAGAACTCGCAGTATTGGGCGCTTACAAGTATTCTACAACGACCAATGCCGCTACCATTACTGACCAGAGTAATCAGGCTTGGGCCTATCGTGCGATGGATGATGCTACGATGCGTGATGCAAACCCATGGCTGTATACCGATCCAGACAAGGCAAACTCTTTGCCATTCTCTGTATTGGAAAAGGGTGGTTTTTATCGTGAGACCAAATATAAGATGAATAGCTGGGACTTCCGTGCCACAGCTAGCTATAATGATGTATACAACAAAGACCATATCGTGAACTTATTCGGTGGTTTGGAAATCAATTCACTCGACCGTAGCCGTTCTTATTTTAATGGCGTTGGCATGCAGTATGATATGGGTTATCTCCCTGCTTTCAACTATAACTTCTTCAAGCAGTTGGCGGAGGAGAATGGTCAATATTATAGTTTGGATAATTCATATCAGCGTGAGGCTTCTTTCTTTGGTACTGCCACCTATTCTTATAAGGGTCGCTACACAATTAATGGTACCATTCGTTATGAGGGTTCCAATAAGTTGGGTAAGAGTCGCTCAGCTCGTTGGTTGCCTACTTGGAACGTGTCTGGAGCATGGAATGCTCATGAGGAGAGTTGGTTTGCTAAGTTAAATCCTGTTCTTTCCCATCTTACATTAAAAGCATCATATTCATTGACAGCTGATCGAGGTCCTGCTTCCGTTTCTAACTCGTTGGTAGTGATACAGAGTTACAACCCTTGGCGTCCATTTGCCGGTGACAAGGAGACTGGACTTGAGATTTATCGCTTGGGTAATGATGATTTGACCTATGAAAAGAAGCATGAGTTGAACCTCGGTTTGGATATGGGCTTTTTGAATAACCGCATTAATGTGACTTTCGATTGGTATCGCCGCAACAATTATGATTTGATTGGTCCTAAGCGTACCATGGGTGTTGGTGGTGAGATCTATAAATATGCCAATGTGGCAAGTATGCGTTCACATGGTGAGGAGTTGACTATTTCCACTCGCAACATTGAAACCAAGGATTTTAAATGGAGTACCGACTTCATTTTCTCTCACTCAAAGAATACTGTAACCGACTTGGATTCACGTGCTAACATCATGCAGATGATTACAGGTACCGGTTTCACAATGAATGGCTATCCTGTTCGCTCTTTGTTCTCTATTGATTTCAAGGGATTGAACAAAAAAGGTCTGCCTATCGTTGTGAATCAGAATGGCGAGGAGACAAGCTATGGTGGCGATCTCTACTTCCAGTCAACTACAACAGATTACTTGAAGTATGAAGGTCCAACAGACCCAACCATTAACGGCAGTTTCGGAAACACCTTCTCTTATAAGGGTTTTAAACTGAATGTGTTCATTACATACGCTGCAGGAAATAAAGTACGTCTTGATCCAGCTTTCAGTTCTTCATACTCAGACATGACTGCCATGCCAAAGGAATTTATAAATCGTTGGACTCAAGCCGGTGATGAAGCTTATACGGATGTGCCAGTCATAGCAGACCAGCGCATGAAGCAGAATGACAATTATATTGGTTATCTTTATAATGCATATAACTATTCTACGGCTCGCGTAGCTAAGGGTGATTTCATTCGCATGAAGGAGATTTCTTTGGCTTATGATTTCCCAGGCAAGTGGATTCAGGCCCTTCGCTTGAACAGCGTTAATTTGAAACTTCAGGCTACTAACTTGTTCTTGATTTATTCAGACAAGAAGTTGCACGGACAGGATCCTGAGTTTTTCAACACTGGTGGTGTGGCAACCCCAATGCCACGTCAGTTTACATTGACATTAAGAGTAGGACTTTAAAGAAAGAGAGATAATTATGAAAAAGAATAAATTATATATAGCATCGGTGGCTTTTGCGGCATTGTCATTGGTCACATCATGCGACAGCTTCCTGGACAAGTTGCCAGATGATCGTGCCGAGGTAAATACCGAGGAAAAGGTGACCTCTCTGCTTGTGTCTGCTTACCCAACTGCAAGCAGCAATCTGATATTGGAATGGAGCTCAGATGATTATGCAGACAATGGAAAGCAGTATAGTACCAATCAGGAAATAGAGCAGGTTTATCGTTTTCAGCCAATTACAGCTCAAACCAATGATTGCCCAAAGAGTTTGTGGAATGGTTATTATTCTGCAATTGCAGCAGCCAACCAGGCTTTGGCTTCCATCGATGAGATGGGTAATCCAGCATCGCTAAAGGCGCAGAGAGCTGAGGCTTTGCTCTGTCGTGCCTATAGCATGTATCGTCTTGCTACAACTTTCTGTATGACTTATAATCCAGATAATGCAGAGAAGTGCATGGGACTTCCTTATCCAACAAAGCCTGAGACAACTGTAAACCCTGATTATAAGCGTGGTACACTGAAGCAACTTTATGAGCAGATTGATGCAGATATTGAGGCTGCCTTGCCTGATGTGAGCGATGATATCTATACCCAGCCTAAGTATCATTTCAACCAGAAGGCTGCGTATGCTTTTGCTGCTCGTTTCAACCTGTACTATATGAACTATGACAAAGTGATAAAATATGCTGACAAGGTGCTTGGAGTAAATCCAGCCTCTTTGTTGCGCAACTATGTGCCTTTTATGTCTTTGTCTAATTCAGAGGATATGGAGAATCGCTATATTTCTTCATCAGAGAATGCAAACCTCTTGTTGATGACGGCATATAGTCGAATTGGTAGAAATGTCAGTGGTAATGAAGGGCGTTTTTGTCACAATCAAAATGTATGTCTGTATGAAACGATTTGGGCTAAGATGCCATGGGGAAGGGGATCCGAAGACAATACTCTCTACCAGTCAAACTTGTTGTTTGGCAATGCCCGTATTCTTATCTTCCCAAAGATGTTTGAACATTTTGAATTTGCTGATAAGGTGGCTCAAACTGGATATCTTCATGTTGTAGATGCTGTGTTCACTACTGATGAAACCCTTCTTTGTCGTGCTGAGGCTTATGCCATGAAGAAGGAGTATGATAATGCAGTGAAAGATATCAATACTTGGATTGTGTCGCATACTGGGACTGCGAAAGGTACGGCAAAACGCCCAACAATGACAGTTGAAAGTATCAAGACTTTTATCGAAAGCTTGCCGTATGCACCTGTTACACCAAAATCCAATTTGGAACATAGCATTCGTAAGACATTCCATCCACAGGGATTCACGGTTGAGGCTGGTACCCAAGAGGATATTTTGCAATTCATCTTACAGATGCGTCGACTGGAGACCCTGTATCAAGGTCTTCGCTTCCTTGACATCAAGCGCTATGGCATTGAGTTCAGCCATGATGTTGACGAAGAGTCTCCTATTGTATTCAAGGCTGGTGACTTGCGAGGTGCGATTCAATTGCCAGATGATGTAATTGAGGCAGGATTACCTGCAAATCCAAGAGAAGAGTCTAACAAATAAAAAATGAGTAAACTATGAAATATATAAAATTATTCATACTGATAGCGTCAGTCTCTCTGTTTGCTGCCTGCTCAGACGATAGTCTTGATTCTAAGAGTATTTTCGATACGCAGAATAAGGAAGAGCAGAATGACTTTGACAAGTGGCTCAAGACCAACTATGTGGATACCTATAATATCCGCTTTAACTATCGATATAGTGACAAGGAGACGGACAACAATTATAATCTTGCACCTGCCGATTTTAATAAGTCTAAGGCATTGGCTATTATGGTCAAGCATATTTGGCTGGATGCTTATAAGGAAGTGATGGGCGATCAGTTTATGAAGACCTATTCTCCTCGTGTGATGCAGTTGGTTGGCTCAGCAGCTTATGATTCTCAGTCTTCTATTGTGATGGGTACTGCTGAGGGTGGCTTGAAAGTAACTTTGTATAATGTAAATATTATCGATGTTGATAATCCAATCATAGATCCAGAAAATCCTTTCGTTGACAAGAAAAAAGGTACATACGATCTGAATTACTGGTTCTTCCATACAATGAATCATGAGTTCTGTCATATTCTGACTCAGAAAAAGAATTATTCTACTGAGTTCCAGACAGTTTCTGCCGGCAAGTATCAGACTTCAGGTTGGGTGAATGTAGAGGATAAAAAAGCTCCATCCATGGGATTTGTATCCGGTTATGCCAGCGGTGAGTATAATGAGGACTTTGCTGAGATTTTTGCCCAATATGTAACCCATTCAGAAGCAGCATGGCAAAAAATACTGAGTGCAGGTATTGTATACGAAACAGATGCAAATGGCGATTATGTGCTTGATGCAGACGGCAATCCTATAGTGAAGGATGCAAGTGGCTATAAAGCTATTATTCAGAAATTTAACATTCTCAAGGAATATTTTGCCAACACTTGGGGCATGGATATTACCAAGCTTCGTGAAGTTATCTTGCGTCGTACGGCAGAAGTAAAGGCAATGGATTTAGAAACATTAAAGTAAGACGGATATGAAAAAAATATATAACATATTATTTACGCTGATTGCGGTCTTGTCTTTCACATCTTGTTCCAACGACATAGATGAAGTGTTCGACAAACCTTCTGCAGAGCGAGTGAATGATGCAATAGCAGAGTATAAGACGGTTCTTACTTCTGCAGAGAATGGATGGCTGATGAAATATTATCCTAAGGCTAATACCAAGTATGGTGGATATAATCTGTTGTTGAAATTTGGAACAGATGGAAATGTTACTGCCATGAGCGATGCTTTGGGTGCAGACACGAAAGCCACATCACATTATAAATTGGAGCAGAGTGCTAGTATCGTTCTGTCTTTTGATGAGTACAATAAGGTGATTCATTTCTTCTCCGATCCAGCTAACCCTGATGGTATTGGTGATAATGGTAAGGGTATGGAAGGTGACTTGGAGTTCCGGGTGCTTACCGCCACTGCTGATTCTGTAGTCATGCTTGGCAAGAAGCGTGGTACAAAAATAGTGATGACTCCTATGGCGAAGGATGCCGATTGGACTGAGACCATTAATCAGATAGATGATTTGGAGCAGGAGATGCAGTTCCCTAGATATACTTGCGAGGTGAATGATGTCAAGTATGTAGCTACATCAAGCTATCGTACCATTACTTTCACTAGTTCTAATGCCGAGGATGGCTCTACCACGATTCCTTATATCGTAACAGACAAGGGGATTGAGTTTTATAAGCCAATAACTCTTAATGGCGTTACTATCAAGGGATTCAACTATAAAGGGGGCGATAACTATGAGTTTGAATCCACAGATGCCGCTGTAAAGATGTTGGGCGTTGTTCCTCCTATCAGTGAGCAGGTTATCAGTGGAGACTGGTTCTTCTCTGTAGCTAATATGGGTAGCTATACTCAGGCGTATTGGAATGCTGGTAACGAGGAGGTTTCTAAGTATTATTCTCCTTGCAAATATGCTGCTTTTACCACTTCTGCGTTTGATGGCTATGCAGGACATTGGGGAATCTTGTTCAATGTGGCAGGCTATGCTTCGTTCATTGACATTACTCCTACTATCGTTGACGATGATCATATCTCATTTGCTTGTCCTGGCAAGTTTGGTGCGAATGGTCAGTATTTCTATGGTTGGGGTCAGATGTATATGATTTATGCACTGACTGGTGATCAGGGAAGTCATGCAGCCGGCGTGGCCAAGACTTATAAAATCGAGTTGCTGGAAGGTACAACGAAACAGCCTTCTTCTATAAAGTTGACTGATGAGAGTAATCCAAATAACTGGTTTGTCTTGACAACTAGTATGCCAGAATCTCTTTTTTAGAGTTCATCCATCATGAAATAAAATTATATACATAATGTTTAATAGGATTCTTTGTGAAAAGAATACATAAAATCTCTCGTCTGGGGGCGTGCTCATTTAAGCACGCCCCTTATTTGATTATTGCGCTCTTTAAATTTGTAGCATATGCACCTTGGAAGGTGCACATCTATGCGCAATATGCACCTTCCAAGGTGCATATTTATGTTTTTTCTTTCAAAGCTTCAAGCTTTTTGCTAAAAGTTTCCTTTACCCTTATTTCTAATAATTGCCAGAGATTTTTATCAGTATGTAGCGATTATAGCCTAGTTATGGAAGAGTATTTTGCCGAGGAATAAGTTGGCTGTTAATCGGAAATAGTGTACTGGCGAATGAAGAACAGCTGACTAGCCATACACTCGCCAGTTGGCTGTTCTACTGCAACAGTCAGCGTAAATGCCTGTAAAAATGTTGTAAGTAAGGGATAAAGGAAATACTCTTCACTCTTCACCTTTCCTTCGGAAACCCCAGTGTTTATGGGCGTTTCGAGGGGTGAAGAGTTCTTGGGCACTCTTCACCCACTCTTCACCTTGGCTGGTTCGGCGGAGGATGTGTCATAAATTTATGATTCGCCCTTTTCTTGTTGTTGGATGAGTAAGGATATGTTGTTTGAAGAGCTAGGATATGTTGTTGGAAGAGTAAGAATATGTTGTTGGAAGAGATAGGATATGTTGTTGGAACAGCCAGTATCTTCGGTCGCACAACAGCTGTTGTGCGCTTGTATAACAGCTGATATGCGCATGCACAACAGGTGATGTGCATGCGATGGTCAACTGTTATGCGCCAAACTATTATCCAAACTTATGGCGCACCCTCCTCAGGAACGCCTGGCGGTCTTGCTTCTCTCCTTGACACCTAGCGGTCTTGCGCTGCAATTTACGCCTGCTGGTCTTTGGAATCGGTGAAGAGTGGTGAAGAGTGGGTGAAGAGTTGCTGCAAACTCTTCACCCCTCGGAATGCCGATAAACACTGGGGGTTCCGAAGGAAAGGTGAAGAGTGAAGAGTAAAAGCGTGTTCGCTTGCAGATAAAAAATGGGGCGCAAGCTGTTTCCTGGAAAGGAATCGCTTGCGCCCCTGATATTATTGCTTATGAGTAAATGAGCACCCTAAGATTAGAACTTGTAGATAGCACCAAATGAAATGTTGCTCGCATCTACGTTAAGTCCGAATGTTGACCAGTTGTCACCATGGTCAGGAGAATAACCTCTGTAACCGAGGAAACCTACCTTTGTGATGAAGTTTACGTGGTCTGAAAGCTTAACAGCCAAACCTGGCTTGATGCCTACTTCGTAAGAATCGCCACCGCCCTTGCTGACGCTGCCGTAACCGATTGTACCCTCAACGAAGAGGTTAACCAACTTGGTTTCTACGGCTGTGTAACGTACGTAAGGAGCTACAATGAATGTTGTTGCTTCTTTTACTTCTCTGAGTTCGCAAACATCGCCCTTCTTGATACCAATCTCGAGACCTGCTTCCCACTTGTTGTTGAATTCGTAACCAATCTCTGGCATCAAGGTGTAAGCTGTTTTGCTGTCACCATCACCGATCTTGTTGCTGGAAATACCAGCTGTACCACCGATGTAAACCTGTGCGCTAGCGCAAACTGAAACGAGAGCCATAGCAAGGCTCAACATAATCTTCTTCATAATCAATTTTTTCTTTTAATTATTACTTTATTTTATCACTCTAATCAGGTAGCTTTTCAGCCCCTTTATTTATGATAGCAAAGCACATCCAAAATATGCTCTGCACTCTCTAATTCGGCAGCAAAGGTATAGGAAATAACTTGAAACTCAAAACGATTTCTCTGTTTTTCTTGCAAAACAAGCCGTATTGTTGATGTAAATCAATAAAAAGCAGGTGTGCTGAATGTATCTAAAGCTGTTTTTGAAGAATAGCTACGATTTTTTAGTGAAACCGCCAAATAATATGAGGGAATATTTGGGCAAACCAACTTTTTTCTCTATCTTTGCATGAACAAACAGTTTGAATCATATTTTATAAATATCATAAATGAATCAATTTACAAAGCTGATAGCAGCCCAGCTCAATCTGAAGGAGCAGGCTGTAGAAAATACTTTGGCGCTGCTCGGAGAGGGCTGCACCATTCCGTTTATCTCGCGATACCGCAAGGAGAAAACCGGTAATATGGACGAGGTAAACATTGAAGCCATCGCACAGGCTAACGAGAAACTCTCTGAGATGGCGAAGAGAAAAGAGACTATCCTCAAAACCATCGAGGAACAGGGAAAACTCTCGGATGAACTGAAAAAACGCATCGAACAGTGCTGGGATGCCACCGAACTGGAAGACATCTATCTTCCTTATAAGCCAAAGCGCCGCACCCGTGCCCAGATAGCACGTGAGGCTGGCTTGGAGCCTCTGGCACAGCTGCTCCTCTTCCAGCGTGAGCGCAATCCGGAACAGGCTGCCAGAAAGTTTGTGGGCGATAAGGTGAAGGATGTGGAGGCTGCACTTCAGGGAGCCAAGGATATCATCGCCGAAACCGTAAGCGAGAATGAGCAGAGCCGCAATCAGATTCGCGGCGAGTTCAGACGTGGTGCCATCATCACTTCTAAGGTGGTAGCCAAGAAGAAGGATGAGGAAGAGGCGCAGCGCTTCTCCGACTATTTCGATTTCTCAGAACCATTGAAGAAATGTTCTTCGCACCGACTGCTGGCTATGCGTAGAGGCGAGGCGGCAGGATTCTTGCGTGTCAGCATCTCGGCTGATGATGAGCAGTGTCAGGATAAACTGAAGCGCCACTATGTACATGGTTTCGGTGAGTGCCAGACGCTGGTGGGTGAAGCGGTAGATGATGCCTTTAAGCGACTGCTGAAGCCTAGCATTGAAACCGAATTTGCTGCGCTCAGCAAGCAGAAGGCGGATGAGGAGGCTATCGTCGTGTTCGCCGAAAACCTGCGCCAGCTCCTGTTGGCGGCTCCTCTCGGGCAGAAACGCGTAATGGCGGTTGACCCGGGTTTTGCCAATGGTTGCAAGACTTGCTGTCTCGATGCGCAGGGCAATCTGATTCATCATGAAATCGTTTATCCTCATCCTCCCCGCAACAGGAAGAGCGAGGCTACGGCTGCCATCCAGCGCATGGTAAAGATGTATCAGGTGGAGGCAATGGCTGTAGGTAACGGTACGGCAAGCCGCGAAACCAGCGACTGGCTGCATAGCATCGATTTCGTTCATCCGGTAGATATCTATGTGGTGAGCGAGGATGGCGCTTCTATCTATTCGGCTTCGAAGATTGCAAGAGATGAGTTCCCGGATGAGGATGTTACCGTGCGTGGTGCTGTGAGCATCGGACGAAGACTGATGGATCCGCTTGCTGAATTGGTGAAGATTGATCCGAAGAGCATCGGTGTGGGACAGTATCAGCATGATGTGGATCAGACTCAGTTGAAGAAGAGTCTGGATACGGTGGTAATGAGTTGCGTGAACTCGGTGGGTGTCAACCTGAATACCGCATCGCAGCATCTGCTGACCTATGTGAGCGGTTTGGGACCTACGCTTGCCAAGAATATCGTGGAATATCGCCGCGAAAATGGAGCCTTCGCTTCCCGTGCCCAGTTGAAGAAGGTGCCACGTCTGGGTCCTTCGGCCTTTGAGCAGTGTGCCGGCTTCCTCCGCATTCCAGGCGCTAAGAATCCTTTGGATAACAGTGCCGTTCATCCGGAGCGCTATGCGCTGGTAGAGCAGATGGCGAAAGATCAGGGCGTAACGGTGAAGCAGCTGGTAGAAGACAAGGCGCTGCAGAAGAAAATTGATATCAGAAAATATGTGAGTGCCGAGGTGGGTATGCCTACTTTGACCGATATCATGGCTGAGCTTGACAAGCCGGGCTTGGACCCTCGTGGTGAGGTGGAGAAGTTTGAGTTTGATGCCAGCATCAAGGAGATAGAGGATTTGCAGGTAGGCATGGTTGTGCCGGGCATTGTTACCAACATTACCAAGTTTGGTGCCTTTGTAGATATAGGTGTCCACAACGATGGTCTGGTTCATGTATCCCAGATGTCAAACCGTTACATTCAGGATCCTTCTGAGGTGGTAAAGCTTCATGAGCATGTGATGGTGAGAGTGGCAGAAGTAGATTTGAAGCGCAAGCGCATCGCCTTGTCGATGAAGGGCGTGAAATAGAAAGGATATTCAGAATGAATCAGAATAATAATGGTGATGCTCTCTTGGCAGGGGGCATCACCAGAGATAGTATAGAGTCGGCATATTGCTTTATTCATCAGAAGCTCAGGGTTTTTGAATTTTCCACCAATCCTACGCAGCGTGATGATATAGAGTATGCCATCGCCCAGTATGTAGAGGGTATGAATCCGCAGCTCTATCTTCTTCTTTCTCAAGGCAGAACGGAATTCCTTCTAGACCATGTGAATTTTGAAAAAGATATGCGCGAGGCACAGGAAAAACTGGAAGGGATGATGTAGGTATCTCTCTGCTTGAGGAGAAGGATAAACTGAGTCACGTTAATTTAAGTTGATGAGGGTGCGTCATGGACTTATGACACACTCTCTTTTTTTATCCAGTTACATGCCAGTTACATGCGTCAGGCACCGTTTTAAAGGGCTTTTGCATTGATTAAGGGCTATTTCGAGTTGCTCAGTTACATGCTGGTTACATGAGTTATGCCCAAGTAACGACCTCAAATAGCCGAATTAACGACCGCAAACGACCACAAAAACGACCGCAAAAACGACCGCAAACGACCGCAAAAACGACCGCAAACGACCGCAAACGACCGCAAACGACCGCAAACGACCACAAAAACGACCGCAAACGACCACAAAAACGACCGCAAACGACCGCAAACGACTGCAATAAGGATTGAAATATGATAGCTCTTATGCTCCAAATTCTTCTTCACCTTTTTGGCTTATAATCCATTTTTTACCATTGGGTGATTTTGTTAGCAGGCCATCTTTTGCCATATTAATTAGTAGGCGACCTATTCTTCGTAATTTTTCATCATGGCTATTATTTGCAGGAAAAACATGCTGAAGACTTTCGAATGCATCTCTGCGCCAAAATCCCATTTTTCCTGCATTATGTGCCAATTGCAATAATAGCTTTTGGATACTTTTTTCTGCAAGTCCTTTCTCTTTTGTGTAGTGACCAATCTGGTTTGTCAGTTTGGCTACTTTTAATGATATGGTATAATGTGGAGCACGTCCTTCAATCAAACCTTTATCAAATAGTAGCTTGGCTGCTTCTTTTGTGATAGGATGATGCTTTTGTACGGCATCTAGCCAAAGGCATTCCTTTAGTGACAAAGACTGGTTGCTCTTTAGCAAGTTGGTATATTTCTCATCAATCATTTTGCCATAGATAGTTACGCCAACAGTACGATGTTCGTTGTCGATGTCGTAATCTGGCATTGGAAAGAATCGGTTGCGTTGCTCTGTGTAGATCTTCTTGATACCACGTCCTACTGTATCAATCATATTGAAATTGACCATGCCCTTGCAAAGACAATCGTTACGATAATGAAATTGAGGTCCTTTATGCTCCAGGGCATTTTCTATTGTTCCTGGAATGAAACTGCCACCATTGCCATAATATAAGGTACTAGGACCTTCTACAAAAACAATTCGCTGCTGTAAGGTGTAATCCTGATGTGCGATGGCGTTATGTAATGCCTCTCGTATGGTGTATTCATCATACTGTTTCATGGTGTCAGGGAACAGGGTTCCACCTGGCAACTCACGCATAGTCTTGTTACGTATTTTGCTCAACACCTTATCTACGGTCAAGATGAAAGGTATTGTAAAATGCTCATAATCTTGTACGATGCCTTCTTCATCTTCCCATGTCCAAGTGATTTGTGCTACGGCAGGATGAATCTTTTGAATAGAAAGGGGTTTACCCAATAGTAGAATGGCTGCACGAGTGATCTTCCCTTCTCGCATCATCATACTATTAGCCAAGAACTCTTCTGTACTCCACGCATCTATTTCTTCGGCAGGAATACTTGACGAACGAACTTTTTTGAACATGACTTTAGCTGTAGCTACGGCTAGTTCATCCAAGTCATTGGTCGTGGCATTTGGTACGAGCTGAGCAGTCCAATCTGGTATTGGTGGCTGTTGGCGGATAGTATCTTGTTTTGCTTGGTTTAGTGGTTTCAGACTTTCGCCATCACGACCATAAGCTACACCTTTCCAGTGCATTACGATATTTCGTGGTGATGCAGGAACCTGGAAAAGCAAAACACGCTTACCTTCAACCTCAATAGGAACAATATCCCTAAAGATGAGGTTGTCTGTGGTGTGTTGAGACATATCTTGCTTCAAACGGTTGAGTGCAACTTCACCATCCTTGAATGTTGTACCGATAATCTGATGTTTTTTGTCCCAAACTCCAAATACAATCCAAGCAAACTCATGGTCACGTAAGTTTGCTTCATTGCTAAGAGCGGAGAAGTATTTGCCCAACTCATCGATATCAAAGTTGGTCTCTGCTTTCTTAAACTCGATAACCTCATTCTCTGAGTGTTCCCAAAGCTTGTTGAATATCTCTATATATTTTTCCATTGTTTCCTTCTTTATTTTCCTAAATGAGCCTACTTAAAAAGTAAGGCATTGTCTTAGGACACATTTATATTAAAACAGCTACAAAGATAGCATTTTTCTTTGAAAATAGGGTATATATTCAGGAGGAAAATGTATTTTCTTTGTGATTTTTTCAGTTTGGGGTGAAAATCTCTATGTATGGGGCTAAACTAAATATTAGTTGTACAGGCTTGATGGATGGTTCGCCTAACTATGGCATGAAAGCAATGAAGAGGGTAGAGCGTAAATGATAAGTTACTGATAATGCTAATATGCCTAATAGTTAGTTCTTTCTTTTACTCAAATTATGGTGAGTGTAATCGCAAGAAATAGTGTGAAAGTATGTAAAATAATGACTTGTTTTTGCCAACCAATTCAATTTAGTTTGGAATTATGTTGGCAAAATGTTGGCAATTTCTAGAATGAAAAAATCCTAACCGCTTATTATCAAGCAGTTAGGATTTTTATCGGTGCGCCTGATAGCCACATTTTTGTGAAATCTTATGAAAATTAGAGAAATGTATAATTGCCTGATTATAAGTGATATAGAAAAAATTATTGTTTCTTAATTTTACCTAAAGTTTTGTTAGAATGCATAAAACTCGGCAAAAACTCGGCAAAAATGTTGGTGGGCGAATGTAAAATAATTACTTTTGCACTCGAATTTAAACAATGAGAGTATGGCAAATATTGATTTGAAACTATCTTCCAAGGAAGACAAGGTGACGCATCGTAGCGAAATCCTAATCCGTTTTTACCAAGGTCAAAAGATTGATTATCGTGTAAAGAGTGGCTTGTTTGTGGAGCCACGCCATTTCCGATATTTCGTTAATCGTAATGCAAGTAAGAAGCAAGGTGTGGTTGTTCCAGATAAGGTTACTTCTGTAACCAAGGAAGAAGCGAAAGCCAAGGGATATGCGATTACTACGAGAGGTGAAGTAGTAATCACAGATCGTCTTATTACTCCCGAAGTGAAGTTTGATAAAGAACAAGCTCGGTTGTTGGGGGAGTTGCAGACAACTATCATGGATGCTTTTGTTGCTGCAGACAAAAGTAATCTTAGTGAGGATTGGCTTGATAAGATAGTCTATCGTTTTCATCATCCTCTTGGTACAGGTAAAGTGAAAAGACAAAGAGGAAAGAAGCGAGTCTCTATGTATGAATTAGCAGAGGAGTACTTGGATAAGAAGCGTTTCTCCTATGACCATACCAAGGCTTTTCGAGTTTTAGTAAGAGACTTGGCACGATACGAAGCCTTCAAGAAGAAAGTGCTTCAAGAGAAATTTACTTGGAACATAGATAAGATGACTCGCAAGGATATTGAGGACTTTGAGGATTATCTGCGCAATGAGAAAACATTGTCAGAGAAGTATCCAAAGCAGTTTGAGAGCATCTTGGAGGAATATCCTGCAGAAATCAATGTGGTACATACAATGGTGAAGTTGCAAGACCGTGGAGAGAATACCATTGTGAAACTTAAAAAGAAATTCAAGGCGTTTATGCAATGGTTGTATGAAACGGAAAGAACCACCAACCGTCCTTTCGATGGCATCAAGATAGGAGTGGAGAAATATGGCACACCTATTTATATTACAAAGGAAGAGCGTAATGTCGTGGCAGAAACAGATATGCTAGCTATGTTTGAGAAGTTGGAGGATGAGGACAAGAAAGCATGTTCAAAACTTCCTTTGAAAACATTGGAAACTCAGCGTGACATCTTTGTCTTCCAGTGCTTGGTGGGTTGTCGTGTAGGAGACTTGATGAGATTGACTTCTCAAAACATTACCCAGGGCATCTTGGAGTATGTGCCGAGTAAGACGGCCGATGAGGATGCTCCGGTGAAGCCTCGTATTCCGTTAAATCCATGTGCTTTGAAATTGGTGAAGAAATATGAGGGTGTTGATAAGGATAGACGTTTATTCCCTTTCATCAGTCCACAGAAATACAATGATGCCATCAAGGCTATCCTGTTGATTTGTGGCATCACAAGAATCGTTCAGGTTCGTAACTCAACGACTGGGGAGAATGAAATGAAACGAATTTGTGATGTTGCCAGTTCTCACATGGCTCGCCGTACTTTCGTTGGTGCAGCTTATAAGGCTGTTCGTGACCCGAATATCGTTGGAAAGATGAGTGGTCATGTTGAGGGAAGTAGGGCATTCAATCGCTATCGCCAGATAGATGATGACATATTGAAGGAAACAATAAGTTGCATTTAGCCAAGGTTTTCTGAATCTTGTAGAACCGTACGATACAAAATCGTGCGGTTTTTTGTTTTTGCGAAAAATAATAAATTTTCAAATTTAACATAAAATGGGCTGTTTTGTCAGATATTTATTACGAAAGTGTTAAATATGAAGTTTAATTGTGCATCGCCCCCTTTATTCCTTTTTGTTTCGTACTTTTGCACCAGATTTCAAAAATAATTAAAGTAAAAAGATGCGTATTCAAGACATTTTAGCTACAGGCGCACCACTACAATTGGTGGTGGATGCGATGGATTTGAAGGAACTCTTCTTGAATTGGAAAGAGGAGATGGTGCAGAAACCTCAGAAGGAAGAGTCGCCTCTGTTGACACCAGCGGAGGTGACGGAGAAGTATCGTGTTTCCAAGGTCACTTTGTGGCGTTGGGACAAGATGGGATTGCTGGCTCCTATCAAGATGGGGCGCAAGTCATTCTATCGTCAGTCAGATATAGAGCGAGTATTTGATCTTAATAAATAGGTGTATGCTCAATATCAATCAACATTCGTTGGAGTCGCTGCCCAAGCAACTGCCAATACATGCCCTTCGATGGGAGGTGCAGAAGGTTATCGAGCATTATGCAGAAGTGTTTCAATGTCCTAGGGACTTTATTATTTCTGCGGTGTTTGGTGTTGTTGGCACGATGTGTGGTAGGCATGTGACAATCTTTGATGGGAAGTATCGCAATCATCCCAATCTTTGGATTTGTCATGTTGCTCCAAGTGGTTCCAACAAGAGTTCGCCTATCAAGGCTCTGATGCAACCGATGAATCAAGAAGAAAGCAGACGCTATAAGAAGTTTCGGGAGAAATTCAAGGAATTCAAACGAAACACAGACGAGGAAGAACCGACTTTGAATCAGTTGACGGTTTCAGATGTGACTCCAGAAGGATTGTATAAAATCTTGGATGGCAGAGCGGAATCGAAAGATGGTCTTTTGCTCTATAGGGATGAAATCAAGGGCTTTATAGATGATATGGGACGATACCATAACAGTGGTGAGGTGAGCAATTACTTATCAATATGGGATGGAACCACTTTTCCTGTCACTCGCAAGACTCAGCCACCGATGTATATCGAGAATCCTTTCCTGTGCATCATGGGTGGAATCCAACCCGATGTATTCAGTGAGGCATTCAAGCGAGACTTGGCAGGTGTGGGCTTTGTGCAAAGATGGTTGTTCGCCTATCCCGATGAGATACAGAAGGCTCTTTATTCTGATTCAATATTGGATGCCAAGTATGAAACTGCATGGAATGAAATCTTTGAGAAGTTGTTGGCTATTAATGATATGGAACTTACGTTGAGCAATGAAGCAAAGCAAGTTTATATCGACTACTATAATGAGACAATATCTCGTACAGATGATGCTGATTCCTATTTGTCTTCGATGCTATCCAAGTTGAGAATCCATGTGTTGAAGTGGTGTGCCATTACTCACATCTTATCATGCTCGGATAATGCAGGAGGTGGGCAATACTTTGTTTTGCCAAGTTCTTTGGAGATAACTGCTGATGAGATGCTGTATAGTGTGGAGTGCATGCGCTACTTTGAGTATTGTGGAACCAAGGCTTTGAATCTTGTTGTGGGTGAAGGGCAGATAAAGAAACCTACCAAAGAACAGTTGATTAAGGATTTGGTTTCATTAGTCGGAATAGACAAAATGAATATCACGAAGTTTGCAGAAGGAATAGACGTAAGTCGTCAATATGTGAGCAAGGTGATAAAAAAGTAGACTAAGTTGCGTGGTTGCGGTAGCGATAGTATGTATCAATCTGTGAATCAGGGAGATGAATAAGAACGCAACCGCAACCAAGAACAAATGTGATGATTATGAACATATTTCCAATAAATGTATCTGTTTATGATGGTGTGATGGATAATAAGGGAACCATCTCCTCTCTTGGAGATTTTCTGTTCTCGCAAGAACGTCAGTATGAGATTCTGATGCTTCGCCATCTGTCAAGCAAAGAAGAGCGTGATAGTTGGAAGCGAAAGTTGCCACAAGCCACGATAGGTGGAGTGTTTCAACCAACGAGGTCTATTCAGAACATCCAATATCGTTCTGGGTTGATATGTGTAGATATGGATGCCAAGGAGAATCCTGCCATATCTGATTGGAATGCAGTGAAGGAGCAACTTGCCGTGATACCTCAGATAGCTTATTGCTCATTGAGTGTTAGTGGCAACGGACTTTTTGCAGTTATTCCCTTGCGCTATCCAGAGAAGCATTTATTGCAATTCCGACAGTTGCAGCACGACTTCTATCGAATGGGGATAACCATAGATGCAGCTTGTAGTGACATCACAAGAATGAGGTGTGTCAGCTATGATGCGCATCCAATTATTAACGAGAATGCCATCCCATACGAAGGCATTTATATGGAGCCGCCAAAAGTGAGGCGGTATTTATCGTATAGGAACATCAGGGAGAACGACATCTTATCAGAAGTTGCTGCTTGTTGCAAGCAAATAGAACAGCGTGGCATTGACATAACAGATGGTTATGACCAATGGCTGAAAGTGGGTTGCTCACTTGCCACGTTGGGTGAGGATGGGCGAGACTTCTTTCATCTGTGTAGTCAACAGAGCATGGACTACAACGAATCGAAGACCGACAAGATGTTCTCGGATCTCTTGAAACGGAATTATCAAAATATCAACATCGGAACATTCTTCTGGCTATGCAAGCAGAATGGAATCCTGATGAAGTGAAAACTAAGATGAAAGAGTATGTGCCTTCATCAAACTAAACAAGTATCTGAGATTATTGCTCGAAGAAAGGCTGGATGGAACCTTATTAGATTCGAGCAATAATCTCAGGAAGTTGTGAGGCGGTCGTATGCTTGTTTATGGGATGTATTAAGGTCATTTTTTACCTTGCGCTTGCGCCGATAAAACGAAACATTTTTATAGCAGGGGGGAGCCTAATCCCCGGTTCGCACGCTAACCGGCTGAAAATTCGCATATTGCCCTAAGAAAAATGTTGCTCATTTTTGCGGCAAGCCGAGGGGATAGTTGTAGTATGATTGGTATGTATTATTAGTGATGTTTTTATATGCTAAAATCAAAGTTTAGTCTATCGCAAAGGGTGGAATGAGAAATAATCTGCATCTTCCAATGGTGGAAGTGCAGACTTTATATTTCTAAGACGGTGGTCATCCTTTTGATTTGTGGAAAATTCGGAATTCTTCTTTTCCTTTGGTTGTCTGGTAGGATGATATGTACTTCTGTTGTTGTAGCAATTTTAGTAAAGACTCATTCCAAGATGTTGCTTTTATGGTTGGTCGTTTGCCTTTATTGCTTAACTCAGCATATTGATTACCTAATGCAGTAAGAACTTTTTCTGTATTCTCTGGTTGGGCTGATATGATTAGAACTGCCAATTTTACTCTGTCAGATATTTTACAATTAGACTTTAGTAAATGAAGCAAATATTCTTCAGATAGATTGATGTCTTTGCTCTCTATAACAGCATTGATTATAATTCCTTCTGATGCTGTCGCTTTCATTTTAGTTTCATCCGATACAATCTGAAGAATTACCCTCTTTTCTATTGTAGAGAATGTTGGAGAACTTAATAATGTCTCTAAGCAATGAGTGAAGGTAACCGACGATTATCTTAAAAGATGTAATATTACAGGATTCTGTCAAGCTAAAGAATATGTTTTTTCGTATAATGATAATTTTTCTTTTTAACTTAATTATCTGTAGTCAGAGTTGCTTGTCAAAATATCTGATTATCTTCGAGTTTTCTAAATAGTATAACGCTCGGAAAACTCGGCAAAAACTCGGCAATTTCTAGAATGAAAAAATCCTAACCGCTTATTATCAGGCAGTTAGGATTTTCTTCGGTGCGCCTGATAGGACTCGAACCTACACGGCCTAAACCACTAGATCCTAAGTCTAGCGCGTCTACCAATTTCGCCACAAGCGCATTCTTGGGTGCAAAGATACAATAATAATTTGAATAAAAAGAATAAAAATGAAAAAAATGATGGTTTTACTTGCTTTTTACGAGAAATAATGGTAATTTTGCAAACAGATATTGTTTTGTCTTTACATTGCAAAAATGAAGGCTGAATGGTAAGGACAGATAAAAACTATAATAACAGGAATATGAAAAAAATATGGGTTATGATGCTGGCTACATTGATGGTTTCTTCCACGATGATGGCTGGAAATGTGAAGAAATCAACTGCTCTTCCTATTGAGGGAGAGATCGTAAAGGCTTCTCATCCGATGATTCAGTATGTTGGGCGTGTGAGCTTTGCTAAGAATCCTGATGTAGCCAGTTTCAATTATCCGGGAACTGCGATTGAGGCTAGTTTTCAAGGTTCTTCTCTGAAAATGCTGTGTCGCCCGAAGACTGGATATTTCATGGCGCAGATTGATGGTTGCGAACCTTTCAAAGTGGGCTTTAATACCGAACGCGATTCGGTTGTTACCCTGGCTGCGGCTTTGCCAAAGGGCGTGCATCATGCTAAGGTGATGTATGTGATAGAAGGCTTATTCCGTAAACCGGAATTTAGGGGATTCGTTCTTGATAAGGGATGTCAGCTCGTTGAGGCTCCGGCTCTCCCGGAACGGAAGATTGAATTTATCGGAAATTCAATCACCTGCGGTTATGGCGTAGAAAGTATCAACAAGTCTGATCCTTTTGAGGATGAAACGGAGAACCATTGGCTTACTTATGCCAATATCGTAAGTGACAGTCTGAAGGCTCAGCATACTTCTATCTCCCGTAGTGGTATCGGTGTATATCGTAATTATAATGGTCCGAAGACAGGTGATGCCGATAACATGCCTTGGCAATATGAATATACCTTATTTGACCAGCATGATGAAAAATGGGATTTTGCCAAGTATCAGCCTCAGTTAGTCTGTATCAATCTGGGTACGAACGATCTTTCTACCAAGAATTATGATATTCAACTCTACGAGAAGAATTATCGCATGTTTCTTAAAACGGTACGTAGCAAGTATCCTCATGCAAAGATTGTGATGTTGACAGGTCCGATGCTCGGCGATAAGGAGAGTAGCAAGCAGCGAACTGTGCTTGATAGAATCTGTGCTGATGCCAATAAAACCGATAAGAATATTTACCGTTTCGATTTCAGTTTCCAGAAAGGAGATTTAGGTTATGGCGCCAGCTGGCATCCTAGTATGTTGCAGCATCGGAAGATGGCGGCAGAATTGTTTCCGTTCCTGAGAAAACTGATGAATTGGAATTAAATGAAATTGCATGTTTCCCAAACAAAATTATATGATAACAATGAACACAAAAAATCTATTATTGTTGGCATCTCTTACATTGGCGATGCCTCTGACAGCACAGACTCCGCAAGAGGATTTCAAGCGGGATATTACGCTTTCGGGTAGTAACTATGTAGCTTATCGTGGTCCGCAGAAGCAGTTGACTGCGGCTCCTAAAGGTTATAAGCCTTTCTATCTGAGCCATTATGGCCGGCATGGTTCCCGCTATATGATTGGCAAGAAGGCTTATGATGTGCCTTATTTCTCTCTGCTCAAAGCGAAGCAGGAGGGCAAACTGACAGCTAAGGGCGAGGAAACGCTGGCTAAGGTGAAGATGATTCGTGAGGAGGCGAAGGGGCGCGATGGTGAACTGACTCCGCTCGGGGCTCTCCAGCATCAGGGTATCACCAGAAGAATGATGGAGCGCTTCCCTGAGATTTTTGCCGGTAATACGAATATTGAGGCCCGAAGTACTTTGGTAATCCGATGCATCCTCTCTATGGAGAACGGTTTGCAGCAGATGCTTCGCATGAATCCGAAACTTCATATCTTCCATGATGCCAGCGAGCATGATATGTATTATATGAACCAGGGCGACCGATATCTGGACAGCTTGAAGAACAGCGTGGGTATCAAGGTGGCACAGCAGGAATTTGCACAGAAGCATGTTAGCTATAGCCGTGTGATGCAGGAACTGTTCAACGACCCTGCCTGGGTGAAGCAGAATATCAACCAGAGTGACCTGAACAGAAAACTTTATGAGATGGCAAGCTCAATCCAAGGCACGGAACTGAGAGGCACGGTTTCGCTCTATGACCTCTTTACGGAGGAGGAACTGTATCAGAACTGGCTGAATGCCAACATCTGGTGGCAGATGGCTTACGGCAACTCGCCTTATACGGGCAATGTGCAGCCGTTCTCCCAGCGCAATCTCTTGAGAAACATCATCCAGAAGGCGGATAGCTGCATCGCCTTGCCGCATCCGGGCGCTACATTGAGATATGGACACGATACGATGGTTACTCCGCTTACCTGTTTGCTGGATTTGAATGGATATGGCGAAGAGATTAAGGATCCGGAGAAGATTGCTTCTCAATGGTGGGATTATAAGATTACTCCGATGGCTACGAATTTGCAGTTTGTTTTTTATAGAAACAAGGCGAATGATGTGCTGGTGAAGGTGCTTTTGAATGAAGATGAGGCTACTTTGCCTATCAAGAGCGATGTGGCACCTTATTACCACTGGAATGACTTTAAGGAATACTGCCTGAAAAAGCTGGCGGGGTATAAAAGGTAAAAATGAAGGCTACTGACTGCTGGGGGACAGGCGATGGAATCGCCTGGAACGGGGGCAGGAGGGGGACTGGCTTCTTTTTTACTGAACGCGAAATGCTGAAACGCTAAAGCGCGAAATGCAAATGGCTAGATAATAAAAAAAAGGGCTTAAGCTTTTTGGGCTTAAGCTCCTTTTTTTTATGATGGGCGCTTTCCTTGCGTTTTCTTTTGCGCTTTTCTTGCTGCTTTCCTTGCGCTTTTTATTGCTTCGATAACCAGTCTTTATCCTTCTGGTCTTCTTCGAAATCTTTTTCTGAGAAGAGGTTGGTCTGACCGGTCAGTTCGTCAATCACCTGTTGCTCGCTTTTGCCAGCATCTGGATCAAGGTTTTCACCTTCATTCTCTGAGTCAGAACCATCCGGTTCCTCATCATTATCCTCAGAAGGAGGTTCTGGGAATCGGGTTGGCTCCAGTTCTTCTATGCTGTCAATCTTGAATGTCGTGAGACGCTTACCCTTTGCCTTGAAACTCTTCTGCGCAATGAACTGTTCGGCATCGATTTCTTCGGCAGGACGGATGGCATCCACACCGCCATAAGTAACCTTGATAAGTGGATAAATCGTATCCGTAAGCAAGATGAACTTGCAGTTAGGGTTCTCTCCCATGAAATTCTGATGGCGCTTGGTGGCATCCATCGTGAATCGCTTGATGTATGGATATCCCTGATTGTCGGCATCGTAAAGGATAGCCGTCCAGATCTTGTGCTCATCCCATTTCTCTAAGCGGATGATGTTGTCCTCGTAGTGGTTGTTGACATCGAAATTGGTGATGTAGAATTCACCGTTGTCGAGTACTACCAAGATAGAATCATCATCATTGAATTCGCCCAGGAAGCGGCCGTTCTCATCGTAGTTGATGCGGTTTACGTCTGGGTCGAACCAAACCTTTCTGCCTCCTAACGTGCTGTGGCCGTGACTCTTCAGACCGATACGGCGAATAGGGCGCTTGGTCAGGAGATTACCTTTTGCAGCACGTCCCTTAATCAGAATGTCAGAGAAATCCTTCTCCAGGAAGATGCTCTGGCGCTTCTTCGTCAGGTCGGGCTCCATCGTACACTTGATGATTTCTGCCTCTCCATTCGGATTGGCGGTGAAATAGATGACGCGGCTGCCAGGTGTACCCTGGGTGATGTCATACAGCTTGTCGCGGGTCATGGCGGTTACGTTGAATCGCTTGATGAAGTAATCGCCTTGTTTGCCGTCGCGGTAAACACAGTTGTAGATGGTGCGTTTGTCGTTCTTCTTGAATACCTGAACATGGAGGATATTCTTGCCAACGAATATTTTGTCGGCTACCTTGGTGACTTTAAACTTGCCATCCTTATAAAAGATAATGATGTCATCGAGGTCGGAGCAGTTGCATACGAATTCATCTTTCTTCAAACCTGTACCAACGAAACCTTCCTGACGGTTGATATAGAGTTTCTGGTTAGCCTCTACCACCTTAGTCACCTCAATGGTATCGAAGTTTCTGATTTCTGTTTTGCGAGGATGGTTCTTTCCATACTTGCCCTTGAGATATTCAAACCAGTTGATAGTTACATCGGTCATGTGAGCCAGGTCGTTCTCAATCTCTGCAAGTTCAGCTTTAATCTTCATCAGCAGTTCGTCTGCCTTATCCTTATTATATTTAAGGATTCGCTGCATCTTGATTTCCAGGAGTTTGAGAATGTCCTCGCGGGTAATTTCCCGATGGAAGGCATATTCTACCATACCCTTACCGTCTACTTCGGCAGTAAAGAGTTTGTCCTTGAATGGCTCGAGTTTTGAATCGATGAAGGCAACAACCTCATCCTGACTCTTACTCTGCTCAAACTTTCGCTCCTTGTAGATGCGTTCCTCGATGAAAATCCGTTCGAGAGAAGAGAAGAAGAGCTGTTCCTCCAATTCACCCTTTCTGATCATCAGTTCCTTGCGCAGCAATCCCATAGTGCGGTCTACGCTGTGGCGCAACACATCGCTGATGGTGAGGAATACAGGTTTGTTGTCTTCGATGACACAGCAGTTGGGCGAGATGTTGATTTCGCAATCGCTGAATGCGTAGAGTGCGTCCATCGTTTTGTCTGATGAGGTACCTGGTGCCAGATGCACAAGAATCTCAACATTTGCCGAAGTAACATCGTCTACCTTGCGTGCCTTAATCTTACCCTTTTCTACCGCTTTGGTGATAGAATCGATGAGGCTGCCTGTAGTCTTACTGAATGGTATCTCGCTGATAACGAGTGTCTTGTTGTCGAGTTTGTCTATCTTGGCTCTTACCTTCAATGCACCACCTCGCTGTCCATCATTGTATTTACTTACATCGATGGCACCGCCTGTAGGGAAGTCGGGATAGAGTTGGAATGGCTCGCCCTTGAGATAGTGGACGGCAGCATCGCAAATCTCATTGAAATTATGTGGCAAAACCTTACTGCTCAATCCCACGGCAATACCCTCGGCACCTTGTGCCAGGAGCAGCGGGAATTTGGCAGGGAGCGTGATAGGCTCCTTGTTTCTGCCATCATAAGAGAGTTGCCAGTCGGTGGTTTTAGGATTGAAAACCACATCGAGAGCAAACTTAGAGAGGCGTGCCTCGATATATCGGGGAGCAGCAGCACGGTCGCCCGTAAGAATGTTTCCCCAGTTACCCTGCGTATCGATGAGCAGGTCTTTCTGTCCCATCTGTACCAAAGCATCTCCGATAGACGCATCACCATGAGGGTGAAACTGCATGGTATGTCCCACGATATTGGCAACCTTGTTGTATCTTCCGTCGTCCATGCGCTTCATAGAGTGGAGGATGCGTCGCTGTACCGGTTTCAAACCATCCTCAATATGAGGAACGGCACGCTCGAGGATCACATACGATGCATAGTCGAGGAACCAGTTTTGATACATTCCGCTGAGGTGATGTACAGCAGAAGCATCGAATCGGTTCACCGGCTTATAATCGGAATGTTCTTCGGTCGAAATCTCCTCGTTGGCATCTTCCGCAGCATCCTGTTCAGATTCTGCAGAAGAATTTTCCAAATTTGGCGATTTTTCCTCTTCAAGACCGTTTTTATCTTTAATTTCGTCGCTCATATATAGCTTTTAATACTTATTTTATTAATTTATGGCAAAAATACAACAATTTTTCGAGAAAAAAGAGTATCTTTGCCGAAAATTTGAAAAAAATAAGATTTAATCATGGCACAGGAAGATGTTTTTAAGAAAATTGTAAGCCATTGCAAGGAATATGGCTTCGTGTTCCCAAGTAGTGAAATTTATGATGGCTTGGCTGCCGTTTATGACTATGGTCAGAATGGTGTTGAGCTCAAAAACAATATCAAGCAGTACTGGTGGCAGAGTATGGTATTGTTGCACGAGAACATTGTTGGTCTCGATGCAGCTATCTTCATGCACCCTACAGTATGGAAGGCATCTGGACACGTAGATGCTTTCAATGACCCATTGATTGATAACCGCGATTCAAAGAAGCGTTATCGTGCCGATGTGCTCATCGAGGATCACATGGCTAAGTATGAGGAGAAGATTGCCAAGGAGATTGCCAAGGCTAAGAAGCGTTTCGGCGATAGCTTTGATGAGGCTCAGTTCCGTGCAACTAATCCTCGCGTTCTGGAGAACCAAAAGAAGTTTGATGATCTCCATGCCCGCTATACTGAGGCTATGCAGGGTCCTAATCTGGAGATGCTGAAGCAGATTATTGAGGATGAGGGTATTGTCTGCCCTATCAGCGGTACCAAGAACTGGACTGATGTCCGTCAGTTCAACCTGATGTTCTCTACCCAGATGGGTGCTGCCAGCGATGCTACAAGCAAGGTATATCTCCGTCCTGAGACAGCTCAGGGTATCTTCGTAGATTACCTGAGTGTTCAGAAGACCGGCCGTATGAAGTTGCCATTCGGTATCTGCCAGATTGGTAAGGCTTTCCGTAACGAGGTTGTAGCCCGTCAGTTCGTATTCCGTATGCGTGAGTTCGAGCAGATGGAGATGCAGTTCTTCTGCCAGCCTGGTACTGAGATGAAGTGGTTTGAGTATTGGAAGAAGGTTCGTCTGGCTTGGCACGAGGCTCTCGGTATGGGTAATGAGAATTACCGTTACCACGATCACGAGAAGCTGGCTCACTATGCCAATGCTGCTACCGACATCGAGTTTAAGATGCCATTCGGTTTCAAGGAGGTAGAGGGTATCCACAGCCGTACCAATTTCGACCTTTCTCAGCACGAGAAGTACAGCGGCCGTTCTATCAAGTACTTCGATCCAGAGAAGAACGAGAGCTATGTACCTTACGATGTAGAGACATCTATCGGTGTAGACCGTATGTTCCTCAGCGTAATGTGCCACTCTTACTGCGAGGAGAAGCTGGAGAATGGCGAGACACGTGTTGTTTTGCGTTTGCCAGAGGCTTTGGCACCTGTTAAGTGTGCTGTGTTCCCATTGGATAAGAAGTATGGTTTGCCAGAGTTGGCTCACGAAATCGTTGACGAGCTGAAGTTCCACTTCAATACTCACTATGGCGATCCTAAGGATTCTATCGGTAAGCGTTATCGCCGTCAGGATGCTATCGGTACTCCATTCTGTATCACCGTAGACCACGAGACTCCAAACGATCATAAGGTAACTCTGCGTTATCGTGATACCATGGAGCAGGAGCGCGTAGCTATCTCAGATCTTCGCAGCATCATCGAGGAGCGCGTAAGCATCACTAGCGTATTGAAGAAGCTTGGCAAGGAAATCAAGAACTTCTAATTAATCAAATACATTTAGATGAATCTTAAGAGTTTGAAATATTTCTTCTTCCTCATGATGGCAGTGATCACACTGTCATCATGTAGCGAAGATGATGATACTGTCTCGGAATATGCCAACTGGAAGGAGCGTAACGAGCAGGCTTTTGCCGATACATTGGCTTATGCCAGGAAGATGGGCGAAGCTAACGGCTGGTACGTTTATAAGAACTGGACGTTCGAAAAACAGACTCCGAACAAAGATCAGAATGGTAATTTAGTGACCCTTACTTATAAGGATTGCGATAATATCATCGTTCATGTTCTGAAGGAGGGAGAGGGTACAACTTCTCCAATCCTTACCGATTCGGTACAGGTGAGCTATCGTGGCCGTTTCATTCCTACTGATAATTATAAGGAAGGTTACGTCTTCGACCAGAGTTTTACGGGTACTTTTGATGCAACTACAGCTAATCCTACCCGTAGTGTGGCCGGTGGATTTATCGATGGCTTTACCACCGCATTGCTCAAGATGCATCCGGGCGACCATTGGCAGGTGTTCATTCCATACCAGCTGGCTTATGGCGAGAGTGGTAATTCTTCAATCCAAGGCTATTCAATGCTCCGTTTTGAGATGGTGCTCAAGAGTTATAAGAGAGCTTCTGGCAAGAAGTGGATTACTGAATAATAAGAATAAAGATTTAGAGAAAAGTATGTGCATATGTTTGAAATGATATATGCACATATTTTTTTGTATGAGCGATATACGAGAAATTAATTTATGCTTTATAGCAAGAAGACAGATTATTTGATGGAGTCGATTCGCCTGGGTAGGGAGATGGATCGGCGCGAGAAACTCAATCTTATTGTAGGGTTGAGTATACCTTCTATGCTGGCTCAGATTTCTACGGTGATGATGTTCTTCATCGATGCTTCTATGGTGGGTCATCTGGGAGCTGAGGCTTCTGCCAGTATCGGATTGATTGAGTCTACTACCTGGCTTATAGGTAGCTTGCTCAGTGCAGCGGCTACTGGCTTTTCAGTACAGGTGGCTCATTTTATCGGAGCCAATGATTTTGCAAATGCCCGTCAGGTGTTTCGTCATGCGCTGATTTGCGGTGTGGCGTTCAGCATTTTTGTTTCTCTTCTCTGTGTCGGCATTCATGGTTATCTGCCTTATTGGCTGGGTGGAGGTGCTGATATTGTCACCAATTCCTCTCGCTATTTTCTGATATACGGTCTGGTACTTCCATTCGTTTTCCTTTATCATATATCCGAGATGATGCTGAAATCTGCGGGCAATATGCATACACCTAGTGTGATGGCAGTATTGATTTGCATCTGCGATGTGATATTCAATTACCTGTTTATCTATATCCTGAAGTTGGGTGTTGTGGGGGCTGCCTTAGGAACGGCGATGGCTTATGTCTGCATCTCTCTGCCTAATCTTTATCTTGCAGGTTTCAAGAATAAGATACTGAATCTCCGTCAGGACCATGTCCGTTTCCGTTGGGTCAGGTCGTATGTTCATAATGCCTGTAAAATAAGCATTCCGATAGCCATACAGAACATATTGATGAGTGGGGCGCAGATAGTGAGTACCATGATTGTGGCACCTCTTGGCAATATAGCCATTGCTTCCCATTCTTTTGCTATAACGGCAGAGAGTCTTTGCTATATGCCGGGTTATGGAATTGGTGATGCGGCTACCACTCTGGTGGGACAGACGCATGGAGCAGGGCGAGTAGGTTTGTGCAAGAATTTTGCCTATATGACAGTAGGACTGGGAATGGCTGTGATGGCTGTGATGGGAGTGGTGATGTATGTCTTTGCTCCTGAGATGATTGGCGTTCTTTCTCCGGTAGAAAGCATCCGTGAGATGGGTACCATCTGTTTGCGCATCGAGGCTTTTGCTGAACCATTCTTTGCAGCCAGCATCGTGACCTATTGTGTTTGTGTAGGAGCGGGCGATACCAGGAAACCGGCGATGATCAATCTCGGTACCATGTGGCTGGTGCGCCTCACTCTGGCTTATGCGCTTTCCAAGAGCTATGGTTTGGAGGGAGTATGGATAGCGATGGCTACCGAACTCACATTCAGGGGAATCCTCTTCCTTATCCGCCTCTTCAGAGGTTCATGGATGAAGAGTTTTCATGTAGGTTAGGATTGGTTTTCTGCCTCCAATGTTAGTTTTAGGTTAAGATTTGCATACATCGGGAAGATATTCTCTAAAATGTTTGCAAATCTTTTTTATTTTTCTTAATTTTGCATCGCAGACAGTAACCATGTCACAGGTTTTGTCGTTATATATAGGCGAACTTGTTAAGTAGCATGATATATATAATAAGGTATAAAGAAAGAATGATATAGAAATCAATAAATATATAAATAATTAAAATCAGATGAAACTAAGAAAGATTTTTGCAGCAGTTGTGCTGTTCCTTTCTGCAGGTACAGCGATGGCACAGCAGATGCCAGCTATTCCGGTAGACAAGAATGTGAAGATAGGTCGTCTTGATAATGGATTGACTTACTACATTCGTCACAACAGTTATCCTGAGCATGTAGCCAGTTTCTACATCGCTCAGAAAGTGGGTTCTATCAATGAGAATGATGACCAGCGCGGTTTGGCTCACCTCCTCGAGCACCTCGCCTTCAACGGTACCGATCACTTCAAAGGTAATTCCCTCCAGGATTACCTGCAGAGCATCGGTGTGCAGTATGGCCGTAATCTCAACGCCTATACAGCAGTAGAGAAGACAGTTTATTACTTCACAGATGTTCCTACTACCCGTACAACAGCCGTAGACTCCTGTATGCTTATCCTCAAGGACTGGAGTAATGGTATCAGTCTTACAGAGGATGCTATCGAGAGCGAGCGCGATGTGGTACACAATGAGTACCGTATGCGTATCGTGGGTCAGCAGCGCATGATAGAGCGTTCACTTCCTAAGCTCTATCAGGGCGAAAAGTATGGCTACCGTTTTCCTATCGGTTTGATGAGCGTTATCGATGGTTGTAAACCAGAAACTCTCCGTGCTTACTACCGCAAATGGTATCGCCCAGACAATCAGGCTATTATCATCGTGGGTGATGTAGATGTAAATCATATCGAAGCTAAGATTAAGGAACTCTTCTCAGGTATCAAGGTACCTAAGAATGCCGCTAAGATAGAGAAGGTAGAAGTATCTGATAATGATTCTGCCATCTATGTTATCGACAAGGATAAGGAGCAGCAGGTTGATCTCTTCCAGGTTTATATGAAGCACAATGCTGTGCCAGATTCTCTGAAGAGCAACATGAGCTATCTCCTGAAGGGATACATGGATAGCGTGATTTCTTCTATGATTGCTGCCCGTTATGCTGAGAAGGCATTGGAGCCAGACTGTCCATATCTCCAGGCAAATGCCGGTGATGGTTCATACCTGATTTCAAGTACTAAGGATGCTTTCACCCTTACCGGTGTTGCTAAGCCAGGAAAGATTAAGGAGGCTTATGCTGCTGTTCTCCGCGAGGCACAGCGTATGCATGAGTTCGGTTTCACAGCTACTGAGTATCAGCGTGCCAAGGATGAATTCATGAGCCAGGTTGACAAGGCGCTTGCCAACAAGGATAAGATGAAGAACGAGCAGTTTACCACCCAGTATGTGGATAACTTCACTTCTAACGAGCCTATTCCGTCAGTAGAAGAGGAGAGTCAGATCTGGAAGATGGTAGTTCCAAACTTGCCTCTTGAGGTTATCAACAGCTATGCCAAGCAGTTGGTTTGCCAGAGCGATACCAACCTTGTATCATTGGTTATGATGCGCGAGCAGGCTGGTGCCGTTTATCCTACAGAGCAGGAACTCTCTGCCATCGTAAAGCACGTACGTGCTGAGAAGCTCGAGGCTTATGTGGATAATGTTAAGCAGGAACCTCTCATCGCTCAGGCTCCTAAGGCTGGTAAGATTAAGAAGACTGTTGAGAATAAGAAGCTGGGCTTCAAGGAGTTGACTCTTTCTAATGGCGCTAAGGTGGTATTGAAGAAGACTGATTTCAAGGACAATGAGGTTGCTTTCGCAGCTTCAGCCAATGTGGGCTATTCTACTTTCGGCAAGGAAGACTTCCTGAATGCTGCATTTGCAGCAGATGTGCTCGATGCTAGTGGTCTTGGCGATTTCTCAAGCAATGAGCTTGATAAGGCTTTGGCAGGTAAGCAGGCTGGCGTTTCGTTCAGCTTGAGTCCTTTTAATCATGGTTTGAAGGGTAATTCTACTCCTAAGGACATCGAAACCCTGATGCAGCTCATCTATCTCAAGATGACCGCAGTAAGCAAGGACCAGAAGAGCTTTGACAATATGAAGAGCATGATGGCTACTGTTCTTGCCAACAAGAGCAACAACCCAAGCCTCGTATATCAGGATTCTGTTCAGAGCACCCTCTATTTGGGTAGCAAACTTGCCCGTGTGCCAGAGGCAAGCGATATAAAGGATATTAACTACGACCGTATCCTGGAGATTGGTAAGCAGTTCTACGGCAATGCCAAGGACTTCACCTTCTATTTCGTAGGTAACTATGATGAGAAGACTCTCCTCCCACTCATCGAGCAGTATATCGCCAGTCTGCCAAACAATGGCTTCAAGCTTAAGAACAAGCAGATTCCTTATGCTAAGGGTAAGGTAAGCAATGTCTTTACCAAGGCAATGGAGAATCCACAGAACCAGGCAACAGAGATCTGGTATACCAAGGCTCCATTCACCTTGCAGTATATGGTTCTTGCTGATGTTTCAGCCCGCCTTTTGGAGATGAAGTATTTGCGTACTATCCGTGAGGAACTCAGCGCTGCTTATCATGCAGGTGCAAACTATGGTTTGCTTCGCGATTATGATAACAAGGCTGCCATCTCTATTTCTGCCGTGGCTCAGCTGAACCCAGAGAAGTCGGATATCGCTATTCCTTACTTCTTCAAGGGTATGGACGAGACCGTAGCCCAGCCAAATGCAGAAGACCTTCAGAAGGTAAAGGAGATTCTCCTGAAGCAGGCTGCTGTTAGCGAGAAGTCTAACGGTTATTGGCTTGGTGCATTGAGCACATACGAGCGTATGGGTGTTGATACTCATAGCGATTACAAGGAGATGGTGAAGAATCTGAAGGCATCTGAGATTTCAGACTTCCTGAAGAATGTCATCTTGAAGAGTGGTAATCATTTCGAGATCATCATGAAGGCAGTGAAGAACGAGAAGTAAAATCTCGGACTTGATATAATAAACGAAAAAATCCCGTTGTACGAGCCAAATGGCTGACAACGGGATTTTTACGTTTTTTTCTTTTCCCAAAATTTTTGAAACTCATCATTTAAGAGTCGTTTCGAAAAATCTCTCTTTAAAAAGAAAGGATGCGTCTTTATATTGTATAAGAGCATCATCTTTCCTCCTTTACTTCTTGTTTCTGAAGAGTATTAACCTCTTCTCTTTGCCTTAGAGGCAAGAGCCTCTCGGCGATCCTGAAGAATCTGTTGGCATCTATCGATAGCCTGATTCTGATTTTCTGAATTTACCTTAATTAAATCATTCATAACCTATTGATATTTGTTAACCGCTTGCAAAGATAGGGGTTTCTACCTATTTCTAGGTATAAAATGCATGAAAATACGTGTTTTATTCGTTATTTTTTGATGTATGTCAAAAAAAAGTGCAATCGTTTGAGCAGTTTTCCCCCTTTAGACCGATAATTAGTATTTCCTGAACGATTTTTTTCATTATCTTTTAAACGAATTGTCATCGCAATCGTCTATAATAACGTAGAAAGAGCAGAAATGCTGAGTTTTTAGGGAGATTCATACCGCGAAATAGGGATTTTTCTTATCGTATTTCCGATTTTTTTGCGAACTTTGCACCCGAAAGAACAATAGGAAGTATTGGGTATATATAAATAAGAGTGATAAAATAAATATATAGAAAGCAATGAAAAAGGTATTTCTTTTGGCTGCCCTCGTGCTCGCATGCACAGCTGGCAGCAACGCAAGCGCTATGAACGAGGCAGCGCTCAATGCCTCAATGTCTGAGATGATGCCGGTTAAAAAAACGACTAAGAAGACAACAAAGAAGACTTCGAAGAAGACTTCTAAGAAGACTACGACCAAGAAGACTTCTACAAAGAAAACAACTTCTGCTACATCTAACACAACAGCTGCGACTGCAACAACAACTGCAGCAACAACCAGCAATGCCGCTACATCTACCAGTGCAACCAGCAATGCAGGCTCAACCGTTGCAGGTATCTTGGGTGCTGTACTGGGTGGGAACTCTAACAGCAGCAGCTCTGCAGGTAGCAGCATTATCAATGGCATTCTGAATAATGTAATCGGTTCAGGTACCTTCAGCAAGCAGGATCTCTGTGCCCATACCTGGAAGTACAGCAAGCCGGGATGCGCCTTTACTTCTGAGAATCTCCTGGCAAAGGCTGGCGGTGAGATTGCTGCCAACAAGGTAGAGGAGAAGTTGGGTGAGTATTACAGCAAGTTTGGTTTCAGCGGCTCAAATACCTATTTCACTTTCAAAACTGATGGAACTTTCGCAGCCAAGATTGACGGCAAGTCATGGCAGGGTAATTATACTTTTGATGAGAAGACTCATGCCATTCAGATGAAGGGCTTGCTCTTGAGTATGTCGGGCTATGCTACGAAGACTACCAACGGCATCAGCCTGCTTTTCGACCAGACAAAGTTGCTCAACCTCATCAAGACCATGGGTGCCCTCAAGGGCAGTTCTACGCTCAGCGCTATCGGTACTATCGCCAATAATTACGATGGTATGCGTGTAGGTTTCGAGATGACTAAGTAATCCTGAAGGATAGAATCCATAACTGAACCTTCTGTTGGAGTGGGCTCAGTCAATAGAAATCGCCCTGTAAGAAGTAAAGCATCTTTCAAGCTATGCTTTGCTCTTTACAGGGCGATTTTTCTTGTTTATTTCACGCTCAGTTTCATTGTCTTTACATCCTTGCTGTTGGTTCCTATCATAATCTGGAAGTCGCCAGGTTCTATCACGTGCTTCAGATCTGCGTTGTAGAACTTGAGCATATCTGGGGTGATATCAAAGCTTACCTCCTTGCTTTCACCTACTGCCAGATGGATGCGCTGGAAACCTTTCAGTTCCTTTACAGGGCGGGAGATGCTGGCTACCATGTCACGGATGTAGAGCTGCACAATCTCGTCGGCATCGCGGGAGCCATTGTTCTTAACGGTGACGCTAGCTGTAATCTTCTTGCCATCCTGCCATTCGGTAGCCTCCTCATGGCTGATGCCGGCCTCCTGGCTGCTCAGGCGGAAGTTGCTGTATGAAAAGTAGGTGTAGCTCAAACCGTAACCGAAAGGATAGAGCGGACCATTGCTTACATCCAGACAGTTGCTGGCAAACTTGGCAAACTTCTCATTATCGTCTGCTACAGGGCGGCCGGTGTTTTGATGGTTGTAGTAGAGAGGCTCCTGACCGGTGGTCTTAGGCATCGAAGTAGTGAGCTTACCCGATGGCGATTTGTCGCCAAAGATAACATCGCAGAGTGCATCGCCCATCTCTGAACCTCCAAACCATACATTCATGATGGCTGGTACATGGGCTTTCTCCCAAGTAAGAACCGTAGGACGGCCCGCAAAGTTGAGGAGCACAACAGGCTTGCCCGTCTTCAGGAGTTCGGCAAGCAGTTCGCGCTGTACGTCCGGCATCTCCAGGTTGGTACGGCTACCGCATTCGCCACTCATCTCGGCACTTTCGCCCATAGCACATATAATGACATCTGCCTCTTTAGCTATCTTCAGCGCTTCAGCCTTCATCTCAGCCTCGTTGCCCCAGTTGATTGGCTTGCCGGATTCGCCGTTTTGCTGCAGTTCCTGATTGCGCCAGATATTGCTTCCCTGGGCATATAATAAGGTGGCTTTTCCGGCAAGTGCATGCTCCATTGCCTCCTTGATGGTGGTATATTTAGATGGTACCTGAGCCACGCTCCATGTACCGGCTATGTTGTTTCGGGTGTCGGCAAGCGGACCTATCAGGGCTATCTTTCCTTCCTTTTTCAGTGGCAGGATATTGCCTTCGTTCTTCAGGAGCACGAAGGTCTCTGCTGCTACATTGCGGGCTGCCTGACGGTTCTCTGCGGTGTAAATCTCGCTCTTGCTGCGCTTGGTGTTGCAGTAGCGGTAAGGGTCGCTGAACAGGCCCAGTTTATATTTCGTTTCCAGAATGCGGCGGCAGGCGATGTTCACATCCTCCTCGCTCACCTTTCCTTCTGCTATGCTCTTTGCCAGATGCTTTACGAAGGCGTTGGAGCACATGTCCATGTCGGTACCAGCCTTCAGCGCCTGTTCTGAAGCCTCCTGGATGTCTTTTGCCGTTCCGTGCTGCAGAATCTCGGCGATAGAAGCGTAATCGGTGACCACGAAACCGTTGAATCCCCACTGCTTTCTCAAGACATCGGTCATCATCCATTTGTTGGCTGTAGCAGGTATGTAGTCGATGAGATTGAATGAAGACATCACGCTGCCTACGCCAGCTTTCACCACTGCCTCGTAAGGTGGCAGATACTGGTTCATCATGCGCATACGGCTCATATCTACCGTGTTATATTCCTTTCCGCTCTCAACGCCTCCGTACAGGGCAAAATGCTTCAGACAGGCCATGATGCGGTTGGCTCTCAGAATCTCTTCTGTGTGCATATCCACGCCCTGGTAGCCCTGAGTCATCGCTGCTCCCATCACGCCGCTCAGATAAGGATCCTCGCCATTTCCTTCGCTTATTCGTCCCCAGCGGGCATCGAGTGCAATGTCTACCATAGGAGAGAATGTCCAGTTGATGCCGTCGGCACTTGCTTCCTTGGCCGATACTTCGCCTACCTTCTTCATCGCCTCGGTATCCCATGAGCAGGAGAGGGCGAGAGGGATAGGGAACATCGTTTCGTAACCATGAATCACGTCCATACCTACGAGCAGCGGGATGCCCAGACGGCTGTTCTTGATGGCGATTTCCTGCAGAGCCTTGATCTTATCGAGGCCTTTGATGTTGAAAACTCCGCCCATGTTACCCTGGGCGATATCGCTGCCTACCTGGGTGTCAAGTGCGCCGCCGGTGGTGATGTCGCCAGCTACCATCAGGTTCAGCTGACCAATCTTTTCCTGTAGCGTCATCTTCGCCATCAGTTGGTCGATATACTCCTTCATGGGTAGAATCTTGCCTTTCTTGGTTGTGGCAGTTACTTTTTTCTTAGGGGCTGCGGTATGGGCGAAAGCAGGTGCTGCCATAGAACCAGCCAAAAGAAATGTGAGTGATAAAAGTGCTGTTCTCATTGTTTATTATGTTAATTGTTATTTTTATGTTTATCTTCTGCAAAGATAATAAAAAAGATGATACGATGCGCGATACGAATGTTAAAATGTGGATGAATTTTTCTTTTTTAGATAAAAATATGTCTGATAATGAGATGGATAAGAAAAATGGAGGATATATAAAAAGTGGATGCGGTATAGGCGAAAAATGCGAAGAAATCTACATTTCTTCTATATTTGATTTGTCGTTTCCGATTTTTTTATTACTTTTGCACATGAAACCTCATGAAAATGAATCAATCTTAAACGGAATCAAGTTGATGTATCGCGTAAATGAATTATGGGGAAAGGCATTCTTCTTCCTGCTCTTGGTCTTGATGCCTCTTTCTCTTGCAGCAAAAACAACAGATAATATAGAGCAGCTTTTTCAGAGTCTGGACAACGCTATTGCCCATTCGGCTGATTATGTGAAGGTACGTGAAGCCCGAATTCGCGATTGGGAGCAGAAACTGAAGGCGGCAAGGCGGCTAAGCAGTAAGTATGATGCCTGCTTTGCGCTCTTTGAGGAATACCGCTCCTACAAGAACGATATGGCGCTGAAATATATCAACCGATGTATGGAACTTGCCTTCAGAATGGGCGATAAAAAGAAGGTGGGAAATGCCAAGGCGCTGCTTGCTTTCCAGGAATCTACCACGGGCGATTATGCCGAATCGTACGACCTGCTGAAGTCTGTCAATATCGCTGATCTTGATGCTGAGGGCAAACGCAACTACCTCTGGGCTTGCCAGCACCTGTATGGCGAGATGGCATATTATTCCAACGTTCCTTCCTTGAAGAAATATTATGCCGGCAAGCATAATGCCTATCAGGCTGCAATAGACAGCACATTCAGCCATGATGATGATTTTTATCTGCAGATGCAGGAGGTGAGGACACGCGATGCAGGCAATATGAAGGAGGCTTTGCGATTGAGCGATAAGCGGCTGGCGATGACGAAACCGGGCACCCATCAGTATGCCATCGTTCAGTTTTATCGCGGCTTGACCTACAATCAGTTTGGTGATAAAGAGCAGTTCCTCCGCTGCCTCTTGCGTTCTGCTATCTGCGATGTCCAGTTGGCTGTGATGGATCAGGGGTCTCTCTGGGAAGTTGCCAATCTGCTCAACGCCGAACTGGGCGAGCAGAAGCGCTCTCACGAGTATATCAAGTTTGCCTGGAAGTCGGCTACCGTTTTCAATACGCCTATCCGCAGCCGCCAGATCATGCCTGTGCTCACGCAGATTGAGGAGGGCTATCAGAAAGAACTTTCAGCGAGCAACCAGCATCTGCGGCTCATGGTAGCGTGTTCAGCCTTGCTTCTCTTTGTGGTTATGCTCTTGCTCTACTATGTCAACAAGCAGCGCAAGCGCATTGCTGCGGCCCATCATAAGCTAAAGGAAACCAACCATGCCTTGCAGTTGGCAAATGAGCGTCTTAACGAGATGAACCAGTCTCTTAACGAGATGAACCAGTCACTCAACGAGAGTAACAAGATGAAGGAAGTATATATTGGTCGATTCCTGCGCCTTTGTGCCATCTATGTCGACAAGATAGAGACCATGCGCAAGCGAGTAGTAAAACTGGTGAAGGCAAGAGAACTCAACAAGTTGCTGGAGCAGATGCAGGCTGGCGAGGCCTACATGGGCGAGTTGTATGAGTATTTCGATTCCGCCTTCCTGAAGCTCTTCCCTGACTTTGTTGAGGAGTTCAATGCCCTCTTGAAGCCTGAAGAGCGTATCGTGCTCGAAGATGACTGCCGTCTTTCTACCACCCTCCGTATCTTTGCCCTTATCCGTCTGGGCATCGAGGACAGTTCTAAGATTGCCGAGTTCCTTCACTATTCTGTGAACACTATCTATAATTATCGCGCCAAAATCAAGAATAGTGCCATCTGTGACAGGGAAGAGTTCGAGCAGCGCGTGAAGCAGATTGGCATGAAATAAGCCTTTCTGGGCGTAATGGCGCAAACTTGCGAAAATTCAGGAGTAAATGCTGCAGATACCCATGCGCCCTGTTTTAGGGTGTCAAGTGGGCTAATCTTCTGATAATCAGGATATTGATATTTTTGAAAATCCCCGTTTCTACAAGTTTGTCAATGGATGAAAAGCAGGGGAAAACAATAAAAGTTTGTTACGGCGTTTCACCGTAACAAACTTTTATGCGTTATATTTATTTCCTCCCTCCGTTCAATTTCTCAGAATCGGATCATTCTTTTTTAAAAAAGCTCGAAGGCTTTCTTGAGCTTCAGGTTATCGGCTGCATTACCGACAAGAGCCTCAAACTTTCCGGCTTCAGCCTTCCAGGATGAAGATGCCTCATCGTAGAAACTGAGGGCCTCTTTGCTGATGGTGATGCTGATATCCTTGCTCTCACCTGGCTGGAGATAAACCTTCTGGAATCCCTTCAGCTCCTTCTGAGGGCGGTCTACTGATGACTTGACATCGTGGATATAGAGCTGAACCGTCTCGGCTCCGGCACGCTTTCCTGTATTCTTTACGTTTACGGTAAAGGTGATTGTGCCGTCCTGCTTCATCTGTATCTTGTCGCTGCGCAGATTAGAGATGGCAAACTGGGTGTAGCTCAAGCCGTGACCGAATGCAAAGGTAGGCTTGATGCGCTCCTTATCGGTCCAGCGGTAACCTACATAGATGCCTTCCTTATATTCCTCATCAATGATGTTGCCCTTCGTGCCGGCTCCACCTTTCTGGCGCCAGGTTCCCGGGTAGGTATTGAGTGCATGAGCACCTGTTTCCTTCAGCGAGTTGACCCATGTAAACGGCAACTTACCGCTAGGGTTGGCCTCGCCTGTAAGGATGCTTGCAAGGGCTTCGCCGCTCTCCGAACCGATGAACCAGCCCTGTACGATGCCGGCAACCTTAGCCTTCCAAGGCATGGCTACCGCATTGCCCGAGATGTTGACATAAACGAAGTTTCTGTTTGCCTTAGCCAAAGCCTCGATCAGCTTATCCTGATGGTATGGCAGCTCATAATGCTTGCGGTCGTGACCCTCACAGTCCTGAAAATCGCTCTTGTTCAGACCACCAAACATGATGACATAGTTGGCAGTCTTGGCTTTCTCTACGGCTTCGGCTATCAGTTCAGCCTCGCTGCGCTTGTCTTCCAGGTTCTGGCCGGTTGTAACGCCATTGTAGTTGCCCGTTACATCGCCCACATATCCGCGGGCATAATCTACCTCGATGCCGTCCTTGCCCAAGCGCGTCTTCAGACCATCGAGAGGCGAAATCTCGCGCTGTACCTTGAGCGAAGAAGAGCCTCCGCCTACGGTCATCATCTTGATGGCATTCTCGCCCACTACCAGCACGCGCTTAGCCTTCTGGGTGTTGATAGGGAGCACATTGTTCCTGTTCTGGAGCAATACGATGCCTTCCTCAGCAATCTGTCTGGCAGCTGCATAATGGCTCTCGGAACAGAGGAAACCATGAGGGCGGTTCGGATTCATCGTGGTGCGATAGAAGAGGCGCAATACGCGGCGCACCTTATCGTCCAGCTCCTTCTGGGTGAACTTGCCTTCCTGTATGGCCTTCATGTAAGGCATGGAGAGATAATAGTTGTCGTAGGCATTGGTAGCGCCCATCGTAAGACCGTCTGTCCAGGTGCCGAACTCCATATCCAGTCCGTTCTTTACAGACTGCTCCAGGTCGTGGGCACCGCCCCAGTCGCTCACCACGACACCATCATACTTCCAGTCGCCCTTCAGAATCTTGTTCAGGGTCCACTGGTTGTGGCAGTTGTGCTCATTCTTATATAGGTTGTAGGCTCCCATGATACCCCATGTCTTACCCTTCTCAACAGCCGCCTTGAAGGCAGGGAGATAGATTTCGTGGAGAGCACGGTCGCTGACGATTACGTTGACCTGATGGCGATATTCCTCATCGTTGTTCAGGCAATAGTGCTTTACGCAGGCTGATACGCCCTTAGACTGCAATCCCTGGATATACGGCACAACCATGATGCTTGCCAGGAACGGATCTTCGCCCATATACTCGAAGTTGCGGCCGTTGAGAGGCGTGCGGTAGATATTGACGCCAGGGCCCAGAATCATGTCCTTGCCGCGATACAGGGCTTCTTCGCCCAATGCTTCGCCATAGATGCGGCTCATCTGCGGATTCCATGATGCGGCAAGACAGGTGAGGGCAGGAAAGGCTACACAGGAGTCGTTGGTCTGACCAGCCTGTTCCCACTCATCCCACAATACGTCAGGACGCACTCCGTGAGGTCCGTCATCCGTCCAGAAGTCAGGAAATCCCAAGCGTGGTACACCGGCTGATGAAAACTTGCTCTGAGCATGGATGATGCGTATCTTCTCTGCCAGCGTCATGCGAGAGATGGCATCATCGATGCGCTGCTCTACCGGCTTGGTCTGGTCGAGATAGACAGGCAATTGTCTGGTAGTCTGCTGTGCCTGAGACGGAGCGATGGCTGCCACAGACACGACACATGATAAAATGAACTGTTTCATAAGTTAATGAATATTTATTATGGTTTGTTTATTTCTTGCAGTTGTTTGTTATGCACACCGCCTCTCACGTTTTTTGTGCGTTTAGGCGTATATGCTCATTCATCTGCAAAATTACTAAATAAATAATGAAAAAATGATGTGTGATAAGTGAAAAGTGGATGGGTGTAAAAATATAACTTTTGTAAGTTGTTGATAATGAGAAGTATAATGAGCGATGTGCGTTATTGAAAAGTGGCAGAGTGTGAACACTGAAATATACTGATATAACGTTTCAGGGGTGTTCTAGCCTCATTTTCTCCATTTTACCCCATCCACTTTCGTATAGTTATTAAAAATAGATAAGTATCTGAAAACTAGCGATATAAGTTGTTTGAAGCAAGTATTTTTCCCACTTATCTGTTGAAGGGGCTAGGAATTATCAAAAAATCATATTATATTTGCAATCGGAAACACGGCTTAACGCATTTTAGGAAATGCACAGCCGCACAGTCTTAAACATTATTATAATAGAGTGAACTAACAAACAGATATTTTTCTAAACTAATAATCGAATATGAAAACAAAAAGTCTATTGCTGGCGACTGCATTATTGATGTCGACGTCAGCGCTCGCACAGAAAAACACCTTTAAGGGTGTCGTGTTGGATGACCTGGGTGAACCCGTTATCGGAGCCACCGTACAGGTTAAAGGCGTCAAGGGTGCCGGTGCAATTACCGACCTTGATGGTAACTTTGTCATCGATGCAGATGCTAACCAGACCTTGGTTATTACCTACATTGGCTACAAGGATGCTGAGATCCGTCCTTCAGCCAACATGAAGATTACTCTGAAACAAGACGACAAAGCTTTGGACGAAGTGGTTGTTGTAGGTTACGGTGTTCAGAAGAAGAGCGTGGTAACTGCTGCTATCGCTAAAGTGAGCACCGAAGATTTGGCTGGCAAGAGCCCAGTGCGTGTTGATAACGCATTGAAGGGTCTGGCTGCCGGTGTCAACGTAACCTCTTCTTCAGGTCAGCCTGGTGCATCTCCTAAGGTTCGTATTCGTGGTACAGGTACTATCAGCAATTCAGATCCTCTCTACATCGTAGACGGCATGCCTATCGAGGGTGGTCTCGACTATCTCAACCCTAGTGATATCGAGAGTATCGAGGTGTTGAAGGATGCTGCTTCGGGTGCTATCTATGGTGCCCGTGCTGCCAACGGTGTAATTCTCGTAACCACCAAGAAGGGTAAGATGGGCAAGGCACAGATCAGCTACAATTTCTCTTACGGCTGGCAGAGCGCATGGAAGAAGCGTGATGTAACAAGCGCCACTGACTACGCCATCCTTCAGAACGAGCGTGCAGTGAATGGTGGTCAGGCTCCTATCTATGCTGATCCATACAAACTGACTGACTCTAATGGCAATCCTATCAATGGATTTGGTACTGATTGGCAGGACTTGGTATTCAACGACAATGCCCCTGTACAGAACCATGAGGTAAGCATCAGTGGTGCATCCGATAAGATCAACTACTACCTCTCCATGGGCTACTACAAGCAGGAAGGTATCGTAGGTGGTAACTACGGACAGAGCAACTATGAGCGTCTCTCTATGCGTAGCAACAACATTTATAATGTATTGGATGCCAGCAAGGATCGCAACTTCCTCAACAAGCTCGATGTAACCGTCAACATGGCTTACACCCGTGTAAAGAGTACAGGTATCGATGCTAATAGTAATGGCTCTGTATTGGGTAGTGCCCTCTATCTTGCTCCAACATTGGCTCCTACGGTAACCAATAGCAATGTGGCGAAGAAGTATTATAATACCTACGAGGATCCTAATACATACGATGCAGATGGTAATATTACAGGTACTCGTGATACTTACGAGCTTCTTCGTGATGCCAATGGCAACTATTATACCATCCCAGGTATGGGAGGTACCTATCAGGAGATGAACAACCCTCTTGCCATGATGGCGCGCCCAGCAGCTAAGAACTGGTCACATAAGTTTGTGCCTAAGTTCTCTATCGACCTCCAGCTCTGGGATAACTTGAAGTATCATTTCACTTATAGTGCAGACCTCAGCTTCTGGGGTTCAGATAGCTACACCGCATCCAAGTATTACCTCTCTGGTAACGTCAAGGCTGAGCATACCCAGGCTTACAAGAGTTCTGACAAGGGTATCAACTGGCAGGTGGAGAATACTTTGACATATGATAAGACTATTGGCAAGCATAGTTTTGCTGTTGTCTTAGGTCAGAGTGCAATGAAGAATAAGAGTGATTATCTGAACGGCAGCCGTTGGAATCTTGTGAATGTAAACAAGCCTTCTATCGACTATGCTACTGGTAAATATAGCCAGACCATCGTGAAGGATGCTGAAGGTAACATCATCTCTGTAGGTGCTCCAACCATTGAGCATGCTGTATCAGGTGGCAATAATGTAGTGCATGCTATATCTTCTCTCTTCGGTCGATTGAGCTATAACTATGATGAGAAGTACATGCTTCAGGCTACAATCCGCCGAGATGGTTCAAGCCGTTTCGGACCATCTCATAAATATGGTACCTTCCCATCTGCCTCTATCGGATGGAATATTATGAACGAGAAATTCATGGAAAGTACTCGCGATTGGTTGAGCAACTTGAAGTTCCGTGCCAGCTGGGGTAAGAATGGTAATGATAACATCGGTGACTTCCGTTATACCGTATTGACCGCTATGGGCAACAACGTGCTCTTCGGAAAGAATGCAGTCAAGTTTAATGGTTCTAAGGCGAATGCCACAGCCAATGAAGACTTGAAGTGGGAGGAGAGTGAGCAGACTGATATCGGTTTCGACTTCGGTTTCTTCGGCAGTGCGCTGACATTCTCAGCTGACTATTATGTAAAGAAGACCAACGGTATGTTGATTACTATGCCTATCCCAAGCTACGTAGGTGAGACCAAGCCAATCGGTAACGTGGGTGACATGAAGAACTCAGGTCTTGAGTTTGAGCTCGGCTATAAGTGGCACATCTCTGATGCTCGCTTCAATGCCAAGGCTAATGTTACCTATCTGCACAATGAGTTGACCAACCTCGGTAATGATACAGGTTACATCGACCTCGATGGCTTCCTGGGTATCTCTGGTGGTGGCACTCGTGGATCTAACGGTCAGCCTTTCCCATACTTCTATGGTTATAAGACAGCTGGTGTGTTCCAGAATATGGCAGAGGTTCAGGCTTACGTCAACAAGGATGGCAATATGATTATGCCAGATGCCAAGCCAGGTGATGTACGTTTCGTAGATGTTAATGGCGATGGTGAGATTTCTCCAGACGACCGCACCAATATTGGTAATGGTACACCAAAGTGGACCTTCGGTTTCAACTTCAATGCAGAGTGGAAGGGCTTCGACCTCAACCTCTTCTTGCAGGGCGTAACGGGTAATAAGGTATTTGATGCAACCTATCGTACAGATGTGTTCTCTGGCAACTTCCCTACTTGGATGCTCGATCGATGGACTGGCGAGGGTACCTCCAATAAGTATCCTATTCTGAAGAATGGCGATGCTACCAACTGGCAGGTTTCAGACCTCTATCTTTGCGATGGCTCTTACTTGAGATTGAAGAATATCTCTTTGGGTTACACCTTGCCAAAGCAGCTTACACAGAAGTTGTCTATCAGTCACTTGCGTTTCTACGTGATGGCAGAGAACCTGATTACCTGGACCAAGTATTGGGGCTTCGACCCTGAAATCTCATCAGGTGGAACTTCTCTCGGTGTAGACTATGGTGTATATCCACAGGCTCGCACCTACACCATCGGCGTAAACCTTTCATTCTAAAATAAGAACCTTTAAAATAAAGACTATTATGAAGACAATAAAATATATAGCTTTAGGAGTGTTGGCAACCAGTATGACACTGGCAAACACATCTTGCAGCGACAGCTTCCTAGAGGTGGAGAACCCATCAGGTGAAAACCTCGAAGAATATTATACCACAGATGCCCATATCAATGAGGCTCTGAATGCGGCTTACGATCCTATCCACTGGCCAGACTGGGGATTGGGACAGTATAATGCTCTCAATATCGATGCCGAGATAATGGGCGATAACTTCTGGGTAGGCGGTTCTAACAAAACCGATCAACAGCACTGGCACATGCTTGCCAACTATGAGGCAAATGCCAGCAATACCCTTAGCTCACTTTGGACAGTGGACTACTCAGGCATCAAGCGTTGTAATGACCTCTTGAAGTATTTGGGCTGGGCAGAGGCAAACTTGAACGAGAAAAACAGGGCATCTTATGAGATGCAGGGTAGAGCCCTCCGTGTATATTTCTACAATAACTTGTGGCACTACTTCGGCAATATTCCTTTCTATCTGGAGAACTTGTCTGCTCCTTACACAGCCCCACAGCTCAAGGCTGATGAAGTATATGACAAATTGATAGTAGAGCTTGAGGCTGTAATTGACTCCAAGGTCCTGCCAATGCGTTGGGACGATGCCAACTGTGGAAGAATGTCGCAGGCCATGTGCTATATGATGTATGCCGAGATGGTGATGTATCAGAATGACAAGACTCGCTATCCTAAGGCTCTCCAGTATATGCAGGAGCTCATCGCCGACAAGAGTGACTATGATATAGTAGACGATTACGCCTCTATTTGGAAAGAAAGCGGCGAATGGTGCAAGGAGAGCATCTGGGAAGTAAACTATGAGGATGGTAACAACGAGCGTGGTTGGGATTCACCATTGGCTATTGGTGGTACAATATTGCCTACCTTGATTTCTCCAAACTCTTGGCCTGGTGGCGATGGTTGGAACCAAGGCGGTGACGGTTGGGGATTCCTACCTGTTCGTACCGAAACCTATGCTCTGTTTGCTGACAACGACAAGCGCCGTGATGCTACTGTATGGGACTGTCGTGGCGTGAAATATACCAAACGTTATGAGGATACTGGTCTTTGGCTGGCCAAGTATCGTCCGTTCACAGAGAACAATGCTGACGCAGGTTTCGATAATAACCTTAACTATAATAACAATCTCCGTGTATATCGCTTGGCTGAGGCTTACCTCAATGCTGCAGAGCTTTTGTTGGAGACAGGTGGCGATGCTAATCAGGCTAAGGATTATGTGAATAAGATTCGCAACCGTGCAGGAATCGCAGAGCTTGGAGCCGTAACTCTGGATGATGTTATCAATGAGCGCCGCTTGGAGTTTGTAGGTGAGGGTAAGCGTTACTTCGACTTGGTTCGTACAGGCAAGGCTGCCAGCGTATTGGTGCCAGACAGCTACGGCTATCGCACCAACTCCTGGACAGAATCCAAGAAGTATGTTCCTATCGCTCAGGCAGAGCTTGACTCTGATCCTGCTTTGGTTCAGAATAATTATTAAAACTTATTAAGGTAGAGGAACAATAGTTTCCTCTACCCCCTAATAAAATATTAACTTTAAGATTTCAGCAATATGAAAAAGATATTTCGAAATATGGCTTATGCTCTTCTGGGTGGATTGATGCTCAGCGCATGTTCTGCAGAGGAGTTCTCTGGTGCCAACGGTGAGTTGCCTAATGTAGCCGACTTTGCCGACAACTTCAAGATTGATGTAGACCAAGAGACCAACACAGCCAACTTTTCTTTTGGTGGTGCAGAGGGAGTAAGCCCGGTATGGGTGATAGATGGTGCCTATTCTTCTGCTTTCAACCTCTCTAAGTATTATCGCAAGAAGGGTACTTACGATGTGGAGTGCTTTGTGAAGAACCGTAATGGTATTAGCAAGGAGAGCGTCAAGAAGCATTTCACGGTGGAGAAAACCAAGATGAATGGCTTCGCAGGTTTCGTAGAGGACAGCGAGTTTAATCTCTTCAAGAGAATTACCTTCCCTGAAAAACCTTCTGCTGGCTATTATGCTCCAGGATGGACCCAAATTGCTGACCCGGTTTGTAGCTACAGCAAGGGATGCTATACATTGAAGCTCCCTAAGGCAACTACCGAACGTTGGCAAGCTCAGGTTCCTTTCAAAAACTTAGGTATCTCTACTAGCGCAGATAAGCATTATGACTTCTCTTGCATCATTACATCTGCCAAGGGACATAATGCCGTTAAAGTGAAACTTTGTGATTCTGGAGAAGGTGGTGACAATATCATCCTTTTCGATTCCAAGGATGCAAATACAAAATTGGAAGCAGGTGAGCCTAAGTGTATTTATGGTTCAGACCTCGAAGGCAAGGACATCAATAATTTGAAGATTGTATTCGACTTTGGTGGTAATGCTGCTGATGACGAAATCATGATAGAGAGCCTGGTACTGAAAGATCATGCCAACGATGATGGTACTGTGGTTCCTGTAGAATTGAAGGTGCCATTCGACTACAATACAGCGGGTAACCTTTGGAAGGATATTGATGCCAACAAGTCATTTACTGAGGAAACTTGGTATGGTGATGCTTCTTGGGCACAGATTGATGTAACTCCTGTTATCAAGCATGAGGGAAGCAAGCACATCATTATCGTGCCTTGTGAAACTCCTGCTGAGCTATGGCACGCACAGTGGAAAATGCTTGGTATTCCTGTATCTGCCAAAGCTGATAGCAAGATTGATTTCTCTTGCAAGGTTACCACTTCTGCTCCATTGCCAATGATGACATTGAAGCTTTGTGATGACGCTAATGATGGAAACCTCTTCTTCCAGGAGTCTACTGATGTTAAAGGCGAATACGTCTTCCGTTATGAGAACCAACCAAACAGTACGAAAGAAGCTGATGGCGGTCCTCAGGATATGAGCAAGATGAAACTCGTCATCGACCTTGCTGGTGCTCCTAAGGATGCCGAGGTAACCATCAGCGACATTGTTTTGATTGTGAAATAGGCTTTAGGTTTTATAGGTTTATATAGAATTATACAGGAGCTGCTCCTATAAATAAGTAAGTAGGAGTGGCTCCTTTTCTAAATTTTAAATGACATGAAATTCTTGAAAATATTTTCCTTCCTTCTTTCGTTCATGCTGCTTTCTTGCAGCAGTAGTTCGTCTGACGTCAATGGAGAGATAACGATATCCTGCTCTCCTACGAGCATCGATGTTCCTGCCAAAGGCGGTACTTATAAAATCATGGTAGTGGCTTCTGAAGGAGGCTGGGAGGCGAGAGCATCCTTCCCTGGAGAAGGTCCTACGGCAAATGTATACCCTTGGTTTAAAGTGAGTGCCAGTGGTAATAACAAAGCTATGGGTATGGTAACTGTAGATGTGGAAGAGAATAAATCGTCTGTAGCTCTTGACGGAAGTGTCGAGATTTCATTAGAGGATAAGAAGGTATCGGTGCCAGTGCATCAGGCTGGAAAACAGGTCACTCCTATTGAAGGGGGCGAAATGGTGATTCCTGAGGGGTACAAACTGGTCTGGAATGATGAGTTTAATAAAGGCTCTGAATTGAATAGTACCGATTGGCGTCATGAGGTGCAGAAGTCGGGCTGGGTGAATAATGAACTTCAGAATTATGTGAATGGCTCTGCTGATGGCAAACGAGTAACAGAGATTGCTGATAACCGGCTTTATATCAACTGTTTCAAGGGCAGCGACGGCAAGATTTATTCGGGTCGCGTATATGCCCACGAAACCCAGGGATGGCTTTACGGTATCTTCGAAGCTCGCATCAAATTGCCTAAAGGTAAAGGCACATGGCCTGCTTTCTGGATGATGCCTTGCAACAATGATTTCGGAGCAAATCCTTGGCCTAAGTGTGGCGAGATTGATATTATGGAAGAGGTTGGCGTTAATCCTAACTATACTTCTTCGTCGCTCCATACTGAGAAGTTTAATCACGTGATGGGAACCCAGATTACCAAGGAGCGTCTGACTACGGGTGCTGAAGACGGTTTCCACGTTTATCGCCTGGAGTGGACTCCTGATTATATCAAGACCTACGTAGATGGTAAGGAACTGCTCAATTTCAACAACGACGGTAAAAATGATGTTGGTTCGTGGCCTTTCAATAAACCATTCTATGTTATCCTCAACCTGGCTTGGGGCGGTGATTGGGGCGGCAAGGATGGTGTTGACGAAAGCGCCCTCCCAGTTCAGATGGAAGTGGATTATGTGAGAGTATTCCAGAAAAAATAAGGCTTGATTTTTTAACTATATAAATAATAAAGGTCTTAGGATAAGTCGTACCTGCACTTACTCCTAAGACTTTTTCTTTTGCTTTCTTTTGCTCCGAATATCTGTCTTTTTCTTACTTACAATTTGCTCATTTCGAATAAAAGTTATAATTTTGCAGCAAAATTTAAAATAGCAGATAGAATGAAACAGAATAATAGCAATTTATTATATCATCTTGTGGCTTTCATCACCGTAGCCATCTGGGGAACCACCTTTGTTTCTACCAAGGTGCTGATGCTGAACGGACTTTCACCAGCACAGATCTTTACGCTCCGTTTCAGTATTGCATACATCCTGATGCTGATGGTGAATCATAAGAAGATGTTTGCTGATAGCTGGAAGGATGAGTTTAAAATGGCGATGCTGGGCATTACGGGCGGTTCGCTCTATTTCCTGAGCGAGAACGAGGCGATGAATTATACCACAACGACCAATACTTCGCTCATCGTATGCTCCTGTCCGCTCTTTGCTACCTTGCTGGTACGTCTGGTTTATCGCCATTCTTCGCGCATCAACATGATACAGCTGTTGGGCTCTCTGCTTGCTTTTGTAGGTATGATTATCGTGGTGCTGAATGGCAGATTCGTGCTGCATCTGTCGCCTGTAGGTGATGCCTTGGCTTTTACGGCATGTATGAGCTGGGCTATCTATTCGCTCCTGATGAAATCGGTATCGGGCGATTATGGCGCAGCTTTTATTACCCGCAAGGTATTCTTTTATGGTGTGCTTACCATCTTGCCTTATTATCTTATCATCCCTGGTTGGCCGTCATGGGATGTGTTTATGAAGCCTCAGGTGGTGGGTAATCTCTTGTTCCTGGGCTGTTTGGCATCCATGATATGTTTCCTTACCTGGAACTGGTGTATCTCTAAGTTGGGTGCCGTGAAAGCTACCAACTGGGTTTATTTCAACCCTATCACCACTATGATTTTCGCCTCTCTGGTATTGGACGAAAAGATAACTCCTTACTTCCTGGCAGGTGCCTGCTGCATTCTGGCAGGTATGTATATTGCGGATAGAAAGACGAAGGCGGAATAAAAAAATGACGAAGCATAGCTGTAGTTAGAACTTGCCAATGCTAAGAGCATTGATGCTCTTTACCATTTTGCTTTTCATTTTTCCATATTGATTTGTCTTTTTGTGTAATACGAATGAATAGTTGTTATTACTTATATAATATTTGTTCAGGTTTTTATTAGGCGTTCCGCCGGATTTACCGTCCGGCGGAGCGTTATGGAAATTTCTTATTCCTCGATGACTGAAATCTGCATAGAAACATCCTCTTTTGGGCGATCGCCACGCAATGTTTCGCAGTTCTGAATCTTCTCTACCACGTCAAGTCCTTCCTCTACTTCACCGAAAACGGTGTATTGGTTATCGAGGAAAGGTGTTCCGCCTACTTCAGTGTAAGCCTTCTGCTGCTCTTCGGTAAACTTAGGATAGCCCTGCTCCTTGCAGCGCTTCTTGGTTTCATCCACCAGTTCATCCTGGAGTTTCATCAGCCCCTCACGGTCGCGGTTGCGGCGGAAGTTCATAATTTCATCATGATGCTCCTTGGCAAGCTGGTTGAAGATGTTCTGCTCCATCTGCATGCCCATCTGCTTTTCCATCTGCTTCAGTTCATTCTGCTTGTAGGTCTTCCCCCATACAATATAGAACTGGCTACCGCTGCTCTCTCGTTCCGGGTTTACCTCATCTCCCAAACGGGCTGCGCTCAAGGCACCACGTTTGTGGAAAAGTTGTGGATAAACGAACTCGGCAGGGATGGTATAGTCAGGACCACCTGTGCCCAGCATCTTGCCTTTAGGAGCGCCTTTGCTGTCTGGATCGCCGCCTTGAATCATAAAATCCTTGATGACACGATGGAAGAGAGTGCCATCGAAATATCCCTCCTTTGCCAACTTCAAGAAGTTGTCACGATGCTGAGGTGTCTCGTCGTAGAGGCGTACCTTGATGTCGCCCTCTGATGTCTTTATCAATACTTTTGCCATAATCGTTTAATTAAATGTTGAATGTTGAGTGTTGAATGTTGAGTGATGAATGTTGAGTGATGAATGTTGAGTGTTGAGTTATATCTTGCTTTTGGCTAGCATAGCCCATTGTGCAATTCAATATTCAACATTTAACAATCAACATTCAAAATTATTTATAATACTCATTCCACTCCTTCATAGCCTCCTGCCAGTCGGTCTGTTCACCGCTGGCTACGGCTTCTTTCTGTCTCTCTGCCTCGTCGCGAGCCTTATCTCGGGCACGTTTTGCCTTCATTGCCTCGATGGTGGCATCGTCGAGAATCTGAATGGCGCCACGCTTGATGGCAGCCTGCAACTCCTCTTCTCCGAAAGCCTTGCCAGGCTCATTGAAGTCAGAGATATTGAATTCATAATCCACGCGAAGGTCGTGGCGTATCATTTTCTGTTGTAAACGGTTGCCTGCGTTTTTGAGTCGCAGCAACTTGCCGATTTCCTTGATTTCTCCTGCTGAGTATTTGTTTCTTCCCATTAATATGATTTGATATTATTATTTTTGCGTGCAAAATTAAGCATAATCCTCGACAAAACCAAGAAAAGTTTCAAGGAATTCACAAAAGAATCCCTTTCTCCCTTTACTTTCTTGCCCTTTTTACCCTTTTACCTTTTTACTTTTTTACCCTTTTACCTTTAAATCACTTCCATGCCTTCTTCTGGTTCAGCTCTATCAGACGGTCGAATTCAAAGTCGGCTTTGATTTTATCCAATATTCTCTTTACGATGATATTCATCACGCTTCCTTTGCTGTAGTTGGCAGAGCACATGAAGTTTACCCGTCCCTCCTTGACAAGCTGGCAGGCAGTCTTCTGTTTATCCTCGTTATCATATACCGCAATCGAGTGGCCGCCATGTTCCTTTACCATCTTCATGCAAGGCACATCGGTTTCTCCATCTCCGAAGTATATCATTCGGGGGAAAGGGATAGGGCGCTTTTCGTCAGGGATATACTGGTTCACTCTTCTGTTGTCGCTCACCTGTTTGATACCTTTGTTGATTTTGAAGAGGAATTGCGTTTTGGTAGTATAGTCTACGGCTACGGCTGGCCAATAGGCGATTCCCTCCTTGTTGTAGAGAAAGGAGCAGGCGTAGATGTTCTCAAATTCCTGGGCGATAGGTGTGCCCTCTATCATCTCCTTCAGTCCCGAGGAGTTGATGTAGTGCTTTACGTCCAGTCCGATGCTGTTGCCATATTCATTCACGAGCGAAAACCATTGTTTTACGCCGCGGAACAGTTCTACATCCTTGCCGAATTTCTGAAAAGATTCCCGGGTGAGCGAGATATTGTTCTTCTTGGCTTCGTCGAGCATCAGATACATATAGGTCAAAATGCCGTTGGCATCCTTACCCTCTGCAAACTTTCTGTTTTTCTCCCAGAACTCGTCTTTTGTCTTGCCTGTAGCCTGTATGAATCCAAACTCCTGCATATTGCCCGGCGACAGTGTGCCGTCGAAATCATAAACCAGAGCTACCTGTGGTCTCTTCTTTGTCATATCCCGTTCTCCTTTCTTTTATATTTACCCTAAACTGTCTATCTCTTTCGGGGATGTTTTTCTCCCTTAATTTGCAAATATACATAATTTTCAGCGAATTAGCAAACTATTGGGATATAAAAAAACATAATGAAACAAAAAAGGCGTACAAAACTCATTTCTGAGCATTGTACGCCTTTATTATAATATTAGTCTGTATTACTTAACCTCCTCGAAGTCAGCGTCTTGTACGTCCTGAGCGCCATCATTGCCGCCCTGTGCCTGCTGACCACCCTGTGCACCCTGAGGACCTGCCTGCTGGCCGCCCTGATACATCTGCTGAGAAGCAGCCTGCATGACGGTGTTCAAGTTGTTGATAGCTGAATCGATAGCTGCAACATCACCAGCCTTGTGAGCATCCTTCAACTGCTGCAATGCCTGCTCGATGCCTGGCTTCTTGTCTGCAGGAATCTTATCACCGTTATCCTTCAAGAAGTTCTCGGTGGTGAAGATCATGCTGTCAGCCTGGTTCATCTTGTCAATCTTCTCGCGCTCAGCCTTATCAGCAGCAGCGTTCTGCTCTGCCTCAGCCTTCATGCGGTTGATCTCGTCCTCGCTCAAGCCAGATGAAGCCTCGATGCGGATGCTCTGCTCCTTACCGGTAGCCTTATCTTTAGCTGATACGTTCAAGATACCGTTGGCATCGATATCGAAGGTAACCTCAATCTGAGGAACACCACGGCGAGCTGGAGCGATACCTGTCAGGTTGAACTGGCCGATGCTCTTGTTCTGAGCTGCCATTGGGCGCTCACCCTGCAATACGTGGATGGTAACCTCTGTCTGGTTATCAGCTGCTGTAGAGAATACCTCGCTCTTCTTGCAAGGGATAGTTGTATTGGCATCGATGAGCTTAGTCATCACACCACCCATAGTCTCGATACCGAGAGTCAATGGAGTAACGTCGAGCAATACGATGTCACCAACACCCTCTTCCTTGTTCAGGATGGCACCCTGGATAGCTGCACCTACTGCAACAACCTCATCTGGGTTTACGCCCTTAGAAGGCTCCTTGCCGAAGTAGTTCTTAACCAAGGTCTGAACGGCTGGGATACGGCTTGAACCACCCACCAGGATAACCTCGTCGATATCTGATGTAGAGAGCTTAGCGTCACGAACGGCATTCTGGCAAGGTACGAGACAAGCCTGAATCAGGTTGTGAGCCAACTGCTCGAACTGTGCACGGGTCAAAGTCTTAACCAAGTGCTTTGGCATACCGTCAACGGCTGTGATGTATGGCAAGTTGATTTCGGTAGATGTAGAGCTTGACAACTCAATCTTAGCCTTCTCAGCAGCCTCCTTCAAACGCTGCATAGCCATAGGGTCCTTGCGGAGATCTACGCCTTCTTCAGCCTTGAAGCCATCAGCCAACCAGTTGATGATTACCTGGTCGAAGTCATCACCACCCAGGTGAGTATCACCATTGGTAGAAAGTACCTCGAATACGCCGCCACCGAACTCCAGAATAGAGATATCGAATGTACCACCACCCAAGTCGAATACGGCAATCTTCATATCCTTGTTAGCCTTGTCAACACCGTAAGCCAAAGCTGCGGCTGTAGGCTCATTTACGATACGCTGAACGTTCAAACCTGCAATCTGACCAGCCTCCTTTGTAGCCTGACGCTGTGAGTCAGAGAAGTAAGCAGGAACTGTGATAACAGCATCTGTAACTTCCTGTCCGAGATAATCCTCTGCAGTCTTCTTCATCTTCTGGAGAACCATTGCAGAAATCTCCTGTGGAGTATATTTACGACCCTCGATTTCAACACGTGGATAACCACCCTCGTTTACTACTGTGTAAGGCATTGCCTCAGCCTCTTTCTGGCTCTGAGCGTATGTCTCACCCATGAAACGCTTGATAGAATATACTGTGTTCTTAGGGTTTGTGATGGCCTGACGCTTAGCAGGATCACCTACCTTGCGGTCACCATCCTTAACGAAACCTACTACTGATGGAGTAGTACGCTTACCTTCACTGTTAGCGATTACAACTGGTTCGCTACCTTCGAAAACGGCAACACAACTGTTTGTGGTACCCAAGTCAATTCCAATTACTTTTCCCATAATTATATCTTTTTTTATTTTTATCGTTATTAATATGTTATTTATCTCATGAACTTGCTGGCTATTGGAAGTCTGCCGAAGATATGCATCTGTCGGGAACCTCTATATTCAGCGTTCACGCTTTCCGTCATAACAAAGCATGTGCCAAGGGATTGTAAAATTTAAAGTGGCTGACAAGGTGTCAGATAATGCTGACAAAATAAAAGGAATCAAGATATGGGAGGCGATAAAATGTCGCATTCTCCCTATCTTGATTCCTGTAATATGATTGAGAAATCTTTCTTTTCAGATAAAGCTCCTATATATAATAAGGTGTGAAACCTTATCTGGCTTTATTTCTGTTCCTTAGCAGCAAGTGCTTCGCGAACCTTAGCTTCCAGTTCATCGAGAAGTTCAGGGTTATCCTTGAGCAATGCCTTGCAGGCATCGGCACCCTGTCCGAGTTTAGAACCGCCATAGCTATACCAGCTGCCGCTCTTTTCGATGATATTGTTGGCTACAGCCAGGCCGAATACCTCGCCGGCACGGCTGATGCCTTCGCCAAACATGATGTCGAACTCAGCCTTGCGGAAAGGAGGAGCCACCTTGTTCTTTACTACCTTCACGCGAACCAGATTACCTACTACCTCATCGCCATCCTTGATGGCTGTAGCTTTGCGGATATCCAAACGCACTGATGCATAGAACTTCAGAGCATTACCACCGGTGGTTGTCTCTGGGTTACCGAACATTACACCAATCTTCTCGCGCAACTGGTTGATGAAGATGCAGGTAGTGTTGGTCTTGCTGATGGTAGAAGTTAGCTTGCGGAGAGCCTGACTCATCAGTCGAGCCTGAAGACCTACCACATTGTCACCCATATCGCCTTCGATTTCCTTCTTAGGAGTCAAGGCGGCAACAGAGTCAACAACTACGATGTCTACAGCAGCAGAACTGATCAGCTGGTCTGCAATCTGTAACGCCTGCTCACCATTATCTGGTTGTGAAATCCACAAGTTATCAACATCAACGCCCAGCTTGGCTGCATAGAAGCGGTCGAAAGCGTGCTCTGCATCAATGAAAGCAGCGATACCGCCAGCCTTCTGAGCCTCTGCGATGGCATGGATAGCCAATGTTGTTTTACCGGAAGATTCCGGACCGTAAATCTCGATGATACGTCCCTTAGGATAACCGCCTACGCCCAGTGCATTGTCGAGAGCGATACTGCCTGTAGGAATAACTTCGATATTCTCAACGTGCTCATCTCCGAGTTTCATGATAGAGCCCTTACCGAAGTCCTTTTCTATCTTAGCCATGGCTGCCTGAAGAGCTTTCAGCTTGCCTTCATTGGGATTCAATTTTCCCTCTTGCATTTCTTTTGCCATATTCTTATTTTAATTTAAAGTTTAGTCGATTTCCAAATCGCCATCAAACACCTCGTGCCATGGCAATCCCTGCTTGTTCAGCTGCTCCATGAATGGATCTGGGTCGAACTCCTCTACGTTCCATACGCCTGGTTTCTTCCAGATGCCCTTGAGGAACATCATGGCACCAATCATGGCTGGCACACCGGTGGTGTAGCTTACGCCCTGCATACCGGTTTCGTTGTAAGCCTCCTGGTGCTTGCAGTTGTTATAAACGTAGTAGGTGCGCTCCTTGCCGTCTTTCTTGCCACGGATGCGGCAACCGATAGATGTTTCGCCGTCATAGTTCTCGCCGAGATCCTGTGGGTTAGGCAATACGGCCTTGAGGAACTGCAGAGGAACAATCTTCACCTTGGCAGTCTTGCCGGAACCGTCTGCCAATGGAGCCTCGTACTCGATTTCGTCGATGCGGCTCATGCCGAGGTTCTGGATGCAGTCGAGGTAGGTGAGATACTGCTGACCGAAGGTCATCCAGAAGCGTGCCTCCTTGATGGTAGGGTAGTTCTTCACCAGGCTCTCCAACTCCTCGTGGTGCATCAGATAGCTCTCGCGAGGGCCGATGTTAGGGTAGGTGAGTGGCTTGTGGATAGAGAGAGGGTCGGTTTCAATCCATTCGCCATCCTTATACCAGAGTCCCTTCTGGGTAATTTCGCGGATATTGATTTCTGGGTTGAAGTTGGTTGCGAAAGCCTTGTGATGGTTACCGGCGTTGCAATCCACGATGTCGAGCACCTCAATCTCATCGAAGTGATGCTTGGCTGCATAAGCGGTGAAGATGCCAGATACACCTGGGTCGAAGCCGCAGCCGAGGATAGCGCACAGACCTGCCTGCTCGAACTTATCCTTGTAAGCCCACTGCCAAGAGTACTCGAAGTGAGCCTCGTCCTTAGGCTCATAGTTAGCGGTATCCATGTAGTTGCAACCGCAAGCCAGACAGGCATCCATGATAGTGAGATCCTGGTAAGGCAAAGCGAGGTTGATGACAAGCTCAGGCTTGTAGCTATTGAAGAGAGCCTTCAACTGCTCAACGTCGTCGGCATCCACCTCAGCTGTCTGAATATCCATCTTGTAGCCCTTGGCATGGATATCCTTAACCAGTTTATCGCATTTTGCCTTGCGACGGCTAGCAATCATAAACTCGGTGAAAACGTCCTGGTTCTGGACGATCTTGAAGGCAGCCACGGTAGCCACGCCACCTGCGCCTATCATAAGTACTCTACTCATTTTTTATTTAATGTATAATTAATAATTTACAATTTATAATTAGGCTAACGCCCTTAATGCTATTGAATTCTTCACTCTTCACTCTTCGTTCTTCACTTAATCTCGTTTGCCGAAATCCCCAGGGCATTCATGAGTGAATAACCGAGAATCTCCTGTCTGAAGTTGCCGCCTGGCATGGGCTGCATGGCAAAGAGGGTGATGCGCTTGTCATCGTCATCTACCTTACGGAGTATCTCGCGGAGTCGGTCGTAAGCATCTCCATCCTCAGAATTTGGGATTACCATCACTCGCTTCACCTCCTTGGCGTTGCATACGGTGCGTGCCACATCTATGAGGAAGTCGTCCTTGCCAACCATCTTTTCCTCTGTAGGATAAGAAGAGATGATGAATTCTCCGAGCTTATCATCCTTGAAAGCCTGAGCGTTCAGATCCTTCTCATAGTTGGCAGGGCGGAAGTTCTTCATCGCCATCGACTGCTTGTCGTGGATAAGCACAACCTGTGTCTCGTGCTCGCCCTCTCTGAGTCCTCCATCGAGGGCGATGCAGACTGCCCATTGTGCCATATCGGCTGGTTGGATGCGACGGTTAATCATTCGTTCGAAGTTGACTGTCAGGTCGAAAGCCACTCGGTCGATATAGTCGGCATCAGCGATAATTACATTCTCGCTCCATTTTATATTGTTTGTATCTAATGTATTCATTGGTGCAAAAATTAAGCAAACGAGCATGATGAAAGCTTGCTTTCAAATTGTCGAATGCAGATTATTTCTGCAAATTTACGAATAAATTTCGTAATTAAGGCATTTTGGAAATATAAAATAATAAAAAAGATAGTATTTTCATCGTTTCTTCATTTGATGGAATACTATCTTCAGTATTTTATGTGATAATCCGGGCTCTTCTTCTTTCTGTTCTCCGAAGTCTTTTATGCGATAATTTTCGCCAGATAATGTCCGGCGAGAACGGCAATAAGTCCCAGCGCCAGACTTCCGAAGAGATAGAGCATCATATAGACATAATTCTCTTCCTTCATCAGTCCTGCCCCCTCGTTCATAAAGGTAGAGAAGGTAGTGAATCCTCCGCAGAATCCCGTGGTGAGCAGCAGTTTGGCAGATGGCGACATCCATCCCCCTTCCCGCCAGTTCAATCCCGAGAGGAACCCGATGATGAGGCATCCCGCCACATTCACCGCCATCGTTCCGAACGGAAAGGCAATCACCGTGCAGGATTGCACCAACTTTGAAATCCAATATCTCATGCCGCCTCCGAAGAAGCTGCCGATGCTTACTATCAATACTTCTTTCATCTCCTTATCTATAATGTATAATATATAATAACTTGTATGATATTTCCTTGTATATACTATCAGCCTTGCCGCTATTCTCTTTGAGTATGTTCTGCAATTCTTTCGAACGGCTTTTCAGTCCGTGCTAACTGATAGAACACTCTTAAGTTTGTTCCTCTCGGACAGAAAAGCCGCATAATCCTTTACATATCATTTCTCAAAATATGTGCCAATGGCTATGATAGGGATGTTTTCCATCCATTCTTGGTCTACATATCCTTTTGTATATCTTGCTTTTCATAACTAACTGGAATTTAAATGTTTCTGGTGCAAAGATACACTTTTTCGATGATAAAAACAAGTAAATTACACACTTTTTCGATGATAACGAATGTTAAATCATACATTTTTTCGATGATAAGGTAGTAAAAAGTGTCGTATCTTCGATAACGTATCCAGTAAGTGCCTTGGGCTTGTTGTCTGGCTGCATTGGACCGAAAAATACAGCTTGAACTTGCGTCGCAGGTTGAGAAAAAGAGCAAAGAAGAAAACAAAGATGCAACAAATAACGTAAAAACAGATGTTACTTCTAAAGGGCTACAGATTAAAGATCCGTGCCAACAAGTAAGAATATATTGAAATCTGATAAACGCTTCGGTTGTTATCGTTAAAATTTGACAATATTTGTTATTTTTTTGGGGGTAAGATTTAAGTCTTAACTTTGCAATCGTTTTCACGCCTTACCTTAATTGACGAATGCCGAGTGAGAAAGACGGGAAGGACAAGCATATTGGAAATGGCGTTTACAAGCGCACTTGGTTATACACACACGGATTCTATATAATATCAAAATAATATCAAACCAGGATCAGGAATATACAAGGCAGTTATAGACCGCCCAATAAGATATAAAAATAATTAACTTATTATCAACTACACCAGAATAGTTCCATTAGTAGAATATAACGTATAGTAAAATTTCATAATTATCTTAGAGGTAATAAAGTGTATTCCACTACTGGCTTGTATAGGATGTTTTAGGAGTTCAGGACTGTTTGACTGAGTAGCTCGTACTGCACCAACGCCGTTTCCCTTATGTATGTGTTCAGTAGTTTATTTGGTCCGTATAGGTGCAACGGACATAAAGCGTAATTGCATGTATGGTTGAAATAAATCCATTATGTGTTTAGCGTTTTTAATGTTTTAAAGTTATGAGAAGAGAACTTTTACTCTTATCTTGTTGCGTGGTCATCCCAAGCATTTGTAGTGCTCAAGAGAAGTCAGACACTACAATGGTAGAAAAGAAAGCAGAACGCAATGTGATGCTCAATGCATCCGATGCCAATGCACCTCGTTACATTCAGATAGGTCTTCCAAGTGAAGATGTAAATGTGTACGAGAACGGATTACCTGTCGTTTATTCTTCTTACATCCATCCTCTATCTGCTCATTGGAGAAGTGACGGAAGCTTGGCTGAAGTAGGATTGATGAACCCGCAGGAATCAGCCATAGCTACAGGAAACATCGCTTATTCAGTAAACAGTTTCAGCGACTTAGGCAGTGATACGTTCAAGGGTATTTTGAATTACAAAGGCAACCATTATGGTATGCATCAGTTTGATTTGAACGTTTCAGGACCTCTGGCTAAAGGCTGGACTTATGCCTTGAATATGTATCAAAACTTTGATCCGGGAACCTTTGACTTGAAGTTTACCAACTATAATGACCGTACACAAATTTATAAGGGTGCCCTGACAAAGCATTGGGGAAACAGAGGTCAGTTGTCTTTCCTCTACAAGTTCTCAAACAGTCAGCGTATGGGTACCGTAACCTGTTTTGCACCATTTATCTATCACACTAATGGTGATGTGACAGAATTGGATGGCTTTAAATTGGGGACATCTTCATACGTTCCAGCTTCTCAGAACTTCATGTACCGTGATATGAAGACAGGTGAAGTGAAAAACACTACTATCAATGATTGGAACAAGAACAAATCTCACGAATTTGCGGTATTATTCAAATGGGATTTAGGTAATGCATGGAACTTGGATACAAAGGCTAAATATACCTGGGTTGATGCTAACTATGCCGACTTTGGCGGCAGTTCCATCATGAATGTCAAAGATGGAAAGGTTGAGGGTAATACGAATACGTATTATGACAAGAATGGAAAGCTTTATACAGGTATGATGGATGGTCGAAGAATCTGGTTTCATACTGCAAAGGCAAAATCTTTCCTTCTCACCTCTGAGGTGATGAGAAACTATGGTCAGCATAATCTTAAAATAGGTCTCAACGAGTGGAACTTTGACTTAAACTACTGGTCTGCGTCAACACAATGGGATGCCACTGTAAATGAGTATCCAGAGTTTCTGTCACATTCCACGGTTTCAGACCCGACTGCAAGAACAACTTATTATGGGTTCAATGAGATATCTACAGACTATGCTATCGGTAATGAGAACAAGTTAGCAGGATATTTCACAGACGAATGGCGTCCTATTGAAAGCCTTCGTTTCTTCTATGGCGCACGCTTAGAGTGGTGTCGTATGTCTGTAGACCAGTTGCCTTATGCACGATTTGCAGACATGTATGTCGGTGCAACCAATGCAGATGGTGTAACCATTACACCACAGCACAGAACAAAGAATAAGCTCAATTATGCATTTACAGTTTCGGCTACATGGTCCTTTTATAAAGGTATGGGACTCACCGCTGACTTCACTCAAATGGAACGCTCTCCTCGCATGACAGATTATGCCAATATGGGACCACAGGACCTGCGTCTCCGCATTCCATTGCTCCGTGGTGGTATATACTATCGCAATAAGTGGATTGATGTTACATCAATGATAACCTGGATTCAGAAGACGAACAATACAGACCAGCAGGATATAACCAAACCTGGCACTAGTATTTCAAAGACAACATCATTAAATTATAGCATTCAGACTGTTGGATGGACAACCAATGTGGAACTTGACCCTTTCAAGGGTGCGCATCTTCATGCCCTCTTTACTTATCAGAAGCCAACATACAAGGACTATTCTGTGACAGTAAAGTTTGATGATGGTGAGACCGCAGACTTAAACGCCACTGGTAACATTGTCAAGGAAATACCACAGATACTGATTGAACTTGACCCAAGTTATACCTTTTACAAGGATAAGATGACTGTATGGGGCAGTTTCAGATATTTTGGAAAAACGTATGCTAACCTTTCAAATGCCCTTTGGTTTAACGGCCATTGGGAAACTTTCGCAGGTGTGAAATGGAATGCTACCAACAAATTATCATTCAACCTTGGTGTAGTCAACTTCCTGAACCAAAAAGGTGCCAGCGGTACAATATCCGGCTCAGAGCTTATTGGTCCGGAAGAAGCCAAGCGATTCAATGGCTACGTAATGTCCGGACGCTATCTTCGTCCTTTCACTGTTGAGTTTGGAGCAAGTGTAAAACTATAAATACCTATTGATTATGAATAAATTATGCAATTTTATGGTACTTTTTATGGCTTTGTCAGGTAATGTTTATGCCCAGAAGACAGAACCATGGAATGACCCTTTGGTGAACAACATCAATCGTAACGAGCCTGTTTCTGATTTCTTCGGCTATGAGAATAAGGAACTGTCTGACAGAAATGACAAGAAGCTTTCAAAGAGATTCTTGTCTATTGAAGGAATTTGGAAATTCAATTGGGTGAAGAATGCCAATGAGCGTCCTTTAGATTTCTATTCTCTCAATCTTGATGATTCTAATTGGGGTAAGATGCCAATTCCTGGATGTTGGGAGTTGAATGGCTATAGCGTGCCAGTCTATACCAACTATAGATATGAGTGGGAAAATGAATGGGAATCAAATCCTCCTTATGTGCAGGATCTTGGCAACTACGTCGGATCTTACCGACGTAAGATTGTTATTCCTGAGAATTGGAATGGTGACAATATAATACTGCACATCGGCGAATTTTCCAGCAATATTAACCTATATGTAAATGGAAAGTTTGTTGGCTATGCTGAAGACAATAAGGTTGCTGCGGAATTTGACATCACTAAATATGTAGAACCAGGAAAAGAGAATCTGATAGCCATGCAGCTGATGAGATGGTGCGATGGCTCTTATTTTGAGGATCAGGACTATTGGAGACTTCGCGGTATTGCCAGAGAGAACTATATCTATGCTCAGCCGAAGTCACATATTAAGGACTTGAACGTAACCTCTTCCTTGTCCGATAATTATAAAGACGGTATCTTTGCCATTCATTTTTCTACAGAATCATGTGAAGGAAAGAATGTTCTGGTAGAATTGATAGACAAGAAAACTGGCAATACGGTTTTTGAAAGAAAGCAACAGTTACAGGGTGGCAGTTCAACAGTAGAGTCAACCATTCAGAATGTAGCCAAATGGACTGCAGAAACACCGAATTTGTACACACTCAGAGCGACACTGATGGATGGAGATAAAGTATTGGAAGTCATTCGCCAAAATGTCGGTTTTAGAAAGATCGAGATCAAGGGAAAACAGCTCTTGGTAAATGGACAGCCTGTTCTTATCAAGGGTGTGAACCGTCATGAGATAGATCCTGATGGAGGATATGTTGTCAGTGTTGAGAACATGATTCGTGACATAAAGGTTGCCAAGCAATTAAACATCAATGCTATACGCACCAGCCACTATCCAAATGACCCACGCTGGTATGATTTGTGTGATGAATATGGTATTTATGTCATGGCTGAGGCAAATCTGGAAAGCCACGGAATGGGATTTGGTAAAGAGACTCTGGCTAAAAATGAGTTGTTCAACAAGACACACCTTGAGCGTAACATGCACAATGTGAAGGTTCTCAAAAAACATCCTTGTATCATTATGTGGAGTCTTGGTAACGAATCAGGTTATGGTAAGAACTTTGAGGATGCCTACGATTGGGTAAAGGCATATGATAGTTCTCGTCCAGTACAATACGAAATGGCATGTTCAACAGGCAAGCATGATGAAACCCGTCCTGTTGAGTCATACGAGTTGGCTGGTCTGAAGGCTGGCAAGACTGACATTTTCTGTCCTATGTATGCTGATTACGACAGTTGTAGAGCATATCTGGAAAAGGACTATTGTGACAAACCTCTTCTTCAGCAGGAGTATGCCCATGCCATGGGTAATTCCATGGGTGGATTCAAGCAGTATTGGGATTTGGTCCGTCAGTATCCTCAGTATCAGGGTGGTTTTATCTGGGATTTTGTTGATCAGGGTCTGCGCGATAAGAGCAAGATAACTGGTAATCAGATCTATGCCTATGGCGGTGATTATGGTCGTTTCCCTATGTCTGACGAGAACTTCAACAACAATGGCTTGGTTAGTCCGGACAGAAGACCAAATCCTCATGCTTACGAAGTGAAATACTTCCATCAGAACATCTGGAGCAAACTTGAGAACAAGGTCAAGGGTACAGTCTCTGTATTCAACGAGAACTTCTTTGTTCCATTGAATAACGTAAATCTCGTATATTCAATAGAGGTAGAGGGAAAAAGTATAGCAAACGGTTTAATCAACCTTGGCAAATACAATATTCTTCCTCAGACAGGCAAGACCATTGCAATTCCTGGATATGCAAAGATAGTTGCAGACAAGAAGTACAGAGGAAAGGAAAAGACACTGACTCTTTCGTACAAATTGAACAGTGATTCACTTCTTCTAAGTAAGGATGAAGAAATCGCCCACCAGCAGTTTGTGATTAGCGACTATAAGTTCCCTGTATTGAATTCCTCTGAAACAGCCAAAGTCAAGGCTGTAGATCATGCCAAGTATCTTGTTCTTTCTGCCAATGGTGTGGATGTTACCATCAGTAAGGCAACAGGACTTGTTTCTTATTTGGATGTTGACAAAACACCTATGCTTGTAAGAGGATTTGATTTGACTCCAGACTTCTGGAGAGCATGCACAGACAACGATTTTGGTTCACATATGACTACATTAAGTGCAGCATGGAATAAGCCAAGTATGGAACTGAAGAATTTTACCCGTAAGGAGAATGGTTCTGTTGTTGCCGAGTTGTATCTCAAAGAAACAGAGTCTACACTGACTCTTACCTATACATTGAATAATAATGGAGAACTGACTGTTGAACAAGATCTGAAGGTAAATCCTGATGCAGAGAACAAGCCAAATCTTCTGCGCTATGGAATGGAATTGCAGATGCCTAAGAAGTTTGATAGAGTTGAATTCTACGGAAAGGGTCCTAACGAGAATTATGCAGACCGTAACAATTCCGACAGATTGGGCATTTTTACCCAGTTGGTAAAGGATCAGTATTATCCATACGTCCGTCCACAGGAATCTGGCAACAAGACGCAGGTAAGATATTGGAAGGTTCTGACAAAAGACAATAAAGGTCTGGAGTTTTTCTCCAATGAGCCAATGGAGTGTTCAAGCCTGAACTATCTGACTTCAGATCTTTACCGCGGACCGGTAAAGAACCAAGAACATTCTGGAGACCTTGTACCACGAGACTTTACCTCTGTACACATTAGTCAGAGACAGATGGGATTGGGATGTATCGATACATGGGGCTCATTACCTATTGAGAAATATATGCTTCCTTATCAGGACTATGCATTCAAATTCGTGATTCGTCCTGTAAGATAACCAAATAGTCCTCACTCTGAGAAATATCTCGACTTTTGCTCCAGGAGTATATACTTTTAGGACTGCGTGTGAAAGCATTCACTGTATATTATCTTGAGGGCAAGAACTGGGTAAAGCTCAGTCAAAAGGAAGAGACAACCACAATCGGTTACAAGCGTATCCTACGATTTGACAAGGTAAAGACCAATGGTCTTCGCATTGTATTCGATGATGCCAAGGGTACACCATGTATTAATAATGTTGCAGCTTTCTAACATTATATAAAACTATTCATTTTTGTCCGCAATTCCAAGAATTTGGTTTTGCGGACATTTTGTTATTATACAGGAAATGGCTTTGTAAAACGCTTATTTTCTAATACTGCACAAAAGAATTCTTTCTTGACTATGAAGGCAAAATACTGGATGACGGAGTCGGCTCGATGGGATAAAGGAGTCAATTCTATAGGTTGATGCAAGCGTCTTCTTGAATTCTTTAATCATAGCCTATATAGCCATTTTTGCAATGTCTTTATTCTTTTATAAATTCAACTTCTGTTGTTAAAGTTCGTGTGCCACCAGCCTTTAGTTCTGGTGTGTTTATCCGGATGTCGCAATCTATGACATAAACCACTCCATCAATGCCACGAAAAACATTCTCGTTGTGCATATCGCTTAGGTATATACCTGGTGTGGAGTATGTCCAATTTCTTGGATTCACCAGTTTAAATCCAATACGTTCCGTATACTCTTCAATGTCTTCTTCGGTCATTTGGCTACCTTGAAAGAAAGTTTGGGTAACAATAATCATAAAGTCACCCATAGAGTTTCTACCGAATCCCAATACAAACATCTTGGTTTGTTCAAAGTAAGCATTGTGTAACGAAATTCTGTCCAAAGCAAAAATTGGCTGTATGAAATAGTCAAGGCCGATTACTTTTAGTACAGAATTACCGTTATCATATACAATAGCTTCACCGCCTTGCGCTAATTTATCGCCCAAGGTTTGGTTGTATACGCTAGTGTCATCTACCCAGCATCCTGTCTTTTTAGCCCAGCATTCTATGCGTTTTTCTTGGACCTTTCCAAGTTGCTGTTCTCTTTTGAAACTGTGTTCTGGCGCAGTGAGTTGATCTGTGCCAACTTCTGCTCCCGCGAGTAAGGATGCAATAACATGTATTGTTCCCCCTTTAACGCAGCCAAGCTGCTCTGACGGTGAAAATCGTTTATATAAGATCTTTCCAGTACTGAATTGTTCTGCATAATCATCTAATTTTGCTAGACCTTCAGATGTAAATCCTTCATTGATTATGTCACTGATGGACATCCAAAAATCATGGTTTGTCATAAATTATATTGTTTGATAAATTCTATTGGTGGCAAAGTTATAGTTTTTCTTCGATAACACCAAATTATTTGGGCTTTATTTCGCATTTACCAGCAAATTGTTTCAATACATCTTTCATTTCCCGTTGTCCTTGAAATTACATGGCGATGTAGGAATCTCTGCGTCGGGACGTAGGAAAGATTACGTCGCCATGTAGTAAAGTCTACGTCGGGACGTAATTTTTGGGGTATCTATAAGGTATTGTATCAGATTCTTTTTAGATTTAGCGTCGAGTTTATACGCACACGAGAAAAGTTTTTTTTATGAAAAAAGTCTCAAAGTATCATCTTTTGGGCTAAGTAACGGTATAAGTAATTGGTATATAATAATATACAAGAATGATACTTTTCGGATTACTTTACAAAAAGTATCATCGAAGTATCATGAATGTGATAGAAGTATGTAAACGGCTCCGCATTTATACCTTGCCCTTTATCGTAAAAGTTCTTACCTTTGCACCATAATTTTAAAAGCAACGAAATTATGAGAGCAACAGAACGTTATGAGAGGGCATGGAATGCCTTCC
>NZ_JANDWX010000013.1:0-88527 GCF_024330485.1 Segatella copri | reverse complement strand
TTCTTGATGATTTCTTCTGCTGGGAGCCCACTCTCCATATACTCTCGAACTATCATGATACGATCATCATCTGTAAAAGAGTAGCTATTCAACTCTACCTCACGGGTCTCAAACCAACCTGTGTCCTCATTATACACACGTTCAATTCTTGTCTTACGTTTCATTGTCACTTCTGTTTGTTCCTAAGTGACAACCTTTTTCAGGGAAGTACAGTGAAGGGTAATTAGAATCGATTATCTTGCGTTCTTATTCGTTGGCTTAGAAGTTGAATCTCAGACCCGCATAGATGTTTAATCCATTTCGTTTGTAGCCTGTAGGATCAAAGAAGAAACGCTCTGCATTGCTCTTCGTGTTGTCATCATCCTTAATCTTGTTAAGATTGAAATTAAGGATGTATTCTGCACCAAGGGTCAACTGTAAAGGATAGACAATATTGACATTAAATTTTGCACCTATAGGAACTCGTACGGCATGATTCCATACATCCTTTCCATAGTTTGAAGAGTGATAATCCTTTGTCCCATCATTGTATGTTGCATTTGGTGACTCATACTTGTTGGCAAAGTAGAGACCTTCCCATTGTGCCATAAAATAAGGTACGAATTCCAAGCAATGAGCAAACTCGAATCCCAATCCATATCCTAATCCTGCGTTCATGTAGATTGGACTCTTTACGACATCGCCAGTGTTTGTGGCATAAAGGCGTTTATTATGAATTTCATAAATACCAGTACCAGCTTTCAGCATTATGTATTGTGAAATTCCACTACGGCTTAAGCCTATACGTTTGTCATAAGTAAGGCCAATGCCATAAGAGTGATCCATATATTCACCTGTTATGTAAATGCTCGTGTTTGAGCTAGGCTGATATACAGCTACGTCACCTTTCTTATATGAGGCTTGACCACCGGCAAAGGTGTAAAGATTTGCAGTGCTATCTGCCACATTGCAAGCTCTTGTGGTACTAACCTTTGAAGAATACATTTTACCATTTTTCTCTTTTGTGCGATAGATAGCCACCTTATCACAGTTTTTTAGTCCGTAGATTGTTCCAATGTTTGTAGCGAATGGATTTCTTCCTGTCACTTGTCCACGGATAGCGAAAGCTGGAACTTTAATGGCCATTTTTCTTTTGGTTTTGTTCTTCAGAATTTCTTGCTTGGTGTCTATATCTTTAATTAGCTTTGCTTTGTCAGATGAGACGAAGGATATAGGAACTTTTATTTGGTTATATTTGTCCATGTCATTCCAACTATTGAATACTTGATCAAGGACATCTTTGTTTATCATGACCTTATACACATTCCAACGTTTTTTTCCTTTCTTGGTATTAACGATAAATATGTAGTTGTTCTCTAAGATTGGCAGATAGTCCTCTTTGAGAATGTCGTCTTTTGATATAACTCCGATGGAGGCACGCTCGTCATCAGACTTCAGAACATTTTGCAGTGCTAAGTCTTTTAGACGGTCTTCTGACAATGATGAACCATTGTAGCTAAACAAATAATCAAGTATTTTCTTACCATAATTCTCGCTATTCAAAGTCTCCTCTATTTGCTTAGCCGTATATGTGCTATACGACTGTGGTATTGAGACTTCAACCTTTCTAAATTTGTTACCATATTCCAGCAACTCGTAATTTCCTGCAATACATACGATGTTGCTCTTAGAATCATAAAAAGTTTTCTCTTTTGCAGATAGTGGTGCCGCCAAAAGACAAGAGACAGTGGTAGCGAATATAAAACTTTTGATATTCATGTTATTTTTATTTTTTGATATTCGAGTATGTTATTTTGTATGGACGGCACGGATGTAGAATAAGTCCCTAAACCCACCGACTTTAAATTCCTTGGTATCATAGAGGGAGAAATTATAAACTTCTCTTCCTGTCTGTTCTGATGTATGATACCAAGCTGTAGGCAGAACAATTTGTTTTCCCGAAGGACCAGTCACAATATAATAGTTGTCATGCTTTTCCCATTTACATTTATCCATGAGTTCTTGCCATTGTGCCTTTGTTGGAATGCTCCATCCTTCACCCAAGATATGTGTTGCCACATCAAACTCAGCATTACCTGCAATATTCATAGGTGCTTCTTTTGTTCCGAGGTAGTCCCACATGCCCAGTCCTCCCCATGGATATCCGTCTCCATTAGCAAAAAGATACTGGTGATTCTCATATTGGGTGTTATTGTATCTTGTTATGGCGTTGTTGTGGGCGCTTGTCTTGTCAGAGCAATATTTGCTATATTTATTGTATGCTGAATAGAGTTCTTTGATATCCATGCTCTTTAGATATTCATCATACGTCATAATTGCAGGATAAGTACTATTCTCTTTGTTTGTGAATGAAGGCTTTTCCATAGGCTGCAGGTTCATCTCTTGTTCTAATTCCTGTAGCATTTCGTCAAGTGAAGTCTGTTTGTTCACGGGACTAACGGATCCGATATTAGATGCTGCCCATTTTACAGATAATCCTAAATCTACGTAGCCATAGTATCCTTCTAAACCTTTTCCTTCTGTCCTTTGTTTGCTAGAGTAGGTCTCTGGATCCATTTTTTTGTATTCTGGATGTTTGTCATCTGATTCTGTAAAACTTGTTGGAAAGTTTAGTGCATTTAATTCGTCAATAATTTTTTGCCTGTCAGTTGAAAAATTGTCTCCGACAAACACCTCCATGTCTTTATCTTCACTACAGGAAGACAAAGTTAAGATGCCTCCTAACATAAGGAGAGCGAATGTAAATCTCTTGTTCATAAAATGTTTTTTTTATTATTGAATTGTCTTTAATTACGATATAACCTATAAAGAGTCTTACCACCAATAGTAATGATACACAACCTTAGGGCGGCTTGCGACGTATGCTTTGGCTACCGATTCGGCTGCACGGATGCCAGCCAACTTGACATCTTTCTCGTTTTGCTCTTTTTGGGCTTCTAACTTAAATTCTCTGTCGCTTATGGCTTTGATTCTAGCTCCCATCTCATTTTGCAAGCTCTTGGCTTCAGTTTGTACTTTGGTGGATGGAGCGTCAAGTTTTTCTAGAATTTCATTGGCTGCTGTGGCTCCTTCTTCTGTAGGATTGGCACTCCATGCCGCACGTGCTTGTCTGACAATTTCTAAGTTCTTGTTGTCAAGTGAAGTACTACCATACTGTGCGATGAGCGCTTGGGCGGTTTGGAAGTCCTTATTGTTCATCGGTATAGCAAAGAGCATGTTGATTGCATCGTCATACTTACCTGCTGCTGCCGTAGCTTTGGCTGTTTGGATGATGCTGCCCGACATCTTTTCGTAGTATTTCAATATCTGTTTTTTGCCTTTTAATATGGCTCTCTGCAAGTCTTCCTGGTTAGGATTCACCTTTCTGACTGCATTGGCTATGGCTTGATCTTCTGAGTCACCAATGCCCTTGGCTTCATAACTATAACTGGAGTAAAGCGTTCCGTCTAGCCCGTCCCCCACGTAGATGCCGATATTCACTTGCACAGCATTTTTCTGTGGAAAGGTTTGTGTTTGGCTGCTATTCAGTTTTTGTACATGCGCTGTAATGATAAAGCGATTGTCGAAACCTGCACCTGACATACCATTGGCGGTCGCTATTTGTTGCAACTTGGTAGTGAGCATTGAAGTGGCTTTTTTGCCAAGACCTTCAGTCTCAGAAATGTAAGGGTTCAAGCAAATCAACCCGATGTCCTTGGACGACTGAGCCATTGCCATAGCTGGAAAAGTAATGGCTACGGCAAGGTTGATCAGTATATGTTTGATTTTCATGTGATGAAACTTTTATTAAAACTTGTTTTGTATCGATTCGCCGATTGGCATTATTTTCCTCCTAACACTACGTATGCTTTGCCGATACCGACAGGTGTGGTAGATACGGAAAGTCCAAACTGGGATAGAAACTGGGTGATAGGCTTGATGAAACCATCCATGTTGATGGCTTTTGGCTTACCGCCAAACTTACCCTTACCGAAGAGAGGAAAACGTACCTGCTCATAAGAGAGACGATTGCGTGTCTTGCCATTTTGGGTAAAGGAGCCGTTCACGGTATGCTCGTTCATCCAATAGTCAATTACTTCATTCAGCTCGCCTGTATCTCCATTCAAGTTTACTTCCGACTCGAAGGTGAGAGGACAGTCATTAGCAATCTTGAAGATAACAGAACCTTCACGACCATTTGCTACCAAATCTTCAAAGTGTCGCTGTATGCTACCTGTGAAATTGTCGATGAATCCCAAGACTGATTCTTCTAAGAGTGCAGATATCGGAGCTCCCGAGGCTGAGCTTCTTCCTGTCTCACCACCAATTTGCTTGCTGGTAGCCGCGTCTATGGATGTGACACGAAACTCTACCATATTGCGTGGACCGTATGTTGTACGTGTAAAGGCGATGTTAACCAAAATGTCGGTCTGTGCGACACGAGTCAGTTGGTCGAACTCGTCCTCCACGATTTCACCGTCAGCCTTAGATACCAATGCCAAGTCCATGGCACTCTCATTTTTTAATTCATCGAGGGCACTCTGTAGGTTTTTCAGAGGATAACCACGTTCTTGCATGATGCCACCCATCTTGGTGATAACATTGAGAACATCGTTGTTGAGCAAGGCCTTCTCGTAATCTGGCGATTTCGGGTCGCCATCTTTGACAAACCCTTGGTTGATGCACCAAGCTTTTTCTGGAACCACCATGATGATAGGCTTCATTGCCTTAGGTTGGTTGATATTTTCCGCAGTCGACTGTGCAAAGGCACCTAATGTGCATAGCAATGCCATGAAAGAGATAAATAACTTTTTCATTCTGTTTGTTAATTTAATGATATTTACTAATAACTATAGAACTATGTTGGGAAAACGATTAAAAATAGCTGTTGAGTTTTTTAACAATACCTTCGTCTTCTAGACGCTTACGCAAGTTGTCATACATGACAACAACATAGATTCCCACTTTCCTTCCCTTATCTGTTTTAATGTTGTTCTCGCCTGTAGGGTAGCCTGTGTTGGCATTTTTTACATACTGCAAGAATTCACCTTTCTTGAAGAAGGTGTCAAAGAACTGTTTGTGTTGCTCGTATGCTTCTTTGCTAGGAACAAGTGCAGGTATCTTTCCGGCAATTTCATTTCCTTCCACTCCAGTGAAGATGCAAGCGGCTACAGCGTCTTGCATAGCCCTATCAATCGCCTTGTCGGGAGAACCGGCTATCCCCCATGCTTTCAAAAACTTGGAACCCTGTTGGGCAACTCTAACAATTTGTACTTCGTAACTATGTGTCATGTCGAAAGGATAACTTTTGGCATGGATAGATAGCATACATATAGCCATCATTGCAATTAATAATGTAATTCTCTTCATATTTTTGATTTCCTATTTTATTATTCTTGTTACGAAAACTACTGAAGCTTTAGTTTTCTTGCCCCCATCCATCCAAGTTTATTAATAGACTCGGAGGATAGACTGAAAAATTTGTAATCTTCAGTAACTTTACCTTGTAGTACTAAGTCTTTGGTGTAAATGGTAACATCGTAACCATTTGTTTCCCATTCACCACTCCAGACACAATCATCTTGTGCGACTTCCTTGATGTTGACTTTACCATTACTGTTAAAGGTAATGTGCAATGACTCTGTAAATGTGCTCTTATTCGAGTCACTTTCATCATCATACACGATATCATCTTCCACTTGGCGTGTTACCTTATACACCATTTTCCCTCTTTGTGCAATTATGTCGCTAAAGATTTTAGTAGAATCTACTTGTGGCTTTACAGATTCTGCAATGATGGTATCTTTGGTCGCAGCACTGTCTGTATTTTCGTTCGCTTTTGGCTGTTTGTTGTCGCAAGCAGAGAATGTAGCAACCAAACAAATTGCTAAAGTTTTAACAGTTGATAGTCTCATAATTTTTATTATTTAATTTCTTTTGTAATTTTTGCTGATGCAGCACAGTCATTAGCTCTGACTAATGTAAGGTCTTGCTCGTACTTGTCTGGCATGACATCGAATTTAAGATTGTTGCAAACCGGCATTCCCGTTCTTATAGTATATCCTACATTTGTGAGAAACTTCTTGCCGTTTTGTATCAAAATTAATTTTTCACCTTCATGCATACCGTCAAAATCGTCAATACAGGCTTTCTTTACGCCAGTTTTTTGTAAGGCATCACTTACCTTCATTCCGACAACGAGATTGTTAGCCTTGGCAATGCTATCAGCTCTTGCAATGCTATCAGCATGAGCAATGCTGTCAGCACGAGCAATGCTGTCAATTCTTGCAATACTGTCTGCCTTAGCTTGAACAATGGCGGCAGAATCAATTCCATTCTCATCCTTGTTACTCTTGTTGTTTGAGCAACTTGTGATGCTTGACATGATACATGTAAGCATAGCCATAAAAAAGTATTTTTTCATTTTTATAAAAATATTAAGTTATTCTTTTTAGCTATTTAAGCAAAAGATTTCAATAAATTATATGTATGTTCTTTGAAGAAAATACCGCTGATAGCAGATGTTACTTGCTGCATTATCTGTTATTCGATGTCATGAGGGTGTGTCATAAGTCCATGACGCACCCTCTTGATTATTGAATGATGTGTATTTCCTATATAGCTATAATCTGTTACAAGTCATATCCTTTGCCATTTTATTTTGCAACAGGTCTCTGAACTTATAATCTTCCGTCGTGATAAACATGCTCAACCACTCCGTTAAGACACCAAACTGTGATATTGCTACCCAAACTGCGTAACAATCCACATATCTGGTATTTATTCCATACAGGATGATACACTCTTTCAAACAATTTCACTTTGATACCTTTTATTGTACCAATATAATCATTCAAAATTCCTTCTGGCATTCCAACATAAGGCTCTATTTTTATCATCGCATCTACAGGTTTGTCTCCATATTTTTTTCTGAGCTGAGTTACCTCCTTATACATATACTCATTATCAGCCTTGTTTATCTCTTCTTGTCTCTTGTACTCAGAAGCTTGAGCACCAAGACTGACAAAATCTTCATAACCCATGAGAGGCTTTTTGAGTTCTTCAGCCAATTGCTGCTTTGACATTCCTATATACGACTCTCCAATAACATCTCCTGTACTATTTAGTTTATATCCAGCCACTAATTCGAACTGCTCACTGGACAAACGTTTTGTATTTGCACTCCATAGCGTAGGTTTTACTGGTTTTAACTTCAGATAGCATCCTCCTTTTTCCTGTAAAAATCCATAAAGATTTTCTCCATTTGGATTATATAGGAACGTATACTCTTGACCTTTATATGCAGACAGACAATCAGTCTCTTCTTGTACAGAATAAAGAGTGGCTATAGGTATATTTGCATTAGTACGGCGCATAATAACTCTTCCGTCTAAATAAAGATTTATGCCAGAAAGGCAACCTCCATATTCATCCTTGTAATTAATAGGCTCAATTTTATCCAATGCAGTGGTCATTATCTTGGCATCTTCTCTAAACGAATCATCGCTACTACCATTATAGAATTTTGAAGGTCTGGGAACTTGTTTGATAATTGATACCCATTGCTTAGGGTCACTATTGGTTCTGCAAAGCATGAAAGCAAGACAAGTACCGGTCTTCTTATTTTTAGCAATAACATCCTTCAATGCTCCATTAAAATCATCCCATGCTGTAGGCTCTTGCTGCATAGCATAGAAGACAAAACTCTTCATATAAGACACATAACTCTTTTGGTCTTCTGCATTTTTTAGCTTATCAATACATTCCTTAAGAGTTATCTCCTTGTTTTGATATTTAGCCAAAACATATTCTGCAGTACCATGTGCATAACAGCGTTTTGCAAAAAAGTTCTTCCATTCTGAAAAGTAATTGGCAGGAGTTTCTACTCCAAGTTTGTCTTTATAGTCTGCCTTCAGTTCTTTGTCAACTTCTTCAGGAAGAACCAATTTCTTCTGCCCATTGACTTCCTTGTAGAAAACTATTTCTCTGCTCTTAAGCCATGTGTTGAAAGATGCGTCAACCATTGAGATGTTATATGGAATAAATCTCGCAATATCAGAGATAGACCATTTCTTTGTTTTCAGCAAAGCATTGAGTTCTACAGTTTTGGCAGACTTGACAGAAGAAGCGTTCTGCGCTTTTGTAGTCATACAACTAAAAAGCGCAAAACAGATTATTAGGATATTATAATATATTCTTTTCATATTGTTTTTATTCTGGTAGTTCTATTTCACCTTGTTCTGTATCTTCAGTACTTTCAGTTTTCGGACTATTGAAAACTGGACGCACTAAAAGACCACAATACAAAAACGTTTCATCAGCATTCTGAACGTCTGCTTTTTTTAGGGACGGATTAACCTTCCCGTTTTTTTCAACGGATATCGTTGCTAATATCTGAGCAAGGGATTCCTTGTTGGCAGTTCTATATATAGCCTCCGTCGCTTTTACGGTCATTCCGTTGTATTGTGCTAGTTGTGATAAATTAACGAAAGTCTCATTTTCCGTTATAAATGACATAAGTTTAGCCGATATTTGTTTAGACATTTCCATGTTACTTATTCTTACGTATATATCATTAGGCGGGAAGTAAAGGTAAATGGATTTGCCATTTGGTCCTGTAAATTTCGCAACATATAGTTTGTTGATTACCATATAGTCAAGGGTACAGCTCTCAAACAGTTCTTTCCACTGTTCGGCGGTAGGAATGCTCCATCCCTTGCCATACTTTTTTGTTGCAACATCATACTCTGTTCCTGCAATATTTGTAATGTCAGACTTGAATGTGTATGTATCTGACGTATAAATCTGTTTGGTTGCAGTTTCACCATACGAATAATAGCCACCAACAGAAGTAACGCTTGTTGCACCAATATTTCTATCAGCCCATTTTGTACCGCTTGGCAAACCTAAGTCCACCAATATCGGCTTAGAAGCTGTTTGTTGTGCAGGTCTTTTTGACGCAGTAGTTGGTCTCTTGGTTGTAGTACCTTTTCTTGTCTGTGCTGACAAGGACAATGTAAACATCATTGCACAGGCAATGATAAATAAACTCTTGATTTTCATAATCTTTCAGTTTTTAATTTTATTATATTCGATATCACTAGTGTCCGGATAAAATCTCAGAAGAGGTAACCCTCTATATATTGAGACTCCGGACTATTAATACTTAATTCTTTAGTTACTTTGAATATGGAACGGATGTCATCTTGCTTAAACAGAAGCGGACCAATAGACTTTGATATTGTATGAAGTGTCTGTGGAATATTGAAGTGTTTCTTCGCTATGATAAGTAGCAGATAATCACAAACAGCAATCCACAACTGAAGATAAACGGCATTCTCCGTAGTGCCATAGAACTTCTTAATATGTAGATGTTGTTTAATCCAGCGAAAGTAAAATTCGACACTCCATCTTTCTCTGTAAAGTTCTGCAACTGTCAGAGAATCAATGGTTAAGTTGTTTGTAAGAAACCTATATACGTTGTTTGTTACATAATCCTCGTATACTACCATACGGAGTGGTTCAGGATATTGTACAGAAGGTTTTAAACCTGTCAGACGTATAAGCTGGTCACTTATCAACCCAGTTGATTTGTCAACTTCATATTCCTCTATGATATTGTACAACATGTTGTCTTTTGCTCTGGTTACAAAGTATGCATGCTTAAGATGAAAGCACTCGTAAAGTTGCTTGAAAAAGATATAGCCTTTATCCATAAGGTAAAAGGCATGTTCTTCAACAGGTATCATAGGCATTACCTTCGAATCATGTACAAGACCATTGGTCATGACAATATAAGAAGGTATACTACCTCTGAGGTCGATAAGAGTGTGCATCTTCACGCATCCTTCGCCATGATGAAACTCTGCCCAAGGAGATAACTCAAGACATATTCTTATTGAAGTACTGTCAAGAGCATAGACCATCTCATTCAAGCCAAGGCGAAAGTAGTCATCACGATATAACTCCTTAGCCCACTTGATGAGAACCTTGGCAAAGTCTCTGTAAATCATCCAATTCCTTTTCTCATTGGCTTCTGCCAATGTAGATTTAGGAACTGTACGAAGACCTGCATGGTAAAGACCTTTTCCGCAGAATTCAAGAGTCATTTCAATATCTCTGAGACTTGAACGGTCTGTGAATTGAGCAAAACTCATAATCTTGAACTGATCTAGACAAGTAAGTGTTTTGGCGTGCCAATCACCCTTGTAACGGTCAACACATTTTTGGAACTCATAACGAGAAACCAAAGACATAATCTGAGAAAATATGGTCTTTTTTGTACGCATCACAGTAAATCAGAGCCATTTGAGGCCCATCTGCAAAAGTACAAAATTTAATCCAAAAATTCAAAGAACGATATATTTAATTAATTTTCAACAACTTAGGCTACATGTTCCGGATTTTATCCGGACAATAGTGTTATAGTTTATATTCTCTACTCTTTCTGCGCCAAATACATTTGTTCTGTTTCTTGCTCTCTTCTATATCGAGAGCGAAGATTCCAATGAACTTATAGAATTCCATTCCAAGTTCGTCTTTATGACGAAAGAATGTGATGCGTAGTTTATTGTCTTCAATGCAAGTGTCAACATGCTTCTTACGCTTTATCTCATCCTTTTCATTGAATTCTTCGAATGTGTCTTGGTCTTCCGAAAGATGGTTGCTCCACCCGCTGCGGTTATGAATATTAGGATACCAAATTTCCAGTTTCTCTTTGTTGGGTACAGAGGCTGTTCCAACTCTCAAATAGCCATGATACTTCGGCTTAGTGTTGAAAACGGCGCAAATGTCATCTATAGTTCGGAGCTGGTCATTGTCCTCGGCTTTAAACACACCTTTCTGTTTGTGATATTCCACAGAAAGCCATTTGCTCATATCCCACGGCTTTAAGTCTTGAATTTGATTAATGCGCTCCTTGATGAATGCTACACATTGGTCTATTTGCTGATGAATCTCATTTAGACTTAACCATTCGCCGTCTTTGTTTGGATTGCCACAGGAGATGATGAATTGATCGTTTTGAGTTAGTTTTATGATATTCTCATTTCGATAATCGTCTTCTTTCTTCTGAAAGGCATGGAATGGCTCGTTGATTTCGACAAAGATTCCAATTTGTGGAAGATATAAGTCTGCCAAAGCATATCTTCCATTTGGAAGTTCTACTTTCTGTTGTACGACAAATCGAATTCTCATATCATCTAGTTTATCCCAGATTCGATGGATAACATAGCTTTCGGTCTTCTTATGTTTGATGCAGAAGAAGAGGTGCTCCATGTACTCCAATTGGTAATCAATAGGTGCTTTCTTTTGTCTCATAAGCTAATCATTTACTTGTTTGTTATTTCATTCTTAGGCACAAAAAAGGTGCGAACCAATTTCATTCTGTTCTGAAGGTTCTGGACTACCTGTACACAAAGAATGAAAATCAGCTCACACCAATGGGTATATGTTGATACCCATCCCGCCGAAGCGGAATGGATACAATAATACACGATTGGGTGAACAACTTCTGTCTTCGTTCTTGTGTACAATGAATTGTCCAGATTCTCAGTACGAACCAAGCATGGTTGTTTCCTTAACATGTCTGCTGCTTGTTTAGAACAGCACTGCAAATATACCATTTTTTTTCTAAAGTTGTTCATTGTGAGCTGATTTTTTTGCAAAAATAGGTGTTTTTTCTGCTTTTTCAGCGTTCCATTCCGTTCCAAGTTCAAAATATGAGGTGTTTTTAGTCGAAATATTGGCTTTTTGTGTGTTGGCTGGATTTGTTTCTGTATCTTTGCAGCATGGAACAGATATTACGTGAAATGATAGAAAAGATGGTGGGGCGCAAGATGGTTGTGCCTCGCGACTTCGCTTGGTTGAGCGAAAAGGTGGAGGAGCGTACCCAGCAAAGGGTGAGTGCTTCTACGCTGCGACGATTCTGGGGATACGTGAGCGAAGGGGTTTCTGCCAGTAAGTTTACCAAGAATGTGCTGGCTAATTTTCTCGGTTATGCAGACTTTGAGGAGTTCGGATTGTCGCTAGGGACGGGAGAACGGCAGAGCCAGATGGTTATAGGCAAGGAAATATCTTGCGATGATCTTTATGAGGGACAGATGCTTAAACTTTCCTGGCTGCCCGACAGAACCTGCATCATCAGGTATCAGGGAAATGGTAGTTTCAAGGTGGTATCATCAGAAAATACCAGATTGGCGAAAGATGATACTTTTGAGTGCCATCATTTTATCAATCATGAGCCTGCTTATCTCCATGCTTGGAAACATGGAGATGATGAGCCGGTTACTTACGCAATAGGTAAGAAGAACGGCATCATCGTAGAGCATTACTTAGAAGATTGAAATCTCGACAAGGTGGATTTCACATATCTCTCAGAGGTATAAGAGGACAGCTCGTAGATGATATCGGTCTTCTTGCTGCCAGCGATGTCTTTAGAGAATGTCTGCGGATAAGTGGTCGTGATGAAATCATTGCTCTTATCTATAAACCGATAGAATGCCTCGCTCTTTTTCTCTACAGAACGGATGGTGTCGATGCCGGAATCCTTCCACATCTTGTCGATAGTCTTCTTTCCCTTGGATATGAGTTCGGCGGCTTGTGCCTGTGATGCAGAAGATGGCTCGGTAGCTGTTGACTGCAGGGATTTCTGGCCATTGGAAAGTGGGGCTGGCTTCTTGGTTTGCTGGCGGATGGATGTATCCTTCTTGGCTTCGGTATGTTCAGGGGTAGTGTTTATGCTCCTCTCCGGCTGATGCAGTAATGGGTAACTGATGAAACCTAATAAGATGATACAGACCAAAGCTGCGATTGCGATACGCTTGATACCGGATGGATGGCTGTTTCTGCGAGCCATGAAATCGGCTTTGAGTTCGTCAACATTGGCATATCGCTGGGCTATGGGAGCCTTACATCGTTTGATGATGGCAGTATACGGTTTGCTTGGAAGTATCTTTTCCAGGATACTACCGATACTGAAGATGTCGTTGCGGATGTCTGCCTGTTGGGATACAATCTGTTCAGGTGAGATGTAGCCCGGTGTGCCGGCAGGCTGTTTGAGGATGGTAAAGTCATCGGTATCTGAAAGTCCGAAATCGATGAGCTTTACATGATTGCCGTTATGGGTAATCATGATATTGGAAGGCTTAAGGTCTCTGTGTACTATCTGCTTGGCGTGGATGTAATGCACAGCATCAAGCAACTGGAGGAAGATGTCTTCTCCCTCAGTCTTCCTACCGCTCCAGTGTTCCAGCGTGAAACCATCTATCCATTCCATTACGATACAGGTACCCATTTCGGGTACATCTTCCATACTGTAGGCTGATACGATGTTGGGATGCTGCAGGGATATGAGGATATCGAACTCTTTGTGCAGCAGGTTCTTGTAGTTTCCGTCTTGGCGATATGGCTCCTTCAATCCTTTGAGCACCCACCATCTGCCATAGCGCTTTGCCTTGCAAAGAATGTTGAAACCTTTGCAAGGTATGGGCGTAAAGTCTGAAAATTGCTCAGACCTTCTGCTTTCTTCTATGATGATTCCAGAATATGAATCCATGTTACTCAGACTGGGTTGATAATTCGGTTGCAAAATTAACAAAATAGAGATACCCATCCCACAGAAGCGGGATGGATATGAGTATACATATTGGGGCAAACAACTGGAACTGTCATTCTTGTGTACTGCGAACTGTCCAGATTCTCAGTCCGAACTAAGCGTAGTTGCTACCTCTTTATGTCTGCCGCCATTACTAACGGCATTGCAAATATAGGCATTTTAAAAGAAATTTTCAAGCGGAAACGAATCTTTTAGCATTCTTTAAACTTTTACGATGCTTTTTGTTTGTATTTTAGTTCAAACTCATATCCTGCAAATTTACGCCTTATTATATATCGGGAACTGGTTGCCGCAAATCCACTCTCTTTTTAATGCCTGGCTGGTTGGCTATCAAATCACATTAAAGCGGTCTTTGCCATGGTTGTGCGGGATGGGACCGCCTGGGGATAGCTTGCTATGGGGACGCCTTACTATAGCTTGCTGATTGGAACCGCTGAGTATCTCTGAATCACAATGCAAAGATACGAAATCGGTGAGGAGGCAACTCACAGTTGCTCATACTTGCTCACAGTTGCTCATACTTTTTCATAGATTCTCTTTGCTCTGGTGTTTGTAAGCCCTTTTACATGCCTTGCTTGGTATCACTTCTAAATGCCTGGCTTGTTTGATTTTTAAGGGCTTTGTGATTGGATTGCGGTTCGTAAGCCAGGGGGTTACGGGGCGTAAGTCCCCGACTTTTGCGTCGTAAGTGACTGACTTTTGCACCGTAAGTCTTTGACTTTTGATTCGGAAGTAACCTGCTTCTGGATGACAGGGTGACACTTATGACAGTGATTTCTGAAGATTTACTCTCGCGCGGGCAGGCAGGAAAAATCAAGCCGAAAGTTCCTGCCTGCCCGCGTGCGAGGCGAAAAGTTGAAAAACTAGTGTCATCGTGTCACCGTGTCACCGTGAACAGAGCAGAAAATGTTTGGTATCGCTCTTTGGCTTCGGACACAAATTCCCCTGTCTCCGCCTCCGTTAGCTTTCGGAAGTAGAGATTCACAAATTACTGTTTTTGTCGTGGCGCCTCTAAAGTGGTAATCTTTTGCAAAGATAGAAAAAATAAAATAAATGAGAGTTCCCACTATGGGAACTCGTAATAATATTTATTAATTTTTAGAATCTTTTAAATGATAAAGGCTAGAATTTATACTCGATTCTCGCAAGTTGTAGAAGGATTTTGGGGGCATCTCTCTTGTTTGAGAAGGGTATTGAGAAAATAGTGAAGTGGTATCTCTTTTCGAAAATCACCCCGTCCCTCTTTGTTGATAAAGCGAGCTGCACTCGGCAATTTGAAAGCAAGCTTTCATTGCACTCATTGGCATCGCTTTTTCCCCTTAAAGAGGGCTCCACCTCTCATCTCGGTCTTCTCCCCTCAGGGAAGAAGAGGGAAACCGCCCTACTCGGTGCTCGGAACCGCTACGCTCTAAGGATGGCGGGGCATCAAAGCCCTCGCCAAATTGTGCGGGATGGGACCGCCGGGGGAAGAGAGTTTACAGTTAATAGTTTATAGTTAACAGTTTACAATTAATAGTTTATAGGTTGCTGTTTTCTGATGATTTTGGGTAATTGGCTGATAATTTGCAGATTTATTCTGATTTTCTTGGCGGTTTCGTAGAAAAAGCGTATTTTTGCGGAAAAGTTGAACGTTTTAAAGGAGATAATTATGAATATAGTTGCTTTAAGTAATAGGCTTGCAAGTAAGGTTCCTCATTGGCATGAACTCGAAAAGTTAAGTAAGGAAGATAAGATAGAGGTTATTGCTTTACTTTCCATGTCGATAGCTGATGCAGAGGAAATTAAAACGCCAGCAGATAGGACTAAAGAAATGGTAGAACGTTGCTGTGGTTCATGGGTTGGCGAACAGTCGGCAGAAGATATTATAGCTAATATCAACGAGAGTAAAATGTCAAAGTCAGAACCTGTCAATTTTGGATGATATGAATTACTTGTTGGATACCAATATTTGTGTATATTTTATGAGGGGTAAACGTAATGTTGCTGCTAAAATTTCAGAAATTGGTCAAGAACATTTCTTTATCTCTGAGATGACTTTGGGAGAATTACTTTATGGGGCTCAGTGTAGCGATAGACCTTCTGAGAACATTAGAGCTGTTCATGTGTTTTGCCAGTATGTAACAATATTGCCAACGGCAAATATTTGGAATGAATTTGCTGTACAAAAGGCTTTTCTTCGTAAAAAAGGTCAACTTATTGAAGATGCTGACATAATTATCGGTACTACAGCTATCATAAATAACATGGTTATGGTTACAGAAAACGTTAAGCACATAGGGAGGCTTAATGGTATTGTTGTTGTAAATTGGATGGAAAAATAATTAGCTGTAGGAGTAACCGCCCATGGTAACGGCATGATTAAAATTCCATACGGATCGGATGAGGCGCACCACGCCATAGCAGACTCCTATCAAGACCTGTTTGACAGGAACAGAAAGGCTTGATATGCAAATCCCCAACCTGCTATGGGAAAGCTGGTTGGGGAAATTATGATAGATTTTGCTTCCATCAGAAAATATCCGATTGTGAATTACAAAGGATACTCCTCGAAAGCGTAGAGTACAGTGCTTAAATAACGCTCGCCGGTATCTGGCAAGAGGGCTACAATCTTCTTGCCCTTGTTCTCAGGACGCTTCGCAATCTCGGTGGCTGCAAAGGCGGCGGCACCTGATGAGATACCTACCAGGAGACCCTCGGTCTGAGCCAGGTCACGACCCGCCTTGATGGCATCATCGTTCTGAATATCCAATACCTCATCGATATATTCTGAAGAGTAAGTCTCTGGAATGAAACCGGCACCGATGCCCTGAATCTTGTGAGGACCGCTCTGTCCGCCGTTCAATACAGGCGATGTGGCAGGCTCTACGGCAATCACCTTCACGTTAGGATTCTGCTCTTTCAGGTACTTGGCGATACCCGAAATGGTTCCACCTGTTCCTACACCGGCTACGAAGATATCAATCTCGCCATCGGTATCTGCCCAGATTTCTGGTCCGGTTGTGGCATAGTGCTTGGTAGGATTGGCTGGGTTGGTAAACTGTCCCAGAATTACAGAGCCTGGGATGGAATCGCGGAGCTCCTCGGCAGCCTTGATGGCGCCAGGCATTCCGTCCTTACCACTGGTCAATCTCACTTCTGCGCCGTAAGCCTTCACCAGGTTTCTGCGCTCCACACTCATGGTTTCTGGCATGGTGAGGATGAGGTGGTAGCCCTTTACGGCTGATACCAGAGCCAGGCCTACACCCGTGTTACCGCTGGTTGGTTCAATGATGGTGGCACCTGGTTTCAGGATGCCCTTCTGCTCAGCGTCTTCGATCATCGCAAGGGCGATACGATCTTTTACGCTTCCGCCAGGATTGAAGAATTCTACCTTAGCAATCACTGGAGTCTCCAAACCCTTGGATGCTGAATACTTACCCAATTCTACCAATGGGGTCTTACCGATTAAATCAGTAATCTGTTTATATATCTTTGCCATAATGATTTTTTTAATGTTAAGTGTTAAGTGTTGAGTGTTGAATGTTGAATTTTAATGTTGAGTGTTGAATGTTGAATGCCGTTATTGTCCGTCAGGCAATTCAACATTTAACATTCAACATTCAACACTGAAATTACTTCACATACGTAAATGCCTCATCGAGTGCCTCAATCAGGTCGTCGATGTTCTCGATACCGATGCTCAATCGAACGGTAGAAGGATAGATGTGCTGCTCCTCCAACTCCTCTGGGCTCAACTGAGAGTGGGTGGTTGTTGCTGGGTGGATAACCAGTGACTTCACGTCGGCTACGTTAGCCAGCAAAGAGAAGATGCGCAGGTGGTCGATGAACTCCCATGCCTCTTTCTCACCGCCCTTGATATCGAAGGTGAAGATAGAACCACCGCCGTTAGGGAAGAGCTTCTTGTAAAGTTCATGGTCTGGATGAGAAGGAACGGCTGGGTGATTAACCTTAGCCACCTTAGGGTTGTTCTCCAGATACTCTACCACCTTCAATGCATTCTGAACGTGACGCTCTACACGGAGGCTCAATGTCTCCAAGCCCTGAAGAAGAATCCAGGCGTTGAATGGAGAGATGGTTGCACCGGTATCACGAAGGATGACCGCACGAATTCTTGTTACGAAGGCTGCTGCTCCGGCTACATCTGCGAATACGGCACCATGATAAGATGGGTCTGGCTTAGCGAGAGTAGGGAACTTGTCGGCATTTGCCTTCCAGTCGAACTTACCGCCATCTACGATGACACCACCGAGAGATGAACCATGACCGCCGATGAACTTAGTTGCTGAGTGAACCACGATATCTGCTCCGTGCTCGATAGGACGGATGAGGTATGGAGTGCCGAAGGTGTTATCGATAATCAATGGGATGTTGTGGCGATGAGCAATCTCAGCCAGCTTATCGATATCGGTTACATCTGAGTTAGGATTTCCGAAGGTCTCTGCATAGAGAGCCTTGGTATTGTCCTGGATGGCAGCCTCTACCTGCTCGAAGTTGCGAGGATCCACGATGGTGTAGCTGACACCCTGTGTGGATAATGTATGAGTGATGAGGTTATAAGTACCACCGTAGATGTTGTCGGCAGCTACGATGTGGTCGCCATTCTGAAGGATGTTCTGCAGAGCGTAGGTAACTGCTGCAGCACCAGAAGCGACAGCCAAACCGGCTACACCACCCTCGAGGGCAGCCACACGGTCTTCGAATACACCCTGAGTAGAGTTGGTCAAGCGACCATAGATGTTACCTGCGTCACGGAGTCCGAATCTATCGGCAGCGTGCTGAGAGTTGCGGAACACGTAACTTGTGGTCTGGTAGATAGGCACCGCACGAGCGTCGGTAGCTGGATCTGGATTTTCCTGACCTACATGCAACTGAAGTGTCTCAAAGCGAAGTTTCTTTTCTGTACTCATAATCTATGTCCTTTCTTTAATTTTACGTTAATATTCAATCTTATTCATTTATATAAATTGCCGCCCAGAAATCAGATTGATGTTCTCTCTGAAAGACATTCTGATGTCCTTCTGAAAGTCATCAGACTGTTTGTTCTGATTGACGCTGCAAAGGTACGGCGATTTTCTGGATTCTGAAATAGCATATGAGTAGTATTCCTGCTACCACGTTTGTGGTATTCGGGCATTTTTTTCGATTTTTTGAGAGAAATTACAGTCTAAATCCTAAGCCGATGGTCATCGGGTAGCACTCGGGAGCCTTGGTCTTGTTGAGCAGTGGGGTTATTCCGGCACGGGCGTAGAGCATCACTCCTGAGTAGCCGGCACGGGCCTCGAGGTTCAAGCCGATAGGGTTGAGGTTGATATCGCCCGTTTCGGTATGCTTGTGCTTTCCGATGAAGTAGCGGGAATGTTCGTGCCAGCGGTATTCTACCGATGGACCTAACGCCAGGAATGCATCATGGCATCCAATGCGCTTCTGCCACTCCAGCATGATAGGCAGGCGGAGCACATTGTAGCTGATATAGCTTTTCTTCAGCGTCTCGCCTTCTATCGGAGTCATTGCTGATACCCCGTTTTCGGTACTTAATACATAATTGTCCTTGAAATGGTGGTGTACCTGTCCGATGGAGAGAGAGGAGGTGAGCGCCATTTCGTTGGAAAGGCGGAAGCAGAGACTGGTGAGGGTAATGCCCCATTCCCACGACTTGGAGTCGCGACTGTGCATCTCGTTGTTGCCTCCCATGCTTCCCCTGCTGCCTGGCAACTGGCTGCAGCCGAAGAAGAAGGTTGGATAATGACTCTCCAGACTGCGCTTGCGTTTGCTCAAGGTCTGAGGGATGAAAGGCGAGGTGACAAATACCTTTTCTACTTCCTGACCATCTACGAATTGGGTTTCGGAAATCTTGGTCATCTCGTTGCCGTTCATCTTATATATCTTCACAGAAGTCTGTTCACCATCCTGCTTGATGACGATGTTCTGGTCGTTCACTCTGATTGTGGTGTCGTTAGCCTCTACAGAGACTGGTGCACTGTTGCTGTTGGTTTCAGCAAGGGCGAAGGCTGGCATCATGGCAGCCATCATCATTACGTTTTTGATATTCATAATACTATATTTTATGTTGTTTCTTATTCTTATTGAGAAGATTCCAGAAGGAAAATGCTGTTTCTATCTTCTGGAATAGCAGAGTTTCATGATATCTTCGGGCGACAGGTCGCCTTCTATATAAATCACGGTTCCCTTGCTTTTACTCGGGTTACTGAAGAGGATGAAGCGGTTGTCGCCATTGCTCAAGGGTGTCATCATGTAATAGCCGCTCACCATCTTGCCATTTTCCACCACCTCTCTGATCTTTTTCGCAGCTTTGCGGTCGGACTTCAGATAGTGGGCTATTTCCGTGGCATGGTTCTTATATACCAGGCTCTTGTATATCTTGAGCCTGTAACCTTTGAGTTGCGCATTCTGCATCGTAACCATCTTGCATCCCTTGGCGTGTCCGAAGCGTTGGAATATACTTTTTACGTATAGTCCCTCCTGGGCATTAGCCGAAATCGAGGCTACCACGATAAGAAGCAGTCCGATGAAGAAGCGTTTTATCAAGTTGCATCGTTTCATATTCTATACCTTATTATATATATTATACTTTATAGTTTGATTGATTGTTTCATCTAAAAGATGAATTTATTGTTTCATCATATCCAGGGCACTGAATGGATCTTCGGAATCTGCCGAAACATCTTCCAGGGCATCCAGGGCTTCGTTATGAACGAACTCCTGGTCGGTATAAACCTTTCCATCGATAACCGCATAACATTCAGGCTGAGGCTGGGCAATCTTCTGGATGCCCACAATCAGGAATGCGATGATAGCGGCGGCTGCCACAGAAGTGCCGAAATATTTGAGCCATCTGCTGCGAGAAGCTTCCTCTTTCTTTCCTTCTTTCTTTGGGATATTCTTTTCTTCATCTTCTAGAATATCCTCCTTTTCTATCTCCTTCTCTTCTTCTTTTAGAATTTGAGAAAGATTCATCTGTTCGAATCCTATATAGCTGAAGAGGGCGCGATAGGATTCCCATTCTTCCGGAATATCATTGCCATGCTCTTCGAAATATTTTCTGAGCGTTGCCTCTTCCTCATTGGAAGTGGCTCCATCCATATACTTGTCGAGCAAGTTCTGTATTCTTTTTATTTCATCATTCATAACTTTTCCTCCTTCTTTATTTTGTTCTGTTTCACGATGTTCATATAAGTCTCTCTGATTTTGAGTCGGGCTCGGGAGAGATTTTTTCGGAGATTATCGGCAGTACATCCCGTTATCTGCATGATTTCATCGGCAGTATAGCCTTCTATCTCCTTCATGCGGAATATCTGCTGCTGCAAGGGCGGGAGCTGTGCCACTATCTGCTTGATGAGATTTACCTCGTCCCGTTGCTCTGCCCGCCGGTCTTCTATGGGTACTTCCATTACCTTGTCGGTGGTGAAGTTCCGCTCCTCATGTCGGCACTGGTCATAAAACTTGTTGCGCATGATGGTGATGGCGAGCGCCTTGAGGTTATCTTCTGCCTTGATATTCTGGCGCATGTCTCACAGCCTGAGCATGACTTCCTGCACGAGGTCTTCGGCATTGTCGTCACTCTCAGTCAACCTTAGCGCATACGCTTTCAAGTTGCTGCGCATCGGTAGGATGATATGGTTGAATTCTTCTGTTCTCATAACCTTAACACTCTATAGACGTATGAAATTGAAAAATCGGACATCTAAGAAGAGATTTTTTCAAAAAATGCTTTCTTTTTTCAAAGAAAAATGTTATTTTTGCAGTCATAAACATAAAATTTAGCAATCGAAAACATTAAAAAACTGAATGGCTTATGGCATCAATAGTTTCTATTATTCCCATCGTGTTGCTGTTCATCCTGATGCTCGGCTTCAAGATGGCAGGTCATAAAAGCGCCTTGCTGACGCTCGTAGTTACCGTGTTGCTTGCTCTCTTCGCTGCTTCGCCGCTGGGCATGATAGCCCCGGAACATGCGGAGGATAGCGTGATCGCCCTGACGGGATGGGCGGTGGTGGAAGGCATCCTGAAGGCGGTATTCCCGATTCTCATCATCATCCTGATGGCTATCTACAGCTATAATATCCTCGTGGAAAGCAAGCAGATAGACGTAATCAAGAGGCAGTTTACATCGATTACCGATGATAAGGGACTGCTCGTGCTGCTCCTCGTATGGGGATTCGGTGGACTGCTCGAAGGTATGGCGGGCTTCGGAACGGCGGTGGCGATACCTGCTGCCATCCTCATCGGACTCGGATTCAAACCGATGTTCTCGGCTCTGGTGTCCTTGATAGGTAATACCGTGGCTACGGGATTTGGTGCCGTAGGCGTGCCGGTTACTACGCTCTGTAACGAGGTGGCTGAAAGTGGATCGGCTTCGGCGGCACAGATTTGCGAGACTTCGGCATTCGCCATCATCCAGCTGTCACCTCTCTTTATCATCCTGCCTTTCATCATCCTGACGCTTACCGATAAGCACAATCTTATCAAGAATCTCATCATCGCCCTCTGGGTGGGAGTGATTTCCGTGGTAGTGCAGTTTGTCTGCGGCTATTATCTCGGTTCCGAGACTCCAGCCATCATCGGTTCGCTGGCAGCCATTATCGCCATCATCGCATACGCCAAGGTGTTTGCCAGAAAGAGCAAGGTGCAGGAAAAGAAAACTTTTACTTTCGCCGAGAGCCTGAAGGCATGGAGCGTTTACCTTTTTATATTGATATTCATCCTGGTTTCCGGAGCACTCTGTCCTCCGGTCAATGCTTTCCTCAAGAGTCATCTGGTGAGTGCGGTTCATCTGCCTGTACTCGACAGCACCTTTAAGTTTGGCTGGATTTCCAATGCGGGTTTGATGCTCTTCCTGGGTGCAACGATTGGTGGATTGGTTCAGGGGTTGAGCCTCAAGAGATTGATGGTGATTCTTGCCCGTACCACGGTGAATCTGCGCAAGACGGTGGTGACCATCTGTTCGCTGATAGCCCTGGCAAGTGTGATGAACTATTCGGGAATGATTACTTCCATCGCCTCAGGTCTGGTGGCTGTAACGGGTGATTTCTATCCTTTGGTAGCGCCGATGATTGGTGCCATCGGAACCTTCGTAACGGGTTCTGATACCTCTTCGAATATCCTCTTTGCCAAGCTCCAGGCTCATGTTGCCAACCAGTTGGGCATGACGGGACAGAGCACTTTCTTTGGTATGGAGGGTGGTCAGGAGAACTGGCTGGTTGCTGCCAACACCACGGGAGCCACGGGTGGCAAGATGATCAGTCCGCAGAGTATCGCCATTGCTACTGCAGCCTGCGATATGGAGGGGAAGGATGGAGAGATTCTCCGTTCGGCCATCCCATACGCCCTGCTTTATATCGTATTGGGCGGACTGATGGTTTACTTCGGTTGCTGATCTTCTTTTTTTATATAAAAAACTGTCCTCATCTGTTATCTCAGATGGGGACAGTTTCAGTTTTATAAATCGACATTATATCTTTTAAGCATGTCTTTTCTCGTAAGCCAGACTGTGGTCGTGCTTGTCGATATCATTTTTTGACTTGCTCTTTACCACGAGCCATACACCTGAGAACACGAGGATGGCGGCTATTGCCTGCATACCCTTGAACACGGCGAGACCCACGATGACACTCACGGTGACGGATACCAGCGGCTGCACATAATTATATACACTCACCACGGTAGGGCGCAACGTCTTCTGACCAATCATCATGCAGATGTAGCCCAGATACGTGCCGAAGAGAACCACGTAGCCCGTTTCCCACCAGGTGCTCATCGGAACATGGGCAAAGTCGATGCTCATCACATGACTGATGGTGAAAGGCCATATCAAGACCGTTGCCCAGAGGAACATCCACTTGTTGATGGTGAAGAGTGAATACTTGGACAGCAGGTTCTTGAAGAGCGACAGGTAGAGGGCGAAGGAAAGCTGAGCCGACATACAGAGCAGGTCGCCCCAGATGTTTCCCACCTTGGCATTGCCAGCCGTGGCACTTGTCGTGATGATGATGACAGCACCAGCACATCCCATCAGCACGCCGAGCGCCTTCTTCCAGGTGATAGGCTCCTTCAATATCAGGAAGGAGAGAATCATGGCGAAGATAGGCATCGAGGTGGTCATAATGCTGGAATTGCTAGGCGAGGTCATGTTCAGACCGATGGTGTAAGAACACTGGTTGAACACGAGGGCGAAGAGCCCGGCAGCAGCAAACTTGAAGATGTCTTTTACTGGAACATGCTCTTTCTTGGTGAAGAGCGAGGTGAGCCAGAAGAGGAGGGCACCACCCAATACACGGAAGCTCACCAGGTCGATGCCGTCGATGCCGTGAAGCATGGCATCCTTGCCTACGGGAGCCATCAGTCCCCAGAATGCGCCGGAACAGAAGAGGCACAGATGGGCGATAAGAGGTCGTTTGTTATCCATTTTTTCCTTATTTCTATTTAAATCTTCCTATTTTTGAATAAAATCGAGTGCAAAGGTACAAAAATTCGAGGAATTTTGCTATATTTGCGGTATATTTTTTGAAACTTAAAGGAGTTAAGAAGTTAAGACAATAGTCTTTTTCTGTTCTTGACTATTAAAGATAGGAGATTATTCTTATGCAGAAATATGCTGATTATATCAAACAGATAGAGATTGAATCTCTCTGGAGCGGTACCAAACATATTCTTTGGAACCTCGACCGCCGTGTCAATATCCTGAGTGGTGTAAACGGCGTGGGCAAGAGTACTATATTAAATAAGGTGGTAAAGGGGCTGGCGGCTGGCGGTGAATTTCCTAGTCACATGATCAAAGGTGTGCATCTGAAGGTGGAGCCGGAGGAGGCAAAGTGGATTAGATATGATGTAATCCGCTCGGTAGATAGACCATTGATGAATGCCGAGATGATCAACAAGATAGACCTCACTCTGGTTACCGAACTCGACTGGCAGCTCTTCCAGCTGCAGCGCAAGTATCTGGATTATCAGGTGAACATCGGCAACCGCATCATCGCTGTGCTTCAGAGCGGCGAACCGGATGCAGCTTTCAAGGCTCAGCAGCTGAGTGAACCGAAGAAGATGTTCCAGGATATGGTAGATAATCTTTTCAAGGATACCGGCAAGACCATCATCCGTACAGCCAATGAAATCCGCTTCAACCAGATAGGTGAGCAGCTCTCGCCTTATCAGCTCTCGGCTGGTGAGAAGCAGATTCTCGCCATCCTCCTTACCGTGCTGGTGGAGGACAACCAATCTTATGTCCTCTTTATGGATGAGCCGGAAATCAGCCTTCATTTCGAATGGCAGAAGCAGCTCATCGGTCTGGTGCTGCAGCTTAATCCGAATATCCAGATCATCATGACCACCCACAGTCCTGCTGTGGTCATGGATGGATGGACCGATAGGGTGACGGATGTGAGCGACATCACGATATAAGTGAAAAACGAATATTATGGCTAAACGTTTAACTGATAATATCAATTCCCAGTTCTTCGAGGCAGCCAACAGGATGACCTCGAAGAAGGCTCGGCGCAAGATTGTGGCTTACGTTGAGAGCTATGATGATGTCTTCTTCTGGCGTTCTGTACTGGGAAAGTTTGAGAATGAAAAACGCTATTTTGATATCATGCTGCCTACCCGTAACCAGCATTTAGACCGAGGCAAGAAGGCTGCTATCTCCAGTATGCTGAAGGGAGTAGGTAGGGATATGATAGCCTGTGTAGATGCCGATTACGATTATCTGCGTCAGGGCTCAACCGAGTCTTCCCAGCAGATGTTGGAGAATCCTTACATCTTCCATACCTATGCCTATGCCATTGAAAACTTCCAATGTTATGCCAGAGGATTGCACGAAACCTGTGTGATGGTGACGCTCAACGACCGTCGTATCTTCGATTTCGAGCGTTTTCTTGAGTCCTATTCCCGTACCATCTGGCCCCTCTTCTTATGGCACATGCTGTTCTATGTGCGTCATCGCAAGATGTCGATGCATTTTGATATGGCGGAGTTTGATAAGGTCATCATGCTGCCTTCTGTCCGAATCCAGGATCCTAAATGGGCGATAGATTATTTGGGAAAGAAGGTGCGGGCAAAGCTGTTCCAGCTGGAGCGCCGCTTCAAGAAGTTTAAGGATGAGTTGGATGAAATGGCTCTTTACCTCAACAATCTGGGTGTAAACGAGAGCAATACCTATTTATATATACAGGGTCATCATCTCTTCGACCTGGTAGTTAGTCCTATCGTCCAGAGCGTCTGCGATGCTTTGCGCAACGATAGGGAGAATGAAATCCGCGACCGTGCCCTCCATTCCGAGCAGGCCCGCACCGAAATGGCATGTTATGAGAATAGTCTGGGCAAGGTGAAGATGATGATGAAGAAGAACACCTTCTACCAGTTCTCTCCCGAATTCCAGAAGATTCAGGCGGATGTGGAAAAGTATTTGGAAAGGTAAAAAGGTAAAAAAGTAAAAAGGTAAAAGGGTAAAAAGGTAAAAGGGTAAAAAGGTAAAAAGAAAGCAGGCAGATGACATCCCGCCAGGCTCTTTTTACCTTTTTACTTTTTTACCTTTTTACCTTTAAAATTATACGTATGTCTCCAGGAACTTCAGGGTTCCTTCTATCTTCAATGTCTTGGTGCTGGCAGGAACTACGATGCTTTCGCCGCCCTGGAGCGTAATTTCGTTACCCTCGTTGTCGGTAATCTTAGCTTCGCCCTTCAAGCCAATCAGAATCACGAAGCTGTCCAACTCTGAATAATCCAGCGTCATTGGCTCATCGAGATCATAAACGGCTGTGGTGAAGTAAGGGCACTGCACCATGCTTACACCCTGATTCTTGGCAGGAGTGTAGTGTTGGCGATAGTCTGGCAATACGGTGTAGTCGATGCACTCGGCAGCCTCCTTGGTGTGGAGCTGACGATAGTTGCCATCCTTGTCCTTGCGTTTGAAGTCGTAGATGCGATAGGTAACATCGCTGGTCTGCTGAATCTCGACAACGAAACAGCCTGTTCCGATGGTGTGGATTCTGCCGGCTGGGATAAAGAAACAGTCACCTTCCTTCACGTTATACTGAGCCAGGGCATCGGTGATGGTATCGTTCTCTACCATCTCCTTGTACTGCTCAGGAGTAATCTGCATCTTCAAGCCGTTGTAGAGCTTGGCATCCGGCTCGCATGGCAGCGCATACCACATCTCGGTCTTGCCGCGTTCCTTACCTTGCTTCTTGGCAATTTCATCATTAGGATGCACCTGGATAGAGAGGTCGCGGTTGGCATCGATAAACTTGATGAGCAGTGGAAACTCATTGCCGAAACGCTTGTAGTTCTCTTCTCCGAGGAAGCTTCCCTTCCGTTCTGCAACAACCTCGTTGAGGCTCTTGCCCTGCATCTCGCCATCGGCTACGATGCTTTCATTTCCTGGTACTCCAGAGATTTCCCAGCTTTCTCCCACATTCTCTTGCTTTACGTCGAGATGCTTGAAAGTGATAATCTTACTGCCACCCCAGATGGTGGATTTTAATAGCGGTTGAAATTTTAATGGTTTCATTTTTACCTATATTTAGTTTATAAATGTACTCTTCAGTACGGTTTCTTACTCTCCGGTAAGGCTCTTGCTGAACCTATACCTTATTATATATAACGCTTTTTGTGCGAAATATACTTAGTCTAGTAAGCGTATTTCTTACTTCAAATATCAACTTCTCTTTTATTTTCTAACTCCCCCTCTGGGTATGTTAGTTCTCTCTCCAGAATGCTGGCGTTAAGATAACCAGCACACTGAATATTTCCAGACGACCGATGAGCATCATCAGCGAGCAGAACCATTTTGCCACATCCGGCAGTTCGCTCCACGACATGGTTGGTCCGATTTCCGTACCCAGCGTAGGTCCCACATTACCCACACAACTCAGGGTGATGGTGATGGCATTGGTATTGTCGATGCCCATGGCTATCATCGTGAACGATATCACCAGACAGATGATGAGATAAGTGGTGAGGAAGGCAAGCAGCGTAACACGCTTCTGCATCGGTACGTTCACACCATCAATCTTCAATGGTAGCACGGCGTTAGGATGCAGAATCTGGCGGAATTCATTCTTCACCATTCTTACCAGCATCACGCCACGGATACATTTCAAACCTCCACTCGTACTGCCTGAGCAGGCTCCGAAGAACATGCAGGCTGCCAATACCACCCAGGTAACATGAGGCCACACAGCAGCATCGTCGTTAAACAGACCGGTGGTAGTGATGAAAGAAACCACCTGGAAGATAGCACTTCTGAAGGCATGCTCCACATCGTAGTTGCGCATCACCATCAGCTCTACCATGATGAAGGCGCTGAATGCAGCAACCATGAATGCATAGAACTTAAACTCTGAGTTCTTGAACAGATCCTTGATTTTAAACTTGATGACGGCTGCATAGAGCAGGGTGAAGTTCACACCCGACAGGAAACAGAAGAACGTACAGATGTATTCCAGCGCTGGTGAATGGAAGAACTCGGTACTGCTGTTGTGGGTAGCGAAACCACCCGTTGCCGTCGTGCTCATCGCATAGTTGAAACTGTCGAAGAGATTCATTCCCGCCACATAGTAGGATATGATGCAGGCAATGGTGAGCATCAGATAGATACTCCATATCCATTTAGCCGAAGTGGAAAGCCGGGGATGCAATTTCGTTTTGATAGGTCCTGTTGCCTCGGCAGCAAACACCTTGGTCTGTCCTCCTACAAGCGATGGCAGCAGGGCGATGGTGAAGAACACGATTCCCAGACCGCCTATCCATTGGGTGAGCGAACGCCAGAAAAGCAGTCCGTGGGGGAAGCATTCTACATCGTCTAATATCGTGGCTCCCGTTGTCGTAAATCCCGACATGGTTTCAAAGTAGGCATCGGTAAAGTTGTTGATGTATCCACTCACCATGAAGGGGAGGGTTCCGAAGAAACTGAATACAATCCATGAGAGCGTTACCACGAGATAGGCATCACGGCGCGACATTGAGTTATCGGCTCCGTGTCCTCGCCATTTCAGCACCAGTCCGCCTCCGATGGTGGTAAGTGTTGCCACAATGAAGGCAAAGATGTCGTCTTGCTGGTAATAGAAAGCTACCAGCAGACTGACGAAGAGCAGGAATGCTTCTATGAAAAGCAGTTGCCCTAAAATCTTATATATTAATTTGCTGTTTATCATATATGAAGTATTTCTCTATCTCCTTCACGCTTATATGAAGTATTTCTCAATTTTCTTCATGTTGATGTTGTGGCAGAAAACCATCACCGAGTCGCCCGGTTCTATCTGGGTGTTACCCGAAACGAGCATTCCTTCTTCACCGCGAACCAGTCCACCGATGGTTACACCGATAGGCATGCCGAGTTCCTTCACCGGTTTCTGGGTTACCTTCGAACCTTCTTTGGCTATGAATTCTGCCACATCGGCGTTAGCGCTCATCAGGAATCTCACGTTCATTACGTCGGCATCGAGCATCATCTGGTAGATGTAGCTGGCGGCAATCATCTTCTTGTTGATGATGGTACCGATATCCAGACTCTCTGCCATGCTCACGTAGTCTACGTTTTCTACGGCAGCCACCGTCTTGCGCACACCCATTCTCTTGGCGGTAAGACAGGCCAGAATATTGGTTTCGGCGTTACCGGTCAGTGCCACGAAGGCCTGGGTACTGCGGATACCTTCTTCTACGAGTAGCGGAATGTCGCGTCCGTCACCATGAATGATGAGCGTCTTGTTCTCATCGAGAATATCGTTGAGATATTCGCAGCGCTCCTCGCTCATCTCGATAATCTTGCATTCCATATATTCCGGCATCTTCTTCACGGCTCTTACGGCTGTGCGTCCGCCACCCATAATCATCACGTTCTTCACATCTACATAGTGCTCCTTGCCTACAATCTTGCGGATATATGGGATATAGTTGCGGGTGGTCATGAAGTAGGCGAGGTCGTAGAGTTTCAGCTCGTCGTTACCGCCAGGGATGATGGTATCGCTGCCTCGCTTGATGGCTACCACGTGGTATGGGTCGTTAGGACCGCTGATGTTCTTGAGCGGTTCGTTCAGTATCTCGCATCCTTCGCGCAGTTTGATGCCGAGCATGACGAGTGCGCCGTCGTGCACATCCCAGCGCTGACGTACCCAACTCATTTTCAGTCCGTTATTGATATCTACGGCTGCGAGCATCTCCGGATAAATCAGTTTGCTGATACCTAATTCTTTGAAGAATTCCTGAGCCTGCTGATCCATATACTCCGGGTTATCCACACGGGCCACCGTTCTTTTGGCACCCAGGTTCTTGGCAAGGATGCTAGCTGTAATGTTGGTACTTTCTACCGGAGTAACGGCGATGAAGAGGTCGGCATCTGCTACCCCCGCATCGCGTAAGATGTGAAGACTGGTAGGCTTGCCCAGCATGGTGAGCAGGTCGCAGTCGGAGCCAATGCTTGCCAGGCGCTCTTCGCTTTCATCGATGAGCGTAATCTCTTCATTGCTGCGTGACAGGAGTCTCGCCAGATGAGTACCTATGGCATATGCGCCAGCTATGATTATTTTCATTTCTTAATTGCTTCTTTGATTGATTCTTTATCGAGATGCACGATTTCCCTGAGCTGTGCCACGGTTCCGTGTTCCACAAACTCATCTGGCAATCCCATTCGGGTCATCTTTGGCTGATAGTCATGGTCGTTCATCCATTCCAGTACGGCAGAGCCCATACCGCCCATACGAACGCCGTCTTCGATGGTGATGATGCGGCTGAACTTTTCGCCCACCTCTTTCAGAATGTCTTCATCGAGTGGCTTGAGGAATCGCATATCGTAGTGGGCGATGCTCATTCCGGTTTCGGCTTCTACCTCAGCGATAGCCTGAGCGGCATCGTTTCCGATAGGACCGATGGTAAGAACGGCTACATCGGTGCCGTCTTTCAGCTTTCTGCCGGTACCGGTCTTGATTTCCTCCATCGGGTTGCGCCAGTCTACGAGCACACCCTTGCCTCTCGGATAACGGATTACATAGCTGCCATGACCTGGCAACTGGGCTGAATACATCAGGTTGCGCAACTCATGTTCGTTCATCGGAGATGCGATGGTGAGATGCGGAATCGGACGGAGAGCCGCCATATCGAAGGCACCATGATGGGTTGGTCCGTCTTCACCTACCAGTCCGGCACGGTCAAGACACATGATAACCGGCAGGTTGAGCAGTGCCATGTCGTGGATGATGTTATCGTAGGCACGCTGTGCAAACGAACTGTAGATGTTGCAGAAAGGGATGAGACCGTCTTTCGCCATACCTCCAGAGAAGGTGACGGCATGCCCCTCGGCAATACCTACATCGAAGGTACGGTTTGGCATCGCCTTCATCATGATGTTCATGGAGCATCCTGTAGGCATGGCTGGCGTCACACCTACAATCTTCGGGTTCTTCTGAGCCAGTTCCAGCAGCGTCTCACCGAAAACATCCTGATATTTAGGAGGCTGGTTGCTGGTATCGGCAATGATTCTCTCACCCGTTTCCGGATCGAATTTGCCTGGCGCGTGCCAGATGGTAGCACTCTTCTCGGCTGGTTCGTAACCCTTTCCCTTGGTGGTATGCAGGTGCAGCAGCTTAGGACCCTTCATGTTCTTAAGCTGTTTGAGCACTCTCGCCACTTCCTTTACGTCATGACCGTCGAAAGGTCCGAAGTAGCGGATATTCATACCCTCGAAGATGTTCTGCTGATGACTCAGTGCCGACTTCAGTGCATTGTTCAGGCGCAGGATACCCTTCTTGCGGTCTTCGTTGAGATAACCTTTGGAGTGCAGCCACTGCGATGCCTTGAAACGGAGGCGGTTGTAGGTCTCGTTGGTATCGAGGTTCAGGAGATATTTCTCCATACCTCCCACTGCCCGGTCGATGCTCATATCGTTGTCGTTCAGGATGATGAGCATGTCGTTAGGTGTACTTGATACGTTGTTCAGTCCCTCGAAAGCCAGTCCGCCGCTCATGGCTCCATCGCCAATGACGGCTACCACGTGCCTGTTGGTATCTCCGTTTTCGCGTGCGGCAACGGCCATACCGAGTGCTGCGGAGATGGAATTGCTCGCATGTCCGCAGGCGAAGGTATCATATTCGCTTTCTAAAGGTGTAGGGAATGGACGGATGCCGTGCAACTTGCGGTTGGTACAGAAGTTGTCGCGGCGTCCTGTTAATATCTTATGTCCGTAGGCCTGGTGTCCCACATCCCATACAATACGGTCGTATGGGGTGTTGTAGATATAATGTAGGGCTACGGTTATTTCAACCACGCCAAGAGAGGAGGCAAAATGACCGGGGTTGACGGCAACCTCGTCGATAATGTCTTCTCTTAACTCTTTGCAGACTTGTGGCAGCTGGTCAATGCTCAGCCGTCTCAAATCTTCCGGGTATTTTATACTATTTAATAGACTAAACTTGTTCTTGTCCATGTTTTCTTCGTGAAAATCTTGTGCAAAGATAATGCTTTTTTCCTATATAAAGCACTTTTGAGGCAATATTTTCGCTTTTTCCGATTATTCTTTGTATTTTTGCAAAGGAAATTTCTGAAAAAGGAATGAAATCCGGAATTAGTTATATAACAATAAGCAAATAAATACCTTTATCGTGATGAGAAAAAATGTATTACTTTTGGGAGCCATGATGATGGCTTCCATGTCTCTGATGGCGCAGACCAAGGGTGGCGGCATCAGTCAGTCTGCTCTCCAGCAGATGGAGAAAAGCCAGCAGGCAGGTGTAGCCAACAAGGCACTCTTCAATGCGATTGCCAACAACAACATTGATGACCTTGTGAAGAATCATGCCAACGAGGCCCCGGTTGATACTCATTTCAGCATCGAGACTCCTTCGCAGAGCATTCACAACCAGAAGAGTTCGGGCCGTTGCTGGATGTTCAGCGGTTTTAACGTGCTCCGTTCTAACTTTGCTGTCAACGACAAGCAGGGTAGAGTGGTGGAGTATTCTCAGGATTACCTCTTCTTCTATGATCAGCTAGAGAAGGCTAACCTGATGCTTCAGGGGGTTATCGACCTTGGCAAGAAGAGCATCGAGGATCCTCAGGTGCAGTTCTTCTTCAAGAATCCGCTCAATGATGGCGGTACTTTCTGTGGTGTTGCCGATTTGGCGAGCAAGTATGGTCTTGTACCTATGAGTGCCCAGCCTGAGACCTTCTCAAGCAACAATACTTCCAAGATGAGCCGTCTCGTAAGCAGCAAGCTCCGCGAGTATGGTCTGGAACTCCGCAAGATGGTGGCTCAGGGTAAGAAGTCGGCAGCTATCCAGGCTCGCAAGAACGAGATGCTCGGTCAGGTTTATCACATGCTCAGCCTTACTCTGGGTGAGCCGGTGAAGGAGTTTACCTATGCATTCCGCGACAAGGATGGCAAGCAGGTAGGCGAGGCTAAGAAGTATACTCCTAAGAGTTTCTATGAGGAAACCGTAGGCAAGGATCTCAACGGTACCTTCCTGATGGTGATGAACGATCCACGCCGCCCATACCACAAGACATACGAGGTAGAATACGACCGCCATACTTATGATGGTCATAACTGGAAGTATCTGAACCTGCCTATGGAGGAGATTGCCCAGCTCGCCATCGCCTCTCTAAAGGATGGTCATAAGATGTATTCAAGTTATGATGTGGGCAAGCAGCTTGATAGAAAGCGCGGCTATCTGGCACTCGACAACTTCGATTATGCTAGCCTCTTCAATACCTCATTCCCAATGAACAAGGCTGACCGCATCGCTACTTTCGATAGTGGTTCTACTCATGCCATGACGCTGACAGCTGTAGATCTCGATGCCAATGGCAAGCCTGTAAAATGGAAGGTGGAGAACAGTTGGGGTGCAGACAATGGTTTTGCCGGTTGCTTCATCATGACCAACGATTGGTTCAACGAGTACATGTTCCGCCTGGTAGTAAACAAGAAGTATGCTTCTGAGCAGCTCTTGAAGGAATTCGACCAGAAGCCAACCATGCTGACTCCAGATGATCCTCTGTTCCAGTTGGAAGACTAATTCATCAAGAAATATAGATTTTAACCGTATTTTTCTCGAGAAAAGAGAAGAATACGGTTTATTTTTTGTATTTTTGTACCCGAAATAATGGTAAGAACGTTATTTATATAAAAGCTATATAGATTATGTTAGAGAAAAGTAAGCGTGAGCGCATCATTGCGCTCGTTAATAAAGAGGTGGTTCCTGCCATCGGCTGTACCGAACCGATGGCTGTGGCACTATGTACAGCCAAGGCTGCTACTACATTGGGCAAGCGCCCTGAACGTATTGAAGTTCTTTTGAGTCCTAATATGCTCAAGAATGCGATGGGTGTCGGCATTCCGGGCACGGGTATGATTGGTTTGCCTATCGCCGTATCGCTGGGTGCGCTCATCGGAAAGCCTGAATATCAGCTGGAAGTGTTGAAAGACCTCACTCCCGACAGTCTGGAGCAGGGCAAACAATATATCAAGGATGCGGATATCAACATCAAACTGAAGCAGGGTGATGTGGATAAACTCTATATCGAAATCATCTGTCATGGCGGTGAAGACCAGGCTACGGCAATTATCTCCGGTTCTCATACCCATTTCGTGTATGTTGAGCGTAATGGCGAGGTGGTGCTCGATAAGCGTGGCGGTACTGTGGGTGATGAGGCTGATGATGATATCCAACTCAATTTCCCGATGGTTTACGAGTTTGCAACAACAGCTCCGCTCGATGAGATTTCTTTCATTCTCAAGACCAGAGACTATAATATGAAGGCTGCCGAGTTGAGTATCAAAGGCAACTATGGCCACTGTCTGGGCAAGACGATGGACCGTCCGTTGAGTCATGGTATCTTCGGCGATAATATTTTCTCGCATATCATCTCCCGCACCGCTTCAGCCTGCGATGCCCGTATGGGTGGTGCCATGATTCCGGTAATGAGTAACAGCGGCAGCGGCAATCAGGGCATCTGTGCAACGAACCCTGTGGTGGTTTATGCGCTGGAGAACGAGAATACCGAGGAGGAAATGATCCGTGCCCTGATGCTCAGTCATCTGACTGCCATCTATATCAAACAGAGTTTAGGCAAACTTTCAGCTCTTTGCGGTTGTGTGGTAGCCAGTACGGGCAGCAGTTGCGGCATTACCTATCTGATGGGTGGCGATTATACCCGCATCTGCAATTCTGTCAAGAATATGATAGCCAATCTCACCGGTATGATTTGTGACGGAGCGAAACCAAGTTGTGCCCTGAAGATTTCATCAGGTGTCAGCACCGCTCTTCTTTCCGCCCTCCTTTCTATGGAAGGCAAGTGTGTCACCTCTGCCGAGGGTATCGTAGATGATGATGTGGATAAGTGCATTCACAACCTTACGAGCATTGGTGCCGATGCGATGCGAGCTACCGATGATATGGTGCTTGATATCATGACGCATAAATAATATAGCTTTTGATAAGTTATTTAAATAGTCTTAGAAACCTGTATTATTTACCTTTTAAATATAGTTTCGTATGGTTGCCGGCAGCTGCCGGCAACCTTGCTGGCGGCTGCCGACTATTGGATAGATCTACTTCTTCATGCCGATAGATACGGCTTCTGTAGCTAATTCACATGCTTGCAATGGATTATAAAACAAAGCTACAATGGACTTAAAGCATGATGTTTATACCATACCAATATTATGTATCTTGCGTATCGTTATCATCTTATTCCTAAAATTAAAAGATATTAAAAAAATAGCTTTTTCTTGGAGATAATCGCGGATATGTGTATATTTGCACCATCTGATAATCGCGGATAGGTGTAAAAAATTGGAAATATTAATCGCGGATAGGTGTATTTATCCGATATTATTAATCTAGGATAGGTGTAAATTATGAGAAGAAAAGTATATGATCAACTCAAGAAATGGAAAGAAGAACAGAACGGAGAAAGTGCTGTTCTCATCAATGGGGCTCGTCGAGTAGGAAAGAGCTATATCGTAAAGGAATTCGCTCGAAAAGAATATAAAAGTTATATTTTACTTGATTTCAATAAGATAGGAAAGAACATAAAATCCTTGTTCGAAACCTATCTGGATGACTTGGATACATTCTTTATGTATTTAAGCAGTTTCACTAATACACCTCTATATCCAAGAAAATCAGTTATAATCTTTGATGAGGTGCAATTGTATCCTCGGGCTCGTACAGCTATCAAGTATCTGGTTGAAGATGGGCGTTACGATTATATAGAGACTGGTTCGCTTGTTTCTATCAAAAAAAACGTAGAGGATATCATGATTCCTTCTGAGGAGGAAGAAATATTGATGTATCCTATGGATTTTGAGGAGTTCTTGTGGGCATTGAACAATGAAACCCTGATGCCGCTTATACGAATGAACTTAAAGAAAAAGCATGAGATGGGACAAATGATGCATCGCATGGCAATGGACTATTTCAGACAGTATCTCATAGTTGGAGGAATGCCACAAGCTGTAGCTAAATTTGTAGAAACCAGAGATTTCAATAAGGTGGATCGAGTGAAGCGCCAAATTCTTACCTTATATCGTAACGATATTCAAAAGTATGCTTCAACCTATGTATTTAAAGTTACTCAGATTTTTGATACAATTCCTTCTCAACTTCAAAAGCATGAAAAGAAATTTCTGTTGAAGGCACTCACAGAAGGGGCGAGAATGCGAGATTATGAAACGGCTTTCTTTTGGCTGTCAGATGCCATGATAGTCAATATGGCCTATAATACGACAGAGCCAAGTATCGGTCTTGGCATGAATACTGGTGATACGACATTGAAATGCTATATGGCTGATACGGGCTTGCTCATCAGTCATGCTTTCAATGAAAATACGATAGTATCTGAAAACTTATATAACAAGCTTCTGGTAGATAAGCTGGAGTTCAATGGCGGAATGATTGTTGAGAATATAGTTGCTCAGATGTTACGTTCGGCAGGGCATAAGCTGTATTTCTTTTCCAAATATAGTAAGGAGAATGCCCAGGAAAGGATGGAACTGGATTTCCTGATAGCCAAAGATACAATAACGTCAAAGCATAATATTTCACCGATAGAAGTGAAGTCTACTAATAGATATACGCTCACTTCTCTCAAAAAGTGCATCGCTAAATATGGTAGCTATCTGGCAACCCCGTATGTTTTGCATACTGCTGATTTGAAAGTTGAGGAGGGGATTACTTATTTGCCATTGTATATGACGGGGTTATTATAAGTGTTTTTAGTTGAATGGAAAAGGCTCGCAAGAATTCGAAACTTCTTGCGAGCCGTTTTATTATAGTGATGCAAGTGAATTCTTCACTCTTCACTCTTCTTTCTTCACTCCCAATTACACGAGTGTTGCAACGATTTCCTCACGGGTTCCTGGTAACATATCGATAACTGGAATCTCTGGCATGGTGTAGCAACCTGGCTGCAGACGGAATGAAGCACGAGCCACGTTAACCAATACCTGAGCGGTGAGGGCTGGGTTGTTGATGCTCATGTTGAACTCGAAACGCTGGTTCTGGGTCTTGCCAGATACACCCTTGCGAACGAGGTTTACACCATGACCCATATCCTTTACATCATCTACTGATGCTACGGCGAATACGTGGGTCTCATCGTGAGCGAAGTATGGATCTGCCTTGATTTCGGCTGTTACATCCTCAAGCTTGGCACCTTCTTCCAACTCTACGTATACCATACGGCGGTGGATACCCTCACCCAATGGGATGGTTACAGAGAGCGCTTCCTTTACGCCCTTCTTGCCACGAACACAAACTGAGTGACCCATACTCATACCAGGACCGAAGTTGGTGTATGTCAAGCCCTTAGGAGCAAGACTCTCCATCAGAACACGTACGATAGAATCAGAACCTGGGTCCCAACCAGCAGAGATAACGCTTACCTTGCCAGCCTTCTTGCAGTTCTCCATCTGCTTGGTACGGTAGTCGAGGATGCTGGTGTGGATATCGAAACTGTCTACGGTGTTGATACCGAGGGCAACGATCTTCTCTGCATACTCAGGGCAAGAGCGGGTAGGGGTTGCGAGGATAGCAACATCTACATCCTTCAACTTGGTGATGTCATCTACTACTTCATAGTTTGCCAACTCAGCTGGTTTGTCCTTGGCACCCTGGCGACGTACAATACCTGCAATCTCAAAGTCAGGAGCTGCTTCGAGTGCCTCAACAGTAAACTTACCGATGTTGCCGTATCCTACTACGGCTGCTCTAAATTTCTTCATTGTCTTATTTCTTTTATTTTGTTGTTTTAATTTCTTTTATTTGTTGCGGTTTAGTCCTCCAACGGATATGTTTTCCGCTTTTCATTCTATTTCCGGTTGCAAAAGTATAGCTTTTTCTTGAAATACGTGACGTTTTAATAGAATTTTAACTCATAAAAGTTGCAAAAAGTAGTAAAATCATAGTTTTTAGGTATGAATAAGCGGAGATTTGTAAGGTATCTGCTGCAAGAGCCTTACAGTTTCGTTATTTTGTTGCGAAACATCATACATCCCCTTTCCGATACCTCCCGATGTGCTTTGAATTACGTCCTGACGTAGCTTTTGCTGCGTCCCGACATCTCTGGCTCTGCGTCGTGACGTATTACATGCTACGTCGGGACGTAATTTCTGGCAAATCTTTGCACTTGTATAATTAGGTGAGAATGAAATATGCAGGTTAAATGTTGCCTTTCTTGAATTCATCTAATGTCATTTCTGCATTGAACCCCATAATTCCACTGTCAGTCTTAACAATTTCTTTCAATGCTTTTACTGCTTTTGGAGTATTAACGTGCAATAGTGCATAAGCTGCCCATATTCTTACAGAAAGATTGTTATCTTCCAAAAGAGGTTCTAAAATTTCATATTTATGTTCTGCAGAAATGTACTTGATGGCATTTATTATATTTTTGTGGCTTTTGTTACCACGTTTGTAGTCTCCATTTTGCGTACATTCCCCATGAATGATTGCATTTTCTTTAAAACAGATTAATGCTTCTTCTAAATTCTTGATTTTCATAACTATTGGTTTGCAATATCTAAAACTAAATTCCCTGTAAGGTAAGCTTCTGACGTATTTAATTCTATATTTTTATTTATTTCTTTAATGACTTTTCCGTCTAGCGGTAGCAGACCTTCGTATGAGAGACTTCCAATCTTTAAGTTATATCTGGATAGTATTTTTGTGATGTCTGAAACTATACGGCTTTCCTTCGCTTTTTTGTTAAAATATTCGCCATGTGGAATGTTTATGTTCCTGTATTCCTCCATAGAAGTATAGATGGAATTTTCATTCCACATTTCTGTTCTTATAAATATTTGTTGAAGCCTAGAGAGGGGAATATTTTCTTTATTTTGTTTTTCTATGACGGTGGACAAAAAATCCAAAGTCTCTTTATAACTAAGTTTCGAATATTTTTTATTAGTTTGATATTTTACAAAGATAGAGAAGTTTCCTTTTTCAGTGATTTGGATTTCTATAACAGGGATAGCCTCATTATCTTGTATATAGGCATGATACTCCATACTTTTTATAAAAGGATAAGATGATTGTCCTAATTGTTCTTTAATCTCTATTGAGTTTTTATGATTTCGTTTCTGCTTCGAATTGCACGAAATCATAAGTAATAACATCATAATGAAGATAATTTTGTTATACATATCGAGTATTTTTTTTTATTTTAATGAAATATTTCTGTTCTCAAATCTTTGTAGGGAGTTATGTTCCCGCTTCCTGATCCCCATTTTGAACGATAAACTATATCAACATGACCAGATACACCTTGGTCGCTCCATTGTTTATTAGGGTATTGGAAGATTAAACAATTCCTGGCGTATTTACCTTTGCTTATCGTTCCTAATCGGTATTTGGATAGATATTTTGCCATTTCTGAAGCATTAAGAAAATAGTTATACCCATCTGAGCCTTTCAACGTCCCTCTTAAATGTGGAATGTACATTCCACTTTTATTAAGTGCATAGCTTAATCTTATGGCGCATCCGTTTTGAATCTCACTTGCTATGGCACCAATCTCACCTCCAATTTCAGAGCAAAGTTTACCTATTCCTACCCAACGTTCGTTTTCATAGGAAATTTGTATATATTCATCGTATATTTTTTTTAAAACTTTGTCGGAAAAATGATGGTGAGCCCAATCGTTTAAAATCAACGAAAAGGCTCCTGTGATGGCTCCATTTGCGAACTTACCACCGCCAATTTCATCTACAAGACCGCTCAACATGGAGTTTGCTGTGATTTCTCCTGCTTTTCCTAATGATCCAAGATTGTTATCTATAAAATAGCCACCAGCGGAAGATGTTAATCCCATCATAAAACCATGCACGGCATTACCACCTTGTAGGGCATCTAACCCACCTTCGGTAAATGTATGTTTAAAAAGGGACGCTACTAAGTCTTCGTCTGCAGATATGTTGTTTAGGCATCCTGAGACAGCCCCCCAAAAGCCTCCCACCATAGTGTTTTTAGCTATTTGTCCAAAATTTGAACCATTCAATAAGGACACAGTTAACGCACTGGCTGCACCACCTGCAGCACCAGCTGCGACAGCGACTCCAAAAGATGCCCCTGTGCCAGCTGTTAATACCGTTACACCTATACCTACTACAGCTGCGGTTAATGATTTCCAGTTCTTACTGAACCAACTATAGCCCGAAGGGTCTGTCAATGACAGAGGGTTGTTCATGCAATAGCTGTATCGGTAGAATCCTTGTGGATTGTCGGGTGCTTGAACGAATGGGTCAGGTGAGAGGAACATACCGGCGACAGGGTCATACATTCTTCCGTTCATGTTGATCATCTCAAATTGGTCAATGTGCTCATGCCCTCCAAAGCCTCTATCGTATAGGGCATCGGCGTTTTGGATAGTGGCATAAGGAAGCCAAGTGCTTGGATTACGTCGGCATCCCCAAGCGTCATAGCTTAGCTCTTGAGAAAGTTTTCCTTTTTCATCGGAGTAAGCTTGAATTGAGCCTAAGTGGTCGTGATGCAGGTAATTTGTGGTAGTTTCATCCGTAGATGTTTGTTTCACCATTGCGATTGCCTTATCCTGTACAAAAATATAGTTGATATCTTGCCTATTTCCATTCTTTTGATAATGTTCAAATAGGTTGCCAATATAATACTTGCTTTCTCCTGCAAGCGTTGACATGATACGATTACCATCAGGACCATAGGTGATGGTCATTTCTGCGTTTCCATTTTGTGCATAGCTTATTTTGCTGAGAGAATTGTATGTGATTTTATTCCAATCTCTCAACTCATATTTGCGGTCTTTGATTTCCGAAAGTCTACCTGCGTCATCATATACATAGCTGCCAACGTCTGACTTAGAAGCAATTCTACCATCAGCATTATATGTGATTCTTTGCGCTTCGCTACCATTCTTGTAAACCCGTGTTAAGCGATGGCAATAGTCGTATTCAAATGTTTCGTGCAGATTTTTGGACAAGTTATGCCGTGAGGTGAGATTGCCGATAGCATTAAATGTATAACTCCAGTTTTGAATGCCTGGAGTACTGATGCTTGACAATGTTCCTACTTTTTCGTCATAGGTAGTAGTCGTGGTTAGACCATTCCCCAGTTCTTCACTTTCTATTTGCCCACGTGCGTTAAGTTTTTTTAATTTCCAATATACTTTTCCTGTTCTGTAGTTTTGTACAGCTGTTTGTATACCACAGGATGAATATATGTTTTGGATTTTTAGACCATTTGGATATGTAATCACATCAGGTAAACTGAGTGCATTGTAACTCGTTTGAATAGTAAAGCTGTTTCCGTTGACAACAGTTTGTTCAGATACGACTCTGCCATAACTGTCGTATTTGTAATTTATAGAAGGTCCCCCTTGTACTTGCTTTTTGTCTAAGGCTCCTTTCCAACCTCTATCATACTCATATATGATGGTCATGTCTGGGCGAGTCTCCTTTATTAAACGTCCTCCATCATCGTATTGATAGCTTGTCGTGCCATGCCCATCTGTATGGGATATCAACTCACCATAGGCATTGTATTTATAGGTTGATACACCAAGAACTGGGTCTGATAGTCTTGTGCGGTTGCCTGCTGCGTCATAAGAAGCTTGCAATTTTGCTAAGCCTGTAGTGTAAACACAGTTACCCCGATAGTCATATTCATATTTTATGCTGCCACCTTGTGCGTCTTGGCTTTCTGCTAAATTGCCGTTAGTATCTAACTTACGAGATGTACGAGTATGATTAGGGTTGAACGTAAATGTGTATAATCCACTATACTGGTAGATATATGAAGCCCCGTTTGGTGCAGTTTGAGTGGTAGTTCTTCCTACGAAATCATACTCGTTTTTGTTCCAATAGATAGTGCTGCCATAAAAATAGGGTTCAGAGGTTCTTGTCACTTGCCCTTTATTATCATATTCTGTATCCTGAAAAATACGCTGTGCATCCAAAGATTCCGTTATAGTTCGGATTACTCTACCCAAACAATCATAAAAATTAAGTTTGTATGGTTTGCCTGTTGCTTTCTCGTAAGTGAAATATAGGGCATGAGATGGCGCATCTGTCATTCCTTCGCTCCATCCTATGGTATATACTTCCTTTTCTATAGGATTATTGCTTTGAAGTAATCTGCCAAATGCGTCATAGCTATTATTGGTGACGATGCCGTTTTCATCAGTGGAAGACAGTATGTTGCCAAATATCTCGTCTTGGGTATATCTCGTTACAAAGTCAAGACTAGATGTGGAGGCTGTCATCAGTCTACCCTTCGAGTCATATTGCGTCTGGGTAGTACGTGGTACAGTACCATCATCTGGACTAATCGTACTTTTTATGATGTTGCCAAAAGAGTCTCGTTCGTAAGTCTTTGTATAGCCTAATGCCTTATTGGAGGCAAGGGCATGCTCTTCTTGTAGAAAACTTGTGTTTTGGTCATATTTGAAGTAGGCGGTTTCGCTACTTCCGCTATTATGGTTGCTGTGATACGTATGCGCCATAGTGAGACGTCCTAGTCGCCAAAGTTCCTCGTCGTTTTCATATTGGTTGAATGTTTGCGTTGTTACATTTCCATCCCTAGTGTTTATACTCGTAGGGTTGCCATAGTCATCATATGTTATAGTTGTCGTTATGTCCTTAAGTACGCTTGATGAATTGTACTCGTAATTTTTCTTTACTATTTTAGTTGGTAAGTAAGTATAATGGTTGACTGCTTTTTTACCATATTTAATAGTGTTGATATATGTAGCCTCTGCCACAATATGGTTATTGACATAGGTCTTCTGTTCCTTGATTCCGCCTGCATATGTTAAAGAATCAAATTCGTATTTTGTAATAGAACTTGTACTGGTTGACTCGTCATTAGCGGTAAAAGTCTCAAAGCCCAAAAATCCCCTGCCATCCATATGAAAAAGGGCATTGGAATATTTATAACTATTTTTTTTTATTCCACCGATGCCATTTGGGGTCTTGATAGTGCTAACTACAGGGTAAGACAAACCTACCGATGCTACGGGATACTTGGAAGAATTCCCACGTTCGAAGACATCGTTGTCAGATAGGTATTTGTATTCTATGTTTGTCTCGTTGCCTAATCCATCGACAATCTTATTTAACAAGTTGTTGTGTCCATTAGGCATTAAAAATAATTGATATCCATCCCAATTGCTTTTATTCCAATCTGAAGTGCAGATGAAATCTTCTTTTCCGTCACCGTTGAAATCTCCCGTATAGAAGTGCCACTTGTCCAGAGCGTAGACATTTGCACCAGCATCTTGTCTGTTAAACCCTCCTCGTCCGTTACCAAGAAAGACCATAGGCTTGGTCATGTTTGAACCGGAAGATTCCAAATCAATAAGTTGAATGTCATCGTACCCATCACCATTAAAATCAGCAACAAATTTCTGCTTTTTACGGGCATCTTCCATCTTAGGTACATAAGTTTTTTCAAAGGTTCCGTCTCCCTTTGAAAATAGTATGCACCATTGTGACCATCCATTTTCGTTTGGATCATCTTGCCAAGAAGTAAGAAGCATGTCGCTCTTGCCATCACCATTGAAATCGCCAAAGGTAATGCCGTGTTTTTGGGTAGGCCATAATATCTTATCTTTTTTGATGAAAGAACCAAATCCATTGCTTTGGAGCACTAGGGTTCCTGTGTCTGTTAGATTTAGCACATCAATTAAACCGTCGCCATTTATGTCGGCAAACTCCACGCGATAGAATTGTTCTTCACACTGTCCTGTTGAAGTTCCGCCAAGTGGTTTTATTGTTCCATTAGAGTTGGGATAAGATGCTAAAACTCTATAGTCTTTCTTTCCTTTATTCCATAGAAATAAATCCATTGCCCCGTCACCATTTACGTCTATAGGTTGTAATTCGTAATCTTTGGGAAGTGAAATTATATCTTTTAGTTGTAAGTAAAAACTACCATCGCTTTTTCTAAATGAGAGGTATAAGTCACAATTGTAAGCAATGTTGTTGCAATACCTTTTGATGGCAATATCTGTAGTTCCATCACCATTGAAATCTCCACAGACAACTTGTTTAACTTCTCCATCGTTTTTCCATTGCCCTTCAAATGCTTTGGTAAAATATGTTCCGTGGCTGACGAAGAACTTACGTCCAGTCCAACCTGCATCTTTATTCTCTGGGATGGCTAGAAAATCAGTTTTCCCGTCACCATTGAAATCTCCTGTTATTAGTTTTGCCTTGTGGATGGAAGCAGTCTTATCGTAATTCTGATTAGATATTTTGAATTGCTCCACTGTTTCCCAATTGAAAATAGTCGGATTTTTATGCATGCCGTTGGCTGTAGACTCCGTGATACTAGTTAGTAAGTTCTTTCCATTTTTCGAAGAATAGGTCGCTTTGAAATTTCTTACCTTGTTTTCACCGAAGTATACATCTATATCTGTGATTATCTTGCTTCTCCTTACTTTTTGTCCATAAATGTAAGTAGTGGGAGGCAGGCTGTTGGATGTGTAGGATAATCTAATGGAAGCGTATGGGGATAGTCCAGTCTTCTCATTGCCTGTATAGTCAATTCTGGTAGCCCACAATTCGTTTGTGTCAGCGTTTCCTGTATATTTTATAGTAAAATAATTTCCGACAGTATCCGTGACTTTGGTTACCGTCCAAAATAAAGTTTTGTTTGATGGAACGTTAAGTAATGCGAGATTTGATTGGTATTCATAGATTAATCCAGACTTCGTGTAGACTTTGAACGAGGATGGATTTGTTAATGTACCATAGGCTATTATCTTAGAGAATATGTCATTCTCAGTTCGATATTCGTAATAATCGACATCGTCACCACATTTCATTAAACGCATGCCGTCAAGGGCAAAAGCATCATGCCATGAAAAATCAACGGCTGAAGGCTGATGGTCATGATAGCGGTCTGATGGAATACGAGTAATAACAGAGAGGCCTTTTAAGTCAAAACCATAACCTAAAAGACCATCTTTAGTTCCACTGCTATAGCAAATGGATAAAGCTGGTTTCATCCCGCCTGTTCCCACGGGTACAGGTATGGGAATCTCATAACCAAGTTGTCCTAATGGTGTAACCGCAAGGTCGTCATCAATTTTTCCGACTATGCCACCTAGTGAACCGCCTGTCTCTTTGTCTGTAAAGAGTCGCTCTTGGGCTATAGTTATAATGGGTAGGATAAGAAAAAGTAATGTAAGTAGATGCTTTTTCATATTTGTGAATTATTTTTTGATTATCTTATATGAAACTCTTTTATTCAAATCTGAAACAGTTAATATATATATGCCTGGTGCGAGGTCTGATACTGTGATGGAGTATGTTGACCCAAGAATTTGTCCTTTTAATTCGACTTGTCCTGACATATTAGTGATAGCATATGTTAATGGATTCGTTGCTTTGTTAGGTAAAAAGTTTACATTTATAGCATCAGATACATAAGGTACTGGGAATATTGTTATCTTCGTTAAATTAAAAGTAGAAATGGAGTCTTTCTTTTGAAGCTTTTTGCTTTCAACAGAAAGATTCTCATATGTTCTAGAGATACAATTCCCCATATTGTCATATTTGTACACCGTATGTTGAGCGTGGGTGTATACAATATTTGATAGTAAGAAACTACAGCACAGTAATAGTCGTATCATACGCTTTAATATTAGAAGTTAAATTGCAATTTGGCTGCAAATATAAGGATTTTTTTTGTAATCGACAAACTTTTTAAAAGAAAAAATCGTAGACTTGAATTTGCGAGCATTTGTCGATGTTAGAGTTACAGTGAATTCTTCACTTTTTATTAAAGTAGTAAAATCATAGTTTTTTAGATATGAATAAGCGGAGATTTGTAAGGTATCTGCTGCAAGAGCCTTACAGTTTCGTTATTTTGTTGCGAAACATCATACATCCTCTTTCCGTTACCTCCCGATGTGCTTTGAATTACGTCCTGACGTAGCTTTTGCTGCGTCCCGACGTCTCTGGCTCTGCGTCGGGACGTATGAAATGTTACGTCGGGACGTAATTTTATGGAACTCTATTACAATAATCCCGCCCTTCGCACGTTATTAATATATTAATTTAATTAGGAGAAAAAGAAAATGATAGAATATATTCATGGCGATCTGACAGAGTTGACACCTGCGCTGGCTGTTGTTGAGACTGCGGGGGTGGGCTACGGACTCAATATATCGCTCAATACATATACTGCCATTCAGGGCAAACAGGAAGTGAAACTCTATGTTCACGAAGTGCTGGTGGCTGGTGGAAGAGATGACTCTTTCACCCTTTTCGGCTTTGCTACCAAACAGGAACGTGAACTCTACCGCCTCCTCATTACCGTTTCAGGAGTAGGCGGAAATACAGCCCGTATGATTCTCTCTTCACTCTCGCCACGCGAACTCTGTGAAATCATCTCTACTGGTAACGACAAGGTGCTGAAAACCGTGAAGGGTATCGGACTGAAGACAGCACAGCGAATCATCATCGACCTGAAAGATAAAATCGTGAGCCTCGGCATCGCTGACGAACTGCCAGCCAGCGGAGGCAATGTGGTGATGGTGAACAATGACGTAAAGGATGAGGCGGTAAGCGCCCTCACCATGCTCGGCTTCTCGCCGGCACCATCAGCCAAGGTAGTAGTAGATATCCTCAAGGCACAGCCTGATCTCCCGGTAGAACAGGTTGTGAAACTGGCATTGAAGCAAATCAAATAAGTTAGGAGTTTTTTGTCGATGAAACAGAAGCAAAGATTCATATCTTTTCTATTGGCTTGGCTGATGGTGGCAACCTTCGGCTATGCGATAGCTTTGCCTCAACTTCAGGACGATAAAAAGAAAATCCGTACCAGCACAGCCCAGCCCGTGCAGCTCGATGAAGATACCATTCCCGATTCGCTGTTGCATACCCGCTGGCAGATTCAGCGCACCCAACCTTACTCCCTGAGCGACCTCTATCAGAGTCCGCTCGACCTGAAACGTCCTGATAATCTGCAATATCAGGTAGTCTACAACGATACCATCGACCGCTATATCATCGGCAACCGCATGGGCTCAACCTGGCTTTCGGCTCCTATCATGCTCACTCCGAAAGAGTATCTTGCATGGACCGAACAGCAGCAGCGCAACAGCTACTTCCGCAAGCAGAACGATGAAATCTTCCAGGCAAAAGGCAAGGAGAAGTTCGATTTCTCAGATATGCACTTCGACTTGGGACCTGCCGAGAAAATCTTCGGTCCTGGTGGCATCAGAGTGAAGACTCAGGGTTCTGCCGAACTCAAGTTCGGTATCAACAAGAAAAACATCGACAATCCTTCGTTGCCTATCCGCAACCGAAAGACGACGATGATGGATTTTGATGAGAAGATCAACCTCAACGTCAACGGAAAGGTGGGCGATAAGGTGAACATGAACCTGAATTACAACACCGATGCCACCTTCGATTTCGATGCACAGAACATGAAACTGAAGTACGACGGCAAGGAAGATGAAATCATCAAACTCGTTGAGGCGGGCAACGTCTCCTTCCCTTCCAACTCTTCGCTCATCAAAGGCGCCAGCAGTCTGTTTGGTGTTAGAACCGATATGCAGTTTGGCAAACTCAAGCTGCAGATGGTAGCTTCGCAGAAGAAGAGTGCATCGAAGAGCGTATCTACCAGGGGCGGTGTGCAGCTCACCCCTTTCGAACTGAATGTAGCCGATTATGAGGAGAACCGCCACTTCTTCCTCTCCCAGTATTTCAGAAACCATTATGATGCCTGGATGCAGAAACTTCCTAATCTCACCACGGGCATCACCATCAACCGCGTGGAGGTGTGGGTTACCAACAAAACCGGCAATACCACCAATACCCGAAACATCGTAGCCCTGACCGACCTGGGCGAGAACCAGAAACTGAGCAACCCGATGTGGGCAGCGAGCGGACAGGTGCCTTCTAACCAGGCGAATACTGAGTATGCTGCGATGAACAGCCAATATGCTGCTGCCCGTGACATCGACCAGGCTGCAACCACTCTCGATGGAGGCGGACTGGTTGGCGGAGCCGATTATGAGAAACTGGAGAGTGCCCGTCTGCTCAATTCTTCTGAGTATACAGTCAATACCGCCTTGGGTTATATCTCATTGAAAACCAGTCTGCAGACCGACCAGGTGCTTGCCGTAGCCTATGAGTATACATCGGGAGGCGTTACCTATCAGGTGGGCGAGTTTGCATCCGATCTCAGCGATACCAAGCAGGCTCTCTTCGTGAAATCGCTCAAGAATACCAGTAACAATCCGCGACAGGGCAACTGGGGGCTGATGATGAAGAACGTTTATTATCTGGCTTCTACCGTAGAGAAGGAGAAGTTCCGCCTGGATGTGAAATACCAGAGCGATACCACCGGCGTATATCTCAGTTATATCCCTGAGCAGCAGGTGAAGGAGCAGCCTATCATCCGTGTGCTGGGCGCCGACCGTCTGGATAACAACAACAAGGCACACAGCAATGGATATTTCGATTATGTAGAAGGCTATACCATCTCTAATGGACGCGTGTTCATTCCGAAGGTAGAGCCTTTCGGCAGTTATATGCGTGATTATCTGGTCAAGCGGGGCGTGGCTGCCGACAAGGCTGAAAAGTATGCCTTTACCGAACTCTATGACAGTACGAAGACCGTAGCCAAGCAGATAGCCGAAAAGAACAAGTATCAGATTGTGGGACAGTTCAAGGGCTCTGCAGCCAATGTCATCTCGCTCGATGCCTACAATGTGCCACAGGGCTCGGTGGTCGTTACGGCAGGCGGTATCACCCTGAAAGAGGGCACCGACTATTCGGTAGATTACAGTGCCGGTGAGGTGACCATCCTGAACCAGAGCATTATCGATGCCGGTACGGCTGTCAACGTTTCTCTGGAGAGTAATACCGATTTCGGACAAACCCGAAAAACGATGTTCGGACTGAACTGGGAGTATGATTTTACCAAGAACTTCCAGTTGAGCGGTACTATCCAGCACCTCTCCGAACAGGCGCTTACCACCAAGGTATCCATGGGCTCCGAACCGCTGAAGAACACCCTTTGGGGCATTAATCTCAACTGGCGCAAGGAGAGTCAGTGGCTCACCAATGTGCTTGACAAGATACCATTCCTGCACCTTACCCAGCCATCGCAGATATCCTTTACAGGAGAATTTGCCCAGCTCATTGCCGGTGAGGCAGGCGGCACACAGGACAATGCATCTTATATCGATGACTTCGAGGGTACGAAGACTACCATCGATGTAACGACTCCTACCTCCTGGTTTATATCCAGTGTGCCTTCGCTCAATTTCAAGGACGATTACAGCGATAAGACCGGTCTGAGCAGCGGTTTCCACCGTTCGCGCCTAGCCTGGTATACCATCGATCCGCTGTTCACCCGCCGTGGAAGTTCGCTCACTCCGGGACATATCAAGGGCGACCTCAAGCAGTTGAGTAACCATTATGTCCGCGAGGTCTATACCAAGGAGCTCTTCCCATTGCGCGACCAGAGCAGTTATCAGGGCGCTACCAATACCCTGAATGTACTCAATCTGGCTTACTATCCAAGCGAGCCGGGACCATACAACTTCAATGTAACAGATTTGCAGGCAGACGGAACCCTGCAGAATCCGCAGCGCAACTGGGGCGGAATGATGCGTAAGCTGGATACCAACGATTTCGAGCAGGCAAACATCGAATACATCGAGTTCTGGATGCTCGATCCGTTCATCTATTCCCGCGAAGAGGCTGATGCTGCCGATTATGGTGGCGATTTCTACATCAATCTGGGCGAGGTGAGCGAGGATATCCTGCGTGATGGCAAGAAATTCTATGAGAGTGGTATGCCGGTGGATGGCAGCAAGAGCTACACCTATACCCAGTGGGGTAAGATTCCTACCCAGAGCACCGTGACCTATGCCTTTGCTACCACCAGTGGCAGCAGAGCCTTGCAGGATGTGGGTTTCAACGGACTGACTGATGCCGAGGAGCAGGAATTCTACAAGAGTGCTTATCTCGACCAGATTCAGGGCAAGGTGAACCAGGCGGTATTCGACAGCATCTTTGCCGATCCGGCACGTGATGACTACCACTATTTCCGCGGTTCCGACTGGGATGAGATGCGTGCTCCTATCTTGCAGCGATATAAGTATATCAACAATCCTCAGGGCAACTCGCCTGACAGCGACAGCCGTTCTGAGAGCTATGATACTTCTTATAAGTCAACGCCGGATGTCGAGGATATCAACCAGGATTATACCCTCAACGAATATGAGAAATACTTCCAGTACCGTGTCAGCATCCGTCCGGAAGATCTCGTGGTGGGTAACAATCATATTGTAGATAAGCGTGAATACAGCCAGACCTGGCGTGATAATACCAAGTCTACCGTTACCTGGTATCAGTTCCGCATACCTATCGATGAGTTTGAGAGCCGTCAGGGTAACATCAACGATTTCTCCAGCATCCGCTTCATGCGTATGTTCCTCACCGGTTTCAAGAAACCTATCGTGCTGCGTTTCGGTACCTTCGACCTCGTGATGGGCAAGTGGCGTACCTATGACCAGCCGCTTAGTGCAGCCAGTGGCGGAACCCTCGACGCAAGCAGCGTGAGTCTGGAAGAGAACGGCGAGAAGACACCGGTCAACTATGTCTTGCCTCCGGGTATCAAGCGCGAACAGGATCCTAGTCAGCCTCAGTTGGTTGAGGCGAACGAGCAGGCGTTGAGTCTGGTGGTCAAGAATATGAGCACAGGCGAGGCGAAGGCGGTTTACAAGAATTCTACCCTTGATCTGCGCCAGTACAAGCGCATCCAGATGTTTGCCCATGCCAATGCCCTGGAGCAGAATACCACCCGTCTGCAGGATGGTGATCTCTCAGTCTTCATCCGTCTGGGTAGTGATTACAAGAACAATTACTACGAGTATGAAATCCCGCTGAAACTCACCGAGCCACGCTCCAACTACAACCGCTATGTGCTAGCCGACTGTAAGGCGGTATGGCCTGAGGAGAATATGCTCGATGTGCCACTGAGCGTCTTTACGGCATTGAAGAAAAACCGCAACAAGGCGAAGGCACAGGGTGTGGCTTCTTATCTCGCTCCTTATTCCATGATGGATGCAGAACATCCGCAGAACAAGATTACCATCGTGGGTAATCCGAGTTTGGGCGAAGTGAAGACCATGATGCTGGGTGTGAGAAACAATTCTGCCGACATCAAGAGCGGTGAGGTATGGATAAACGAACTCCGACTCAAGGAACACAATAATTCGGGCGGTTGGGCTGCCAATGCCAACCTCAACGTACAACTCTCCGATTTGGGTAGCGTGAATGCCACCGGCAGATACATCAGCGAGGGATTCGGCGGTCTGGAAGATGGCGTGGCCAGTCGCACTACCGATAATTATGGTACCTACAGTGTGACCACATCGCTCGAAATGGGTAAGTTCTTCCCTGACAAGGCGAAGGTGAGCATACCTTTATATTATAGTGTTACCAAGGAGAAGACCACTCCTAAGTATAATCCGCTGGATACCGATATGGAGTTGAAGGATGCCCTCGATGCTGCCGGATCCAAGCATGAGCGCGATTCTATCGAGAATATCGCTGCCACCAAGATTACGCAGACCAACTTCTCCATCTCGAATGCCCGGGTGGGTATCGCTACCAAGCGCCATCCGATGCCATACGATCCTGCCAACTTCTCATTCACCTACAGTCATCAGCATCAGTATACAACGGGTGAAACGACGATGTATGAGCGCAAGGACAACTGGCGCGGAGCCTTGGATTATTCATGGAGCCCGGTTTATAAGGCTTGGGAACCATTCAAGGGACTGAAGAACAAGAGTAAGTGGCTCGACATTCTGAAACGTTTCGGACTGAACTGGCTGCCGCAGAACATAGCCTTCAATACCGAGATGACGCGCGACTACTACGAGTTGCAGGAGCGCGATATGGAAACCCTGATGAGTGGAGCTGCCGGAGTAGACTCCAAGTTGCCGCTCACCTTCAGTGAACAGTTCCTCTGGAACCGTGAGTTCTCCATCAACTGGGATCTGACCAAGAACCTGCACATGAACTTCCAGAGTGCTACCCATGCACAGATAGAGGAACCATATACACCGGTCAACAAGGATCTTTATGCCGACCAGTATCATGCCTGGAAGGATTCCGTATGGACCAGCATCCGCCACTGGGGTGCACCGCTCGACTACAGTCAGAATTTCCAGGCATCCTACAAGGTGCCTCTCAATCTGCTGCCTGTCTTCGACTGGGTGAACAGCGATGCCTCTTACAATGCCAACTATTCTTGGGAGCGCGGTACAGAGGATGAGGAGGGCAACTCGTATGGAAACACCATCAATACCCAGCGCGAACTGACATTGAACGGTAACTTTAACTTGGTGAAACTCTACAACCATGTGCCTTTCCTGAAGAAGGTAAACGATAAGTTTGACCGTACCCAGAGTAGGGCACAGATGCAGCGCAAGAAGCAGGAAAAAAAGAAAAAGAAGCAGGAAGCAAAGGAACAGGCGGCTGATCCGAAGAAGGCGCTGCCTAAGAACAAGCGTGCCTTCGAACGGGAAATCACCCTCCTGCCTGATACCACATTCAAGATACGCCACGGCAAGAATACCAAGCGACTGATTGTGAATGCCAAGACGGAAGACGGCAAAGTGTTCCCGCTTAAATATAAAAAGGTGGATAATAACCAGATCAGAATCATCTCAAAGGTAGATACTGCCATGAAGGTGAAACTCTCTGTACTGGCTAAGGAACCGCTTGATGATAAGAAATGGTATAAGGGATTGCAGTTGGCTAGTCGTCTGGCAATGATGGTGCGCAATGTGAGCATCAACTATCGCAGCAGCTATCAGCTCACCCTGCCGGGCTTCTTGCCTAGTGTGGGTGATGCCTTCGGACAGAAGAAGGTGGGACAGATGGCACCGGGTCTTGACTTCGCCTTCGGTATGGTTGGCGACGATTATATCGAGAAGGCAAGAAACAACGACTGGCTGCTCTGCAACGACAGTATCGCAACACCAGCCACTACCAGCAGAACGGATAATCTTACGTTGCGTGCCACCCTGGAGCCTGTCAAGGATTTCAAGATTGATCTCTCTGCCACACGTACCAAGACCACGCAGAAGAGCATACAGTATATGTATGAAGGAACGCCAACTACCCAGAGTGGAGCCTTCCAGATGACTACTATCTCGCTGGGGTCGGCTTTCGAGGGAATGGGCAATGCCAATTCGGGTTATCGCAGCAAGACCTTCGAGAAGTTTGTCAACTCGCTGGCTGGTTTCAGAGATAGGGTAGAGGCGCAGTATGCCGGAACTGTTTATCCGGCTGGTTCGGCTCTGGCTGGCGGCAAGTTTGATGCTTCTCGCACACCGGTCAACCAGTATAGCAGCGATGTCATGATTCCTGCCTTCCTCAAGGCTTATACCTCGATGGGTGGCAATTCGCTCTCGGTATTCCCAGCTTTGAGCCGGATGTTGCCAAACTGGACCATCCGTTACAGCGGACTGGGACGTCTGCCTTGGTTCAACGAGCACTTCAAGAGTGTCAACATCAACCACTCTTACAAAAGTGTCTTTGCAGTTGGCAGCTACAACAGTTACAGCACCTTCCAGGAGTATATGAACGGTCTCGGCTTCGTGAATGATGCCACTACGGGCAATCCGTCGCCAAGCAGCATGTTCAACATTTCGCAGGTAAGTATCAACGAGTCGTTCTCGCCATTATTGGGTATGGATGTCACATTCAACAATAATATGACGGTGAAGGCTGAATATCGCCAGACCCGTGTGTTGAACCTCAGTATGACGAGTGTGCAGCTGAACGAGGCATTGAGTAAGGACTGGGTAATCGGTATGGGTTACCGCATCAACAACTTCGATGTTTTCGGCTGGGGTGCCAAGGCATCCCGTTCCAAGTCGAAGGGCGGCAACAAGAATGCAGCCAATAAGAATGCATCGACCACCAAGACGGTTCAGAATGGTACCAACCATGATCTGAATCTACGTCTTGACTTCAGTTTCCGCAAGCAGGCAGCCATCGTTCGTGATATTGCCTCAATGGTAAGCAGTGCCAGTAGCGGCAACAATGCTCTGAAACTGAGTTTCGCTGCCGATTATACCTTCAGCAAACTCCTTACCATGAGTTTCTATTATGACCGTCAGACCAACACCCCGCTCCTGTCGAGCAGCAGTTATCCTACCACCACACAGGATTTCGGCCTGAGCATCAAGTTCTCGCTGACGAGATAAAAAGAAAATTCACCAGAACCAATAGGTAGAAAGAAAAATTCTCTAATTCTCAAATTCTTGAAAATAAAAAAAGCTCGGATGCTTGTGATGCATCCGAGCTTTTTAATATTCTGATAATTCTTGATTACTCCTTGTCGTAAGCATGAACAGGGTAGTCGATGGTATAGTGGAGACCACGGCTCTCCTTGCGTTCTATCGCCATGCGGGTGATGAGATAACCCACGTTAATCATGTTGCGGAGCTCGCAGAGTTCCTTGCTTACCTTTACACGCTTGAAGAGGTTTTCTGTCTCTTCGTAGAGAAGATCGAGACGGTCCCATGCTCGCTTCAGACGGAGATCGCTGCGCACGATACCTACATAGTTGCTCATGCATTCGCCCACTTCTTTCACGCTCTGTGTAATCAGCACCTTCTCTTCGTTGGTCAAAGTACCTTCATCATTCCATGCTGGTACCTTCTCGTTGAAGTCGTATTCATCTACATGTTCAATACTGTGCTTGGCAGCAGTCTCGGCATAAACCACAGCCTCGATGAGCGAGTTGCTGGCAAGGCGGTTACCGCCATGCAGACCGGTGCATGAACACTCGCCCAGGGCATAGAGACGGTTGATGCTTGAACAGCCGTTCAAATCTACCTTGATACCACCACACATATAGTGAGCGGCAGGACGAACCGGGATATACTCCTTGGTAATGTCGATGCCGATGCTCAGACACTTGGCGTAGATATTAGGGAAGTGACGCTTGGTCTCCTCTGGATTCTTATGGGTTACATCGAGACAGACATGATCCAATCCGTGAATCTTCATCTCCTTATCGATGGCACGAGCCACGATGTCGCGAGGAGCAAGGCTCAATCGCTTATCATATTTCTCCATGAAACTTTCGCCGTTAGGCAGACGCAAGATGCCACCGTATCCACGCATCGCCTCGGTGATGAGGAAGGCAGGGTGGGTCTCTCCAGGATGATAGAGAGCGGTTGGGTGGAACTGGACAAACTCCATGTCGGCTACAGTTCCCTTGGCACGGTAAACCATCGCCTCGCCATCACCCGTAGCGATGACAGGGTTGGTGGTAGTCTGATAAACGGCACCACATCCACCGGTACACATCACGGTAACCTTACTCAGATAGGTATCCACCTTCTGGGTATCAGGATTCAATACGTATGCACCGTAACAGTTGATATAAGGAGTGCGGCGGGTAACACGGGCACCCAAGTGGTGCTGAGTGATAATCTCCACGGCGAAATGATTTTCCTTGATATCGATATCCGGACAGTTGCGCACAGCCTCCATCAGACCGCGCTGGATTTCTGCACCCGTATCATCTGCATGATGAAGGATGCGGAACTCGCTGTGACCGCCCTCACGGTGTAGGTCGAACTTGCCGTCCTGCTGCTTATCGAAGTTGACGCCCCACTGCACGAGCTCCTTGATCTGCTCCGGTGCCATGGTGACAACCTGCTTCACAGCTTTATAATCGCTGATATAATCACCAGCAATCATTGTATCCTGTATGTGCTTGTCGAAGTTATCCACTTCCAAGTTGGTAACTGACGCCACACCACCTTGTGCGAATGACGTGTTAGCCTCGTCGAGCGAGGTTTTGCAAATCATACACACCTTACCTTTATGCGCTCTGGCTACTTTCAGAGCGTAACTCATACCGGCAACTCCTGAGCCGATAATCAGAAAATCATACTTATAAACCATTGAGTTTATTCTTATCTAATTTCAATTTTAAGAACGGGTGTTTTTATCTATAAAACAGCCCCATTCTCTCAGAATTAATTCTTAATTCGTTGCAAAAGTAATAATTAATCTTTAAAATGAGTAATAAGAGAGGGATTTTTTGTAATTTTGCAGCGAAATTTAAGGTTATATAGTCTTTTAGACTATCAAAAGGTCGTAAAAACGACAATAATATAAGGTAATAAATCAAAGTTATGGCAGATAGAACTTTTCATAAGCGCTTTACGCTGACGGCACGTATCGGTGTGGCGGTGTTTGCAATCCTGGCTCTCTATTTCTTCTGGGTTAAACTGGCTATCATCGGCATCTTTGTGGCTATCATCATCGTGGGCATGATAGAGCGCATACTGAATACAACCTATACCTTCAAGATGGTAAAACCGATAGACCTGGATGAGGAGATGGAATATCTCATCATCAATGAGGGCAGGTTCTCTTCCAACAGAAATGTGCCGCTATGTGATGTCATTGATGTACACATCGCCAAGACTTTCTTCGGATTAGACCATTGTGTGGTCATCGAATACGGACATAATAATATTGTGACCGTTCAGCCGGATAATGAAGAGGCATTTATGGAGAGAATCAAAAATAAATAATTTCTTTTAAGTTCAGGTGAACTGATTGTGATGAAAAAGATAATATATATGATGTTGGGTCTGATGATGGTATGGATATCCGTACCGGTGCAGGCCCAGAATGTGATTGAAGATGAGGGAATAGAAACGGTTGATGAGGAGGATGTTTCCGACTCTACAGTCGTTGACTCCCTGGCTGCGGATACGCTGACGCAGAAATTGCCTTGGCCGGAATCGGTGAAGGTGGGTATTGATAAACTCCTTGAAAGCAAGATGTTCGAAACATCACAGGTAGGACTGATGGTCTGGGACCTGTCTGCTGACTCTTGTATCTATCAGAGAAATGAACGACAACTGATGCGTCCGGCAAGTACGATGAAGCTCCTGACTGCCATTACGGCGCTCGATAAGTTGGGCGGTTCTTACCAGTTTAAAACCACTCTGAAATATACCGGTACCATTGAGAATGGGGTGTTGACGGGTGATGTCTATTGTATAGGCGGTATGGATCCCCGTTTCAACAGCGATGATATGTCGGCATTTGTCAATAGTCTGAAGGATATGGGTGTTGACACCATCCGTGGCAGCATCTATGCCGACCGCTCTTTGAAGGATGCTGATTTGTTGGGTGAAGGCTGGTGCTGGGATGATGACAATCCGGTGCTTTCGCCACTGGTGTTCCAGCGCAAGGACATCTTTATGGATAAGTTTCTTGCCAAGCTCCGTGAGGAGGGCATCGAATATTCCTGCTTTGGGGCTTCAGAGAAGACTTGCCCTGCGAGTGCCTTTACGGTCTGTACCCGATTCCATACGATGGATCAGATTCTGCACAAGATGATGAAGGAGAGTGATAATCTCTATGCCGAGAGCATGTATTATCAGATTGCGGCTTCTACGGGCAATAAATGGGCGAGTGCCAAGAGTGCCCGGAATGTGGAAAGACAGCTTATCCGTAAGATAGGACTCGATCCGGCAAGATATAAACTGGCTGACGGCTCGGGACTTTCGCTCTATAATTATCTCAGTGCCGAACTGGAGGTGAAGTTGTTGCGTTATGCTTATCTCAACGGCAACATCATGGACCATCTGAAGCATTCGCTGCCTATCGGTGGGGTTGACGGTACATTGAAGAAGCGTATGAAGAACAGTTTTGTGCATGGCAATGTGAAAGCAAAGACGGGTACGCTGACGGGCATCATCTCATTGGCGGGTTACTGTACCGCAGCCAATGGTCATGAACTCTGTTTCGCCATCATCAACAATGGTATCATGCATGGCAATAATGCCAGACACTTTGCAGATAAAGTATGTACTTTGCTCTGCCAACCGTGAGCGTTAGTTGATAGTTTATAGTTGATAGTTAATAGTTTTATGGAGGAAATTCGTAAGTTTGTAGATGAAATGATTACATGGGCAGGAGTCACCGGCGATTTTGTGCCCATGCTACGCCATATCTTGCTCACCATTACTGCCATCCTCTTGGCGATGCTGAGCGATTTCCTGTGTCGCAAGATACTGGTTCCGCTCATCAGTAAGATTACTGATAAGACGGACATCACTTGGGATGATGTGCTGCTGAACAAGAAGGTGCTCACCTCGGCTTGCCATATTGTGCCGGCTGTGGTGATATGGTCGCTCATGCCACTGATTTATCTGGAGTATCCGATATTCAAGGAGATATTGGAGCGGGCTACGGGCATCTATATCGTGGTGATGTCGGTGCGTACGGTTCTGGTCTTCATCGGGTCTTTCAAAGGACTGGAGAATTCTCAGGAACGACGCTCGTCGGCTCAGCAGTATTTCCATACTTTCTGCGGTGTTCTCAGGGTATTGATGCTCTTCGTGGCTGCTGTGGTGGTGATTGCCATCCTGCTAGGCAAAAACCCGATGACCCTCTTTGCCGGTTTGGGTGCTACCTCGGCTGTCCTGATGCTGGTCTTTAAGGATACCATCACGGGATTGGCGGCTGGTGTGCGTCTTACCAGTAATGATATGTTGCATAAGGGCGACTGGATTACGGTGAAGTCGGTGGATGCCAATGGTATCGTTGAGGATATGTCACTCACGACCGTGAAGGTGCGCAACTTTGATAACACCATCGTTACCATTTCGCCTACTACCCTGGTGAATGGTTCGTTCCAGAACTGGATTGGTATGCAGAAGAGTGGTGGACGAAGAGTGAAGCGCGTGGTTTACTTCGATTTCCGTAGTGTCCGTCTGGTGGATGAGACATTAAAACGTAATCTGCTTGCCAGGCATTTCGCCACCGAAGATTCGTTTAAGTTGAAGGAGTCGTTGCAGAAGGCGATAGATAAAGATATACAAGAAGGGAAGGATATTGAGGATTTAAAGAATCCTGCAGCCCTTGCCCCTACCAATCTCCAGCTTTACCGTAAATTCATGGAGAAGTATCTGCGCCAGCGTCCGGAGGTCAATACCGATCTCACATTGATGGTGCGCCACATGGAAGCCACGCAATGCGGTCTCCCTATCGAGTTCTATTTCTTCATCAAGGATAAGGTATGGGTGAATTATGAGCACATTCTCGCCGATATCATGGAGCATGCCTATGCCTTGGCGAATGAATTCGGTCTGAAGATTTACGAGCAATATCCGGAACAGTAATTACTTTGAACATTGAGATTTGAACATTGAATTTTATGAATAGTTTTTCGGCTGTCATTATCCGTTGGTTTCGTGAGTATGGTAGGGATTTGCCTTGGCGCGAAACCAAGGATCCTTATGCCATCTGGCTGAGCGAAATCATCCTTCAGCAAACCCGCATCGCACAGGGATGGGAATATTGGGAGCGGTTCATGAAGACTTATCCCAAGGTTGAAGACTTGGCTGCTGCCAGCGAGGATGATGTCTTGAAACTCTGGCAGGGATTGGGGTATTACTCGCGAGCCCGCAACCTTCATGCTGCTGCCAAACAGATTGTGGTGCTCGGTCATTTTCCTGATACGCTTGAAGGTATCAAAGCCCTGAAAGGGGTGGGCGATTATACTGCAGCAGCCATCGGTTCTTTTGCCTTTGATATTCCGGCGGCAGTAGTAGATGGCAATGTGTACCGGGTTCTTTCACGTTACTTCGGAATAGATACTCCTATCAATTCAACGCAGGGGAAAAAAGAGTTTGCTGCGTTGGCTCAATCACTCTTGCCTGCTTCGTCTGCTCAGCAACTTTCTGATACAGCATTATCGCCTGTTGCTGCCTATAACCAGGGCATGATGGATTTCGGGGCTATCCAGTGCACTCCCCAATCTCCGAAGTGTCTTGTCTGTCCGCTTGCCGAAACCTGTGAGGCGTTGAGAACAGGAAGGGTAGAGGAGTTGCCGGTGAAGAACAAGACACTGAAGGTGAAAACGCGCCATCTCTCCTATATATATATAAGGTGTAAAGGCGATGTGGCTATCCACCGTCGCGGCGAGGGTGATATCTGGCAAGGATTGTGGGAACCATATAACGCATCAGATGCTCCGCAACTGCCTGCCTTTGTCCATAATCCTCTTCTCCTGGCTAAGGATGTGAAGCATGTACTTACCCATCGCATCCTCCTTGCCGACTTCTATCTGCTGGAAACAGAAACCCGCCCCCTGCTCCCTGGTGATTATATCTGGGTGAAAGAGGACGAGATAGAACAGTATGGTGTTCCAAGATTGATAGAAATCTTGTTGGAAATGGTTCAAGCTAAATCATAAAAAAGAGGGTGTGTCATAAGGCCATGACACACCCTCTCTTGTTTATATATCTTCTGTTAGATATTTCGTCTCAAGCAAGAATTAGTAATTCTGTGCTTCAATCTGGAAGTAGCTCTGTGGGTGGTTGCAGACTGGGCAAACCTCAGGAGCCTTCTTGCCTACTACGATATGTCCGCAGTTAGAGCACTGCCAGATGCAGTCGCCGTCACGAGAAAAGACGAGCTTGTCCTGTACGTTCTTCAAGAGCTTGCGATAACGCTCCTCGTGGTGCTTCTCGATTTCAGCAACCATCTCAAACTTAGCTGCAATCTCCTCGAAACCTTCTTCGCGAGCCTCCTTTGCCATGCGTGGATACATATCGGTCCACTCATCGTGCTCACCATTGGCAGCAGCTTCCAGGTTCTTCTCTGTATCCTGGATAGCACCGCCCTCCAGATACTTGAACCACAACTTAGCATGCTCCTTCTCGTTAGCAGCTGTCTCCTCAAAGATGTTGGCTATCTGTACAAAACCGTCCTTCTTTGCCTTGCTTGCAAAATAGGTATATTTGTTACGAGCCTGTGACTCACCAGCGAATGCCTCCTGGAGGTTCTTCTCAGTCTTTGTTCCTTTTAATTCCTTCATAATGTATTCTGTATTAAGTTATTAATATGTTCTTTATTAAATTCTTTTGCAAAGATATTGAAAATATTTCAAATATACAAATAAATTAAGAACTATTTAACTTTTTGGCGCTTATTTAAATAAAATAAAGCAAAACCTAGCATGGCAACACCGAAGATCCACGAAATGATGGCACTTGTTACCATACCCAGCGTATGAGTGAATCCCGCTACAACGAAGGTGAGGAAACTCACACAGGCTACAGTCAGGGCGTATGGCAACTGTGATGATACATGATGCACATGCTTGCATTCCGCTCCCGCACTCGCCATGATGGTGGTATCGCTGATAGGAGAGATATGATCGCCACATACCGCTCCAGCCATACATGCCGAGATAGAGATGATGCGCAAAGGATCAGCACCAGGGAATACGGCGATGCAGATAGGTATCAGAATACCGAAGGTTCCCCAGGAGGTACCCGTTGCAAATGCCAGGAAGCCTGCTACCAGGAAGATGATGCCCGGAAGAAGCATCTGAAGTTCTGATGCACTGCTCGCTACAACCGATGATACATATTCTGCCGCACCCAGCGAGTCGGTCATACTCTTCAGCGTCCATGCCAAAGTAAGAATCAGAATGGCTGGTACCATCGCCTCAAAACCCTTGATGAGACTACTCATCGCCTCATCGAAAGGCAAGGTCTTGCGAATGGTAAACATCATGATGGTAAGAATCAGGGCTGCCAAAGAACCGATTACCAGACCCACAGAGGCATTGCTCGCAGCAAAGGAATCCACAAAGTTGAGATAGTTGGCATTATCGGCATCGAAGAATCCGCCCGAATATACCATGCCCGCCATGCAGAAGATAATCAGCATGATGATTGGTATCACCAGGTCGCTCACGGTTCCCTTGTTCTTGGAATCCTCTTCCTGTTTGGCTCCCACACCATGCTCAACAATCTGCAGTTTGGTATCGCTCACTTCATCGAGTTTTCCGCCATTGGTTCGCTCGTACCATTCCTTCAGTCTTGCATCATACTTGCTCATCGCCTTAAAGTCGAAGCCCAGTATCACGATGCCAAACATAAAGAGGATGGTAAAGAATGCGTAGAAATTAAAAGGTATCGCCTTGCAGAAAAGCGCCAGTCCGTTCTCTCCGCCCGATACGAAGCCCGATACCGCAGCTGCCCAACTTGAGATAGGGGAGATGATGCAGACCGGTGCTGCAGTGGAGTCGATGAGATAAGCCAGCTTCTCCTTGGTAACACCGTTGCGCACTGCGATAGGGCGCATCACCGAACCCACGGTAAGGCAGTTGAAGTAATCGTCGATGAATATCAGAATGCCGAGCAGAATGGTAGCAATCTGTACGCCAATCTTCGAGTGTACGTGCTTGGAAGCCCAACGGCCGAAAGCTGCCGAACCTCCCGCTTTGTTCATCAATGAAACGATGCTGCCTAATACCACCAGGAATACCAGAATGCCCACGTTCCATGGGTCGGAAAGGCAATGTATCATGCCGTATGCCTTGGCATCATCGCCTTCACCTACAGTGTGATTTGTCAGGTGAACGAGGAATCCGTCGAAACCTGTTCCCATCGAAATGCAATATTGAACGGCACCCAGTATGATACCGATAAAAAGAGAAGAATAGACCTCCTTCGTCTTCAGCGCCAGAGCGATGGCGACGATAGGAGGCAGTAACGACCATGCGGTCCCAATCATGTTGTAATCCATTTTATTGTTTTTTGGCAAAGGTAGTTTTTTTCGGTAATATATGCAAGCTTTTGGGCAGAAAAAATGGTGCTTATGGGTTGATATGGGCTGTTTTAGCATATTTTATCATTATAAAGTGTCGTTTTTCTATATTTTTATTGTATCTTTGAAAACTCAAATTGCAACTCAATCTGAGATAGAAAGGTAACTCAATTTTAACAACTTAATAATGGAGGACTAATTATGAACATCAATTCTGGTATTAAGCAAGCCGTGATTTTAACCATCGGTATCATCATGCTTGGATTTTGTATCAAGTCGGGACTTGAAAGTGTGATTAGTAAAGACCGAAAGGTTGTAGTGAAAGGCCTTGCCGAAAAGGAGGTGGAGGCTGATAAGGTGACGTGGCCTATCGTTTCCAAGGAAATAGGCAATGACCTGCCTGAACTCTATCAAAAAATCAATGCCACCACGAGAACCATCAGAAACTTCCTGGTGGAGAATGGCGTTAAGGCTAATGAAATCAATGTGAATGCGCCTGTGGTCATCGACCTCAATGCTGAACGATATGGCGAAAACCGCCAGGGGTATCGTTATAACATTACTTCCATCATCACGGTTACATCGAAGAATGTGAAACTGGTCCGCAGTATCATTGCCCGTCAGGGTGATCTGCTTCAGAAAGGTGTTGCCATTGTGGATGGTGGTTACGAGAATCCGGTGAAGTATGAGTATGTTGCCTTCCGTCAGATGAAACCTAAAATGATGCAGGAGGCGATAGAGAATGCTGAGCAGACTGCTACCCAATTTGCTGAGAACAGCAAGAGTAAGATAGACAAGATTATGAATGCCGACCAGGGCCAGTTCTCTATCGAAGACCGCGATTCCAATACCCCATATATTAAAAAGGTAAGGGTTGTAACTACCGTTACTTATTCTTTGAAGGATTAGGAGTAGTGATTAGTGAATAGTGATTATTTATTAGTGATTAATTGTAATAAGAGGGTGGGTTATAGCCTAATGGCATACCCTCTCAAATTAAAGCAACGAAAAAACTATGAAGAAAATTATATTAGCAGTTGTTTTATTTCTACCATTTCTTGTTTCTTGTTCTCAGAACAGGAAAGCACCTGCTGTTTCTCCTCAAACGACTGTAGGGAAGTCTGAGAAAACTGAAACTGCCAAGGTGCAATATCTTACCACATCTGATTTCAGAAAAAAGATTATGGATTACGAGGCTCATCCGGATGAATGGGTATTCGCCGGTTCCCGTCCTGCTGTCATCGATTTCTATACCACCTGGTGTGGTCCTTGCAAGATGATGGCTCCCGTAGTGGAATCTCTCGCCGGGAAATATGCTGGCAAGATAGATTTCTATAAGGTGGATATCGACCAGGAGTCCGAACTTGCTTCTGTTTTCGGTATCAGCAGCATCCCTACCTTCCTCTTCATCCCCGTGAAAGGCAAACCATCTGTGCAGATGGGTGCTATGCAAAAGGAGGATTTCGAAGGACTGATTGATAAAATTAAAATAAAATGACAATTTGGTAGCATCTCAAATTTCCATGCCTCTCCTTACCTATATGTAGGTATTTTCGGGCGAATACCTACTTTTGATGATGCCCGAAATTTGGAGATTTGTCAGATAATACCTAAATTTGCACTCGGAAAAAATGTTTAACGTAATTAAAAGTATTATAGTATTATGATTATCGAAAATGTTCATGCAAGAGAAATCTTGGATTCTCGTGGCAATCCTACAGTAGAGGTTGAAGTTTCATTGAAGTCAGGTGTCGTAGGTCGTGCATCGGTTCCTTCTGGTGCATCAACTGGCGAGAACGAGGCTTTGGAACTTCGTGATGGCGACAAGAACCGCTATGGCGGCAAGGGTGTCTTGAAGGCAGTTGAAAATGTGAATCAGGTAATTGCGCCTGCTTTGGTTGGCTTCTCTGCCTTGGAGCAGCGTGCCATAGATTATAAAATGTTGGAACTGGACGGTACCAAGACCAAGTCTAATCTGGGTGCCAATGCCATCCTCGGTGTTTCTTTGGCTGTGGCTCATGCTGCTGCTGAGTATCTCCACATCCCATTGTATCGCTATATTGGCGGTTGCAATACTTACACCCTTCCTGTTCCTATGATGAACATCATCAATGGTGGTGCTCACTCTGATGCGCCTATCGCCTTCCAGGAATTTATGATCCGTCCTGTGGGTGCTCCTTCCGAGAAGGAGGCCATCCGTATGGGTGCTGAGGTGTTCCATGCCTTGGCTAAGCTTCTGAAGAGCCGCGGCCTTTCTACTGCCGTTGGTGATGAGGGCGGTTTCGCTCCTGCACTCGATGGTATAGAAGATGCGCTCGACAGTATCTGCCAGGCTATCAAGGATGCCGGTTATGAGCCAGGTAAGGACGTGAAGATTGCCATGGACTGTGCTGCCAGCGAGTTTGCCGTTCAGGAGAATGGTGAGTGGTTCTACGATTATCGCCAGTTGAAGGATGGTAAGAAGAAGGATCCTAATGGTAAAAAACTGACTGCTGCTGAGCAGATCAAGTTCCTGGAAGAACTGATTACCAAATATCCTATCGATTCTATCGAGGATGGTCTTGATGAGAACGATTGGGACAACTGGGTGAAGTTGACTGCTGCCATCGGCGATCGTTGCCAGTTGGTAGGTGACGACCTCTTTGTTACCAACGTGAAGTTCCTGGAGAAGGGCATCAAGATGGGTGCTGCCAACTCTATCCTCATCAAGGTAAACCAGATTGGTTCTCTTACCGAGACACTGGATGCTATCGAGATGGCTCACCGTCATGGTTACACCACCGTTACTTCCCATCGTTCTGGTGAAACCGAGGATACAACAATTGCTGATATTGCCGTAGCAACAAACTCTGGTCAGATTAAGACGGGTTCTATGAGCCGTACCGACCGTATGGCCAAGTACAACCAGCTTATCCGCATCGAAGAGCAGTTGGGCAATAGCGCAGCTTACGGTTATACGAAGTTGAAATAGAAGCGATGATATGAAATTGGAAAACACCAATTTCACCATAACAAAACATAATTAGTAATAACTGAATAGATCAGATACGAAATAGATGGGCATGGATGACTGTGAGGGTTGTCCATGCTTTTTTTTCTTCTATGATGTATCTGCATCTTCATGTGTTTAACTGGATAACTTCGATATATTTTATTGATTATGACAAACGTATTGATTAGTGCTGCCGGACTTTGTGGTGCCACCATTATTGGTGCCATTTTGGGATTCTTCGTCAAGGAGTTGCCCCATAAATGGAATGATGCCGTATTGGGATATTGTGCCGGAATCATGCTGGCAGCTTCCACGTTGGGACTGATAGTGCCAGCCTTCGAACAGACCAGTCTTTGGTGGCTGGTAGTAATCGGCGTGATGGCAGGAGCCCTGTTCCTGAATGTGCTAGACCTGGTGACTCCCCATCTTCATCACATCACGGGACTAGACCCCGAGGAGCATCGCAACAATGCCAGGCTCAGTCATGTGATGCTCTTCGTGATGGCGATAGCCCTGCACAAACTGCCCGAAGGCATGGCTGCTGGAGTGAGTGTCTGTTCGGCAGAGGGAGCAACGGAGTGGGGCGTTTCCTTCGGCATCGCCCTGCAGAACATCCCTGAGGGTATGGTGATTATTGCTCCTTTGATGATGGCTGGTGTTACAGCAGTCCGCACCTTTTTCATTTCCATCTTCATCGCCCTGCTCGAAGTGATAGGCATTCTGTTGGGTTTCGGTTTGGGTTCAGCCTCTTCCACCTTCCTCCCCGTGATGCTGGGTTTTGCCGGTGGTGCCATGCTTTATGTAACGAGCGATGAGATGATTCCCGAAACTCATGCCCATGGCTTTCAGAAGCAAGCCACCTATGCCCTTCTCCTGGGTTTCATCACCTTTGTGTTGATGGAGAAATGTGTATGATTAGATTCTGATACCGAGGCAGGTAGTATATCCTAAATACAGAGTGTACTTAGGTGTAGGCTTTTTTGGGAAATAAAAAAGCGGAGCGTGATTTCACAACCACACTCCGCGCAAACTTAAACAACCAATAAAAGAAATAGATTGATCGTTCAATTGTTATATCTGATGAAGAGTAGCTCTTGTTAGAGCTTTGTTTTTTTATCTGTCAGAAATATGTCTTATCTATTTTGAAGACATTGCTGATTAGCGGATGAACAGGAGTTCACGATACTTAGGCAAGGTCCAGAGCTCATCGGCTACTGTCAACTCCAACTTATCAATCTGATAACGGATTTCCTCCATCTTTGGAGCTACCGTGTCATGATAAGCAATAGCCTTGTCGTGCTCATTCTCAATCTTGTTGGCAACCTTGCGGGCATTTACCAACTCCTCAACACCGGTCTCGATGATCTGAGTGCGCTCGGCAATTTTCTTGATGATATTGATGTTACGGGCTGTCAATTTCTTGCCTTCCTCGTCGCCGAAGATATCAATCATGTTCTCCACATTCTTAGCCAACTGGCTCTGATAGTGAGTAGCCACAGGGATGATGTGGTTCATGCTCAAGTCGCCCATTACACGAGCCTCAATCTGAATCTTCTTGGTGTAGGTCTCCCATTTCACCTCGTTACGAGCTTCCAACTCGTTCTTCTTCATGACACCCATATCCTCGAACATCTTGATAGATGCAGGGTCGAGATAACGCTCGAAAATCTTTGGACAGCTCTTCTCGCAGTCCAGACCACGCTTAGCAGCTTCCTCTACCCACTCATCTGAGTAACCATTGCCGTCGAAACGGATAGGCTTGCAGGTCTTCAAATCCTGACGAACGATATCGATGATGGCAGATGTCTTGTCCTCACCCTTGGCAATCAACTCATCCACACGCTTCTTGAAGTCGGTCAAAGCCTCAGCTACAGCTGTGTTCAATACAATCATTGCTGATGCACAGTTAGCCTCAGAACCTACGGCACGGAACTCGAAACGGTTACCGGTGAAGGCGAATGGTGATGTACGGTTACGGTCGGTGTTATCAATCATCAACTCTGGAATCTCAGGGATATCCAACTTCATGCCCTGCTTGCCAGCCACGGTGAAGAGATCCTTCTTGTCGGCTTTCTCAATGTGCTCGAGAAGGTCGGTCAACTGCTTGCCGAGGAATGAAGAGATGATTGCTGGAGGTGCCTCGTTGGCGCCCAGACGATGCGCATTGGTTGCACTCATGATAGATGCCTTCAGCAAACCGTTGTGCTTGTATACACCCATCAAAGTCTCTGTGATGAAGACAACGAAGCGGAGGTTATCCTCTGGTGTCTTGCCTGGGCCATGAAGCAGAATGCCTGTATCTGTAGCGAGACTCCAGTTGTTGTGCTTACCGGAACCGTTGATGCCTGCGAATGGCTTCTCATGGAGAAGTACGCGGAAACCGTGATGGCGAGCTACCTTCTTCATCAAGCTCATCAGGAGCATGTTGTGGTCAACGGCAAGGTTGGTCTCCTCGAAGATAGGTGCCAACTCAAACTGGTTTGGTGCAACCTCGTTGTGGCGGGTCTTGCAAGGAATACCGAGTTCAAGAGCCTGGATTTCCAAATCCTTCATGAATGCCTGAACACGCTCTGGGATGGCGCCGAAGTAGTGGTCGTCCATCTGCTGGTTCTTTGCAGAATCGTGACCCATCAGGGTGCGGCCTGTCAGCATCAAGTCAGGACGTGCAGCATACAAGCTTTCATCTACCAGGAAGTACTCCTGCTCCCAACCGAGATTGGAAATAACTTTCTTGACATCTGGGTTGAAGTAGTGGCAAACCTCTGTTGCTGCTACGTTTACAGCGTGCAATGAACGGAGCAATGGAGCTTTATAGTCGAGAGCCTCACCTGTATAAGAGATGAAGACGGTAGGGATACAGAGTGTATCGTCGATGATAAATACAGGAGATGTTGGATCCCATGCTGAATAACCGCGAGCCTCGAAGGTAGAGCGGATACCGCCAGATGGGAAAGATGATGCATCAGGCTCCTGCTGAACGAGCAACTTGCCTGAAAATTCCTCGATCATACCACCCTTGCCATCATGCTCGATGAAGGCATCGTGCTTCTCGGCAGTACCTTCTGTCAGTGGCTGGAACCAGTGAGTGTAGTGGGTTACGCCATTCTCGTCAGCCCACTGCTTGATGCCTTTGGCTACGGCGTTGGCGATGTTACGGTCGAGACGTGCTCCGTTGTCGATGACGTCTACCAGTTTCTCATAGACATCTGCAGGGAGATACTTGTACATCTTCTGTCGGTTGAATACCTTCTTTCCGAAGAATTCACTTGGTCGCTCGCTAGGAGCGGTTACCTCAACAGGCTTTCTCTTGGAAGCCTCTGAAACAGCTTCAAATCTTAAGTTGCTCATACCTTATATATTTTAAAATTTCTGATTTTCAATGTTTTTATAATCTGTTGGAACGTTTATTTTCCCAGCCATTTGGCTATTCTCTCCATGGCTTCCTTGCAGTCCTCATGCTCGCCGAAGGCGGTGAGTCGGATGTAGCCTTCGCCCGATGGACCGAAGCCGACACCTGGAGTGCAGACTACGCTGGCACCATAAAGCATCTCTTCGAAGAATTTCCAGCTTGGCGTGTTGTTTGGCGTCTTCACCCAGAGATAAGGTGCATTCTCACCGCCATATACTCTCAAGCCGAGTTTCTGGAGTTCTGCTCTCATGAAGTGGGCATTCTCCATATAGTAGTTGATGGTTGCCTTCACCTGTTCCTTACCCTCTGGGGTGTAGATGGCTTCGGCAGCACGTTGGCTGATATAGCTTGTACCATTAAACTTGGTGCACTGGCGGCGGTCCCAGATAGGATTCAATGCCACTTCCTCACCTGCCAATGTCTTTGCCTTCAACTCCTTAGGAACGATGGTGTAACCACAACGCACACCGGTGAATCCGGCAGTCTTTGAATAACTGTGGAATTCTATCGCTACCTTTCTGGCTCCACGAATCTCGTAGATAGAATGAGGAATTGATGGGTCGGTGATATATGCCTCGTAGGCTGCATCATAGAGGATGATGCTCTCGTTCTTGATAGCATAGTTTACCCATTTTCTGAGTTCTTCTTTCGAGATGACCGTACCCGTAGGGTTGTTTGGATAACAGAGATAAATCATGTCCACACGGTGGTCTGGAATCTGAGGGATGAAGTCATCGCTCTCATCGCAAGGCATGTAGGTTACGTTACTCCACTTGCCGTTCTCGAAGATTCCCGCTCTACCTATCATCACGTTAGAGTCTATATAAACCGGATAAATCGGGTCGGTAACGCCGATGTTGTTATCCCATCTCAAAATCTCCTGGATATTTCCCGTATCACTCTTGGCTCCATCGTTTACGAATACCTCGTTGGCGTCGAGATGAATGCCACGGGGCAGAAAGTCGTTCTTGATGATAGCCTCTCGGAGGAAGTCGTAGCCTCGCTCCGGACCATAGCCTCTGAAAGAAGCCTGCTCAGCCATCTCGTCTACAGCCTTGTGCATCGCCTTGATGACGGCAGGGCAGAGAGGCTGGGTTACATCACCGATGCCCAGACTGATTACACGCTGCTTTGGATGTGCAATCTTGTAGGCGTTCACCTTCTTTGCGATGTCGGCAAACAAGTAGTTGTTGGCCAACTTCAGGAAATGTTCATTAACTAATGCCATATTTTGTTTCTCCTTTTATTTGTGGTCATTATCGACCATTTGTTATTTAAGTTTGCGTTCTCTTTTTAAAATGTTGAGTGTCATATTGTTTTAATGTTGAGTGTTGAATGTTGAGTGTTGACTTGGTGGGTGCAGTTAAATTCAACATTCAACATTCCACATTCAACACTCCCTATATTAACACTCCAACTGGATTTCTCCTTCGAATGAGAAGGCTGCAGGCCCTGTCATGTAAACATGATCATCAGCCTCGCTATATTCAATTTCCAGCGTTCCGCCATCCATCACGATACTGCTTTTTCTGTCGGTACGCTTGGTAAGGGCTGCGGCTACGGCTGTGGCACAGGCTCCTGTTCCGCAAGCCATTGTTATTCCGCTTCCCCTTTCCCAAACTCGTGTCCTTATGGCGTCTGTGTCAGTTACTTGTGCAAATTCTATGTTGCATCTCTGGGGAAATGCCTTGTCTCTTTCCAGGATTTTACCATAGTGGGCGATGTCGATGGTGTCGATGTCATCCACGAAGGTAACGAAATGCGGATTACCCATGCAAACATAGGTGCCTTCAAATTTTCTGCCGTCAGCTTCGAGCACCGAAGGGCCTATGAATTGCTCGGGATTTTCAAGTTTGGGTTCCAGCATGTCTACTGTTACCGATTCCACAACTTCTTTATTATCCTGAAGATGAAGTTTCAATATCTTGATACCCGAAAGCGTTTCCAGTCGGATAGTGTCCTTTCGGGTCAATCCTTTTTCGTAAAGATACTTACCGATGCATCGGCTTGCATTGCCGCACATCATCGCTTCTGAACCATCGGCGTTGAAGATACGCATCGAATAATCTGCTCTTCTGCCGTCGTGCGGCTTTCCGATGAGAACCAGTCCGTCGCTTCCTATGCCCGTGTGATAAGCACTCCAGGCAATGGCAGCCTTCTCTGGGTCAGGGATGTCGTATTGTTGGGTATCTACATATATGTAATCGTTACCCGCTCCCTGCATCTTTGTAAAATGAACTGTTTCTTTCATCTGCGTTGTTCTTTATGTTTGAATACTCTTCTTTTATCTCTCATGTCTTATCTCTTTTGAGATTTGACTTTTTGCTAGTCTTTCGAATATTTCGATGACTATTTGTTTGATTTCGGTTGCAAAGGTACGACGATTTGTTGAAATATGCAAGAAAATAAATGCAGAAATCTTGATTATTTTTCGCTATCTTACAATTTGTATCATAAAAATGCTTTCTGCCTTACAAATTGTAAGGAGAATAGGATAAGCCTCGATAAATTTAAAATGTTCGACAAAAAGTAAAAGCGAAATGTTTTTATTTTCTTTAAAATGCTGACAAAATGTATTAATTTTGCAGCCGAAAACGAACATAGTGTAAAAGAAAGGCTTAGTTTGAGTAACAACCAATGAGAGTCCGTTTTCGAAAAGAGACAATCAATAGAAGTATTAACACATTATTAATTATTAAAGGATTATGAAGAAGATTGAGGCAATTATCCGTAAGTCTAGATTCGAGGATGTCAAGAAGGCACTTTTAGCAGCAGACATCGAGTGGTTCTCTTATTATAATGTAAGAGGTGAGGGTAAAATGCGCCAGGCTCGCATTTACCGTGGTGTGATGTATGATACCAGCAGCATCGAACGTGTGCTTCTGAATATTGTGGTTCGTGATAAGAATGTGGAGCCTACCATCGCCGCCATCCAGGGTGCTGCACAGACCGGTGAAGTAGGAGACGGCAGAATCTTCGTGATTCCTGTACTCGATACGGTAAGAATCAGAACCGGCGAACGTGGCGACATTGCATTGTATAACGCTGAGAAAGAGGAATAATTTAAAATGTTGAATGTTAAGTGTTGAATGTTGAATTAGGCATTCTTACTTATCTTTAATAAATATTATTTAGTATTCTAATTTAACTATAAGATATAAGTATGAGCAGTTTATTATTAACTACACTTGATACGGGTAACACAGCGTGGATGATCATGGCAACCATCTTGGTGCTTTTGATGTCAATCCCGGGTATAGCACTTTTTTATGGTGGTTTGGTGCGCCAGAAGAATATTCTCAGCATCCTGATGCAGACGGTTTTCATCGTGGCAGTAGTCAGTCTGATATGGGTAGCCTTCGGTTATTCCTGGGCATTCTCTACAGAATATGCCGATTCGGGCAATCCTCTGGCTTGCGTCATCGGTGGTTTCGATAAATGTTTCCTCCACGGCATCGGCTTGGATGCCATCATGCCTACAGGCATTCCGGAACTCACCTTTGCAATGTTCCAGTGCATGTTCGCCCTCATTACTCCAGCCTTGATTCTCGGTGCTTTTGCCGAGCGTGTGAAGTTCAGCGGATATGTACTTTTCACCATCCTTTGGGTTATCATCGCTTATCTTCCAATGGCCCACTGGGTATGGGGTGGCGGTTTCCTGCAGGAGATGGGAGCCATCGACTTTGCGGGTGGTACCGTAGTTCATATCAATGCCGGTGTAGCCGCTCTGGTCATGGCACTCTGTGTAGGCAAGCGAGATGATTACCGTGCGGGGCATCCTATCACACCTCACAACATCACCTTCGTGTTCATGGGTATGTCATTCCTCTGGTTGGGATGGTTCGGTTTCAATGCCGGTAGCGGATTGGCAGCTGATGGTCTGGCTGCCAACGCCTTCCTCGTAACTCATATCGCAACAGCAGCGGCAGCCACTACCTGGATGCTTATCGACTGGATTGTGAACAAGAAGCCAACTACGGTAGGTGCTTGTACCGGTGCTGTTGCCGGACTGGTAGCCATCACTCCTGCAGCCGGCAGTACCGATATTTTCGGAGCTTTCTGCATCGGTGTCATTTCCACCATCGTCTGCTTCTTCATGGTAGCGGTAGTAAAGGAGAAGTTCAAGTATGATGATGCCCTCGATGCCTTTGGTGTGCATGGTATGGGTGGTATTCTGGGATCTATCCTCACCGGTGTCTTCGCCACTCAGTATGTAACAGGAGCCGAAGGTGTACAGGGAGTCCTCTATGGCGACTGGCATCAGCTTTGGGTTCAGGTTGTAGCCACCGTGGTAAGCATCATCTACAGCGTAGTAGTTACCTACATTATCTTCAAGGTAGTAGATAAGAGTGTAGGTGTACGTGTTGGCAAGCGAGTAGAAGAGGAAGGTCTCGACATCTACGAGCATGGTGAAAGTGCTTATAGCAACTAAGATAGAGAATGAATATATGTATAACACCTTGACTGTATGTTTTGTATGGTCAAGGTGTTTTCTATTATAATAATGTGTAAACCTGATTTTGCCTAAATTCTTCTTGTTATTTTATCATTTGCCTGCTTTTTTATGTTAAATCTTATAAACGCTTAGTTACAAAATCAATTCTTTTTCTTATATTTGTCAACAAATTAAAAAGCTGACAATTATGACTAATGACTCATTTTCTATAAGATTGCGGGAAGCGCGCCTGATGATGGGGCTCAGTATGGATAAACTCGTAGAGCGAACCAACGGAGCCATCACCAAGCAGAGCATCTCCCGATATGAGAAAGGCATCATGCGCCCTAAGCGTGATGCCCTGCAAGCCATAGCCAAAGCCCTCAATATCAGCGAGGAATATTTCGAAGGAACCAATCTCAAGATAGATATGCCTATGCTCCGCACCACCTCCAATGGCAAGTTGTCCGAAGACGAGTTGCAAGCCCTTGAAGCAAAGCTTTCGTTTTGGGCGGAGCAGTATCTTGCCAAGGAGAAAAAAGCGGGTTTTCCTACCCAGTTCAAGAATCCGATAAAAGGCACCAAGGTATCAACGCAGGAAGATGCCATCCAGGCATCCAGCCTTCTTCGTGAAAAGTGGCATTGCGGTGATGGTCCCATCGCCAGCATCCTGAGACTCTTGGAAAGAAAAGGCATCATGATACTTGCTGCTACTCTCCCAGAGTATGTATTCGGAATGAGTACCTGGGCAGATAAGAAGCATCCGTTGATGATTCTCGATTTCAATCCGGAAAAGAGTAGCGTAGAGAAACTTCGTTTTACGGCAGTTCATGAACTGGCTCATCTGCTTCTCCTCTTCCCGGAAGATAGTCCGCTGAGACTTGAGAAGCGTTGTGATCTCTTTGCCAGTTTCTTCCTTCTTCCCAAATTGGCGCTTATCGAAGAGTTGGGTTCCAAGAAACGTGAGAAGATAACGCTGGAGGAGATGATCGATATCAAGGAGCTATATGGCGCATCTCTCGCCGCTTCCATCATTGCCGCCAGAGATTACGGCATTATTACCACCGAGTATAAACGTGCATGGTATGCCGAACATATAGAGCCTAATCCCCGTGAAATAGGTAATGGTCACTATGTGTTTCCCGAGACATTGGGAAGGGAGAAGAGAGTCAATTCGATAGTAGATTCGTGAATGTTGAATGTCGGTGTAAATGTCAGCATTTGATGATATTTAAAATAGGAAATACTAATTCTTAATAGTGTTAGATATAAAGAAAAAAAAATGAGCAAATTGTCTTCGATATGTTCGAAGAGGTTGCAACCCAAAGCATCGCTGAGGCTCGGAATGCATACACCTATGAAGAAATAGATGGTTGCTATTTGGAGGCGAAAGAGATTGCTGATAAGGCAAGGAACCATCTGAGAGAAATTTTATGATAAGCAAAAAATATATTTATAAAACGAACATTTTTTTTAAATATGAGAATTCTTTTAAAAACTTCACCGAATACTACACCAGTTCCTTTTGATTATCAACAGAAACTGGTTGGTACTATTCATAAATGGATTGGAAACAATTCTATTCATGATACGATTTCATTGTATTCTTTCTCTTGGTTAAATGGAGGAAGAAAAGTGGAGGATGCACTCCAGTTTTCACAGGGTGCAACGATGTTTATTAGCTTTTATGATGAAAGTATCATTAAGGTTATCATCAGAACAATTCTTGAAGATCCTGAGATGTTTTGTGGTATGTTTGTAACTGACATAACTATTGGTGCTGAACCTCAATTTTCAGAGCGGGATTTGTATTATTGTGCTAGTCCGATTTTTATAAAGAGAAAATTGGATGATGGAAGCATTAAACAGTATAATTTCAATCATGCAGAGGCAAACCAATATCTTAAGGATACTCTTTTGTCAAAGATGAAAGAGGCAGGATTGGAAGAAGATGAAACGTTGGATATTTGTTTTGATCTTTCTTACACCAAAAAGAAGTTGAAGTTGGTTCGTTATCATGGTATTGGCAATAAGGCAAGTCTTTGCCCGGTTGTCATCAAAGGTAAGCCTGAGACGAAACAATTTATATGGAATGTTGGTGTAGGCAACTGCACGGGTATCGGATTTGGAGCAATTTACTAATTATTAAAGGATTTGATTATGTATGTCGTAACATATAAAGGGCAGTTTGGTTTCATCAAGCCATGGACCGCAGTTCGTGATGGAGAAACATTCAGTCAGCAGTTTCTTACACCTTCAATAATAGAAGGCATAGAGAAAAAACTGTTTCCTGAACTATTGAACGTTCCAGGAATCCATAAAATATTGAGGCACAAATTGAAGTATGATTCCCTGGATTCTCAACAGGAAGTGACACAGCCTAGAGGTTGGGAGTATAAAAACAGAACTTTCATAAGAAATCGTTCTGTATTGAAGCGTTCTGTTCTTTTGCATCCGGTTTTATGTATTGCTTTTGAAAACGAAGAAGACGCTGTTATAGCTTCAAAGCAACATGTATGTGTATGTAGAAATGAAGATATACTCTTGCCAGAATCAGAAATCAGAGTGATGGAAGAAGACCAATTCAATCAATTACCTGGTTTTGAATTGCGCTTTGGAAATTCAGAGCAGTCTTTCCTGGTTGGCTATAATCGTTTTAACGATAATCAACCAATGGTTGGCTGGATAGAGTATAATGGTCAATCTTTACTTTAATGATGTAACTATATGAATATTCATCAAGAAATATTAGCTAAAAGCGAGCAGAATGGACATGTTTGTTTATATCAGCATCTAAAGAATGTTGCTGATACAGCTCGGGTTATGGCTAAACAGTTAGGATTTGATGAACAGATTGCTGTAGAAGGAGCCTTGTTGCATGACATAGGAAAAGTAAGTCCTGTGTTCCAACAATCGCTGATTTCCCCAAATAAGAAGAAACCCGGTTCTGTTTTTCGTCACGAAATAGCCTCTTTGTTCTTTCTGTCGTTAGTATGTCAGGAACATAGAGATGCAGTGATAGATATGATAGTAGCGCATCATAAATCAATGTATAAAGATGTACGGGAATTGGGTATTTTAGATTTGGATGATACATCAGATTGCTTCAAGGAACATTCAAAGTTATTCCCGGAATGGAGTTATATAGCCATTGATATTCTTGAAAGCCTTGGCATGGAAACCCATGAGATATCTTTGGAAGAGGCAAAAGAAAATTACGAATATGTCATAGACTATTGTGATGGTAGAAAAAAGGGGTGTTCTGAATGGAGAGGGTTGTTGATGGCGGCAGATCACATGGCTTCTGCTATGGAGACTGCATTTGAAATGCCGCTTGATAAACTCTTCATCAAACCTGATTTGTCTTTTTACAATAGGCAAAGTGAACTCTATCCTTTATCATTGATTTCTTCGGATAATAAGAAGATGCATACGTTGGTAACGGCTCCAACTGGAGCTGGAAAAACTGATTTTTTGTTGAGGCGTTGTCGTGGAAGAGTTTTAGAGGGCACAAAACGAAGCGTATATTTAAGAGAGAACCCGAAAATGGTGGAAGAACCTAGAATAGAGATAGTTAGATAGATGAAGGGAAAGTGAGGGTGCAAAACGAAACGTTTACATTGGTTGAATTTAGGTTGAATTATCTGAGAGGTTGGTTTACATAGAACGAGGGGAAAGTTTACATCGGATTGCATCTGCTTTACATCAGAGAGGCAGAGAGGCTTCTGAGGCGTGCAGGAGGGCTTACCTACAAGGCGATGGATAGATGGAGACGGTGAAGGATTAGAGCGGCTTAACGGCCGCTTTTTTTGTGCCTTGTTGCGAAGAAAAATTTGGGTTTTAGGAATAATTAAGATGCAATTTTATTCCATATAACAATTATTTGGTATATTTGCAGCCGATAATGAGGGCGATGCGCTTTGCGGTGTGTGGCTCCTGATGTAGGACTTAAAACGATAGAAATATGGCAAAAGTAGTACACGTTCACCTGATGGTGGGCAAGCATGAAGGACGAAAAGACTTCTATTTCAGCTCCATCTCGGCGATATACACCGTATTGACTGCTGAAGAGGTAGGCGCAACCAGGAGCTATCTGCTGCACGCAGGGCTTGGTGGAAATGGTACGGTAATGACGAAACGCGCTGTAATTAAGCAATCTACGCTTATTTCGGGTGGTCGGATGAGTAATGTATCGTCCGAGGAGAAATAAGGGCTTAGAACGACATTTTTAGGGCGTTTTGGGCGTGTTGGAACGACATTATAAGCCTGTATGCTTTTAGGGGGTGATTTATGGGTATTTGGGGAGCTTTCGGGCTCCCCTTTTTTGTGCCCAAAATGGTCGATTTTGAGTAGTGGACTTGCAAGTGGACTTGCAAACTGGACTTGCATTTTTCAAAAACTGGACTTGCAAAAGTGGGGTAAAACGCATAACGATAGCTTGGGTAGGAAAACTACCACTTTTGCTACTTTATGTGCAGGAAACATACCCTTTTCAGACCTCGATTTTTGGCGCTTACACCTTTTATATATAGTATATAGGGGCTTTTTGGTCTATTTTTACGCCTTTCAGGGGGAGGGGGAACACCTGAGGGGTGTTTTTGGGGGTGTATCATCTTCCCGGAGCCGGGAAAATGATACACATCCTGGAGGTGGGTATAGAACGGGGTTACTCTAGACGGATGATACCTCTAACGAGAGCGATGGCGTGGAGATATGATTTCTCCAGTTCGAATGGCGGGTATTTCTCGTTATCGGAGACGATGCAGATATGATCATTATCCTTGCCCGGTAGTACTCGCTTGATGATGGCTCCCTGATTGGTGTCGAGAACGTAGGTCTTGTTCCATTGAAAGAAGATATCGTTCATCGGTATCTTCTGGCAAGCCACGAGGTCGCCAGAGTAGTATGTAGGCTGCATGGAGTCGCCTTTTACCCTGATAAGGAAGTCGGCGCCCTTGAAGTCTGGTATGATATAGTGCTCGCATTCGTACTCCATGAAGGAGATATCGGAAGTGAATGCGCCCGCCATGGCGCTGGTAGGTATGAGTGGAATTCCCTCAATGCTTCCCTCCGGCAGCTTATGAATTCGAGAAGAATATTCTCTATTTTTCTCTGATTTTCTCTGCTTTTCTCCATTTTTCGGCGTTTTTCTCTCCTTTTCGTCAGGGCATGGTGCTTCATGGGCGCTGGAAGTACTCGTCTTGAGCATTGGTCCTTTGCCTGTTAAGAGCCAATCTGCAGAAACATGTTCGCACTTTGAGTATATCAGCTCAATATCAAAGGTACTGCGAGAATCCCAGGTGTTAATCGTTTGGGGCTTAACACCTAGCATTTTCGCAAATTGCGACTTATTACCACCTGTATAATGGGCAATTAATGCCTCTAAAATGCCTTTTTTATCCATATTGCGATATTATTTTATTCAAAACGCGAAAATAATTCCCAAAAAATTTGGTAGTTATTCGCAAATTGCTTATCTTTGCACCGTGTTTAAGATAAACACCGCGCCAAAGATACTAAAAAAGCGCGAGCTGGGCAAATTTATAAACTTAAAAAGTCATAATGATGGAAAATGTAGAGAAGGCTTTCAATGGCCTTGGCAGAACAAAGAAAGTGGAGTTTATCTCCAAGAACATCGAGCTTGCATCATCAAGCGCAGTAGCAGACTATGTGAAGGGATATCTCTTCGATGTACTCAAAGATGTGGGTGATGATGAGTATGTAGCGACTTACCTTCGAGGTAAGGGCTATAAGGTTGAGAAAAAATAGAGTGTTTAACAAGTTGGAGGAGAATGATGAGTTCTCCTCCTGATAAAAAGAGATTAAGATGAAAGAAGAAACTAAGACGAAAAGTGTAATTCTTTTAAATTCCATCTCAGAGTGCATGAAGGTAATAACTCTCTTAGAAGAGGCTGGAAAGATAGAAGAAGTCGATCTAAGATATCGAGGCGAGACTTGCCCATTTGCATCACGGCAGAATACCGGAATGCCGATAGACCAGGCACACAAAGTTCTTCTCCTGAACAGGAATACTTTGGTATGCCGGTGTTGTGGGAAAATGTTTCGGTTATACCGTCGAGCATTAAGTGCACAGGATAGAGCTGTCTTTTCAACTCTTCTTCCGGGAGTACCGTTTGGAACTCTGCCTGGAACTCTAATACGTAAAGTGCCATAAGTGATAAATTAATAAGTGAAACATGAATTTTGGTGCAAAGATAAGCATTTTGAGCGAAAAAGACTTAATGTTTGCCATAAGTTTAGTTTTCAAAGGGTAGAAAGAATCAGGATTAACAACGAGCCGGGCAACGTTTCCCGGCAATATGGAGGTAGCTGGAATGTATGGCGGTTCGACTCCGCCTTCCTCCACCATTAGAATAAAATTATAATATTGTTAGAATATGAAAAGAGCAATAGACGTAAGCACGGAGGTACGCGAAGGAATACGCAAGACCTTCAAGGTGTCGGACCAAGCTATCTGGCTTGCTCTCACCTTCGACCCTAAGCGGGGCATGAGCGACAAGGCAAAGCGCATCCGCCAGTACGCCAAAATCAACGGTGGCGTAGAGACGGTGGTTGCTGAAAAGGGTGATACCTTGCTTTTCGACCATGAAGGAAGCTTCAGACAATACTTCTCCAACGGAGCGGTACTGGAGTTCGACAAGAAGACTGGCAATGCTACCATCTTCTTCAAGGGTAAGGAAATGGTATCTGCGGACAATGTCTTGGTCCGCGAGATGCCTTCGCTTCAGATCATGGCAGCAAGGTGGAGACAGAAGGATGCCGAAATTATCGGTAATCCTGGTATGAGAGAACGTCTGGAACGTGGATTTAGAGTTGGAGGATAGAGTTATGGACATTACTCGGTATCTGATTATATCCATCGTATGTCTCTTTGCAGGCATCTGTGTGGGTAGAATCTGGAAGTATTTCACCAGTAAAGAATAAAGAAAGGTTATAGTTATGGAATATTACGGCAATACACTTTGTATATCTGCGACAGAACTTGTTGGAACTGGCATCATGAGCAAGAGTTGCTACGACTCTGCGGTGAATCGCAAGAGATTAAACGTGGTACGTCGAGGCGGTGGCGCAAGCGGCTGCACGGCTCTTATTGCCGTAGATAGCTTGCCTACCAAATACCGCAAGGCGGTGGAAGTAGAGTTCCCCGGAGGTCCCGAAGTAAGGCTGCGAGGATGGATAACTTCCAATTATGAGGTAGATCAGCACGCCATGTGCTACTTTCAGAGCAGGCAGCAGACGGGCTTGGACCTGTCGGCAGAGAAGATCCAGGAGTATGTGGTGAATGCCTCGGTGCTCAATACCTGCATCAAGCTCTACGAACGAGCCTCTGCCTACCGCAAGCTGATGGGCGAACGCTACGACTGGGAAATGATGGCAAGTACCATCAAGGTATTGAAGGAGACCTATCATCATACCCTACCCGAATCGACACTGAGATTCAGGAAGAAGGTGAATGAGTATAAGGCTGGCGGCTACGGCGTACTGATCAGTGGCAAGTTCGGCAACCAGAACACCAGAAAGGTTGACGTGAAGACGGAGAAGCTGGTCATCGGCCTACAATGCCTTCCTAATAAGCCTTATAACTCCCAGGTAAAGGAACTGTATGACTCCTTCGTATGCGGCGAGCTTGATGTGTATGATGTTCAGACTGGAGAGCTGTTTGACCCGGAAGATTTCTGTGATAAGGATGGAAATCCGAAGAGTTTGAGCGACAGTACCATCAGAAACATCCTTAATAAGCCGAAGAACAGGCTTATTTGGGATAAGAGTCAGTTGAGCTGGAGTGCCTTCATGCACGAGAGTATGCCTCACATGCACCGCCATTCGGGTGAATACTCGCTGAGCCAGATAACCATGGATGACGTGGATCTGACCCGTAAGTTGAAGGATACGAAACTGAGGGTGAAAGCCTACTATGCTTACGACTCGGTGAGCCAGTGCGTGCTGGGCGCCAGCTATTCCAGGGATAAGGACCAGAACCTTGTGAAGGAATGCTTCAGAGAGATGTTCAGGCTGATAGCCAAGCACGGCTGGGGTATTCCGGCAGGTATTGAGGTAGAGAACCACCTGATGTCGGAATATAAGTACACCCTGCTCCAGGAAGGAACGGTGTTCAGCTATGTACGCTACTGTGCGCCTCTCAACTCGCAGGAGAAGCAGGCTGAGAATATCAATGGAGCCAAGAAGCGCCGTATCATCCATCGCAACCACGTAGGTATTGGCCGATTCTACGGCAAGTGGAAATACAGAGTGGAATCCAAGAAGATAAGCGACGCAGGAAATGATACCTGGGAAGACAAGCAGTATTACTCATTCGATGAGCTTGTGGCGGATGACCGCCGTGACAACTACGAGTGGAACCATACGCTGCACCCTAATCAGAAGAAATACCCTGGTATGACAAGATGGGATGTTCTGATGGAGCATATCAATCCGAACCTGCGCCCGTTTGACGCCATCACACTTGCCCGATATATCGGCGAGAAGGTTGAGACCTCTGTAAGGCGCAATTCTACGGTAAGAGTGGCCTATGAAGACTGGTGGCTGAGCAAGCCGGACGTACTGGAGCGCCTGGCTCCCAATAATTACAAGGTTACCGCTTACTACCTGCCGGATGAGGACGGAAAGCCGCAGGATGTGTTCATCTTCCAGGGAGACAGATTCATCGACCAGGTAGAGCGGGTGGAAACCTACAACAGAGTGATGGCAGAACAGACCGAGGAGGACAAGAAGAAGTTCTATCATCAGCAGAAGAAGGTCAAGGAATTTATGAACTACACCAACAGGAACCTGGTTCCTAGGTTGGGAATACACAATAGTAAGGATTATGAAGAAGAACAACAGAAAGAGATTAAAGAGCTCGCTGCGAAGCCGACTGGGATGGATATTTATACATCCGATGTTCCCGATAGCGATTTCGGAGTACAGACAGCTGGTAAAGTACTACAAGGTACATCTTCAATATCCGAAGAAGACGAGAACGCATTGGCAATAGCGATGGCGTTCGACCAGGCGTAAGAATCGACTTAGAATAAACTTATAACAATAAACGATTATGATTACAACAGAACAAAAGAAAAAGATTCTGGCTGCGATTGCACAGAACCGCGCCAATTATCCTTCGGATGCCAAGCACGCTACATCCCTCGGAATATCCACTTCGGTGTACAGCATGGTGAAGCAGGGCGCCTTGGACAAGGCCCTTTCTGATGCCAACTGGGTGCGCATCGCCCGTCGCCTGGGCGTTAACCTCCGTCACGAGATAGAATGGAAGCCAGCCAATACCTTCACCTTCCTGTTCATCCAGAAGCAGCTGGAGCTTGCGCAGCTCTCCTCTCTGAGTATGATTCTCTGTGACGAGCCGAATATCGGCAAGACCTACTCTGCCAAATACTACATCGGTTGCCATGAGAATGCCGTTTATATCGACTGCTCGCAGGTGAAGACCAAGCGCAGACTGATCCGCAAGATAGCCACCGAGTTTGGTACTGACAACAAGGGAACCTACAGCGATGTGTATGAAGACCTGGTATATTATCTCCGCACACTGAACAACCCGCTTATCATCCTCGACGAGGCAGGAGACTTGCAGTATGAAGCCTTCCTGGAGCTGAAGGCGCTGTGGAACGCTACGGAGCATTGCTGCGGATGGTATATGATGGGTGCCGACGGACTGAAGGAGAAGATAAACCGCAGCATCGACTGCAAGAAAGTGGGATATACCGAGATGCTGAGCCGCTACGGAGGCAGATTCTCCAAGGTGACTCCTGATGACGGCAAGGAGCGGGAGAAGTTCCTGATGAAGCAGGCTTCCATCGTTGCCAAGGTGAATGCTCCAGCCGATGCAGATATTCCTACCATCGTAAGAAAGACGCAGGGCGGGCTGAGACGAGTATATACCGAGATAGAGAAGCTCAAGATAGCAGCAGAGAACGCTGCTGAAGCTTCCGGGGAGGCCAGTCATGGTTAAGCGGGCATACAGCCCCAGGGAGATACTGAAGATGACTTATAAGCCGATACCCTGGGGTGGAGAGTGGGAACGGTGCTTCGGACAGCCGGATATGTATGACACCTGGTTTATCTCGGGTCCGTCGGCTGGTGGCAAGAGCTCGTTCGTGATGCAGCTTACCAAGAAGCTCTGTGAATACGGAATAGTACTCTACTGCTCCTTCGAGGAGAAGGTAAGCATGAGTTTCAAGGAACGCATCCAGCGTTTTCACATGGAGGAAGAACAGGGCAAGTTCAGAGTCTGTATCGATTCAGACATCGACAATCTGAAGAGGATGCTCAAGCAGCGCAAGGGCCCTAAGTTTATTATCGTGGATTCGTTCCAGTACTCACATTGGGAATATGCACAGGTGGAAGCCCTGGTGGAAGAGTTCCCGAAGAAGAGTTTCATCTTCATCTCGCAGGAGGCGAAGAGTCAGCCACTGGGCAAGCCTGCCGTCAGACTGAAATACATGGCGGGCGTGAAAGTAAGAGTCGTCGGCTACGAGGCTGTCTGCCAAGGCCGATTCATTAGAGAAGCCGGAGCTACCTTCAAGGTATGGGAGGACGGACTTATCCAGGCTAGTAATAATCTGTAATTTGAAAGCTTATGAGTGAAGTGAATGATTGTCTCGGGGATTACGAGAAAGGTGACATCATCTACCTGCTGCTGAGCAAGGAACAATGCAGCTCGGTATTGGATGACTGGATGGAATGTAACTACACCTGCTATTTGAGCGTGCGCAGATCAATAAAGACTCCCGGTAGCTATGTCGTTACGACCAAGAGTCTGATGTGGGCAACGAGAATCATAAAATGGCATGGGTATCAAAATGTAACTTACAAAAAGCCGAAGAAACATGGATGAAACAGTAGAAGATATCATCGCCTACATCAAGAAAAAGACTAAGGATTTCAGTTATCCTGACCAGGCAATGATGTATGACGAGCTTGCTTCCAAGCTCTGCGATATGAATGCAGATGCACTGAGGAATGAATATCTGGACAGTGATGATTATCTGCTCGATAGCGTATAGAAAGGTGCTTCTGCGACAGAATTATAAACCCATAAACAATTCATTAGAACATGAAAAAGATTATTTATTCGATTAAGAAATGGTGGAAAAAGACCACTGAGGAGTATCATCGCCAGCAGGTGCTGAAGCGTGAGAAGGAAGTAAGACGTGAGGCGATGCACCGATTACAGGTAAGGGAGTTTGAATGCGGGCTATATCTCTGCCTGGATGATATTCCGATATTGAAGGAGATAGAGGTTGCGCAAGCGTTGCCTAACGCCCTGCATGAAGCGCGAGAGCATTATCAGGACTATAAGCTGAGTCTCGGCTTATGATCTACCGATTGCAGATTAACAAGGAGGGAAGTTTATGGCACGACCGATTGCAAACTACCATCGTTTCTACGCCTCGTTTAATAAGTTGCCAAAGCACGGCGATGACGAAGAGGCTAAGGCGGCTATCGTGAGCCAATACACGAATGGGCGCACAACACATCTTCATGAGATGAGGGCGCGGGAGTATAAGGAATGCTGCAAGGCATTGGAGAACATGCTTGGTTATGGTGACCAGCGCAAGCACTGGCGAAGCATCTGCCTGCACCTGATGCAGGAACTCGGGGTAGACACCAAGGACTGGAACCGCATCAACGAGCTCTGCCGTCATCCGAGGATTGCGGGTAAGGATTTTGCCCTGATCACCATTTCGGAACTGGAGCAGCTGAGCGTGAAGCTGAGAGCCATCAAGCGAAAGGGAGGACTGAAACAGCAGGAAGGTATTAATACCAATCATATAAAATTAATATTTATTGAAAATGGAACAAGAAAAGAACAAACAGGAGCAGGCGGCTGCAAAGCAGGGCAGCTCCCCAGTTGACATCAGTCAGCTGTCAGAAGAGCAGAAGGCATTTCTTCTTGCTCAGTTGAATGCCGAAGCAAAAAACGAGCGCATCAACAAGCGTGATGCCTACGAGGGCTTGCGAGGCGAGTTTATGCACAAGGTGGAAGGTATGCTTGTTAACGTTACCGCAGACGTCAAGGGTTTTAAGGTATGGCTAAGAGATGAGTCTTCCGCCTTTATCAAGCTGATGCGAGAGTATGGTCAGGTGAAAACCGATGAGCAGAAGAACTACACAATCACTAGTGATGATTTTCGCTTGCAGATCAGCTGCAACAGCGTGAAGGGATTTGATGAGCGTGCCGACCTTGCAGCGGAGCGACTGGTGGCTTTTCTGAAGGACTACATGAAGAAGAGCGAGAAGGGAACCGATGATCCGATGTATCAGCTGGCAATGACGCTGCTGGAGCGCAACCAGGCAGGAGATCTCGATTACAAGAGCATCTCCAAGCTCTACGAGCTGGAGGATAAGTTCAATGATCCGGAGTACTCGGAAATCATGAAACTCTTCCAGGAGAGCAATGTAGTGCAGAAGAATGCAACCAACTATTACTTCTGGAAGCGAGATAAGAAGACGGGTGTCTGGCGTCGCATAGAGCCAAGCTTCTGCCGCATCTAAAGTTAGATTATTTATTGTTATAATGTTTTAAGTTGAAAGAAAGGAACAGCCCTCGATGAGGAATGGAAAATGCAGGAATAACCGCGGATTGAGTTATCAGAAGCGGGTGACGGAGATTAACCGTATCTTCGATCGCTACGCCAAGCTGGGAGTCCCTAACAGGGAGATCTGGCGGCGTTACGTGTACCCGGTGTACGCTATCTCGGAGCGCCAGTTCTACAATGTCCTGAATGCGAGCGCCGACCCTCACAATAAGATTCCTCAGCAAGAGGAGCTGTTCCTGAATTTCATAGATAACGACGGCTATGGCAACAGAGAAAGAACTGAAGACGGTAATAGACCGCATTCTGAAGGATATTAGAATCGGTATCAGTGATGAGTTTGACCAGAACTTTGAGAGGCAGGCTTTCTTTACCAAAGCCTGGGCGAGAAGAAGAAGCCCGCTTCGCCCCGGAGGTCATATTCTCGTTGATACTGGAGCGCTGAGAAAAAGCATCAGCAGTAGAAGCGATGAAAGCAGCATTACTTTCTATAGCGATCTTCCTTATGCTGCCATCCATAATGAAGGAGGAGAAATAAAGGTTACTGCCAGGATGAAAAGATACTTCTGGGCTAAATATAATGAAGCACAAGGCGGTTTTGGCAGAAAGAAAAACGGCGAGCTTCGTAACAATAAGAAGAACCGACAGCTTGGAACGGAAGCAGAGTTCTGGAAAGCGATGGCTCTGATGAAGGAAGGAAAGGTTATCAAGATTCCTAAACGTCAATTCCTGGGCATGAGCCCCGAGGTGGAGGAAGACGTGAGGCGCATTATAGAAGACAACCTTACTTCTTATTTTGAGAACGACTTCAAATTTAAATAAACAAGATATGGATCCAAGACAAGAATTATACGCTGCACTCGTGGAGCAGCTGAAAAATATTCCCGAGGTGAAACATGTGGATTTGTGGAACGAGAACGTAGTTTATGCAGATCAGGACGAGCCGTGGCAGCGCCCGGCAGTATTCATAGAGTTGGGAGTGATAGACTGGACAACGATACAGGGCGCTCTCCGAGGTAACGGGGATATCAAACTGCATACGGTGATAGACTGGAGCGAAAATGCGCCTATAGAGGCTTGGCAGTTGACTGACAAAATCTGGCAGGCGCTGGAAGGTATTAGAAGCAAATCGTTTGATGGGTATTATCCTAGGCAGACTCTATCCAATGGGAGCCATGAAGAGTTGTACGAGAACATTGATGTTTTCAGGGTAAAGTATCTCAAGTCCTGGAGCACGGCGAGATAAATTTCTTTCAATTCATATATACTATTATATTAGGTTCTGTAAGTTATAGGGAATTATGTTGTTAATTTATTTTTTTATTATCCTTAATTCCGCAACACTATAGTTTAACATTATTTATAAGTGCCTGAGCAACAAAAAGTTGCCCAGGATTTTGCCATGTCAGAATTTTCACTTACCTTAGTGTTGCGAAAAGAAGACAAGCAAAACTCTAATATGACATGGCAAAGATACAAATAAAATCTGAGAAACTCACTCCTTTTGGAGGAATTTTTTCTATTATGGAGCAATTTGATGCTCTTTTAGCTCAAACCATAGATTCCACCTTGGGATTGAGATGCACTATGTTTGGTTATCAATATAGCGAAATTCTACGCTCTCTGATGTGCGTATATCTTTGTGGCGGCTCATGTATTGAGGATGTTACAACTCACTTGATGAAACATTTGTCTCTTCATCCAACTCTTCGCACTTGCAGCGCAGACACCATATTGCGTGCTATCGAAGAACTGACTTTTAAGAGCATCACCTATAAGTCTGCTTCTGGCAAATCCTATGATTTCAATACTGCAGACAAGATGAACTGCTTACTGGTCAATGCCCTGCTTGCTACTGGTCAATTGAAATCCGGTCAAGAGTATGATTTTGACTTTGACCATCAGTTCATTGAAACAGAGAAGCATGATGCAAAACCAACCTACAAGAAGTTCCTGGGCTATAGTCCAGGTGTGGCAGTCATTAACGACATGATTGTCGGTATTGAAAATAGAGACGGCAACACAAACGTGCGCTTCAACCAAAGAGAGACTTTGGAAAGAATCTTCAAGCGACTGGAGGCATCAGAAGTATATATATCCCGTGCCCGCATGGATTGCGGCTCATGCTCGGAGGAAATCGTAGATATGGTAGAGGCTCATTGCAGGCATTTTTATATTCGTGCCAACAGATGCTCTTCCTTCTACGATTCCATGTTTGCCTTGACTGGATGGAAAACTGTTGAAATCAACGGTATTGAATTTGAGCTGAATTCCATCCTTGTTGAGAAATGGAAAGGAAAACCGTATCGTCTTGTCATACAGAGACAAAGGCGAATAGATGGAGACCTTGACATTTGGGAAGGCGAATATACCTACAGATGTATACTGACTAA
>NZ_JANDWX010000012.1:0-92010 GCF_024330485.1 Segatella copri | reverse complement strand
CCTTTCCGCATTGTTACCTGCTTTGCATAGGTAACTGTGGCTCACGATTTAGTAACTGAACTACTTCAATATTCCTCACTCGCTTGCTTTATGCCGATTTGGCAACTTTGTGCAAATCTGCTCATTCCCAACTGTTTACGTTCCAACCTCTCTTATTCTCCTTTGGCTGCTTTAGAGCTTAATGTTATGACCCGCAAAACGATGAGTTATTTTCTTTAACACAATATGGCAGAAATGTTAATGGAATTTTACATAACTCTGCAAGGTGATTTTTGGTGGTGTAGGAAAAATGTAGTACCTTTGCACCTGTAATCAAGAACATTATTAATCACTAAAAAAACTAGAAAATTATGAAGAAAGAAACTTGGAAACAGATTTTTCAGATTGTACTCACAATCTTGACGGCGCTCGGCACTACCCTCGGAGTAACATCATGCATGGGGGCGTAACAGTTCATTATTAGTTACTCCCCCGCCCTTCTTCTTCCAGAAACGCTTACTGAAACTAAATTTCAACCACTAAAAAAAGCATGTGACTATCATTATCCACTTAGTAATAATTCAAGTTTCGCAAGTTCAGAAGTTAAATGAGTTAAAGAATTATAAACATTTATTCATATCAGCCGACATCAGATTTTATTCACTAACTTTGCATCAGATATATACATTAGAATTCTTTACAAACAATAAAATGGAGAATAAAATAACGACAATGGAGCGGGGAATGCAGCGACGCACCGAACTGCTCCTGGGAAAAGATAATCTTGAGAAAATTCAGAAGGCAAGAGTGCTCATCTTCGGTATCGGAGGAGTAGGATCATGGTGCGCTGAAGGACTCCTGAGAAGCGGCGTGAGAAACATCACAATCGTAGACAGCGACAGGGTATGCGTAACCAACTGCAACCGCCAGCTGATGGCTACAAGCCGAACCATAGGCGAAGTGAAGGTAGAGGCGCTGCGCAACCGACTGCTCGAAATCAACCCCGATGCCAACATCACAGCCTATCAGAAAATATATCAGGCAGAAACTGCCGATGAATTCCACATGGAGCAATACGACTTCATCATCGATGCCATCGACTCGCTCAAGGATAAGGCTGACCTCATTCTGCGTGCCACTGCCCTGCCTAAGGAAATCACCTTTATATCTTCTATGGGAGCTGCCCTGCGCACCGACCCATTCATGGTAAGAAAATCTGAATTCTGGAAGGTGGATGGAGACCCGCTGGCAAGAGCACTGCGAAAGAAATTCAAGAAGAACAAAACCTTCCCACGACGAAAATTCCAGTGCGTATACAGTGAAGAAAAACCGATGCAGAACCAAGGTGTGAACAAAGCCTGCGGCACGGGCGGATGCCTATGCCCGAAAGCTAAACTGATTAGCGGAGAGCGCGGTACCGATACTGCCGTATATGATGCTCCGGGCGACCAGCAACTGGTAGAACACGAATGGTGCTCTACTAAGGCACAGATCAACGGTTCGCTCTGCCACATCACCGCAACCTTCGGAATGGCTATCGCAGGAATGGTCATCAACCACATCATTGAATAACTGTTTTTCTTTACAACAGTCACTTGAAAAGAAACTTACAAAACATACGTAAAAGGCGAGGCGCTTTCACAAGCTCCCCGCCTTTATTAATTATTCAAGTTTCGCAAGGTTCAGAAGTTTCTCGGGAGTAGTCTTATCGGCGTTCGCCTCTATTCGTCTCTTCATATCGCCAAAGAATAAAGGTTAAATCCGATAAATCTTGTTAAACAAATTCTATCTTACCTCTTAAGTTTATACCTTTGCACGCAATTTATAATCACAAAGGCCATTTTCATGTCCCAAAAAGAATAATATTTAATTTAAATAAGAGAAGAAAAATGAAAGAAAAAGCAGAAAGTTCAGTAGCCTGCAATCATCACAGAGTAGGCTTCCTGGGATTGCTCGTTACATTAGGCATTGTATTCGGAGACATCGGAACATCACCTCTCTATGTGATGAAGGCTATCCTGCATACGGGCGAAAGCATCAGCGAGAGCACCATCCTGGGCGCACTGTCATGCATCATCTGGACACTCACCCTCCAGACCACCATCAAATATGTATGCGTGGCGCTGCGTGCCGACAACAATGGCGAGGGAGGCATCCTCGCCCTCTATGCCTTGCTGCGCCGACTCAAGTACAAGTGGATTTACCTACTGGCCATCATTGGCGCAAGCACCCTGCTGGCAGACGGAATCATCACCCCTGCCATCACCGTGACCACAGCCATCGAAGGACTCGAAAGCATCAGTCCCAACCTGCCAGTTATCCCCATCACCCTTGCCATCATCACCATCATCTTCTTCGTGCAGCGGTTTGGCACAGAGAGTATTGGCAAATCGTTTGGCGTATTTATGCTGCTATGGTTCCTGCTGCTGGGCGTGGTGGGAGCTTTCAGCATCACGTCTTACCCATTGATACTGAAGGCTTTTAACCCCTATTATGCTGCCATGCTGCTGGCAAAATCGCCTGAATGGTTTCTGATTCTGGGTGCCGTATTTCTCTGTACTACCGGTGCAGAGGCTCTCTATTCCGACCTGGGACATTGCGGCAGAAAGAACATCGCCATCAGCTGGGGCTTCGTAAAGACCATGCTCATTCTCAACTATCTGGGACAGGGAGCATGGGTGCTGAATCATGCTGATACGGCACTGGCAGCGAATCCGTTCTTTGCCATCATGCCGCAGAGCATGCTGTTCTTCGCCATCATCATGGCCACGGGTGCGGCAATCGTTGCGAGCCAGGCACTCATCAGCGGAACCTTCTCCATATTGAGCGAAGCCATGAACCTGCACTTCTGGCCGCGCATGCGAATCAAGCATCCTACCCATGTTAAGGGGCAGCTCTATATCCCGATGATCAACCTCGCCATGTACATCGGCGTGGTTCTCATCATCCTGCTCTTCCGCGACTCCTCGCACATGGAGGCAGCCTACGGACTCGCCATCACCATCACCATGCTGATGACTACCCTGCTGCTCGGTTTCTACCTGCACAGCAAGGGTGTGGCACGGATTTTCACGATGCTGTTTATGGGCGCATACTGCATCATCGAAGCCATCTTCCTGACTGCCAATCTGTCAAAGTTTCTTGCAGGTGGATGGTGTACGATGCTCATTGGAGGAATCCTGTTCCTGATGATGTACGTGTGGGTGAAAGCCATGAAGATACGCCGCCATTATATCAGCACCAAACCGCTGGATGATTATTATCAGATAATCTCCGACATCAAGGCCGACGAGAGCATCCCTAAGTACGCTTCCAACCTGGTTTATGTGAACCACGCCAACAAGGAAGGTGCCGTAGATGACAAGTTGCTCTACTCCATCATCAACAAGCAGCCGAAACGTGCTGACCATTACTGGCTTATCAACATGGAGTTTGTTGACACACCTGACACGCTGGAGTACAACTGCGAGACCCTGATTCCCGACACCCTCTACAGCGTAACCATGCACATTGGTTTCCGCATAGAGCCTAGGGTGAGTCTCTATCTGCGACAAGTAGTGGAAGATCTGGTAACAGACGGAAAGGTAGATTTGCAAAGCACCTATCCTTCGCTGCGCAAATACGGAATTCCGGGCGATTTCCGATTCATCATCATTCACCGCGTATATTACCCGGAGAGTTCAGATAATCGCCAACAGAACCTGCTGATGAGTATCTACGCTCTTATCAGCAAGATAGGTATTGACGAGCCTAAGGCATTGGGCCTCGACACTTCCATGGTAGTGGTAGAAAGAGTGCCGCTCATCATCAACCATCCGGTCGTTAAGGACAAGGTCATTAAGGTCATTAAGGATTCTGAAACATCACCAAGCTGACAAATAAGCAAAAAGGCGAGGCGCTTTCACAAGCTCCCCGCCTTTAACCTATTAGCTAGAAGATTATAGCTAACAACTAACACAAAACCTTATAACTATTTTCAAATCTAAATCGTTATTTGAACCTATGAACGAACATTTTTTTTAATTAGAGGATAGTCTTAACAGCCTCCAGCATGCCCTTCTCCTGAATAAGGTCAAGATCTTTCTTAACCAACTCAGTCAAGCCAGGAACTGTCTTGTTCAAATCCTCGTGCCAGATATAGTCGAAGCCCAATACGCCCTCAGCTACCTTCTGGGTATCGCCGGTAGCCCAAAGCTCGGTGAGCTTGTCCATAATCTTCTGGTCATCGTTTGGCTGGATAGGAGCACCATCCTCGCGAACACCACCCTTATAGTAAGTGATGATAGCAGCGAGACCGAATACCAAACCCTGTGGCAACTCGCCCTTACGCTCAAGATAAATCTTGACACCAGGCAGGTCGCGAGTTTCAAACTTAGGGAATGAGTTGAGCATGATGCTTGTTACCTGATGATCTACGAATGGATTCTCGAAACGCTCCAATACGTCAGAAGCGAACTTCTGCAGCTCATCCATTGGGAGGTTCAGCGTCTGCATCAACTCCTCGAACTGTACCTTGTGGATGTACTTGCCCAATACCGGGTGCTCGCAGGCATCGCGAACAATGTTTACACCGCTGAGGTATGTAACAGGGCTCAATACGGTGTGAGGACCATTCAGCAGGGTAACCTTACGCTCGTGGTATGGCTTCTCATTATCTGTGATAAGCACGTGGAGACCTGCCTTATGAGCTGGGAACTCCTCCTGCATCTGCTCTACTGTCATATTTTCTGCCTTCTCGATAACCCAGAGGTGGAAGCTTTCTGCCTTAACTACGAGGTTGTCCTTGTAGCAAACCTTCTGCTGAATCTCCTTGATGGTATCGCGTGGGAAACCAGGAACGATGCGGTCTACCAATGTAGCGCAAACGTAGCAGTGGTTGGTGAACCACTCCTTGAAGCCCTCGTAATCAGCACCCATATCGCCCTTCCAGAGCTCGATATACTGATAGATGCACTCCTTGAGGTGGTGACCGTTGAGGAAGATCAGCTCACATGGCATCAGGATCATACCCTTGGTTGGGTCGCCCTCGAAGAACTTGTAGCGGTGGAACAAGAGCTGAACCAACTTGCCTGGATAAGAAGCTGCAGGAGCATCTGTAAACTTGCAAGAGTCATCGAATGCGATACCAGCCTCTGTAGTGTTAGAGATGATGAAACGCATCTCTGGCTGCTCAGCCAAAGCCATGAAAGCCTGGTTCTGAGAATATGGATTCAGTGCACGGCTGATAACGTCGATACGCTCCAATGTGTTGATAGCCTGGCCGTTCTCCTTACCCTGAAGGTTTACGTGATAGAGGCAGTCCTGACCGTTCAGCCAGTCAACCATACCACCAGCCAATGGCTGAACTACAACGACAGAACCGTTGAAGTCGGTCTTCTTGTTCATATTCCATACAATCCAATCTACGAATGCACGGAGGAAGTTACCTTCACCAAACTGAATGATTTTCTCTGGAGCGACGCTCTTAGGAGCAGTGCGCTTGTTTAATGCTTTTAGCTCTTTCATGATTTGTTTATTTTGTTTTTATTATTTTACTTTCCGTTTTAAATTCCAATCTATTCATCAGATTGTTTTTTTCTGAGTGCAAAGGTAGTAAATATTTCGTTTGATTGTTCCAAAAACAGCGAAAAACTTCACGCAAACCTTTACGCTCCACTCCGGTTCTATACCTTATTATATATAGAACTGCGCAGGCACAAAATAAAGAAGTAGGGATTTTCCCCCACCCCTTTAGGGGAAATCCCGCCCGTGGAAGCAAAAAACATCGTATCTTTGCACCAGAAAAAGAAACATGAAGTATAACAATTTAAAGATATACGATTATGAAACGAATGATAATAGCTCTTGTAGCCATGTTCATGATGACATTCACTACCGCTTCAGCAATGAGTTATGAGCAGGCAAGACAGCAGGCTCTCTTCCTGACAGACAAGATGGCTTACGAGCTCAATCTTACGGAAGACCAGTATGAGGCAGCTTACGAGGTGAACCTCGACTACCTGATGAGTGTAGATACATACGATGACCTGTATGGTGCTTACTGGCGCCAGCGCAATATGGATTTGAGCTATATCCTGCTCGACTGGCAGTATAGAACATATCTCAATGCCACCTATTTCTACCGTCCGCTCTACTGGAATGCGGGCTACTGGCACTTCGGCATCTACGCCCGCTATCCGCGCCGCGACTATTTCTACTTCGGTCGCCCTCACTTCTACGTATCTTACCGTGGAGGTCATAGCTGGCGAGTAAACGGAAACAGAAGCTGGTATCACGGAAGAAGATTTGGCGGACCTCACCCAGGTGGATATCCTAGAGTAGGTATGAGAGACGGATTCAATCGTGGTGATTACGGCAGAGGAAGATCTTTCGGAAATCTGAACCGCGAGAACAGACCTCAGATGAACCCAAACCGTGGTTTCGGTAATGCAAGCCGCCCTAACAACAACGCTGGCTTCGGAAACAGCAGCCGCCCTCAGAACGGAGGCTTCGGAAATAACAACGGAGGCTTCGGCAACAGCAGCAACCGGGGCTTCGGCAATAGCAACAGTCGCCCTAACCGCGGTTTCGGCAGCAGCAACAGCAGCACCAGCAACAACCGTGGTTTCGGAAACAACAGCCGTGGGTTCGGAAACAGCAGCTTCGGAAGCGGAAGAAGTAATATCTTCGGGGGCAACCGCAGCAGCATGAGCCGTTCATTCAGCAGCGGGTCTGGCAACCGTGGCGGCGGATTCACCCCTCGCTCTTCTACACCAAGCAAGAACAATGGCGGTGGAAGCTTCGGACACAGAAGATAAGAAAAGAGAAAGAGTTAAAATTTCAAGTTTATAAAGACAGAGAGTTAAGAAAAATCTAGACCTCAAGTAAGAGAGAAAGAAAAATCAAGTACAAAAAATGGGAATTTGCATCGGTTCATACCATTCGCAAATTCCCATTATTATTTTATCAACTTTCAGTAAAAGTTTTACTCCAATCCGAAGAGCGATTTCAAACCGCCATCTACGCCCGAGAATCCCATGAAGGCGAGGCTGAGGAGCGCTGCAGTTACCATGACGATAGCTACGCCCTGCATGCCCTTAGGAATACGGACCAAAGCCTGCTGCTCGCGAATGCCGGCAAAGACAATGAGAGCCAGGGCAAAGCCGAGAGCGGTAGAGAAAGCGTAAACCACGCTCTCAAGCAGATTGTAATCCTTCTGGATAACCAGGATGGCTACACCCAGCACGGCACAGTTGGTAGTAATCAGAGGCAGGAAGATACCGAGTGCCTGATAAAGTGCAGGAGAAACCTTCTTCAGGATAATCTCTACCATCTGAACCAAGGCTGCAATCACGAGGATGAATGCCAGGGTCTGGAGATATTGCAATCCGAACGGATCGAGTACATACTTCTGAACACACCAGGTAATGATGGTTGCCAGGGTCAAGACAAAAGCGATGGCACCACCCATACCGATGGCTGTATCAACTTTCTTCGATACGCCCAGGAATGGACAGATACCGAGAAACTGCGACAAGACGATGTTGTTGACGAATATCGCAGAGATAAATATCAATAAATATTCCATAATTTCTATTTTATTTCATTGATTTGAAGCGATGCCTACGCTTACTTCTTTACCTTATTAAATATAGCAATGATGTAACCCAAGGTGAGGAATGCTCCAGGAGGCAGGATGAACATCAGAATGTTGGTAGTCTCCGGCAACAGAGTGATACCGAATACACTACCTGCACCGAGTATCTCGCGGGCACTACCCAGGATGGTCAAACCGAGGGTGAAACCCAAACCGCAACCAATGCCATCGAAGAGGCTGGCAATAGGCGAATTCTTGGCAGCAAAGCTCTCTGCTCTACCCAGGATGATACAGTTTACTACAATCAGCGGAATATAAATACCCAGCGCCTGATTGATGCTGTCGGGAGCATAAGCGCTCATCAACATCTGAAGGATGGTTACGAAGGCTGCAATCACTACGATGAAAACAGGGATGCGAACCATATCCGGGGTAATCTTCTTGATACAGGAAATAACAAAGTTGGTACAAATCAGCACCGCCATGGTAGCCAATCCCATAGAGAGACCGTTGATGGCGCTGGTTGTTGTAGCCAAAGTAGGACACATACCGAGAAGCAACACGAAGGTTGGATTCTCCTTGATGAGTCCGTTCATCAAAATCTTAACATTACTCATATCGGTTTATCCTTTCTTTTCGTTATGTTCAACTTTAGATGCACCGCTCTCTGCATCTGCTTTCTGAGATGCACCGCTCTCGCCGTCAACATCCTTCTTGGCATATACGGCATAAGCCTGGTTGATAGCCTTGAGGAAGGCGCGGCTGGTAATGGTAGAAGCGGTAATGGCATCTACTGCATTGCCACTCTTATCGTCCTTAGATACGTGGAGGTCGCCATCCTTTGGAGTCTTACCGATGATGCTACCCTTTCCGTCCTTCTGGAACCAGGTAGCAGCCTTGGCGCCCAGACCCGGAGTTTCTGAAGCCTGAAGCACGGTATAACCCATAATCTTGCCCTCGGTATCGAAACCTACGAGCACCTTCAGATCGCCACCGAAACCACCGGTAGTACTCTCTACGGCAGCACCCAGCTGCTTGCCGCTCTTGTCAGAGCACTTGTGGATGGTGAAAGAGAATTCCTTACCGCCAAACTCCTGCTTTACCTCTTCAGGCTCAGCCACCTGGAGTTCTTCAGTACCCATCACGCTCTTGATGCCGGCAGCCAGACTCTGTGCAGCCTTCTCGGCGATAGGACCAGATGTAAGATGATTGATATATGCAAGCACAGCACCTACGATGAGCGCAACGCCCACCAGCACAAGCACCATGTTCTTTAATGATGATTCTAATTTCTGCATGTCTCTGTCCTCCTTATTTCTTAACAGGCTTCTCACCGAAGCGCTTTGGTTTAACGTATGTGTTAATAAGAGGTGTGAACGCATTCATGATAAGAATGGCGAACGACATACCTTCTGGATAGCTACCCCAGTTACGGATGATGACGGTCAGCAGACCGATACATACACCGTAGATAAGCATGCCCTTGTGGGTCATCGGAGAGGTTACATAATCAGTAGCCATGAAGATGGCACCGAGCATCAGACCACCACTGAAGATGACAGCCAGAGGATTGGCATAAACAGGATTAGCCAAATGCATCAAACCGCTGAAAACGAATACGGTAGCGATGATACTGACTGGAATATGCCAGGTAATGACCTTCTTCCAGAGCATGTAAGCCAAACCGAGCAAGAGGGCGAATGCACAAACCTCACCGGTAGTACCGGCACCGAAGGTATCGCCAGTGGCACCGAAGAGCAGGCTCAGCGCATCAGGCAACTGGTTGAGAACTGAAGCATCGCCCGTCTTGATGGCGGTCTTCATGATAGCCAGCGGAGTAGCACCCGTTGTAGCATCAGTATAGCTGAGCATCTGACCGGCAACAGGCCATGAAGTCATCTGGGCAGGGAAGCTGACGAGCAGGAAGCAACGTCCAACCAGCGCAGGATTGAAAGGATTGTTACCTAAACCGCCGAAGCTCATCTTACCTACACCGATGGCAAACAGGGCACCGATGATGATGATCCAGAGAGGAAGGTTACTTGGCAAGTTCATGCCAAGCAAGAGACCGGTGATGATGGCAGAACCATCGAGCAAGCTGGTCTCCTCCTTCAGGAGATATTTTGTAATTGCCCACTCAAAGAAGACGCAGGCTGCCACAGAGGTGAGCAGTACGACTGCTGAACCCAAGCCGAAGAAATAGAAAGAAGCGAGGATGGCAGGCACGAGAGCGATAATCACTCCGTACATGTTCTTCTCTACGCTCTCATTTCCATGAGCGTGTGGCGATAATGAAACGATTAATTTACCCATTTTATCTTTTAAATTCTTTCTTAAATGAAATTCATTCTTGACGTGAACGCTTACTTCTTGGCATTGCGAGCTCTGATGATGCCCATTACCGCTGCCTTACCGTTGATGATATTATCGAGGATAGGACGATGAGATGGACAGGTGAACTGGCATGAACCGCAGGCGATGCAGGATGTAACCTCCTCTGCCTCCAGGCGCTCATAATCCTTCACTACGCTCAGGGTAGCGAGCAAGTATGGCTCCAGGCCCATTGGGCAGGCATCCACACACTTGGCACAGCGGATACATGGCTGAGCCTTCTTGCGATGAGCATCAGCATCGGTCAATACGGTGATTGAGTTGGTACCCTTGGTTACCGGTACATCGAGGCTGATTACAGCCTTACCCATCATCGGACCTCCAGCCAGCACCTTGTTGTCACCCTCAGGCAAACCTCCGCAGTTCTCAATCATCTGAGAGAATGGAGTACCCATACGTACGAGGAAGTTGCCCGGATTCTTCACCTGCTTACCGGTTACGGTAGTATAGCGCTCGAAGAGAGGCTTATTCTTCATAACTGCCTGATAAACAGCGAAGGCAGTACCTACATTCTGAACAATTGCTCCAACGTTGACAGGGATAGCTGGAGGAGCAGGAACCTGACGGCGGATAACGGCATCCACCAGCTGCTTCTCACCTCCCTGAGGGTACTTTTTAGCCAGAGGTACAATCTCGATACGAGCGTCATTAGCTGTCTTCTCCTCGAAGAGTTTGATGGCAGCAGGTTTGTTATCCTCGATACCGATGTAGCCCTTCTCTACCTTAGCCGCCTTCATCAGAAGGTTCAAGCCAACGAGAATCTCATCGGCATGCTCCATCATCAGGCGATAGTCGGCTGTGATATAAGGCTCACACTCTACACCGTTGATGATGACGCACTCAGCCTTGGCTCCTGGAGGAGGACAAAGCTTGATAAAGGTAGGAAAACCGGCACCACCCATACCAGTGACACCAGCTACCTTGATGCGGTTTACGATTTCCTCTGGAGTAAGCTCTGTATGAGCCTCAAGCGTTTCGAGTTTATCAGAGCGGTCGATACTCTCCTCCCACTCATCGCCTTCTACATTAATAATGATGCAAGGCTTGCGATAACCGGTAGCATCAATAGATGTATCTACCTTGAACACGGTTCCTGATACGGAACTGTAAATAGGAGCACTCACAAAGCCACCAGCCTCAGCAATGAGTGTACCCACCTTCACCTTGTCGCCCTTGGCAACTACAGGCTTGGCAGGAGCACCGATGTGCTGACCAAGTGGGAAAATAGCCTGCTTAGGAAGAGGAGCTACCTGAGTAGCCATCTCGGCAGTAATCTTATTCTCTTCTGGGTGAACTCCACCAATTCTAAAAGTTCTCAAATTCATGATTATTCCTCCTTTTTCTTAACTGGGAAATTAACTTTTACGAGAGCACCTGTTGGGCATTCGTCAACACACTTGGTACACATGCGGCACTTGTTGAAGTCAACATAAGCCACATTGTTTTCAATGGTGATAGCATCAAACTTGCAGACTTTCTGACACTTACCGCATCCGATGCAAGCAACGCTACAAGCCTTCTTGGCAACAGCACCCTTGTCGTGATTTACGCACTGAACGTAAACTCTACGGCCCTTAGGCCCCTTCTTGCGGAGCTCGATGATATGACGTGGACAAGCGTTGGCGCAAGCACCACAACCCGTACACTTCTCTTCATCAACCTCAGGAATGCCAGTTTCAGGATTGATAGAGATTGCGCCAAACTGGCAGGCAGCCACGCAATCGCCACAACCCAGACAGCCGAACCCGCAGCCTGTTTCGCCAGCGCCACATGAATTCATAGCTGCACAAGTGTGCAAACCATCATACTCGGCAATGCGAGGACGATTCTCGCAAGTACCATTACAACGAACCACAGCCACCTTTGGCTCGGTATTGGCTACTGCCATACCTAAAAGGTCGGCTACCTTGCCCATCACGTCGGCACCACCTACCGGACACATCAGTCCATCGATAGAACCGGCATCAGCACCCTTCACCAGAGCTGCAGCCATACCGGAACATCCGGCAAAACCGCAACCACCACAGTTGGCACCTGGCAGAATCTCTCCTACCTGGCCCAAGCGAGGGTCTTCTTCGACGGCAAACTTCTTAGATACTCCGAAGAGAACCAACGCTGCAATCAGCGCGATTGCTCCGAGAACCAAGACAGCAATCAAAATAAAATTCATAATTTTTTGTGTTTTGTTTTGTTATTTTTTCTTTGTTTTAAAACAAGAGTTCTCCACTAAAACTACAGAAGCACATCACGTACCCTATGATTCAATAGAGAAGCTCAGTTTGTTTTTAAGTTTGTTTCTGAATAAGTAGAGCACCACATAGTATGGAATGAGAATGCCCAATGCCGAGAGCGCTGCGGCTCCCTCTGAGTGAGTAGCTTTCAGTACACCGACCAAAGCTATCACCATCAGTATCAGCGGCAAGAGATAGCCATAGAAACTGGCTCTGAAGCCTACAGCCGAATCAGCAGTCACCACCACGCTATCGCCTTTGTGGTAGAGAGACGCCTCTGAGGTAGAAACCTCAATCATCTTCTCTTTCGATTCAGATGCAGTACAATGGGCAGCCACCTTGCAAGCGCTGCAGGCTGACGACTGTACGATGCGAATGCACACACAACCTTCTTCTACGCTCTCTACGATGCCAGAATGTTTTATTTTATTATTCATTTGTAATGTTGAGATTGCATTTTTGCAATTCAAGTGCAAAGATACTACATTATTTAGAAATGGCAAACAAAATCGAAAAGAAAATATGAAAAAGGAGCGTAAACGTTATCTATGCCCTAAAAATCGGGGTATTTGAAAACAAATTAAAAGCAAAAATGCTTTTTTTTAGCAACTTCTTTTGGTGATATCAATTTTTTATGTATCTTTGCATTGATTATTAAAGAATTGATATGGAAACATTAGAGCAAACAATCATGCAAGTAGAGCGCTTTATCAGAAAAGTGGCTCAAAAGTTCCCAGCGCCAGAATCTGACGACGAGACTTCTCAAATGACCGACATCCACGTAAGGGTTTCGCAAGATAGTGGCGAACTCCTAGCCTTTGACGACGATGACAACGAGATTACCCGCTGCGTTGTTGAGCAATGGATAGAAAACAAGGATGAAGACTTCTACGACGAGGTAGCAAAGCTGCTTCGCGATGTATTGCGCAAACAGGCTGATATCATAGATCATCTCGGCATTCTCAAGCCATACAGCTTTGTGCTCGAAGATGAGGATAAAGAGCATATTGGCGAGCTCTATCTTGCTGACGATGATACGATCATTGTAGGTGGTGACTTGATGGAGAATCTGGACAACGACCTGGATAACTTCCTGAACGACCTGCTGAAAGAATAAAAAAAATACAGGATGAAAGGACTACCCGCTCCCCCATCCCAACAAAATAAAAAACCGTTGCACTCTTTCCTATCGAGTACAACGGTTTTTCTGTTTTTAACGGTCTTTCCGTTTATATCATCTAACCAATCTAAAAAGAAATTTTCTTTTTCTTACCTTTACTTTCGTTTCCTACCCGGTCGAGAGCAGTTACTACATACACATATTTCTTGCCACTCACATAAGGGATGCGATAGAAATTATCATAAGTTACTGCCTGGAGTGCAGAAACATCATTGAGATTTACCTTAGCTCCTTTCTCAAAACGGTAGATAGCAAAACGGTTCACCTGATCGCCCCACTTTTTCTTGCTAGCCTTAGGAGCCTTCCATACCAGCAGCGGACCTTTCTCGGTCCACATCAGCTTGAGACCCTTTACCCCCTTTGGCGCCTTATTATCAAGGAAAGGCATAGAAGGTGGCAATGCTGGATACTTCCAATAATTATTGCGGAGTGTATGTCCGATATTACCTACATTATCGGCAGCAGTCTGCGCATACCAGAGCACAGTGCCCTTCACATTATTCATCTGCTGATGCAAACGGTGCTTGGCAGGCAACTGATGACTGCGCGGATTGACTGGGTCAGCAAACTTGGCTGTACGCTCAATATCTTCACCTATATATAATGGGCGGTTGCCAGCATGCTTATTCCACCAGGTTATGAGCGTCTTGTAATCGGCAGCACGATTGCCTATCTCCCAATAAATCTGAGGCACACAATAGTCTATCCAACCATTATTCACCCAAAGCAATACATCTGCATAAAGATCATCATAATTTTGGAGGCCGAAAGTTTCTGAACCATTAGGATCGGTACGCTTGTTGCGGTAGATGCCGAATGGAGAAACACCAAACTTGACCCAAGGCTTAACGGCATGAATGGATTCGCTGAGCTGCTTTACAAACCGGCTCACGTTATCACGGCGCCAATCACCTATGTTTCGCATGCCGCGCGACTGCTGGCGGAAGAGCTGCTGATCAGGAATCTGACGTCCGGCCTCTGGATATGGATAGAAATAATCATCAATATGGAATCCATCAACATCATATCGGCTTACAATGTCCACAGCCACCTCGCAAATATAGTCGGCTGCAGCCTGCAACCCAGGGTTCAACAGCGTCAGCTTACCATACTGAAAACAGAGATCAGGACGCCTCTTCACGATATTCTTCGGCGAAACCTGCTCATAGGAAGTTACGCTATGCTTGGCACGATAAGGATTAATCCAGGCATGAAGCTCCATGCCACGATTATGACACTGCTCTATCATCCACTGCAACGGATCCCAATAAGGAGAAGGAGCCTTTCCCTGCACCCCCGTAAGAAACTTGCTCCAAGGCTCTAAATCACTCTTATACAGAGCATCACACTCAGCTCGAACCTGAAAGATTATCGCATTCACGCCATCCTTCTGCAGTTCATCAAGCTGTCTGGTAAGCATCGCCTGGATCTGCTGCGTACTCTTGCCCAGATACTGTCCGTTAACGCACTGTATCCAGGCTCCACGAAACTCTCGTTTGTTCTGAGCCTTCATTGTTGCCGACGACATCAGCATCATTGCAACAACGAGCATCAAAATCGCTTTCAGTCTTTTCATCTGTTATCTGTTATTTATCAATTTCTTTTTTTTCCTTTTCATTCTACAGTTTGTTCTTCATCCCTCAGCTTCGGGAGTGAAATATGGTATCTTACAGCCAGCAATCGGATGGCGCAGACCACACTGAAAGCTACAATCACCGTAATATAGAGGCTCACACCCAGATAGCTCAATCCCCAATAAGCCAAACCACCGGCGACACAAGCCATCGCATAAATCTCCTTTCGGAAGATGACCGGCTCTTCATTAAGAAGCACATCGCGGATAACACCGCCTGCAGCACCCGTAATACAGCCCATGATGATGGCTACCCAAAAAGAGAAACCACATTCGAGCGACTTCTGGATGCCCGCAATATTGAAAAGCGCCAAGCCCAAGGTATCAAACAGAAACCAGGTATTGTCAAGACGCTTGAGATAGCGGTGGCAAGCAATCACTACCAACTGCGCAAACAGCGTACAAATCAGGTAGATAGGACTCAACATCCAAAACGGACGCACACCAAGCATCACATCTCGTATGGTTCCACCACCTATGGCTACAGCCACACCACAAACAAAACCGCCCAGCCAATCATAGTGCTTACTTGCTGCCAGACGAATGCCCGAAAGGGCAAAAGCAAATGTACCGATGAATTCTATCACGCTATGAAGCGTGAGCACGAATTCAGGATCGCCATGTATCATCATTTTCTCGTATCAGTTAGTTGCTCTAAATATCAATTTCTAATTATTCTTTCTAATCACTAATTCTTGAATCTTTCTCCCCAGCAGGTAACCATCCAGTTGTAGAGGCGCTCCTCGGAAGGCGAATGCTGCGCATGCCAGAAGCGGGCATCCTTCAGTTCGTCTGGCAGATACTGCTGCTCAGTGAAATGTCCAGGATAATCGTGAGGATACTTATATCCGTCATGATAGCCCAAATCTTTCATCATTTTGGTAGGAGCATTGCGGATGTGCAGCGGAACAGACAGATTACCCGTTTGCCGTACAGTAGCCAGCGCATCATTAATGCCCAGATAAGCACTGTTGCTCTTCGGACTCGTGGCAAGATACACCACAGCCTCAGCAAGGGCGATACGCGCTTCGGGCCACCCTATCTTCATCACCGTATCGAAGGCAGCATTGGCAAGCAGGAGTGCATTCGGATTAGCAAGTCCCACATCCTCAGAGGCACTGATTACAACCCTACGGGCTATAAACTGCGGGTCTTCTCCTCCTTCTATCATCCTCGCCATCCAATAAAGCGCAGCATCGGGATCGCTTCCACGGATACTCTTGATAAAGGCTGAGATAATATCATAATGCATCTCACCCTGTTTATCGTAAGCCAGCGGATTCTGCTGCAACTGCTCTTCTACCATCTTGTCGGTAATCACAATCTCTGAAGATCCGGCTGATTCCACCACCAGTTCCAGGATATTAAGCAGTTTTCGGGCATCTCCACCACTATATCGCAGCAGCGCGCCCGTCTCTTCCAGCTTAATATTCTTTTCTCTGAGTTCTACATCCTGCGTAATGGCACGATGCAGGAGTCCTTCAAGATCAGCCTTTTCGAGCGGTTTGAGCACATAGAGCTGACATCTGGACAACAGCGGACGAATCACCTCGAATGAAGGATTCTCGGTGGTAGCACCTATCAGCGTAACAATACCCTTCTCTACCGCACCCAAAAGCGAATCCTGCTGACTCTTGGAGAAACGGTGAATCTCATCAATAAACAATATAGGAGAAGCCGAATTAAAGAATCTACCACTCTTTGCTCTTTCTATCACCTCGCGGACATCCTTTACGCCACTGGTCACCGCAGAGAGGGTGAAGAACGGCACCTTGATGGTTTGTGCCACGATTTGAGCAAGGGTAGTCTTGCCCACTCCAGGGGGTCCCCAGAGGATAAAAGAGGATATGCGCCCTGCATCAATCATCTTGCGCAGCACGGCCCCCTCACCTACCAAATGCTGCTGCCCTACATAGTCAGCAAGCGTGTGAGGTCTCATTCTTTCAGCTAACGGTTCACTCATAGTACGTGCAAAGGTAATGAAAAAAATCGAATTCCAAATAAAAAAGTGACCAAAAACACAAAAAAACAGCAAGAAAATTTGGATATATAAAAAGAAGTACTTACTTTTGCACACACAAACACAATTGAAGATGAATAAAGATAAAATATTAACACTGAAGAATGTTACTAAAAGTAGCATTTGGGAATTGCAGGAGAACGATGTGTTCCGTCTTTGGGAAGCAGCAGAAAAGGATGCTGACCTCAAGGATTACCAGAACAAGTATATCGCAGTGATCCGCAGCGCATTCGAAATGGAACCAGTGACGGTAGACCGTCCTGAAGTGATTGACAAACTGATGGCACGCGGCTTTAAGATTGGCACTTTCCGTATCAACGACAAGAAAGAAAAATATGCCATCAAAAAGCGCCCTATCATGCGTGTTACTGATCTTACTTACGAAAATGTAAGTCACATCACCGCCAATAAGCTCATCGAACTCTTGGAGCGCAACTTTGGTGGTGGCTGGGAGAGTCTGCCTCAGAGCATCCAGGACATCATCGAAAGTAATTTCGACATCAGCACAACTACTCTTCCTGCTGACCGCCTGAAAAAGCCAGGAGGTCTGTACGAGAAAAAGCTCGCCGATGACTACGAAGTGCTCGTGGTACCAAAAGGTTCTTGGGTAGAAGCTATCTTTGCCAAGGAGAAGCCAAAGGTAGAAAAGGTTCGCATGAGATTCGAAGATGAGAATGATTTGAAACGCAACGACGACCTGCTCGACCCAGACGAGGATGAAGACGAGGATGCACCAGAAATCGAGGATCACTACAACGATCCAGATGAGGATGACGATGCATTCGATGACGACAAGCTTACTGAGGAAAGCTACCGTACTACCTTCGAAGACCCAGAGAACCTCGGTCTTGATGATGCAGAAGACGTAGCCGACGATGATTATTAATTCAGTTTATACATTATTATAATATAAAGAGAAATGAACGCATTAATTGGATTTGTTGCATTAATCGCTGTGGGCCTCGTAGGTTGGGCGATTGCAGAATTTAAGTACAAGGCTTTCACTTTCACCCGTTCAGAAAAGGACATCGAGGAAGAGAAAGAGCTTGAAGAGCAGAAACGCGCAGAGGGTTTCAAGGAGATGAACATCCGCGACATCATGCGCAAAAACTCAACCAATGGTTATAACGCCGTAGGTTAGTATTATGTTAATTTACCTATGCTTATGATACAGTATATCATCATAGCAATCATATTGGCGGCATGCATCACGTATGCCGCCATTTGTATCTACCGCTCCATCAAACAAGCACGAGAGTGTAAAAACTATCAATGTTCAGGTTGCCCGTTCGTTGAGAAATGCCAAAAGAATAAAAAGAAAGAGGCTACTCAGCGGAAAGAACAAGAGCAGTTCTCATAAAAGAGCTGCTAAAACTACTTTTACTGTCATGCAGCGAGGAAACCAGACAAAAATTAAAGCATTTCAGAACCCGTTCATTATGAGCAAGATACAAAGAAAGTGATTGTTTTAATTAAAAAAGTTGCATAAAAATTTGGTAGAACCAATAAAAAGTAGTACCTTTGCACTCGCAAATCAGAAATGATTGTTCTACACAAGGTGTCTTAACCGAGCGGTTAGGTAACGGTCTGCAAAACCGTGTAGAGCGGTTCGACTCCGCTAGACACCTCATAAAAAAGGAAGTTCTTCAATAAGGACTTCCTTTTTTCATATCTACTCTCCCCCATTTTCATTCCTCATTTCTAGGTATTCATCAAAACCCCCATTTTTAGGTATTGCACAATTATAAAAATCTTCGTACCTTTGCAACCGTAAATGATAAACATCAGAACTGAGGTTATCCTACGAGTAGGAATTGCCCCTTGCCAAAAGTAATTCTGGTGAACGTTTGAAACTTTTAGATAATTGAGACAAAGATAGAAATTAAAATCTTGTTCGCTAATAGAAATAATTCATAATGTTTTTGTATAATATGAAAAGGGGTGCTTGTGAAAGTACCCCTTTTATGTATAGGTTTACTACATGGCGATGCATTTTGTTCTATGTCACGACGCACAGACTTCTACATCGCCATGTAATTTCAAAGATATCGGGAGTTTTAAAAAAGCCTGTTACTATCTGATTTTAGCACCAAATGACTTGACAAACTTAATCTTCTTGCCTTTTGCGATGATTGGCTTCTTCCATTCACCACCCAAAATACGGATAACAGCCTTCTTGCCTACAGGAACCGCATCTACAGCCTTCTGCAAATCCATGAAATTGCCCCGACCTTCTGCAGAGACTACATAATCATAATGGCAGACATGAGACTTCAGCGCTGGCACCTGCTCAGCTACAGCATCAGCAAGCGCACCGGCAACCACACGTGCACCATATACATTATAATGGGTATTATCTTTCTTACCCTTAGGAACCTGCGGATTCTCGCCAGGCATAAACCACATATGTAATTTGCGGCTGCCTTCAATACCCATGCCCGTTTCTATATCGTGGGTAATCTTGGTAGCATCAACAAACGGAACATTCAGCTGCTTTGCTACATTGCGGGGAGCTATCACATAAGCTCCGTGGGTGTCGATAAGCGTATCACTATTAATCTGTTCCTTTCCATCATATACTTTATTGCGAAGCTTCTCGTCATCATCATTCTTCAATTCTGCAGAATAATAGCAGCGACGAACCACCGCATTGAACAATACAGGAATGCCACCCTTGGCACGGGTCTCATTTACATATCTGGCAAGGTTTACATCAAAAGTAGATCCCGGATCAGTATGACGGTCAGGCATTGACTTTTCATCGTTATGCCCAAACTGGATAAACACATAATCACCTGGCTTTATTCTATCCAAAACCTTTTTCCATCTTCCTTCATTGATAAAGCTCAAAGAAGAACGACCATTAACAGCATGATTGTCAACAATCACCTTGTCATCAAAAAAGCCTTGCAATACCATCCCCCATCCTCGCTCTGGATTATTTCTAAAACCACCTTTCTCGGCAGCAGTAGAATCACCTATTACAAAAATCGTTGTTGTCTTTGTGCTGGATGTCATCAGCAACGCCAGTATGAATACACATAAAATAGCTTTTATTTTTTTCATTTGTCTGTAGTTTTTAGAAGTTACTAAAATTATAGTTAGGCATACACGCTAACACATAAAAAGCTCTCGCCCTGCCGCACTGCATATTCACATATACGAGCACGAGAGGACGAGAAAGAGAGTATTATTTATTTACTTTGGCTATCAATTCCTCGGCAGTAACCAAGGTTTGTTCGCCAGTTTCCATATTCTTAAGCGTAACCTTGCCCTGAGCCATCTCATTCTCACCTGCAAGCACAACAAATGGAATGTTCTTGGCATTGGCATAGCTCATCTGCTTCTTCATCTTCGCCTTATCAGGGAAGATTTCGGTACGGATACCGGCTGCACGAGCTGCACTTACTATAGGCAGGCAATAAGCTGTCTCCTTTTCACCGAAGTTGATAAACAGTACCTGAGTAGCATTTACAGCCTCCTTCGGATAAAGGTCGAGCGCACCTAACACATCATAAATACGGTCAGCACCAAAACTGATACCTACACCGCTCAAACCTGGCAAACCGAAAATGCCGGTGAGGTTGTCGTAACGACCACCACCTGTAATACTTCCCATTGGAGTATCAAGCGCCTTCACCTCGAAGATTGCACCTGTATAATAGTTCAAGCCACGAGCCAGAGTGAGATCCAGTTCTATCTCGTTGTTCAAGCCAAGAGTCTTCAAGGTATCGAGGATAAACTTGGTTTCCTCTACACCCTTCAAACCAACTTCTGAACCTTCGAGAACCTTCGCTATCACTTCAAGTTTCTCATCATTAGTTCCTGACAGTGAGATGATTGGCTGCAACTTCTCAATGGCATCTTCAGAAATGCCGTCATTGCGCAACTCTTCGTTTACATTGTCAAGTCCGATTTTATCAAGCTTATCGATGGCCACTGTGATATCTACAATCTTCTCAGCCTCACCGATAACCTCTGCAATACCAGTAAGAATCTTGCGGTTATTAATCTTGATGCATACACGAACACCAAACTTGGTGAACACGGTATCAACAATCTGCATCAACTCGACCTCATTCAGGAGAGAATCAGAGCCAACCACATCAGCATCACACTGATAGAACTCACGGTAACGTCCCTTCTGAGGACGGTCTGCACGCCATACTGGCTGAATCTGATAACGCTTGAAAGGCATCTGCAACTCCTCGCGGTGCTGCACTACGTAACGTGCGAAAGGGACGGTCAGGTCATAACGAAGACCCTTCTCACAAAGTTTCGCTGCTAATTTGAGTGATCCGAGAGAATGAATATCCTCATCGCTCACCTTATTCATATAGTCGCCTGAATTCAATATCTTAAAAAGCAGTTTATCACCCTCTTCACCATACTTGCCCATCAAAGTCTGAAGGGTTTCCATGGCAGGGGTTTCAATCTGCTGGAATCCATAAAGAGCATACACTTCCTTGATGGTGTTGAAGATGTAGTTGCGTTTCGCCATCTCAACAGGACCAAAATCTCTCGTGCCCTTTGGTATACTTGGTTTCTGAGCCATTTATTAATGTTTAATATGAATGTTAAATGTTTAATGTCTAGCGCCATGTAAACCCCTCAAAGTAAACATTAAACACTAAACATTAAACACTATATGATTTATTTGCGTACAATAGTCTGAGCACGGTCTGGACCGATAGAAATGATACCGATCTTAGTCTCAAGGAACTCTTCTACGAAAGCAATATAATCCTTGAACTCCTGTGGGAACTGATCTTCAGATGTGAACTTAGTCATATCTGTCTTCCAGCCCTTGAACTCCTTGTAAACAGGTTCTACATCATCGATTTCGTATGGGAAATCTGTTGTAACAGAACCATCCTTCAACTTATATGCCACGCATGCCTTGATGGTATCAAAGCCATCGAGCACGTCGCTCTTCATCATGATAAGCTCGGTAACACCATTCACCATGACAGAATACTTGAGCTGTACAAGATCGCACCAGCCACAACGACGCTCACGACCGGTAACAGCACCATACTCATGACCGAGGTCACGAATCTTGGCACCCGTCTCATCGAAAAGCTCTGTAGGGAATGGACCTGCACCAACACGTGTACAGTAAGCCTTCATGATACCATAAACATTGCCGATGCGATTAGGGCCGACACCCAAACCTATGCAGGCACCTGCACAGATAGTATTAGAAGAAGTAACGAATGGATAAGAACCGAAATCAACATCGAGCATAGTACCCTGAGCACCCTCACAGAGGATATCCTTGCCAGAACGGAGCACCTTGTTGATTTCTACCTCGCTATCGATGAGCTTGAACTGCTTCAAGTATTCGATGCCCTCCATCCAGGTCTTCTCAACCTCTGTGATATCGAAGTCGGTGTAACCGAGACTTGCGATGGTTTTGAGATGAGCAGCCTTGTGAGCAGCATACTTCTCCTCGAAATTGTCAAGGATATCGCCTACGCGAAGACCGGTACGGCTAACCTTGTCAGTATAAGTAGGACCGATACCCTTACCAGTAGTACCTACCTTGTTCTTTCCCTTAGAAGCCTCGATAGCAGCATCGAGTACACGGTGAGTAGGCATGATGAGATGTGCCTTCTTAGAGATGTAAAGACGGCTCTTCAAATCATGACCGCTCTTCTCAAGATCCTTAGCCTCACCCATAAAGAGGTCTGGAGCCAAAACCACACCATTGCCGATGATGTTCACCTTACCACCCTGGAAAATACCAGAAGGGATAGAGCGAAGCACATACTTCTCGCCCTCAAACTCCAATGTATGTCCAGCATTAGGACCACCCTGGAAACGAGCAATGACATCATACTTAGGGGTCAACACGTCAACCACCTTACCTTTACCTTCATCGCCCCACTGCAAACCCAGCAGGACATCTACTTTACCTGTGTTCATTTTTTATCTTTTTATCTTGATACTTATTCTTTTTTGCGTTTGCGAGTCATCTTGCTTTGACAGCCGCTGCATACGCCATAGATGTAAAGAGCATAAGCATCTTTACGAAAGCGCTGCATCCTGATATCCTTCACAGCAGCCGTAACCTGCGGTGCTACAATTTCGGTTACCTTGCCACAAATCGTGCAAACCTGATGCACATGATTGTCCTCGCTATAACTGGCCTCATACTTGGTGCCGTCTGCCAGACTGTGCTTTACCACAAGCCTTAATTCCAGGAACAGATGCAATGTGTTATAAAGCGTAGCCCTGCTAACGCGAAAATTCTTTTTCAGTAGCTCTCTGCCCAAATCTTCTATCGAGAAATGCTCTCCCATAGAATAAATGGTGTCGAGGATAGTGGAACGCTCCGGAGTGCGCCGGTGATGATTGCTCTCCATATAATTGTCCAAAACCTCATGAGCTTTTGCTAAAATTTCTTCACTCATAATCCTTGTTAGTTACATAAAACGCACAAAGATACTCATTATCTACGACATAGAACAATATTTAATTTTAAAAAATCTAAATTCGCCTCAATTCCTCATAGATACGCTGAACCGGAAGCCCCATCACATTAAAATAACTCCCCTTCAACCCCGTACAACCTATGTAGCCAATCCATTCCTGAATACCATAGGCGCCAGCTTTGTCAAACGGCTGATAATGATTTATATAATAACTGATTTCATCATCAGAAAGCGGTTTGAACGTCACTTCTGTTGTTACTGAAAAGGAACGCTGCTTATGCTGGGTAGTAAGACAAACACCTGTAACTACATGATGCGTCTTTCCGCTCAACATCTTCAGCATTCGTCTGGCATCTTCAGCATCACGAGGCTTCCCGAGAATGACTCCCTTTCCTTCCTGGTCATTCTGTTCGCCAGCTGTTGGCGCAATCACAACCGTATCTGCTGTAAGAATCAAAGTTTCTGACTCGTCCAACTCTCCGACACTATTATTTCCGTTCAAAAGCGGACGGTAAGCCTCAGCCTTTTTCTTGCAGATGAATTCTGCAACCTGATAAGCATCGAGGTCAGCAGGATAACTTTCATCAATACCACTAATCACCTTCACCTCAAAAGGAATGTCCAAACCTGCCAGAAGTTCCTTGCGACGAGGCGAATTACTCGCCAAAATAATCTTATAATTCATCTATTTTAAACCTTATTACTTTGAACTTTATGATTAAAATTCAGTTGCAAACTTTCTACTATAAACTATCAGCTTTCAACTATTAACTAAATTCTACCAGCCAAACGCCTTAGCATCTGAAAGCCATAAACCCTTGGCTCTCAGTACCTGTTCTACGACATCACGTCCCACACCATCACCTCCGTTACAAGCCGAGATATAAGTAGAAATTTCTTTAATATCGGAGCATGCATCTGCTGGGCAACATGGACATCCGCAACGACGCATAATCTCATAATCAGGAATATCATCACCTACATATATTATTTCCTCATCTGTAATTGAATATTTCTGCTTGAACTCCTCATAAGTCTTTATCTTTACAGAACACCCCATGAAGATATCCTCTACACCAAGATTTTCATAGCGTACCTGTATGGCATGAGAATTACCGCCTGTCAGAATTACGATACGAACACCTTTCTTCTGAGCCAGCTGAATGGCATAGCCATCTTTGATATTAACAGTACGCAAAGGTTCGCCGGCACTGGAAAGCGTGATGGTCTGTCTTGACAGTACTCCATCAACATCAAAGATGATTGCTTTTATTTTATTTAAATCGTAATTAATCATAATTGTTTCTGTTTTTAGAACTTAAATTTCTAACTGCAAACTTAAACCGACAACCGTTTTATCTCTTGAAGTTGAATATGCTTTTGCTCATTATTTCATAAATCTGCTGTAGTTCTGGCTGTTTTTCAAGAAGTTGCATTTGTTTCTCCATTACGTTCCGATCATCACGAATAGCCGGTCCTGTCTGCACTTCAGCTGCCGAATGCGAAGAAGCCTTGTCCATAGTTTCCATAACCAGAGGACGGAGAACACTGCCAGGAATGTGATGCTTTTCGAGAATCTGCTGACCTATAGCTACGCAATGATTCGCAAAATTACAAGCAAAAACAGCTGACAGGTGCAGATACTTACGATTATCAGAATCCAATTCATAAACACTACGAGAAATCTGTTCTGCCAACCTCTTCAGGAAAGAAGTTTCGAAAGCACCACATCCCTCAATGAAAATAGGAATATTTTCGAATGCAACCTTTTTATCTTTCGTAAATGTCTGCATCGGATAAAATACGCCATAATGACGGGCATAATCTTTGAAAACATCCATCGGCATGGAACCAGCTGTATGAACAAACATCTTATCTTCTCTTCCTTTGCACAGTTCAGGAATAAGCATTTCAAGCGCATCATCCTTCACTGAAACGATGTACAAATCTGCATCACAGACCACCTTACTCATCTCATTGACAGGCTCACAATTCACCTTCTCAGCCAATAGAGAGGCCGACTCCCTAGTTCTACTGAAAACTTGCACAATCTGATGTTCTGATTGCGATATTTCGAGCGCAAGATTGGTAGCAAGATTACCTGCCCCAATAAACACTATTTTCATACGTAATTTTGTTTAAAGTTCTACTTTTTATGCAAAAATACTAAAAAATAACGATAGAGAAGCCCTTTTTCTTGCTTTTTTATGATAAATTTATTATTTTTGCCTTCGTGAGAAAATATGAAGTAGAAATATATGGTAAACTGGAAGAAATGCCGCATTTATTGGAAGGCGACTTTTTTCATAGCTTGGAGCTTTTTCAGATTCTTGAAAAAACACCCGGCATAACCCCTTTTATGGCTGTCGCCACACAGGAGAACAAGGTGGTAGGACAAATGCTCGTCATCCTCTATCACCGCAAATCTTTATTTCCACCTTATCTATATACGCACGCGCACGCGTATGGAGAGGGACTTTATGCACCCGATGCTGAACAGAATGCTATTTTCCCATTGTTACTCCGCAGCATAACTATCCACTTACACAAACGACTCTGCTTTTACATCGAGTTCTCCCGAATGAGCAAAAAGATGCTGGGTTACCGGGAATTCAGAAAATTGGGCTATGTACCTATTGCCTGGCAAGAGATACATAACTCCCTACACAGCAAACTTCCCCAAGAGCGACTCTCAGGCAAACAAATTGCTATGATTGAAAAAATGAAAAAAAAGGGAATAAGTTGTAGAGAGGCAACTTCACCCGAAGACATCCATCGTTATCACCAGTTGCTCAAAAATTATTATCGGCTGAAAATTCGCCGTTTTGTTCCTGACGAAACATTCTTTCAGAAACTGAGTACAAGTAGTAATGCCAGAAACGTCATCATCACCTATAAGGACAAAGTGATTGGCGGCTATACCTGCATCTACAACCAAGGCAATGCCTTTCTTTGGTTTTCTGCATTCAAGAGAAAGACTTACATCCATCTGCATCCGGACACAATGACCATCTGGCAAGCACTCTCTGATGCACAGGAGCAGGATGCCCAACACCTCCACTTTATGGACGCAGGACTTCCGCTTAAGAATAATCTCTACCGTGAATTCATTCTCGGTTTCGGAGGCAAACCTGTTACCAAGTTTCGCTGGTTCCGCTTCTATCCAAAAGTTATAAACCTGCTCCTCCACTGGCTATACAAGGATTAAGAAAAAGAGGTTCCGTGAGCCTATATAAAGCATCTCCGAAACCTCTTTCTCTTTTTTAAGCGTAATTACACATACGCTCAAAAAGTACATTTTGTATATTAAAGCCAACGCCTCTACTCTTTCAAAGCACGGTCAAGCTGCTCCAAGCCGCGCTCTGTACAGAATCCACGAATCAGGCACAAAATATAATTGTCGTATATCTCCTGCATCGAATGAACACGATAGAGCTGATGGTGCATGATTTCCTCCATCATCACATGTCCTATGTCCATAACAACATTGAAGTCTACATCCTTACGGAAAAGCCCCTCCTTGACACCAGCCTCAAAGAAACGCACACTCTCCTCCCGTTCATGAGCATGATTTTCCTGGAAGAATTTCACAACACGAGGCATCTTATGAACCTCCTCATAAAAAAGAACGCCCACCATCCCATTGCGCTCCATCTGCAATTTATAGACATAGCTGATAATATCTATCACATTCTTCGCTTGGGTCTTGGCGAAATTTTCTAACTTCGAACGATTTTCTTCTAGCTGACGCATCATACCAGCAAGCAACAATTCTTCTTTGTCACCGAAAATCTCGTACACAGTTCTCTTAGACACATGAAGTCCCTGTGAGATTTCATCCATCTTGACAGCTTTTACCCCACGCTTATAGAATTCAGGCATCGCATAAGAGATGATTCTGTCTTTCAGTTCTTGTCTATATTGATTGATTTCTATCATTTTACTTGTTTGAAGACTATTTTTGTGCAAAGATACAAAAAAAATCAAAAAACCATTCTTTTTTACTAAGTTTTTTTGTACCTTTGCACAAACTTTTAAATTTCGTGCGAAAAATCCACGAATATGAAAGAAAAATAAACTTTAAACCAATATATTGTTATGGTAAAAATTACAAAAGAGGCGGCTTTAAGTTATCACGAGACTGGCCGTCCTGGCAAGATTGAGGTTAAGCCAACAAAACCTTATCACACACAAACGGATCTGAGCCTTGCTTATTCTCCTGGCGTGGCATTCCCATGTCTTGAGATCCAGCAGAACCCAGACGATGCATACAAGTATACTGACAAGGGTAACCTGGTTGCTGTTATCAGTAATGGTACAGCAGTGCTCGGACTTGGCGATATCGGTGCCATGAGCGGAAAGCCTGTGATGGAAGGTAAGGGATTGCTTTTCAAGATTTACGGTGGTGTGGATGTCTTCGATATTGAAATCGATGAAAAAGACCCAGAAAAGTTCTGTGAAACCGTAGAGAAAATCGCTCCTACATTTGGTGGAATCAACTTGGAGGACATCAAGGCACCTCAATGTTTCTACATCGAGGAACGCCTGAAAAGAACTCTCGATATCCCTGTAATGCACGATGACCAGCATGGTACTGCTATCATCTCTGCAGCAGGCTTGAAGAACGCTCTTGAGGTAGCAGGAAAGAACATTGCCGATGTGAAGATTGTCGTAAATGGTGCTGGTGCAGCTGCTATCAGCTGTACAAAACTCTACGTAGCACTCGGTGCACAGGTAAAGAACATCGTTATGCTCGACTCTAAGGGTGTCATTACCAGCGACCGCGAAAATCTGACAGAGCAGAAAAAGCTCTTTGCAACAGACCGCCGCGATGTCCATACACTCGAAGAGGCTGTGAAAGGCGCCGATGTATTCGTAGGACTCAGCAAGGGTAACGTGCTCTCCAAGGATATGATTCGCTCTATGGCAGACAACCCTATCGTTTTCGCTCTTGCCAATCCAGTACCTGAGATCAGCTACGAGGACGCTATGGACAGCCGCCCTGACGTATTGATGTCAACTGGCCGTTCAGATTATCCTAACCAGATTAACAATGTAATCGGTTTCCCATACATCTTCCGTGGTGCACTCGATGTTCACGCCCGTGCTATCAACGAAGAAATGAAGATGGCTGCTGTTCATGCAATTGCCGATTTGGCTAAGCAGCCGGTTCCTGATGTAGTAAACGATGTTTACCACGTTAACGACCTTACATTCGGTCCTAAATACTTCATTCCGAAACCTGTAGATCCACGTTTGATTACAGAAGTTTCTGCTGCCGTAGCTAAGGCTGCAATGGAAAGTGGTGTGGCTCGCACCCCTATCACAGACTGGGAGAAGTACAAGCAGGATTTGCGCCAGCTGCTTGGTCAGGAGACCAAACTGACCCGCAAGCTCCACGATACAGCGCGCCTTCACCCACAGCGTGTAGTATTCGCTGAAGGTGGCAACCCAACTATGCTGAAGGCTGCAGTCCAGGCAAAGCAAGAGGGTATCTGCCAGCCAATCCTGTTAGGTAACCCAGACCGCTTGAACCGTGTTGCTAGCCGTTTGAAGCTTGACCTTTCAGATATTGAGATTGTAGATATGCGTGCCGATAACGAACAGGGCCGCCGTGCTAAGTTTGCCAAGCATCTGGCAGAGAAGCGTGCTCGCGAGGGCTACAGCTTCGAGGAAGCTTATGATAAAATGTACGAGCGCAACTACTTCGGTATGTCAATGGTAGAACAGGGTGATGCTGACGCATTCATCACTGGTCTTTACACAAAGTACAGCAATACTATTAAGGTGGCAAAAGATGTAATTGGAATCCGTGAGCCATATAAGACTTTCGGTACCATGCATATCCTTAACACCCAGAAGGGTATTTATTATATCGCAGATACGCTCATCAACCGCCACCCAGACGAAGATGTGCTGATTGATGTTGCCAAGCTGTCTGCAGGTACAGTGAAGTTCTTCAACGAAGAGCCGGTTATGGCCATGTTAAGCTACTCTAACTTCGGTACAGACAATATTGGCTCACCTGTTAAGGTAAAGAAAGCCGTTGCTGAGATGCAGAAGGAGTTCCCTGAACTCGCTATCGATGGTGAGATGCAGGTAAACTATGCACTCAACAAGGATCTGCGCGACGAGAAGTACCCATTCTCCCGCCTCAAGGGCAAAGACGTCAACACTTTGGTGTTCCCTAACTTGAGTAGCGCCAATGGTGCATACAAACTTCTCCAGGGGTTGAATCCTGAAGCAGAGATTATCGGCCCTATCCAGATGGGATTGAATAAGCCTATCCACTTCACTGACTCAGAAAGTAGTGTACAGGATATCGTAAACATCACAGCAGTAGCTGTCATTGATGCTTACGTAGAGAAAATCAAGAAGCAGAAGTAATCACTTCTTTTTCCTGATTCGAACAAACAGAATAAGATAATAGTATTTTCCATAAACAGGTTGGCGCTTCTACGCCAACCTGTTTTTATTTTTCTCTACTTCACTACTCGTCTCGGAAGTTCGTCTCTTTATACTTTTGAAGATATCCAAACAAAAACAAAAAGACAACAGAATTGCAATCGATTACACAGTCTTTATTATTAAAATAAGTTAATTTATGCCCTTGTGCGCCCACACAATTAAATTACGACAAAAATAATCAAATAAATATTTGGTGATTTGAAAAAAATCGTGTATCTTTGCAGCCAGTTATCCTGAAAACAATCTTTTTACCTTAATGGAAACTAATACCTATTGAAGATTTGGAGCGGTAGCCTGTGAAGGTCATCGCTTTTTTCTTTTTATACACCTCCTCCATCAAATAGCATATAGCATATATTGTTCCCAAGAAGAAAGAATACAATTAAAAGGTAATATCACTTGAGTCGGAAGACTTGCTGACTGCAGTCAGCAGACCTGCCGACTATAGTGAGCAGACCTGCTGACTAGGCTCAGCAGAGCTGCTGACACTAGTCATAACTTTAGCGAAGGTATCTTCTTGAACCAGAGAAGTCGTATCCTTAAACCTAAGGAGACATCTCCTTGAACCAGAGAAGACATATCATTGAGCCAAAGGAGCCATATCATTGAACCTAAGGAAGTATATCATTGAACCAGAGGAGACATATCATTGAACCTAAGGAAGTATATTATTGAACCCAATAAAGAACATTATACTATTCACGAGTCCCTTATCTGGTAGCAAATAATCGGTATTCTTATAAAAAACAGGCTTTTCTGTTAAATCTTTCTAAAAAGCAATCTTTATTTCCCCAACATTTTGTTCATATCAAAGATAATTTGTAATTTTGCACCCCGAATGCTCATGGATTGGGCAAATGTTACAGAAAAGTTTAGTTCGAAGGGGCTCAAAGAAGATCCGGCACAATGCAGGACGCCTCCCGAAGAAACCCGTTTATATAATTAATTTAATGTACGCAATTGTAGAAATTAACGGTCAGCAGTTCAAGGCTGAGGAGGGCAAGAAGCTCTTCGTACATCACATCAAGGATGTTGAGGCAGGTCAGACTGTTGAGTTCGACAAGGTTTTGCTCGTTGACAAAGACGGCTCAATCACTGTCGGTGCACCAGCTGTAGAGGGTGCAAAAGTAGTAGTAGAAGTAGTGAACCCACTCGTAAAGGGTGACAAGGTAATCGTCTTCAAGATGAAGCGCCGCAAGGACTATCGCAAGAAGAACGGTCATCGTGCTCAGTTCACTGAAGTATCAATCAAATCTGTAATCGCTTAAAATTAGGAGGAATTAGAAAATGGCACATAAGAAAGGTGTTGGTAGTTCTAAGAACGGCCGTGAATCAGCTTCACAAAGATTAGGCGTTAAGATCTGGGGTGGTCAGAGCATCATCGCAGGTAACATCATCGTTCGCCAGCGTGGTAACAAGCACTTCCCAGGTGAGAATGTAGCTCAGGGTAAGGATGATACATTGTATGCTTTGGCAGATGGTATCGTTTACTTCCACAAGGGTCGCAAGGACAAGAGTACAGTTTCTGTTCTCTCTCCAGAGGTTTACGCTGAGAAGACCAAAAAAGCTGACGCTTAATTTTTAAAGTTTTAGAAAAAACTATTCCAAACAAACAACATAGAAGCCTGCTCATACCTAGAGCAGGCTTTCTTCGTTTATATAAGTTTTTAGGCACGGATTACACCCCCTCTAAGCTCCTTAACCCTGTAAAACCACAAAAAAACTTTAATTCTACCCTTCCCTGTAAAAAAGTCAGCAATTTTTTACGCTATCACAAATATTTTTTGTACTTTTGCCTACAAATAGTAAATTATTTAATTAAAAGACATTTTATGCTTACACTTAAACTTATCAGTGAGGAAACTGAACGTGTAGTTAAGGGTCTCGAAAAAAAGCATTTTCCAAATGCTCGTGAGGCCGTAGAGAAAGTTTTGGAGTACGACAAGATTCGTCGTGAAGCTCAGCAGAAGTTGGATAACAACAAGCAGCAGGCTAACCAGTTTGCTAAGCAGATTGGTGCCCTTATGAAGGAAGGTAAGAAAGAGGAAGCTGAGAGCGCAAAGGCTCAGGTAGCTATGCTCAAGGCTGACGCTAAGGCTCTTGAAGAGATCATGGAGAAAGCACAGAACGATATGACCAACCAGTTGCTCGAAATTCCTAACATCCCTTGCGAGCAGGTTCCTGAAGGTAAGGACGCAGCCGACAACGTTGTTGTGAAAGAAGGCGGCGAAAAGCCAAACCTCGGCGAGGATGCTCTCTGCCATTGGGATCTCTTGAAGAAGTATAATCTTGTAGACTTCGACCTCGGCGTTAAGATTACTGGCGCAGGTTTCCCTGTATATATCGGCAAGATGGCTCGTTTCCAGCGTGCGCTTGAGGCATTCTTCCTCGATGAGGCTCGCAAGAGCGGATATCTGGAGATTCAGCCTCCTTACGTAGTAAACGAGGACTCTGGTCGTGGTACCGGTCAGTTGCCAGACAAGGAAGGTCAGATGTATCATGCTAATTTGGATAATCTCTTCCTTATCCCTACTGCTGAGGTTCCTGTAACCAACATCTTCCGCGATGTTATTCTCGATGAGAAAGATCTCCCTATCAAGCGTTGTGCTTACTCAGCTTGTTTCCGTCGTGAAGCAGGTAGCTATGGTAAGGACGTTCGCGGTTTGAACCGCCTGCACCAGTTCGACAAGGTAGAGATTGTTCGCATCGATAAGCCAGGTCACTCTTACGAGAGTTTGAACGAGATGCTCGACCATGTTGAAGGTCTTTTGAAGAAGTTGGAATTGCCATATCATATTCTCCGTCTCTGCGGTGGTGATATGAGCTTCACCTCTTCTATCTGCTACGACTTCGAGACATGGAGTGCTGCACAGGGTCGCTGGTTGGAAGTTTCATCAGTATCTAACTTCGAGAGCTACCAGGCTAACCGTCTCCACTGCCGCTATCGCCATACAGATGACAAGAAGATTGAACTTTGCCACACATTGAATGGTTCAGCTCTTGCCTTGCCACGTATCGTAGCAACCATCTTGGAGAACAATCAGACCCCAGAAGGAATCCGCGTACCTAAGGTATTGGTTCCATACTGCGGTTTCGAGATGCTTGATGACAAAAATTTCGATTAATTTGAAGTATCGGTAAGACTTTCAGTTTTTCTCGATTATACAAAACATTCGAAAAACAAAAATAACATATATTGTACGAGGATAACTTCGACTGCCACAAAGGTAGCCGATGTTATCCTTTTGCATTTTTATGTACCATGAAGCAAACTCTAAACAGCTAACCAGAAATATTAATATATCAGCATTAAGAAATTTAATAGCCCATGAACAAGATTATCAAGAAAGTACAATACTCAGAGAAAGTATTCCGCTTCGATGTAGAAGCACCACTTATAGCCAAGAGCCGAAAGGCAGGTAACTTTGTTATCATCCGTGTAGACAACAACAGCGAGCGCATGCCGCTGACCATCGCTGATGCTGACATTGAGAAAGGAACTATCACACTGGTTGTGCAGAAGGTAGGTCTTTCATCTACCAAACTCTGTGCATTGAATGAAGGCGATGAGATTCACGACGTGGTGGGACCACTTGGAAATCCTACACATATCGAGAACTTCGGAACTGTCATTTGTGCCGGAGGTGGTGTAGGCGTAGCTCCTATGCTCCCTATCATCAAGGCACTGAAAGCCGCAGGAAACAGAGTCCTTTCCGTAATTGCGGGTAGGAACAAAGACCTCGTGATTATGGAAGATGAAGTACGTGCATCTAGCGATGAGCTCATCATCATGACCGATGACGGAAGTTACGGCGAGAAGGGTGTTGTAACCGTAGGAATCGAGAAGTTTATCAATCAGGAACATATCGATAAGGTTTTCGCCATCGGTCCTCCTATCATGATGAAGTTCTGCTGTCTCCTGACCCAGAAATATAATCTTTCCACAGACGTTTCGCTCAATACCATCATGGTGGATGGAACCGGTATGTGCGGTGCCTGCCGCTTAACCATCGGTGGAAAGACCAAGTTTGTCTGCATCGACGGTCCTGAGTTTGACGGCGCCCAGGTAGACTGGGACGAGATGTTCAAGCGCATGGGCACTTTCAAGGATGTTGAACGCAAAGAGATGGAACACTTCGAAGAGCACCTTGCAACTGTAGACGCAGGAAAGAAGAAAGAAACTACGGATGTAATCATGGACGTAGAACCTACAGATGCGAGCATCGAAGAGTTGACCGACCGTAACGCTGAGTGGCGCAAGGAGTTACGCGCTTCGATGAAAGCAAAAGAACGTACAGCTATAGAGCGCGTAAAGATGCCAGAACTTGACCCTCTTTATCGTGCCACAACCCGTACGGAAGAGGTAAATATCGGTTTAACCAAGGAAATGGCTTTGACCGAAGCCAAGCGCTGTCTCGACTGTCCTAAGCCTACCTGTATGGAAGGTTGTCCGGTAAGTATCAACATTCCTTCCTTCATCAAGAATATTGAGCGAGGCCAGTTCCTTGCCGCAGCCAAGGTTTTAAAGAACACCTCTGCCCTACCAGCCGTTTGCGGACGAGTTTGTCCACAGGAAAAGCAATGTGAAAGCAAGTGTGTACATCTCAAGATGAACGAGCCTGCTGTAGCTATCGGCTACCTGGAGCGTTTTGCTGCCGATTACGAACGCCAGAGTGGAAACATCTCTGTACCAAAGTGCGATGAACCTAATGGCATCAAGATAGCCGTAGTTGGTTCAGGACCTTCCGGATTGAGTTTTGCAGGCGATATGGCAAAGAAGGGATTCGACGTTACCGTCTTTGAAGCATTACACGAGATTGGCGGTGTATTGAAATATGGTATTCCTGAATTCCGTTTGCCTAATGCTATCGTAGATGTAGAGATTGAGAATCTTCAGAAGATGGGCGTAAAGTTTATTACAGACTGCATCGTAGGCAAGACCATTTCCGTAAAAGATCTGGAAGAACAAGGATTCAAGGGAATCTTCGTTGGTTCAGGTGCGGGTCTGCCAAACTTCATGAATATTCCTGGAGAGAATGCCTTGAACATCATGTCTTCTAACGAATATCTTACCCGTGTAAACCTGATGGATGCAGCCAATCCTCATAGCGACACCCCTATCAACTTGGGTAAGAAGGTGGTTGTTGTAGGCGGCGGAAATACAGCTATGGACAGTTGCCGTACTGCAAAACGACTCGGAGCAGACGTAACCTTGGTATATCGCCGTTCGGAGGCTGAAATGCCTGCCCGACTCGAAGAGGTGAAGCATGCCAAGGAAGAAGGAATCAACTTCTTTACATTGCACAATCCTAAAGAATATGAGGCAGACGATAAGGGCGCAGTAAAGGCTGTAGTTCTCGATGTGATGAAGCTTGGCGAACCTGATGCCAGCGGCCGTCGTCGTCCAGAAGCTACAGGCGAGACCATCACGCTGGAGTGCGACCAGGTAATTGTTGCCGTAGGAGTAAGTCCTAATCCACTCGTTCCACAGAGTATCGAAGGACTGGAACTCGGCCGGAAGAACACCATTGCCGTAAACGACCAGATGCAGAGTTCCATCGAAGAAATCTACGCTGGCGGCGATATCGTACGAGGAGGAGCCACAGTAATTCTTGCCATGGGAGACGGCAGAAAGGCCGCTCTCAATATGAGCGAAAAATTATTGAATAAGAAATAAGAAAATGGGAAACAATAAAGGGCAGCCATGCATCACGCAGACTGCCCTTTCCTTTTCTCGTATGTAATGTTATAAAATGAAATGTAGTTCGTACATATATTTATTAATAATTGGACTCAAACACTATTTCAGATTAATACGAAGTCCGAACTGGAGATTAAAATTCCACTTCTTATCTTTAAACGTATTTTCTATTTCGCTGCCATTATCAAAATAATATTTTGCACCTGGCTCAATATAGAAGCCCACTTGTGGTGTAACATCATACTGTGCACCAAGCGAAGCCTTACCCGAGAACTGAACGCCATCACGTTTCACGTCCTCTTTATGACCAGAAACCTTTGTATCATTCTTTACGTTGAAATCGGCTTCTCCACCCGCCATTACGTACGCATGAAAGCCTCCCGTGCTCCAAACCTCATAGTTTAAACCAAGTGGAACACCCACATAATGCAAAACCTGATGTGTATCAAATTCTGAAACACCATAAGATTTGAAATCAGAAGCAACACGCGTATATACGACACCGGTACTCAAAGACAAACGAGGCGCAAGTCCGATACCAACCTGAGCACCTATAGCCAAAGGAGCATGATGTTTCGCTTCAACATATTTCGGTATTGCATATCTTAAAGGAGAAGCAGCAGCCAGGAAAACACCATGATCAGCTAAGCCGCCACCAGCAAGAGGATCTGAAGACGCATACATGCCGTTTGACATTCCATCACTGCCAGAGCCCAGACTTACATTCTCTGCATACAGGTTCATGGTCCAGTTCTGTTCATACTTGTCCTTATAACTGCGTTCAAAATGACCATCCTGCACCCTGCCAGCATAAAGCTTCTGCCCACCATCTGCTTCCAACGGCTTGGTTGCATGATTAGAAGATACGGCCATCTGTCTTTCAGAATCCTCATTTTGCTTTTGCAAAACAGATAATTCCCGACCATTTACCTCTGCATTAACAGACTGTTCTGGCATTTCTACCTCTGCTGCAAGCATTACTTCATGATCATCAGCAACAGTCCGCTCCTGGAAAGAGACAGAAAATTTACTATGGTTCAATTGACGCCCCGATAAATGACGATTCACCTGATGTGCAGATGCATTGTTTTCAGCAAGCAAGATAGCATTTTTACTTCCTGCCGATTGTGCTTCTGCACGGACAGCAGAAGAAGTCCTGCTTGAACCTGATGCTGTAGAGAAAGAACTCTGAACAGCTAAGTTAGTCTGTCCCGGTTCATCATCATGCAGATAAACATAACTGCCTCCTACTCCCAATAAAGCAATAGCTGCAGCTACTGACCATCTTTTCAAGACAACATAACGAGCCCGTGGGGTCTTTTTTACATCAGTTTCCTCATCACCAACCTTTTTAGACTGAGCAAGCGATTGTTCTATCTCAGCCCACATGTCGTGGCTGACAGGCTCTTGGTAGTCTGCCAACTGATCTCGAAGTTTATTTGTCCAATCGTTACTCATTACTTTTCTCGTTTATATGATTCAACTCTTTATTATCACTACAATCTGCCTGGCTCAGATAATCTTTCACCTTTTTGCCCAACAGCTTTTTCGCCCGCAAATATTGTGAAGCAGAACTGCTTTCTTTAATGCCTAACAGCTGTGCAATTTCTTTATGGCTTTTCTGTTCAAAAACAAACATGTTAAGAACCAGTCTGTACCCATCAGGCAATTCTCCTATCATTCTTGTCAGTTCTGCAGGCGGAACTCTTTCTACTTCAGGCTCTTCATCCTCAATATCATCGGGAACTTCGTCCACGATAGTGAAGCGTTTTTGCTGCCTTACAAAGTTGACAGCTTCATTTGTCACTATCCGCAAGAGCCAAGCCTGAAGAGCTCCCTCACCCCGATATTCAAACTTTGAAATGCCGGAAAAGACTTTTATAAAACTATCTTGCACTACATCTTCAGCATCATCGCGCATAGGGACATACCTCAGCGCTACGGCCATGGCATACCCCACATAGCGTTCGTACAATCTGTGCATGGCTGCCCGACTGCCGCTATTGATGTCGTCTAAGAGATTCTTTTCCGATTCCAATTTCAAATCCTTTTTAAAGATTAAACGATATAAAGAGAAAACCTTGCATCAAAAATGAACTTTTTTTTTGATGCAAGGCATTTTTTTATATTTCTATATTATTCTATAGAGAACACTTTACCTTCCTGAGTAAGATAACTTTCCGCAAACACCTCTTTAGCTTCATTCAACAATACCTCTTCATTATTATATCTTGCACTATAATGTCCCAGAAGAAGTTTGCCTACACCCGCATTTCTGGCTATAGTTGCAGCCTGTCGGGCCGTACTGTGATAATAGAGTTTAGCCCTGTCCTCATTCTCCGAAGTATAGGTGCTCTCATGATAAAGCACCGTAACCCCCTTTACCTTTTCTGCCAACCCCGGAACAAACCGGGTATCACTGCAATAAGCATAACTGCGGGGAGTAGCGGCAGGCATTACCAATCTGGCATTAGGTATTACATCCCCCTCCTTCGTTGTCCAGTCAGCTCCATTCTTGATGTTATTAATCTGGCTTACAGGAATCTCGTAATAATCTATCATATCACGACGGATATGAGGCAATGTCGGTTTCTCTCTGAAGATGTACCCACAACAAGGCACACGATGCTGCAGAGGAACGGTTTCTACGGTTACAGAATGATCTTCATATACTACTTGCGACTTTTCGGTATCTACAGGAACAAATTCGATTTCATATTCCATTCCCTGCATGAAGAAATCAATCTGACGCTTAAATAAATCTCCGTAACTTTCTGGCGCATACACCTTTAACTTAGCCGTTCTGCCCAGCATACCTAAGGTAGAAAGAAGTCCCAGTAAGCCAAAGCAATGGTCACCATGAAGATGCGAAATAAAGATAGCATTTATCTTAGCAAAGTGAACATGAGTGCGACGGAACTGCATCTGGGCACCCTCTCCACAATCCATCATAAAGCATTTGCCACGCATCTCAATAATCTGAGCCGAGGCACTATGCTGAAGGGTGGGCAAAGCACTGCCACACCCCAATATATGTACTTTAAATGGTTCCAAAACTAAATCATAAATTACAGGTTCAACATGATGACCTTACTCTTGGCGCTTGAAAACAAAGATACCCTGAGTATTCTCCAACATAAGACTGTCAGAACCCAATTTGTCAATAGCGAAAGTATCCTTATTCAGCAAAAGTTTACCATTGAGTATCTTCCAGCTAGTCCAAGGATTAGTTTCAGCCTTCACATTGTTCTTCACCTCTCCACCTTCCAAGATATCAAAATTCTTATCCAGAGAAGTCCATTTACCCAAGAGGGATGTCAGATTGATAATCTTCTGGGCCATCATCTCTCCATCCTCTGCCTTATAACCGATAAGAGCAATACGGTCGCCAGCCAGCAATCCTCCCTGAACAACATCAGGATTCTCATCGTCAATAAACACCGAAAGGGTGTCACCATCATCAGAAATCAGCTCCAGGCTATGCATAGAGGTTCCCTCACCGCATACACCATAAATGGTAGAATCGTTCATTGCATCCTCTACCTCTACCGAATCTGCTGCACTGATAACAGGAACATTATTTTTGTTCTTACAACTGTTGGCTGCGAAAAGCGCCACCAAAGCTATTGTTACATAAACTAATTTCTTCATAACACTTTAGTTTTTATTATTATATTGATGAGTCGATAAGATTATCAGATTCACCGTTATTTATCATCCTTTTTCTCCTGAAGTTTTGCTTCATTCCATAGTTTATCCATTTCTTCTAAGCTCATATCTTTCAAGTTTTTACCTTGCTTTAAGCTATGATCTTCTACGTAGCTGAAACGGCGGATAAACTTCTGGTTGGTTTTCTCAAGCGCATTATCCGGATTGAGTTTATAGAGACGTGCTGCATTGATTACAGAGAAGATGAAATCGCCCAATTCCCGGGTAGAATTCTCTTTGTCGCCTTTAGCCAGTTCCACCTTGAGTTCTTCCAGTTCCTCCTGTACCTTTTCCCACACATCTTCTTTTTCTTTCCAGTCGAAGCCTACATTTCTAGCCTTGTCCTGAATGCGATAAGCCTTGATAAGAGACGGAAGAGAATTTGGGACACCGCTCAACACCCGCTCATTACCATCCTTCTCCTGCTGCTTGATCTGTTCCCAGGTTTTCTCAACAGAAGTAGCAGTTTTCGGCTTGCTGGCGCCAAGAGCCAAGGTTTCTTCCGAACTGGCAGTTCCAGCCTTCCCGGTTTCTGCTTCTTCAGACTCTCTATATACCACCTGTCCCTCATCGTTGATATACATATCAGGATTCGAAACCGTCCAATTTCCTTCCTCCTTCCAGTTGATGAAAGGATGGCGGAACATCAATTTATCTGCCTCCTGATTGCAAACATCGCAAATATCGAACTCGCCGTCTTCTCTGCCGATGATGCTATAGAACATCACGTGCTCCAACACATCGCCCAACTCCTTCTTGATATCCTTGTAATCGCGCTTCATCAAGGCGTCACAAAGCTCGAAAGTCTCCTCGATCGTATTCGGACGAAGACTCTCGAATGTCTGCTTTTTATCCCATGGACACTGCAGGCGCAAACGGTCCTGCACATCCAGCAAGCGGCTGAACGCCGCCAGTTTTTCTTCTTTCGTATGTCCTTTTCCTGTATTACTAACCATCGTTTTGTGCAAAAATTAATAATTTTGATGCAAAGATAGTATTTTTCGCCCAAAAATTAGTATCTTTGCACCGTTTTTTAAAGAAAAAGAAAGAAAAAGAATAAAAATTAGATATAAACAATGGAATTAGCAAGTAAATACGATCCACAAGCAGTGGAAAGTAAATGGTATCAGTACTGGCTCGACAACAAGCTTTTCAGCTCTAAGCCAGATGGTCGTGAACCTTATACAGTGGTTATCCCTCCACCAAACGTAACGGGTGTGCTCCACATGGGACACATGCTCAACAATACTATCCAGGATATTCTCGTTCGCCGTGCTCGCATGGAGGGCAAGAACGCATGTTGGGTACCAGGTACCGACCATGCCAGTATCGCTACCGAGGCTAAGGTGGTTAACCGCCTCGCTCAGCAGGGCATCAAGAAGACCGACCTTACCCGCGAGGAGTTCCTCAAGCATGCTTGGGACTGGACTCATGAGCACGGTGGCATCATCCTCAAACAGCTCCGCAAACTCGGTGCCAGCTGCGACTGGGACCGCACAGCATTCACCATGGACGAGACCCGCTCTCGTGCCGTCATCCACGTATTCTGCGACCTGTACAAGAAGGGTCTCATCTATCGTGGCGTGCGCATGGTTAACTGGGACCCTAAGGCTCAGACTGCGCTCTCTGACGAAGAGGTTATCTACAAGGACGAGCACTCTAAGCTCTACCACTTGAAGTATTATGTAGTAGAGCAGGACTGCAAGCAGGTGGATGAGGAGAACGTGATACACAAGGATGAGAAGGGATACTATGCTGTAGTAGCAACCACCCGTCCTGAGACCATCATGGGTGACTCTGCCATGTGTATCAACCCAGAGGATAAGAAGAATACCTGGCTGAAGGGTAAGCACGTTATCGTGCCTCTCGTAAACCGTGAGATTCCTGTCATCGAGGATACATACGTAGATATCGAATTCGGTACTGGTTGCTTGAAGGTAACTCCAGCTCACGATATCAACGACCACGCACTCGGTTTGAAGCACGGTTTGGAGACCATCGACATCTTCAACGACAATGGTACCATCAGCGAGGCAGCAGGTCTCTATGTAGGTATGGACCGCATGGACGTGCGCAAGCAGATTTCCATCGACCTTCAGAACGCCGGTCTGATGGAGAAGATTGAGGACTATAATAATAAGGTGGGCTTCTCAGAGCGTACCAATGTGCCTATCGAACCAAAGCTCTCTACACAGTGGTTCCTCAAGATGCAGCACTTTGCCGACATCGCCCTTCCTCCAGTAATGGACGATGATATAGAGTTCTATCCTAAGAAGTACAAGAACACCTATCGCCACTGGTTGGAGAACATCAAGGACTGGTGTATCAGCCGTCAGCTCTGGTGGGGTCACCGCATCCCAGCCTACTACTTCGACAATGCCGGCAAGAAGGATTTCGTGGTAGCTGAGACTGCAGAGGAGGCTCTGAAACTCGCTCAGGAGAAGAATGCCAACATCAAGGCTGAGGATCTTGAGCAGGAGAGCGACTGCCTCGACACCTGGTTCTCTTCATGGTTGTGGCCTATCTCTCTGTTTGATGGTATTGAGCATCCTGACAATGAGGAGATCAACTACTACTACCCTACTTCCGACCTCGTAACTGGTCCGGATATCATCTTCTTCTGGGTAGCACGTATGATCATGGCTGGCTACGAGTATCGTGGCAAGATGCCATTCAAGCACGTATATTTCACAGGTATCGTCCGCGATAAGCTGGGCCGTAAGATGAGCAAGAGTCTCGGTAACTCACCAGACCCACTGGTTCTGATTGACAAGTTTGGTGCCGATGGTGTTCGTATGGGTATGATGCTCAGTGCTCCAGCGGGCAACGACATCCTCTTCGACGAGAGCCTCTGCGAGCAGGGACGTAACTTCAACAATAAGATCTGGAATGCCTTCCGCCTCGTGAAGGGTTGGGAGACAGCAGATATCGAGCAGCCTAAGAGTGCAGAAATCGCCGTGAAGTGGTTTGATGCCAAGCTCAAGGAGGTGAACGAGGAGATGCAGAAGCAGTTTAAGGACTACCGTATCTCTGAGGCATTGATGACTGTATATAAGCTGTTCTGGGATGAGTTCTCATCCTGGTACCTGGAGATGGTGAAGCCAGCTTACGGCCAGCCTATCGACCAGAAGAGCTACGATGCTACCCTCCGTTTCTTCGATGCCCTCCTGAAGATGTTGCATCCATTCATGCCATTCATCACCGAGGAGTTGTGGCAGCACATCTACGACCGCAAGGATGGCGAGAGCATCATGCGCGAGAAGCTGGATATTCCTGCACCTACAACCGAGGAGCAGAAGTTGGCAGCAGATATCGAGGCTGTGAAGCAGATTATCGCCGGTGTTCGTACCGTTCGCAACCAGAAGAACATTGCCCAAAAGGAACAGTTGTCTCTTCAGGTAGTAGGCAAGAACGATTTCGAGGCTTACAACGACGTAACGCTGAAGATGGCGAACCTTGATAAGATTGAGGTCATCGCTGAGAAGAGTGCCGATGCATCAAGCTTCATGGTAGGTACCGACGAGTTTGCCGTACCATTGGGCGACCTCATCGACGTAGCTGCCGAGATTGAGAAGGCAGAGGCTCAGCTCAAGCACTTGGAAGGCTTCCTGATGGGCGTACGCAAGAAGCTCGGCAACGAGAACTTCGTAGCTCACGCACCTGAGAAGGTAGTAGCCCTGGAGCGCAAGAAGGAAAGCGACTCTGTTGAGAAGATTGCTGCCCTCAAGGCAACCATCGAGGAACTCAAGAAGAAATAATAGTATTATATTTAATGTTGAATGTTGAGTGTAGAATGTTGAATTAGTCAAGCTGATTCGTTAGCAAGATTGCAACTCAACATTCAACATTCAACATTCAACATTTTTAATTATGATCAAGAAGCTTTTCACCTTATTTATATGTACGCTATCTCTAGCAGCAACTTTCACCAGTTGTGGCGATGAAGCTATTGATGTAGAAAGCGTCAATAAGCAGACTATCTTCGTCTTCTATCCTTGGACGGGTGGAACCAACACTTCCGGTCTCACAAGTTTTTTGGAAAACAACGTTGACAGTATCTGCGAAGGTATTGTTGCCAAGAAAGGCTTGAACAATTCGCGTGTAATGGTCTTCATGAGCCAGAATTACAGGAAGAGCTATCTCATTGATCTTCAGTATGACGGCAACAAGAAAGCCGTCATCCGCGACACGTTGAAGACATACGATGAAGCAACATATACTACAGCTGAAGGATTTGCAGAGATTCTGAATGAGGTGAAACGCCGTGCTGAAGCCCTGAACTATTCGCTCATCATCGGAGCTCATGGCTGCGGATGGACCTACAAGAGCGATTGGGTTAACTATCCCTATATGGCTAGACCTAATGCTGGTTTTGCTCAGAAAGGAAGCACCAGCTACCCTACCGCTACCGGTAATTTCAGCGGAATACAGTATGGTCCCGATCCCAACAATCCTATCACCCGTTTCTTCGGAAGCGTAAGTTTAGAAGAAAACGCTCTCGACGTTCCTACCCTGGCCGAAGGAATCAAACTCAGCGGCACCAAGATGCAATACATTCTCTTCGATGCATGCTATATGGGCAATGTAGAGACTGCATACGAACTGAAAGATGTTACCAATTTCATGATCAGTTCAAGTAGCGAAGTAATGGGAGCCGGCTATCCATACAAAACCATATGGAGTTACCTCAACAGTTCAGCACCCAACTACTCAGGATTAGTCAACGGAACTGTCAATTTCTACAAGAATAGTAGCGTTCCATTCTGCAACATGGCAGCCATCGACTGCAGACAAATGGAAAAGCTAGCCAGTGTGATGAAGGAAATCAACAGCAAATATACCCTCTCATCATCCGTTCCGCTCGATTCCATACAGCCTTTGGATGGTTTCTCTCCCAACCTCTTCTACGACATGAGCGTATACGTAGATAGTCTTGTTCCAAGCGGCTCTCTGAAAGACAAATTTAATTCACAGATGAAACTCACTATCAAAGCTGCTGCTCATACCGAACAGGCTTATACAGGGTTAATGAGTTATAGAGGTACAACCTTTAAAGTGAAAAATTATTGCGGTCTTTCTATCTCCGACCCTAGCCAGCACAGCGTAGCTATCAAGGGCAGAGAGAAAACAGCATGGTGGAAAGCTACACACTAATAAGCAATGAAGAGTGAAAGAAACTCCTTATTGGCTTTTAAGAAAAATATTATATAAAAGAATACATGATGGAATATTTTATCATTGAGAATAACGGACTGCAAGCGGGTCCATTCAGTCAGGAGCAACTCGTCCAGAAGGCTATCACACCCGAAACCCTTGTTTGGGCACAAGGCATGAAAGACTGGACTCCAGCTTGGAAAATAGCAGAACTGAAGACTGTTCTTGAAACTGTAGAAGCAATCAAAGCTAATACAGCCAACAAAGAAAATGCAGAAGGAACATCAGCAGATGCAGCCGGCAACAACGGGACAGAAGCAGCAAACTTTCAGGCTGCAAACCAGCAGGGTTTCCAGCAGGCACAGCAGGAGGCTTACCAGCAAGGCTTTCAGCACGGCGCTGCCATGAACCAGGGCTACAGACAGGAACCGGAAAAGAAAAAATCGAGCAAGACCCTCTGGAAAATCATCTTAGGTCTTATCGTACTTCTCTTCCTGGTTTTCGCCATAACCAATCCAGGACCTGATACCCATAAAGAAAAGGTTAAGACTGAGGCAGCCAAGGCTATCGACAAGGCTACAGAAACCAGTGATAACAACTTCTTCACCCAAAGCATCCGTTCCATTGCCAAAATGATGGCAGGAAGCGCTATTGATGAAGTGATGAACCAGCTCTTCGAATACCACAACTATATCGTATGCTCTAAGGGAACCGTTGAGTTTAATGGCAAGCAACACACCGTAAGCTTCGGAATCCTTGGCAGCGTTTACACGATGAATGCTGATGATATGGTGAAGGCGCTGGAAGGTGCCGACAATCTGCAGATAGAAGAAACCACCAGCTCATCAACCGATGAATCCCCTTCGGTAAGCGATAATAGCAGCGATGGTTCAGAAGAAGACGGACTGGGCGCTTCCGTTCAGAAGAAACTGGAAGACAAGGCAAACCAGGCCATGGATCAGGCTGCCGACAAGGTAAGCAAGAAACTGGAAGAGAAAATCAACCAGAAACTCGATGAAGCAACCGATTCTTCAACCGTAGAAAAGATTCTCGACAAGATTCTGGAACTGATCTAGCATCAGAAATCCGAAGAAACATAAGAAATATGACACATTTCTCAATTTGACAGCATGGCGGCTTGACGTATATCAAGCCGCCATTGCTGTTTAGTTGACGTGTATCAAAAAAAGCCCCTTTTTCATCATTTTGTCATGTCTTTGTGACAGATATTCAAGAAAAAGGCATTACCTTTGCACCAGAAAACAGTGAGATTGTAAAAGGATAATGTAAAACAGGAGACCTCACATGGAGGCTCCACAAAGAAAGAAAGGAAACAAATTATGATGACGACAGTAATGATTCTTGCAGTTGTGGCAGCTATGATTGTCAAGGCTGTAAATGTAAACAACAACATGGAGATGGGCAAGTAAAATTGACCACCGTTCATGAATAAAAGGAAAAAGGAAATGGCAGAAATGCCAAGTATTAATTTTTAAAAAAAGGATAACGATTATGAAAACAATGTATGCAAACATCAAGAAGGCCTTGAAGGCTATTCTTGCAAATTACATGACCGCAATGGAAATGTATGGTGAGGCTTTGAACAGAAGCCGTGGTTGTGCTTGCGCATAAGGGTTCCAATCCCTTCATGCTGCGGCATAAACTAGATTGAAAGCAAAAAGTAATTACGTTTAAATAAAGAAAAAGCGTGTAAGTTACCATACTTACACGCTTTTTTTGTATCTTTGCAACCGGTTAGTAAAAATTTTAAAAAGAAGAAACGATGAATTCACAAGATATGATCAGCAGGCTGGAATCGAAAGGCATTCGGCCAACCGCCAACCGCATACTCGTAATGAAGACCCTGATGGGCGAACAGAACCCGCAGAGTCTGAGCAATCTGGAACGAAAGATGGTTTCGATGGACAAGTCGAGCATCTTCCGTACCCTTACCCTCTTTCTGGAACATGATGTGGTACATGCCTTCGAAGATGGGCGAGGCGTACTCTGCTACGAACTCTGCGAAGAAAAAGGAGCTTGCGATCATCACGACGGGCATATTCATTTCTACTGCGAATCTTGCCAGCGTTCCTTCTGTATGGAGGATATCCATATTCCAAGTTTCGAGCTGCCCGAAGGCTTTTACCCCCACTCTATTTCCTTTGTCATCAAAGGCGAATGCCCGGATTGCAGAAAGAAACACCAGTAAAGCGAAAGGTGCATTCTGCGTTAATTTAGCATAAATATTTTTGAAATTCTATTGTTTTTCCGATATTATCATTACTTTTGCAAGCGATTATCACGGGGTGCTGAAAGATTCGGCTGAGATGATACCCATAGAACCTGATGCAGGTAATGCTGTCGCAGGGATATTTGATAGCGCTTTATTCTTTCTCTTAAGGCTTTCATCTGGAAGTTCACCGTGTTTGATTACATATTATCTTATCATCGCTTTCGGGCGATAGAAAAGCGTAAACAAACGGATTATTCATCATATAAAACGAACAGAATATGAAAGTAACTATCAACAACAAAGAGACCGAGACACAGGCTAAAACCATCAGGGAGTTAGCCCAGGAACTCGATTTGCCAGCTACAGGAGTTGCTGTAGCTATCAGTAACGAAATGGTGCCTCGTGATGAATGGGAAAACACAATCATCGCAGAAGGAGCAGACATCGTTATCGTAAAAGCGTTCTGCGGAGGATAATGGTCTCAGAATACTGCGGAAAAGAATCACCCAAAAGTACTTTTCCTACAGAAATGAAAACAAAAATAACAACTCTATAATAAAACAATGGAAAAATTAGTAATCGCAGGCAGAGAGTTTAACTCCCGCCTCTTCTTGGGTACAGGAAAGTTTAACAACAATGCCCTCATGGCTGAAGCCATCAAAGCATCAGAAACAGAAATGGTTACTGTTGCTATGAAACGTATCGAACTCGAAGACAAGCAGGACGATCTGCTCTCTCATATTGTGCAGAACCCAAATATCCAGCTCCTTCCTAACACCAGTGGCGTGCGCAACGCCGAGGAGGCTGTCTTCGCAGCACAGATGGCTCGCGAGGCTTTCGGAACCAACTGGCTCAAGCTCGAAATCCACCCAGACCCTCGCTATCTTCTTCCAGACTCTATCGAGACGCTGAAGGCTACAGAGAAACTGGTAAAACTCGGTTTCGTGGTATTGCCATATTGTCAGGCAGACCCAACCCTCTGCAAGCACCTCGAAGAGGCTGGTGCTGCTACCGTGATGCCACTTGCTGCACCTATCGGTACCAACAAGGGATTGAGAATGAAGGACTTCCTGCAGATCATCATCGAGCAGGCTACTGTTCCAGTTGTAGTAGATGCAGGTATCGGTGCGCCTAGCCACGCTGCCGAGGCTATGGAGATGGGTGCCAGCGCTTGCTTGGTCAACACAGCTATCGCCGTTGCCGGTGACCCTGTAGAGATGGCTAAGGCATTCAAGGAAGCTGTAGTATGCGGTCGCCGTGCTTACGAGGCAGGTCTCGGAGCCATCAGCGATTGTGCTGAGGCAAGTTCTCCTCTCACCGCATTCCTCAATGATTAATTATAATATAGATAATAAAAGGCATGAAGGATGAAGGCAAAGAAGCAAGAACGCTCTTTTTACCCTTTTACCTTTTTACCTTTTTACCTTTAAAAACATTATGCCAAACGATAAGAAAGCTTACGCCCAGAGAGAAAAGGCGTATATGCAGGGAAAACTCTTCCCACAGATCAAGGTTGGAATGACCAAGGTAAACCTCACTCCTACTGTTGTGAAGGATGAGCGCGGCATTCCACATACAGAGCCAAACGCTCCGGTTTATATCTACGATACCAGCGGTCCTTACAGCGACCCTAACTATCAGGTAGATTTGAAGAAGGGCTTGCCAAGAATGCGCGAGCAGTGGATTATCGACCGCAACGATACCGAGCAGCTCAAGGAGGTTACCAGCGAGTATGGCAAGCAGCGCCTTGCTGACCATAGCCTCGACCACCTCCGCTTCGAGCACATCCAGTTACCTCGCCGTGCACAGGCTGGCAAGCACATCACCCAGATGGCTTACGCCAAGGCTGGCATCATCACTCCAGAGATGGAGTATGTGGCTATCCGCGAGAACATGAACTGCCAGGAGTTGGGCATCGATACCCATATCACCCCTGAGTATGTGCGTGATGAGATTGCACGCGGACGTGCCGTTCTTCCTGCCAACATCAACCACCCGGAGAGCGAACCGATGATCATCGGCCGCAACTTCCTCGTGAAGATCAATACCAACATCGGTAACTCTGCCACTACCTCCAGCATCGAGGAAGAGGTAGATAAGGCTGTATGGTCTTGCAAGTGGGGAGGCGATACCTTGATGGACCTCTCTACCGGCGACAACATCCACGAAACCCGTGAATGGATTGTGCGCAACTGCCCTGTACCGGTAGGAACCGTGCCTATCTACCAGGCTTTGGAGAAAGTAAACGGCAAGGTAGAGGATCTGAACTGGGAGGTATTCCGTGATACCCTCATCGAGCAGTGCGAGCAGGGTGTTGACTACTTCACCATCCATGCCGGCATCCGTCGCCACAACGTGCATCTCGCCGATAGCCGTCTTTGCGGTATCGTGAGCCGTGGCGGTAGTATCATGAGCAAGTGGTGTCTCTACCACGACCAGGAGAGCTTCCTCTATGAGCACTTCGACGACATCTGCGACATCGTGGCACAGTATGACGTTGCTCTCTCATTGGGCGATGGTCTGCGCCCAGGCTGTATTGCCGATGCCAACGATGCAGCCCAGTTTGCCGAGTTGGATACCATGGGCGAACTTGTTACCCGTGCCTGGGACAAGAATGTACAGGCCTTCATCGAGGGTCCTGGTCACGTGCCATTGCAGAAGATCAAGGAGAACATGGAGCGCCAGCTCGACCACTGTCACGAGGCACCATTCTACACCCTCGGCCCATTGGTTACCGATATCGCTCCAGGTTACGACCACATCACATCAGCCATCGGTGGCGCCCAGATAGCATGGCTCGGCACAGCAATGCTCTGCTATGTAACACCTAAGGAGCACCTCGCCTTGCCTAACAAGGAAGATGTGCGCACAGGTGTGGTAACCTATAAGATTGCCGCTCATGCTGCCGATTTAGCAAAGGGTCATCCAGGTGCAACTATCCGCGACAACGCCCTCTCCAAGGCACGTTTCGAGTTCCGCTGGAGAGACCAGTTCCACCTCTCTCTCGACCCAGAGCTCGCCTTGAAGTATTTCGAGGAGGCAGGTCATACAGACGGTGAGTACTGCACCATGTGTGGTCCAAACTTCTGTGCAGCCAAGTTGACACACGATTTGAGAAAGTTTAAAAAGTAAGAAAATGTTTTCAGACGAATTAAAGAATATCAGTTGGGAGGAGACCACGGAGCGCATAGCTCGAATGACCGATAATGATGTGCGTCGTGCCCTTGCCAAGGACCATTGCGATGTGAACGACTTCATGGCGCTGATTTCACCGGCAGCCGAGCCATACCTGGAGGTAATGGCGCGTCTTTCCCGCAAATATACCGAGGAGCGCTTCGGCAAGACCATGTCGATGTTCATTCCTCTCTACATCACCAATTCATGCTCCAACTCCTGCGTGTATTGCGGTTTCCATCGTGAGAATCCGATGGCACGCACCATCCTCACCCCAGAGCAGATTGAGAACGAGTACAAGGCCATCAAGCAGCTGGCTCCATTCGAGAACATCCTTCTCGTTACGGGCGAGAACCCAGCCAAGGCTGGCACCCCTTATCTTGCCAAGGCAATCGACATCGCCAAGAAGTATTTCTCTAACGTGAAGATTGAGGTGATGCCGCTCTCTACAGAGGATTACAAGACCCTCGCCGACCATGGTATGAACGGCGTCATCTGTTTCCAGGAGACCTACAACCACGAGCACTACAAGCTCTACCACCCACGTGGCATGAAGAGCAAGTTTGAGTGGCGCTGCGATGGTTTCGACCGCATGGGTATGGCAGGCGTTCATTCCATCGGTATGGGTGTACTCATCGGCTTGGAGAAGGAATGGCGCACGGATGTTGTGATGATGGCTCATCACCTGCGCTACCTGCAGAAGCACTACTGGAAGACCAAGTACAGCGTGAACTTCCCTCGTATGCGCCCTGCACAGAACGAAGGTTTCCAGCCAAACTGCTTCATGACCGACAAGCAGTTGGCACAGGCAACTTTCGCCATGCGTATCTTCGACCACGATGTAGATATCTCCTACTCTACCCGTGAGCCTGCCTACATCCGTGACAACATGGCAACACTGGGTGTCACCACCATGTCGGCAGAATCAAAGGTAAATCCTGGTGGTTATCATACCTATCCTCAGGCATTGGAGCAGTTCACCGTGAGCGATGAGCGTACCGCCAAGGTTATCAATGCGAGATTGAAGGAATTGGGCAGAGAGCCAGTCTGGAAGGATTGGGATGCCTCATTCGATTTCTTCGGAAATATCGCAAACGGATAAAGAAGATGTAATTAAACAGAATAAAAAAAAGAGTGTATCATAAATTCATGACACACTCTTTTTTTTGTTAATATTCTCATACTGACGCCCCTATATCGCCACCAGCCCATCAGCAACTTATCAGCCAATTCCCCCAAAATCATCAGTAAACAGCAACCTATAAACTATTAATTGTAAATTACTGAAGTTTCGTAAGTGAATAAATATCAACTTGCTTGTTTATAAATATACGTATTACGTAGCGTATGGGCAACAGGATTACTTTCGATGAAATCTGCCAGCAACTCTGTAGCATCTATAGAGTAACGCTCTGCTGCTTCCAGAACGAAGTCCAAAATGATAGCCCATAATTACCTGCGCACCATTAGATACAGCCGTAGTACCATCTACACCACAATATCTACCTATCACGAAAAGATCGGCCAAACCATAGAGAATCTGTAGGAAATAAGCCAGAATATAAGGTAACAGAAAGGTCGTGATATTCCCCCAAATGCTACCTTGTGTCAAGTCTGTTCTATTCATCAGTTGCAAAGATACGATAAAAAACAGAGTTACTCCATGCGGGGCATAGAAAAAAAACTCCGGAGAACCAAGATTGATTCTTCGGAGTTTTTTGTACACCCTTAGGGATTCGAACCCTAGACCCACTGATTAAGAGTCAGTTGCTCTACCAACTGAGCTAAGGGTGCCTCTGCTAAAAGCTTTGTTTTCAAAAGCGAGTGCAAAGGTAATACATTTTTCTGAAACCACCAAACTTTTATGGATATTTTTTGAAAAAAACTTTCATTTTATCCATCATGGTTGGTTGATGAAAGCATTATTCCTTCAGCCAACTACCTATCAGACTGATGATTTCCTGTCTTGTAGGCTCAGGGAACGACAAGATGCGAGTTTTGTGCGAACCGCCATGACACATATAAACATGCAGGTTCTTCTTGTTCTTGGTGAAAGGCAAGCCAAAAATGCCCGAAGCTCCCCAAGGATCGATATCGCCATAAATATAAACCATCTTCGGATCATTCTTGGTCAGGAACTCTACCGTATGATTATAGAGTTCTGGCGAGAACTTCACGTTTTCTGCTCCCTTTGGCACCATCAGTTTCTTCAGATAGCCCTTAGCTGTCTTGATACTGAGATATTTCTTGAATGGTTTGGTATAATAGCCGTAATAACCCAACTCCCGGGCTGCCTGCACATCAAACGAGGCTGTGGCATTATAATTGGTGAAATAGTCTGGTTCACACATGTTGATCCAGTAATCAAACACCGTCTTGTCATCTGCCTCTCTTGCAGGAATCTTGTTGATGTCTTCTCCCCACTGCCAGAAAGCAAAGGCGTATTCGAATACAGAGAAATCAAAAATCTCTGCCAGCGGAGCATTGAATACATATTTCTTATCATTGCAATATTTCTCGAACATTGGCAGCAACGCAGCCTTTCGCTTGAAGAGGAGCAACTGGAAATCGAGCACCTTCTGTCGGTTTTCCTTGGTTGATACCTGATATTGCAGGAACTTCTCATGTCGTCCATCCTCCACACCCTTGTTGAGCGGAGCTACGTATGGCACAGAAATATCTACATCATCAGGGAAGTAAGAACGGTAGAACATCGTAGTCTGTCCGCCCTTGCTGATGCCGGTAGCAATCCATTTTCCCTTGTACATCGCATGCAGGGTCTGGTTTACATGATGCAGATCATAGAGCGAATTCTCAACGGTAAGATAATCCCAGTTGCAAGGACTAGGCATCGACTTGTCGAAATAACGGTACTCTACGGTAATGATATTCGTATCGAAGAGCTTGGAAAGTTCCTCGATATATCCTTCGCGCAACGCATAGTTGGCATTATATCCTTCAGTCACGAGCACGGTAGGACGGTCGAATCCTCTATGGCAGAGCACTACCCTCTGTTCGAAATAGCCCTTGGATGCATCCTTGGCATCGAGCTGTTGCTTGATAAAGAACACATACTTTTCTGGGAAATGCGTACTTTTCAGCGTTTCCACGTTACTTACTCCAGGCAATGCAGCCAATTGCTTACCAGCCACGCCCAGTTCTGCCGCCAGCATCTGCAAAGGCAGGATGAAGAGCAGCAGCATCAATTTCAAAAATCTCAGTTTCATCTTATTCTCTCTTTTTATTTATTATATTCTAAAATTCAAGATTGCAAAATACATTCTATATGTTTTCTAAACAGCTGCAAAGGTAATGATTTATTCTTGTTCGGCAAAGAGAAACCCCACCTTATTTATTATATGGGCAGCAATTAAGGAAATCAGAATACGAATCCTGCATTGATATAGAATCCAACATTCTTACCCAAGCTAGAATAATTAGCCTGAATGCTTACCGGACCCAACACGAAATCATAGGATGCCCGCAAGGCTCCTCCCCACAAATCATCACCGATGAGAATATGAGAAAACTTGCGGGCTTCCTTGCCATACTCTCCCAAGGCAGTAAGGTAGAACTTGCCTTTTACCCGATAACGGAAACCGAGCTGACCTGTCACCACATTGCGCTCCAGCAGATGAACATGCTGCGCACTCTCCCATGCCACCTGCCAAGGCAGATAGTAACCATCAGCTGCTCCACCTGCATAATTCTGATAAATGGCTGGTACGGAACTTCCAAACAAGAAGCGGCTTTTGAGTTTAGGAAGCAGATAGAATCTGGAATTGAGACGTACGGCACATTCTCCTTGAAAAGCAGCCTCGCCAAAAGGATTACCATCAGCATAATGTATTCCGTCATCCGTATGCAGAATGCCCAGAACCTGAATGCGGCTGCCACGGGTCGGGAAATAACGGCGGTCGTAAGTATCCATCACAACAGATGCAAAGTAATTCAGGAAATGGTCTGACGAACGTGTCTGGATGCTTCCGTCGCGTTCGAACATGTCAGAATGATAATGATAATAATCAAACTGCACTCCCGATTTCAATCTGAAATTACCGATATCGCGGGTATAGAATCCAGCGAAAGAATGCGAAAGAAACTCTAGGGCATCCAACTTATGCTTGTCCGCATAAAGGTCGAAATCATAATGAGCCATACGATAGGAAATGCCAATTTTCGCTCCGAAAAGGTTGCCATAGGCATATTTCATTTCCAGATATGGATTACGGGAAATGCGTCCTGTAAAGGCATAATGATGACGGGTAGAAAACTGCTGGTTGTTGGATATCTGAGCGATGACGCTCGCCAGATCTTGTGTATCAAAACGTGCACCTACACTGATTCTTCTGGATTCGTTGGGTTCCAGCATGAATACCAGGTCATAAGGTTCCTCGTTAGACTGTCTGTATTCTACACGCGAAAAGATATTCAGTCCCCTGAGCATAGCAAGTGTGCCATCTATCTCCTCAGGACTGACTTCCGAATTCTCCCGTAGAGCAATTTTCTTTCTAATCCACTTTTCCTCCTCTCCGCTGATGCCTTCTATCCGGATGCTTCCTATATGATAGGCTTCCGCCTGAGAAGGTTTCTGCAGTTTGATGCGTTTATCCTGTAATGTATCATCAGAGGCAACAGAATCACAAGCATCAGCATAGATATACTTTCTCAGAGCCATCAGCTCATCCCATTTCTGGCGGGCAGCCTGTTCTCCCCGCTGTATCATGGTATCAATGGCTTCAGATTGGAAACTGGCTGCCGAATAACCTTTCAGAGAAGGATTGATATAAAGATCGGCTTCAGCCATATTCTTCCGGTATTTGTTCTGCCCCATCATACTTATGAGCTGTTCAACAACAGAAGAAGCCGATTTCAGCTCTTCCTTCTTCTTCCAACCGGTACTCAAATCTACACAGATAATCACATCCGCTCCCATTTCCTTTGCCACATCAACCGGCAGATTGTTCAAGGCGCCGCCATCCACCAGCATCTTCCCTTTCCATTCTACCGGAGCAAACACGCCCGGTATCGACATGCTGGCACGCATCGCCAATGGCAACGAGCCCGATGAAAACACCACCTCCTTGCCTTCTACCAGATCTACCGCCACGCAACGGTAAGGAATAGGCAGGTTGGAGAAATCATCCACCTGATGATACCCCACGGTAAGTTTAGAGAAAAGGTTAAAGATATTCTGCCCCTTCACATAACCGGTTGGCAACGAGACCTTCCTCTCTTTGGAAAGAGGAATATGAACGATATATTTCTCCCTTTCTTCTTTAGAAAGAAAAGTCTCCGATTCACGTTTCACCTGGTCGCTCAAAAGGAAAAGCCAGTTCTGGTTACGGTAGAGGCTATCGATATCCGCAGCATCGTAGCCAATGGCATAGAGTCCGCCCACGATGGCACCGATACTGGTTCCGGCAATATAATCTACAGGAATATCAGCCTCTTCCAGCACCTTGAGCACACCTACTTCAGCCGCACCCTTGGCACCACCTCCACCCAACACGAGCCCCACCTTCTTGCGTGGCTGCTGGGCTTGCAGAGGAGTATATGCAAAGAAGCAGCAGAATAAAACCCAAAAACATAATATTTTATCTCGATGTAACATCATATTGCTCCTTATTAAAATGAATAACTGGCACGGCAAATACTCTTCACTCTTCACCAAGCCCTCCGGAATACCGATAAACAGGGCGGTTGGCGGAGGTGAAGAGTTCTCTGAAGCTCTTCACCCACTCTTCACCACTCTTCACCTAAATACTTTTTCAAGAATCCGACAGAAAAGAGAAGAATGATATTTCTTTTCCTCCATATTTCTTTCGCTTTTAAAGTTATATAAAATCACTTGTATTTTGAGACAGAGAACCTTTTTGGATTCTGTCTCATATCCCAAATGTCAACAATATGCACCACATCCAAGGATTCATCATAATAATAAACCAACTTGAAATTACGCATAAAATTAGCACCCCGAAGCAAATAGCTAAACTTTGGTGCACCAAGAAAAGGGGGCTTACCTTCAGGATATTTTTTCAGGAAGTTCTGAATTTTCTTCAGTTCTTCTTTCCACTTTCGAGCAGTTTTCTTACCAAAATTCTCATAAGCATCGATAATATACTGACGTTCCTTTTCTTCATACAGCTTGTGGACAACTATCTCAGCCATGGGAATTCCTCATATAAACGTTCATTAAAGGCATCAACAGACTCCCATTTAGAAGGATCATCCTTAATGGTTTCACAATAATCGATACTATCCAAAAGACCCTCATAGCTAAAATGATTTTTAAGAACAGGAATTTCATCTTTCTGCTCTATTTCAGAATCAATCACGTGATGAGATACAGACTCTGATGCAACAGATGCATAAACAGGCGATGGCTCACAAACCTTATCCCCGGCTATCTTCGATTCATCGATATGATATTTCTTTTCCTCCATATTTCTTTCGCTTTTAAAGTTCCACGTTACTTATTGGTGCAAAAATACGAAGAAAGATTGGAACTTGCAAGAAAATCTACAAGAAAATGGCAGAGAACGCTGAAAATTAATAGATTATACGGATAAAATCCCCACGTAAAGAACAAGAAAGCCAGCCTTCTCCTGCAAAAAGGCTGGCTTTATTTATCATTATTGCAGCATTTGCTTCATTTGTAGCAAATGCTCTTACATATCAAACAGATTACCCGTTGCCACAGAATACGATACCTTGCACTGGTTGCAGATATCAGTAATCGTAGCGCCACTTCCACTCAACGAGTAGAACACGCTCTCGCCTATCAAAACATACTCCCAGGTGCGATTCATTCTATCCTTAGATTCCAATGCGTTGATTTTCTTTATCCACTCGATGGTTGCCGTCTGTTTCTGGCGCACGTTCACGTCATCTACCTTATCGTCGCCCTTGGTTTCTATCAGATAAACTTTATCAGCTGTAGCCACGATGAAATCTGGATGATACGTTGCCATCAAGCCATCCTTCCTTACATAGAAGATGATGGCGAAGGAATGGCCACTCTCATTAATCTTCAGAAATCTTTCTACCTCGGCATCCCTATCCAGAAACTTAATGAATGCCTTTTCCAAACCTCCGCCATGAGAAGGATAACCCAGTCGGGGATAGATACATTTCTGCACATCTAACGAGTAAGACTCTCTCATCTTGATAGCTTTGAGCGAAGAGAAATCCGTATGGCTCACCTCTGCATCTACCATAGTCAGGCGGTTCTGCATTTTATAGATTGCCACCGCAAACTGCTCCACGATGTGCTTCGTCACGATGCCATCCTTCGCCAGCAATATCTTCCAGTCGCTTCCTTGGAACGGGTCGAAAGGCATAGCGAAAAGTTTCTCCCTAATGTACCAGTCCATCACCTGCACCGTTTGGGCACCATTGATTTGAATGGTAGGAAAACCCTGACGGCGACAGTTCTCAAAGCGCAGGGTTACTACCCTTAGCAACTTCTGCAGATACTCATTATATCCATTGGCATTGAAGAGATTAGCCGTTACCTTATACTTACCAAAGGTTGTCTTGGTCAAAGATTCCTGCGATACGAAGGTCTCCCCCTCCTTTGCCAGGAACTTACGGAGCAAAGACAGCGGATACATCGTGAATGGCTGTAAATCATCTAAATCTATTTCTGCATCTTCCAACTCTTCTAAGGAATCATGCAGAATAACCGGCCATTGGAAATCATACTTTTCGTAATCCTCACGAAGTCCCACGGTCAGGATATCGCCAGTGGCTCCTCCTGTACCCACGTCGCCTTCATCCACTGCAACCAAGCCTTGATCCTGCAAGTCATCATAGAACTTGATGAAAGCCGGATGCTCAACGATGGACAAGGTATCGATATAAGTGCGAGGAGGCTGATGATTCTTCAATACCCTGAGGCGGTCTTCACGCTTGATGTCGATGTAGTCAGGCTCTCGCCACATCAGTCGCAAACCTCTACCAACCAACTGCTCCAGCAGGATTGGTGCCTGCGAAGAACGGAGCGGAACGAGCACACAGATATTGTTGACGTCGAAGCCCTCACGGAGCATCAGCACCGAGATGACCACCTTCGGACTCTTATACCTATCTATATCGAAGAGCTTCTTCTTGATTTCCAGCCATTCCTCATCCTTCACCTCGCCCTGCTTGTTGCTGTCGATGGTAACGATGTCTTCATCTTCCAAACCTTCCGACTTCAGAAACTCTTCTACAAAAGGAGATACCGTGGTGTCCTGGCAGACGATGAGCATCTTCGGGTTCTTAGACGCATCATTCTTCAGGAATTCCTCTTCCAGTTTGTTCAGCTTGGTCAATCCGGCACGGAGCATCATGCGCTGACCCTCGCTCAGCCCTACTACCTTTCCCTGCTCATCACGCTCGGCGTTGTAATCCAAGTTCTCCAGGTCGGTGAGTTCCTGGCGGCGGTCGAGCAGCAACAGTTTCACCAGTCCCTGCTTCATCGCCATAGGCAAGTCGAAGTCAACAATGATATGCGGGAAGAAGAGTTTCACCTGCTTCTCTCCGGCACCCTTCGTATCAAAAGGAGTAGCAGAGAAGTCCACCTGTATGAATCTTGTACCCTTGGTGGCACTGATGGCATTCAGGCCTCTTTGCCATTCCACCTCCTCGGTTTCGCCATTACGCTTGATTTCGTGAATATGATGAGCCTCATCATTGATTACCATCAAATCCTTTAAACCCGCCAGATATTCCAGTTCTGTGCCACCCAGGGCACGGCGGTCGAGCATGCCGAGGTCGTTGCCCGCCGACTTGCCCGGACGAATAGGCAAAAGGTCGCTGATGATTTCAGCAGGTGTCACCGTGCTGGAATCGTCCACATCCTCATCCTGTTCCTTCTCTTCCATCTGGTTTTCAAACAGATGCCAGTTGGTCAGGGCAATCAGTCCCTCGCCGGTGGTCTTTCTGCCGATACCATCCTCCTTGGTCACCACATTGTTCTGTATAAACGAAAACACCTCGTCACGATAACGCTCTGGGATGAATACGTCCTGGTTCATGTAGTAGTCGTTGGTCTGAGGGTCACGATATTCTTCGTCGCGCTTCTTTCTACCGCAAAAGGCATCCAGCAGACGGTCGTAAACGATCAGACCCGGAGCCACTATCAGGAACTTCTGCGTAAATCGTCCGCTCTCTACATCCTCGTGCCGGGCATTCAGCATCTGCCAGATTATCAGGGCATGCATCACCCACGTCTTTCCCGTGCCCGTAGCCATCTTCACTGCATACTTAGGCATCTGATATTTAGGTTTGGCAAGCTGAGCCAGGTCGGCCCTATCCATCAGTTCCGGAATGATGCCCTGATAGGCATCCATCACGCAGTTTTCTCCCATCACTTCGTGCAGATAGATGATGTTGAGGATAGCCTGTCGCTGACCCTCATGGAAATTTCTCACACGCTCGTTGCAGAAACCCTCTCCAAACCAATAGTTTAAGAGCGAGGCGGTGGTTGGGGTCACCTTCTCCAGCATCTCCCCACTCTTCCAGGCGGCATTGACCACATCGGTGAGTCGATGCGCCAATTCCAAAGATATATTACTTGAATTGATAGCCATAGTCGTAATCTCCTATTCGTTCTTATCACTAACACATCACATCCAGAATAACCTGACTCTCGAATCCGAACACATCCACCGCCTTGACGCAGACTTTTCGCTCATCCTTATGCGGCATGGCAATTCGGGTGGAATATACGCAGTGAAGCGGGTCGCTGTCGTTATCCACGTTCTCACGATAATCCTGCCAGGTGCTGCGGAAGGTATCGCCGTCATAATCAGGGTCGATGCTCCAATATTCTATCAGCGAGAGAGGGTCCTGCTCCATCACCTGCTGCAACTTCTCCTTGTCCTTATCATCCAGCGGAATATTATCTGGCGAGAGCAGCACATAGTTGCTGAGACTGATGTCGAGTTCATCCTCGCCATTGCCGTTCACGGTTACTTCAACTGGGTTCACCACCAGATATTGCAAAGAAGAGAAGCGGACGGTTTTGTCGGCGATGAGCTTCTTGAAACCTTTCTTGGATAGCTTGTCGAGCAGATCGGGCGGAATCACCAGCACCTCTACATTGCTGTTCTTATATTTCTCGATGGCTTGCGAGATGTCGAAGGCGAAGTTCCAGCCGAGCACGATGACTTTATCCCAGTCGCCGCCAAGCAGAGAAGCCTTGGCTTCTACGGCACGGCGAACGGTAGCAGCAGTGGTCAGGCGGTTAGGACTATCCACCATCACCAGATTTCGTGTGCCCTTCACATAGCCAAAGTTTCTATCGCTCACCTGTTCTGGAGAGAATGGTAAGGCGCCGTAGAGGCCTAAGACTACCTGAGAGAGATCGCCCACTCTGCGAAGCTTCTTGTTGTTATGGAAAGCCTCTTTCTGATAGTCGCCGATGCTTTGATAGAGGAACGGATTTACTTCCTGGTCGATGAAGCGCTTGCGCATGACGAGGGATGCCGGCTTGCCGATGTCGCAGGTAATCCAGCGACGGCCCAGCTTTTCGGCAACCGCTGCTGTGGTGCCGCTGCCACCGAAGAAATCGCAGACGAGGTCACCTTCGTTGGAAGAAGATTTAATAATACGTTCTAAGAGGGCTTCAGGTTTTTGTGTGGCGTAGCCTACGTTTTCTTTAGCCATTGAATTCACCTCAGAAATATCATTCCATGAATCATCCATAGCAATTCCTTTAGCCTCACTTAAATAATATTTTACACGTCGTTTCCCAGTTGAAGTAATAAATATACGATTATCTTTTGCCATCTCAACAAGAGATTCCTCACTTCTAGTACCTATCGCTTGATCTGTATATGGACCACGCCCATCATTATCATTCTTCGTATAACGTTGTTTAATATATTCTTCTGAATAAGGTAAATACTGTGTATGATAAACATAGTCATTACCTTTAGAATAATACAAAATCATATCATGATTTCTAGCAAATTGATTCCCTACAGCTTTGGCACCTTTTACTGTACCTCTTTTCCATATGATCTCATTACGGAAATTTTCCTTTCCAAAAATTTCATCTAAAACAACCTTTACATATGCGCCTATATGCCAATCAATATGAACATAGATACTTCCTTTCTCTGATAACATTTCCTTCATCAACATAAGACGAGGATAAATCATTTTCAGATAAGAAATCGTTCCTTCTTCCCATGTATCCGCATAGGCAAACTGCTCAATAACAGTTGGTCTTTGAGAAAAACTTGCATTTGGTAATGTAATCGGAGTTCTATAATCCGCCTTCGAATCAAACGGCGGGTCGATGTATATCAAATCCACTTTGCCTCTTAAAGAAGGCAAGCCCGTCTGAGGATCTCCGGCAAGCAGCGCCTGCATGGTCAGGAGATTATCACCATACACCAGACGGTTCATCCAACTCCCCCCATCCAGGGCGGCATTGAATGCATTAGGGATATTGGGAACTTGTCCACGGAAGAATCCGGAGACATCCTTGCGAGGCAACACCAGCTCATTGGTTTGCAACCCAATGCGTGTGCCACTGCTCAATCGCTCGATGATGCGCTGAGCCTCTTGCCTACCTTCGCTTGAAATGCGAGGTAGCTCTTCAATCAATGATTTTGCCATAGCATTAAAGCTTAAATATAGTTTTAATGCGACTGCTTTGTTACTCAGAAAATAAAAGCTACAACCAAACACCCTTATCCATAGCAACAAAGCCAACCTAGGTTTGCATCAAGACCAGCCTCATCCCCATCAGAACGCAGAAACGTGGACGATCCACTTATCCAACGTTCCAAGGTGTTTGGCCTAACCTATATACCATAGATAAGTTTTACGTCCACGCTATAGCGGACGCTTACTTATTTATCCTATGGTATATGTTCTTCCGCGGCCAAACTTCAGGAACATTATTATCGAATAAACAGCAAACGCTATTATTTTAACCCACAAAAACAGACGTCATCACCCTAGGGCGAATCTATCCGAATGCAAAGATACTGCAAAAATAAGAGATAACAAAAAGAATCGCCACCTTTTTTATATTATCCCCCATTTTTTCTTGCGAAATCAAAATATTCTTCTCAAAATCTTTGGAGTATCAATAATTATCTGTATCTTTGCAGAGTGAAATGTTTAAAAATTACAATTATGGCAACACAAGTATTACAATTCAATCAGGCTCAACAGGCGGTGCTCAATGTTATCTCTTGTTTACAGTCAGAACAGGACTTGGCAGACTTGAAACGAACATTAGTTAAGTTCATGAATGATCGCTTGCAGCGAGAAATAGATAAGCTTTGGGAATCTGGCGAAATGAGCAATGAAAAGTTGCAGGAAATGCAGTCAGAACATTTGCGCACGGCTTATAAATAAACTGACTATGCAGAGAAACATCGTCTTAGATACCAACTGTCTCTTGCAGATAATTGCAAGGAAAAGCAAGAATTATTTCTTATGGGAAGGATTCTTGAATGGGGACTATTGTCTCTGCTTTACAACTGAAATTCTAGAAGAATACGAAGAAATACTTTGTTTAAAAACGAATCGATTAATAGCAACTATGGTATTGGAGATTATAACTCAAGCTCCGAATACCCAAAGAGTTGATGCTCATTATCATTGGAATCTTATCACACAGGATCCCGATGATAATAAGTTTGTGGATTGCGCAATCTTTGCCAATGCCGATTTCATTGTATCAGATGATAAACATTTCAAAGATTTAGAAAACATCGATTTTCCAAGAGTACTAGTAGTTAGATTAGAAGAGTTTGCCAGATTATACCGAAATCTTGGTGCCAATTAATTAAAACTCTTTTCATCATTGACACATATTTCGAGAGATAATATTAAAATGAGCAAAAGCAAACACGGAAATACTCTTCACTCTTCACCAACCCCTCCGAAACACCGATAAACAGGGCGGTTGACGGGGGTGAAGAGTTCTCGGCAGCTCTTCACCCACTCTTCACCACTCTTCACCTGAATACCTTTTCACGAATCCGACTGAAAAAACATTGGGCTACCTCCATCATAAATAAAACGCCCCGCCATTTTACGAATTGACAAGAATACTGCAAAAATCAGAGATAACAAAAAGATTCGCCACCTTTTTTATATTATCCCCCATTTTTCTTGCAAAATCAAAATATTCATCGTATCTTTGCAAATAGAATTTGTAGCAAGGCGAATAGCTCGCAAAAAGCTATCCTGAAAACATAGGAGATTAGATTATGACAGAAATGAACGATAGAAAATTGCCTGTAGGCATCCAGTCTTTTGCAGAAATAAGAAGAGAAGGATACCTATATGTTGACAAGACTGATATGGTATGGAGACTTGCTCATAGCAACAAGACTTATCATTACCTAAGCCGCCCACGCCGCTTCGGTAAGTCCATTCTCGTGGATACACTCCAGGCTTACTTCGAGGGGGAAAAGGAACTCTTCGAAGGATTGAAGGTGATGAAGCTAGAGAAAGACTGGACCTGCTATCCCGTAATTCGACTCGACATGAGTTGCGGAGGAGCTACCCCCGAAGAACTCAACTCCTATCTCGACGATGCCTTCTATAAACTCGAACAGAAGTATGAAGTTGCGGTACGTCCGGAGGTTTCCCTTGCCGTACGTTTCCAGAACATCATCGAAACGATGTTTCAAAAGACCGGAAAACAGGCGGTTATCCTCATCGATGAGTATGATTCTCCATTGCAGCACTCCTGGAAGACTCCTCAGCATGATGCCTGTACAGCCATCTACAAGTCCGTGTTTGCCGTCTTGAAAAAAGAAGACGAACACGAGCGTTTCGTCTTCATCACGGGCATCACCAAGTTCACCCAGATCTCCCTCTTCTCCGTGCTCAACAACCTGAGCAACATCAGTTTTGATGCACCCTACGCCACCATCTGCGGTATTTCAAAGCAGGAAGCTGCCGAAAACTTCATACCTGAGATTGAGGCAATGGGAGAAGAAAATGGATGGACTCCAGAGGAGACTCTGAAGCAGCTCACGGCTTATTACGACGGATATCATTTCTGCCACAGAAACATGGTGGATATTTTCAATCCGTTCAGCCTCATCAACGCCTTATCGGATAGGGAATTGAGAAATTACTGGGCTTCATCTGGCGCTACTTCCCTATTACCAAAATTTGTGGATAATATGGAGATGAGGATGGAATACTTTGACCATTGCTTCATCGAGGGCGATACCCTGGAAACATCGGATGTAGTGAATGGCGGAGCCGAGCTCTTCCTCTATCAGTCGGGTTATCTCACCATCAAGGGTTACGACGATGGCGTTTACATCCTGGGCTTCCCTAACTTTGAAGTTCGCAAGGCATTATACCGGGTAGTGGTTCCTGCCTTGACCGCAGAAAAAACGACACATGGAGGTTGGCGGGTGAAGAGTGGTGAAGAGCGGGTGAAGAGTTGCTGATGACTCTTCACCTCCCGAAATGCCGATAAACACAGGGGATTGGGGAGGAAAGGTGAAAAGTGAAGAGATTTTTGCAGAATGCTAAACATAAATCATATTGATAGGATTGGGAAATCTGTTTCCCCGTCTGAGATGACTGTCTTATAGGAACAGCCGACTGTTCCCTATTCCGCTAGTCTGCTGTTCGCCCCAAACAGCCTACTAGCCATACGCAAACAGCACACTTATCTTTCAGAGATAAATATCAGAACATCGGAAATTTATCTGCCAAAAACAGCCATATCAAAACAAAAACGAAATGAAACTTCCCTGAAATTTGGAGGGTTAAAAAAAATATATTACCTTTGCACCCGCAAAAAAAATAAGATTATGAACGGATTGTATACTATATTATTATTGGTGCTGAGCAACATCTTCATGACGCTGGCTTGGTACGGACACCTCAAGTTGCAACAAACGGGCGTGAGCAGCAACTGGCCTCTTATCGGTGTCATCGCCTTCAGTTGGGCCATCGCCTTCTTCGAATATTGCTGTCAGGTACCAGCCAACCGCATCGGTTTCGTGGATAATGGCGGACCGTTTAATCTGGTCCAGCTCAAGGTGATTCAGGAATGCGTATCGCTTATCGTCTTCGCCATCATCGCCAATATCCTCTTTCAGGGACAGGGATTGCACTGGAATCATTTCGCAGCCTTCTGCTGCCTGATTGCAGCCGTTTATTTCGTATTCATGAAATAGCCGGATAAGGAGTTAACTCAATATAACTCCTTATCCGGCTACCTTTTTAGTTTTACACCTGCCCTACACCAGGTTAAAGATTTCGCTCGGCGTCTTGCGCTTCAATACTTCCAGCTGGAAGTCCTTGCCGGCTATGATGCCTTTGCTGCGCAGGATCTGCTCCACGGTTTTGCGTGCCAGCTCAGGATGGTTGTTCTCCTCGCTGAGATGACAGAGCCAGACGTGATGAAGCTCCGGTGTAGCATAATTGGCAAGCGCCTCGCCACAATCGTCGTTGCTCAGATGACCGTTATCTCCCAGAATGCGCTCCTTCAGATACTGGGGATAATGACCCTGCTGGAGCATCTCTACACTATGGTTCGCCTCGAGCACAAGATAGTTGGCACGGCCGATAAAGTCGTGCATCTCTTCGGTAATATGGCCCACATCGGTGATGAGGCAGAAGTTCACACCTCCGCACTCCACGAAATAGCCAACATTGTCGGTACTGTCGTGGGGTACGCCGAACGGAGTAATCTTAAACTCGCCCAGTGTGAAAGTTACATTCTTCTCTATCACACGAGCATGGTTAGGCTCTATCTTCTTTCGAACACAATAGTTGCGCTCGATGCCTTGATGTACTTTACGGGTCGTATATACCGGTAGATGATAATCAGTACTCAGACTCCCCACCGACTTTACATGGTCGGCGTGGTCATGGGTGATGAGGACGTGATGCACATCCTCGAAGCGAAGTCCATAGTTATGGAAATGCTTCTTCAATATTCTTATTCCTACTCCTACATCTATCAGTATCGAATCCGTATCAGTGTAAAGATAATAGCAATTGCCACTACTTCCACTGCCAAAGGATATAAATTTCAGCATTTTAATTGTTATTTTCCATGCAAAGTTAGCAAAAAAGATTCTTATTACAAAGTTTTTTACTATCTTTGTGCCGAAATATCGCAAAAAAATAGAATTTTTAAGATTTGAGAATCATGATGAAGAAGTCGATGATAGGTTTATGCATAGCTGTGGCATGCATGACCGCAAGTATATTCAGCCTTTCGGGATGTGAACCTCACGAAGGCAGCGAGGATCAGCTGAAGGCTGATGTTGATTCGTTTGCCAACTATTATTTCAACTGGCATTTCCCGAAAGCCGTGAAGTATTGCACCCAGGAATCGGAGCGCTGGCTGCGCTATGCTGCAAGTAATGTGAACGAGACCGACGTGGAACTGCTGCGCCAGAAACCGGAGGATGCCAGCATCGAGATTACGGATATTGATTTCGGTGATGATGAAACAAGTGCCACCGTTACCCTTACGGTTCATAATTTTCTGCAGATGGACAGCATCGGACAGGATCCGCAGCTCATAGAACAGGCCGATTTCCAACTGCCGATGTGTATGGAAAAGGGGCTCTGGAAGATTAAGTTGGATAAATTGCCTTGAAAAAAGTAAGGAGTTTCTGATGGGCATCATAATCAAAAAGATGCCATACAGAAACTCCTGGCTATTAACTATAAACTGTTAACTATAAACTGTTAACTATAAACTATTAGCTGCATTTAGAACGGCAAACCTACTGCGAAATGGAAGGCGAAATCGCGGTCTAGTTTCGGGTGGATAATCGCCCAATGCTCTTCCTTCGTTCCGTAGGCTGGATTGATTGCCTTCATACCCATATCCAGACGGAGGATGAAGTAATCGAAATTCAACCTGAGACCTAAGCCATAGGCTACAGCTATCTGTTTGTAGAATTCATCTATCTTGAACTGGCCGCCAGGCTGATCCTGATAATTGCGAAGTGTCCAGATATTACCGGCATCGATAAACGCTGCACCCTCAAACTTCCAGAAGAGCGAAGTGCGGTATTCGGCATTCAAGTCGAGCTTCACATCACCCGTCTGGTTGATGAAATCTATTCTGCCGTCAGTTCCCTTAAACTTGCCCGGACCTAATTCTCTTACGCCCCAACCTCTTACCGAGTTGGCACCACCCGAGAAATAACGCTTTTCGAAAGGCAGCACCGTACTGTTGCCGTAAGGATAAGCCACGCCGATACCCGCATGCAGCGCCAGAGCATTGCGCTTATCAAACTGCATCAGATGGGTATAATCTACATCAAACTTGGCATATTGGGCATAAGCTATATTAAATAATGTACGCTGCCCCTGGCTGTTCACCTTGAAACCAAAAGCCTTGGAAACACCGTTCAGCAGATTGCCCGAACTCTCTACATTCACTCGCACAGCATCTACCCCATCGCTATAACTCAAACCGAAACCCATCTTCATGATAAACAGGTCTTCGTAATTGTAGCGGAGGATGGCATTTCTGTTTTCTGCATTATCGAGATAGTCTCTCTTAAAAGTCTCGGATATCCATGGCATATACACATAGTTGAGATCGAGCAGGTCGAAACGCCAGGCCAGATGATGACGCGGTTCTGTCCAGCGATAACGCCAGGCAGTAGAGAATACGCGGCGATGAAACTCCGGACGGTTCTGAAGATTCCAACTTGCCGACAACTCGCTGTTTGCCGTCTGTCTTCTTCTGAAATTTCTTGAAAGGAAAGGCGCCAAGAAACGAGGGAAAACCAGTTTGCCTTCAACCGAATATTCAGTATAGTTCTGATCCTGATACCCCTCCAGACCGGTAATAGCCTCGTAAGCTCCACGAAGTTCTATGCTCAGCTGCTCACTACCTCTGAAGAGATTTCGGTTGGTATAAGTGAGCGAAGCAGCAGCTCCCAAGTCGCCCGCCGTATTGGTTCCTTCCGGCTGGAAGGCAATGGTAGAAGGCTTGTTGGTACTGATCTGGATATTGCAATCCATCTGCCGGCTGATGCTATCCCTCTCCATTTCGTTCTCCGTAACCTGGTTGCTGTCAGGAACTTCAGAGAAACTGATGTTGGTATACTTCACCGCCTGCAGACGGGCAAAGTTGTTATAGGTGCGCTGCAAGGCAGCAGCGCTGTAGGGACGGCCTTCTCTGAGGGCAGTGGCATTGAGCAAAACCTGATGGCGCAGATGGATTCGGTCGCTGTCATTACTCAGATAGTTGATGTTTCTGATTTCATATCGGGGATGATCAACCTCAGGAGCATTACTGTTTGCCTTATACTTCATCAGGTGGAGCGTCAGGGCGATATCCTTCTGTCCCGCAATCGTATCGGCAGAAAACTGGATAAAATCTTTATGAAAGCGGAAATAGCCATCATTGGTCAGAAGGCTGGAGATACGCCTGCGCTCATTATCCAATGTTTCTACCGTAAATCTCATACCCGGCTTAATCTGCTGATTATCGGGGTTATCGAGATGCAGAAGTTGCTGGATATGTTCATCTTCCACCTCATATTTCACCTTACCTATCATAAAAGGTTCTCCGGGATGCAACAGATAGGTAGCATCCAGTTTCTTTCCTTTCTTGGTGGTATAGAGCGACACTCCGGCATGCATGAAGCCCTGGTTCTGCATGGCGGTAAGCAGATCCTGACAGGAGAGCCGCGCCTGCAAAGTATCGTAGATGACAGGCTTCTTGCTGAAAGGATTCTTGAAGAGCGAGAAGAGTTTCGGTTTCTCTTTCTGGCGCACATACTGCTTGAGCGCCCCGGCATTATACCCTGCCGAGTCGCTCTTCACTTCCACCTTATTTAATATATACTCCCCTTCCGGCACCATTTTGCTTGAAGAACAAGATGCTATGAGCAGCGGCAAGGCAAGTAATGAAATCTTCTGTATTTTCAAAATATCTATCGTTTTTGATATGCAAAGATAATGCAAAACAAATTAAATACAAAATATTTAGCACTTTTTATTTTGAAATGTCTATATTTTATGTTACCTTTGCACACATATAGACAAAAAATAAATGATTAGCAAGAATAAAATAAAGTACATACGTTCGCTCGAACTGAAGAAGAACAGAAATAAAGAAGGAAAGTTCGTGGCAGAAGGTTTCAAGGTGGTAGACGATCTGCTCGCTCTGCAACCTGCCGACCTGATTGTGGCTACCGGCGAATGGCTCCGGGGCAAACACTTCGGGGCTGAAACCGAAGTGATAGAGGTTACTGATGAAGAACTGAAGAAGGTGAGTTTCCTACAGCATCCGCAGCAGGTGCTTGCCGTATTCAGACAGGCAACATCAGGAGATTACTCTATTAATACCAGCGAACTGAGTCTGGCGCTCGACGGCGTTCAGGACCCAGGCAATCTGGGCACCATCATCCGCATCGCCGACTGGTTTGGCATCACCCATATCTACTGCAGTCAGGATACTGCCGACGTATACAATCCGAAGGTGGTGCAAGCCACGATGGGCAGCATAGCAAGAGTGAAGGTAGAATATGGCGACCTGCTGGGACTGGTAGAATCACTTCCTGCCGATGTTCCCGTTTACGGAACCCTGCTCGATGGCGACAACATCTATCAGCAAACGCTCGAAAACCGAGGACTCATCGTGATGGGAAACGAAGGAAAAGGTATTTCGCCTGCTCTGGCAAAAAAGGTGAACCACAAGCTGCTCATCCCTAACTTTCCGGAAGGTAGAGCTACCGCCGACAGTCTGAATGTGGCTATCGCTACCGCCATTACCTGCTCAGAATTCAGAAGAAACTTTTAAAGGTAAAAGGGTAAAAAAGTAAAAGGGTAAAAAACTTTTAAAGGTAAAAAATACAAAAGCGATAATTAGAAATTAAAACAAGATAGTTATGGAAGTAAATGAATTATTTAAGCACCGAAGTATAACTTCCTGCATGAGAGCATCATACGATACCATAACAAGTGACTTCAGATCACTCGTAAAACAGACATGGACTACCCATGTTCCATTTGCTGTATTGCTGGCTATCGTACTCTATTTCCTCCTCCCCAACAAACCGCTTCACGATTGGGGAGCCGTGAATCCGATGGCTTCGTTCATTCTGCAAACCATCATTTACGGAGCCACTATCGTAATGGCTATCGTATCATTCTGGCATCTTCTGCCAAGAAAGCAGCTGTGTCCTAAGGGCGAAAAGCGCAAGATAGGAAAATCCCTCCTCCGCATTCTCCGCCACTTCGGAGGTTTCTTTCTGACCAGTTTTCTCGGCATGATTATCGTAGGCATCGCTACCTTTATCGCAGCCCTGCCTTCCATCATCCTCATCATCGCACAGTTCTATTCACAGCTCGGTGCACTTGATGGCGACCCGCTCGGTGTGCCGGGTTATTTCACCCCACTCCTCTTCCTGGTGTTCACCATCACCTTCCTGCTCATCATCTACGCCCTGAGCTGGCTCGGCATTTCACTTGCCTATCAATTCGGCTCTTACAAGGTGCAAGACGAAGAGAAACAGAGAATGAAGGAAAGCCAGAAAATGGCAACTACAGAGATAGAAAAATATTAATCGTATTAACATAATATATAAGAGACATGAAACAGACAAGATTACTCTTCATCGACCGCGATGGAACTCTGATTCAGGAACCAGAGGACGAACAGATTGACAGCTTCGAGAAGCTGGTATTCACCAAGGGCGTGTTCCGCAATCTCGCCTTCATTGCCCAGCACACCGACTACGAGCTGGTGATGGTGAGCAACCAGGACGGACTGGGCACCGACTCCTTCCCAGAGGACACCTTCTGGCCAGTACACAACTTCATCATCCAGACCCTGGAGAGCGAGGGCATCCACTTCGCCAAGCAGCACATCGACCGCCACTTCCCGGAGGATAACTCGCCAATGAGAAAGCCGGGCACAGGCATGCTGACCGAATACATCGACAATCCTGCCTACGATATGGCAAACAGTTATGTAATCGGTGACCGTGAAACCGATGCCCAACTTGCCGAAAACCTGGGTTGCAAGAGTCTGATTCTCGGAAAGGATGGCATGGACTGGGACAAGATAGCCGAGATTCTCTTTGCCGGTGACCGTATCGCAGAAGTGAAGCGCACCACCAAGGAAACGGATATCTACATCAAGGTAAATCTCGATGGTTCAGGCAAATGCGACATTTCTACCGGTCTCGGTTTCTTCGACCACATGCTGGAACAGATAGGCAAGCACGGCATGATGGACCTCACCATCCATACCAAGGGCGACCTCTATGTGGATGAGCATCATACCATTGAGGATACGGGTATTGCACTGGGCGAATGCCTGCTGCAGGCGCTGGGCAACAAGCGTGGCATCGAAAGATACGGCTACAGTCTGCCGATGGATGATTGTCTCTGTCAGGTGGCATTGGATTTCGGTGGCCGTCCATGGCTGATCTGGGATGCAGAGTTCCACAGAGAGAAGGTGGGCGAAATGCCAACCGAGATGTTCAAGCATTTCTTCAAGAGTCTGAGTGATGCGGCAAAGATGAACCTCAATATCAAGGCTGAGGGCGAGAACGAGCATCACAAGATAGAAGGCATCTTCAAGGCACTTGCCCGTTCGCTGAAAATGGCGGTAAAGAGAGACATCTACCACTTCGAACTTCCTAGCTCTAAGGGAATGCTGTAAGGAGTTTATAGTTAAGAGTTTATAGTTTATAGATGACTGTTGCTATAAACTATAAACTCTTAACTATAAACTATTATTAGAACTTTGTCATGAACTCCACAACAATCTTATCTTTTTCTGAAACTTTAGCTATACCACCTTTACGATAGAAATATTTCTCGTAGTTGATACGGATATCAGAGATGAATGGCTTGGCAAGGCTCAGGGTTACACCGCCCGTAACACGATGGCGCTTGTAATCATTAACCTTCAAGGCACCAAGCTCTGTATCAGAACCGCCATATCTTGTACCATCACTGTGGTCGCTCATGAAATCATATCTTGCCAAAGGCGAAACCTTCCTGATGAGGCTCTTAGGATTAGCCACCGGAATGTCATAGCATACGAAACCATCGAATGCATGAACATCGTGGAAGGCATCCTTGCTGTAATGCTTGTAAAGATACTCAGCTTCAGCAATGAAACCACCCTTGTGGAAGGTGATACCGCCATCATACATCGTTACCGTAACATCAGATGGCTTGATCTTCTGGGTGCTCAACACCAGGTTCACATTCGGGAAGAGGAACTGAGCCTTGGCTGAATAGTTAACGCCCTTGGTCCAGTAATCCTTCTGGTTGGTCAAGCCCGAACCGTTGAAGATACCGGCATTCACCACGATTGGGAAACCTACATTCCAGGTGTATCCTATTTCGGCACCCACGTCGCGCACGTTGCCCACCTGCTTGGCGATGAACGAGCGGTTGGCGAAGTACTGCTGATGAGGAGAACGGTGAGCATCAATAGTGAATGGCACGCGCTTCTGACCGATGGTGAACTGCAGAGTCTTCCAAGGCTTGATGCGGGTATAGGCATCGAGCATCTTGATCTTACCCTCGTCGCAGAGGTCGATTTCTGCCTTATAGCTTACCTGAGGTGTTACATTGCCAGCCACGTTGATGCGGGCTGTGCGCACCTCGAATCGTCCCTCCCCTTCTTCGGTCTGGTACTCATACTTAGAGCGGATGGTTCCACCAATGGTCATGGTCTTGGTGAACTCCTCGATGCCCTTCTCCAAAGAGCTGTTTCCAGAATTCTGGGCATTCATTCCCATTGACACCATCGTGAGTGCCATCAACAAATACGTTTTCTTCTTCATGTCTTATCTTTCTTACCTTATTATTATATACACGAAAATCTGATTTTGTTTATTCCGAATGAAATCTTTTCCGATGATGCGGAAAGACATCTTCTTCATTTCGACTGCAAAGGTAAGGAGAAGATATTTCTACCGTAAAACATAAGTATTACAAAGCTGTTACATCACTGATTTTCTGCACCTGTAATATCATTGTAATGATGGCAAAAACAGAGGAATAAACCACTTCATCCGCAAATAAAATAAAAGATATGTCTATATCTCAATTTTTTATGCTATCTTTGCACAGAAATGTGCGAAGGTAGCATTTTTTGTTTACCTTTCGCCTCTTCTTGCATCATAAACTCTAAAAAGGAAAGAAATGAAGAAACTAGAAGATATAACCTATCGCCACGAGCTGATAGAGCGCTACCTCGATGCTGATACCAGCGTGGAGGAAGAACAGGCATTGGCTGATTTCTATCGCCATTGCGAGAATAAGGATTTAACGGATGAGGATCTCGACATCAGAAACCTGATGCTGGGAATGGAGAACTATACTCCGAATATTCATCAGGTGGAAAAGGAAGATAAACAGTCAGATATGAAAGAGATGTCCCTTGCAACTTCTAAGACGCACGAAACAAGATGGGTACGCCTCTCAGCCCTTCTTCTCGCTACGGCAATGCTGGCAGGACTCATCTTCCTGCTCTTCCCTATCAAGGATTATTTCTCATCCTCTTCCGAACAACCTGGTCTTGCCAATCTGGTTCCTACAGAGCAGATGGTTCGTTCGCAGCCATCTTCCGAGGATGAAGACGGGAACCTGAACGCATACGAAAAGATGGAACGTGCCGACTCCCTCTTCCTGGCTGCAACCCAGAATATCGTGACTCCACAGGAAATGAAGTCAAGCAAGATGGCCCTTGCCAAAAGAAAGAATATCGCAGGAAGAAGTGAGAAAGATGCTGGGAAGACAGCAGAGACCTCTTTAGGTAATACGAAGAAGACTTCAGAAAACAAAGAGAAGACTTCAGAATATGCCGAAAAGACCTCTTCTGAAACAGAAAGAAGCATTCATGAAGATTTCAATCAGATTTATGAAGTAGCCTCTGCCGCCCTGCCTTCTGCCGAGCAGCTTACCATCAACCGCCAAGGCGATAACATCGTTATCTCAACCCTGGACAACGACGGCAACATGCAGCATTACACCATCAATATCACAGAAACACAAGATGGTAGTTATCAGCTACTTCCATTGGCACAATTAAACGAATGATAAAACATTTCACGCTTATGAAAAAGTATATTTTCACCATTGCATTTGCCCTGCTGGGCATAACCAGCAGTATGGCATCCAAGGCAGATACCCTGCGTATCTACAGCATCGACGGCGAGCGCATTCCAAACTTCACCGGCAAGGAACTCATCGGTAAAACCATCAAGAATTACCAGGTAAACACCAACGTCCTGCCGGCACCCAAAAGAGATGTGATAGAGATTCATATCATCACCACTACCACACCTCCTGCCCCCAAGCCAGACCCTCACTATCTGATCAAGGGCAGAGAGCAGGAGCTGAGCAAAGAGGAATTCAACAAGATTTCTCCCAGCAAGATCAGAGCCATCGAGATCTTGAAAGAGGGCACCAAAGCCATTCAGGAAAGAGGCCTGAAAAAGGATGGCAGAAGCTACATCATCGTTACTCTGGAGAAATAACAGACAAAACGTATCCCTTTTTCTTCAGCGACTCAATCTTAACGGTCGCATCATGCTGAAGAGCATGGCGGAGATACGTCATCTGCACATTCACAGCCAGGGAGTTGGCATAGCTCACGGTACCCCACACCGCCTCCTGTATCATCTCCTTGCTTACTACATTGCCGATATTCTTCGCCAACAGACGGAGGATGTCGGCTTGTCGGCTGGTGATGAGCACACGAGAGGAACGGGTACGAAGCTCATTGTTATTATAGCAGAAGGTGGTTTCACCGAAATGATACACCTCCTCTTCTATCGTCTCACTCTCATTCATAGAGAACCGCTCCTCTATTCTTGCCAGCAACTCTTCCGGATAGAAGGGTTTGGCAAGATAATCGTTTGCCTTCAGGGAGAAACCTTTCAGCCGATCATTCTTCTCCGTACGGTCGGTGAGAAAGAAGATAAGCACCTTCGGGTCGATAGCTCTGATGCGCTCAGCCACCTCATAGCCATCCATCTCCGGCATATTGATGTCGAGCAATACCAGATCGGGCTTCACTTCCGGGAACTGCTCCCATGCCTTCTTGCCATTGCCGGCATAAGTCACATCGTAGCCATGCTGCTGCAGGAAACTCTTCAGCAACATGGAATACTTCAAGTCATCGTCTGCAAATAATATCTTGATCATTTTTTCTGTTCTTTATAGCGTTAAACCGGATGCATCAGGAGTGCTGCGGGATGACAATCGAAATCCTGGTTCCCTTTTCCACTTCGCTCTGCATCATTTTCCTGCCCCCATGGGCCTTCACAATCATATCCACAAAACTCAAACCCAAGCCGATGCCCGGCTGCATCATATCCGGGTAAGCATTGCTGCGATAGAACTTCGTCCAGACTCTCTGCTGCTCGTCGGGCGAAATTCCGATACCATTATCTGATACAGAAATCATGACTTCCCCCTTCTCGGTATCTCGACAGGCAACATGGATATTGACAATATCGCCGGAATACTTCACCGAGTTCTCCATCAGATTGCTGACCACATTCAGAAGCTGGTCTCTATCTCCCATCATCCGGTCGGAAGTGCGCTGGTAATCGAGCGAAACATTCACCTCCTTCTGTCTGTTCTTTCGATACACAGCCACCAGATTCTGCAAGGCGGCGTGGATATCGAAAGAAGTTATCTGGAGCGGGATATGTTCCTCTGCCCTGATTACTTCCCGGAGTTTGGCGAGATAGGCGGTCAGGTTATCGCTCTCCTCTCTTACGGTCTCCATGATAAGGGCATTCTCATCCTTCTCATCTGTCTTTTGAGCAGAGAATACAGATACACACATCTTCAGCGTCTGCACGGGGCGTTTCAACTCGTGAATCATCGTATGCACAAAGTCGCTTCGCATCTTATCCACCTTCTTCTGCAGGAGCATCACCTTGATGAGATAGGCTATACTCAGGAGAAGCATGATGGTAACCAGGAGACTTCCTATCATCTGCCACATCATTCCCTTCAGGATGGGCAGCATCGGCACCTGCATCCTCATCTGCATCGACTGATACTGGATAGGATTGAAAGGCACTTCTACCAGCATTTCGTGATGAAACAAGGTAGGAGGCTCTACGATTCTTGTCTGCCAAAGGCGATGCTTACCCGTCTTCATCTCAGACTCGATGAACCCATTGCCCAGTTTCCTACTGACGAAACGATCAAAATGCACCTTGTCAAAACGGGTAAGCTGGTAAGTGATGTAAGTATTCAGGCAATCAAAAGAATTATTGGAATCCGTCTCACGCAAATCGAAAGTATCTCTCTTCTCCATCACGTTGCCGAATCCCGGCTTGCTATACACCACTCCACCAATGATTGTATCCGTATCCAGCGGAGAGCAAACCGTAGTACAGGGACCCTTGAAGTCTGAAAAATATGCCGAGACGACATAACCGATATGTGATTTTTCTTTTACCGCCGCTCCGATATTTGTCAGATAGGCAATAATCGCCTGTTCCGCCTTTTCGGCGTTTTTCTTCCCCATCTCTCCCATCGAATAGATCACGCTATTGTATAGCCAATAAGTCTGCAAGCCTATCAGCAGGAAAGAGGAAAGGATGGCGAGCAGCCAGACTTGTTTGATTCTTCTATTCATATCATTTTTTTTTTTTAGTGCAAAGGTACGAAGATTTCATTATACATAATAAGGTGAAGCAAGATTATTTTGCCAGCGTAATGTTTCAGTAATGATTATTTGCGATTTTGAGCCCGAAAAGCTGTTCCTTTGCAGACGAAAACAAAAAACAAGGAAGAATATGAAGAAAGAAACAGTTATATGTGCGATGCTAGCCACCGCCACCTGTGCAACAGCACAAAACGAGATTTTCCCGGCATCCGGAGTTTCCGCAGACTCAGAACAGACGGAAAAAGATTCAATCAAAGCTGATAAGGAGGCCGAGATTCAAGCCGTAACCGTAACAGGTCATCGCCCGATGTACAAAATGAGAAACGATGCCCTGGTTACCCGTGTCCGTAATACTCCTTTGGCAAAGGAGCCAACGCTGGAAGATGTATTGAAGCACATACCCGGCATGAAACAAACCGCCGATGGAACTCTGGAAGTAAACGGACTGGGAGCCCCCACCATCTACCTCAGCGACAAGAAGGCGACTTCAGCCGAACTCTCTCATCTCGATGTGAAGCTGATAGATGAAATAGAACTCATTACCACTCCTGGTGCAAAATATGATGCAACGACGGGAGCCGTACTGAGAATCCTGACGAGAAGAACAGACGAGGGTATATTCGGCAAGATGCAGGTGTATGATAAGTTGAGCGAGGTGAACACCAACCACGAGGAATTGACTCTGGGTTGGGTAACGAAGAAAATTTCGCTCACAGGATTTTACGGTTACACAGACAACCGTTACAATGTGCATCAGCCACAGGAAGCGCTCGTAAGAGCCAAAGATGGCGAATATCTCTTCGGAACCGACCGCCATGGCAAGAACAAGGCAAATCATAACGCTACAGAACTCAACTTCGACTGGTTGCTCAGCAAGCAACACGAAGTGGGAATACAATGGGAAGGGCTTTGGCTGAATGGCGGTAGAAGCGAGAAACAGCAGCAGTACTATCGCTATCCTAACCCAGCAGGAGAAGATACAAATAGAGAGATGAAGCTTTCTGATGCGGATGGCGAGATGAAGTATTTTGATGCGGAGAGCCAGCAATGGGGACACCAGCGCAGTCACCACTTCAACCTCTTCCATCTGGCTAAATGGTCGAAGCATTTCTCATCACAGATTTATCTGGACTATGCCAGGAACAAGGATTCTGACAGCCAGCCTATCACGGAGAAAGAAGGTAGCGAGATGCAGGAAACCCTCAACCGCTCTAATTCCAACTACGATATCTATAGTGGAAAAATCGAAGTCAAGCAACTCATCTCTGATAAACATTCCATCAACTATGGTGGCGAATGGAGCCTGATGGAAGGCAAGGGAAAAACCGAAAGTTCTGCCGATATGCTTGGAACTACGGAATACAAAAACCACGATACCAAGACGGCTGCTTACCTGCAATATCAGGGTGAAGCAGGCAAATGGAACTGGTGGGCAGGCATCCGATATGAGCATCTCACCTCCCGATACACCAATCTGTCGGAGATATCTCCCGATAATATGGAGCGCCATTACGACCAATGGTTTCCATCGTTCGGTATCACTATCAAAGAACCATCATGGCATCACTCGCTCAGCTTCCGCACTACCACCGCCCGACCTTCTTTCAGTCAGCTCAGTGGGAACATCTACTATACCTCGCGCTTTCAGTATCAGATCAGCAATCCGAAGCTACAGCCTGTCAACACCTATCGTCTGACCTACTCGGTGCAGTGGAAAGATTTCATGGGAATGCTGAGATACACCCGTACCGACCACTCCATCATGTACGTGCATGAGATGCCGGAAGACAAGCCCGTAAGATACGTGAGTACATTCATGAACTTCAACAAGATTCAGAAATACATGGCATATCTCAACTGGGGTCACGTCTTCGGCTGCTGGCGCCCAAATGTAAATGCAAGCATCACTTACCAGCGCTTCTCCGTAAATGATCATAAAGAGCTAATCAGCTATAACGGAGCAACTTGGAATGCATCGTTTGACAATTACTTCACGCTACCAAACGACTATCAGCTGTCGCTCTCCTACAGTTTTGACAACGGAGGACAAGTGGGCAAAACGAAGTTCAGCCCCACTCAGAACTGGAGTCTTGGTGCCAACAAATCGTGGATGGACGGCAGATTACAGGTTGCCTTCAGTGCCAACGACCTCTTCCATCAGCAGCTCTTCAAGGAGCGAACCCACGAGCATGCCGTTGACTTCTCCCAGACTGAGGATTACAAGCTATGGAGCTACAAGTTGACCGTAACCTGGAAATTCAACAAGCGCAAGGGAAGATACAACGGCATGAACAGTGCGGAAGATGAATTGAACCGACTATAGCCGGACAAGACTCTCTTATCTTAATGATCTTTATAATTTCAAGTATCCGGGTTATCCCACTCCCAGCAGTTCTACTTCGAATATCAGGGTAGAACCGCCTGGGATGCCCGGCTGCGAGAACTTGCCGTATCCCATCTCGGCAGGGATGTAAAGTTCCCACTGGTCGCCCACGTGCATCTGCTGCATGGCAACAATCCAGCCATCTATCAGGTCGCTCAATCGCATGGCGAAAGGCGTACCGCCACGGCTGGAATCAAACTTCTTGCCATTGATGGTCCAACCGGTGTAATGAGCCGTCACGATGCTGCGTCGGCTAGGCTGTGCTCCCTTCGGGTCGCCCTGCTTCAACACCTTATAATATATACCACGAGGCAGCGCCATAACGCCCTTCTCCTTTGCCTTTTCCTCCAGCCAACGTTTGTTGGCCTCAACATATTCTCTTTTTGCCATAAATCTATTTGGATTCTTGATATACTATGATTTTTGCGCAAAGTTACAAAAATCTATCGTATCTGCAAAAGAAAAAGGAGAACTTTTCTTCTTTTATCAAAGAAAAGCAGTACCTTTGCACCCTAATCAACCAAAAATACGATATGCCACAATCACTACATATTGCAATTATTGGTGGGGGTGCCGCAGAATTCTTTGCGGCGAAGTGCTCGACATCGATGCCATCACCGGCGGCTTCAATCTGCAGGCTGCCTGGACCACGGGGTATGTGGTGGGACAACATATAGGAGAATAGCCTATTCCTCTTTAGAAACAAAATCTTTCACGATGCGGGTGTATTCCTCGTGATGGTCGCGATATGCCATAGCATGAACGGAGCCTTTAGAGATGAAGATGGCTTTTCTGCCTTTCGTCTTTGCCTCGTAAAGGGGATGAAGCATGGCGTAGGGCACGAAGGCATCCTTATCGCCATGGATAAAGAGCATCGGTTTGGTGCTCTTGCGAACCTGCTCTATCTGCTGAGCCTCGGCAAAAGACCAGCCGTAGCGATGATGGCAAAGGGCGGAAGTGGTATTCATCAGCGGGAAGGCAGGCAAGCCAAACTGGTCTTTGAGCTGAGCGGAAAACTCATCCCATACGCTGGTATAGCCGCAGTCCTCCACAAAGCACTTCACGTAATCGGGAGTCTTCTCTCCCGATACTGCCATCGTGGTTGCCGCACCCATCGAAATGCCGTGAATCACCTGACGGGTATTCTTCACTCTCCGTTCTTCACCCTTCACTTTAAAAATCTCATTGGCGATTTCCGACCATTTGATCACATCCCATCTATCCTTCCATCCCATCTGGATATGGTCGCCCTCGCTCTCTCCATGTCCATACAGATCTGGCAGGAGCACATTATACCCCATATCGTGATTATAGAGATAGGCGATGTGCAGCATTCCCTCGGAGCGCACCTGATAGCCATGCACCACCACGGCAGTCTTTTCCGTAGTCTTCGGTGCATAGAGATAGATGGCATGGGCCTTGTAGCCCGATGGCATCGTGACAAAGGTATCCCTCACGCAATGGTGCTGATACACAGAGTCCATCCAGCCAATCATCCAGGGGCACTCGTTCTTCATTCTGTTCTTCCAATGCTCAGCTGTCATTCTCTCCTCCTTCGGATAGTTAAGCGAATAATTGAGCATATAGTTGCTGGCACCATACAGTCCCAACATCATGAGCACCACTAAGCCCAGAGCCGAAGCGATGCCAATCTTTCTTATCTTTTCCTGTTTCATCTTCATTCTTATTGCCATTACATATATCTATTATTGAGTTTCCGCTGCAAAATTAAGGAAAAAGATGGAAATGGCAAAGAAACGGAGGAAAAAATCCTGTTAAATTGAAGCATAAAGCTGCATTTATAAGGGTATATGAACTACGACTAACAATCGATAAGCATATCCCAGAAAGGATAGAGTTTAAACATTTACAATCTATCCATTTCCTTTTTCCCTGCCCCTTTACCTTTATATTTTGTTTTAACTGTATTAAACTTATATCTTACGATACATTCCACTGCCCTTACAATCGCAGCCTTTTCAATATAGACATCATTCATTCCGCTGAAAATGGTAAAAGTATTTTTGCGGGCAGTATTAAAGATGTCATTTGCAGACAACTTGACATTCCATTTTTCAGATAAGTCCTTAGCCAAAGAAAGATTTATCTGTCCAACACTCCCCATCTTAATATTCTCACTATTTCCCTCACTACGCCAACTGTAATTTACTGTCGCCATATAGTTGTTATGGAATTTGAAAATATTATTGAACTTAACTACAACCAAAGGATTGTCCACGTGTTTTATATTTCCTCTGTAATCAATCTTGTAAAATTGCGAGACAACACCACATGCCAATACAGGATAATAGCATTTCCAAAGGAATCCGGGCATAAAAGAAGCCATTATCTGTAAGTTAGACAGACTGTTTCTAGAATTTTCCTTTTTGAGCAAAGCAATAGTCTTCGCATCATCATAATATGTATATGATGTTATTATTTGGTTTTGCACCTTTTTATAATTAGCAGTTAATGCCAGCCAGCGATACCTCAAATTTAAAGAGATGTTGTCGCTATAGGATGGTTGCAAATACGGATTTCCACTTTGATAGAGATATTTGTTAACATAGTGAACCGTGTTGCTCAACTGAGAGTACAATGGACGACAGCATTGCTTAGAATAGCTCAGCTGCACCATAGTTTTTCCAATGGGCAGAGACAATGAAGCAGTCGGGAAAAACTTATCATAAACTTGTGACTGTTCGTGATTTTTTCTGCCACCTATAAAATATTCACTGTTCACATGCTCATACCTGCCACCGATACGGAATATTACATTGCCTAGATGCTGCATAGTTTCAACGTAATATGCCATATTCAGCTCCTGTATTTTATTGTTCTCGCCTGCCATAATGCTATTTTCACTTTCTGAATTTTCCTCACGGCTACTATTGGTGAAATCTACTCCAAAGCTAAAATTTCCTTTAAGAAACGGGTGTGACGCATATAATTCCGTTGCCATTAACCTAGCATGCCCAACATCTTTTATTCCGAAATCCTGATTGATACCGATTTGCTCTATAACATTTTGATTTTCACGTGTTTTTTTCCACATTAAATCAAAAGTCATTTCCAAATTCCATTTTCCCCAAACCCCATGGCAATATCCATCTAACAAATGTTCCAAATCTCTTAATTTGATATCCTTGTATGCAGAAGTCTCACTTTCAATTACATCATTAGAATATAATGATGACATAATGCTCGAATTGGTCTTTATTGGAGCATAAGACACTTGGTAAAATGCGCCAAATGAGAGTTTTGGAGACGAGGAAAAATCAAATCCCCATTTACCATCAATCAACTTTGAGTGCTGTGTCGATTTCATAGTCGTATTCTGCTGATGATGTGATGAGAGCCATGAATTCTGAACATTTTTACTAAAGTTCGTATTCTTGCCTTTCTCAAATCCCAACGTTCCAAAAACATCCAAATTGTCAATTCTATAGTTCAAGTCCAAATTGTCTTTGCCATACATATAATTACGACAACCAAAAGTAGCAATGTTATCAAAGGAGAAACCATCCCCAACCTTTTTAATGGTTGTTATCTTTATGATGGAACCTACGGTTGAAGCATAACGTGAACTTGGATTCGTTATAACTGTTATCTTATCTATTTGGTTAGCCTTCAATTGCTCAACTTCTATATTATTGCGGACAATATGTCCATTGATATAGAAGACTGGTTTTCCCTTGCCAAAGACTTCAATGGAACCATTATTATTCAGTACACCAGGCAACATACCCATAACATCTTTTGCAAAACCAAGTTTTTCCAAAACGGTACCTTTGACTTCTGTCACAAAGCCTTCGCTGTTCAACTTTGCCATAGGGCGGGTTGCTCTAACAACAACCTCCCTTAATTGCAGAGTATCCTTTCCAAAATTTTGGTTAGCGATACCAGTCTGAGCTAAACAGATTTGAGCTAAAATCAAATGAAATATAATACCAACAAATCTTTTTACCTTAAAATCTAACATTTTCATCCGTTCCTATATCTTTTGTTTTATATATGTTTTTATTTCATCATTATTCTAGTACAAAAGTACACATTATTATCCAAAGCCATTACATCTCTTCCGTTAATTTTGTATAACTGCATCAAATTACCGATTCCATCCAGTTCTTCATCCCTCCTAGCCTGAATGTATTCCCGTTTTTTGTCATACATCATCTCTTAAAAAACCTAACTCATAGAGTTAACATCCAAAAGTCATAGAGTTACGGGGAGAAAAGCATAGGGTTACGAGAAGAAAACTATAGGGAGAAAAGCTAAAAAAGCATGATTTTGACTCCAAAATCACTGAAAAAAAAAACACGGACAAATTGAATTTGTCCGGCTCTTTTGTCCGACGGCTTATAATATTCTAAATATCAACCACTTAGAACCAACCGGACAAATTGTCCGGACAAATTCAATTTGTCCGTGTTTTAAAAATGAGCTATAATCTGCTCTTTTCTGCATTACCAGCACCCGTACCCTTATACTTGCTCTTGGTGGCATTGAAGTTATAAGTTACATTGACCAAGAACATGCGGGTATTATCTATACCGGTTCTGGTGAAGTGCGCATACGAATTATTATATTTCCAACTCTCGTTCTGACCATGAAGCAAATCCTCTGCTTCCAATCTCACAACCAGTCGGTTGTTCAGGAACGACTTGGAAATAGACGCATCAAGGGAATTCCATGCATAGTTGACACCCAATTCGCTATAATTACGCGACTGGTAAGCGTATTCCAATCGAGCCTTCCAATGATGTGGCAATACCCAGGTATTCTCCAAATCCAGATAGAGAGAAGGACGGTTGGCATTATAGTCGTTGACGTATTTGCTGGCATCAAAGAACTGATTGACCAGACCTACCGTATAGTCAAGATGCCATAAGCCTATCACCGGAGTAGCCTCAAGATAGAACTTCAGGTTCTGAATCTTATCTACATTCTCGTAATATGACAGGGCTATATCCTTATTGCCCTGGAATGGCTTCATCATATATACCGAGGCATTCTTGTTGTAAATATATTCAGCAGAGAAACTCAACCAGGAATATTGCGCATCCCATTCCAGATGATAGGCATCCTTTGGTCGCAAGTTCGGATTACCGCTTTCATAGGAATGACGACTCGTATATCGGGTATAACCGGAAAGACGGAAGTAACTTGGTCGATAGGTCTTCGCCGTGAAACTCAACGAAGAATGCCACTTGCCCTTGTCATATCCCAAGGATACATTAGGAAATACATTATCATACTTTCTGCTCATATCCGGATTGAGCACTCCTTCGGCATAATAGTCTGATTTTACATGCTCATATCTCACACCGGCATTCAGGGAATAATCTCCCAACGACCATGCAGCCTCAGCAAAAGCGGCTATGTTCTGTTCCTTGATTCTGGAATCATTGGATGCAGCCACACCACCCTCGTTCTGGTTGTTGGTATGACTATCAGAATTTGTGTATTCCGAACCAAAGTCTATGTTCAACTGGTCGGTCAAAGGATAAGAAACAACCAATTTACCGGCAAGCAACTTTCCTTTGGTATGACTATCTGAACATACAATCTGGTCGCCCAACTCAGTACTGGTTTCGGTGGCTTTCTGTATCTGGTCTTTCGTCCGCCACATAGCAGATGCATTCAGGTCTATACTCCACTTGCCTATCTTACCATTATAATAAAAGTCAGCCTGATGAATAGGAGTCTGCTTGGAATCAGACTCATCGTTGAGATAATTTACATCTCCCTGGTGAACTCCATCCTGAAAGATGGAATAGTTCTGCCTAACAGTAAAATACTTAGTATTGCCAGAACCAAACTTATATTTCAGACCGATGGTATGATTTTCGTTGAATTCATAATTGAAACCCAGATTGGCATCAGGTCCATAATCTCTAGAATCAATGCGCCCTACTGATTTTTGATATATCTGATGCTGATTTCCATTGATATATTCATCCAATCCCAACTTATCATAGAAATACGAATCTGACCACATCAATCCACCGAATACATCCAGTCCACCCACACGGTAATTGAGATTAGCCTGCTCTTGCCAGGTATTCTTCATGGCAAAACCATATTTTGCCTGGAAATTACCACTCCATCCATAACCTTGCTTCTTGACCGTGGTTATACGAATCACCGAATTGACCTGGGCATCATACTGCGCACCAGGAGTCGTGATAACCGTCACGTTCTTCACATCCTTTGAAGATATGGTTTGCAATTCATTTTTGTCGGTCAGCTTTCTGCCATTGACATAAATCTCCGGTGTGCCTTTTCCAAACACCGAACAGTTTCCATCCTTATCCACACGCACTCTTGGAACCTGCTTCAACAAGTCGGCAACCATACCTGCATCACTCAGTATTGTACCCTGCACCTGGGTCTGGAATCCCTCGCGAGTCAGTTTTGTCTTGGGGCGAACCGCCTTCACTATCACCTTCTGCAGGTTCATCGTTGCCTCCTTCAGAGTAATTGAACCAATCTTACCTGTATTATATGTATTGCTTGTCGTATTATAGCCCACGCAACTTACTCTTACTATCACCTTTCTGGCTCCACAGGGAATCACGAACTGGCCGTTCTCATTCGTCACACCGCCATTAATCAATGAAGAGTCACGAACATTCAGCAGGGCTACATTGGCGAAATCTACAGGGCGTTTCTTATTGTCGATGATACGGCCTATCATCTTGGTGGGAGTCTTCTGCGTACACTCCACAAAGATGTTTTCGCCATCTATCGTCATCTTCATCGGATAGAAGCCCATAATCTGGCGGATGGCATCCGGAGCAGTTCGCTTCACGATACTTGTGGTAACCGTGAAATCTTCCAGTTCATCATACATAAAGTTGATACGATAATCCTTGGTGCTCTTGGCAAGGATGGTGAGCGCTTCTGACATAGAAGTATTGCGGAAGCTGCGGGTGATGCGTTGGGCATAGATGGTCTGAAGAGAAAGGCTCATCAAACCTGCCAGCAGCATGATATATCTTAATCTTTTCATCTTATTCCACGATTAAAGTTTGACCTTCATGACGAATATTCACTTTCTCGAAATGATTCATCAATTCGATGATATCATCCAGACTCATGTTCTTCTCCAGTTGCAGGAAGAGACGGATATGGCGAGCCGACTCGTTCTGATAAGTTACCTGGAGATGGAAATGCCCGGCAATAGGAGTCAGGATATTCTGAAGCTCAGCGTTTTCGTAAACCAATGGGAGCTGGGCAAGACTTGCAGAATCTGCCTTTTCTTCTATGTTGGATTTCTGAGGAGTAGAAACCTGCTGGATAGAATCCTTTCGGGATGATACGAGTTCGGTATTGCTGTTATCTGATGCCTGATGAGAACGGGTTACCAGATGAATGGCAGCAAAGGTGATGCCGGAGACGACAAGGACGGCTGCAACGGCAGCCACCTTTCTCATCGGGCTCCAGAGAGGAAACGACTTGGTGGTTTGCTGGGTTTCTGCATTCTGACTCATCTCTTCTTTCTGCTGCTTTTCTTCTTTCAGCTTCATCTCATCTTTCAGCTTCTCCCATTCTGCATCAATCGAAGGCATCTTCATTTCTTCCTTCGACTTGGCGAAATCCAGAGACTGTCGGGTCTCTATCAGCTGCTGATAGAGTTCGTTCACTTCCTCATCGCCCAGAAGTTCATCCTTCTGGGTTTCGGAATACTTTTCGGGATGCTCCAGGAGATCGAGGAGCATATCCCATTTCTGAGAATCCATCTTCTGAGGATTTATGTCAGATAATTCATGTTTCATTTTCTTTCCTTTCTTCATTTTAGGGTTATTGTTTTCCTTTCAACTTTTCTCTGAGCGTTCGCAAACCTTTTACGATATGCTTGTTCACTGCCGAGACGCTGATGCCCAGCTCCTCCGCCGTATCCTTATACGACATTCCTTCCCGATAGCACAATCGGATGACGGAAGCAGTCTGGTCGGTCAGGTCGTGGTCGATGCAATCCACGGCAGCCTGCCATCGCTCTTCCAGACGAGAAGGTTCTTCCTCCGTCAATTTCTCTTCCGAGAGAGGGAGAAGCCGTTTCAGTCGTTCATCTCTCTTCTTTCTGGCTATAAGATTGATGCAGGCATTCTTCACACTCCGCATCAGGTAAGCCCGGTCTGGAAGCAGCTGTTTATCCCACAATCTGGAGAACACATCACTCACCACATCCCTCGCCTCCTCATTATCATGGAGCAAGGCAAAAGCGAAGCGATACATCTGCTCGTAATGGTCGTGGAACAGCCGTTCCATCCGCTGTTCATTTTCTTCTGTCATCACGTCATTTTCTTCTTGTTTCTACTCTTATATACAAGCTTTTCTGAAATTAATTACCCCTAAAATGAAGAAATTTTCTACTTTCTTTGGAAAAAACGATGCAAAGGTAATCCTAATTTCATTATAAGACTAATAAATAATAGTTAAAAAACATATCTACTCTTCATTTTTAAGTTAATTTATAAACAACTTAAAGAAGATTGTATTATCTTTGCAACGAAATAACTTAAAAGTTAAGCTTATGGAACAGAAGTACAACATAGAGCTTATAGAAGAGTATGAAGATATAAACTTCTATAGTATTCATCTTGAAGGAGAAGAACTCTCTGAATTTGAAAATTTCTTTGAGAAATTTCCAGAAGGATGTTCTTACGATGAAGAAATAGATGTCGTCATTTCATGGTTGGACAAAATCTCCGAACGAGGAGCTTTGGAACGTTATTTCCGTCCGGAAGGCCACTATGGAGATGGTGTTGGAGTTATCCCAATAGATATTGGTAACAAGATTCGACTCTACTGTATCAGATTATCTAACAAAATTCTGATTTTCGGAAACGGAGGAGTCAAAGATGCTAAAAGTTGGCAACAAAGTACAACACTAGCTCCCTATGTAAAACTCTTGATAGATACAAGTCGTTTCATTCAATCGAGAATTAAAGATGGAACAATTGTATTAGTTGACAAAGAAATAATTGGAAATTTAAACTTTACAAGAAATGAAAAGAAGTAAGATTTTAGAAGAACGCCGCAAACATGTTGATCCTGAGATTCGCAAGTCTGTAGATTTGTCTTTCCAAATCGTAGATAGGATACATGACATTCTGGTTTCTAAAGGGATGAAGCAGAAAGACCTAGCCCTTCTACTCGGAAAACGGGAAGCGGAAATAAGCAAATGGATGCGGGGAACACATAATTTTACAATAGACACTCTTGTATCTATTGAGGATGCTCTCCAAGCTCCGATATTAAATGTAGTTCATCAGGATTTAGAAATATGTATATAAAATTTTAACCGGTCAAGCAAAGAGCAAGCCAATATGGTTTTGCCTTCGCTTGACCGATTTCAAACCTAAGAACTCTACTTTTTCAAAATAGAGATACCCTCTTCTGTGCTATTCAAGACTTTGCCGAGTTTATGTTTCTTCTCAGCATTCTTGCGGAAAGTATATCTTAGAATTACCCATGGACGGAATTTCTGGTCCTTGTAATGATTCTCTATTACAGAATGGAAAGATCCGTCAACCGTCGTCACCTTGCTTTGATATTCACCCGTAAGATGCTGTAAGCAGACACCCATATAAAAGTTTGGCGTAAAATTGAAATTTACCTGAAGATTGGCAACTGACGGATGCTTATATCTGGTACAAGCCAATGCCGTGTAATCTCTTGAATTATAATCTACATCACCATAGAATGAAAAGTTTTTCACTTGTGCGTTAAAGCCAAATGAAGCATAAGCAGAGTTTTTGGCATCTTGCCCCATATAATGATCGGCTTTCCAGCCCCCACCGGCATAGACCCGTCCCCACTTAAAACGATAACTCAAATCTGCGCCTGCTGATACTCGGGAGAAATGCCCAGTGTTGGCATAAGTGCTATAATAAATGCCCCCATCGGAATAACCGTAGTTTTCTATCACATCACTTACGTATTTATACCCAACAGTAGGGATAAAGTAGATTTTTCCGACATTCAAAGTATATGACATAGAGGCGTAATGTGTCATCTGAGGTTTCAGATTCGGGTTACCTAAACTTACAAACAATGAATCTGTTGATGTATTGTAAGGATTCAGATAGGCGACATTCGGAGCCATATTTGTAAGCTGGTAACTTAAGCGAACAGAGTTGTGTTTGTTGGCTATCCATGTCATACTAACATTGCCCCTTGGACGGAAATAACTGTAGCTGGCTTCGCCTGCCTTTGCCCATATACCCTCCATTCCTATTGATGCATTATAGCGTAATTGCTTGAAAGAACCACCATAACCTACATACACATATTGATTATAGCTATGATGTTTGAAAAGAGGATTTTCACCAATGGCATTATCGATGTCATCCATAATAAGCGTACTATGACTTCCCGCTATAAGAGAGCTATTGTTAGCATATTCTTTGGAATAGTCTATATTAAAACTTCCAGAATGACGCTTGTTGTTATATAGAGTATTAGCATCAACCTGCTGCTCGTCGTAATAATCTACACGATTGGCACTATAATCGTTTTTATTGAAATTGTATGCTAAGCGCAACTCCAAATCACTACTTTTTGAAAATGAATGTTTGTAATACAGACTCGTGGTGAGAATATTACTCTTATTCTTATCAAAGGATTGAAAGCTATACAACTGCGAAATATCCGTAAGATAATTTCCCTGTGCCAAGCTTTTTCCTTCTGTAGAATTATATGAGTCGTAGAACTGAGCCGCAAAGTAATCATTAGACGTAATCAGATACTTCAGTAACAATTCCCCTATCCATTTGTGAGTGTCATTACGAGTTGACTGGTCATAAGTCTGTTTATAACCTGTGTTCGTGCGATTAACAGAAGATTCCACATCTTCATGATATTTATAGTGATAGGCAGCTCTACCATAAAGACTTATCTTATGGTTTCCCACTTCAAAATACCCCACACCAAAACCATTGCCAACAGGAATTTCATGACGTGTTGCCCCTTCAAGCCATAAATATGGTTTGGTATGTCTTTTTAGCTTTATGTTCAAAATACTCGTAACACCTTCTTGCAAATAGCGGGCAGATACTGAGTTTACAACCTCAACAGACTCAATGTCTGCTGGAGAAATCGGTCCGATACCCGAATTGACCATATTGCCATTGATGAGAATCAAAGGAGCTTTACCGTCAAGTGTCTTTACAGACGAAGTATTAGCATCTGATATGATGGCAGGAATCTCCTGCAAAGCTCTGAAAGGATTGCTCATTTTCTTGGCTGCAGACGACAGATAGAACACTTCACCATTAGCTGTCCTTTTTACTATTTGGCTACGGTCTGCAACAACTGTCACTTCTCCCAATTCCTTTGCCTCTTCTGTTAACTGAAAATTACGACAGGTTGAACCTTTTATTTTAAGAGAATCACTTACCGACTGATAACCCAAGCACGTCACCTCTACAATATAATTACCGTCAGGAATATTCTTCATTGAAAAATGCCCTTTTTTATCAGAAGCAGTGGTTTTAAATATCTTTCCATCTAGTATAAGCAGGACATAGCCATCTGCAATTCCGCCATTTCCTTCCTTCGACACAATTTCTCCATGAAAAACATTCTGCTGTGAAACTCCAGAATTGGGCTCCTGCGCTTTTACTATGACTAATGATAACAAGCTGATTATAACGAATAAAAATCTCCTCATATTTCTTTCGAGTTAGTAAAACCTTATATTTCGCTTACAAAAGTACAAAAAAAAAACAACAACAAAACAAAACGACAGAATTTAACCATATTTAACTAAAATATAACAAAACAACAAAGGGGCTTAATAAAAAACATCGGTCAAGCAAAGAGCAAACCAATATGGTTTTGCCTTCGCTTGACCGATTGTCATATATTCATTGTTTTAAGAGAGTTTCTTTCTGGAAAAAGCTACATGAAGCGATTATAATCTCATAAAGAATCCGTGTAATCTCTCCCGATGTCCTTGAAATTACATGGCGACGCAGGAATATCTGTGTCGTGATGTAGGAAAGATTACGTCGCAATGTGGTAAAGTCTACATCGGGACGTAATTTTTTGGGGTATCTATAAGGTCTCATATCAAATTCTTTTTTGATTTAACATCGAGCTTATATGCACACGAAAAAGTATTTTCATATACATCAGTCTTTCTTTTTTCTGTTACTTATAATCCATACAGTTGAGCCAAGCGAAAAACTAAGCAAAACATAGATTATTTTCGAAAAACCGATGCAAAGGTAATAAAAAACTAGAAAAAAGCTTGCTCTTTCGAATAAAAAGTGTATCTTTGCACCAAGAAACAACATCATTATATTATGGGTAAACGAGCCATCATAGAAGCTTTACGCCATTATTTCAGCACCCAACCCGTACTGAAAGCCTGGCTGTTCGGTTCTTTCTCCAGAGGGGAAGAAACGAAGGATAGCGATGTCGATATTATGGTTTCTTTGGACAAGAGCAAACCTATTGGTTTAAAATTCTTCGGCATGTGGAGTGATTTGGAAGAACTCTTAGGTAGAAAAGTTGATTTGGTATCAGAAGGAACCTTACTTCCTTTTGCACAGGAATCAGTAGAACGTGATAAAATCTTAGTATATGAGAGAACGAAGTAGAGATAAAAACCGCCTAGAGCACATGCTCCAGGCGATAGAAAGAATCTGCCGATATACAAAAGGTAAAAACTTTGAGGATTTTATCGCAGACGACATGATGTATTACGCAGTAGTCAAGAACATCGAAATTCTTGGAGAAGCATCGAATATGCTAACTGAAGAATTTCGACAAGCGCATCCTAAGACTCCTTGGAAACAAGTGAACGGCATGAGGAACTATATCGTTCATGAATATTTTCAAGTTGATAACAACGTTGTTTGGGATGTGATTACAAACGACCTTCCGATATTAGAGCAACAAATAAAGGAGTATCTAACTGAAGAAAAATAAAAACATCGGCCAAGCAAAGAGCAAACCAACATGGTTTTGCCTTCGCGAGAGTGTAAATTAAACTGTGTCAAGCTACAATAAAAGTAGTTTAACACAGTTTTTATATTATGGACAACTTAGAAATTGATTACAAGAAAGCAGCTCAGCAGTTGCGTAGTGGTGAAG
>NZ_JANDWX010000011.1:0-113153 GCF_024330485.1 Segatella copri | reverse complement strand
GTGATTCATGATGAGACGCGACATTCTGCCATTTCCATCCACCCAAGGATGGATGCTGACAAGGATGTTATGAGCATCGAAGCTCAACAAATATGCATCCATTTCACTCGGGTTTTCAAGAAGCAATTCACGCCTGCGGTTTATCTCATTGCAGAAATCAGCCAACCTTGCAGGAACCTTCAGAAAGTTCATATAGGAACGTCCACCAGCTCCCGCTGTGACACCTAATAGACGGAGGTCACCTTTAGAAGAATCGAATTCCCCCTGAAGCGTGCTATAAACGCTGCCGGTATTCTTCATCACCAATGCAGACAATTGCTTAAGCATTTCTACAGAAAAAGGTTTGTGCTCCTTCGCCCATCGAATGGATTGCTCATAGGCATGCTTCAAATCAAGATTCATCAACTGCTCTACCAAGGGTTTACCTTTAGCAGAAATACCTTCATCAAAGAGCAATTGATTCTCTATTTCCGTCACAGTAGAACCTTCTATGGCAGTAGAGTGTGTAATGATGGAATACAGATAGAACTTATCGTAATCTATCTGCTGCGAAATACCAAGACTTCTATATTTGTCTAGTACAGCCTGTAATTCTAACACATACTTTTCCATTTTGCAACTTCTATTTTTTAAGGCACAAAGATAGGTAAAATATGTTAGAAACACGAATGATTATGAAGAAAAATGCAAATTACTCTGCATTTTACTAAGATTATATCTACCATACCTTACGCCTTTTTGTTTTAAGAGGTCATGAAGTGTCAAATTCATTATCGGCCATTTTCATTTTCCAATACCTAAATCCGGTCATTAAGGTCACGGTCATTAAGGTCATTAAGGATTTCAGATTATCAAAATATCCCTCTATCTTATAAAATAAGGTTAAATCAAGTTCGCCCTGCAAACAAAATCCATCCATATAATCACTTTTCTGAATATTTTTTGTATTTTTGCAGATATATTGCGCTGATATGGGAGTTGAGCATGGCTTATCCTCCTAGATTACAGGCGCATAATGAATAATCAAAAATTAAGTAAATATGGACATGGCAAAATATATAGGTGAGACTACTGAATACGATAAGAAGCAGGAAGTGGAACGCCGTAAAGTGAAAAGTTGGCTGAAGAGCGTCAGCGCCTTTGCCAATGGCAGTGGCGGTTGCCTATTGTTTGGTATTGCCGATGACGATACTATCATAGGGTTGACCGATGCCAAGACTGATGCCGAATTTATCAGCCAGAAAATTAAGGAGCGCATTGATCCTATGCCGCAAATCGACTTGAAGATAGAGCGTGTAGAAGACAAGGAATTGCTCATTCTTCATGTGCATGGAGGCGAAGATACACCTTATTATTATATAGGCGACAGCGTTCTTGAAACCTTTGTGCGCATTGGCAACGAATCGGTTGTGGCTGATAGTACCGAACATAAGCGTCTGGTATTAAGAGGTCGCAACTCTTCATTCGATGCAGCGCATCGAGATTCCTCAATATATGGAACGTTGTGTGATGGAAGTTGTAGTGAATGCATTGGCACATCGTGACTATCTTATCCAGGGTAGCGAGGTTCATGTAGATATGTACGATGACCGTATGGTGATATATTCTCCAGGTTCCATGCCAGAAGGAAGACTTATCCAGACGATGAACTTAGAAGACATTCCTTCTGTCAGACGCAATCCGGTTATCGCAGATATCTTTGCTCAGTTGGGTTATATGGAGCGTAAAGGTTCGGGCATGGGCAAAATCATCAAACCGATTAAAGCTCTTCCTTACTTTGAAGAAAAGATGCTCCCAACCTTCTTCTCCGACCGTGCTCAGTTTACTGTCACGTTCCCCAATATGATCTTAGCTTGGCAGGAATCTCATCCTGATATTGAGGTAAACTTTGTGGAAAACGAAGGTGTCCCTCAAGATGATACTCAAGATGATACTCAAGGTGATACTCAAGGTGATACTCAAGGTGGCACCCAAGATGGCACTCAAAGCGATGACTTAGATAAATGGATAGAATATCAAGTAGCTGTTTATCCTAAGATAACAACAGGTGAACTGGCTCAACTATCAGGGAAAAGCATTATAACTATCAAGCGTCGTATCGCCAAAATGCCTCATATTGTGTATGTAGGTAGCGGCTATAGCGGTCATTGGGAAGTAAGGAAAAAGGAATGAAACAAAAACTAATCCTGCATCCATCCAATTTGCTACATAAAGGTACAGACAATAATTTATAAGAATGAAGAAAATACTTTTCCTACACGGATTCTTCGCCACGGGCAGCTGTCCGATGGCGAGAGCCTTGAAAGAGGCGTTTGAGGGGACGGCGGTGGTGCTGACTCCCGACCTCCCTTTGCACCCCAAGGAGGCACTGAAGGAGATTCGCTCCATCATCGACCGGGAGCAGCCCGACTTGCTTCTGGGCAACAGCTGCGGCTCTTTCCTCGCCCAGATGCTGGCTCCGGTGGTGGGCATTCCTGCCCTGCTCGGCAATCCGTATTTCATGATGACGGAGTTTCTGAAGGAGCGAATCGGAGAGCATGAATACAAGGCACCGAGAAGGGACGGAAATCAGCTGCTGGTGATTGACGAGGCGCTGATTGAGGAGTTTGCGGAACTGGAAGCCGTGCAGTTTGACCATTGCAACCCCTATTATAAGGATCGTGTGTGGGGACTTTTTGGTGAGCAGGACACCCTGGCTCACTTCTCCCCTCTCTTCCTGCAGCATTACAATCAAGCCTTCCATTTCCCTGGCGGTCACACGCCAACAGAGCAGGAGGTGAAGACCTGGTACGCTCCCCTTGCCCAGAAAATGCTGATGGAGTTTTCTACAAAGGAAGAAAGATATTTCCAGCACTTTAAGGGCGGTAAATACAAGTTCATCCATTCTGCCTTCGACTCCGAGACTCAGGAGCGCATGGTGGTTTATCAGGCTCTCTATGGAGACAAAGCCTATTGGGTAAGACCGGAAGATATGTTCTTCGGGAAAGTAACAAGGGACGGCAGAACTTTCAATCGTTTCACGGAAATAGACAGATAATTATGGAGACATTTAATAATGTAATAAACAGTGGCCAGCTTGTTCTGGTCGATTTCTTTGCTACCTGGTGCCAACCTTGCAAGGCGATGCACCCCATTCTGGAGCAGGTGAAGAGTGTATTGGGCGACCGCATCCGAATCATCAAGGTGGATGTGGACAAGTACGGCGTAACAGCAAGCCAATACCGCATCCAATCCGTGCCTACCCTGATGCTTTTCCGAAACGGAGAAGTATTGTGGCGCACAAGCGGTGTGGTAGATAAAGCCGAACTGCTGGCTACGCTTGATCCATTCTTGACATAACAGATGAAAAGAATAAAGGAGTAAAATAGGAAAATGAGCATGAATACATTACATAGTTACCTCGCCTACTATCTCCTGGCCGTCAATGTTGTTACATTCATCGTGTATGGCATTGATAAGTACAAGGCAAAGAAAGCCAAATGGCGCATTCCGGAAGTAACGCTTTTATTGCTGGCTGTCATTGGAGGAAGCGTCGGGGCATGGATGGGAATAAAAGTCTGGCACCATAAGACGATGCACAAGAAATTCAAATACGGCATTCCTGCCATTCTGCTGATACAGATTGCGCTGATGGCGTATTTGCACATGAATCTTTGGAAACAAATAGTTTGAAGAAAATTATGGCAATGACAATTGATACAACAAACCTCTGCTCGCATCTTCAAAAGAAGTTGTTTGAACCTGAGGGAGTATATTATCCTATCTGGCAAGCCATGCAGAACGATGAGGAGTTGACTGCCGCGGTTCGCTCACGACAGCTTCATATCTATCGTAACGGCAAGAAGATTCTCATTCTCGCTGGCAAGGCTCAGCCGAAGATTATCAGAGAGGATAAACTGAACGAATTGATTAAGAAAATAATATAAATGATTAAGAAAGAAGAAGTTATATCTTTTGTATGGCAGCATATTCTGCTGCTCGTATCGCTCTATGTAATGACTTTCGGAGTCGCAACATGTGTGCGAAGTCAGTTAGGTTCAAGCGTTATTTCCACCATCCCTTACGTGATGGCTTCGGCAGGTAAGATGCTTGATTACATCCCAGGATGGACTATCGGCGGCTACACCATCATGATGAATGCGATCTTCGTGGTACTGCAGATTCTGATTCTGAGAAGAAACTTCGAGTGGGTGCAACTCTTCCAGCTCGCTATCGGCTTTATCTTCGGAATGTTCATAGACCTCAATATGGTGCTTACACAGTGGATGGTTTCAGAAAATATCCTGGTCAATGCCCTTGTGCAGATTGCCGGTTGCACCATCCTCGGTTTCGGAATTGCCATGGAGGTGAAGTGCGGCTCAGTAACCATGCCTGGCGAGGGCATTTCCATCGCCATTCACAAGGTTACCGGCTGGCCTTTCCCTAAAGCCAAGATTCGGGTGGACATCACGCTCGTGGTCTTGGCCGTCTTGTTCTGTTTCCTGCTTCTCGGTTCATGGAAATGGGAGATCGTGGGCATCGGAACGCTCTTCGCCATGGTCTATGTAGGTGTTACAGTTCGCCTATTCAACAAACATCTTGCATGGTTCGACCGCCTGCTCCACTATCGTCCAGGTTGCCGAAGATATGTTTACGGACTGGCACGATACATAAGAAGACAGATGTAAGTTTTTCTAAATATGAATAAAAATGGAAACAGAAAGAATTTTAGCTTGTGGGTGGTGACAAGGATATGGTTAAAGTGTTTAAGTACAAAGGATAAAAATAAATCTCTGTTCACATCTTCAAAAGAAGTTGTTTGAACCAGATGGAGTACATTATCCTATCTGGCAAGGCTCAGCCGAAGATGCAATTCTGATGTGAGCAATGAGAAAGCTATGGAATAGGAGCACTATTCAGACTCGGAGTATGTAGTCTGATTTCTGCATCAATGTTTAACGGTCTGACTAAGCGACTTGTTAAAATAGTCAAAAATAGAATAGAAAAACAAATAAAAGTTCGTTTTCTATTCCAATTTTTACTATTTTTGCACCATGATAATGGATTTAGAACATATAGGTAACATACCCGTCAGTACTTCAGCTATAGCTTCATTGTTTACAAATATTGAAGCAGGGAATCAGAAAGTACGCAGTCTTGAGGCGGCTCATAAAATTATCCGACTCAAGAAGGGGCTTTATGTGGTAGCCCCAAATGTGTCTCGTGTTGCTCTATCCACAGAACTGATAGCCAATCATCTTTATGCCCCTTCGTATGTGTCAATGCAGACAGCATTACGTTATTATGGATTAATACCAGAAGCTGTTTACACTACTCAGTCTATGACACTAAAGCACTCCCGTAGTTTTGATACTCCTGTCGGGCGTTTTGAGTATAAGAACATGTCAAGAGAAGCCTTTTCAATAGGGATTACAAGCATCAACATGCAGAGTTACGCCTTTCTGATGGCAACACCAGAAAAAGCGCTCTGTGACTTAATCGCAAATTCTCCGAAGGTTAATTTACGTTACCAGAAGGATGTAGAGAACTATCTGGAGGAGGACATCCGAATGGAAATAGATGATTTCAGAAATATGGACATAAGTATATTTGAACGATATGCTCAGGTTGGAAAAAAGTCTAAATCCATAGAAACTCTAATTAAATATTTAAGGAAATGAACACAAACGAGATATTCAATCAAATGCTTTCGAGCTATGACATAACGACCGAGCTGCAAAAGCGCAATGCTATCTTTGAGGTCAACCAGCAGATTATTCTTTCTGGTCTTTACAATGGTGGCTTTTTCAACGAGGCAGCTTTCTATGGTGGAACATGTCTGCGTATATTCCATGGATTGCATCGTTTCTCTGAGGATATGGATTTTTCCCTGCTTGCTCCGAATGAAAACTTTGATTTTACACATTATTTTCAGCCCATCATTGACCAATTCGCTATGGTGGGTAGAGAGGTTGAAATCAGAAAGAAGGACAAAAAGAACTTTGGAAAAGTGGAGTCTGCCTTTCTGAAAGACAACACAGATGTATATGACATTACATTCCAAACTGAGAAATCTGTCAAGATCAAGATTGAAGTTGATACTCAACCTCCTTTGAAATTTCAAACAGAACAGAAGTTGCTTCTGCTCCCCCAATCTTTCATGACACGATGTTTCACTTTGCCAGCCCTCTTTGCAGGAAAGATGCATGCACTGGTGTATCGTGCCTGGAAGAACAGAGTTAAGGGACGTGATTGGTATGACTTCGAATGGTATGTTCGCCACAATGTTCCTCTTGACTTTACTCACTTGTGCGAAAGAGCCTTGCAGTTCAATCACGAAGAGCTTGACAAGGAGACGTTCCTTCAAAAACTGAATGAAAGACTTGCCATGGCAGACATGAATCAAATAAAGGCAGATGTGTTGCCTTTTGTCAGGAATCCCAAAGAGTTAGATATTTGGTCGAATGACTATTTTATGGAACTTGCAAAAATGATCAGATTTGAATGAAAGAAACATTTAGAAAACATCCGGGCAGATCATTTCACCGGAAACCCAACATCAGGAAAGGTCATGGTGAAATGCGGTTTCTCCGACACCGGAATGCTGAACAGATGCAGCCAGCTTGTGGGTGGTGACAAGGATATGGTTAAAGTGTTTAAGTACAAAGGATAAAAATAAATGAACATGAATTTTCCAGAAATATATTCAGCAACAGGCATGATGGAACTGATTCAGCAGATCGGCTTCCTCCCTCTCCTTGATAGTGGCATTGAAGGCTTCTCTGCCGAAGACATTGTGGCGGAAGACTGCGGTTACGTAAAACTTCCAGAAGGTGGTTGGGATTGGCCATTGTGGAAATGGAAGGGCGAAATTGTGCAGGAAATGCCATGTATGTACGGAAAGTTCTTCAACAAGAAAGCGGGATTCATCAGCCAGGAATGGTGGCCGGACTTCTGCAACTACAGAAGAAGCAAATACCCCTGTCCGGATGAAGAATCGATAGAAGGAGCCATTCTCAGCACGCTTCAATCTACCGGTAGTCTCATCACAAGAGAACTTCGGGCTGCCTGCGGTTTTACGGGCAAGGGAATGAGAAGCAAGTTTGACGGTTATCTCACCCGACTGGAAATGGCGACTTACATCGTGACCGAGGATTTCATCTATCCTCGTGACAAGCATAACCATGAATATGGCTGGGGATGGTCGCTGCTCAATACTCCCGAAGATCTCTATGGCAAAGAGGCTTGCCAATGCAACCGAACTCCCCTGGAATCTTACCAGAGGATTTTCGAGCATCTGAAAGAAATCCTGCCTGATGCTTCGGATAAACAGATTATCAAATTAATAGGATAAAAATGAGAAAGGAATCAAGAGCAATGGATAGTGGGTGGGCATTGGAAGTAATGCACAAGGCTCCGTATATAACTGTAAGTTTCATTGACGAAGACGGCAATCCTTACGGTTTACCTCTTTCGCTCGCATCTGATGATGATGTGAACTGGTATTTTCATGGTGCCTTGGAAGGCAAGAAGTTGGAGGCCATCAAGACTCATCCCGAGGTTTGCCTTTCAGCCGTAACCCGTTGTGCGCCTACGGTTGGTCCGAAAGACGGCAGTTTCACCCTGCAATTCAAATCAGCCATTGCATTCGGCAAGGCAGAAATCGTGACCGAGGATGCAGAGAAGATTCATGGTCTCCGACTAATCAGTGAACGTTTCCTTCCTCAACACATGGATGCTTTCGACGAGAGCATCGCCCGTTCCCTATCACGCACGGCAGTTGTCCGCATCACGCTTACTGAGCCACCAACCGGCAAGCGCAAGCAGTATGATAAGGAGGGCGTGGAAATGAAATATGGCAGAATGGAATAAACGAACTTTAAAACATATTGATTATGAAGAAGATAAAGTTAAGCAATGGCGTGGAAATGCCACAACTGGGTTATGGTGTTTATCAGGTAGAACCTGATCCAACCCTACCCTCACCCAGATAGGCGAGAAATACGGCAAGACTGCTGCACAGGTAGCCTTGCACTGGCTGTTGCAGAGCGATGTAATCATCATCCCGAAGACTGTTCATAAGGAACGAATGCAGGAGAATCTGAACATTTGCATAAAAATCATTAAGATGGAGAATTTGGAAGAAAAATTATCGACTATATATTTAGTTAGCGGTCAAACAGCTCTGCAGTATCTTATGAACGTGAGCAAAAAATACAGGCAAATAGCGACCGAAGCGATATTCGAGTGTTTGAGACTGGGATATCCCCTCAACGACATGGAAATATCAGGCAAAGCTCGCGAGCTGCTGAGGAAGAGGAATGTAATAGGTTGAGAACTTTGACAAGGCTCCAACATCAAAGTCGGCAAATCCAGACTTGATTATTCAATGCATCGAGGAAAAGAAAAGGCACAACTCAGTCGGAGTCAAGATTGTGCAATATCACAAGAGCCCATTGCTGATAGAAACCCACGATAGGGCTACGGAAGCAATGGTTAAGACAAGAAAGCAGTTTCATCAGAAAAACAAATAAATGTTTAGGGTCGTTTTCCGGTCATTAAGGTCACGGTCATTAAGGTCATTAAGGATTTCTGTTTTCAAAATATCCCCAGGCACTCAAGACATCCCTCAGCATCCCTCTATCTTATAAAATAAGGTTAAATCAAGTTCGCCCTGCAAACAAAATTAATCCATATAATCAGTTTTTCTGAATATTTTTTGTATTTTTGCAGATATATTGCGCCAATATGGGGATTGAGCATGGCTTATCCTCCTGGATTATAGGCGCACAAGCATCTAATGAATAGCGCATGAAGAAAATATGGACAAGAATTTCGAACCAATAGAGCAACTGTATCTCTCGCAGGCGTTTGATACGGAAAGCGATGAAGAACAGATGCTTACAGAATGTAAGATGATAGCCCGGACATACGCCCTGGCAGAGAATGCAGTGGTCTCGATGGGAGACAACCGCAGAAACTGCAGTTACTGCTACTTCGGCGGAGTGGCCGACGTGCTGGGCATTTCGCCGGAGGAACGGGTCAGCCAGCTGCCTTCGCTTTACGAGAATTTCATCTTCGACCGTTGCCATCCCGATGATCTCAGCAGGCGCCATGCAGAAGAGATTGCCTTCCTTCGCTACATCGCCGGCAACTCTACCCCCCAGCACTATCGTGATTATGTGCTCTGCAACTACCTGCGGGTAAAAGATGCCTGCGGAGAATACCGCTGGGTGAAGCATCGAATGATTCCGCTTGCCACCGATAAGAACGGTTGCCTGCTGCTCTGCGCCTGCATCTATACGCTGGCAACTGATGAGGACAGGAAAGCAAAATTCGCCAATACCCGAACCGGAGAGGTGCGGATATTGACGCATAAGGATTACGAAAATATACTTTCTAAACGGGAGATGGAAGTGCTCCGTCTTATCGACCAGGGACTGCTGTCGAAAGAGATTTCAGACAATCTCTGCATCAGCATCAACACCGTGAACCGCCATCGCCAGAACATTCTCCAGAAACTGAAGGTAGATCGTGCCATCGAAGCATGCAAACTGGCACATGTGATGGGATTACTCTGACTCGGTTTCTACTCTCCCATTCGGAAGTCACCCACCGTCTCGGTTGATAGGCGCAACTCTGAGAATTCACTCACACATACTCCTTTTTGAGGAGCCTGAGAACTGATGCCCACCTTCAGGTTCTTGGGATAGTTGTTGCGGTAAAGGCGAACCATCTGCCATTCCTTGCCATCCAACGAATAATAGGAAGCGATGGTTCTTGTGTCAGAACTTATCTTATAATAGATAAAATTCTGATTCACAACCTCATGGTTGTTATCATCGCTCGTCCCCACGGTGCGCACGGTCACCACACGGTGCTTGCCTCGTTCATCCTGTTCGAAGCAGAATTTCTGATAGAGTGTGTCGTTGGCCATCACAACAATATCTGCTGCATTATAGAGTCCATCAGGAGTAAAGCCCGGCTTCATTTTGGCAGAGAATGTAAAGGGCTTGGTGTTGTCAACCTCCGTAAAAAGCACCTTTGCCGTATTGGCGGTCAGCTTTGCATCGTTGGGGTCGATGAACAAATCGGTTTTCTCAGGAGCAACGAAAGTGATGACACCAGCCTTCTCGCTCACCTGCTTGTCGGCTTCATTAAGCATCTTGGTGAAGTGAATACCGCCAAGCGTGAGGTCACAATTCTGAAAACTCATGACAGGTGTCTGAACAGAATCAGCTGAAGAACTGTCTGCTTTCTCCTGCTTTGAAGAGTTGCTGCACGATGCTAGCACGCATAAGGCAGCCATTGGTAAAAATGATTTAAATGTCATATTATTTATTGTTTTAATTCGCGCTGCAAAGGTACGTATTATCTGCAGTTCTGACAATAGTCATTTATAACCAATTGAAGATGACGCACGGCTGTAGAACTCTTTTGGAGAATGTGCGTATTTTTTATTGTCCACATACTTGCATTGAGCCTCCTGCGCCATTTTCGCAGCCTCTTGCTCCAACTGCTTCCAATATGTCCGGTCTTTATGCAGATAGATTTCTTCATAAAGTGGAATCGTAAGACATTGGATTCCAGGGATTTCTGCATAAGTTCTGTTATAGATACGGATTGAGAAAAATAGGCTCTTGCCTGCTTCACTAACAGCTTCCTTGAATCAGCATTCTCAGAAATGATCATACACGCCATACGTGATAGATGGAAAGCTTCGACCTTACGAAACGATCCACTACCCAGCTTAACCATTTCAACCACGTGGTTGAAATGGTCATCTATATCCATACCTTTTTCACTGGCAACCTTGATTGCTTTGTCTATTACATTCTGGAATTTCCAATATCCCGAATAGCCCATCGCATTACAAAGATCACGTGAGTTCCAATATTCTTTCCCGTTATCATCCATTTTCCGAATTTCTTAGAATGTCGGACGCATGTCAGGCACATTATTCTCATCCATATCTTTTCCGTTTCTTTTGTATTGACGTTCAACAATATTGAATAGCAAAAATACAAAAAAAGATGAAATCGCCACTAATCATTTATAAGAAGTATGATTTTTAATGTTATTTATGCAAAAAGAAAGAAACATGTCAGAATATATTAATTTTAGCACTTATCAAGACAATGCAATAATCCAGCGTCCCTTACGTTATTACAGAAGAAGAGGACAACCGCATCCGCAACCGAAGGGAGACCTTCATTAGGGAAACAGGCACCGAGAAAACGGTACTCATCACGATGATCACCTCCTATGGACTTGCGCCGGGCGGCTATTCTGATGACATCCAATGCCAGCTGACGATGGCAGATTTATTCAGATAATAGACAAATAATTATGGAGACATTCAATAATGTAATAAACAGTGGCCAGCTTGTTCTGGTCGATTTCTTTGCTACCTGGTGCCAACCTTGTAAGGCGATGTACCCCATTCTGGAACAGGTGAAGAGTGTGTTGGGCGACCGCATCCGAATCATCAAGGTGGATGTGGACAAGAACAGAATAAAGGAGTAAAATAGGAAAATGAGCATAAATACATTACATATTCTGCTGATACAGATTGCGCTGATGGCGTATTTGCACATGAATTAATAACAAAATAAATAACTTAGTATATGAGCATTAAAAAGAATGGGATTTATTGGAAGGGGGTGGCGACAAGGATATGGTGAAAGTGTTTAAGTACAAAGGATAAAATAAATGAACATGAATTTTCCTGAAATATATTCAGCAACAGGCATGATGGAGCTGATTCAAAAGAGCGACCTGAAGGCCGCTCTTTACGAAAAAGATTCATTTAAATATCACATAAATATTGTATTCAACAAATCTTTATATTTGGGAATCCATTGTTCAGCCTTATAATCATAAAAATGATGATCGGCATTAATGGCGAAAGGAACTCCATGTTTATCAAGCTGCTGGGTCATGAATGATGCAAATTCAGTCTGTTCTTTTACACTGTAATTATCGTCTTTGTTATAAGCGCCAGGCATCCAAGCCCCAACCCAGGTGTAAATACCAGTTTCCTTTTGCCAATCAACTGCCACCTTGATGCTTTTCTTTATCTTTTGCTTTTCCTCTGCCGTGCCAGTAATCCAGCGTTTTTTGTCGTTTGACTTGCTGGGACCAGCAGCATAGAAATGCCATTCAGCCATCAGATAACCATTTCCCATCGAAGGAATCTTCAAATCTTTAAGACCTTCTGGATGAGACAGTTTCGGAGGTGCTATAAAGACGATTCGCTTAGGATTAGTCTTGCGAATAGCCGTAACACAATCCTCATAAAGGGAGTTGAGTTCCGCCACATCTTTTTTTACTTGACCCGAAGGCTCTACAATCAGATTAAACGAAACCAATGGTGAGAGATTCTTACATTTTTCTGCCATTCTCTTCCACCACTCTACTACTTTCTCATGCTCCCCAGCATTCGGATTCTCCTTGTAAGGCTTGGCTGAGAAGGCTATAATCGGAATCAGCTCATACTGCATGCAGGTATTTATCTGCGAAAACAGTCTCTTGAAATCCTCATCTGTAAAATGATAATGATGCAAACGGAATCTTACATGCTTGATACCTTGCTGTGCAAATCTCTTAACTGCCGTCTCCGAATAGGCACCATATTTATTTTTCTCACTTCTTCCCCACCAATCAACATCGATTCCCTTCTTCAGCATCTGCTGATAATCGCATGGAGCGATGGCAGAAGGTTGGGCGTTAACGATAAATGCTGTCAAAGTCAACATCAGACTTATAAATAATCTTCTCATAATGCTATTGTTTCTTTTTTATATTATTTGTCGTACTAACAATATTTAGACCTTCAAAAGATACAGAAGTAAAAAATAAAAAAGTAACTATTCACTTGCGAAGCTTGAATAAAGGTTAAATCAAGTTAGCCCTGCAAACAAAATCCATCCACATAATCACTTTTCTGATTATTTTTTGTATTTTTGCAGATATATTTCGCCAATATGGGAGTGAGCATCGCTTATCCACATTACTGGTAATACTTTCCGAATTTCAGGTATAAAGAAATATAGATAATGTGCGTATCTTTGTACCCGTAAAAAATGAATTAGAACGTTTTAGAAATTTAAAGCATAGGATTATGAAGGAATTATTCTTTAATACCATACAGGAGTTCAATGACTTCATAGGGGTGAAAACACTTCATCCTCTGGTAAGCATTGCGCGTGTAGAGAACACCTCTCCTATACAGGAGGCTGTGCACCATTACGGACTTTACGCCCTCTTCCTGAAGGAAAACAAGGGATGTAAATTGTCATACGGCAGAACAGAATATGACTTTGACGAGATGACCGTCACCTCGTTTGCTCCGGGACAATCGATTAAAGTAGAACCCATTCCAGGAGTTCCGATAGCCAAATATACGGTATTGATTTTCCATCCCGAGCTGCTCAACCGCACCCAGCTTGGCAAGAACATCTCCCGCTATGAGTTCTTCGACTATACAAGCAACGAAGCACTACATTTATCCGCTGCCGAGGTAAACATCTTCCGTGATGTACTCTCAATGATTGGACAGGAACTCGAGCATCCTATAGATAGGCATTCGCGTGAACTCATCGTTTCTAACATCGAGTTGCTGCTGAACTACTGTCTGCGCTTCTACGACCGCCAGTTCATCACTCGCGAGGAGATTAATCATTCGGTGGTAAAGAAGTTCATCTCTCTGCTCGATGAATACATTGCCCGGAAAGCGGAGCATGAAGGGCTGCCTACCGTAGCCTACTTTGCCGACAAATGCTGCTATTCTACCAAATATTTCGGTGAATTAGTCAAGACAGAGACTGGCAAAACCGCTAAGAGTATGATCAACGACCGACTACTTTCAGCAGCCCGCCAACTACTTGTAGATGAAACCTTAACCATTACGCAAGTCAGCCAGCGCCTCGGCTTTGAATATTCTCAGCACTTCGTCCGCTTTTTCAAGGCACAGACGGGAAAGACTCCAAGCGAGTACCGCAAGACTGCTTAAATATAATGAAGCATATATAGAATAACTGTTTTTTTTACATCGAAGATGTTTCCTGGAGAAGAATTTGAAAATATGGAGAAGAATTAAAAAAATGATACAATGAAGAAAATAGTACAGACAGCAGGGCGCACCCAACTGGGTGAGTTTGCCCCAGAGTTCGCTCACCTCAACGACGACATCCTCTTCGGAGAAGTATGGAGCCGCAATGACCTGCTTTCATTGCGTGACCGCAGTTTGGTAACCATCACTTCGCTCATCAGTCAAGGAATCACCGACAGCTCGCTGAAATATCACCTGCAGTCAGCAAAGAACAATGGAATTACTCGCACGGAAGCGGCAGAGATCATCACCCACATCGCCTTCTACGCCGGCTGGCCAAAAGCCTGGGCAGCATTCAATCTGGCTAAGGAAGTGTGGAGCGAGGATGTAAAAGGCGACGATGCGAAAGCTGCATTCCAGCGCGAGATGATTTTCCCTATCGGTGAGCCTAACACCGCTTATGCCAAGTACTTCAAGGGCAACAGTTATCTGGCACAAATATCCGACAGTCAGATACCTTTCTTAAACGTAACCTTTGAGCCTGGTTGCCGTAACAACTGGCATACGCACCACGCCACAAAGGGCGGCGGGCAAATGCTGGTAGGCGTAGCCGGACGAGGCTGGTATAAGGAAGAAGGCAAGCCTGCACAGGAGATTCTCCCAGGCACAGTCATCCACATTCCTGCCAACGTGAAGCATTGGCACGGTGCAGCAAGAGACAGCTGGTTTGCCCACCTCGCCTTTGAAATACCTGGCGAGAACAGCTCCAACGAGTGGCTGGAGCCTGTGACCGATGAGGAATATGATAAGTTAAAATAACAATAAGATTTATGACTTCACTTCAAGAAAGACTGTTCGCCATGCAGGATAAGCAGTATGCTGCTTTCCAGGCCAAACTGACACCGGGAGTGCCTATGGAGAGTTTCATAGGCATTCGTGTGCCTGTGCTTCGCAAGTTCGCAAAAGAATTTACAAAGGAAGCAGAATGCAAGGAATTCCTTCATCAGCTTCCTCACCAGTACTACGATGAGAATATGCTCCATGGTCTCCTCATTTCCGAGGTGAAGGACTACGAGGAATGCATTCGTCTTACAGAGAAATTCCTGCCTTTCGTGGATAACTGGGCTGTTTGCGACATCATGTCTCCGAAGGTGTTTGCCAAACACAAAGAGGAACTATTGGCGAAGATCAAGACTTGGAGTAAATCATCACACGTTTATACTTGTCGCTTTGGAATAGAGACACTTATGTCTCATTACCTGGATAAAGACTTCAAGGCAGAATATCTTGAAATTCCAGCATCAGTAAGGAGCGAAGAGTATTACGTAAAGATGATGGTAGCCTGGTTCTTCGCCACCGCCCTTGCCAAGCAATGGGACCAGGCGATTCCCTACATCGAGCAAAACCGCCTTGCTCCCTGGACGCACAACAAGACCATCCAGAAGGCCATCGAGAGCTACAGAATCACGCCCGAGCAGAAGGAATATCTGCGGACATTGAAGATAAAATAATTATGACACAAGATACTTCTACATATTACGTTTGGATAGGTGGCTCATGTGATTATGGCCATAAAGAGCGAGCTGGTGGTGCTGCCGTAGTAATTGAGCATAACAGCAACATCATCATTCGTGATGTAATCAGCGACCTACACACCACTGAGTTCCGCATGATGCTAACCCTCATGGTGAAGGTAATGCAGGAAATACCGGAAGGTTCCGACATTCTCTTCCTGACCAATGCTGCCTATATTCAGAACTTTGACAAGACTCCAACCTCAAAGTCTGCCAATCCAGACTTGATCATTCAATGCATCGAGGAAAAGAAAAGGCACAACTCTGTTGGAGTCAAGATTGTGCAATATCACAAGAGTCCATTGCTGATAGAGACCCACGATAGGGCTACGGAAGCTATGGCTAAGACAAGAAAGGAGTTTCATCAGAAAAAACAAATGAATGTTTAGAGGCTTTTTCCGGTCATTAAGGTCACGGTCATTAAGGTCATTAAGGATTTCCGGTTATTCAAGATGTCTGACCCCAAATATAGTTTACAGCTAATGAGCGATGATTATATTCTTGAAAAGCTCATAGAAGAACTGAGGGAAACTCAATAACACCAAAAGTGAGCGGTTTATGTAAAAAGTTACGGAGATAATTCACATTTTCCGTAACTTTTTACATTTTCATCTTATATGTTTTTTGGAGCATTTCATTGCGTTAATTTTCTTATATAAGATAAGACAGTACTACTATGACATAATTCAAGCGCCATACTCAACCCCTATTCTTTTGGATCAATGTCAAATGGAAGCAATGGAGTATCATCATCATTTCCACTATTGAATCGGTCGAAATCCGAGATATAGGAACGATCTTGAATAACCTTATATTTCTCATACGCAGAATAAGCCTTTTCTCTGGCTTCTTCTTGCAAAACCTTACCTGCACTACTCTTAGCATCATAGTCCATAGTTTCAAGCAACAGCTTCAGGCGATTCTTCCAATCCTCCATCGTAGTAACAATGTGTCGTCTTGCACGAGATTCTGCGAGATCCAGGAAACTTGTTGTTATTGCGTTGAGCTGAGACAATTCTTCATCAGAAAGATAGTTCTTTGCCATATCGTATCAGATTTCTGAACTCTTCCATCCGGTGCTTTCTTCCATGTAGTCAAGCCCATGTGAGGCATTTCCGCATCAGCTCGCTCATAGACGATCTCGGCTGCCGTATGATTGGTAACCGCCAGGTGCATCATATTCTGCACCATCTTATAGAAGAGTTTGGTACTTTCAGCCTTTGCATCATAATCTGCACTACACTCTGCATAAATATCAGTTATCTTCTGGTAGTATCTGCGTTCAGAAGTGCGGATTTCACGGATACGTTCCAGCAAATCGTCAAAATAATCCTTGCCGAAGTGCTTACCTTGTTTCAGACGTTCATCATCCAAGACATAACCCTTAATGATGAACTCCTTCAATACAGAAGTTGCCCATATACGGAATTGGGTTGCCTGATAGCTGTTCACTCGATAACCAACAGCGATGATAACATCAAGATTGTAGAACAATGGAGCACGCTCAACATCACGCTCTCCCTCCAGTTGAACTTGTTGAATTTTTCTACAAGTTGCCTCTCTTTGCAATTCACCAGACTCATAAATCTGAGAAATATGATAAGTGATAGTTGCTCTATCAACACCAAATAAAGCAGCCATCTTTTTCTGTGACATCCAAAAAGTTTCGTTGTTGAAAATCACTTCAATGCGAGTCTCACCCTGTGCAGTTTTATACAGTAAGATATTGGATTCCAGTGAGTTCCGCATAAGTTCGGTTGTAGATACGGATTGAGAAAAATAGGCTCTTGCCTGCTTCACCAATAACTTCCTTGAATCAGCATTCTCAGAAATAATCATACAGGCCATACGGGATAGATGGAAAGCTTCGACCTTGCGAAACGATCCACTACCCAGCTTAACCATTTCAACCACGTGGTTGAATTGGTCATCTATATCCATACCTTTTTCACTGGCAACCTTGATTGCTTTGTCTATTACATTCTGGAATTTCCAATATCCCGAATAGCCCATCGCATTACAAAGTTCGCGTGAACTCCAGTATTCTTTCCCGTTATCATCCACTTTCCGAATTTCTTCGAATGTCGGACGCATGTCAGGCACATTATCATCAGGGAAACAGGCACCGAGGTACTTATCACGATGATCACCTCCTATGGACTTGCGCCGGGCGGCTGTAAAACGTTATCACTTCACATGGTAGTGTTTATTCGAGAGCCGACATTAGCGCTTTTTGATAACACATTTGTAACACACATGGATGATTTCTCAACACGTCAAATTCATAACATATTGATTAACAGCTATTTACAAAAAGAGTACATAAAAGAGGAATAAGTGATAAAATATATTTAAAAACAAAAAAAGAACAACAGAGATAAGTACCTATGAATAAGTAACTTACTACTATTGTTCTCTCACGCTATTTTTGTACAAATAAGTTTCATTTTGCCTATTTTGTGATTCCGTTGGGGTTCGAACCCAAGACCCACAGCTTAGAAGGCTGTTGCTCTAATCCAACTGAGCTACGGAACCAACACTTTTCAAATCGCAAAACAGCTAACCAATAACGCAATCAGCCACTTTTCTTATTTGCGGCTGCAAAGGTACATATATTTTTTGAATACACCAAACTTTTTCTCACTTTTTTCTTTTTTTATGCTTAAATATCGCAAAAAATAACTACCTTTGCATCCGTACGAAGCAAGAACAGCATTCTAGCTCCTAAAGAAAAAGAGATTTTTATAACGCATATTGAAACATAAAACATACGCAAATGAAAAAGTTAATCTTTTCGGTAGCTCTGTTCTCGGCAGCACTCTCTGCCAGCGCAGAAGACCATCCGCTCTGGATGCGCTACCCTGCCATCTCGCCCGATGGCACAACTATTGCCTTCGCTTATAAGGGCGACCTCTACAGTGTTTCTGTCAACGGCGGTGAATCACGACAGCTCACAACCCATGCAGCCTTCGATTCGCATCCTGTATGGAGCCCTGACAGCAAGAAAATTGCCTTTCAGTCTAACCGCGAAGGAAGTCTCGACATCTTCGTAATCGATGCAAAAGGCGGTGCTCCTACCCGACTCACTACCAACAGCGGCAGCGAAACACCTATCGCCTTTGCTGACAACGACCATGTGCTCTACTCAGCCAGTCTGCAGCCTACAGCCCAGAGCATCATCTTCGGCGACAACACATTTCCACAAGTATATAAGGTAAGCACCAAGGGCGGAAGACCGGAACTCTTCTCTACCCTCACCATGGAGAATATCAGCATCGCCAAGAACGGCGACATTCTCTACCACGACAAAAAGGGATACGAAGACCCTTGGCGCAAACACCAGAAATCACCTATCGCACGCGACATCTGGCTGAAGAGTAACGGAAAGTTTGCCAAGCAGACTACCTTTGCCGGCGAAGACCGCTCGCCAGTATGGACATCAGACGAGAAATCATTCTTCTATCTGAGCGAACAGGACGGCACATTCAATATCTACCGCCGCAGCCTCAACAGTTCAAGCGACAAGCAGATTACCCACCACAAAGGCAATCCGGTAAGATTCCTCACTGCATCCAGCGCCGACCTGCTCTGCTACGGATATGATGGCGAAATCTATACCGTGAAAGAAGGTGGAGAGCCTCAGAAGGTGAACATCTCCATTACAACAGATAACGATGCTCCAAGCCTCGTACGTCAGATTAAAAGTTGGGGAGCAACAGAGATTTCCGTTTCGCCAGACGCCAAGGAAGTAGCTTTCGTGATGCATGGCGACGTATACGTAACTTCTGTGGAATACACCACTACCAAGCGCATTACCGACACACCGCAGCAGGAGCGCGACCTGAGCTTCTCGCCAGACGGCAGAGCCCTGGTCTATGCAGCCGAGCGCAACGGCGTATGGCAGATTTACCTGTCTAAGATCAAGAACGAGAAAGAAAAGAACTTCACCTACGCTACCGATATCGAGGAAGAGCAGCTGGTGAAAACAGGCATTACATCGCAGTATCCTCAATACTCTCCTGACGGCAAGGAAGTGGCTTTCTTCGAAGACCGCGCTGCACTCCGCATCGTCAATCTGAAATCGAAGGAAATCCGCACCGTGCTCGATGGCAAATACGTCTACTCTTACAGCGATGGAGACATCGCTTTCGAATGGTCACCAGACAGCAAATGGCTCCTTTCAACCTATATCGGCAACGGCGGCTGGAACAACCAGGATATTGCGCTGGTAAAGGCTGACGGCAAAGAGGTTCACAACCTGACCAATTCCGGCTACAGCGACAGCAACGGCAAATGGGTGCTCGACGGCAAGGCAATGCTCTTCCAGAGCGACAGAGCCGGCTACCGCAGTCATGGAAGCTGGGGAGCTGAAGACGACGCCTACATCATGTTCTTCGACCTGGACGCCTACAACCGCTTCAACATGAGCAAGGAAGAAATAGAACTGGCTGACGCCAACAAGGACGAAAAGGAAAAGAAGGAAGACGAAAAGAAGGAAGAGGCCAAAAAGAAGGCTGACGAAAAGCAGAAGAAGACCGGAAAGATAGAGGTGGAAAAAGTGAAGCCACTGGAGCTGGACATCGAAAACTGCCGCGACAGAATCGTACGCCTCACCGCAAACTCTTCGCACATGGGCGATGCTGTCCTCTCTAAAGACGGCGACAAACTCTACTACCAGGCAGCCTTCGAGGATGATTACGACCTCTGGCAGCACGACCTGAAGGACGGCTCTACCAAGCTCGTGATGAAGGGCGTAGGCCAGGGCAACCTGCAGACAGACAAGGATGTGAAGAACCTCTTTATCTGCAACGGAAGCAGCATCAAGAAGGTGGATCTGAGCGGATTCAGCACCAAGAACATCAGCTTTGAGGCTAACTTCAACTATAAGCCAGCCGAGGAGCGCCAGTATCTCTTCGACCACGTATGGCGACAGGTGAAAGACAAGTTCTACGACCCTAAGATTCATGGTGTTGACTGGGAAGGTTACCGCAAGACCTATGAGAAGTTCCTGCCTTACATCAACAACAATTTCGACTTCCAGGAGATGTTGAGCGAAATGCTTGGCGAGCTGAACGCTTCGCATACAGGAGCCCGCTACTACGCTTCGAACAGCGCGCTTACCACCGCCAATCTGGGTGTCTTCTTCGACCCTCAGTATCAGGGCGACGGCCTGAAGATTCAGGAGATTATCAAGCGTGGTCCTTTCGATGTGAAGAATACGGGCGTTACAGCCGGCAGCATCATCGAGAGCATCGACGGCGAGGAGATTAAAGCTGGAATGGACTACTTCCCATTGCTAGACGGAAAGGTTGGCAAGAATGTACGACTCGGCATCAGAAACGCCAAGGGCAAGAAGATGGAGGTTACGGTGAAGGCTATCTCTCAGGGCAAACTCAACAACCTGCTCTACAAGCGATGGGTAGACCGCAACCGCGCTTTCGTTGACAGCATTTCGGGCGGACGCATCGCTTATGTTCACGTTAAGGCGATGGATTCGGAGAGTTTCCGCACCGTTTACAGCGAACTGCTGAGCGACAAGAACCGAAACAGAGACGCTGTAATCGTAGACGAGCGCCATAATGGTGGCGGCTGGTTGCACGATGATCTCTGCACCCTGCTCAACGGCAAGCAGTATCAGGAGTTTGTGCCTCACGGCAAGGTCGTTGGCCGCGATCCGTTCAACAAATGGGTGAAGCCATCTTGCGTCATGATCTGCGAGAATGATTACAGCAATGGTCATGGTTTCCCATGGGTTTACAAGGAACTCGGAATCGGCAAGCTGATTGGTGCTCCTGTAGCAGGAACCATGACAGCCGTATGGTGGGAAACGCTGATGGACAACACGCTGGTATTCGGTATTCCTCAGGTAGGCTGCCGCGACATGCGTGGCGTGTTCGGCGAGAACACCCAGCTGAACCCAGACATCGAGGTTTACAACAGTCCGGAAGATTTCATCAATGGCCATGATACCCAGCTCGAAAGAGCCGTAAAGGAAATGATGAAGAAATAAACAGAACGCCCTGCAAGGGTCCAGAAGCCAAACCGCTTCTGTCCCTTTGCAGGGCGAATTGTTTTTGTATCTGACAACATTATTTATTAAACCTTATTAACCCACAATATCGGCGAAAACCCTTCTGTCATGACATAAAACCCTCTAAATCTTTACTTTTTTTCTTGAAAAGGGCGAAAAAGCAAGTGAAAAAGCCATAAAATAAAAAAAAATGAGTATCTTTGCAGAAGATAAAAAACAAGATTATGGGATTATTCGGATTATTCAGCAACAAAAAGAAAGAAACTCTCGATAAGGGACTTGAAAAAACCAAGGAGAGTGTGTTCGGCAAACTGGCGCGCGCCGTTGCCGGAAAGTCTACCGTCGATGATGATGTGCTCGACGATCTCGAAGAGGTACTCATCACCTCAGATGTAGGTGTAGAAACCACGGTCAAGATTATCCGCCGCATCGAAGAACGTGTGGCCCGCGATAAATATGTTTCAACCAGCGAGCTCAACCGCATTCTGCGCGAGGAAATCGCCATTCTCCTCTCCGAGAATCACAGCGATGACCTGGCAGACTGGGATCTCCCTGCCGACCATAAGCCTTACGTTATCCTCGTAGTAGGCGTAAACGGCGTGGGCAAGACAACCACCATCGGCAAGCTGGCTTACCAGTTTAAGAAGGCTGGCAAGAAGGTTGTTCTGGGAGCTGCCGACACCTTCCGTGCCGCTGCCGTAGAGCAGATTTGCATCTGGGGCGAGCGCGTGGGTGTGCCTGTAGTGAAACAGCAGATGGGAAGCGACCCGGCAAGCGTGGCGTTCGACACCCTGCAGAGCGCCAAGGCAAACGGCGCCGACGTGGTGCTCATCGATACGGCAGGCCGACTGCACAACAAGGTGAACCTGATGAATGAGCTCAAGAAAATAAAGGAAGTGATGAAGAAGGTAATGCCTGAGGCACCAGACGAGGTAATGCTCGTGCTCGACGGAAGTACCGGGCAGAATGCATTCGAGCAGGCTAAGCAGTTCTCTGCAGTAACCAACATCTCCTCGCTCGCCATCACCAAGCTCGACGGAACCGCTAAGGGCGGCGTTGTCATCGGCATCAGCGACCAGCTCAAGGTGCCTGTAAAATACATCGGACTGGGCGAAGGTATGGAAGATCTGCAGCTCTTCAACAAGACAGAATTCGTAGACTCGCTCTTTAAAAATTAGAAAATGAAGAAAAATCAGATAGATATTATTACCCTGGGCTGCTCGAAGAATCTCGTAGACAGCGAGTTGCTGATGAAGCAGTTTGAGGCAAACGGCTACCATTGTGTTCACGATTCCAAGCGCCCTCAGGGCGAGATAGCCGTCATCAATACGTGCGGATTCATCGAGGATGCAAAGCAGGAAAGCATAGACACCATCCTGGAGTTTATCCAGGCTAAGGAAGAAGGCCGACTCAGAAAGCTCTACGTAATGGGCTGCCTCTCGCAGCGCTACCAGAAGGAACTGGAAGAAGAAATGCCCGAAGTGGATAAGTTCTACGGCAAATTCAACTACAAGCAGCTTCTGCAGGAACTCGGCAAGGCGGAAGTTTCATCCTGCAACGGCCAGCGTCATCTCACCACACCGCGCCATTATGCCTACATCAAGATAGCTGAGGGCTGCAACCGCCACTGTGCCTACTGCGCCATTCCTATCATCACCGGCAAGCACGTTTCCCGTCCGAAGGAAGAGATTCTGCAGGAGGTGCGCGAACTGGTAGCTGAAGGCGTAAAGGAGTTTCAGATTATCGCTCAGGAACTCACCTACTACGGCGTAGATATTGACGGCAAGCATCATATTACCGAACTCATCAGCGAGATGGCTGATATTCCGGGCGTGAAATGGATTCGCCTGCATTACGCTTATCCAAACCAGTTTCCTATGGATCTTCTGGACGTGATGCGCGAGAAGCCAAACGTATGCAAATATCTCGACATTGCCCTCCAGCACATCAGCGACCACATGCTCACCAGCATGCATCGCCACGTAACGAAGCAGGAAACCATCAATCTGTTGAAGGCTATCCGCGAACGCGTGCCAGGCATTCACATCCGCACTACGCTGATGGTTGGTTTCCCAGGCGAGACAGATGAGGATTTCCACGAGCTCCTCGACTTCGTACGCGAACAGAGATTTGAGCGCATGGGCGCCTTTGCCTACTCTGAGGAAGAAGGAACCTACAGCGCCACCCACTACGAAGACAATGTGCCTGCCGAAGTAAAACAGCGCCGGCTGGACGAACTGATGATTCTGCAGCAAGACATCAGCTCTGAGATTGAGGCAGATAAGGTGGGCAAAACCATGACCGTTATCATCGACCGCAAGGAAGGCGATTACTACATCGGACGAACAGAGTTCTGCTCTCCGGAAGTAGACCCTGAGGTTCTGATCCGTGCCGATGAGAAGCGTCTGCGCGTGGGCTGTTTCTACCAGGTAGAAATTACTGCAAGCGAAGAGTTTGACCTCTATGGCAAGGTGGTGAAATAATCTTTCTCTCTCCCATAGCCTGGAGTTTTAGAAAAATTGACTACATATTAAATAAATATGAACAATAAGGAATACATCGCTGAACTGGCTCAGCAAACCGGCTATTCGCAGGAAGACACCCAAAAGTTGGTGCGCAAGGCGATAGACGCTATGATTGCCGAGTTTGAGGATGGAGAAGCTGTCTCTATCCCCAATTTTGGCACCTTCGAAGTGAAGAAGCGCATGGAGCGAGTGGTGGTTAATCCTACTACCAAGAAGCGCCAGCTGGTGCCGCCTAAGTTGGTGTTGGGTTTCCGACCGGTTGCTTCGGTCAAGGAAAAACTAAAGAATGGAGGGGATGAGCAATGAGCAAATTCAGTTTAAATACACTCGGAAAACTGCTTGCAGATAAAAGCGGGCTGAGCCAGGTGGAAGCAGAACTCTTCATCCGGAAGATGTTTGATGTGTGCAACCAGGGACTAGATGCCGACAAGCAGGTGAAGATAAAATGGCTGGGCACCTTTAAGGTACAGGCCACGAAAGACCGTGAAAGCATCAATGTGAACACGGGCGAGCGCTTCACCATTGAAGGCAGAGACAAACTCACCTTCACGCCTGACAACATCCTGAAAGAAATCGTGAACAAGCCATTCGCCCAATTTGAAACGGTGGTGGTAAATGACGGCGTAGATTTCGATGAAATAGATGAGAAGTTTGGAGAAGAACAGACAGAAGATGCTCCTGCACAAGTAATCGATTTTCTGGACGAAGAAAAAACTGCAACTCCAAATCCGGAGGTTGTCGTAATCGGATCTGAAAAGGAAAAAGAAAAAGAAGCCGAAGACGAACTGGCAAAGCAAATTGCTATTGAACAAGCTAAACTGGAAAGATTAAAACAAGCCCAACTGGAGCAGGAAAGAATACAGAAAGAAAAGCTTGAAAAAGAAAAGCAAGAGCAGGAAAGACTGGAACAAGAAAGACTGGAACAGGAAAGACTGGAACAGGAAAGGCTGGAGCAGGAAAGGCTGGAGCAGGAAAGGCTGGAGCAGGAAAGACTGGAGCAAGAGAAGCTTGAATTAGCCCAGCAACAGCAAGCCCTGAAAGCAGTTGTTGAACCTGCAGTACCTGCATCAGATGAATCTGAAGAAGAAGAGGAGGAAGAAGAATCTCCCAATTCTCATCATATTGTTATTCCTCGCTATCTGGTTGTTGCAGTCTGTCTCATCGTAGTAGCTTTGATTGGCGGAATGGGATGGTTTGCCTTCAACTATGGTCAGATGACTGCCCAGCGCGATCATCTAGCCATGCAGCTAAACCAGTATCACCAGGCTCCAGCCAAGAAAGTCCCAGCCAAACCAGCTGCCGCCCCACTCTCTCAGGAACAGAAACTCCGCCAGAAAGCGATGGAAGACAGCATCCGTATGGCTAAAACTGCAGAAGCAGTAAAACTGGCTGAAAAATCGGATGAGGAAAGTGCTAGCGCTGAAAAAGCTAAGCAGGCTGAAGCAAAAGCTAAGGCTGAAGCGAAAGAAAAGGCTAAAGATAAAGCCGAAGAAAAGGCTACTTCGAAAATAGCATCATCCCAGTATGACAAGGATGCTCGCGTACGCACGGGAGCTTACCGAATCATAGGAGTTGCCCAAACCGTTACGGTTGGCGCCGGTCAGACCCTCGAACAGATCAGCACCCGCTATTTAGGTTCTGGCATGGAATGCTACGTAGAAGCCCTGAATGGTACAAGCACCGTAAAGGCCGGACAGAAAATCAAGATTCCGAAACTGGAATTGAAAAAGAAAAAGAAGTAAAATACTGAACAAACAAAAAATCGCCCTGTAAGAGCAAATATAATTTTGCACTTACAGGGCGACATTGTTTTATGTAACATTACTTGCCCAACACTTCATCAAGCAAAGTGTAGAAAGCAGGATCCTCGCCAACGATGGTCTTGATAATCTTACCATTAGCATCAATCACAATCTTTGTAGGGAAACCCTGAACAGCGTAATCGCTGAGAACCTTGCTGTCCTTCGGATTGTAAACATGAATCCATGGCAACTGGTGCTTCTCAACAGCAGCCTTCCACTTAGCCTCTGTATCATTACAATCTACACCAAGAATTTCAAACTTACCCTTGTACTTCTCGTAATACTCCTTCATCTTAGGCATTCCCTTGATGCACCATCCGCACCATGAACCCCAGAAATCGAGAACTACAATCTTACCGCGAAGGCTGGAAAGCTTGAAATCATTTCCTTTAATATCCTTCAGCGTGAAGTCAGGAGCCTCAACACCGGCAGCCTGCATCTTCTTTGCCTTCTCCTCAGCCTCAGCACGCTTCTTAGCCATATCAATCATTGGCTGGTAGAAAGCCTTCATTCTGCCGTTCTTTACATTCTCAGAGAGCAAGCCCAGCAGTTTCTCCATCTTGCTGACATCATCAAACTGCTCTATGATAGTAGCACAAGCCTCATAATCAGGATGCTGTTTTACGAAATCGAAAATCTTATCGTCCTTTGCCTTTTGCAGGGCAGGAGCCTTCTGCTCATATTCAGCCATGATGGTCTGCTGGGTCTCACCATTCTTGATTCTCTGGTTCAGGGAAGCTTCGTAATCTCTCAACTCCTTATTAGCATTCTCCAGCAGAACATCTACTTCATGATACTGCTGATAGAACTTAGAACCCGAAATATCGAAGCGGGTCTTTGCATCGCCCTTAACTTCAGCCTTCTCGCCAGGAACACAAGGCAGATTGAACATAAACTGACCTGCGCCACGATAAGCTTCAGGTGAGAGGAAAACGTATCCGGCTGCCTTATCAAGGTTTGCAGAATAGGTAAACTTGCCATTCTTCACCAAAACCGTATCCATCTTAACATTTCTGCCCTTGTAAACAAGTACAGAATCGGAATTGAAATTCTTCAAATCCACCTTCAACTGGAAGTTGCTCTTCTGAGCCATCGCAACAGTTGATGCAAGCATCAACGCCGCAGATAAAATCGCTGTTTTCATTTTTCTTTTATTATATTTATTCTGATTACACCTTATTATATATAGGGAACGAAGAACGCCTGGTTCGTCGCCATCCTTATTCTTCATACTCAGTAGTATCCTCAATACCCGCCTCGGCCAAAGCCTCCTTACGCTCTACGCAGGTTCCGCATTTGCCACAATGCTTCTCTCCGCCCTTATAGCAGCTCCAGGTTTCAGCATAGTCAATGCCCAACTTCTTACCTATCTCAGCAATCTGCCCTTTGGTAATATTCGTATAAGGAGCCACCACGCGCACATCGACGAACGTTCCTGCTTCAGCAGCCTCATCTATCGCCTTGATAAACTCCGGACGGCAGTCTGGGTAAATCGTATGATCGCCACCATGGTTCGCGATGAAAACTTTCTTCAGATTATTACTCTCAGCAATGCCGATGGCAATGCTCAGCATGATTCCATTACGGAAAGGAACCACCGTACTCTTCATATTATCAGCAGCATAATGACCTTCAGGAATCGCATCGGCACCTTCAAGAAGAGAACTCTTGAAATACTGATGCATGAACCCCAAATCTATCGTAATATGCTTGATTCCCAAACGCTCACAATGCATCTTGGCGAAAGGAATTTCACGCTCGTTATGATTACTTCCATAGTTAAAACTAATGCCGAGTGCAATCTCGTCTTTCTTATCGTAGAGCAGCGTGATGCTATCCATGCCGCCGCTCACAATGATTACTGAATCCTTCATTTTACTTTGAATTTTTAACTTTGAACTGTATGATTACTTTTTACTTCACCCGAACAGGCAGCGGAATGCTTCTTCCACCTTCCTTACGGGATGAATTTCTATCTTATATTTCTTATGGTCGAAACCATGATTGTTGTATTTCGGGATGATAATGTGCTGGAATCCCAGTTTTTCAGCCTCAGCAATACGCTGCTCGATGCGGCTCACCGGACGGACTTCACCGCTCAGACCTACCTCGCCTGCCATACACCAGCCTTGCTCGATAGGCGTGTCAACATTGCTGCTCAATACGGCTGCCAACACACTCAAGTCCATGGCTGGATCGGTTACTCTCAATCCTCCGGCAATATTCAGGAACACGTCCTTCTGCATCAGCTTGAACCCCACACGTTTCTCTAGAACCGCCAGGAGCATGTTCAAACGGCGTTGGTCAAAACCCGTTGCCGAACGCTGCGGAGTTCCATAGGCTGCTGTTGAAACCAAAGCCTGCGTCTCTACCAGGAACGGACGAACACCCTCGATGGCTGCGCTGATGGCAACACCCGAAAGCCCGTCATGATCTTCAGTAAGCAGCAACTCTGAAGGATTGCTCACCTGTCGAAGTCCGCCTTGCATCATCTCGTAAATTCCCAACTCAGAAGTACTTCCGAATCGGTTTTTGATGCTTCTCAAGATGCGGTACATATAATGCTGGTCGCCCTCAAACTGAATCACCGTATCTACGATGTGTTCCAGAATCTTTGGGCCGGCAAGCGTTCCCTCCTTATTAATATGTCCTATCAGAATAACCGGAATACCACTCGTCTTGGCAAATCGGAGCAGGGAGGCTGCACACTCGCGAACTTGGGAAACAGAACCCGGCGAACTGTCTACTTCTTCCGTAGCAACAGTTTGGATAGAATCTATAACTATCAGCTGTGGAGCCACTTCCTGAATATGACTGAAGATTTTCTCCAACTGCGTTTCGCAGAGAACCGTAATATGATCAAAGGCTCCTTCTGATGAAAGAGAAACCGTTTTCTGTGTGTCCGCAGAAGAACCCTCTCTGAGCATCGCCTGTCCTTTAGCCAATCGGTCGGCACGGAGTTTAATCTGATGAGCACTTTCCTCTCCGCTCACATACAGGATGCGGCGGTCAGTCATGTTCAGAATAGTCTGCAAGGTGAGCGTACTCTTACCGATTCCCGGTTCACCGCCCAGGAGCGTAATGCTGCCAGGAACCATTCCGCCACCCAGCACACGATTCAGCTCCTCGTCCCTCATATCGATGCGCGGTTCATCAATCGCAGAAATATCGCGAAGCTTCATCGGCGCAGCGTCATGCTCGCTGTGCTGCCCGCCAAACATCGTGGCAGCCCCACCATGACGCATGGTCATTCCGGCATTCTTCGCAGCCTGCGATCCGGAATCGGCAGCAATACGAATTTCCTTAAATGTATTCCATTGTCCGCAGCTAGGACATTTGCCCATCCATTTGGCACTTTCCTGTCCGCAATTGCTGCACACAAAAGCAATCTTATCTTTCGCCATTTTATCTCATTTATATGTAATAACGTTTTAACTGCGCACAAAGGTACTATTTATTATCGAAAAATCCAAAAAAAAAGTAATTTGTTAAGAATATATTTCATTTCTCTCCATTTTGTTTAACAAATCAGGCAGAAGGAAGCGCAAAACACGAATTTTGCAAACCCGATATAGCAAACAGACGATTTCATCTACTAAAAATCATAAAAACCGCTACTATATTTTGCTGATTCAAATATAATTTGTATCTTTGCCTTCGGTTTTTGAAACCAGCAGAAAGGTTTAGAACAATAAATTAGTACATAAACTAAATAAAATTTAGGTAAAATGAAAATTGAAGATTTTAACTTTGCCGGTCACAAGGCAATCGTGCGCGTTGACTTCAACGTGCCATTGGATGAAAATGGTAATGTAACAGACGACACTCGTATCCGCGGTGCCCTTCCTACATTGAAGAAGGTACTTGCAGACGGCGGTGCGCTCATCATGATGAGCCACATGGGTAAGCCAAAGGGCAAGGTTAAACCAGAGCTTTCTCTCTCTCAGATTGTTAAGAACGTATCAGACGCTCTCGGCGTAGACGTTAAGTTCGCTAAGGACTGCGGTAACGCTGATGCTGAGGCAGCTGCCTTGAAGCCAGGTGAGGCTCTCTTGCTCGAGAACCTCCGCTTCTATCCAGAAGAGGAAGGCAAGCCAGTTGGCGTAGAGAAGGGTACTCCAGAATTCGATGCTGCAAAGGCTGAGATGAAGGAGCGTCAGAAGAAGTTCGCTGCCAAGTTGGCTTCTTACGCTGACGTATATGTAATGGACGCATTCGGTACAGCTCACCGCAAGCACGCTTCTACAGCTGTCATCGCTGATTCTTTCGACAAGGATCACAAGATGCTCGGCTTCTTGATGGAGAAGGAAGTTAAGGCTGTTGACGCAGTTCTCGGCAACATCAAGCGCCCATTCACAGCTATCATGGGTGGTTCTAAGGTTTCTACTAAGATCGGTATCATCGAGAACCTGTTGACTAAGGTTGACAACCTGATTCTCTGCGGTGGTATGACTTATACATTCTCTAAGGCTCTCGGCGGCAAGATCGGTATGTCTATCTGCGAGGATGACAAGCTTGACGTTGCTCTCGACGTAATCAAGAAGGCTAAGGAGAACGGTGTAAACCTCGTACTCGGCACAGACTCTATCTGCGGTGACGACTTCAAGAACGATTGCAATACTCAGGTTTGCCCATCTAACAACATCCCTGACGGTTGGGAGGGTATGGACGCAGGTCCTGAGACTCGCAAGGCTTTCGCAGCTGCCATCAAGGGTGCCAAGACTATCCTCTGGAACGGTCCTGCAGGTGTATTCGAGTTCGACAACTTCGCTGGTGGTTCTAAGGCTATTGCTGACGCAATCGCTGAGGCTACTAAGGAAGGTGCATTCTCACTCATCGGTGGTGGTGACTCTGTAGCTTGTATCAACAAGTTCGGTTTGGCTGATCAGGTATCTTACATCTCTACAGGTGGTGGTGCTCTCCTCGAGGCTATCGAGGGTAAGGTATTGCCAGGTGTAGCAGCTATCGAGAAGTAATCTCATGTCAAAAAGAAAGCCATTTGCAAAAAGGGCTTGATTTTTTACAAGAAAAAATAGGTTGGAGGGCATCCTATGTGATGTCCTCCAATTTTCAGTTTTAACTGAATCCCTAATAATCTACAGATTCTCTCTATAAACAGAACTGTATCTTTCAATTAAAACAAGCAACAGAAAACATAAATTCTAAAATTATTTGGTAAACTACAAGGAATATAATTTTCTGATTTTAAAACGAATACATGGATTGGATTGTTAATCTCTTCACCAATACCGAGTCGGTGGCTCACATCGCCCTACTCTACGCTATCGTGATAGCTATTGGTGTTTACCTCGGAAAAATAAAGATTGGCGGCATTTCGTTAGGTGTCACCTTCGTTCTCTTCGCAGGTATTTTGGCTGGCCACGTTGGCTTCACCGGTCCAAAGGAAATTCTCACATTCGTGCAAGACTTCGGCTTGATCCTCTTCGTCTTCATGATTGGTCTCCAGGTAGGACCTGGCTTCTTCGAGAGTTTCAAGAAAGGTGGTGTTACGCTCAACATGCTTTCGGCTAGCGCTATTCTGCTCAACATCCTCGTGATGTTTGGTTGCTATTATCTCTTCTTTGATACGAGCAACCCTAACAACTTGCCTATGATGGTAGGTACTCTCTATGGTGCGGTTACCAATACTCCGGGTCTTGGTGCTGCCAACGAGGCTTTGCTCAGCGTCTTCCCTAATGGTGCTCCAAGTATTGCCAATGGTTATGCTTGTGCTTATCCTCTTGGTGTGGTGGGCATTATCGGTGCTACTATCCTTATCAAGTACATCTGTAAGATTAATACTGCTGATGAGGAAGAACAGCTTAACGAAGAAGATGCTGCAAACCCACACGCTAAGGCCCACAACATGCACTTACGCGTGGAAAATGCTTATATTACAGGCAGAACGCTGAGAGAAGTTTCAGAATTCTTGAACCGTGACATTGTATGTTCACGACTGCTCCACAATGGCGAGGTGAGCATTCCTAACAGCAAGACTAAGTTTGAGGTTGGAGACGAATTGCTCGTTGTATGTGCAGAGGCTGATGCTGAAGCCATCAAGGCTTTTATCGGACCAGAGGTTGAAGCTGAATGGGACCGCGAGAAGGATGAAGTACAGCACTTTGTTTCTCGCCGTATCATCGTTACCCGTCCGGAAATGAACGGTAAGACCTTGGGTAAGATGCACTTCTCCAGCGTATACGGCGTTAACGTAACCCGTATTTCCCGTCAGGGAATGGACATTTTTGCAGGCAGAAACCACCACTTCCACGTAGGTGATAAGATTCTGGTTGTAGGTCCTGAAGAGAATGTGAACCGTGTGGCTGAAATCATGGGTAACTCTGTAAAGCGCCTCGATGCGCCTAACATTGCCACTATCTTCGTAGGCATTATGGTAGGTATTATCTTCGGTTCTCTCCCATTTGCCATTCCGGGAATGCCGGTGCCTTTGAAGTTGGGTATTGCTGGAGGTCCGCTTATCATCGCCATCCTCATCGGCCGTTTCGGCTATCGCATGAAGCTGGTAACTTATACGACGACTTCGGCTAATATGATGCTGCGAGAAATAGGACTTGTACTCTTCCTGGCGAGTGTGGGAATCAAGGCTGGTGCCGGATTCTGGGACACAGTAGTACAGGGTGACGGTTTGAAATATGTGGGATGTGGTTTCCTCATCACCGTTATTCCTATCCTCATCATCGGTACGATTGCCCGGCTGAAGTTTAAATTCAACTACTTCACCATCATGGGTATGCTCGCCGGTACTTACACAGACCCTCCTGCATTGGCTTATGCAAATGCTTCTTGCTCAAAGGAGGCTCCAGCTGTAGGATACTCTACGGTTTATCCATTGAGCATGTTCCTCCGTATCTTTACAGCCCAGATAGTGGTGCTGTTCTTCTGCGGAGCGTAAGACTTACAAAAGTTAACAAAACAACTGGAAATAGTTATAAATTATAAAAGAGGTGCACAAAGACAAAAATTTGTGCACCTTTTTTGTTGTCTTTTCAGAAATTCTTCGTACCTTTGAGCACAAGAAACAAACCTAATGAATCTACTAGGAACAGCTATCGTTCCTATATGATGCAGATTTTTTCGAAATATGAAACAATAACCCTATAAACGTTAGTAAGCGTATGAAGAAATTGGGATTTCTGATAACCATGCTAGTCATCACGTCCTTGCCCGCTTGGAGTCAAGGAGCCAAAAGTATCCGTATTACGGAGGTGATGACCGACAACCGTACCAATCTTGTAGATGAGTACGGGCAGCACAAACCATGGGTGGAATTGAGCAATTCCTCCTTTACCACGTATAATGTGCGTGGTATGTTCCTAACCACCGACCGAAGGGTTCTCGACAAGAAAATGTCGCCTGAAGCTCGCCGACAGCTGATGTGCCCATTGCCTAACAATGAACCACGAACCACACTGGGAGGCAAGAAGAGCATCGTTATCTTCGACAGCAGTTCCTGGTACCAGGATGGCAGGAACGGACAACATTGGAAGGCAAAGAATTCTTCCAACTCGGGACCTTTTCATCTCAATCTTATTCTACAGGAAAAGATGCCCAACTGGATAGCACTCTATGACGGAAATGCCGTTGACCTGATAGACTCCGTAAGCGTACCAGTGTTGGCTGCCGATGAGAGTTTTGAACTGAGTAAGGACTTCAAGACATGGGAGAAAGCCATTGCCGGATCAGTAACTCCAGGCTATCTGCCTCAAAACACAGGTTTGAGTAAAGCCCAGCAATTGAAGAAAAGCGACCCATACGGAATAGGAATCGCCGTACTTTCAATGGGAATCGTATTTGCCTGCCTTGCTCTCCTCTTCATCGTGTTCTGGGTTTTCGGAGCCTACATGAAACATAAACAGCGCATCGCCCGTGCTACTGAGAAGCACGCCACCTTATTATATAAGACAGGAAAGAAGACCATCGAGGTTACTCAAGACCTCAGTCATAAGACCAACGTGATTCTGAAAGATGGTTTAGAAACCAAGGGTATTGATAAGGAGATTTACATGGCAGTCATCTCCCTTGCACTACAGGAATATCTGGAAGATGTTCACGATGTAGAACCAGGCATTATCACCATCAAGCCAAAACAGACCAGATGGAATGCTCCGAAATTCAACAACAACAATAACAACGTTAAAATATAGAAACTATGGCAAAGTACGAATATAAGGTTAAAGGCGTAGATTACGTCGTTGAAATACAGGATATTGAAGGCAATATCGCCAATGTAACCGTGAATGGAATTCCATTCGAAGTGGAAATGAAACAGCCGGTTAAGAGCAGTAAGCAGAAAGTAAAGTTAACTGATGGACAAAACAACATTTCTGCCAGCTCTGTTGCAAGCGCAGGTTCTGCTGCAGGTTCAAGTTCTGCAGCAAGTTCTGATTCTGCTTCATCAAGCAAACAGGCAACTCCTGCTGCAGGCAAGCCAGTGGTAGCCCCTCTGCCTGGCACTATCAACGAAATCAAGGTGAAAGTCGGTGACAAGGTGAACACAGGCGATACTGTTGTCGTTCTCGAAGCCATGAAGATGCAGAACAACATCGATGCAGAAACTTCGGGAACCATTACCAGCATCAACGTGAACAAGGGAGACGCAGTAATGGAAGGAGACACGCTTGTTACGATCGCGTAATAAGCTGTTTAGACAAAAAGCTAAAGATTACTCTTCCAATCAAAAGACTAATCATAAAGTTCAATGTTCAACTTTCAAAGTTCAAAGTAAATCAATGTCTAACTTTCAAAGTTCAAAGTAAATTATGGATTTCATCATACAAAACTTCAATGAGTTTCTTACCTTTACGGGCTTTGCCAACGCCTCGGCAGGAAACCTCATCATGATACTGGTGGGAGCACTCTTTATCTGGCTCGCCATCAAGAAAGATTTTGAGCCGCTGCTCCTGGTTCCTATCGGATTGGGAATCATTCTTGGCAACATTCCATTCCGTGCCGATGCAGGACTCGAAATAGGTTTATACGAAGACAACTCCGTTCTGAACATCTTCTACCAGGGAGTGAAACAGGGCTGGTACCCGCCACTCGTATTCCTGGGCATTGGAGCCATGACCGACTTCTCTGCGCTCATTTCCAACCCGAAGCTCATCCTGATTGGAGCCGCTGCCCAATTTGGAATCTTCGGCGCCTACATGATTGCACTGGCTCTGGGATTCGAACCTAACCAGGCAGCCGGCATTGCCATTATCGGAGGAGCAGACGGACCAACCGCCATCTTCCTGAGCAGCAAACTGAGTCCGAACCTCATGGGAGCCATTGCGGTTTGCGCCTACTCTTACATGGCACTGGTGCCTGTAATCCAACCACCTTTGATGCGACTGCTTACAACCAAGAAAGAGCGCGTCATCAAGATGAAACCGGCACGTCAGGTTTCACAGACCGAAAAGATTCTCTTCCCTATCATCGGTCTGCTTCTCACCACCTTCATCGTTCCATCCGGTTTGCCATTATTAGGAATGCTGTTCTTCGGAAATCTTCTGAAAGAGAGTGGAAAGACAACCCGACTCGCCAAGACTGCAAGCAGCAGCTTGAATGATATTGTCGTTATCCTCCTCGGCCTGACCGTAGGCTGTTCTACCCAGGCTTCAGAGTTTCTGACATTAAACACCATCAAAATCTTTGCTCTCGGTGCTCTTGCTTTCATCATCGCATCGGCAAGCGGAATCTTATTCGTCAAGCTGATGAATCTCTTCTTGCCAAAAGGCAAGAAACTGAACCCACTTATCGGAAACGCCGGAGTGAGTGCCGTACCAATGAGTGCACGCATCTCCAACAACCTAGGTCTGGAATACGACCGCCACAATTTCCTTCTCATGCACGCCATGGGACCAAACGTTGCGGGAGTCATCGGTTCTGCCGTTGCAGCCGGAGCTTTGCTGGGATTCTTCAATTAAAAGTTGAGCCACCAAGCTATCCCTCCAGGATAAGCACATAAAAAAGAATCGCCCTGAAAGGACAAAAGCATCTTACATCCAATGCTTTCCCTTTCAGGGCGACTTTTTTATTTCTTTTTTAGCTCTTAACCCGCATTCTCATTTTTCCTTCAAAGGAAATGATAACCTCAACCTGATAACTCAAACTGCTGTCAGGCATTGCCAGAACAGCAAGATAATGAATGCCAGATTCATCTATCTTATTGAATACGATGTCGCTCAATATAGACTGGTCCAAGAAAGAAGCAGGAACCTGCTTATCGAAATCCTTCTTATGAAAATCACGAGAGAACAGACAGTTGGCACCATGATAAACATGCAAGTTCACAATATTATCATAATAAACATTGTCTACCTCAACACCATCATCATTATAAGAACTCTTGTAGACCTTATAACTTGTTGGGTTAACCTGTACGTAGAGATGATATTTCTCATCGCCCCTTACAACCACCGTATCACGTTTAATCAGCGTATTCTGATTCAGCGCCACGGAAGCATGGTTGTGGATGAACTGCTGCAAATAAGACTTATCTTCCGTCTTCACCAGCTTAACCACATCCCCATTCTGCACTTTAAACTGGAAAATATGCTCAGCCTGTTTTACGATCGGATATTTTGCAATATTAGCACCCTTCATTACAAGCGTATCGCCAGCAATGTAGAAGTAGACAGGCTGACTGGTTGAATCAGGATAATAAATCGTATCGCCTTTTACGCGGAACGCCACATCATCCTCATCGTCATCGTTCAGCCAAATGCCTTGCAACATCTTCTTAGCCGCAGTATCTTCCTTCACTTCCTGTTGCTTTTCGGCCTTCTGCCCACAAGCAACAAGAGTCAAGATACAACTGAGCAGCCATAAATTAACTATCTTTTTCATGATGAGTTCTTTAAATAAATTAATCGGTAAAAGCTGATGCCAATTCTACTCGAAATAATCAGCCTCATCGAAAGACTTTGCTTTGGTTCTGTCTTTTTCTGACGTAAGCACCTCAACTCCTTCAATAGGCCATTTTATTCCGATAGTAGGATCATCCCAATGAATACCGGCTTCGTAATCAGGAGCATAAACATTATCTACTTTATAAGTAAAGATGGCTTCGTCACTCAGTACCAGGAAACCATGGGCAAAACCGCGAGGAATGAAAAACTGTCGTTTGTTCTCTCCACTCAGTTCAACCATTACATATTTACCGAAAGTCTTACTGCCCTTTCTCAAGTCAACAGCTACATCCAGCACGCGGCCTTTGATGACACGCACCAACTTAGCCTGCGAGAATTCACCTTTCTGATAATGCAAACCTCTGAGCACACCACGAGCCGACATAGATTCATTGTCTTGCACAAACTCCACATGCCCTCCAACGTGAGCATCAAAGTCAGCCTGCTTCCATGCTTCAAAGAAATAGCCGCGAGCATCATCAAATACCCGAGGTTCTATCAGCCAGACTCCTTCAATTTCTGTCTCTGTATATTTCATTGATTTATACCTTATTTATTTTAGGCACAAAGGTAATACTTTTTCCCGAAACGACAAAACAAATTAGACTTTTTATGATTTCATCGAAAATTTTCTCTATTTTCTGTTGGTCATTTCCGAAAAAATCACTACCTTTGCAAACGTGAATAGACTAGAAAGACATATAGAGATCCTACTTTTGAGCAACGATTGCGTGATTGTCCCAGGATTTGGTGGCTTCATGGCTCATCATGTAGATGCGCGTTACGATGGCAGAGACAGCATGTTTTTGCCACCGCTGAGAACTATTGGCTTTAACCCACAGCTCCAGATGAACGATTCTCTCCTTGCACTTTCGTATGTTGAAGCATACGACATCAGCTATCCGGAAGCTTTGAACCGCATTGCTGATGAGGTGACAGAGATGCGTCAGACTCTGGAGAATTCAGGAAAATTTGAACTGAATGATATTGGCACCATCATATTGAACGAAGACGGAAATTATACCTTCGAACCATGCGAGGCGGGCATTCTTACTCCTGAGTTGTATGGTTTGGGCGGCTTAAACATGCTCCCACTCGCACAGATTTCTGCAGAAGAGGTTCAGAAGACTGAAGATTCTGCTGCTTCAATCATTGAAATGCCAGCAAAGACAGTAGAAAACAATCGTACAGAAAGCGAAGTCAAGAATCAGGATAGTAACCAGAAGATGGAGAGTAGACTCTCTGTCAACAATTCTGTGTTCGTTAACGAAGAAGAAGAAGAATCAAATGCCGAATTCATCAGCATCAAGAAGAGCTGGTTGCGCAATATTGCAGCAGCCTGCATCGCTCTCATTGCATTCTTCACCTACTCTTCTCCATTGGGACCCCCAACCGTTCAGAAGAGCCAAATTGACACAGGTATGTTGAACCGCATCATGCCTAAGGAGATCAATAAAGTTGCTCAACCTCAAGAACTGGTTCTTAGTACAGAATCACAGGCAGAAGAGAGCATTCCTGCCAAGTCTGTCAACATGGCTCAGGACAACGAATTGCAAACAGCTTCTTCTTACTACAGCATCGTTTTGGCAAGTCGTGTTACCAAGCGCAATGCAGCCTGCTATGCTGAACTCCTCCAGAACAAAGGATTCAAGGAAGCTAGGGTGTTGATTACGGATAATAATGTGAAAGTTATATACGGAACATACTCTACCGAGGGCGAAGCTTATACTGCTCTCAACCGTTTACACAACTATGATGCTTTTACTGACGGCTGGATTACGAAAGTGAAAGAATAGTTGATAGTTAAGAGTTTATAGTTTATAGCTAGAACAAAGAGCAAGGAGTATCGGAAACTTCTACAACACATTATTATAATAAAGACAGAAAAGTAAGAAAAAGAATATGAAAAGAGTACGTTGTCCTAAATGCGATAATTTTATCACCTTCGATGAGACCAAGTATCAGGCAGGTCAGAGTCTCGTTTTCGTTTGTCCTAATTGCAATAAGCAGTTTGGCATCCGAATGGGAGTTTCCAAGCTCCGCGAAACTCGCAAGGAGGAAAAACTTGACGAGAATGCCAACGAGAAGGGATACGGTTCTATCGTTGTCATCGAGAACGTATTCGCTTACAAACAGGTCATCCCGCTGCAGTTAGGCGACAACATCATCGGCCGCTACATGAAGAACAGCGGAATCAACTGCCCTATCGAAACCGTAGACCCAAGCGTTGACATGAACCATTGCGTAATCAATGTTAGCCGCGACAAGAAAGGCAAATTGAAATACGTACTCCGTGATGGACCAAGTTATACAGGAACTTTCGTTGACAATGAAATTCTGGGCGACAGAGAACGCCGCGTTATCGAAGACGGAACCCTGTTCACCATCGGAGCAACTTCTATCATTCTCCGCACAGCAGACAGTGAAGAAGAAAACTAAGAAGTTTCGATTATCAAAATAAACACTTCAAAAGGAGCAATTAGATGTTGGTTTACATCCAATTGCTCCTTTTTCACTTAACGAAAACGTAAAATCCCGCCATATTTCTAACTTTCTGAAAGAAATCTACTATATTTCGTAATCTTTTTGCTTTTATTTTCTTTAAATTAAAAGAAAATGTGTACCTTTGCATCGGAATATAAGAAATAGAAATGAATTACGTTAGGTTATGGATGTAGCAATCGTAAAATATAATGCCGGAAATATCTATTCCGTAGTCAACGCCATGAAGCGTTTAGGCATCGAACCTGTACTTACAGATGATGCAGAAATGCTCCAGAAGGCTGACCGCGTTCTCTTCCCTGGACAAGGCCAGGCAAGAGAAGCAATGGAATATCTGAAGGCTCATCAGCTTGATCAAGTAATCAAGAACTTGAAGCAACCCGTCCTGGGCATTTGTGTAGGACAGCAACTCTTGTGCCGCCATTCGGAAGAAGGTGACGTAGATTGCATCGGAATCTTTGATGTAGATGTAAAGCGATTCCAGCCTCAGAAACACGAAGACAAGGTGCCTGCTATGGGCTGGAATGAAATCTATGATTTGAAGACTGACCTTTATAAGGGGTTCGGAAACAGAATGGATTCTGACTCAGACAAGTCTACCGCTGATGCGCTGCTTCATCCCTACTCCTATTTCGTACATAGTTATTATGTGCCACTCTGCGAGGAGACCATTGCCAAGGCAGAATACATTCTTCCTTATAGCGCATCGCTCCACAAAGACAATTTCTATACCTGCCAGTTCCATCCGGAAAAGAGCGGAAAAGTGGGAGAACAGATTTTAAAGAACTTTTTAGAGATAAAATAAAAGAGGAAATACTAATATGATAGAATTAATTCCAGCTATCGACTTGATAAATGGCCAGTGTGTTCGTCTTACCAAAGGCGATTACGACCAGAAGAAGGTTTACAATGACAATCCTGCCGAGGTTGCAAAACAGTTTGAGCAGATGGGCTTCAAACGCCTTCATGTAGTAGACCTCGATGGAGCCAAGTCAAAGCACATCGTAAATGATGCGGTGTTGAAGGCTATTACCACAGAAACCTCTCTCGTGGTAGATTTCGGTGGCGGAATCAAGACCGAAGAAGATATTGAGAAAGCTTTTGCTGCGGGAGCAAGCATGGTTACAGTGGGCAGTATTGCCGTCACCAATCCTGAACTCTTCATGCAATGGCTAGACAAGTATGGAGCCGACCGCCTGATTCTGGGAGCCGATGTAAGAAACGGAAAGATTTCTATCAACGGATGGAAAGAAGATTCTTCTGAAGATCTCCTTCCTTTCCTGAAAAAGTACATCGATAAAGGAGTACGCTATGTTCTCTGCACAGAAATCAGCAAAGACGGAACGCTGCAGGGACCTGCCATAGAACTCTACAAAGAAGTAATGGCTGCCTATCCTCAACTGCATCTTATCGCCTCAGGCGGAGTGAGTTGCAACGAAGACATCGAAGCATTGGAAACTGCAGGAATTCCTGCCGTAGTATTTGGAAAAGCTTTCTACGAAGGGAAAATCGATGTTAAGAAACTAGTTAATAGTTAAATAGTTGACAGTCAAAAAGTTTATAGTTAGGAGTTAAGTAATCATAAAGTTCAATGGTCAATGGTCAAAGTTCAAAGTAACAAAGGATTAGCTAAACGAATCGTTCCTTGTCTTGATGTAAAGAACGGCGAGACGGTAAAGGGAACCAATTTCGTAAACCTTCGCAGCGCTGGTGACCCGGTAGAACTGGGAAAAGCTTATAGCGATGCTGGAGCCGATGAACTCGTATTCCTTGATATTACAGCGAGTTTCGAAGAGCGCAAAACCTTTACGGATATGGTAACCCGTGTGGCTGCCGAAATCAATATCCCATTTACTGTGGGAGGTGGAATCAACGAACTCAAAGATGTTGACCGCCTGCTCAACGCAGGAGCTGACAAGGTTAGCATCAACAGTGCTGCCATCCGACATCCGGAGCTCATCGATGAAATTGCCAACCATTATGGCTCACAGGTTTGCGTATGCGCCATTGATGCACGTCTCGATTCTGACGGCTGGCACTGTTATGTAAAAGGCGGAAGAGAACGGGTGGAACTAGGATTGTTTGACTGGGCTAAGGAAGTGGCCGACCGGGGTGCCGGTGAAATTCTCTTTACCAGTATGGATCATGACGGTGTGAAACAGGGATTCGCAAACGAGGCCCTCGCCCGTCTTGCTGAAGAAGTAAGCATTCCTATCATCGCCTCAGGAGGTGCTGGAAAGATGGAGCATTTCCGCGATGCTTTCACCCAAGGCAAGGCAGATGCTGCCCTGGCAGCCAGCGTGTTCCACTTTGGCGAGATTGCCATTCCTGACCTCAAGAAATACCTGAGAGAAGAAGGAATCAACGTGAGAATATAGAACACGTAAGGATACTGAGACACGTGAATATAATAATGTAAGAAAATAAAAACAAGATAAAATGGAAATAGATTTCGAAAAATTAGGCGGACTGGTTCCTGCCATCATCCAAGACGCAGTTACAAAGAACGTCTTGATGCTTGGTTTCATGAACCAGGAAGCATACGATAAGACAATAGCAACCAAAAAGGTAACATTCTGGAGCCGTTCACGCAACTGCCTCTGGACAAAAGGTGAAACATCAGGTAACTTCCTGAATCTCGTTAGCATTCAGAACGACTGCGATAACGACACCTTGCTGGTTAAGGTTCACCCAGATGGTCCAACCTGCCACAAAGGTACAGACACCTGCTGGGCAGAAGAGAATACACTCAACCCAATCCTCTTCCTCTCAGAGCTTCAGGACTTCATCAACAAGCGCCACGAAGAAATGCCAGAGGGAAGCTACACTACCAGCCTCTTCAAGAAAGGCGTTAACAAAATGGCACAAAAGGTTGGAGAAGAAGCTGTTGAAACCATTATCGAAGCCACAAACGGAAACAACGAGAAACTCGTTTACGAGAGTTCAGACCTTCTCTATCACCTCATCGTACTGCTCACAAGCAAAGGCTTGAGAATAGAAGATGTAGTGAAAGAACTTCAGATGCGTCACGATCCGGAATGGGATAAGAAACGCCGCGTTGCCAAGAGTAAGGGCGAAATGAAATAATAAACCAACATTAAGGAGAAAAAAATAGAAGATGTTAATAGATTATCAGAACGTCAGCATATATCAGGCCGACAAGTGCGTGCTCCAAAACATCAATTTCCATATTGACGAAGGAGAATTCGCCTACCTTATTGGAAAAGTCGGCTCTGGTAAAAGTTCGCTATTAAAGACACTTTATTGCGAACTAGACCTTGTAGAAGGCGAAACCGAGAAGGCTGAAATTCTCGGCAGAGACCTCAAAACTATCAGGCGAAAGGAGATTCCGGCTCTGCGCAAGGAATTGGGAATCATCTTTCAGGATTTCCAGCTGCTACACGACCGCACCGTTCGCAAGAACTTTGAATTCGTACTCAAGGCAACAGGCTGGAAAAACAAAAAAGACAGAGAAAAGCGTATCGAAGAGGTGCTCAACGAAGTAGGCATGATTGATAAAATCGACAAGATGCCTCATGAGCTCTCAGGTGGTGAGCAGCAGCGTGTAGCCATCGCCCGCGCCATTCTCAATAATCCAAAAATCATCATCGCCGATGAGCCTACAGGCAATCTCGACCCAGAGACTGCCAGCAACATCGTGAGTCTGCTAAAAGACATCACCAAACAAGGCACAGCTGTTGTGATGACAACCCATAACATCCCGATGCTCGACAAATTCCCAGGCATCGTTTACCGCTGTAAGGAAGGTGTGCTCTACGACGTAACCAACGAGTACAACCACATCGACCTCACAGAGGATGGAGAAGATAATTAAGTAAAATAATTAAATAAAATTACGACTATGAAGGTAATGAAATTCGGAGGTACTTCTGTAGGCTCACCAGAGCGCATGAAGGGAGTAGCCTCTTTGGTTACAGAATCAGGTGAACCAACTTTCATCGTATTGTCTGCGATGAGCGGTACAACAAACTCTCTCGTTGAGATCTCTGACTATCTTTACAAGAAGAATCCAGAGGGCGCCAACGAGGTAATCAACAACTTGGAGAAGAAATACATGCAGCATGTAGAAGAACTCTACTCTACCGAGGAGATGAAAAATACGACTCGTGAGTTCTTGCAGGGCGAATTCAACTATCTCCGCTCATTCACCAAAGACCTCTTCACTTCTTTCGAGGAGAAGAGCATCGTGGCTCAGGGCGAGATGATGAGCACCAACATGGTTGTAAACTACTTGAAGGAACAGGGTGTAAAGGCCGTATTGCTCAGCGCATTAGACTTTATGCGCACTGATAAGAACGCAGAACCGGATCCTCAGTACATCAAGGAGAAGTTGGCTGCTATCATGGAGCAGAACCAGGGCTATCAGATTTACATCACTCAGGGATTCATCTGCCGCAACGCATACGGCGAGGTTGACAATCTGCAGCGTGGCGGTAGCGACTACACCGCATCTCTTATCGGTGCAGCTCTCCCAGCTGACGAAATTCAGATCTGGACCGATATCGACGGAATGCACAACAACGACCCTCGTGTCGTAGAGCACACTGAAGCTGTCCGCCAGTTGAACTTCGAGGAGGCTGCTGAGTTGGCTTACTTCGGTGCCAAGATTCTCCACCCTACCTGTGTTCAGCCAGCTAAGTATGCAGGCATCCCTGTACGCTTGAAGAACACCATGGATCCTAAGGCCGACGGTACAATCATCGACAATGTCATCGTACGCGGCAAGATCAAGGCTGTTGCTGCCAAGGACAACATCACAGCCATCAAAATCAAGAGTAGCCGCATGTTGCTCGCTACAGGTTTCTTACGCAAGGTATTCGAAATCTTCGAGAGCTATCAGACTCCAATTGATATGATTGCCACTTCTGAGGTGGGTGTCAGCATGAGTATTGATAATGATTCTCATCTTAACGACATCGTAAACGAGCTGAAGAAATATGGTACAGTAACTGTAGATTCTGATATGTGCATCATCTGCGTTGTAGGTGATTTGGACTGGAGCAACGTTGGCTTCGAGACCATCGCTACCGATGCGATGAAGAACATTCCTGTACGCATGATTTCTTATGGCGGTTCTAACTACAACATCTCATTCCTCATCAGAGAGAAAGATAAGAAGCAGGCATTGCAGAACTTGAGCAACGTATTGTTCGAGAAGAAGTAATGCAAATGAAAACGAAGAGTGAAAAGTGAAGAATTCGTATGTAATGCTTCCTGTCCACTCTTCGTTGGATATTCTGATTTACTATAAATTGGATATTCTGATTTAACTATAATAAGGTATTAATTTAAGATTAAGCGAAATGAAAGGTACATTTCCGATAGATAAGTTTCAGGAGATACAGACTCCGTTCTACTATTACGACACCAATGTGTTGCGCCAGACATTGAAAACCATCAATGAAGAGGCTGGCAAGCACGAGGGATTTGAAGTGCACTATGCCGTAAAGGCAAATGCCAACCCTAAGGTGCTCAATATCATCTGTCAGGCTGGTTTAGGAGCCGACTGTGTGAGCGGAGGAGAAATTCAGGCAGCCATCAAAGCCGGTTTTCCAGCCAGCAAGATTGTTTACGCTGGTGTAGGCAAAAGCGATTGGGAAATCAACCTCGGATTGGAGAAAGGCATCTTCTGCTTCAATGTAGAAAGCATTCCGGAGTTGGAAATCATCAACGAGCTGGCTGAAAAACAGAATAAGATTGCGCAGGTTTGTTTCCGCATCAATCCGGATGTCGGTGCCCATACGCACGCTAACATCACAACAGGTCTGGCAGAAAACAAGTTCGGAATTGCCATGCGCGACATGGAAGCCGTAATCGAAGAGGCTGCCAAGATGAAGAACATCCAGTTCCTCGGACTGCACTTCCACATCGGAAGCCAGATTCTCGATATGGGTGATTTCGAGGCACTCTGCAACCGTATCAACGAACTTCAGAACCAGCTTGAAGCGCATCACATCGTTGTGAAGAACATCAATGTGGGCGGCGGACTGGGCATTGATTACAATCATCCAAACCGCCAGCCAATCCCTAATTTCAAGGATTATTTCGATACATACGCAAAGAAACTGAAGTTGCGCGATGGTCAGAAGCTTCACTTCGAGTTGGGTCGCGCCGTAGTGGGTCAGATGGGTTCTCTCATCACCAAGACACTCTACATCAAGCTGGGCACAGCCAAGCAGTTTGCCATTGTGGATGCAGGAATGACCGACCTCATCCGTCCAGCACTCTATCAGGCTTACCATAAGATTGAGAACATCTCAAGCGATGAACCTGTAGAAACTTACGACGTAGTAGGTCCTATCTGCGAATCAAGCGATGTCTTCGGCAAGGCTGTCGACATCAACAAAGCCCATCGCGGCGACCTCATCGCCCTCCGCTCAGCCGGAGCCTATGGTGAGATCATGGCGAGCCAGTATAACTGTCGCCAGTTGCCAAAGGGGTATATTACAGAAGACTTTTAATATAGCTGAAAGTTAAAAGTTAAGAGTTTATAGGATTCTCCTTTCTCTAGCTTTCTATATTACGAGAAAAAGAATATGATGATCATTAGTACAACTACTATAATAGCAGGCGCAGTGGTGGTTTTATTGGCGGTTCTCGGATCGCTGATAAATCCATTTCTGCGCTCGTTGCGCTTTCAAAAGACAGAAACGGCAGAGAATCAACCTCCTGTCAGTATACTCATTACCGCACACGATAATCTTGCTGAATTGGAGAGGAATCTCCCTATGTTCCTGCGTCAGCAGTACGCTGCCGACTATCAGGTAATCGTAGTCTGCCAGAGTACAGATGGCGAGACGCAGGATTTTCTGAAGCGAACAGCAGCCGAGAACCCTCATCTGTATTATACTTATATTCCTGAGAGTTCACGCTACATGAGCCGCAAGAAATTGCAGATTACACTGGGTGTGAAGGCAGCCAAACATGAATGGATTATTCTGACAGAACCTAATTGCCGCCCAAGCAACGACAAGTGGCTGCAAACCATGGTCCGTCAATGCCAGGACCCAAACCATCTGGTATTGGGATATGTAGCCCTTGATGAGGAAACCAAGAGCGTACGCCGTTTCGACAGCATCCGCAAGGCTTACTATGTTTTGCGCCGTGCCCAACAGACCTACGGCTATCGCAGTCACATGCCAAACGTAGCGTTCCGCAAGAGCGATTTCATGAAGGAACAGGGCTATCAGGGCAACCTGGAATATGTTCGCGGCGAATACGATTTTCTCGTCAACAAGTATGCACATTGTGGAGATACAGCTACAGAACTGGATTGCGATGCATGGCTCATCCGCGAAGCACCATCGAACAAGAGCTGGCACAATGCCCACCTCTATCTGCAAGCTTCACGCAAGAGTTTGGAAAGAGCCGGTTCCATGCGAACCCTCATGTTCTTTGACCATCTCATGCCACATCTCAGCCTGATAGCAACACTGGCCGTTGCAGCCTACTCTATCCTCATGAAGAATTGGATTCTTACAGGATGCGCAGGTTTCAGTTTCCTCCTGCTGTTCATCGTGAGAATGCTGATAGCCAACAAGGCCATCAAACACTTTGATGACGGAATAGCGATGTTCAAACTGCCATTCTTCGAATATGGAATTATCTGGAGAAATCTGGCTACCAAATTGCGCTATTGGCGGGCTGACAAAAACGATTTCACTTCTCATAAACTCTAAACAGGGTAAAAAGGAAGTAACAGTCTATCTGAATAATAACAGTTAAAAATAACCGACAGAACGATGAAAGTATATTTGTTCATTTCCAACCATAAGAAGTTGCTGAAGATGTATCTTCCATACATCGAAGCCTTGAATAAACAGCTCGACATCACCAACAACCTGGTTGATGCCGACATTGTGTTGATTATAGGAGCATGGACATGGCAGGGAGCCCAGATAGCCAAGAAAGCAAGGCAGATGGACATTCCCTACATCGTTTGTCCACTAGGTGATATTTCTGAGAGAAACTGCAAGAACCCTTACTTGAAGCGTTCACTGCAACAGTCTATGTATCAGAAAGCCATGTACGCCAAAGCCAACCTCATAGTAGCTACTACCCCTATGGAGAAAAACTATCTGGAAAAGAAAGGTTGGAACAAGCGCATCGCCCTGATTCGCTATGCAGGCTACAGTCATCTTACCAACACTGAAGCCATGATGCAAAACTGGCAGGAGACGGATGAGGAGACGCTGGCAGTCTTCGAGCAGCAAAAGGCAGAAGCCATCGCTGCCCAAACCAAACAGGCAATCATCGCACAGATCATGCAGATAAAAAGCCGCATGCCGCATCAGAACATTCCGCAAAAATATCTTGACGATTTACACACACTCCTCTATGCTGATGATTATGATGAGGATGCTATCAAGCAAGAACTGGCAGAGAAGAAACTCTCTTCCTATGCCGCCTCCGTTTTCCAGACCATGACAGATAAAACAGGACTCACAGAAGGCTTCATGCCGATTCCTGCCAAAAAGGGCAGAAAGAGTAAAGAGATTCTGAAATTTGTGAAATAAAAAAGATTCTGAAGTTTGCGAAATAAGAAGAAATGAACTTAGATAGAATAGAACAGCAGGCTGGTCATCTGCCAGCTTACCAGATAGCCGACTCTGTCAATGAAGCATTGATGGAGTCGGCTAACCTTGTTATTACAGCTCCTCCTGGAGCCGGTAAATCTACCCTTCTCCCGCTCACCATTCTGCGGGGCATGAGTGATCAGGCATTGGAAGGTTTCATCCATGATCATCTTAAAAGTCAGGGTAAGATTCTGATGCTCGAACCGCGTCGTCTGGCTGCTCGCCAGATTGCCGAACGGATGGCACAGATTCTGGGAGAACCCGTGGGCAAAACCATCGGCTATCGGGTAAGATTCGAAAGCAAGGTTTCGGATGATACACGCATCGAAGTCCTTACTGAGGGCATTCTCACCCGAATGCTGGTCAATGATGCTACACTCGAAGGCGTTTCGTGCCTCATCTTTGATGAGTTTCATGAGCGCAGCATCAATTCCGATCTGGCGTTAGCGCTGGCCCGGCAAACACAGGAAATCATCCGCCCCGACCTGAAGCTCATTATCATGTCAGCAACAATCGATGCTTCTATCATCTGCCAGGCACTTCAGGCTCCGCTTATCGAGAGTAAAGGCAGAATGTTTCCGATAGAAACCATTTATGCAGACCACGACATCGACAGATATCAGGTAGCGCAGGAAATGGCAGCCACTATCTGTCAGGCTTTCAGAAACCAGGAAGGTGACATTCTTGCCTTTCTGCCTGGACAGGGAGAAATCATGAAATGCGAAGAACTGCTTCGTTCTGCCTTATCTTCAACGGAAATCTATCCACTCTACGGTAACCTCTCGCCTGAAAAGCAGCGGCTCGCCATCGCTCCTTCCAAACCGGGTGAACGAAAAATCGTACTGGCCACTCCTATCGCCGAAACTTCTCTCACCATCGAAGGGGTACGAATCGTTGTGGATTCCGGACTCTGCCGAAAACTGGTTTATGATGCCCGTACAGGCTTGAGTCATCTCGAAACCGTTCGCATCAGCCAGGACATGGCTGTGCAACGAAGGGGACGTGCGGGCAGAATAACATCAGGCGTATGTTACCGGCTTTGGACACAGACCTCGGAACATCTGATGCCAGAACAGCGGCTGCCCGAAATACTGGATGCAGATCTCTCTTCGATGGTTCTCGACATTGCAGCTTTCGGCGAAAACAAACCGGAACTGCTGCCTTGGCTCACCCTTCCTCCCAAGGGCAACCTCGTATTGGCACAGCAACTTCTTATGTCGCTCAACGCCCTCACTCCTGATCATGATACTCACGCTCTCAGTGGCAGCATCACCGCAGAAGGCAGCAGAATGGCTCAACTTCCTTGTCATCCGCGCATTGCCAAGATGATGATCAGCAGCGATTCTCCGGCGAGCCAAGCCCTTGCCTGCGACATTGCAGCTCTGCTGGAAGAGAAAGACCCGATGGGCGAAAATGAGGATTCAGACATGACGCTCCGCCTTTCTATCCTACGTTCCGCACGCTGCAAGAAGAATCTGGGACGTTGGAACCGTATCGCTCAGATTGCCCAGGAATACAGGAAGATGCTGCGTATCAGGGAAGACAACGAGCCAATTGATGCTGAGGAAGTGGGCCATCTCATCGCCCTAGCCTACCCTGAGCGCATCGCCCATGCCACCGACCATGCGGGCAACTTCAAGATGTCGAATGGCAACACGATTTTCATCGACCCGTGCGACAGCATGGCAGCAAACGAATGGCTTGCCATCGCATCACTCAACCTCGCTTCAACCTCATCATCCAATCCCGCACAGAGACGTAAAGGAAGAGTATTTCTCTCAGCCCCCGTCAACTGGAAGAACTTGCCGGCACAAACCTGCGAGAATATTTCATGGGACAGCAAAGCGCTGGCAGTAAAGATGCAACAGGAAACACGGATAGGAGCACTCGTCATAGACAGCAAGCCGATACAGAATGCCAGCCGAGAGACAGTTTCAGACATTATCTGCGAAGCTGCCAGAAAAGACGGACTCAGCATGTTCGATTGGAACGAATCGGTTCATCGTCTGCAACAGCGCGTGGCGCAAGTAGCTGAGTGGCATCCGGAACTGGAGATTCCCGACCTTTCAACGGAGCATCTCCTGACAACAGCCCGAGCGTGGCTCCCTTTCTATCTCGAAGAAGGTGGTAAGATGAAGACTTCTGTTACAGAGCTGAAGAAACTCAACCTGTGCGAAATCCTTTGGAACATCCTTCCTTATGAGCTTCAGCAGGAGATAGACCGCCTTGCTCCCACCCACATCCGTGTACCATCGGGCAGCAACATCCGCATCGATTACCGCCAGGGAGCAGAAGCCCCGGTTCTGAGTGTGCGGCTTCAGGAGTGTTTCGGAATGACATCAACTCCCACTGTCGATGCTGGCAAACAGCCTCTTCTGCTTGAGTTGTTATCTCCCGGCTTCAAGCCCGTTCAGCTTACTCAGGATCTCGCAAGTTTTTGGCAAGGCACTTATTTCGAAGTCCGCAAAGAACTGAAGCGCCGATACCCTAAGCATTTCTGGCCGGAGAATCCGTTAGAGAGCCAGGCCGTGAGAGGTGTCAAACGATGATAAGAGGAAGCAAACGCTAAGAAGATTCGTAAGAGACGATAAAAGAAGCTTCAAGTAGTATTGTAAAAGGCCAAAAGCTGTTTTCTTGACCTTAGAAAAGAAAAAGAAGAAAAAAGGTCGCTACCCTAATTGGGTAGCGACCTTTATCTTTATATTTGAATTTTGATGTAATCTAAATTCAACGATGCATCATCTGCAAGGAAATTAATCCTTGAAGAAATCCTTAACAGCCTCGTTTGGTACCATCTTCTCATCGAAAACGTATGCACCAGTCTTAGGGCTCTTAACCATCTTGATAACCTTTGTATATGCGCGACCATCCATGTTACCTTCGTGGAGGGTAGCGACCGCTTTCTTTGCCATAGTCTATTTAAATTGATAAAATTATTAAACTTGTAAGCTAAGCTTACTTAATCTCCTTGTGAAGAGTCATCTTCTTAAGGATTGGGTTGTACTTCATCAACTCAAGACGCTCAGGAGTGTTCTTACGATTCTTTGTAGTCACGTAACGGCTTGTACCTGGCATACCACTGTTCTTGTGTTCAGTGCACTCGAGGATAACCTGTACTCTATTACCTTTTGCTTTCTTTGCCATGATATTTATTCTCCTATAACTTTAATGTCCTTCCAATCTACGTAGCCCTTCTTTACTGCCTGATTCAAAGCAGCATCGAGACCTACCTTATTAATAAGACGAAGACCAGCAGCACTGATCTTGAGGCTGATCCAGCAACCCTCTTCTACATAGTAGAATTTCTTGCTGAAGAGGTTTACATCAAAGCTTCTCTTTGTACGGTGCTTTGAGTGAGACACATTGCAACCTAACTGTGCCTTCTTACCTGTAATTTGACAAATCTTAGACATTTCTATCTTTAATTTTGTAATTCGTTAATTGATACCTATTCCAAACAGAGTGCAAAATTACAAAATAATTTGGTAATAACAAAATAATCCCTAAAAGAACGCTATCTTTTAAGGATTATTAATATTTAGTAGCCTCAAATTAGCAATTTAAGCCTCTTTTTTAAGTTCTTCAGCATGTTCTTTCAAGAATTCGAGCATGCCTTTAAGCGCTGTATTTGTGGCAATTGCAAGGTTGATGTCGCGTCCGAAATCTTCGGTGAGTTTTACCACGCGAACATCGTTCTTATCGCCATAACCTACATAGATTGTGCCCACAGGAATGGCTGGAGTTCCACCCGTTGGACCAGCCACACCCGTTGCTGAAATGGCGAAGTCTACATTCAGGGTCTTGATTGTGCCGAGCACCATCTCCCTAGCCACTTCTTCGCAAACGGCAGTCTGCTCCTCAAGAACCTCATGGCTCACGCCCAAAAGATTCTCCTTTACCTCGTTGGTGTAGCTTACTACACCACCCTTGAAGTAATTGCTGGCACCTGGCACAGAAATCAGCGCCTCGGCGATACGTCCGCCAGTACAGCTCTCTGCTGTGCCTACTGTCTTGTCACTGTTGTAGAGCATCTCCTGGATGCCCTTGCTCAATATCTTTGTTTCAAATTCCATATTTCTTACTTAAATGTTACTTTACTATAGGCTGGCAAGTCGATGGTTGCAAACTCACCATCACGATACTTGAAGGTTCCCACGCAGCCTATCATCGCTGCATTATCGGTAGTATAGCTGAACTTAGGGATATAGATAGTCCAGCCGAAGCGCTTGGCATGATCGCGGAAAGCGTTGCGCAAACCATTATTGGCACTCACACCTCCAGCTACAGCCACATGCTTGATACCGGTCTGCTTGACAGCCATGCGGAGTTTCTTCATCAGAATATCAACGATGGTAAACTCTATGCTGGCAGCCAGATCGTACTTGTTCTTCTCAACAAAGTCAGGATCAGCAGCCACCCATTTGCGCAAGCTGTAGAGGAAACTTGTCTTGAAGCCTGAGAAACTGTAGTTCAAACCCGGAATATGAGGCTCAGAGAAACTGAAAGCCTTCGGATTGCCCTGGCGTGCATACTTATCTACGACAGGACCACCAGGATAGCCCCACTCCAGCACCTTGGCGCACTTGTCAATAGCCTCGCCAGCCGCATCATCGATGGTCTGTCCCAGCACTTCCATATCGTTGTAGGCATTCACCTTTACAATCTGCGAATTTCCACCGCTCACGAGAAGACAGATGAACGGGAATGGAGGTGCACTTTGGTCATCATCGCTCTCCTTGATGAAATGAGCCATCACATGACCCTGCAGATGGTTTACATCAATCATCGGAATATTGAGCGAACGGGCGAATCCCTTGGCAAAGCTTACACCCACAAGGAGCGAACCCATCAGACCCGGACCACGGGTGAAGGCTACGGCAGAAAGATCTTCCTTCTTGATGCCGGCACGCGCGATGGCCTGGTCAACGACAGGAACCACATTCTGCTGGTGGGCACGGGAAGCCAACTCCGGAACAACACCGCCGTAAGCCTTGTGAACCTCCTGAGAGGCGGTAACATTGCTCAGCAGCACACCATTCTTGAGCACTGCGGCAGAGGTATCATCGCAGCTGCTCTCTATACCTAATATATATATATCCTTCATTTCTTAACATTTAACGTTAATATGTCAAAATCTCCACACCTGTCTCTGTCATCACAAGCGTGTGCTCCCACTGCGCAGATGGCTTCTCATCACCGGTGATTACTTCCCAACCGTACGGATCGTCCGCATCGAGGAATACCTGCCAGGTGCCCATGTTGATCATTGGCTCGATGGTGAATACCATGCCCGGAACGAGCAGCATGCCCGTGCCTCTATGACCATAGTGAAGAACCTCAGGCTCTTCATGGAACTGGCAACCTACGCCATGACCGCAAAGATCGCGAACCACACCATAACCATACTTCTTGCAATGCTTCTCGATAGCATGACCGATATCACCTACAAACGAGTATGGCTTGGCAACCTCCATACCGATTTCCAGGCATTCCTTGGCTACGCGAACCAGCTGCTCCTTTTCAGGAGTAGTCTTGCCGCCAACGATGAACATACGGCTGGCGTCAGCGTAATAGCCATCTACGATGGTTGTCATGTCCACATTGATGATATCGCCCTCTTCGAGCACATCCTCTTCCTTAGGAATACCATGGCAAACCACTTCGTTGATAGAGGTACAAACGCTCTTAGGATAGCCTTCGTAATTGAGACACGCAGGAATGGCATTATGATCCTTACAATACTGCATGCAGAGATCATCAATCTCCTGGGTGTTGATTCCCGGACGGATCATCTCGGCTACCGCATCAAGACAACCGGTGTTTACGACACCACTCTTGCGGATGCCTTCTATCTGTTCTGGAGTTTTAATCAAGTCACGGGTAGGAACAAGTTTACCCTTGTTTTCCCAAAACATTACCTGCTTGTCGAGCTCTGTAAGAGGCTGACCTGGCAAGCAATGCCATCTTTTCTTCTTAATCATTGTATTATGTATTTAATATTTGCGACTGCAAAAGTACATTTTTTATTGCAGAGCACAAAATAAAATGGCAATTATTTGCATTTTAGTGCAAATAATCACCACAAATAATTACTTCAAATGCTCGTAAATCTTATCGCACCAGTCTTCGCCATTCTGTGGACAATAAGTAAACAGTCCCAGTTCTGAGGCTGCACAGCAGTTACGGGGACCATCATCAATAAACAGACACTCCTCTGGCATAATCTTCTCCTGAGAAAGGACATAACGGAAGAAATTCTCATCCGGCTTCATATACTTTGCCTCATAGGAACGGTACATCGCATCGAAATAATCGCCGATAGGATGACCGTCGCCGGAGAACGCCTCGCTGTCTACCCAGGCTGATACATAAGGGTTGGTATTGCTGAGCAAGATTACACGGTAGCCCTGCTTCTTAAGATTGCGGAGAGTAACCAGATTGCGTTCTGGAATTTCCTTCATGTAGCCCAGCCAGCAATGCTGCAGTTCCTCGAAGGTTACCTCGCGGCCAATCTTCTTGCACACTTCCCGACGGTATTCCTCCTCGGAAATCTTGCCCTCTTCCAACTGACCGTTTAAGCCAACCTGTTTATAAGGGTCCATCTTCTCCGCAAACTCCTTCATACCCAACTCAATGAAACGTTTGCCTGCCTCATTCTCGTCGAGGGTGATGATGACACCACCCATATCAAAAATCACAGTTTTAATCATATAATTATCCTAAAAACGTTGTATTCTTTATCTTGTCAGAACAGCTCCAGTTTGTTCTTTCTTGCCTCCGAGAGCGAGGCTATCTTAGCCTGCTCTTCGTGATAGTTCTGGCGAAGTTTCTCGTAGCGTTCCCTCAGTTCCGCCTCAAACTTAGGGCATTCAGCCTCGTTGAGGAAGCGGGCACATATTCCGGCATTGAGCGATGCGTCCTTCACCCAGATAACCGGTCCGTCATATTCAGGCGCAATCTTCAGAGCCACATGCAGTTCGCTCGTCGTTGCCCCACCTACCATGATAGGAATGCGCAAACCAGCTTTCTGCATTTCCCGGGCCACATGAACCATTTCATCAAGCGAAGGGGTGATAAGCCCGCTCAAACCGATTGCATCTACTTTTTCATCGATAGCTTTCTGTACAATCTGTTCGGCTGGAACCATCACACCTAAGTCGATGATTTCGTAATTGTTACATGACATAACCACGCAGACGATATTCTTTCCGATATCATGAACATCGCCCTTCACAGTTGCCATCAGAATCTTGCCGGCAGTTGTTGCTCCACCCTGTTTTTCTGCCTCGATATGAGGCTGAAGGATAGAAACTGCCGATTTCATCGTGCGAGCCGTCTTGACAACCTGCGGCAAGAACATTTCGCCTTTTCCAAAAAGTTCGCCAACCAAGTTCATGCCGTCCATCAGAGGACCCTCAATTACGTTTACTGCATGAGGATATTTGGCAAGTGCTTCGTCAATATCCTGCTGCAGGAAATCGGTGATTCCCTTGCGCAGCGCATACTTCAGACGTTCTTCTACACTCTCCTTTCGCCATTCAGGAGCAGCCGGTTTCTTGGGAGCAACACCACCTGCCTTAGCTGCAGCCTTGGCAGCATCAGCCTGGGCTTTTATCTCTGCCGCAAGCTCGATGAGTTCATCTGCAGCACCTTTTCTCCTATTCAGCACCACATCCTCGATGAGCAGAAGCTGTTCTTCAGGAATCTTATAGTAATCCATTCTGGCTTTGGCATTTACAATACCAAAGTCCATACCTACCTGCTGGGCATGATGCAGGAAAACACAATGGATAGCCTCACGGATGTAAGTATTGCCACGGAATGAGAACGAGAGGTTACTGACACCTCCGCTGACATGTGCGCCAGGCAGATTCTGATGAATCCACTCCGTTGCGCGGATGAACTCAACAGCATAATTATCATGCTCTTCCATACCGGTAGCTATGGCAAGTACGTTCGGGTCGAAGATGATATCGAGCGGATTCATGCCCAACTTGTCTACCAGAAGATGATAAGCACGTTCTGCTATCTTGATGCGGCGCTCGAAAGTGGTAGCCTGACCAACCTCATCAAAACACATCACAACGACTGCTGCACCATAGCGCAACACATCGCAGGCATGAGAAAGGAATACTTCCTCACCCTCCTTCAAACTGATGGAATTGACAATACACTTGCCCTGGCAGCACTTCAAGCCAGCCACTATGACGTCCCATTTGGAAGAGTCGATCATCACCGGAACCTTCGCAATGTCTGGTTCGGCTGCAATCATATTCAGGAAGTTAACCATCTCGGCTTTCGCATCAAGCAAACCATCGTCCATATTCACGTCAACGACAGCTGCTCCATCAGCCACTTGCTTTCTGGCAATACCGATGGCTTCTTCATAATTCTTTTCGTTAATCAAACGCAGGAACTTCCTGCTACCTGCTACGTTACAGCGTTCGCCCACGTTGACAAACCGGCTGGCGTCAACCGGCAAATGTACGGAATCATCGACCTGCAGAAGGTCTAATCCCGAGAGCCACATATACTTAGGTTTCTCCACCACTTGATGCGGCTTTTTACCCTCAGCGATACGGGCGTAATGTGCGATGAATTCAGGACTAGTACCGCAGCATCCGCCTATGATGTTCACGATGCCCTCATCGATGAATTCGGCTATTTGCGGAGCCATCGATTCGGCTGTCTCGTCATATTCGCCCATTTCGTTAGGCAAACCGGCATTAGGATGCGCACTAATATAATAAGGTGCAACCTGAGCCATGTGTTCGATGAAAGGTTTCATCTGAGGAGCACCAAAGGCACAGTTCATGCCGACAGAGAAGATAGGATAAGGAGAAAGCGAAGCAAGGAAAGCATCTACAGTCTGACCGCTGAGCGTTCTGCCCGCCAGATCACTTACCGTAAGACTGATCATGACAGGCAACTCTACTCCATGTTTCTTCATCATGGTGAGCGCCGCATCTATCATCGCCTTGCAATTGAGTGTATCAAAGATGGTTTCGATGAGAATCACGTCAGCACCGCCTTCGATAAGTCCGTCCACCTGTTCGCATACATCGGTGAAAAGCTCATCGTAGGTAATCTCACGGGCGGCAGGATTGCTGACGTCCGGACTCATGGAGCAAGTCTTGTTGGTTGGTCCCACATCTCCTGCAACGAAGCGTGGTTTATCAGGCGTAGAAAACTTATCGCATTCGATACGTGCCAGTCGGGCACCCTCGAATGCCATTTCGCGGGCGCAGTTCTCCAGGTGATAATCAGCCTGCGAAATGCGCTGGCACGAAAAAGTATTCGCTGTAATAATATCGGCGCCAGCCTCCAGGTAGCGTCGGTAAATATCAGATATCACATCAGGACGAGTAATGTTGAGCATGTCGTTGTTGCCTTTCATCATACCCGGCAAATCGCGGAACCGCTCTCCTCTGAAGTCTTCTTCTGTAAGATTATACTTCTGAATCTCAGTACCCATGGCACCATCGAGAATCAGAATTTTCTCCTTCACAATCTCTCTTAAATTCTTCATTGTCTAAAAGTGCTTGATTGCTCTATCCATCTCTCTTCTGTCTTCCTTTTCTTTCAGAGTCTGGCGCTTGTCATACTCCTTCTTTCCCTTACAGAGGGCAATATCCACCTTGGCTCTACCGTGATTATCGATAAAGATGAGGGTTGGAACAATGGTGAAACCAGGCTGCTTGCTGTCCTCTTCAAGACGGCGCAATTCGCGCTTGGTGAGAAGAAGCTTGCGGTCGCGGCGAGCCTCATGATTGCTGAAAGAACCATAAAAATAAGGAGAGATGTTCATTCCCTTGACCCAAAGTTCGCCCTGATAGAAATCGCAATAACAATCTACCAGCGAAGCCTTTCCGCCACGGATTGACTTTATCTCTGTACCCGTAAGCACAATGCCTGCGGTATAAGTATCAACGAAGAAGTACTCGAACGAAGCCTTCTTGTTGCGTATCTGTATCGGACTCTTCTTACGGAGTTCCTGTTCTTGCTTGTTCATATATATAATAATGTATTATAAGTTTATAGCTTAAAGTTTATAGTTTATAGGGCAAGCCTGCTATACGGCGAAACCGCTATTAACTATCAACTATTAACTTTTGACAATTTCGCAGAAATTGTCGATATGATCATCGATGTAGAAGGCAACCTTGCTGGTCCACTCTTCTTCGTTCTCAACGAACTCATCGTCAAAATCATCAAACTCAGGAAATTTTTCGTAGAGCGCCATAAACTCCTCATCGGTCAGATCGCGCTCAATCTCCTCATGGTTTGTTTTATACAGGAAATGACTCTTCTTGATGAGTTTGGCGAGTTCTGTCAATCCCCAGTTTTTAAACGCCTTGTCGGTAGGATTCTTCCAGAGGAAAGCACCGTAGCCGTTATGTATGAGCTGAACCATTCCGCCATCCATCATCTCCTCATGCAGGATATCCCAAGCCAGAAGAGTAATCTGGTCGCTGTTGAGCTGCGCCATGGTTTCGGCAGTCAGTTCACCACCAATCGCTTCGCGGATAGCGTCCACGAAAGCCTTTACAAATTCATCCATGCCCGCCTCGGCAGCATGCTGAAGCTTGGCATCGTTTATCTTTACTTCGATCATAATCTACAAAATTGCAATTTTCAGTTTGCAAAGATACATGAAATTGTGCATAAACCCAAGAAAAAATCTAAATATTAGGTTAAAGAGTTAAAAAGAATACCCATTTTTAGGTATTTTCCGGATTTTTTTTGTACTTTTGTGCTCGGAATTGAGGTGATGGCACCGATGTTTCAGCAAAACAATATGAATTAAGTACAGAACTTTATACTTATAATATTCATTAATATAAAATTTAGCGAATATGATCTATTCTAAAGAAGTAGACAACATGTGCGTTGTCGCTAAGGGTCCTAACCACGGACCAGCTCCAATTCCTGAAGAGGGAAAATGGATTCAGGCAAAAGAGATCAAAGACATCTCTGGTTATACTCACGGTGTGGGTTGGTGTGCTCCTCAGCAGGGTGCTTGCAAGCTCTCTTTGAACATCAAGGAAGGCGTTATTCAGGAGGCTCTTGTTGAGACTATCGGTTGTACTGGTATGACTCACTCAGCTGCTATGGCTTCTGAGATTCTCCCAGGCAAGACTATTCTTGAGGCTTTGAACACAGACCTCGTATGCGATGCTATCAATACAGCTATGCGCGAGCTCTTCCTCCAGATTGTTTACGGTCGTAGCCAGAGCGCTTTCTCTGAGGGCGGTCTCGTTATCGGTGCAGGTCTTGAGGACTTGGGTAAGGGTCTTCGTTCACAGACTGGTACTCTCTATGGTACTGTAGCTAAGGGTACACGTTACCTCGAGTTGACAGAGGGTTACATCACAAAGCAGTTCCTCGATAAGGACAGCCAGGTTTGTGGTTATGAGTATGTTCACCTCGGCAAGATGATGGAAGCTATCAAGAACGGTATGGACGCTAACGAGGCTGTCAAGAAGTTCACAGGTAGCTACGGTCGTACAACTGCTGAGCAGGGTGTTGTTAAAGCAATTGATCCACGTAAAGAATAATAAGGAGATACAGATATGATTAGAAAAGTAAGTTACGAAAGTCAGGAACGTCGCGAGAAGCAGGTTCTTGCTGCTCTTAATGCTAACGGTATTCAGAGCTTGGAAGAGGCTAATCAAATCTGCGAGGACGCAGGTGTTGACCCTTATCAGATGTGTGAAGATACTCAGCGTATCTGCTTCGAGAACGCTAAGTGGGCGTATGTAGCTGGTGCTGCTATCGCTATCAAGAAAGGTGCTAAGACTGCTGCTGACGCAGCTGAGGCTATCGGTATCGGTTTGCAGGCTTTCTGCATCCCTGGTTCTGTAGCTGACGACCGTAAGGTTGGTCTCGGTCACGGTAACTTGGCTGCTCGTTTGCTCCGTGAGGAGACTCAGTGCTTCGCTTTCTTGGCTGGTCACGAGTCTTTCGCTGCTGCTGAGGGTGCTATCAAGATTGCTGAGATGGCAAACAAGGTTCGCAAGAACCCATTGCGCGTTATCTTGAACGGTCTTGGTAAGGATGCTGCTCAGATCATCAGCCGCATCAACGGTTTCACATACGTACAGACAAAGTTCGACTACTATACAGGTGAGTTGAAGGTTGTTAACCGCATCGCTTACAGCGACGGTCCACGTGCTAAGGTTAACTGCTATGGCGCTGACGACGTTCGCGAGGGTGTTGCTATCAACTGGAGCGAGGATGTAGACGTATCTATCACAGGTAACTCTACAAACCCTACACGTTTCCAGCACCCAGTAGCTGGTACATACAAGAAGGAGCGTATTGCTGCTGGTAAGCCATACTTCTCAGTAGCTTCTGGTGGTGGTACAGGCCGTACTTTGCACCCAGATAACATGGCTGCTGGTCCTGCTTCTTACGGTATGACTGATACTATGGGTCGTATGCACTCAGACGCTCAGTTCGCAGGTTCTTCTTCAGTTCCTGCTCACGTAGAGATGATGGGCTTCCTCGGTATGGGTAACAACCCTATGGTAGGTGCTACTGTTGCTATCGCCGTAGCTATTGACCTCGCTATCAACAAGAAGTAATTTCTCTTTGAGATACAAAACATATAAAAGCCTTGAGAATCAGCTGATTCTCAAGGCTTTTTCTTATTTATCCTACTGGAATAAAAAATATCTCCGAGAGATATTCTTTTATCTTTCGGAGATATTCTTCTATCTTTCGGAGAAAATAATTTATCCTACAGAGTTTCTATTTGTATCTAACCAGTTTTCGAATTTTCCTAAAACTAAACGATGTACTCATGAGTACAATGATAACGCCAATCAACCAGTAAAGCCAATCACGATAACTGATCATGAAAACCAGGAACAACATCAAGAGCAGAATCAGAAGTTGAAAGATACAGAATCTGAAACCAAGAGCGGATAAACGATAACCATAAACGGCTCTGCTGAAAGCCAATACTGCTAAGGTCTCTATGGCATAAGCAACGGCAATACCCCCTCCTACTCCTCTCAATCCATCTAACTGATAACCAGCTATTTCACAGATTATCAGCAAGATTACACAAAAACTTTCCTGAATGAGAAAAAGTTTGGAATCTCCCCTTGACAGCGGGAGATATTCTATTGGAAGATAAACCGCCTTGAACAACATGGCAACAGCAGCAAGCTGAGTCATCTGGAGCATCCCCATAAACTGGGCATTGTATAATATCGGAATAATGAGAGGCAGACCTAAAATGATAGCTGCAACGATAGGCCCCAGCAACAGGACATTCATTTCAAGCTGGCGGTTCACACAGAGATTGCGCTCTTTAACAGACTCCTCGTTTTTTCTGGAACCCGAAATGCCGGAGAGACGGGGATAAAAATCCTGATCCATGACCGAGAACACCATTCCCGCATAAACAAAGACAATCGTTATACCGGCATTGAAAAGTCCGACAACTTCCAGATCGCCTTGTTGGTTCAAAAAGGCACGAATCAGAAATTCGCATCCGCTATTCATCAAACCCGAAAGTACAAATGCCCCGCCAAGTCGCAAAAGTGGGAAACCTGCAACTAGCGTCATTTTTCGCATATTTACGCCCCACCGTACAACTCGTCGGGAATATCGAAAATTCAGAGCCCATTGCATAAATGCCAAAATAAACAGAACGGGCAGAATACCTCTCTCACCAAATATCCAATAAACCGGAACCGAAACCAAAAGCAGAAGAATAGCCAGAAGACTTGCCTGCATCGCCAACGCACGCAACTGTCCGGTAGCTTTCAGAATAGCAGTTTCACCTCCAGCCAGAATCGTGAAGAAAACGGTTGGTGCCAGGAGAATGAAATGTAGCGTATGATTGCCCCAGGAAAAAGTAAACCCATTGAGTAACGGACCCAGCAGCACACAGACGATGGCTCCGAAAAATGCAGCAAGCAGACTATAGGTGCGGACAAGAAGAACCGCCCCGGCGATATCAGCCTTTTCAGACTGCGATTCATCTGCAGCATGTTCCTTTTCAGAAATAAATTTAACACCACTTGCGGGAATACCGAAATTACATGCAGAACTGAGAACAGAAATCGTTGAGCTAAAAAGAGACAGCAGTCCCATTCCAGAAGGTCCGAGGAAGAGCGCCGTAAATTTATTGCGCAAAACTCCTACAAGAATTCCCAATCCTTGCACACTGCCAAACAATCCTGTATATTTCAGAATATGCGAATAACTATTTTCCTTTTTATCACCCATAATCAAAAGAAACAAAAAAAGGTTGGATTTCCCGAAAGAGAAATTCAACCTTTATACTTTAAAATCTCAAAAGAAGATTCTGTCGAAGATTAAGCCTCAGCTGGAGCCTCCTCTGCAGGAGCTTCCTCAGCAGCCTTAGCCTCTGCCTCAGCAGCAGCTGCAGCAGCCTTCTTGTCAGCTACCTTCTTAGCGATTGCCTCGTTCATCTTCTTCTCAGCCTCGAGCTCCTTAGCAGCAGCTTCCTTCTTTGCCTTAGCATCGCCCTCGCGAACAGCAGAAATCTTAGCGTCCTTGCTATTCTTCCAAGCGTCGAAACGCTTCTGAGCCTCAGCATCGTCGAATGCGCCCTTCTTAACGCCACCCTTGAGGTGCTTCATCAAGTAAACGCCCTCGCCCTTGAGGATGTTGCGAACTGTGTCTGTTGGCTGTGCACCAGTCTCTACCCAGTAGAGTGCGCGCTCGAAATTCAAATCTACAGTAGCTGGATTGGTGTTAGGGTTGAAAGTACCAATCTTCTCAGTAAATTTACCATCACGTGGTGCTCTAACGTCAGCGATTACGATGCTGTAGAAAGCATAGCTCTTACGACCGCCGCGCTGCAATCTGATTTTTGTTGCCATTTTTAAATCTTAATTTTAATTTAATTTATAATGAGGTTTGAATTTTATGCTGCCATCTCGTGACAGCGGGTGCAAAATTACTACTTTAATTTGAATTGAGCAAACTTTTATCGATATTCAAATGCTTTTTTAGCATTTTTTATCTGATTCGGTCTGCTGCTCTCAAGAGTTTGATGTCATCGTTCACACCTTTCATTGCCATCCATTCGAATATGATTGCTACCAAAGGAAGGCAAGCGGCAAACTGAAACTTCATCGTTCCTTCTGCTTCAGGAACAGGAATCAAGCCCATGAACATCACGATATAATCTACATACCATAAACCTGCAAAAAGCATGGCAAGTGAACAGAGTGATTTCTGAAGCTTCAGATTCTTGTACAAAAAGATGTTTACCAATGCTATGATGGCTGAAACGGCGAGCAGAAGGAACAGAGGAACACAAGTAGTTGAAATCTGCATTCCTGCCTCCCCTACCACTCCGAGGTTATAAACCATAGTGTCTCCTCCCATCGTCTTAGCTGCGATGCTGGCGATAGGAAGGAAAAGACAGATAGCAATGGCGATGACAGCAAAGAGCAGAAATAATGTCTGTTTACGCTGTATCATATAGCTCTGGAATATTAAATTTCGCTCTCGTGAACCATTGGTGCAGATGTCTTGGTAGGATCACGCCAATAAATATTATTCTCAATAAACTCTTCTGTAGCGAGCAAAGTTGGCTTTGGCAACTTCTCGTAGTAGCGAGAGATTTCAATCTGTTCGCGGTTCTCAAAAACTTCCTCCAAAGAATCGTTATAAGAAGCAAACTCCTGAAGTTTCTTGCTCAACTCCTGCTTGATTTCGATAGAAATCTGATTAGCGCGCTTTGCAATGATAGCTACGCTCTCGTAGATATTATGGGTATCATCGCAGAGATCCATAATGTTGCGAGTTACTGTGTTTACTGGTGCCTTTGATTTTTTGAAATCCATAATTATAGTACTATTATTATTATATTGTTTTTACCTTATTATATATATGCTTTTTTTAATTGGCATTATTGCCAAGCTGGTCGAGAGCTGACTCCGGATGCTCTTTCTCGTACTGCTTGCACTTCTCAATATACTTCTCGGCAAGTGCACGGTCCTTTGAATCAGGATATTCGTTGATAAAGCCATAACACTCATCCTCAGCATCCTGATAGCGCTCCAGCTGCTTTTTCTCGACACTCATCTTTGCCAGTTCGTATTTACCTTTCATGATGAGCGATGCAAACTCCTCGCGTCGGTTGCTGTAAGGATAATCCTTAAGCGCATTCTGTGCAGTTACGATACAAGCCTCATAATTGTTGCCTCCGCTGGTACAGTTGCCGAAATAGGTGCCCATATCAAAATAGAGCTTGGCACTCTTATACTCCTTCTCAACTAAGAGGTCCTGAAGAGCAAAAAGGCGGTTTGTAGCCTGCTGCTTGAGTCGGGCATCTGGATAAAGATCCAGAAACTCCTGGAAGGCTGCGATGGCTGTAATCGTGGTACTCTGGTCAAGACGAGGCTCTGGAGCATTCTGATACAGACTCTCTCCCACAAAGTACTTTGCATTTTCAGCAAACTTACCTTTAGGATAAGAAGAGTAATACTTCTTGAAATACTCTGCAGCAGTCTCATAATCCTTCATACCATACTCGGCCATAGCCAGCATGTACAAACATTCCTCACCCTCGGTAGAACCTTTCTTCATCGTTACCAGTTCCTGCAGAAGAGGAATGGCACGGGAATACTTGCCCTGGGCATAGCTCTGCTTGGCGTACTCATACTTATAAGTATAATCGCCTGATTTCAATACCTGGTTATATTCGTGGGCACAGCTTGACAAGAGCAATGCAACACACGATGCAATAAGAGTCAATTTTTTCATAATTCTCATTTTGAACTGCAAAGTTACTCATAATTTACTTATTATCAAAAGAAAAGATACATTTTTTCGTAAAAAATTAATCTTTATAACGATTAATGGCGTTTTTTTTGTAATTTTGCACCTTGAAACAGAACTTTTGAGAAGAAATCAGGAAGAAAATGGATTTTAAGATTACATCAAAATATAAGCCAACTGGCGACCAGCCGCAAGCCATCAGGCAACTCACAGAGGGGGTGCTTGAAGGAGACCCTGCACAGGTGTTGTTGGGTGTAACCGGCTCGGGTAAAACCTTTACGGTGGCAAACGTGATTGCCAACGTGGGGAAGCCTACGCTCATCTTGAGCCACAACAAAACTCTTGCCGCCCAACTGTATCAGGAGATGAAGGGTTTCTTCCCTGAGAACGCTGTAGAATATTATGTTTCATACTACGACTATTATCAGCCGGAAGCTTATCTGCCAACTACTGATACATATATAGAAAAAGACCTCGCCATCAATGATGAAATAGACAAGTTGCGACTCGGTGCTGTTTCTGCCCTTCTCTCGGGCAGAAAGGATGTCATCGTTGTCTCATCCGTATCGTGCATCTATGGTATGGGCGGACCTGTGGCGATGCAGGAGAACATCATCAAGATTCATCGCGGGCAGCGACTCGACAGAAATGAATTTCTGAGGAAACTCGTTGATGCACTTTACGTTAGAAATGACATAGAACTGCAACGTGGCAACTTTAGAGTGAAAGGCGAAACGGTTGACATCTTTATGGCTTACAGCGATCATGTTTTGCGCGTAACATGGTGGGACGATGAGATTGACAGTATCGAAGAAGTGGATTCGCTCTCTTATCACCGCCTTGCCTCGTTCGAAGATTACGAGATTTATCCAGCCAACCTTTTCGTAACAACAAAAGAACAGCAGGAAAGTGCCATTCGCAGAATTCAGGACGACCTGGTTAAACAGGTAGAATTCTTCAAGAATATTGGAGATGGAATCAAGGCACAGCGCATCAAGGAACGTGTAGAATATGATATGGAAATGATCAAGGAATTGGGCCACTGTTCGGGCATCGAGAACTATTCCCGCTATTTTGATGGCAGACACGAAGGCGAACGCCCGTATTGCCTGCTCGATTTCTTCCCTAAAGATTTCCTGCTTGTGGTTGACGAGAGCCATGTGAGCATCCCGCAGATTGGAGCCATGTATGGAGGCGACCGGGCACGAAAGAAGAACCTGGTAGAATATGGTTTCCGCTTACCTGCTGCCTTCGATAACCGTCCGCTGAAATTCGAGGAATTTCACGATCTCATTCCGCAGGCCATCTATGTAAGTGCAACTCCGGCAGACTATGAATTGAGAGAAGCCGAAGGCGTGGTTGTAGAACAGTTGATTCGTCCTACAGGACTCCTGGACCCGGAAATCGAAGTCCGTCCAAGTGAGAATCAGATAGATGATCTTCTGGACGAAATATTAACAAGAACACACCGCAACGAGCGAGTTCTAATTACGACTCTTACAAAGCGCATGGCAGAAGAACTCACCGAGTTCCTGCTCAACCACAACGTAAAGGCTGCCTATATCCACAGTGATGTGGCAACCTTAGACCGAGTAAAGATCATGAACGATCTCCGTGCAGGAGTATACGATGTACTGGTGGGCGTCAACCTGTTACGAGAAGGACTCGACTTGCCGGAAGTTTCGCTCGTAGCTATTCTCGATGCAGACAAGGAAGGCTTCCTTCGCAGTCACCGTTCTCTGACCCAGACGGCAGGCCGTGCTGCCCGAAACGTGAACGGCAAGGTAATCATGTATGCAGACAACATCACAGACAGCATGCAGAAAACGATAGATGAGACAGCCCGCCGCCGAAGCATCCAGTTGAAATACAATGCCGACCATGGCATTACTCCAAAACAGATTGTGAAAGCAATAACCTCAGCTCTGCCTACTAGCAAGGAAGAAGGAGCAAAGATTGTTCCGATGGGAGCCGAGGGTTCCAAGCCTCGCGTTTACGTGGAACCGGAAAGTGCAGCCTTCGTTGCCGACCCTATTGTTCGCAGTATGAGCAAGGAAGAATTGGAGAAGAGCATTGCCAATACTACGGCATTGATGAAGCAAGCTGCCAAAGACCTCGACTTCATGCAAGCTGCCCAATATCGCGATGAAATCATCCGATTGCAGAAGGAACTGGAAGAAAAGGGATAAATTCAAAAGAAATAACCATCAAAAAGAGGGTGTATCATAAATTAATGATTCACCCTCTTTTTGTTGGAATATTACTGATATGTTATCCAGGCTTATGACACACCCTCTTTTTATTTACCCAGCAGTTATTCATCTGTCTGTCAGTTATCTACTATTCAAACGACAGCTTTTTCAGACGGGAACGTAACTGCTCAGCCTCGCTCTTTCTTATAGAAAGTTTGATGCTGCAAGTATTATCGAAAGTCTGATCCAGAATACGCGGATTCATATCTTTGACTATCCTCATCACATCATTCATCATCGGATAAGTAAAATCATAGGTTACGATTTCCTCTATCTGTTGCGTAACCTCCTCACAATGAGCCAAAGCATCAATGGCAGCTTCACGATAAGCAACAATGAGTCCGCTGGTTCCCAATTTCACTCCTCCGAAATACCGAATGACAACAATTAAAATATCCGTCAATTCTGATTTCGTGATTTGGCCGAGGATTGGTTTTCCTGCCGTAGAAGAAGGTTCGCCATCATCATTGGCACGGAACTCTGTCCGTTCAGGACCTAGCATATATGCATAACAACAATGTCGGGCATCGTAATATTTCTTACGGTACCCGGCAACAATTTCCTTCACCTCGTCAACAGTTGTAACATGGTGAGCAAAGGCGAGAAACTTACTCCTTTTCTCGGTGTAATATCCCTCGCCTATCGTATCTGATATTGTCTTAAATTCGTCTATCATTAATCCAACTTGTGAATAATCAAACCGCTACGCAACTTAGGTTCAAACCAAGTTGCCTTAGGTGGCATAATCTTACCACTGTCAGCGATATCCATAATCTGCTGCATAGAAACCGGATGCAAAGCAAGTGCCATCTTCATCTCACCGCTATCCACACGACGTTTCAACTCACCGAGACCGCGAAGACCGCCCACAAAATCGATGCGCTTATCAGAACGCAAATCCTTGATACCTAGAATTTCATCAAGAATCAGGCGAGATGAAATATCCACATCAAGCACGCCGATTGGATCAGCATCATCATAGGTTCCCGGCTTGGCAAACAAACCGTACCATTTACCGTCCAGATAGAGGAGGAAAGAATGGAGAGCAGCTGGTTTCAGAATATCCAAGCCAAACTGGCTGATAGCATCATCAATAGCCATCTTTTCATAGCAAGGTATGCCCTCTTCATCACCAGATACATTCACATTGATTGCATCAATATCTATCACTTCGAAGTTCTTTGTCAAAGCATCGAGGAACTGATCAGAAGTCAGGCCATTCAAATCCTTCACAACTCGGTTATAATCGAGAATGGTAAGCTGACTTGCCTGGAAACAAACTGCCATAAAGTAGTTATATTCCTCCTTACCTGTATGATTAGGATTCTGCTTAGCTTTTTCTGCACCTACCAGAGCAGCAGCAGCAGAACGGTGATGGCCGTCAGCAATATAAAGGCTAGGCATCTTGGCAAATTCCGCTGTAATTGTGGCAATATCCTGATCATCGCTTACAACCCAGAACTGATGACGGAAACCATCAATTGGAGCAATGAAATCATATTCCGGTGTTGTTGCTGCATAACGCATCAGAAGTCCGTTAAGCACCTCATTATCAGGATAAGCGAAAAATACTGGTTCGATATTGGCATTGCATACACGAACATGTTTCATACGGTCTTCTTCCTTATCGCGGCGTGTCAGCTCATGTTTCTTGATGACACCCGTCATATAGTCGTTTACATACGCACCTACAACAAGACCATACTGAGTCTTACCATTCATAGTCTGTGCATAGATATAATACTGTTCCTTATCATCCTGTTTTAACCAGCCATTCTCCTGGAACTTTCTGAAGTTCTCTGCAGCGCTTTCATAAACGCGAGGATCGTACTCAGAAGTACCTGGTTCGAAATTGATTTCAGGTTTAATAATATGATAAAGGCTCTTCTCGTTATCGCCTGCCTCGGCACGTGCTTCCTCAGAATTGAGAACATCGTAAGGACGAGACTCAACTTGCTCAACGAGATTTTTAGGAGGTCTTACTCCCTTAAAAGGTTTTACTATTGCCATAATATTTCGTTTAAATTGACTAGTTTAATAAAAACATGAAAAGCCCATCAAGAGTGCTTCTGTGAAAAAGCACCCTTCATGAGCTATATGTATGGGGAGAATAATTACTTATTTACCTGGAATTTAGTGCATCCATCCTTAAAGAACGCATTAATCTGCTTAGCTGCAGCAATACCGGCATTGATATTTGCTTCTGCAGTCTGTGCACCCATCTTCTTAGGAGTTGAAAAGTAGCGACCCTCGAACTTGGCAAAGTCTGCATCAGCATCAGGCTTGATATCAGTGATGAACTTCAAGTCCTCACGCTCAGCGAGAAGTTTCAGGAGCTCAGGCTCATTGATAACCTCCTTACGCGCTGTATTGATGAGGATGCCACCCTTAGGCAACTGGTTTACAGTCTTGTAGTCGATGCTCTTGATAGTCTCTGGAGTAGCAGGGATATGAAGAGAAACGATGTCACAAGTCTGGAACAACTCATCCTGTGACTTTACAGCATGAACACCGGCAGCCTCGATAACATCAGCTGGGCAGAATGCATCGTAAGCAGCTACTTCCATGCCGAATCCCTTAGCGATGCGAGCCACATTTCGACCTACATTACCGAAAGCAAGAATACCCAGTTTCTTACCCTTCAACTCGCTGCCAGCCTTGCCGTTGTAGAAATTACGTACAGTAAAGACCAACAAGCCGAATACCAACTCAGCTACTGCGTTAGAGTTCTGACCAGGAGTATTCTCAGCCACTACATTATGAGCAGTAGCAGCAGCAAGGTCGATGTTATCATAACCTGCACCAGCACGAACGATAATCTTCAGGTTCTTTGCTGCATCGAGCACCTCGGCATCAGCCTTGTCAGAGCGGATAATCATCGCGTCCACATCCTTCACTGCATCGAGAAGCTGAGCTTTCTCTGTATATTTTTCGAGCAGCACCAATTCGTTGCCTGCTCCCTCTATTTCTTTCTTAATGCCTTCCACAGCAGCCGCTGCGAATGGCTTTTCTGTTGCAACTAATACTTTCATACAAATTCAAAAATTAATGTTGTGCTTCAAAATTCTGCATGGCCTTGACGAGTGCCTGAACACCCTCCATGGTCTGTGCATTGTAGCAGCTGGCACGGAAACCACCCACTGAGCGGTGACCCTTGATACCTACCATGCCACGCTCTGTAGCGAAGTCGAGGAATGGCTTCTCCAACTCCTTGTACTCATCGTTCATCACGAAACAGATGTTCATCAATGAGCGTGAAGCCTCTTCCACTGTACCCTTGAAGAGTTTGTTGCGGTCGATTTCAGCATAAAGAACTTCTGCACGTTCGTGAGCACGCTTATCAGCTGCCTCAACACCACCGTTAGCCTTCAACCAGCGGAGATTCTCCATCAAAGTATAGATAGGAACAACAGGAGGAGTATTGAACATACTGCCCTTCTCTACGTGAGTACGATAATCGAGCATTGTAGGAAGCTCGCGAGGAGCCTTGCCGAGCATATCATCCTTTACGATGATAACGGTAACACCTGCCATAGAAAGATTCTTCTGAGCACCTGCATAGATGGCAGTATACTTAGAAACATCTACTGGACGGCTCATGATATCTGAAGACATATCAGAAATCAATGGTACGTTTACGTCTGGATCTACACGGAGTTCAGTACCATATATAGTATTGTTGCTTGTCAAATGCAAGTAATCACAATCGGCTGGTACAGTGTTAGGAACCTGTGGATAGAAAGTGAAATTGGCGTCGGACGATGATGCGATCTCCACGACCTCACCAAAATGCTTTGCCTCTTTCATTGCCTTCTTAGCCCAAGTGCCAGAATTAATGTAGGCAGCCTTCTTGATGAGGAAGTTTGCTGGAATCTGCATAAACTGCAATGACGCACCACCACCAAGGAAGATTACGGAATAACCCTCAGGAATGTCAAGAAGCTCCTTGAATAAGGAGACTGCCTCATCAACTACTGGCTGGAAATCCTTAGCACGGTGGCTGATTTCCATCAATGAAAGACCTGAACCATTAAAATCCAAAATCTGCTTTGCTGTGTTCTCAATCACTTCGCGTGGAAGCATTGATGGACCTGCGTTAAAATTGTACTTCTTCATCTTTGTATAATTATTTAAGTTTTATACGATATAATCCTGTTAGCAGGAAAAATTAGTGCACAATACACCCATATAGGATACATAGTAAACCTTTGGATTGTATTTACGACTGCGAAATTACACTTTTTATTTGAAACTACCAAACTTTTCTGCACATTTTTAGCGTTTTGCGCAGATTTCTTTCATTTTGTTAGTCATTTTAGTATAATAACTGCATATTTATGTCTATTTTTACATTTATTATACATTAGCAAGCAACAGAGAAAAGATAATAGCAGTTTGTCAACTACCTTACCTCTTCCACTATCGTTTTGACGCCTTTTATCTTTTCGCCCTTTACATTATTCAGTACGCTGCGCAACTTCGTTCGGGAAATGGCAGCATAAGCATAACGGTCATTAACATCAATCTTTCCGATTTCAGCCGACTGCAGCCCACCCTTCTTGCAAAGGAAGCCTAAGATGTCACCCTTGCTGATTTTATCCTTCTTGCCTTTACCTATATATATAGTAGCCATCTTAGGTTTGGCTGGCGCAGGAAGCTGATCAGCAGCAGGCATCTCGTAATCCTCAATTTCAGCATCCACATATTCCGGAATATGCTCTTCAGGACCTAACAGGAAGAAAGCCCTGCCCTGGGCTTCCCATCTTGCCGTACGCCCTACACGATGGATATAACCATCCTCACTTTCCGGCATGTGATAATGGATAATATTATCTATATCTGGAATATCAAGTCCGCGCGAAGCCAGATCCGTACTCACCAGAATATTGGCACTTCCGTTGCTAAAACGGTAGAGAGAAGCCTCTCGCTCCTTCTGTTCCAATCCACCATGGAAGAAAGATGTAGAAAAACCTTGTTCTACCAGATATTTGTTGGTACGCTCTACACTATCACGGTAATTGAGAAAAACAATAGTACTCTGGTCGCCCAGGCTACGAAGCAAAAGTGCCAGGCTCTCCAGTTTATCCTTTACCGGACTTTCCACCTTATATATATGCACACGATCAGGAACCTGATCTTCATCCACACGGTAATCTATCTTTTCTACCCTACCCATGTGTACGAAATGAGGAATTTCCTCTGCTTCGGTAGCAGAAAGCAGGAAGTGACGACGCAAGCCAGGCAATGACTTAATCAGTCGGCTCATTTCGTCCTGGAAACCCATCTCCAGACACTTGTCAAACTCATCAATAATCAGGTATTTGATGTGATATGGAGAAAGATTTCCCTTATCCAAATGATCATTGAGACGACCTGGAGTTCCAAATACAATCTGAGGACGAACCTGTTTCATCACGCGATGCTCATCCATCGTAGCACGACCACCATAGCAAGCCATCGCACGCAAACCGCTGCCCATATTTTTCAATACGTTAGCCGACTGCAAAGCGAGTTCCCGACCAGGAGTTACCACCACCGCCTGTGCCTCGTCATCAGTAGCATCTATAAGTTGGGTAAGAGGCAAAAGATAAGCCAGTGTCTTGCCACTACCTGTTGGCGAAAGTATCACCACATCCTTGTTCCCGTGCAAGATTGCCTGCAAGGAATCCTGCTGCATATCATTGAGCTCAATGCCCAGTTTATCTAAAATTCTGTCTACCATAAATTTCCTAATAATCAATTTCAATAGAGAAGTATTCTTTTATTAAAGAGAAGTTTTCCTTTCAAGAGAAGTTTTCATAAATTCCTCATCATGAGGCATTATTTCTTTTTCTGATTGAGCAGTTTGTCAATCTCATCAAACTCCTTACCCATGTTCAGGTTCAGATAGATGGTATATAGCGGCAAAGCCCACTGGTCCTGCATATCAGGCGCCATCGTTCTGTACTTCTGTAGATAAGGCATTGCACTCTTGTAAAGTCCGTCTATCACCTGATGCGTTTTGCGGGATTGCAGTGAATTCTTATCCATTTCAACCGCCTGATTGAAATAAGCCAAACCTATATTATAATAAGCACCAGCCAAAGAATCGTTCACGGCAAGTGCCTTTTTGCTCACTTCGATGCATTGCTTGAAATCACCCATATTCAGGAGAATGGTTCCCTTGGTAAAGAGATAGATATCATTGTCGGGAGCTATCGCCAGCGCCTTATCTGCTACGGCGAGTGCAGAATCGAGTTGGTTTTCCTGCGAATAATACTCTACCAGACGCGGGAAGAAGAACGGGAATTTCGGATCCCGCTCAAAACCTTCCTTCAAGGTCGAGAGATAGCGCGCAGTATCCTTCTCCAGTTTGTAAGTCTCAGCCAGATACTGTAACATATAGTTATAATGAGCCGTATCTTTTAGCGCCTCATAAGAATGATGAAGCGTAGCTTTGGTATCTTTCATCTTATATCCGGCATATACAGCCCAATAAGCTGCCGAAGAAAGATATTTGTCTTTCTGGGCATACTTATAAGATTGGAACATCGGTGCTGTACTGCACTCTATGTACAGGTCAAAGAACTGATAAGCCTCCTTGTATTTCTGCTTCCTGATAAACCAGGTTCCTCCGTTATAGAGGTTCGGCCGTATCCTGTTCAAATATTCAGAATGAGACTTGCGGAAATCAAACTCACATTTTCCTTTCTTGTTAGGAATCATCTCAACGGAATCAAGTCCTTGGGCTATAACGAAGAGCTGTCGAGTTGCATTGAAGAGTTGGGCTGTATCATACGCCTGTTTGAGGTAGAGTTTCTCATTACCCTGTTCATACTGCTTCTTCACAGCATCGAAGAGAATATTCCAAATTTTCTTGTTATTCCGGTTGGCAGAATCCGTCAGGAGTTTGCACATACTGGATTCGGCCTTCGCCAAATCCTTGCCAGCCTTTACCAGATCTTTGGCTGCAGAAATCTCTTTCTTCTGTGCCTGCAGCCCTAATGGCGCCAACAGGAGAAAAACTATCTGTAAGACCCATAAGTTTCTGAATATCTGTATTTTCATATTAATCTCCTAAATTAAAACTTTCATTTGTTTCCATACTCATAATAATACCAGTAGGTATTTCCATAAGTATCCCGAAGAGCATTCTGCTTTTCTGTCTCATTAGCATATTTGTGATCCATCTGCTGGAAATCCTCAAAGTCTGTATCCATCACATTATCGTGATAAACGATACTTGGATTACTGCGGCGATGCGTATAAAGAACCAACGCTTCCTTATAATGAACAGGCAGTTTGCCCGAAGTTACTTTGTAATGTTTCTGCACCTCTGCTACGAACTTGTCTAGTTGCTTGTCCAGCAAGAGTGCACAAAGCTGATAGTCAACAGGCAGACGATACTTGAGATGATGTTTAACCATCCATGCCGAAGGTTTCTGCATCCATTTTGGCGCCTTCCACATCATAGCCTTCACGGTTACGCTATCCGGCATCATCGCCTTACTTCCACCTACCAGCGGATAAGTAAAGAGACGGCTGCCCAACTCGCCTGTTTCGTTGAGACAGGCTATACGGAGCATCGTCAGCGAAGAATCTGTTTTCAGAGATTTTTCACCTACTTCCAAAGCTTTTTCATACTGTTTTTCTTTCATCAGATGTTCCATGCGCATACGTTCATGAAACAGCCGATCATTGCTAGCAACAAAGTTGACAAGCAATATTATCACCAGCATCTGGAGCAGATTCACCCACATATAGCGGGAAAACCAGCCGTTACTGTGAGGCTCTGTTTCTATCGGCTCCAACTGGCGGGCTATCCATATTAATCCGCCCCAGAGAATCAGACAGAGTGGCAGGATAATCCACCACGCCCCCAGCGAATGATAACGGTCGATATCAACGGGGATATCGGTAATCATCGTCAGGATGAGGAACGAAGGGAAATAAGTAAGCCCGTGGAAACGGCGTTTCACACGGGTTACCGCGTACACTCCCACTTGCAGCAGATAGAGTACGAGCGTGATAAGCAGTGGAGCCAGCGTGTAACTGTAGTTGGTCAAACCGCCTGAGAAAACATGCTGAGCCACTGCCAGTACGTCTGCCTGGTAAAATGCCAGGTAGACATAGGTAAATGTGATAAAGATGATAGCACAGGCGATTTGCATCTTCGCAGTACTACTCCTTTTATTTTTCATAAATCAATCTATTAATTTTTCTTCAGCACCAAAGCTGTACGAGCTGGCAGATAAAGTTTCAGCCACTCCTTACGGTCTTTCACATAAAGTGGATCGTAATTAGTCAGATGCGTCATCGTGTCATCATTCAAGCCATTACCGCCGAAATCCTTGCTGTCAGAATCAAGCACTACGCCGTAGGAACCGGTTGGAACCAGGAAGCCATAGTCGGTGAAAGAGCGGGTTGGCGAGAAGTTAAACACGAAGAGCAGATCGCCACGCATAAAGGCGAGAACCTGATCGCCATCATTATGCCAGATTTCTACAACTGGTGTCTTGTTAAAATTCTTTTCGCTTGTAATCGTCTTGAGCATTTCTCGGTCGAAATCTCCAAGATAGTGGTAGCAGAGTTCATGATTATCTACCAGATTCCACTGTCTGCGGGCATATTTATGGCTCCAGCCATTACCCTCGCGAGGGAAATCGATCCACTCTGGGTGACCGAACTCATTACCCATGAAGTTGAGATAACCGCCATTGATTGTAGAGGCGGTAACCAGACGGATCATCTTATGCAGAGCAATACCACGATGAGCCATTTCGTTTTCATCGCCCTTCTTGAAATGCCAGTACATATCGGCATCAATCAGACGGAAGATGATGGTTTTATCGCCCACCAATGCCTGGTCATGACTCTCACAGTAAGAGATGGTTTTCTCATCCGAACGGCGGTTCTTTACCTCCCAGAAGATACTGGATGGTTTCCAGTCCTCATCCTTCAGTTCCTTGATGGTCTTAATCCAATAATCTGGAATATTCATCGCCATGCGATAGTCAAAACCATAACCGCCATCCTCAAACTTGGCTGCCAGGCCCGGCATTCCGCTCACCTCTTCGGCAATCGTAATGGCATGCTTGTTAACCTCGTGAATCAGACAGTTGGCAAGGGTAAGATAGCAGATGGCATTATCATCCTCGTGACCATTGAAATAATCGCCGTAGTTGCAGAATGCCTCACCCAAGCCATGACTGTAATAGAGCATGGATGTTACACCATCAAAACGGAATCCGTCGAAATGGAACTCATTGAGCCAATACTTGCAGTTGCTCAACAGAAAGTGGATGACTTCATCCTTTCCATAGTCGAAGCAGAGACTGTCCCAAGCCGGATGCTCATGACGGTCGCCAGGATAGAAATACTGGTTAGGATCGCCAGCGAGATTACCCAGTCCTTCCACCTCGTTCTTTACGGCATGAGAGTGAACGATGTCCATGATGACGGCAATACCATTCTGGTGAGCTGTATCAATGAGATCCTTCAACTCTTCAGGAGTTCCGAAGCGGCTACTTGCAGCAAAGAAACTGCTTACATGATAGCCGAAGGAGCCATAATACGGATGCTCCTGGATAGCCATAATCTGAATGCAGTTGTAACCATCCTTGATGATACGTGGCAACACATTCTCCTTAAATTCTGTATAAGTGCCAACCTTCTCAGCATCCTGTGCCATACCGATATGGCATTCATAGATGAGCAGAGGCGCCACATTTGGTCTGAAGGTTTTCTTCTTCCATTTATATGGTTCCGGATTCCAAACCTGAGCAGAGAAAATCTTGGTCTGGTCGTCCTGTACTACGCGCTGTGCCCATGCAGGAATACGCTCGCCTTCACCACCTTCCCAATGAACTTTCATCTTGAAGAGATCGCCATGTTTCATCGCTTTCTCCGGAAGTTTGAGTTCCCAGTTGCCAGTATTCTTTATTCTTTTGGCACGATACTTTTCGGTTTCCTGCCAGTTGTTGAAGTCACCTATCAGATAGATATCTGTTGCATTAGGTGCCCACTCACGGAACACCCATCCACGGGCAGTCTTATGCAGTCCGAAATACTCGTATCCATTGGCAAAATCGCTCAATGTCTGTTTGCCGTTATTAGTCAGCTGACCGAGTTTCCAGAGTGCATGGTCGTGTCGGCCCTTGATGGCATCCTCATAGTCTGCCAGATATGGGTCGTTCTTCACGAGTCCGATATGCTTTACCACAGCCTTCGCTGCCTTTTTTGCAACTGGTTTCTTTGCAGTTGCCTTTTTAGTTGCAGCCTTCTGGGCTGTAGTTTTCTTTTCTGTTGCCATATATCATGATTTTAGATGGTTACTCTATATTATTCTTTAATTTTATCTTGAAGATTTCTTATTTAATTCTTAATCTTGAAGATAGCCTTGTGGATATCACCACTACCGATGCATGGCTGATGACCGTCTTGTGGCCAGAAGATAGCAAACTGACCTGGCTTGCAGGTAACGAGCGTCTGCGCTTTCACACCAGGATACTTGGTTACATCCTTAGCCTCGTTATATTCCACTTCAGGAAGATCAGCAAGAGGAGTATAGCCATAAGTCTCCTCGTTGTCAAGAGGAATCTGAATATCAATCATCTTGCGATGTGTTTCAAGAACAGCATCTTCCTCGCTTTTTCCGTGAGCTGTCGTTATGTTAACAAAGAGGTCACCCTCCTTGATTAAATGCTTACCGTCCTCCAATTTAAAGAGGTCATTATCTTTGATAAACTTCACAACATCAGCGAAGAGCGGATTGAGAGAAACGTATTTCTCCAGATTGTCTAAAGTATCTACTACCATAATTCTAGTTTAAGCATTGAGATTTGAACATTTACTTTTAACTTTGAGATTTGAAAACAGAACATTGAACATTCAATATTCAACATTATAATATGTTCTTTTTTCTCATTATTTAAAATATAAAGGTTCTCTATCTCGTTATTTATAATTTCTTTGTATTTTTCTAATTTTCCGAAGAGATTAGTCTTCAAATCGTTTGCCGTTTTCGTAGGCTCCCTTGGCTGTAACCTGTCCGTTGCGGTCTTTTTCTACAAATCTTCCGTCACGCACATCGTTACGGTAGGTTCCTTCGAAACGCTTACCGTTTTTATCTTCTTCTATGCAAGGTCCCTGACGCTTACCTTTGTGATAGGCACCCTTGAATCTTCTGCCATCAGCATAATGAATCACGACATTACCATCAACCAGACCGTTCTTGAACTCACCTTCAAACACGTCGCCGTTCTTCTTGGTCAGTTTGCCCCTGCCGTTCTGCAGATCATCCTTCCAGTCGCCTACATAGATATCGCCATTCTTCCAGATGAAGGTACCCTGACCGGTACGCAAGCCATCCTTAAACTGTCCGTTATACTTGGCGCCCTTTGCAGAGCGGAAGATGCCTATACCCGTGCGTTCTCCCTGCACATAATCGCCTTCATAAATGTCGCCATTATGAAATTTATAGATACCCTTTCCGTCCTGGATATCATCCTTCCAGTCGCCGATATACACATCGCCATCAGCATATTTGAAAGTACCTTTTCCTGAGCGCTGGTTGTCTAGCCACTGACCGTCATAAGTAGTTCCGTCTCCCCAGTTGAAGAAGCCGTTTCCATTCTTCATATCGTTCATCCACTGGCCTTTATACTGTGCGCCATTGGCATAAGTATAAACGCCGCGTCCCTGACGCTTGTCCTTATACCAGTCGCCGTCATATTTATCACCATTATAATAGAACATGACGCCATGACCATGCTGGTAATCGCGGAACCAGAGGCCTACATATTTGTTGTTGTTCTGGAAATAGTAGGTACCCTTACCATGCTGCTGGTCCTGCATCCACTGTCCCTCATACTTTTCGCCATCACTGAAGGTATAAACGCCATAACCTTCGCGCTTACCTTTCATATAAGAGCCTTCGTAGGTATCCCCATTCTTATAGATGGTAGTACCTTTTCCCTGCGGCTTTCCGCTCACCATTTCGCCTTTAAACTGACCTCCGTCACGGGTGATGCAAGAGCCTAGCGAAATCTTCTGGGCTGAGGCATCAACCGATGCCATAGCCAAAGCCAAGGCAAGGAAAAAACACTTGCTCCGACAGGACAATTTGGTATGTTGTTTCTTATTGTATTTCATATTCTACAGTTATAGTCTGACTTATCAATCTCCAAAATTACGGTTTTTTCCTCAAATAGCCAAATAGATTAAACAAATTTAAGGTAAAATCATGAAAATAGATTTTTATCTGAAAAAATCTGCAGCTTGATACAATAAACAAACACAATTTTCGTTTTTACGAAAATCGAGAATAAAATCACTAAAACAGTAAAATTATGATTTTAAATTGCGCCATCATAGATGAAGATCCGGAAGCTTTGCAACTCCTGGAACAGTATATAGAGAAAACTCCGACCCTGCATTTGATCGGAGCCTACAAAAGTGCGATAGATGCTGTAGACGGCATCCATCACAACCATCTCGACATACTTTTTCTCGCCATCCACATGCAGCAGATCAGCGGTCTGGAATTTGCAAAGGTTGTACCCAAGAACGTGAAGATTGTCTTCACCACCGCATTCAAAGAGTATGCCATCGAAGCCTACAAAGTGAATGCATTCGACTATCTGCTCAAGCCCATCACCTACGATGACTTTATGGGATCATGCCAGAAAGTCTTCGAAAGCTACATGCAGGACGATAACTACAACCCTATCAAGCGCGACGGTTTTCTGGTGGTAAAACGAGATTACAAATGCGTAAGAATCCCGATAGATGATATTCTGTTTGTTGACTGCGACAAAGACTACATCCGTTTCCATCTTGAGGGCAGGCCTAACATCAGAACCCTGGGCAACCTCAAACAGTTGGAAGAAAGGCTGCCAAGAGAGAAATTCAAGCGTGTACACCGTTCGTTCCTTGCCAACATGACAAAGTTTGATACGGTAGATCAGCAGCACATTACCTATGGCGACCAGAGCATTCCGATATCAGAAACCTACTTTGAATTTATCAAGAACTATCTGGAAGACCATTCTCTATGATGGTCTTCCAGATAGTTTTATCCTACCTTTCTTATAATATCTGCAAGGGTGATGATACCAGGATAGAAGCTCCATGTGCCAACAGGAAATCGTGATCTCTGAATCCCCAAAGGACAGAGATACAAGGCATTCCACTGTTCTTTGCCGTCATCACATCCACGTCGCTGTCGCCGATATATACCGCCCTTTCTCTATCCGCATGCAGCTGTCGCAAGGCTTCGTTTACGGTATCTGGAGCCGGTTTTTTCTTGATATTCTCCCGCTCTCCTATCGCCACATCTACCAGGTCGCCGAAGAAATGGCGGCAGATTTTCTGGGTAGCAGCATAAAACTTGTTGCTTACCACCGCAATGTTCTTTCCCCTATTCTTCAGTTCCTCCAGCATCTCCATCACGTCCGGATAAGGTTTCGTATTATCCATATTGTGCACCATATAATGCTTGCGGAAATCCTGTAGGGTTTTCTCAAACTTCTCGTTCTCCAATCCTCCCGGCACGGCACGTTCCATAAGTTTCTTCACCCCGTTTCCTACAAACATGCGTACCTCCTCCAGCGTACGTTCAGGCATCCCGTTCAGCTTCAGCGCATAATTGCAGCTTGCAGCCAGGTCGTGGAGAGAAGAAATCAGGGTTCCGTCAAGATCGAAGATATAGGTATCGAAATTGAACTGGGCATGAACCGGAACCCTCTTGATGCGGAACTCACCGCCGTGTAGCACATAAACATCCTGATGGTATACGCGGATTTCACCCTGAGGAGTTCCCTGTCCACCAGCCTGTTCATTACCCGAAATGCCAAAGATTCTGTTATCCCCAAATTCCCATCTCTTCAGTTTCTGGGTCTGTGCATCAATCACCACATATTTATATTCTATCGGCTCATCGATAGCCTGCACATTCACAGATATTTCCCAGTCCTTGCCATGATTGTTCTGCATCTTCAGGAAATGAGCCGGATTCCATTTGCCCAGCGTAGGATGATTTCCCAACAGAGCTACAGCCTCACCCTCATAGAGTTTCGGGGCATGAATCTTGAAGATGATAGTACGGTCGAAGAGAGGCAGACGCGCTGGCTTGACATCAGTAAACTTTACCTGCTGCAATACGAAGGCATTTTTTTCCACGTAAGGATTATCCTCCTCCAGCCAATAGTCCTGAAAATAGAAATTCTTACTCTCATCAAAAACATATTGGCGGGCAGAAGCGAGCGATTCCCTACGCAGCACCTTTCCCTCAGCATCTTTCACGCAGTAGCAGTAAGCTACAGCTACGAAAGGGTGATGGCGGTTCTGCCTTGACGCCATTTCCACCTCCCAGTGATAACCGTCCCGGGTGGTCATCGGCAAGTCCATCGTATCTTGATAGCCGTCAGCAGCGGCAAAAGTTAATTCTACATGCAGGGCATGACCCCACTTGGCAGCATACGCTATCGAAAACTTCATTTTCATAATCCTTTTATAATAATGTGCCCGAAAGCACCGATACACATGTTGATTCTCAATGTCAAGTGCAAAGGTAACAAAAAAGCAGACACAACGGATAAAGAAAGATGACAATTAACCTATTTTAAATTCCTATACTTTGCTATTTCCCATTTTTACTGTACTTTTGCACCCGAAAAATAACAAACAAGAAGAATATGAAAAAGAAAAAATCATTTTCTAAGCTCTATCTGTATGGTGCTATAGGCTGCATCGCAGTCATCGCCATCGTGGGCTACATCTACTGTTTCTCTTCCTTCTCGAAGAGCAGCAACACCGAGTATGTTTACATCGACAGCGATGATAACATCGACTCTGTATACAACAAGCTCCGCCCATTTGCCAAGAGCATTCCGTTCCAGGCATTCAAGACCCTGACCCTCCATTCCGGCTATGCCGATCATATCCGCACCGGCAGATACGCCATTGCTCCGGGCGATGGTGCCCTCAAGACATGGCGCCACATGAAGAACGGTTTGCAGGAACCGGTTAGCCTTACCATCCCTTCGGTACGCACGCTCGACAAACTCTCTGATGAGATTGGCAAGAAGATGATGTTTGGCAGCAACGACCTCTACCATGCCCTGCGCGACGAGAGCGTCTGTCAGAAATATGGTTACGATACTGCCACCATCGCCTGCATGTTCGTACCTAACACCTACGATCTCTACTGGAACATCTCGGTAGATAAATTTCTGGAGCGCATGAAGAAAGAAAGCGACAAGTTCTGGAACTTTGAGCGCACCGAAAAGGCAAAGGCTATGAAGCTGACACCGGTTGAGATCATCACCCTTGCCAGCATCGTGGACGAAGAAACAGCCAACAACGGTGAGAAACCGATGATAGCCGGCATGTATTATAACCGTCTGATGCTTCGCAATGCCGAATATCCAGAGGGAATGCCATTGCAGGCCGATCCTACCATTAAATATGCGTGGCAGCGATTCGACCTCAAGCGCATCTACAACAACCTCCTGTCTATCAAGAGCCCGTATAATACCTACAAGAACCCAGGTTTGCCACCGGGGCCTATCCGTATTCCGAGCGTAGCAGGTATCGATGCCGTCCTCAACCATGTGCATCACGATTACCTCTACATGTGTGCCAAGGAGGATTTCAGCGGCACTCATAATTTTGCCCGCACTTACGATGAGCATCTGCAGAATGCAGCCAAATATTCTAAGGCACTCAACGAAAGAGGTATCAAGTAAGATAAGGAAACAAGAAAGGTAAAAATGAGTCAGAAAACTTGCAAAGCGTTAGTGATTTTACAAGTTTTCTGACTTTTTATTTGGTAGTCTAACAAAATAGTTGTAAATTTGCAGCCGAAAACTTACCAATTTAAAATAAGGAATAAATACATGAACAGAACGATTATTACAGTAGTGGGCAAGGATACCGTTGGTATCATCGCCAAGGTATGTACCTATTTGGCAGAGAACAGTATCAACATCTTGGATATCTCTCAGACCATCGTACAGGAGTATTTCAACATGATGATGATCGTAGACATGGGCAAGATGCAGAAAACTTTCGAGGAAGTAGCCGATGAACTCACCAATATTGGTAAGGCTATGGGCGTGCAGATCAAATGCCAGCGCGAGGAAATTTTCAATATGATGCACAGAATTTAAAAAGCAAACAATATGATCAATATATCTGAGGTTATCGAAACCAATAAGATGATAGAGCAGGAGAATTTCGATGTGCGTACCATCACCATGGGTATCAACCTTTTGGATTGCGCATCTACCGATCTCGATGAGCTCTGTCAGAACATTCATAATAAGATTACACGTCTGGCAAAGAACCTGGTGAAGACCGGCGAAGAAATCTCCAAGGAGTTTGGTGTGCCTATCGTCAACAAGCGTATCTCCATCACTCCTATCTCGCTGGTAGGCGGTTCTGCCTGCAAGACTACCGACGATTACGTGAAGATTGCCAAGACCCTCGACCAGTGTGCCAAGGAGCTCGGTGTCAACTTCCTGGGCGGCTATTCTGCCATCGTAAGCAAGGGTATGAGCAAGAGCGATGAGCTCCTTATCCGTTCTATCCCTCAGGCGATGGCACAGACCGATTTCGTCTGCAGCTCAGTCAATGTGGGTTCTACCAAGACCGGTATCAACATGGACGCCGTCCGACTGATGGGCGAAATCGTAAAGGATACAGCCGAGGCAACCAAGGACAGAGGTTCTCTGGGTTGCGCCAAACTCGTTGTTCTCTGCAATGCGCCAGACGACAATCCGTTCATGGCTGGTGCCTTCCATGGTGTTTCTGAGGCCGATGCGGTAGTGAGTGTCGGTGTCAGCGGTCCTGGCGTTGTAAAGTATGCATTGGAGAAGGTAAAGGGCGAAAGCTTCGAGGTTCTTTGCGAAACCATCAAGCGCACCGCCTTCAAGATTACCCGTGTAGGTCAGTTGGTAGCCAAGGAGGCTTCACGCCGTCTGAACGTACCTTTCGGCATCATCGACCTTTCATTGGCTCCTACCCCAGCTATCGGTGATAGTGTAGCCGATATTCTCGAGCTCATCGGTCTTGAGCATGCCGGTGCTCCTGGTACCACAGCAGCTCTTGCACTCCTGAACGACCAGGTTAAGAAGGGCGGTATCATGGCTTCTTCTTATGTAGGTGGTTTGAGCGGTGCCTTCATCCCTGTCAGCGAAGACCAGGGTATGATCAACGCTGTAGAGGCTGGTGCGCTGACCATCGAGAAGCTTGAGGCGATGACTTGTGTCTGCTCAGTAGGTTTGGATATGATTGCCATCCCTGGCGATACTCCAGCCACCACCATTTCCGGTGTCATTGCCGACGAGGCTGCCATCGGTATGGTTAACCAGAAGACTACTGCCGTACGTATCATCCCAGTTGTGGGCATGAAGGTAGGCGACAATGTAGATTTTGGCGGTTTGCTCGGTCATGCTCCAATCATGCCTGTAAACCCATTCAGTTGCGAGGCATTCGTAAACCGTGCCGGTCGTATTCCGGCTCCAATCCACAGTTTCAAGAATTAAACTGTTTTGATTCAAAATACCAATCCCCCATCCTGCTTTCTCAAGCGGGCTGGGGGATTTTTTCATTGTATAATCACTTATCTATCTTCTAAAGCGGTTCATCATGGCAAAACATAGGTGGATAGATACTCAGAAACATCAACTACAGATATTTAAATCCAATCCTTAAATAAGACGGAAGCTCCCCCAAAAGTCAAAAGAATCGGGAAAAAGAAAAATAAAGGGTGAGACTTCTCCCACCCTTTATCTGATATTATAAAAAAGTTTGTCTAAAGTAAATTACAAACGTTTAAAGTTTTTTCATCTCTTCTTTCCATGCAGAATAAGCCTCGAGATAAGCAGAACGGTTAGCCTCATCAGGATCTATGACTGCAAGTTTCTTCAATGAAGCAAAAGCCTCATTATGATCCTTATAGATACCGGCACCAATACCAGCACCCTTAGCAGCACCTGCACTACCATCTGTCTCATAAAGTTCGATAGTAGCACCACTCACACCCGCCAAGGTATCTCGGAACAACGGACTGAGGAACATATTAGCCTTACCTGCATGAATATTCTTAATATCCATACCCATCTGCTGCATGATTTCCATTCCATAGCAGAAACTGAAGACGATACCCTCTTGTGCTGCACGAACAATATGAGCACGATTATGCTTATTAAAGCTGATGCCACGAATAGAACAACCAACTTCCTTATTCTCTAATACACGCTCAGCTCCATTACCAAATGGGATAATCTTAACACCATCACTACCTATTGGCACAGAAGCTGCAAGATCATTCATATCCGCATAGCTTACATCTGGAGTGATATTTCGATGAACCCACGCATTCAAGATACCAGTTCCATTGATACACAACAATACACCAAGACGGTCAAGGTCTGTAGTATAATTAGCATGAGCAAAAGTATTGACACGGCTCTTTGGATCATAGTTAACATCACCCAATACGCCATATACAACTCCTGATGTACCTGCAGTACTTGCAATTTCACCCGGATTGAACACATTCAGACTCACAGCATTATTTGGCTGGTCACCCGCACGATAAGATATTGGTGTACCTTCTTTCAGACCAAGTTCTTCAGCTGCCGCTTTACTTACTACACTCTGTACAGAGAAAGTAGGAACAATATCAGCCAGAATGCTTTCATCGAAGCCAAAGTAATCAAGCAGGAATTTAGCAGGCTTTTTCTGGTTGAAGTCCCACATCATACCTTCAGAAAGACCACTGATAGTAGTCTTAACTTCACCTGAAAGTTTCATTGCCAGATAATCACCAGGAAGCATAATCTTATCAATCTTATCAAACAGTTCCGGTTCATTATCCTTTACCCAAGCAAGTTTAGATGCAGTAAAGTTTCCAGGAGAATTGAGCAGATTACGCAAGCAGAAGTCCTCACCTAAATCATGAAAAGCCTTCTCGCCATAAGGTACGGCACGAGAGTCGCACCAGATGATACTAGGACGCAAAACTTGCTGATTCTTATCAACACAAACCAAGCCATGCATCTGGTACGAGATACCAATAGCAAGGATATCTTCACCCTTGGCACCAGATTCTGCCATGATTTTCTTAAGCGCCAACTTAGCATTATCCCACCACATCTGAGGATCCTGCTCTGCCCAACCGGTCTTTACAGCCATAATGGGTGCTTCATGATCCGGATAGAATGCAGAAGCTACGATTTCTCCATTGTCAACATCAGTAAGCGAAGCCTTTACAGAACTTGAGCCTACGTCAAAACCTAATAAATATCTACTAGCCATAGTTTATTCGTTTATATGTTTATTGTTTAACTTTTATCAGTTTTTATAAAGTCTACATATATTATACGAACATACTACAACATTCCCCTCATAAAAAAAATAATTTAGAACATATTCTCATCAAAAAGACTTTGAGGAGCACTATCATCAGCCTTACTCTCTTCTTCATTACTATTTTCTAATACAGAAGAAGAAAAATTGAGCATCAGTTGCTGTACGGCCTTTGAATCAAAATTAACATGATATACACCATACCCCTTACCTTTTTCTATAAGCGATTGTGGGTCTTTAGCGCATCTGGTGAGATATTGTGTAACATAGCTATGAACATCCTTGTAATTCAGAGGTGTAAAAATCGAATTACAGGAATTATATACATGACGAGCTATTTTTTCTACTTTCAACCCTTTTGCACCCGCAGCCAAAAGAACATTGAATATCTCCTGATCAAGTTTCATATAATAATCATAACATTCGTCCTCTTTCAAGAGAGAAGACACAAAAAGAAAAAACCGCGGTTACTCACTTACAAGCAACCGCGGCTCTTTGAAAAATAAACCTTATTTAAGCGAGAGCAACCTTGTTGTCCTCATCCTTAATCTTACCCTCTTTGAAGAGCCAACCGATACCAAGGATTACATCCTCTGTACTGATCTTAGCAGCCTTAGCAATTTCTGCTACTGTGAGAGCCTTTTCTGAAGCTGCCAATGCCTGATATACATCACCAGCTCTAAAACCTGCGTTCTCTGCGTTCAAGTAAAGAACGTCCTTCTTTGCTGCAGGAGCCTTCTTTGCTACTGGAGCCTTCTTTGCTGCTGGCTTCTTTGCAGCAGTCTTAGTTGTCGCTTTCTTTTCTACCATGTTTTAAGAATTTTATGATTCTATTGAGCCTCATTTCGTCAGCTCAACCTTAATATCTGCTGCAAATTTATAACTTTTATTTCGAAATAGTGTTAGAAAAATAGAAAAAACTACTACTTATAAACAAAAGTGCTGCATTTCTTGATTTACGTCAAGAAGCGCAGCACTTTATTTACTAAAAATCAATTACTTATTATAAATCATTGAATTTTTCTCAAGGCATTTTACGCATACTCTTTTATGGAGTGAATACCTTCGTTTCTCTATTTTTATTCAGCCTTCAAATCAAGTTTGATTTCCAATTCATCCAACTGCTTAGGGTCAAGTTCAGAAGGAGCATCGAGCATTACATCGCGACCAGAGTTGTTCTTTGGGAAAGCAATACAATCACGAATACTGTCGAGACCAGCCAAAATGCTGACGAAACGGTCCAAACCGAAAGCAAGACCTGCGTGAGGTGGTGCACCATACTTGAAAGCATTCATCAAGAAACCGAACTGGGCCTCAGCACGCTCTGGAGTAAAGCCGAGAACCTCGAACATCTTCTCCTGCAACTGAGTATCATGGATACGGAGAGAACCTCCACCTACTTCGATACCATTGCAAACAAAGTCGTATGCCTTGGCACGAACCTGTTCAGGATGCTCATCGAGCAATGGTATATCATCAGGATTTGGCATAGTGAATGGATGGTGCGTAGCCATCAGGCGCTGTTCCTCATCGCTCCACTCAAAGAGAGGGAAGTCAATAATCCAAAGACACTTAAATACATTCTTATCACGAAGCCCCAAACGGTCACCCATTTCCAAACGCAAAGAGCAAAGCTGAATGCGTGTCTTGTTAGCATTATCACCGCTCAAAATCAAAACGAGGTCACCATCCTTGGCTCCCATTACGGTCTTGATTTCAGCAAGTTCCTCTGGAGAGTAGAACTTATCTATGCTACTCTTCACGGTACCATCTGTATTGTACTTAATATAAACCAAGCCCTTGGCTCCAACCTGAGGACGCTTAACAAAATCGGTCAATTCGTTCAACTGCTTACGGCTATAATCAGCACAACCTGGAACACAGATACCGCCAATATACTTAGCCTCATCGAATACAGAGAAATTACCCTTACCTGTGAAAGCATCTTTCAACTCAACAAATTCCATACCGAAGCGCAAGTCTGGCTTATCGCTACCGAAACGGCGCATAGCATCGTGCCAGGTCATCTGTTCCAATTTAGGAAGTTCTACACCACGAATCTCCTTAAACAAATGGCGAGCCATTTCCTCGAAAAGGTTGATGACATCATCCTGATCAACAAAACTCATTTCACAGTCAACCTGTGTAAACTCTGGCTGACGGTCAGCACGAAGATCCTCATCACGGAAGCACTTGGCAATCTGGAAATAGCGGTCGAAGCCAGCAACCATCAAGAGCTGCTTTAAAGTCTGAGGACTCTGTGGAAGAGCGTAGAACTGACCTGGATTCATACGGGAAGGAACAACAAAGTCGCGGGCTCCCTCTGGTGTACTACCAATAAGAACAGGAGTTTCAACCTCCATGAAGTTCTGTGCATCGAGGAAGTTACGAATCAAGATGCACATACGATGACGCAACTCCAGATTTTTGCGCACTGCAGGACGACGCAAATCAAGATAACGATACTTCATACGGATATCATCACCACCATCTGTATTATCTTCGATAGTGAAAGGAGGGGTCTGACTCTGAGAGAGGACATTGAGTTCCTTCACCAGGATTTCGATGTCACCAGTATCCATTTTAGGATTCTTGCTCTGTCGTTCACTTACTACACCCTTTATTTGAATGCAGAATTCACGACCTAGCTTGTTAGCTGCATCACACAAGTCTTTGTTATCAGCCTCATTGAAGACCAACTGTGTGATACCATAACGGTCGCGCAAATCGACGAATGTCATACCACCCATCTTTCTTGAGCGCTGTACCCAACCGGCAAGTGTCACTTCCTTGCCGGCATCAGAGAGACGTAACTCTCCACACGTATTACTTCTGTACATACCTTATTATATTATATTATTATTTTCCAAAGTGCAAAAGTACAACAAATAACGGAAAGGACAAAATAAAATCGCGAAAATATTATTAAAAATATCTTCGCGACCCTATTAATGTGACCAAAAGTCACATAAATACATATTAAATGGTTTTATCTCTACTTTTTTAGAGATTTATTTCTTCATCCGTCTGAATGCCTGCCGATGGAACCGTTCCTCTGCCTTGATGACACTGAACACCTTATTAGGTGGCAAGATGGTCATAAATCTAGAATGATACTCTTGCTGCAACTGTTTCAGCTGAATATCCAACTCATCCTGTCTTCTGATAGCTTCGGCACATGCCTCATTATCATTCGGATTCACATGACGGAATCGGCGCATTTCATCGAATATCATACGCATTTTCTTACCCATCTGTCTATATACCGGGAAGAATTTAGCAGCTTCTCTCGGCGTAAGACAGGCATTAGTCGTAATAAACTGTTCTAGTTCAGCCTGAAACCTTTTAGGATCAAATCCATCATGATGTTTTCTACCCTGAGGCTGTGAAGCAAGTGAAACCAGGCTAATCATCAGCATAGCTAAAAGCGCAAGAAACCTATGTTGCATTATCTTTCTCATACCTTATCTTTTTTTAAATCTTTATCTGTAGACAAAAAGAAATACCAACCATTAATTTTCTGCAATCAGCGATGCATAGATAGTTTCATTATCCATCATCGTATAATCGGCCATCTCATTAAAAGTAGCATCCTCATTATTATTCACAGCAGCTTTCTGAACCATATGGTCCACATGTGCCATAGCAGGCTTACTGCTTCCCGTATATTTCAGCGCCAATACCGAACCACCTCCCATCACAGCCAAAACAGCAACAGCCGCCGCAATCTTTCGAATCGGCATACGCTGCCATAAGCTAGGCTGCATGTGAATGATGCGGGGTTCCTGCTCCGGCAAATTTGCCATCACCCTATCCGTCAGCTGGTCGAAATAACCAGCCGGCACCTGGAAATGGTTTTTCTTACCAAAACGGCTATTCAATATATTGTCTTCTTTTAACATATTCCTCATTCCTTTCTTTTATACTTTATTAAATAGACGAAAACTAACCGAAAAGGTTTAATCCTTACGATTGAAAAAATCGGTTATTTTTTTCACAGCAAGATGATAGGATGCCTTCAAAGCTCCTTCACTTGTTGACAGCACCTTACTCATCTCTGAATATTTCATATTATCATAATATTTTAGAGTGAAAACTGTGCGCTGAACATCGGGCAGTTGGGCTACAGCCTCTTGCAGTTCTGCCTGAATCTGGTCACCATCAAAATAGTCATCGGCAAGAAGACGTGAAGCCAAGCCCGGCTCGTCTTCGGTACTGACATTTACCATCTGCTTCTTGCGTCTCAAGAAATCAAGCGCTTCGTTAATTGCTATACGGTAAAGCCATGTTGAGAGCGAAGACTTTCCCTGAAACGAATCCAGATTGGTCCAAGCCTTAACAAAGGCATTCTGCAACACATCATCAGCATCATCATGATCTAAAACTATATGGCGAACCTTCCAATACAACGGCTCGCTATACTGACTTACCAGTACAGCAAAGCCTTCGCGTTGGGTCTTAGGATCCCTAATCATAGCCAAGAGTTCTTTATCGTTTATCATTGCTTTTACAAATGTGTTGTTTATAGATATTTTCTCAACATATCGAATATTACCGCATCAAATCCATACACATCAGAATATTCAGCTATTCTGCCTCCTGCTAACGGATAGAGTGTATAATAGGTTATGAAGAGAGGAACTTGAGGATTAACCTTTACGTTATTCACAACAAGTTTTTTATTGGCTAGCGAATCTGCTGTCATCGAATAGTATATCTTTTCCTTCAGTTTCTCGTTTTTGTCAGCCAATAGGAAGACAGCGAAATCGTACGGTTTTTCTATTCTGATACATCCATGCGATACTCCTCTATCCTCTTGTCCAAACACGCCCTTACTGTTAGTATCATGCAGGAAGACCGAGAAATTATTATCAAAACGGAAGATGATTCTTCCCAGAGCATTCCCCTTTCCGCCCCGCTGAGCGATGCCATAAGCACCAGAAATAAGCATAGATCGAGTTACTCTGTCTAAGTCAACCTCCTTACCTGTTGCCACTTCCCTTACATAGTAGTTACGCGCGCGAAAGTAGCCATGATTCCCCACCCGGTGTATCATATCATGGAGAACGATACTACGGGGAACAAACCATTGAGGATTCAACTCCATACGTTTGATATGACTGTTCAATATCGGGGTTTTGGTTTTACTGGCTCCACATCCTATGCGCATCGAGAGCGTATCCTGATGATCAATAGCCATCAGATGGAACGATGGTATATTGACAACCACATATTTTTCGTGTTGCCAGGGATTATCATACTGTCTCCAGCGGCAACGTTCCATGTTGCAGAGAATTTTGATTCTCATCGCCTTGCCCAGTCCTCCAGCCTTCAATTTCTCCAGCAGTTGATAATAGAAAGGATTCTTAGGCTGTACTTCTTTCAGGAAGGAAGCCACCGAGTCGCATCTAACCATTTGCATAGCCTTCTGATAGAACGCATCATCTGCATGAGCCATTTTTACATCAAACAGACCTCTGAACCTAACGGGTCTCTTGACACTATCATAAGGATTGGGAGCAAGAGTATCTAAACGATTGAAAACAAAACTAGGATTCATAAATCCAAAATTCTGCCCCATCGTATATCTGAAGTAAGCTTTGGTCAAGCGATACTCCAGTCGGGCTATCACTTGATTTATCTGATTATCAGCTGAATCTAGATTTAAATCTCGTAACCTATCAATATCTCGGGCAATAGCATCCACATAGAACCGACGTTTATCAAATCCCATATCCGCTACGGAACGCAGGCAAGTCACCAGGGAGTCAGCCTGACTATTTACCCCATGACGTGTAATCCAAAGCAGATTACCTTCATTCTGATAATAGCGACGGGTATGCAAATCAGCAGCATGTCGGTCTTTATCATTTCGCATGATGCTGTCTATCAGATTCCTTACCGCCCTCGAATTGATAGCATAGGCAGAAGAACGTAAGTCCTGATAATCATCTAACGATAATTGGAAATTGCTGTTTGGCACCCTGTCGTGGCAAGAACAGAACATCAAACAGCAAGAAATGATAAGTAACGAAAAATGAAAGACTTTTACTTTCTGATTAAAGTTAAACGGCATTCTAAGGCCTCTATAGTACTATTAATGCTTTACGCAAATTTTGCGCGTAAAGGTATTCCCCACCTTTACAATATAGATACCTTCAGCCAATGGCAAGTTTACGCGCTTGTCATTACCTTCTATGCGGAAGGTCTTGATAGTAACACCTGCCACATTATATATTCTCACCACTTGCCCGCTAGCGCCTGTGATATGCATCACGCCCCCAGCATAGTTCAAGTTGATATCTGCCACATCAAGGTCTGCCCATTCTATGTTTCCCTCGTTGGCCATGGCATCCGAAGGAACAGAAAGTGCTAACATTGCAATTGTTAATATTGAAAGTAAAGTCCGTTTCATACATTTTCAAGTTTCGTTAAACCAATAGTTCTTTCTGCAAAGATATATAAAAAAAAGGAAACTTACCGTCTTCCCGACGATAAGTTTCCCAAAAATTAGCTTTTTTAACCTTTCAGAGGAAAAAAGAAGCCAATTCACATTATTTTCTAAAACAACCAACACTTTACATGATGCCATCAGCGCGAAGTTTCTGCTGCCATTTCCAAGCAGAAGCCAACACATCTTCAAGCTTAGCCTCAGCCTTCCAGCCGAGTACCTTGTTCGCCTTGGTGCAATCACCCCAAATTTTCTCAATATCGCCCTCTCTTCGTGGACCATACTTCCAATTCAGTTTCACACCTGTAGCTTTTTCAAAAGTCTCAACAATTTCGAGAGTTGAGTTTCCATTACCTGTACCGATATTGAAATATTCGATAGGCTCAGTCTCCTTATCAAGAACACGTGCCATAGCAGCTACATGTGCCTTAGCCAAGTCTACAACATAAATATAGTCGCGGATACAGGTTCCATCAGGAGTATCATAATCATTACCAAAGATAGTGAGTTCCTTGCGGATACCCATAGCTGTCTGAGTAACGTATGGAATCAGATTGTTTGGCACACCATTTGGCAACTCACCAATCTCAGCAGAAGGATGTGCACCTATAGGATTGAAATATCTCAATACAATGCTCTTGATGGCTGCACCACTATGGATATAATCAGCTATGATCTGCTCATTAATCTCCTTAGTATTGCCATAAGGTGAAGTAGCCTTCTGATGAGGAGCCTCTTCTGTTACAGGCAAATTCTCAGGCTTCGGCTGACCATAAACGGTACAAGAAGAAGAGAAGATGATACCCTTTACCTGATACTTTGGCATAAGTTCCAGAAGATTGATGAGCGATACGATATTGTTGCGATAATACAACAAAGGCTTCTGTACGCTCTCGCCTACTGCCTTGCTTGCAGCAAAGTGAATGATACCCTTAATATCAGGATATTTCTGGAATACAGCCTCGGTAGCAGCCTTGTCGCGCAAGTCAACCTGTTCAAAAGCAGGGCGGATACCAGTAATCTTTTCGATACCATCGAGTACTTCAATCTTTGAGTTTGAGAGGTCATCTACGATAACAACATTGTAGCCTGCCTGCTGCAACTCTACTGTAGTATGGCTACCTATGAAGCCTGTACCACCTGTAACAAGAATAGTTTGTTTCATAATCAAATATAGTTAGTTTGAAGAATTATTATATTTCTTCTGCAAAAGTACTGCAAAAATCTGAAAAAACAGAAAGATTTTTCAAAAAAAATACTTTTTTCCTTTGTTTTATCTATTATTTATACTATCTTTGCAAAAGATAATAAATAGTAAAAAGGCTCTAAGAAAATGGAAAAAAACATGAAACATTATAATATAGAACAAGACATGAGATATTTGCAGTTGCTCTCTCAGTCGTTCCCTACTATAGCAGAGGCGAGCACCGAGATTATCAACCTGCAAGCCATCCTCAACCTGCCAAAGGGTACCGAGCATTTTCTTGCCGACATCCATGGTGAGTATGAGGCCTTCCTGCATGTACTGAAAAATGCATCAGGAAATATCAAGCGTAAGGTGAACGAACTCTTTGGCAATACCCTTCGCGAACAGGAGAAGCGAGAACTCTGCTCTCTTATTTACTATCCTGAGCAGAAACTGGAACTCGTCAAGCAGAACGAACCCGACATCAACGACTGGTATCACATCACCCTGCACCAGTTGGTGGCTGTATGCCGTGATGTTTCCAGCAAATATACCCGAAGCAAGGTGCGCAAATCGCTGCCATGCGATTTCTCGTATATTATCCAGGAGCTTTTGCACGAGCACACCGAAGATCATGACAAGACAGCCTATGTCAATGTTATTGTTGATACGATTATCAGCACAGGCAGAGCCGATGATTTCATCATCGCTATAGCCAACGTCATCCAGCGCCTGGCTATCGATCAGCTCCATATTCTGGGCGATATCTACGATAGAGGTCCAGGAGCCCACATCATCTTGGACAAGATGCGCCGCTACCACAGTTGGGACATCCAGTGGGGTAATCACGATGTACTATGGATGGGAGCAGCTGCCGGCAATGATGCCTGCATCTGTAATGTGATCCGTCTCTCCCTGCGATACGCCAACCTCTCGACATTGGAAGAAGGCTATGGCATCAACCTCGTACCACTCGCTACTTTTGCGATGGAAACCTACAAGGAGGATGATTGCAAAGAATTTCTGCCTAAGCTCAGCGGAGGTGCAGCAGCAATGGATGAAAAGACCCAGCGGCTCACCTCTCAGATGCACAAGGCTATAGCTGTCATCCAGTTTAAATTAGAGAGCCAGCTTTTCAAGAAGCATCCGGAATGGAAGATGAAAGACCGTTGTCTTTTTGACCATATCGATTACAGGAAAGGCAAGGTAGAGATTGACGGAAAAGAGTATGACATGACCTCATGCCACTTCCCTACCATCGATCCGGACAATCCAGACAAACTATCTGAAGAAGAGGAAATTCTGATTCAGAAACTGCATCATTCGTTTATGGTCTGCGAGAAGCTGCACAAGCATATCAACGTTATGCTGCAGCATGGTTGCATGTACGCTATCTTCAACAACAACCTGCTTTTCCATGCTTCCTGTCCGCTCAACGAAGATGGTTCATTAAAAGAGGTAGAAATATATCCTGGCAAGAAATTCAGCGGCAGAGCCCTGATGCATCATACGGGCATGCAGATACGCACAGCTTTCCAATCAGATTCTGATCCGAATGAAAAGGAATATGCCATCGATTATTTCATCTACCTATGGTGCGGTCCTGACAGTCCGCTCTTCGACAAGAGTAAGATGGCCACCTTCGAGCGCTATTTCATTACCGATAAGGAGACTCATAAAGAAGAGAAGGGATACTACTTCCTGTTGCGCGATAACGAACAGGTTATCGACCATATTATGGATGAGTTTGGGGTAACCGGTCCTAACCGCCATATCATCAATGGGCACGTGCCCGTTCGCACAACCAAGGGCGAGAACCCTATCAAGGCAAACGGCAAGCTGATGGTTATCGATGGAGGTTTCTCTAAAGCCTACCACAACGAGACTGGCATTGCCGGCTACACCTTAGTATATCACTCCCGCGGATTTCAGCTGGTCCAGCACGAGCCATTTACGAGTATGGAAGATGCCATCAAGCAAGGTACCGACATCAAGAGTACCACACAGATTGTAGAAATGTCGAACCGCCGAATGCTGGTAGCCGACACAGATATAGGTTGCGAACTCCGTAAGCAGATAGAAGACCTGAAGGAACTTCTCTATGCTTACCGACATGGTTTCATCAAGGAATCAGAAAGGAAGAAGTAAGAAACCGAGCATACCCAAAAAGCCCCCGGTGCTACATGCATCGAGGGCTTTTTTTCAGAATTTTCTGAACCGCAATCTCAGGGTTTTACTCTTCAGTTGCATCTTACCTCCGGTCATTACCTCCTTGGCAAAATGCTCATTCAGATGATTGATGCCACAGCTACGCAAAGAATCATTCATTTCTGTTAAAAGTACATCGCCTCCATAATCTTCATGCCATTTATTACGATAAACAGATGTAATCAGCAAACTGTCGGAGGTTTGCTCAAAACGCAGATAAAATCCTCTACCATCACCAAAGTAATCATAATCAGCAACCTGAATCAACTTATACTGGCAGCCCCAGAACACGCGCTTATCTGCAAAGTTACAAGTACCCCCTGTAGCTAAAGTATCTACCTGCTCCAGATGCCAGAAACCATCCAAATCACCATTCTGGCTTGTTTCTACCTCACATGAGCTTAGAGTGAGCATCATAACAGCAAGGGAAAGCACCCCTATTATCTTTTTCATATTTTCTATCTTATCGATTATTATTTTCTTTTCGTCAGCAAGCCTCTTTTGCTGATGGTTATCTGCATACCGGCATTATGTCCCAGCATCTTTTCGCTACCGAAATCCATCGCATAGCCTGCCTTTATCTGCCACTGATGCGGGAAATCGTAATGGGCCTCTACCAGAAAGCTTACATTATGATGCTTTTTTGTAAACGGGTTGCTATATGTACCCCAACCTTTCTGATAGGTGCCTAATATACGATAGCCCAACCGCTGTGTAGGCTGACCATCAAAACCCAGATGATAAGCTATGAAGCGGTTGTTTCTGATATCAATATATCCGTCGTTATTATAAATAGGCGAACGGTAGAGTGGATTTCCTATCACCTGGCCCCAATGCTGCCATCCTGGATAGATGCTGTGGTTATAATAATCATCAGTACCCGCTATATGGTCTGCGATACCCGATGTACGGTCATGATTGTACGGACCACTCTGATATTTGGTATAGAGATACTCCAGCACCACATTTTTCAGCCAGCGTGAATACTTCAGATTCAGTTCGAAGCCCAGCATGATATCCTTCAACGAATACATGAAGAAACGGCGTTTTACTTTCTTATTCCAGTCTGCGCCCTCACCATATCCATTATAGTCGAGGAGAAACATCTGGCTGTGGTCTTCGAAATAATGATCGGCATAGATGGCAGCTTTCCAACTGTCAGTGTCATAATTGATACGCATCAGCCAACTGCCCAACTGGTTGCCGGCAACATTGGCATAAGCCCCTTCTCCTGCATCAGAGCCCGTTGCCGACAGCGCATGCCAGAAGCCTTTCAGATTTTTCTCGGTAGGAATCTGTTCCATACTGTCACCTATTGGACGATATGCATTGCCACCAAACTGAGCAACCATTTCCAAGCCCATTTCTATGCTGAGCGGACAGAAAGCATTCTCGTTTCCGATACGCAGAAAACCTGCTTTGCTGTGATAGAGCATGTGGTCACAATATTTAGTCTGCCGTTTCGTAAAATCATGCTGCCAGCCATCATCCGTAGTCATACCATAAGCCAGATGACCTTTCAGTTGCAGCCAGCCTCTACCAAACGGAAGCGTCCAATATTCAGGAAGCGCCAGACGAACCTGAGGTATCGGACGGGCATTGATACCCAGACACTGGCTACCACTGGAGAGCGACTGGTTTTTTAGCTCCATCGGATATTCCTTGGCACCTGCAGTCAGCACACCATAAAGCCAGCGGGCCTCCACATAAGCCTGCTGCACCACTACATGGCTGGTATAGTTTACCGGTACTGCCACATCTACTCCATATCCTACAGCCCAGCGGCGGGCAGAATCTGCAGAAAGCGGACGAACCAGACTACCTCTGAGATAGCCGTTATTCTTCTCTAAAGAACTTAATCCATGTTTGTTTGCGTTAAGCCACAATGGGGTTTTACCTTTCGAAAACGACCCTTGCATCTCAACACCATATTGTATATCTTCCCGAAGATCTATCTTCTCCGTGCCATCCTCCTCTTGCCACATATACTGTGCCATAGATGGGGCTGCCAGACTGCAAAGGGCAAAACATACACCTACCTTTATCTTATTCATAATTAAATCTATACTTTCAAGATAAAAACGTAATTATCTCTATTATATTGTATATATTCAGAAAAATAAAAAAAAGAGCAACACTTGCCTCTCATTTTTTTGAGAACAAGCATTGCTCTTTTGATTGAATTATCGTTTTATCCGAAGTTATCGTACATGATGCTCTCAGGATCTACTCCGAGAGAATCCAGATAATCCGTTACGGTCTTGATCAGCATTGGAGGTCCGCAGAGATAGTACTCGCAATCCTCTGGTGCCTCATGATCCTTCAAGTAGGTATCACGGATGCAGTTAACAGCAAATCCCTCGTAGTACTTCACGCCCTGAGCATCTGCCACTGGGTCCTTGCGGTCCAATGAAAGATGGAAGTGGAAGTTAGGGAATTCCTTCTCAAGCTCCCAGAAGTCTTCCAGGAAGAATGCCTCACCCAACGCACGCGCTCCGTAGAAGAAGTGCAGCTCACGATCTGTTGTGTGCAAAGTCTTGGTCATGTGCATAATCTGCGCACGCAATGGAGCCATACCGGCACCACCACCAATCCAGATCATCTCCTTGCCTGATGTGAAGTTAGGATGGAAGTCTCCGTAAGGACCACTCATCATTACCTTGTCGCCTGGCTTCAATGAGAAGATGTAAGAAGAAGCGATACCTGTAGGTACGTTCTGGAATCCAACCTGTGGACGTGGCAAGAATGGAGTTGTGGCGATACGGACAGTAAGAGTGATGATATCACCCTCGTCAGGATAGTTCGCCATAGAGTAAGCACGAACGGTAGGCTCTGGATTGTGAGCCTTGAGAGAGAATATGTTGAACTTCTTCCATGCTCCGATGTACTCCTCGCCAATGAGATCCTTGTCGAAGTCCTTGTCGTAATCGATGCAGTCGTATGCAGGAATCTTGATCTGAGCGTAAGAACCCGGAACGAAGTCCATGTGCTCGCCTGGAGGCAGAGCCACCTTGAACTCCTTGATGAATGATGAAACGTTCTTGTTGGAGATAACCTCGCACTCCCACTCTTTCACGCCCATCACACTCTCAGGCACCTTGATCTTCAGGTCGCCCTTCACCTTGCACTGGCATCCCAGACGCCAGTGGTCCTTAATCTGCTTGCGGGTGAAGTGAGGCTTCTCAGAATCGAGAATCTCGCCGCCGCCCTCAAGCACCTGAACCTTACACTGGCCACAGCTTGCCTTACCGCCGCAGGCAGAAGGCAGGAAGATGCCGTTCTCATTCAGCGTAGTCATCAAACTGCTGCCCTGAGGCACGTTGATGGTCTTGTCGCCATTGATTTCGATATTTACATTTCCGCTAGGGCTCAGATACTTCTTAGCCACGAGCAGGATGATAACCAGCAGGAGAATCACCACGAGGAAAACTCCGATACTAGCCAATATAAATGATGTATTACCCATATCTATAGTCCTCCTATTTTAGATTTTCAAGCCTGAGAAGCAAAGCATAGCCATTGCCATGAGGCCTACTGTGATAAATGTGATGCCGAGTCCCTGCAATGGCTTTGGCACGTCGCAATACTGCATCTTCTCGCGGATGGCTCCCATCAGCACGATGGCAAGAGTCCAACCCAGACCGGAACCTACGGCATAAACGATGCTATCCCATACAGAGGTAATAGCCTGAGTATTGGTAGGCTCCATCAGGATGCGCTGCTGCATGAAGAGCGATGCACCCATGATGGCACAGTTTACGGCAATCAATGGCAAGAAGATACCCAGCGCTGCATAGAGCGATGGTGAGAACTTCTCTACAATCATCTCTACCAGCTGCACGATACCGGCGATGACGGCGATGAAGAGGATGAAGCTCAGGTAAGTGAGGTCAACACCCAGAATGCCATCGGCGCTGAGCACCTTGGTCTGCAACAGGTAATCTACAGGCACGGTGATGAGCAACACGAAGGTTACTGCCAAGCCCAGGCCCAAAGAGGTCTTCACGTTCTTGGATACTGCCAAGTATGAACACATACCCAGGAAGTAGGCGAAGATCATGTTATCGACGAAAATCGAACGGAAAAACAAACTTATTGCGTGCTCCATCTTACTTCTCCTCCTTATAAATATAGGCACGATGTACCCAGATTACACATCCAACGAGAATCAATGCCATGGCTGGCATGGTCATCATACCGTTGTTAACATATCCGAAGTTGTAAGCTCCCTCCGGTATCAGCTGGAAACCGAGCAATGAGCCGCGGCCCAGAAACTCACGAACAGCACCCACAATCACGAGGATGAGGGCGTAACCCAAACCATTACCTACACCATCGAGGAATGAAGGCCAAGGCTTGTTCATCATGGCGAACGCCTCCAAGCGACCCATCAGAATACAGTTAGTGATGATCAGACCCACATACACAGAGAGCTGCACGCTCACGTCGTAGGCGAAAGCCTTCAGCACCTGGCTCACGATGGTAACCAGGGCAGCAACTACCACCAACTGGACGATGATACGGATGCGCTGAGGGATGGTGTTGCGGATGATGGAAATAATTACGTTAGAGAATGCCGTGATGATAGTAACGGCAAGTCCCATCACAATGGCTGGCTTCAGCTGGGAAGTAACAGCCAGGGCACTACAGATACCAAGCACCTGAACGAGGATAGGGTTGTCGCCGTTCAGTGGCTTGATGAATGCCTCCTTATTTTGTTTACTAAATAATGCCATAATTTCGCTTAATTATTTAATGAATTTAGCAAGACCTTCCTTGAGCATTGCATCCACACCATCGGATGTCAATGTAGCACCGGTAACGGCATCTACATTGTTAGGGTCGCCGGCAGGAGCGTCTTTCTCAACGCCCAGAGCGATGCCCTCTACTCCATCCTTGTGAATCTTCTTGCCCTGGAACTTCTGCTGCCACTTCAGGTTGTCCTTGATTTCAGCACCAAGTCCGGCAGTCTCGCCTTCGTGGTTGAAATATACGCCATAGATGGTGTTGTTGTCGGCATCCACGGCGATGAAGCCTGAAATGCCGCCCCAGAGACCCATACCCTTTACAGAGTAAACGGTCTTCTTCTGACCATCAATCTCGCACTCGTAATACTTCATGCCGTCCTTCTCCTTCTCGTCCTTCACCACCTCTTTATATTTGGCAGCCGCAGTAGCGTTGTCAAGGTCGCGCAGGTTCAGCGAGTTGAGAATCTGCTTCTGAGTATCAAGAGCCACGTTGGCATCCTGTGTTGCCTTCAGCGAAGAAGACACGAACGCGAGCAGGAATGCCACGATTACCACGATGATAACCGAATAGATAATAGTATAGCTATTTGAATTTGTCTTCATATCTACATTCCTCCTACATTATTTAATAGCACGTTTAGCACGGCGTGAGATGTTGCCCTGAACTACACAGTAGTCGATGAGTGGAGCAAACATGTTGCCGAAGAAGATAGCGAGCATCATACCCTCTGGATAACCTGGGTTCATCACACGTACGATAACGGCGATGGCACCGATGAAGAATCCGTAGAAGTACTTACCCTTCTCAGTACGGGCTGAGGTTACAGGGTCGGTAGCCATGAATACGGCACCGAAGCAGAAACCACCGAGAATGATGTGCTCATACCAGGCGATAGGTGTCATGCCGAGAGCCTGGAAGATAAGCGCCATCACGATGCCGCCTGCGAATACGCTGCCCATGGTCTTCCATGATGCGATGCCTGTCCAGAGAAGGATGATGGCACCGATGGCGATGGCGATGACTGAAGTCTCACCGATACAGCCAGGAATGAAACCGATGATAGAATCGCAGAGACTAGCTGAAGGCATGCTGCCCTGAGCCAGCTGTCCGAGAGGAGTAGCAGCTGTGAAGCCATCAGGCAGGGTGTTACCCAGACCGAAGATAGCATCCTTAGCCACCCAGACCTTATCACCACTCATAGCCAATGGATATGAGAAGAAGAGGAACATACGGGCACCCACAGCCACATTGAAGATGTTCATACCGGTACCACCGAAGATCTCCTTGCAGAAGATAACTGCGAAGGCGCACGCCAGAGCGAGCATCCACAGCGGTGTAGAGATAGGAATAATCAATGGGATGATGATACCGCTGACGAGGTAACCCTCCTGGATTTCCTCGTGCTTCCACTGAGCCCAGGCAAACTCGATGCCGAGACCCACGATGTAGCTAACCAGCAACTTAGGGAGGACAGCCAGGAATCCGAAGCCGAAGACCTCGATGAAGCTGGCAGCATCCAGTGTACCTGCAGCCTTGAAATTCTGGTATCCCACATTATACATACCGAAGAGCAAAGCAGGAATCAGGGCGATTACCACAAAGCTCATGATGCGCTTCGAGTCGATTGAATCGTGGATGCTGGCTCCGCTCTTCGCTGTCGTATTTGGCACGTACAGGAAGCTCTCAAAACCGTCAAACACGCTCTCGAAGGCATGCAACTTACCTCCCTTCTGGAAGTTAGGCTTTATCTTATTGAGATAATTTCTTAATGCACTCATTATTATAATAATTAATAGTTAAGAGTTTATAGGGGTTTAGCAGCATTGCTATCAACTATAAACTGTCAACTGTAAACTAAAACTAAGCGTTCTCCTTGCGCAGGGTATTCAAGCCCTCGCGTACAATCTTCTGCAATTCGAGCTTAGATGAATCCACGAACTCAGCCACAGCAAAATCTTCAGGACTTACCTCGTAGATACCGAGCTGCTCCTGCTTGTCGATATCGCCGGTGATGATTGCCTTGATGAGATACTCACCATAGATGTCCATCGGGAGCACCTTGTCATACTCGCCGCTCATGATCATGTGGCGCTCGCCACCCTTCACACGGGCATCGAGATTATACTCCTTCTTCTTGCCGAAGAGCCAGGAGAGATATGAACGCGATGTAGAGAACTGATCGGTACGTGGAAGAATCCAACCCAGCATCTCGTCGTTGTCATCACCCTCTGGGATGGCTGTAATCTCTGATGTATGACCACCTACAAAATCGGCTGTAGTCGTCTTTACACCGGTAAGAGGATTACCATTGATAAGTCGCACATGGTCAGTAGCTTTCAGCTGATTGGCTACAAAACTGCTTAAAGGTGTACCTACCAATACTTCAGCATAGCCAGGAGTCTTGATTTCACTACCAGCCACAGCTACAGTCTTGTGCAAATCAACCTTACCTGTCAGGAAGAGTCTTCCGAAGAAGATAACCGATGCTGGATCTACTGTCCAAACCACCTCGCCCTTGTTAACCGGGTCGATGTTGTTCACCTGTACGCCTACATTACCTGCTGGGCAAGGACCGTCGAATACATTGAGTTCTACGTTCTTAGCCTCGCCGAGCGCATTGCTGTGCTGGTCAACGCCAACACCAAGATAAGTTTTCGCAATCTTGCTCAAGGCTGTCAAACCCGTCTGGAAAGCCTCTTCGTTGCCTTCGAGTTCTACCTCAAAGTCGGCTGCGAGCGGCATGTCGCGGAGGGCAGAAACGAAAATTGCCTTAGGCTTGGTGTCGGGAGTTGTGGACACAGCATAAGGCAACTGGTTGATGTATCCGAAGAGACCAGCCTCAAGCAGCGCCTGCTTGACAGCCTCACCGTCTAACGCATCAACGTTTTTCTTACCAAAATCCGTAGAGGTCTGTACTGCGTCGGCCTTCACCTTCACGCAGAGCACCTTTCGGCGCTCACCTCTCTCAATGGCGGTTACTTCTCCGCTCACTGGCGAGGCAAACTTCACCTCCGGGCAAGCCTTGTTCACAAACAAGGCATCTCCGGCATTGACATGATCGCCCTCGCGTACCACTACCTTAGGAGTCACACCCACGAAAGCCGCAGGAACCAGCGCATACTCGCCAGCCTGAGCCACCTGGAGCGTTACATCCTTGGAAGCCTTACCCGTAAGGTTAATGTCCAAGCCTTTACGTAACTTAATTACATTTGCCATAACTACATTAAAAAATATTAAATATAAATTTACTAATCACTTCAAGATATATGCGTCAGCGCCCTCATCAAGACGCTATACTGGCCATCTGCCATAAAACATATATTTTATCTACTTCTATGCTGAAACTTCTAACGTGCTGCAAAAATAGTGAAAAAAAGTGATATAAAAAAGAAAAATTGTGTGAATTATTCGATTTTATGCCGATTTTTCCGTAATTTTGTCGCAAAATTCAAATTAGTAACATTTTTGTAAACTAGAGAAAGCAACTCTGAAACATTTAAAACATATCATCAATAGCATTATATGGACGCTGGCTGCTGTCTATTTCTTGCTTGTCGTACTGTTGCACGTGCCACCAGTACAGGCCTTCATCGGCTCTGAAGTAGCCGGTGCACTGGCTCAGAAATTCGGCACTCAGGTAAGTATCGGAAAGGTGAATCTGGGCTTCTTCAACCGCATTATCATAGATGACGTGATGATGCTCGACCAGAAGGGCGACAGCATGATCTGTGCTTCGCGCGTATCGGCAAAGCTCGATTTCCTGCCTTTGAAGGATGGCAAGATTTCGGTTTCATCTGCCCAGCTCTTCGGTCTCAATGCCAACATCTACAAGCAGGATGCCAAGAGCCCGATGAACATCCAGTTCGTGCTCGATTCGCTGGCTTCGAAAGATACCACCCGCCATACTCCGCTCGACCTGCACATCGGAAGTCTGATTATCCGGCATGGTGCCGTTGCCTACAACCAGCGCGATATTGCACCTAAGCCGGGCGTCTTTTCGCCGCAGCATCTAGGCATCACCGACCTCTCTGCCCACATTATTCTGAGCCATCTCACCGACAGGGATATCCATTTGGCTGTCAAGAAGATAGCGCTGAAAGATAAATCAGGACTTCAACTCAGAAATCTGAGATTCAAACTCGATGCCGACCAGCAGCAAGCCCAGCTCAGAGACTTCAGCATCGAGCTTCCTCATTCGCAATTGCAGTTTGACGACCTGCGCGCTACCTACCGCATCGAGAACAAGCATATCGTAAAGCCTACACTCCAGTTTCAGGGCGGCATCAAGCCATCCGTCATCACGCTTGCCGATATTGCCTGCTTCGTGCCTGAACTCCGCAAGTTCAAGGATGCCCTGCAGCTTCATCTCCAGTTTTCGGGCACCAGTACATCTGCCCGCATCCATAACCTCGAATTCAAGACTCAGAGCGGCAGTCTGCTGCTCAGGGCTAACGGCCGTGTGAGCGATTGGGACCGCCTTCTGCGCTGGAAGGCAAACATCTCAGCCCTCAAGATATCAGGCGATGGCATCGGAGAGGTTTCCAGAAATCTGGGCAAACGCATCAGCATTCCGAAAGAAGTGCTGCGCTTGGGCGACATATATTATATAGGTGAAGTATATGGTGCTGGCAAGAAGGCAGGCACCCGCGGCCAGCTGAAGACCGGCGTGGGCGAAGTAGCCATCAAGGCCGAAAAGGCTGGCTCCGAGCTCAAGGCTAGCATCAACACCCAGGGCATCAACCTGGGCCGAATCCTCGACAACGGGCAGTTCGGCATCCTGGCAGCATCGCTTTCGGCTCACGGCAACAAGCAGCATTTCTATGCCAAGGGCAGCATTCCGCGCTTCGATTTCAACAAGTACAGCTACCGCAACATTCAGATAGACGGAAGCTATAAGCAGGGACTGGTAGAGGGACTCGCATCCATCGCCGACCCTAACGCCAATATCCAGGTAGAAGGCTCCTACTCCATCCCGCGCAAACAGTATGCAGCTACTGCCCATGTTCAGCATCTGCTGCCAACCATCCTGGGACTGAAGGTAGCCGACAAGACCTACAGTCTCGATGACATCACCGTAAGCGCCAAGAACCAGGGCAAGGACAGCTATTTCGACCTCGAAGCCCCGTTCGCCAGCATCCATGTTGACGGAGAGTACGATTACGCTACCCTCACCAAGAGCTTCACCAACCTGGTAGCCAGCAAACTGCCTACCCTTCCGGGCATCGGCAAGGTAGACAGGAGTGCGAAGAACCATTTCACCTTCCAGGCAGAAATCACCTCTACCGAGATACTGCAGCGCATGCTGGGCATTCCGCTGCAGATAGAGCAGCCCGTCTTTGCAGATGGATTCATGAACGATGCCGAGAAAACCGTCAACATCTATGCCAGCGTGCCTGACTTCAGCTATGGCGGCAAAGACTATCATGGAGCCAAAGTGCGACTGCATACCATCAACGATTCGCTCAAGGTAGATGCGCAGATCAGGCAGGGCAAATGGGGCGATAACGGACCGGGCATCCACGTAAAGGCAGCCGCTGCCGACAACCAGCTCTTCGCCAAGCTCTTCTACAACAACCATTCGGCTAAGCTCCCTATCCAGGGCATCATCGATACGAGGGCGCAGTTCTTCAAGAACGAAGATCAGGTTTCTACCGCCCACGTAACCATACACCCGTCTGAAATCAGAATCGACGGCACGCCGTGGGAAGTTCATCCTGCCGACATCATCTACAGCAAGAACCGCCTGCTGGTAGACCATTTCGCCGTGAGCCACGACCAGCAGCACGTCATCGTTTCCGGTCTTGCTACACCCGAGAAGACCGATTCTATCGTAGCCGACCTGAAGGATGTGGATGTGGCATACGTGCTGAACCTCATCAATTTCCATTCGGTAGATTTCACCGGCAAGGCTTCGGGCAAGGCTATCATCAAGAGCCTCTTCAACGACCCTGATGCCTACGCCCAGCTGGACGTGAAGGAGTTTACCTTCGAAAACGGACCGCTCGGCGTGCTCCATGCTGGTGTCAACTTCAACAAGGAGCTTGAACAGATTGATATTCATGCAGTTGCCGACGATGGTCCGGAGCATCAGACGCTCATCAACGGATACGTCTCGCCTAAGCGTAACTATATCGACCTGGGTATCGATGCCCAGGGCACCAGCATGAAATTCCTCGAGAATTTCTGCGGCAGTTTCATGAACCAGGTAGAAGCCTGGGGCGATGGCCATCTCAATGTGGTGGGCGATTTGAAGAACATCAATCTTGTGGGCGACCTTACCGCTCACGGCAAGGTGCACCTCAAGCAGCTCAACACCGATTATACCTTCGATGCGCTCCATGCCCACGCTATCCCAGATGATATCCTCATAGAGAATGATACCATCTTCGACCGCAACCGCAACATAGCCATCCTGAGCGGAGGCATCCACCACAAGCACCTCACCAGGCTGAGCTACGACCTCGATATCAAGGCGCACAACTTCCTGGGCTTCGATACCCGCGAGTTTGGCGACAACACCTTCTATGGCACCATCTATGCCACGGGCGAGGTAGGCATCCACGGCAAGAGCGGCGAAACCGTCATCGATATCAACGCTGAGCCCGAACCGGGCAGCATCTTTGTATATAATGTGGCAAGTCCGGACGCCATCAGCGACAAGAGCTTTATCCACTGGCACGAGATTGTGCCGGATATCATGGACAGCCTGAACGGGGCTCCAACCACGAAACAGAGAGAGGATGACATCGATTTCGAATCGGATATGCGCATCAACTTCCTCGTAAACACCAACCAGAACCTCACGCTCAAGCTGATCATGGACGAGCAGTCGGGCGATTACATCACCCTGAACGGAGATGGCGTAATTCGCGCCAACTACTTCAACAAGGGCTCGTTCGACATGTTTGGCAACTATGTGGTAGACCACGGCACCTACAAGCTCACCATCCAGAATCTCATCAAGAAGGAGTTCGAGTTTATGCCGGGCGGCACCATCGCCTTCGGTGGCAACCCATACAACGCCCCACTCAACCTGCGGGCTAAATATACCGTAAACGGAGTGCCGCTGAGCGACCTGCGCATAGGCCGTTCGTTCTCGGGCAACAACATCCGCGTAGACTGCCTGATGGACATCACCGGCACGCCTCAATCGCCTAAGGTAGATTTCTCTATGGACCTGCCTACGGTTAACAGCGATGCGAAGCAGATGATCTACTCTATCATCAATTCTCAGGAAGAGATGAACCAGCAGGTGCTCTATCTCTTGGGCATCGGCCGGTTCTACGCCCAGACCAACAACAACCAGGTGAGCGAGGACGGCGAACAGCAGAGTCAGACTTCGCTGGCGATGCAGAGCCTGCTGAGCGGCACCATCTCGCAGCAGCTGAACACCGTACTTTCCAACGTGGTGAAGAGCAACAACTGGAATTTCGGTGCCAACATATCTACGGGCGATGAAGGTTTCAACAATGCCGAATATGAGGGCATTCTGAGTGGCAAGCTGCTCAACAACCGCCTGCTCTTCAATGGCCAGTTCGGTTATCGCGACAATCCGAATGCCACGCAGAGTTTCATCGGCGATTTTGACCTTCGCTACCTCATCTTCCCTAGCGGCAACCTCGCCATACGCATGTACAATCAGACCAACGACCGCTATTTTACGCGCAACAGTCTGAACACGCAGGGTCTCGGCCTCATCATGAAGAAAGACTTCAACGGCCTCCGCGATTTCTTCGGCATCAAAAAGAAGAAGAAGAAAAAGAAATAAAAGACAAAAAAAGAGGGTGTGTCATAACCAGATGACTCACCCTCTTTTTATTTTCAGAACTTTCGCATGTGGGGAAGTTAAAGGAAGTTAGGGATAAGTTAAGGGACAAATGTCCTAAGTTTAAGCTAGAAGACTATTGTCTCTTAACTCCTTAAAATTCTTTAACTTCTGAACTTGCGAAACCAGAATCTAATATGCGAAACTTCAAGTTTTCTGCGTTAATATTTGTTTAAAAACCAGTCCTTTTTCGGTATCGTTAACTTCTTTTATCAGATAATTGCTTAACACAACATAAGACGTGATTCCCTACCCCACTCGATTTTTCAAAGATTTCAGCAGTAAGAAAAGAGGAAAAAGTGGACCTCTAAAAAAAGGCACCCATTTCGGAACCAAAAAAAAACGCTTAAAATATGTAAAAATGGGCTGAATTCTTAAAATATGTTTATAAAAAGCGAAAAACACCCTTCACCACCCTTCACCCGTAACTATTTGACACACAAAACCTTAATTAAAAAGGTGAAGGGTGAAGGTTTGAAAACTCTTTTTTATATATACGCGCGGCAAGGAAAAAAATCCGTTTTTTCATTTTTCTGATTATCTGGTTTTTCCAAAAATCCTAAAAAAAAGAATATAATATAAGATTTAAAATATACCCTTCACCCTTCACCTCGTCACTTTTCCGATGTTTCGCTTCTTCACTACTTCTTCTTCAAAATACCCCAACAAAAATGGGCGCAAAAATGCTGCGTTAAAAACTTTAACCTAGGCTATTCTTTGTGAAAAGCGAGTCCCATAGGACTCGCCGCCTAAGTAAAACATTTTGTATACCTTCGCAACATGAAAAAAACGATAAAACCAGATACTGGTATTACTGCGATGAAGTGGACAAGAGAACGGCAGAGGACATCAAGCACCGGCTGCCCTGCATCACACACCCAGCGTGCAGCTCAAGGGAAACTCCAAGAAACTGACTGACTTCAGGAAGGAAACCTATTGGCTGATGCCGATAAGTCGCCCGAGAATCTCCCATTTTAGGAAATTCTGCTTCGGAGATATTTTTTTATCTTTCGGAGATATTTCCGTATCTTTCGGAGGGATTTTCTTATGAATCGGAGAGATTTTATTCTACCAGGCAGAAGAAAGAAGCAACTGACAAAAACAGACTAAAAAGAACAAATTATGATAGAAGACAGAAGTTACGGGAAGGCGGAGCTCGCCATGCTCTACTTTCCCACCGCTACCCCCAGGGTAGCGCTCAACCGGCTGGTGAGATGGATCAACCGGTGCCCCGAGCTCAAGCAGAGCCTCTGTTCGGGTTACGCCGGCAAGTTTTCCCACTTCTACACCCGGCAACAAGTAGCAGAAATCATCGAATTTCTGGATGAACCATAAAAAAATCACCCTGGAAGGGAATGCATACAACACACTATGCATATCCCTTCCATGGTGAGTTTAATAAAACTACAATCACAGCAATAAAACTATTAATTTTACGTTCTTTTCAAAAAAAGGATTGTGCAATAGTGACTTAAAGGCTAAAAGCACTACCTTTGTAAATAATATCAAAACAGAGTATAATGGAAGAAAACAATATAACAGTAGATAAAGCTGTCCAAACCATAAAAGGGGCAATTTTGCGAGCTCAAGCACAGGCGAGCCAGTCAAGTAATGCCATACAGTTGTCTTTATATTATGGTATAGGGCGTTATGTGTCTATCAATTTACAGCAAGCACATTGGGGCGCAAAAGCTCTTGATACTATTAGTGAGAGATTGCAGCGTGAATTGCCAGGATTAAGAGGCTTTTCTTCAGGCAACTTGAAGAAAATGCGTATCTTCTATGAGGAATGGCAATGCCTTTCAATTGGTTCGCCATTGGCGAACCAATTACAACAGTTTGAAAATAAGATAGAAGATGGTGTTGAAATAGGAGAAAAGACACTCCTTTGTATTAACAGACCTATAGAGTCAGCAGACTTGCATATAGAGGATTTTGTGGGCATTAGTTTCACTCATCATATGGAAATTTTGCATAAAACTACCACTTTAGATGAGCGCATCTACTATATACATCAAGTGAACCTGTATCATTGGAACAAGTACGTATTACGGAAATACTTATCAGATGACCTATATCACCATCAAGGCAATATGCCTAACAATTTTCCGAAAGCGATACCAGACATTAAGCAATCAATGAAAACAATATCAATGTTTAAGGATGAATATTTGCTTGATTTCATCAATACTGAAAATTTGGGACTGGAGATTGAGGACATTGACGAACGTGTAGTTGAGCAAGAAATTGTAAGAAACATGCGCGATTTCATTCTTCAATTCGGAAAGGATTTTATCTTTATGGGTAACCAGTATCGTGTCGTACTTGAAGGAGAAGAAATGTTCATAGACCTTTTGTTCTTTAGTCGAGAACTTGCAGCAATGGTAGCCGTGGAACTAAAATACGGTAAGTTCAAACCTTCATATTTGGGACAACTATGTACATATCTACAAGCGTTAGACCTTACTGTAAAAAAGCCACACGAAAATCCTTCTATTGGTATTGTTTTATGCAAAGAAATGAACAAGGCTTTTGTTGACATTGTTGTAAGGAACTACGACAGCCCAATGGGAGTAGCAACATATAAAACCAAACAGGATATGCCTGAAGAATTACAGAAGGCTTTGCCTGATTTGGATAAGATGAAAGATCTGTTTTGCAAATCGTTGTAAATGTGTATTCACATTTTATAAAATACGTATTAAGGAGTAAGGCTATAATGTTCTTACTCCTTTTTTCATTTGTACAACGAGTGAAGCGATTAATAAAAGTGCAATCACCGCAATAATACTATTGATTTTACGTTCTTTTCAAAGAAAGGGGTTGTGCAATAGTGACTTAAAGGCTAAAAGCACTACCTTTGCATACAATAATAAGTAACAACACGTTTAAGGTCACAATTTGTGACCTTAAAAATAAAGATAGAAATATGGCAGATATAACGGAAAAGACAGTTAATGGCGAACTGGTCACAAATCGTGACCAGTTGGTTGGTGTTGACAATATAGAGCCTCTAATAAAAATCATTAGAGGACAACAAGTTATGCTTGACCGTGACCTTGCCACACTTTATGGCGTTGAAACAAAGCGTCTTAATGAGCAAGTAAAACGTAATATTAAACGATTTCCAGAAGATTTCATGTTTCAATTGACCAAGGACGAATGTTTAAGGTCGCAAATTGCGACCTTAAACGAAGAATCCGACAAGCGTATAGAAGATATGCACCGATTGATGTTGAAACATTCCGTTTATCACATGACCGCTTCCTTTGTATAGACGATGATGTATATCACATAGGTGCATCCATAAAGGACTTGGGCAAAAAGTGGTTTGGTTTCTCCAAGATGGAGATACTTACACCAGACGAATTGGTGGAAAGGATCAATAGAGAGTAATCGATACGCAATATTTCAAGAATATAAAAATTACGAATTATGAAAAAAATACCATTTATAATGATTGTAGTTTGGGGAATAGCGGTATTATGTACACTATTCTTGAGTTCATGCAAGCGACCAGAGGTCTTAGACAATAGTACTCTTGTAAATAGCGCAAGAAACGTGGCTTTGACCTTTGGTCCTGCGTATGTTCCATTTTTTAAAGAGGCTAACGTATCGGATATTCAAGTTTTTAAAAAGAAGGATTACGGAGGAGACAGCCGCCCTCAAATAAGAAAACAGATAGGAAGAAAGTTCTATACTGTAACTTTTACATATGATAGTACTGCCGTTAAATTTGATTTTGGATTTGCAGCAAGAGTCAGAATATGGAAAGATACAGGGGAACCATTAGATGTTATATTTGGTAATGGTTGGGGAAGAAATTTTTTCTTTTTAAGTTTTAAGGAACAAACAGATCATTCTGCAAATGACTATGAGAAAGTGGCTTCTGACTCTATTGTTAAAGTACCATTGCAAACTGTACATGAACCAGAGAGTATTTGGAATTCCAATGCTGACAACAAACAAGACAGCCTATCAACGAGAGACTTTTCATCCTATGGCTTTGTGGAAGACAAGGAGTCGTTGATTGTTTTTTCTGTAAATTTCGAAAAAAGTTGTTGTTTTGCTTAGTTTTTTGATTCCCTCAACTGTATATACAGTATATGGACTATAAAAACAGAGAATAGGCTATGAGTAAATATCTGATAAGTTTGATTTTGCTTTCGGTGATAAGTATAGGCGTTTCTGCCCAACGTATCACTCGACAATATAATAATGTGTCATTTTCTGCGGCATTAAAGGATTTGAATGCCAAACAGGATAAGTATGTCATCAACTTTGTGTATGACGAGTTGGAGGATTTCAAGGTGACAAAGAACATCAAAAATGAAAGTGTTCCAGATGCCATCATGAACTTGATTGGTTTTTACCCTA
>NZ_JANDWX010000010.1:0-113380 GCF_024330485.1 Segatella copri | reverse complement strand
TGAGCTTAGAGAACTATAAAGTTACTGATAATCAGCCACTTAACCAAATTTTATTAGTTATATTACGTTAATTAACTCTCTCATTTTCAATCGATTACATAAGAATTAACAGAGTATTGATCTTATAGAAGTCAATGAAATAGATAGCTTGCCTAATGGTTCTGGGGCAAAGGTTTTTGAAAGGTTGGCTAATAATGTTGCCGATGATATAAAAGAAGTTCTTTTGTATCATTTAAACTCTCGTAAGTTAGAAAATGAAAGAGTGTAAATATTGGATAGTTGTACTGCTACAGCTGTGCTTTCTTTCTATCAGCTGTGGAGAAAAAGGGGCAAAACAAGTTGCTCCTGCTCAAGATTATGCCTTTTTGAAATATGAAAATGATGAAGATGGAAAGTATTCGCAAGCGATGATAGCACAAATCATCAAACATTTTCATCTGCCAAATAATACTGTTGTAACAGATGAGGATGTTGATGCAATCTTGTTGAGAAGCGTTGATGGGGGAGATGGCATTTATGGCGGTGACGTAGTTAGCATTTGGAAGTATTATAAGAAGCAGAATGATATTCAAGAAATAGTTACGGCGCATCCTATGGCAGATTTGTTATGGTATAATCCTGATAAAAAACATGGTGTAACGATAGGGCTAGATTCTGTTTTTGTGGCAAGTGAAGCCATGCTTGTCCCTCTAAATCCTGATGTGGTAGTTGTAAATGGAACAACAGACAAGATGAATACAATTTATACTTTTATATTAGATAAGGATGCGGGAAAGGCGATATTGTTACCATCAAATCGTGGCTGCGTAGGCTTTACGTCTGAAGATGGATTACCAATCTGCCAGTCTTGTCGTCATTATTCTGATACTAGGTTTGGTAGGTATTCTGTAGTGTCTGTTTATGATTTGGATGGAAAACTCGTCAAGGAAATATCGTTTGAAGATTATAAAAAAGATGAGAAGTAATGACATATTCAATAGAAGAGAATCATCATTCGGGATTGGAGTTGTATTTCATGCCTCGTTTCTTTGTCTATAATCCTTGTTGTGCGGAGCCTCATACCCATGAGTTCTACCAAATTTTCGGTGTCTAAAATGTAAATTTGTTTATTCCGCTATGAAAAGCTATTGGTTGTGACGTAAGAATATAGTAATGATGATGCAAGATGTCCTTTTTTGCAATCGCACGACATATGTCATGTAGTCGCACGGCATATGCCGTATGATTGAATGATATATGTCGTGCGATTGTATGACGATTGTCATGGTAGCTATGAAAAGGCTTTCTTGCACCAAGAAATATAAGTTCTTACATTACGTCATATATATTCCGTCAACAGCATTAGCCTTCATATTGTTGCTTTATTTGAATTTTTGGCAAAGTTACGAAAAATATTGGTATATGCAAAAGAAAGCAGAATAATTTGTTTTCCTTTTCGGATAAAAACATTAACTTTGCAACTAAAAAAATGAAAAGTATGGAAAAGCTGAAGAATATCAAGGCGATAGCTTTCGATGCCGATGATACGCTCTGGGCATTACAAAACTATTTCGAGGACGTGGAGCATGAGTATTGCGAGCTGCTTGCGGAATATGGAAAGGAAAAGGATATTTCTGCTGCTCTCTTCGAGACGGAGAGTAAAAATATGGCTGATTTGGGTTATGGTTGCAAGGCTTTCACCATATCCCTGGTAGAGAATGCGGTGAAGGTGAGTCATGGTAAGGTGGAGGCGAATGTCATCGCCCAAATTGTGGACTTGGGTAAGAGTCTCCTGCATCTTGATGCCAAGCCTTTGGAAGGGGTAGAGAAAACCTTGGCTTGTTTCCGTGAGATGAAGAAATATAAGCTGGCAGTCTTCACCAAGGGGGAGTTGATGGATCAGGAGAATAAGTTGTGGCGTTCGGGTCTGCAGCGGTATTTTGATGTGGTGACTATCGTGAGCGACAAGACGCCCAAGGCTTATCATCGTCTCTGCAGGGAACTGGATGTAACTCCCGACGAGCTGGTGATGGTGGGTAACAGCTTCAAAAGCGATATTGCTCCGGCATTAAAAATCGGAGCTTCGGCTGTCCATATCCCTTTTCATACCACATGGGCGCATGAAAAGACAGAGGAATTTGAACATCCCAAGCTCCGTCGTATTTCAAGATTCGAGGAACTTCTCGATATCTTATAACTCGATATTTTATAAGGGTCTTAAAAAACCTTATAAAATACTCATATAATACTTTTATTCTTCTCCTTCTTCATCTTTCAGTGATACCAAAGTCTCAACGAATGGACTGTGCCGAATGCCTCATCCTTCGGCACCTTCTTCAAGAAGCATACCGGATTATCGCCAAAGAATTACCGCATGGGGGTGGAGTAGCTTAATTTGTAAATGCTTTATACTTTTTTGCATGCGAAATTAAAATTTCTCCCCAAAAAATTGCTGGTTTCTAAGAATCTTCGTACCTTTGCAGCACTAGTACCCGCCAAGCCTCTCAACGATGCTCAAATGTGCGGGTCGTTTTATTTTTATACATTTCCCTTGCTGAGATTCTCGTATTTTCAAACGATTCTTATTTCTTTGTGAATATTGAAAATATGGAAGAAAATGGTAATATGTTAATAATCAAGGAATTATGGATTTGTTGGTTAATAGCGCTAAAATAGGATTTCTATAGTTGTACGACTATACCCCCTATAGTTGTACAACTATAACTCTACAGTTGTACGACCATACCCTATATAGTCGTACGACTACAACTTTATAGTCGTACAACTATAGGGTATTCGCTTAATGAGAAACAAAAAATAGAGAATTCGAGATGCCCAAAACTCCCTATTTTCGTTGCTAGATTCTAAGTTTACCAGTATGCAAAATTTGGTTATAAATATTGACAGAAATACCCTTTTTGGCAGGGGAAGATTACTTCTGCTCTAAATGAAGCCTGTTTCGATAGCACATGAAGCTTATTTCATTTTTACCTCCAATTATTTAGAATTCTGCATCAAACAAGACGCTGATTTTATAAGGTGTGAAGAAAATCATCAAAGAACACGAGCATTTTGAAAAGTTCATGGGCTATAAAGCACCAGAATTCAAATCTGATTCCGGAGAATTCCATGTAATATTATGGAATCTCAACTATATTTCTAACAACAAAAATGAATATGCTATCGGGCGATTATGTCTATATCTCTTCATCAATAAATCGGATGATTTCATCCTGCTGGTCGGGATGATACCAGTGAATTTCTGCATCCCGCTTAAACCAGGTAAGCTGCTTGCGCATGTATTCACGGCTGTGCGACTGTATCTGGCGGATGGCTTCATCCTTATCTATCTCGCCATCGAAATAGGCAAACATTTCTTTGTAGCCTACGGTTCTCAACGAGGTGAGTCCCTTCTGTGGGTATACGCTGCGGGCTTCTGCCTCCAGACCTTCGTCCATCATCATCAATACACGCTGGTTGATGCGGTCGTAGAGTTCAGTTCTGTCGCGGTTCAGACCTATCTTGATGATGCGGAAAGGGCGCTGTTTCTTTTCGGCTGTGCGGAAAGAAGTATAAGTCTTGCCGGTCTGATGGCAGATTTCAAGTGCATGAACCACGCGGCGTGGATTCTTCCTGTCTACTATCGCCCAGTGCTCCGGATCCATCTTGTGGAGTTCTTCTACCAGTGCCTCCAGCCCTTCCTCTTCCAGACGCTGTTTCATCCAAGTGCGTATGTCGTCACGAACAGTAGGGATGTCGTCGATTCCTTTGCATACAGCATCGATATACATCATGCTGCCGCCTGTAAGCAGCGCCACATCGTGATTCTTGAAGATGTCTTCCTGCAGGAGATTCATCACATCAGCCTCGTATTGGGCAGCGCTGTAATAGTCTTCGATGTGGTGATTTCCTACGAAATAATGCTTTACCCGCTGCTGCTGTTCGGCAGTAGGGGCTGCGGTTCCGATAGGGAGTTCGGCGAAGATCTGGCGGGAGTCGGCATTGATGATAGGTATAGCGAGATGCTCTGCCAGTGAAAGGCAAAGCTCCGTTTTACCTACACCGGTAGGACCTAAAACCACAATCAATGTTTTCATATATCATTCTTTATATTCAAGAAAAAAGCATCCTTGCTCGTTTCATAAACCTATGCAAGGATGCTCTTTTTACCTTTTTACTTTTTTACCCTTTTACTTTTATCGGATAATGCCTCGCTGAGAACTCTCTACGAAGTCGATAATGTACTGAATCTCCTTGGTAACCTCAAGATTCTTCTTGATTTCCTCGATACCTTCCTTCAATATACCCTTGCTGTAGAGCAGGCGGTAAGCCTCATGGATGTTCTGGATGGTCTCATTGCTGAAACCGCGACGGCGCAGACCGATGAGGTTGATGCTGCAGTAGCGGGTTGGCTCCTTGCCGGCAATGATGTATGGAGGAATATCCTGAGAGAAACGGCAACCGCCCTGGATCATCACGTAACCTGCGATATGGCAGAACTGGTGAACGAGAACGTTGGCGCTGACGATGGCGTTGTCATCTACTACCACCTCACCGGCAAACTTGGTAGAGTTGCCGATAATCAAGCCGCTGCCGAGCACGCAGTCGTGAGCTACGTGAACGGTCTCCATCAGGAGGTTGTTGCTGCCTACTACGGTCTTGCCCTTAGAGGCTGTACCACGAGAGATAGTAACGTTCTCACGGATGCTGTTGTTATCGCCAACCTCGCAGGTTGTCTGCTCGCCCTTGAACTTCAAGTCCTGAGGCTTGGTAGAGATGCTGGCGCCTGGGAAAAATTCATTATTGTTGCCGATGCGAGCGCCCACGTGAATGGTAACGCTGTTCTGCAATACGTTGTTATCGCCCAAAACGGTGTCCTTGTCGATATAGCAGAAAGGACCGATAATGTTGTTGTCACCGAGTTTTGCCTCTGGATGAACAAACGCTAATGGACTAATCTGATTCATATTTCTATTTTATTATTACTTGTTCTTAACAATCTGTGCTGTGAAAGTAGCCTCTGCCACCACCTGGTCGCCTACGAACATGTAGCCCTTCATAGAGCTGATGCCATGACGTACAGGTGCGAGCAACTCCACACGGAAGAGGAGGGTATCGCCCGGAACCACCTTCTTGCGGAACTTCACATCATCGAGCTTCATGAAGTAAGTACTCCAGCGCTCAGGCTCCTCCAACTGGTTGAGGACGAGCAGACCGCCACACTGTGCCATCGCCTCTACCTGGAGAACACCCGGCATAACCGGCTCCTCAGGGAAGTGACCGGTGAAGAATGGCTCGTTGCTGGTTACATTCTTTACGCCCACGATGCTGTTAGGACCCATAGCGATGACCTTGTCGACCAACTGCATAGGGTAGCGGTGAGGCAGGAGCTGACGGATGCGGATATTATCCATGATTGGCTCCTCGTTAGGATCGTAGATAGGAGCCTGAATCTCGTGCTTGCGAATCTCCTTGCGCATGAGGCGGGCGAACTTGTTGTTTACGGTATGGCCTGGACGGGTAGCGATGATGCGGCCCTTGATAGGCTTACCGATGAGTGCCATATCGCCGATGATATCGAGCAGTTTATGACGTGTACATTCGTTCTCCCACTGCAATGGACGGTGCTGGATGTAACCCAATTTGTTGGCATCCATGTGAGGCACCTTGAGATGGTCGGCGAGCTGGTCGAGCTGAGCCTGTTCTACCTGGCGCTCGTAGATAACGATGGCATTGTCCAGGTCACCACCCTTAATGAGGTTAGCCTGGAGCAGAGGCATGATGTCGCGTACGAAAACGAAGGTACGGGCTGATGCAATCTCCTCTGCGTATGTCTCCATCTTTTCGAGGGTAGCAAACTGGCTGTTGATGAATTTGCTCTCGAAAGAACACATGGCTGTGATGCTGAAGTCCTCGTCAGGAAGGATGGTGATGACAGACCCATTATCATCTTTCACCTCAATCTTATGACGTATGATGTAGTAGTCTTTCTCAGCATTCTGCTCCTGGATGCCTATGCTCTGGATCTTCTCTACATACGGAGCAGCAGAACCGTCGAGGATAGGGAACTCAGGACCGTTTACCTGGATGAGACAGTTGTCGATGCCGAGGGCATAGAGTGCTGACATACCATGCTCGATGGTAGAAACGCGGATATCGCCCTTACCGAGTACGGTACCGCGCTGTGTTTCAACAACGTTTTCAGCTACAGCCTGGATAACAGGCTCGCCTTCGAGGTCGATGCGCTGTATTTTATAACCGGTGTTCTCTGGTGCAGGATTGAAAGTTACAGTGAGGCTCAAGCCTGTATGCAAACCCTTTCCGCAAAGAGAGAAACTACCTTTCAGTGTCTTCTGTTTTGACATAATTATATTCATTTTTTAGGCACGGATTACACGGATTTTTTTCTCTGCGTTTTCTTCGGATTCCTTAGTGGCGTTAGCCTCCGCGTCATCCGTGTCATCCGTGCCTTATTATTTTTAATTGTTTTTCTTTAATTCTTCAATCTGCTTCTTCAGGTCGTTGAGTTCCTTGTACATGTCAGGCAAACGACGGAAGATAGCCTGAGACTTGAAGTAAGCGCGCTGCTCCATAGGAGGAGTTCCGATGAGCTGCTGGCCGCTCTTGAGGCTGCCCGGAACACCGCTCTGGGCACCGAGGAACACCTTATCGCCGATAGTGATGTGGCCGGCAAGACCCACCTGACCACCAAACATACACCATTCGCCTACCTTTGTACTGCCTGCTACACCTACCTGAGAAGACATCACGGTGTTGGCACCGATGTCGGTATTGTGGGCAATCTGTACGAGGTTGTCGAGCTTTACGCCCTTGCGAACATAGGTAGAACCCATTGTGGAACGGTCTACACAAGTGTTGGCACCAATCTCTACATCGTCTTCGATGGTAACGATACCAATCTGAGGAATCTTGTCGTAACCTTCAGGACCTGGAGCGAATCCGAATCCGTCGGCACCGATTACACAACCGGCATGAAGCGTAACGTTGTTGCCTAATTTACAGCCGTGATATACGGTAACGTTCGGATAGATGAGTGCATTCTTACCAATCTTCACACCCTCTCCGATGTAGGCATGAGGATAAATCTGGCTACCTTCGCCTACCTCTGCACCATCGCTGATATATGCGAAAGCACCTACATATACGCCTTCAGCCACCTTAGCCTTTGGAGATACGAAAGCCAGCGGATCGATGCCGGTCTTCTTAGGCTTCATAGATTCGTACATCTGCAGGAGCTTAGCCACACACTCGTATGCATTCTTCACACGGATGAGGGTTGTGCTGACAGGGTGTTCCAATTCTACGTTCTCATCAATGAGTACGATGCTTGACTTGGTTTCGTAAACATAATGAGTGTATTTAGGGTTAGAAAGGAACGAGATAGCGCCTTCCTTACCTTCTTCGATTTTTGCGAAGGTGTTGACTGTTGCGTTCTCATCACCTTCCACACGGCCCTGAACGAACTGGGCTATTTGTTGAGCGGTAAATTCCATAATTTATCTGACTTCTAGTTTGTTTTATTTAGGTTCCCAAGGCATCATTACCTTTAGGTAACCGCAATTTGTTTGCAAAAATAGCAAAAAAGATTTAGATTCTCGACTTTATTTTGTAATATTTTGCTTTTTCGCCCCATAAAAGGGTATTTTTTAGGCGCAAAGCCTCTTTTTCAAGATACTTTGCGCCTAAATTGAGTTTTTATAACTTAGCAAGTTCTGCTGCCATTTCAGCCTGCAACTCCTTAGCTTTCTGACCTGCTACCTCTGCAAAGTCATCGCCGTTGCTGGCATAGATGATGCCACGGGAAGAGTTGACGAGCAAGCCGCAGTCCTTGATGATGCCATACTTGCAAACCTCCTGCAGGCTGCCGCCCTGTGCACCTACGCCCGGTACGAGCAGGAAGTGGTTAGGAGCCACCTTGCGGATGTCTTCGAACATCTTGCCCTGTGTAGCGCCTACTACATACATCATGTTCTCATCGTTGCCCCATTCCTGGCTCTTCTTGAGAACCTTCTCGAAGAGGCGCTCGCCCTCCTTATCCTCGGTGAGCTGGAAGTCGTGGCTACCCTTGTTGCTGGTAAGTGCCAGGAGGATAACCCACTTGCCGTCATACTCGAGGAATGGCTTGACTGAATCCTCGCCCATATAAGGTGCTACGGTTACAGAGTCGATATTGTACTCCTCGAAGAATGTCTGGGCATACATCTTGCTGGTGTTGCCGATATCGCCGCGCTTGGCATCTGCGATGATGAAGTGGTTTGGATAGTGGCTGTGGAGATACTTGATGGTGTTTTCGAAGGCAATCATGCCATCGATTCCGCGGCTCTCATAGAAAGCCAGGTTTGGCTTGTAAGCCACACAGTATGGGGCTGTTGCGTCGATGATAGCCTTGTTGAATCTGAATATCATCTCAGCTTCTGCGCCCTGGATGTCTTCACTCTCGGTGATGCACTTAGGCAACTTGTTGATATCTGTGTCAAGACCTACGCACAAGAAACTCTTCTTGGCGAAAATCTGCTCTACGAGTTCTTTTCTGTTCATAATGGATTGATATGATGATTCATCGCCCCGAAGTACGGAACGATGAATCGGGGTTTTACAATTCTGTTTCTTTCAGTTTCTCTGCGTTCTCAGCTACGGTCAGGGCATCAATCATGTCCTGAATATCACCTGCCAGGAAACCGTTGAGATCGTGAGTGGTGTAACCGATACGGTGGTCGGTAACACGGCCCTGTGGGAAGTTGTAGGTACGGATCTTCGCACTGCGGTCGCCGGTAGAAACGAGGCTCTTGCGGCGGCTGGCGATATCGTCAACATACTTCTGGTGCTCACGGTCGTGGATGAATGTATAGAGGCGGCTCAAAGCACGCTCCTTGTTCTTTGGCTGGTCACGGGTTTCGGTACACTCGATGAGGATTTCCTCTACCTCGCCTGTGTTAGGGTTTTTCCAAGGGTAGCGGAGACGTACACCAGACTCCACCTTGTTCACGTTCTGACCACCGGCACCTGAACTTCGGAAGGTATCCCACTTGATGTCTCCTTCGTTGATGTTCACCTCAAACTTGTCTGCCTCTGGCAATACAGCCACGGTAGCAGCTGAGGTGTGCATACGGCCCTGTGTTTCAGTAGCAGGCACACGCTGAACACGGTGAACACCTGATTCATACTTCAATGTACCGTAAACGTCAGTACCGCTTACAGCGAAGTCGATTTCCTTGTATCCACCTACTGCGCCTTCAGAAACAGAAGTCACGCTGACGGTCCATCCCTTCGATTCGCAGTATTTCTTATACATATTAAATAGGTCGCCTGCAAAGAGGGCAGCCTCGTCGCCTCCGGCACCGCCTCGGATTTCCATCTGTACGTTCTTGGCGTCTTCTGGGTCCTTAGGTACCAGCGCAATCTTGATTTCTTCTTCGAGTTTAGGCTGCAGCGCCTCGTTCTCGTTGAGTTCTTCGCGAGCCATCTCCTTCATTTCCGGATCGCTCTCGTTGGCAAGGATGTCCTTTGCCTCCTTGATGCTATTCAGACAGTTGATGTATCGCTTGCGTGCGTCCATGATGTCACCCAGGTCTTTCCATTCCTTGGTGAGCTTCACGTAGCGTGGCTGGTCGGCGATGACATCTGGGTCGGTAATGAGGGTGCTTACTTCCTCGTATCGGCTCTCTAAGCCTTCTAGCTTCTGTAATATGTTGTTATTATCCATTTTATTTTAGTTTATAGTTTATAGTTTATAGTTTATAGCATGAACCACCTATGGCAAGTTTGCTAAACGGCGAAGCCGCTATAAACTATTAACTATTAACTATCAATTAGTATTCGAATGTTCCGAATTCGCTCTTGATGGTCAGGCTGCGCTTGCCTTCTTCGATGTGACCTACAATCTGGGCATCGATGTTGAAGCTCTTGCTGATGGCGATAACCTTCTCGGCAACCTCAGGACGTACGTAGATCTCCATGCGGTGACCCATGTTGAATACCTGATACATTTCCTTCCAGTCGGTCTCTGAGCAGTCGTGGATCGCCTTGAAGAGTGGAGGCACTGGGAACATGTTGTCCTTCACTACCTTGCAGTTCTCGCCTACGAAGTGAAGAACCTTGGTCTGGGCACCACCGGTGCAGTGAACCATACCGTGAACCTCTGGGCGGAGCTCATCGAGAATCTTCTTGATGACAGGAGCGTAGGTACGGGTAGGAGAGAGTACCAGTTCTCCGGCATTGATAGGTGAACCCTCTACCTCATCAGTCAACTTATACTTACCGCTGTAAACCAACTCGTCTGGCACGGCGTGGTCGTAGCTCTCAGGATAGTTCTCTGCGAGATACTTGGCAAATACATCGTGGCGGGCAGAAGTAAGTCCGTTGCTGCCCATACCGCCGTTGTACTTCTTCTCGTAAGTAGCCTGACCTGTAGAAGAAAGACCTACGATGACATCGCCTGGACGGATGTTGGCATTGTTGATGACATCGCTGCGCTTCATGCGGCAGGTAACGGTAGAGTCAACGATGATAGTACGAACCAGGTCGCCTACGTCAGCAGTCTCACCGCCGGTAGGATAGATGCCGATACCCATCTCACGCATCTCGTGGAGCAGGTCGTCAGTACCGTTGATGATAGCTGAGATTACCTCGCCTGGGATGAGCATCTTGTTGCGGCCGATGGTAGAGCTAACGAGGATGTTGTCTACTGCGCCTACGCAGAGCAGGTCGTCGGTATTCATCACGATAGCATCCTGAGCGATACCTTTCCATACAGAGAGGTCGCCCGTCTCCTTCCAGTACATGTAGGCCAAGCTCGACTTGGTACCTGCACCGTCGGCATGCATAATGTTACAATACTCTGGGTCGCCGCCCAAGATATCAGGTATGATCTTGCAGAAAGCCTGTGGGAAGATACCCTTGTCGATGTTCTTGATAGCGTTGTGAACATCTTCCTTTGCTGCGCTAACACCGCGCATCATATATCTATTGTTACTCATATTCTTACTTTGAATTTTGATCTTTGAACTTTATGATATGCTTATTTTTCCTGGTGCCAGAAATCCCATGATGCAAAGGCTTGCAACAAGAGCATTTCCAAGCCATTCTTTACTGTGGCTCCATGTTCTTTGCCCTTCTTCATGAAGAGGGTTTCGTCGGGATTGTAGATGAGGTCGTAGAGCAGGGTGTGGCTGTCCATTGCCTCGTAAGGCAGCGCAGGACACTCGTCTACGTGTGGGTACATGCCCACTGGGGTACAGTTTACGATGACGTTATACTCCTTGATAACCTCAGGGGTGATTTTTTCGTACTGGATAGTACCCGGACGCTCGTATCGACTCACGAAGGCTGTTTCCAGTCCGAGCGATTTCAGACCGAAGTTGATAGCCTTTGAAGCTCCGCCTGTACCCAGGATGAGAGCCTTCTTGTGATAAGGCTCGATATAAGGTTCGATGCTCTTGGTAAAACCGATTACATCGCTGTTATATCCTTTCAGATAAACATCTTCGCCTCTGTGCTCCACCTTGATCACGTTGACGGCTCCGATAGCATTCGCCTCAGGGCTTACCACGTCGAGATAGCTGATCACTTTCTCCTTGTAAGGAATGGTGACGTTGAGACCCTTTAGTTCTGGATTTGAGTCGAGAATCTCGGTAAGATTTTCGATAGAAGGTATCTCGAAGTTGATGTATTGGGCATCGATGCCCTCGTTCTCAAACTTTTCGTTGAAATAGTTTTTTGAGAACGAATGCCCCAGAGGGTAACCTATGAGTCCATACTTGTCCATAATATTTTTGTTTTATTTGGTTGCGAAATAGAGTGTGCAGATGCCGAAGGTGAGTCGCTTGAACTCTGCCTTTGCGAATCCTGCCTTTTTGAACACCTCCATCATGACCTCGCCCTGAGGGAATGCCTCGATGGTCTTGTTGAGATAACTGTAGGCGCTCTGGTCTTTGCTGATGAGTTTGCCATACATCGGCAAGACAGTGTTGCTGTAGATGCTGAACAGCTGCTTCATCGGGAAACTGACCGGTGTGGTGAGTTCTACGATGCAGAGATGTCCGCCTTTTTTCAGTACCCGGCACATTTCCTTCAGTCCCTGATCCAGGTTCTGGAAGTTCCTGATACCGAAGGCTGCGGTTACAGCGTCGAAGCTCTCGTCCTGGAACGAGAGGTTGAGGCAGTCTTCCTTGGCAAAGGAGATGGTGTTTTCCAGTCCCAGCTGCTTTACCTTCTGTCTGCCTATCTCCATCATGCCGTCCGAGATGTCTGCTCCGATCAGCTGGTCGGGATGTAGCATCTGTGCGGCAAGGATGGCGAAATCGCCGGTACCGGTAGCGATGTCGAGCATCTTTTTAGGAGAGAAGGGCGCAAGACGCCTGATTGCCTTCTTGCGCCATCCCTTATCGATATCCCACGAGAGACGGTGGTTCAGGGTATCGTAGGTAGGGGCGATGTTGTCGAACATCTCCTCTACCAGCTTGCCCTTGTCTCCTGTGCCCTCGTAGGGCTTTATCTGTTCTTGCTTATACATTTATATATAGTTTTTTACAGTTTATAATTTATAGTTTATAGCATGAACCGCTTTGTTGCTCAACGGCGTAGCCTCTATTAACTGTAAACTATTAACTATTAACTAAAAACTACTTGTGTGCAGCAAGCCACTCGCTTACGTTCTTCTCGATGCGGGCAGCGATGTCGCCTTCCTCTGCAGCCTTGTCAAACTTCTCGCCGGTGATGTGCTCGTAGAGTTCGATGTAGCGGTCGGATACGCTCTCTGCATACTCGTCGGTAATCTCTGGCATGGTCTGGCCTGGCTCGTTCATGAAGTTGTGCTCGATGAGCCACTGGCGAACGAACTCCTTAGAGAGCTGGCGCTGTGGTTCACCCTTCTCAAACTTCTCCTCGTAACCGTCTGCATAGAAGTAGCGGCTAGAGTCTGGAGTGTGGATCTCATCGATGAGATAAACCTTGCCGTCGCGCTTGCCGAACTCGTACTTGGTATCTACGAGGATCAAGCCCTGCTTGGCAGCGATTTCCTGACCGCGGGCGAAGATGCGGCGTGTGTAGTCCTCCATCACAGCGTAATCCTCTGCACTAACAATACCCTGGGCGATGATCTCTTCCTTAGAGATATTCATGTCGTGACCCTCGTCAGCCTTTGTAGTAGGGGTGATGATAGGCTCTGGGAAACGCTGGTTCTCGCGCATACCGTCTGGCAACTTCACACCGCAGATCTCGCGGCAGCCCTTTTGATACTCGCGCCATGCACTACCGGTGAGGATAGAACGGATGATCATCTCCACGCGGAAACCTTCGCACTTCAAACCTACGGTAACCATTGGGTCTGGAGTAGCCAACTTCCAGTTTGGACAGATGTCTGTAGTTGTGTCCAGGAACTTAGCTGCAATCTGATTGAGCACCTGTCCTTTGAAAGGGATACCCTTAGGCAGAACAACGTCGAACGCTGAGATTCTGTCGGTAGCGACCATCACGAGGAGGTCGTCGTTAATGTCATACACATCACGTACTTTACCGTGGTAAACACTCTTCTGTCCATCAAAATGGAAATCTGTCTTTGTTAATGCTTTCATTTTACTTTGAACTTTGAATTTTGAACTTTGAACTTTATGATATGCTTTATTTATGATCTGCATTCTTGATGAAATCTATTTTTAAAGAATCATTCAGTTCATTCTTCATTCTGATTATTTTGAATTATCTTTTTCTGCTTTCTGAGCTTCCCGTGCTTCCGCTCTCTCCTTGTCATACTTGTCGTATGCGTTGACGATGCGGGTTACGAGTTTGTGGCGCACGATGTCCTTCTGTCCCAGCTTCACCACTCCGATGCCTTCCACGCCGTCCAGAATCTTGAGCGCCTCCTTCAGTCCGCTTCGCTGTTCGCGTGGCAGGTCAATCTGTGTCAGGTCGCCGGTGATAATCATCTTGGTGTTCATGCCCATACGGGTTAGGAACATGCGAATCTGTTGGGAGGTAGTGTTCTGCGCCTCGTCGAGGATGACGACGGCATCGCTGAGTGTGCGTCCGCGCATAAAGGCGAGCGGAGCAATCTGGATAATGTGCTTTTCCATCATATCCTGCAGCTTTACGGCAGGTATCATGTCTTCCAGCGCATCGTAGAGCGGCTGGAGGTATGGGTCAATTTTGTCTTTCATATCGCCAGGCAGGAAACCGAGTTTTTCGCCGGCTTCTACGGCTGGTCGTGAGAGGATGATTTTCTTGATGGCTTTTTCCTTGAGGGCCTTTACGGCAAGGGCGATGCTGAGATAGGTCTTGCCGGTACCGGCTGGTCCCACGGCAAATACCATGTCGTTCTTCTCGTAAGCATCTATCAGCTGCTGCTGGTTTTCGCTGCGGCTCTTGATAGGTCGGCCGCTGATGCTGTATACCAGCACGCCTTTCACGCTGTCCGCCTTGGTCTGTTTTCCTTTCACGATGTCCAGGATGTCTTCATCATTGAGCATGTTGTATTTAAGCAAGTGCTTGCGCATCTGCTCAATATCCTCTTCCACCTTTGCCATTTCCTCCTCGTCGCCGAGCACACGAATCACGTTGTCGCGTGCCACGATACGCAACTTAGGATACAGCGATTTAATCATCTGCAGGTGGGCATTGTTCACACCGTAGAACATCACTGGATCGATATCTTCGAGTACAATATGTTTCTCTATCAAAATGTCTTAATTCTATAAAGTTTAAACTATCCTATCTAATATTTTGTTATATAACGCTGCAAAATTACTACTTTTCCATGAAATGAGCAAATTTCGGCGAATAAAACATTCTTTAAATATTAAAAAAGCTATTTTTTCGAGAGATTTTGTTACCTTTGCAGCTAAATTTGGCGATACGGCTTCCGTTTTGCCTGAAGAATATAGAATATTATTTCGTGAAAATTAGATAATTATGAAGATTAGTAAGAACAGATATTTACAGGGTTTTGGTATTGTGGTTTTGCTTTTGGCGCTGGTGAGAGTCATCTTCCCGGGGGTGGCAAAACCGAAAACTGCGGCTGCTGATGCGGCTGATTCTACATTAGTGGCTGCGAAGGATTCGGCAGCTTCTGATGCTTCTTCTGCTGAAATTTCTGATGCTCCCGCTGGTGCTGATGGAAATGTGGCTGAGGACCTGAAGAAGGATGAACTCTCCGCTACGCCTGATACGGCACAGGGCGGCAAGCCTTCTATCTTCTTCGATAAGGATGGCAGGGAGGTGAAGCATCGTATCTTCTCGGTGCCTCATTTCGGCAATACTTTCCCCGACCAGCAGGATGTGCAGATTCTGGCGGCTACTAAGCATGGTGTGAAACCGGTACAGAACCGTCTGGAGGCGGAGAACAGCAAGGGCAAACTGGTGTATGTGGGCAGCAATCCTTTCTTTTATGTCGACAAGCTGAACAACAGCATTCCTTACCTGGTGCCTCGTGCCTCTGTGCTGCTCCAGGATATCGGCCGTGCCTATTTTGATTCGTTGCAGATCAAGGGCATTCCGCTGCATAAGATTATCGTGACGAGCATTCTGCGTACCAAGGATGATGTGGCGAAACTGCGTACCCGAAACGGTAATGCTACCGAAAATTCGTGCCATCTTTATGGTACTACCTTCGATATCTGCTACAACCGCTACAAGCAGATTCAGACCCGTGAACAGCCTCGCCGCCAGGTGCAGAATGATACCCTGAAATGGGTGTTCTCCGAGGTGCTCCGCGATTTCCGCGACAAGAACCGCTGCTATATTAAATATGAGGTGAAGCAGGGTTGCTTCCATATCACCGTGAAGTAATCTGGTTGTTCCCGGCACGCCCTGAAAGGGCAGAAGCTCCTAGCCCAGGGCAGCGCCCTGGGTGTAAAATATAATAATAAACATGCGCCCTGTAAGGGCAAAAGCTTTAAAATACTTAGTGATAATAAAGCTTTTGCCCTTACAGGGCGTCTTGCTGACTGCTACTATACCCAGGGCGCTGCCCTGGGCTAGGAGCTTCTGCCCTTTCAGGGCGTATGGAGCTTACTTAGTATGGAGCTTACTTACGAAAGTTCTTTTATTTAATTTTTGATTCTCTTCAAATCTGCTTCTTCTCCCACTATCCAGATGATGTCTCCCTTCTTGAAGACTCGGGTAGGGGATACGTGCGTCAGATTCTCACGACCTTCTTCCAGTCCTACAACCATGCAGTTGTACCGGTCTCTGATACCGCTTTCGATGAGCGTCTTGCCCAGGAATTCGCTGGAAGAAGAGATGATGAGCTGGCTGAGTTTCATTTCGCGCTTTTCTATTTCAGCCTCCTCAGCCAGCAGGTCGCTCTGCAGGGCGGTGTTGAATTTCTGCAGCTGGTCGTCGTTGCCGATTACCTGCAGTTTGTCGCCCGGGAAGATGATCATGTCGCCGTTCGGGATGTTCAGCCGGTGAGAACCGCGGCGAATGCTGCTCATATCAACACCGAAACGCTGGCGCAGATGCAGCTCTCTCAGCGATTTGCCAGTCCAACTGCTATCTTCAGGCACTTCAAATTCGCTGATGTGGATATCCCGGTCTAGCAGTCTGCCCTCGTAGAGCGGCCGCTTTTCGCCATTCACCTGAGCCGCAATATCGCGCGAGCGGAGGTTGTGAACGAAGACGCGCTCCATCACGATGCTACGCTTCTTGATGCGGCGGGATGCCAGCATCAGCATCACCACGGCTGCACCGATGCAGACAATCAGCGCATTGGTAAAGCGCGAGAGGAAATTGATGATATAGAAGATGAAAGCCAGTGCTATCATGAAGCGCACGAACACCGTAAAGAGCAGCGGCACGCGGTTGATGCTGCTCTCCACCCAGAGGCGTTTCCACTCGGCACTGTGGTTCTTCTTCATCACGATGGCGCGCAGGAACGGTGAGATGAACAGGATGGTGAGCAGACCGGTGATGGCGTTGGCATACCAGTGGAGATGCCAGCCGGGCAGCAGATTGCGCATCAGCGGCAGCACGAAGGTGAACATCAGGGCGATGACGGCTGCCGAGAGGATAGAGTAGGCGGTGGTGTTGACCAGCATCTGGCGGATCAGCGATTTCCACTTGCTCTGTTGCTGCGTCTGGGGATGACTCATCGCAAAATGGTTCAGAATATGGATGAGTTTGTCGGGCAGATGTTTCTCCATCACCTGGTAGGTAGGTGTGGCAAGACGAATCATATAAGGTGTAAGGAAGGTGGTGATGACGCTCACCGCTACCACTACCGGATAGAGGAACTTGCTGATGACGCCGAGCGACAGACCCAGCGAGGCGATAATGAAAGAGAATTCACCGATCTGAGCCATCGAGAAACCGCAGCGCATCGCCGACTTCAGCGACTCGCCTCCGAGCATGAATCCGAAGGTGCCGAATATCGCCTGACCTACCAGTATCGTGCCCACCAGGGCGAGGATAGGAACGGCATATTCTATCAGAATCTTCGGGTCTACCAGCATACCTACCGATACGAAGAAGATGGCTCCGAAGAGGTTCTTTACCGGTTCTACAAGCTTGATAATCTTCTCTGCCTCAATGGTTTCTGCCAGTATGCTGCCCATAACGAAGGCTCCGAAGGCGCTGCTGAATCCCACTTTGGTGCTCAGTACCGCCATGCCGCAGCACAGACCCAGCGAAACGATGAGTAGGGTTTCGGCATTGATAAGTTTCCTCACCGAACGCAGGAACCACGGAATGGCGAAGATGCCCACGATAAACCACACGCCCAGGAAGAAGCCTATCTTCACGATAGAGGCAAGCATCTGCCCGCCGTCGGGACTGCTTCCGCTCGCTATCGCCGACAGCATCACCATCATCACGATAGCCAGGATATCTTCCAGTATCAGCACGCTCATCACCATCGAGGCAAACTTCTGGGTGCGCAGCCGCATATCATCGAATGCCTTATATATAATAGTGGTGGAGCTCATGGCGAGCATACCGCCCAGGAAGATGCAGTCCATCCTGCCCCAGTCGAAACTGTGGCCTACGCTGATGCCCAGCATCATCATGCAGAACACGATGACCACGGTGGCGATGATGGGAGAGGCACCCATCTTCACGATTTTCTTAAACGAGAAGTCGAGACCGAGCGAGAAGAGGGTGAAGATGACACCGATGTCGGCCCAGGTCTGGATATCCGTCTCGTCGACTACCGACATGGTGTAGGGCATGTGTGGCGAAACCAGGAATCCCGCCATGATGTATCCCAGCACCAGCGGCTGCTTGAGCCTTTTGAAGATGAGGGTTACGATGCCTGCTACCATCAGAATGAGGGCGAGGTCTTTTACTAAAAAGGGAATATCTGCCATTAGTTATAGTTTATAATTTATAATTTATAGTTTATAGCGGCTTCGCCGTATAGGGGCAAACTTGCTTAAAGAAGAGGGATGCTGATAAAAATAATAGTTTATAGTAGATAAGACGCTTGCTTTGCAGCAAGAGTGCCCTATTAACTATAAACTATTAACTATAAACTAATCATTAAATTCTTCTGTGATTTCCGCTATCTTCACGATGGTCTTCACTACCTTCTCCATTACCTGGATGCTCACAAACTCGTGAGGACCGTGGAAGTTGACACCGCCGGCGAAGATGTTAGGACAAGGCAGACCCTTGAAGCTCAGCTGGGCTCCGTCGGTACCGCCGCGGATAGGCTCTACACGAGGTGGAACGCCGCTCTCCTGCATCGCTCTGAGCACGATGTCGATGACGTGCATGTTAGGATCAATCTTCTCCTTCATGTTATAGTACTGGTCGTAGATAACCGCCTTTACGGTTCCGTCGCCATATTTCTCGTTCATCTTGTTCACGCAATCCTCGATGAAATCCTTGCGGCTTTCAAACTTGTTGCGGTCGTGATCTCGGATGATGTAGCTGAGTTTTGCCTCCTCGCAGCGGCTCTCGATGCCGATGAGGTGGTAGAAACCCTGGTAGCCTTCAGTTTGCTCAGGAGTCTCGTTCTCAGGAATCATGTTCTGGAATTCCACAGCCAGTCGGCTTGCATTCACCATCTTTCCCTTGGCATAGCCTGTATGAACGCTCACGCCCTTGATGATGATTTTAGCTCCGGCAGCATTGAAGTTCTCATATTCCAGGTCGCCCAGGTCGCCGCCATCTACGGTGTAAGCCCAGTCGCAGCCAAACTTCTCTACGTCGAAATGATGTGCACCCATACCGATTTCCTCGTCAGGATTGAAACCTACTCGGATATCTCCGTGCTTGATTTCGTCGTGGTCGCGCAGATAGCACATAGCCTGTACGATTTCAGCGATGCCCGCCTTGTCGTCGGCACCCAGCAGGGTAGTACCGTCTGTCACGATGATATCCTCTCCCTTGTGAGCCTTCAGTTCTGGGAAAGTCTCAACGCTTGAGATGATGCCCGGGCTCAGCTCGATGTCGTTGCCGTCATAGTTCTTGATGACGCGCGCCTTTACATCCTTTCCGCTGGCATCAGGCGATGTATCCATGTGTGAAATAAATCCGATGGTAGGAGTCTTTTTCTTGGTATTGCTCTTCAGAGTGGCATAGATATAGCCCATGTCATCCATTTCGACATCGCTCAGTCCTTCGTCCTCAAGTTCCTTCTTCAGGTACTTGGCAAATTCGAGCTGTTTTGCCGTACTAGGCACGCTGGTCGATTCTTCGCTCGACTGTGTGTCGAATTTCGTATAGTTTATAAATCGTTCTACTAAATCCATGTTTTCAATTATTAATCATTTCTGTTGTTTCGGGTGATCTCGGTGGGATTCAAACCCACGACCTTCAGAACCGGAATCTGACGCTCTATTCAGCTAAGCTACGAGACCCTCTTTTCTGCCGCCCGTTTCTCCGGTTGTATGACATCGAAACGGAAGTCGACTGCAAAATTACTGCTTTTATTTGAAATAACCAAATATTTGGGGCAGATTTTTTCATATATATAATGTGTATTTGCAAATTGTTCTACAAAATGCTACTAAAAAACTTAAAAATGCTATCATTTTGCGAAAAAATACGGAAAAATGCTTGCAGATTAATTATTATTTTGTACCTTTGCAGCGCAAATACTAAATATGAAATAAAAATGAGCAATTTGATAAAACCTGAAGGGTACAAGGCGCTGCTGGATATGCGCCAGACCGAAATGGGTATTAAAATGATAAAAGAATTCTTCCAGCAAAACCTGAGCACCGAGCTCCGTCTGCGTCGCGTTACCGCTCCGCTCTTCGTATTGAAGGGTCTTGGTATCAATGATGACCTGAACGGCGTAGAGCGCCCTGTAAGTTTCCCTATCAAGGATTTGGGCGAAGCCCAGGCTGAGGTGGTTCATTCTCTTGCCAAGTGGAAGCGACTGACGCTTGCCGAGTATGAGATTGAGCCTGCTTATGGCGTATATACAGATATGAACGCCATCCGTGCTGACGAGGAACTGGATAATCTTCATTCGCTCTATGTTGACCAGTGGGACTGGGAGGCTGTGATTACCAAGGAAGACCGTACCATTGCCTTCCTCGAGAATATCGTGCGCCGCATCTATGGTGCCATCTTGCGTACCGAGTTCCTGGCTTGCGAGCATTATCCTCAGTTGAAGCCTTTCCTGCCTAAGGAGATTCATTTTATTCATGCGCAGGATTTGCTCGATATGTATCCAGACCTTTCTCCTAAGGAGCGCGAGGATGCAATCTGCAAGAAGTATGGTGCTGTATTTGTAGAGGGCATCGGAGGCAAGTTGAGCGATGGCAAGAAGCATGATGGCCGAGCTCCTGACTATGATGACTGGAGCACCGTGGCTGAGAACGGCAAGATGGGACTGAATGGTGATATCCTCATCTGGTATCCTGTTTTGGGTCGCAGTTTCGAGCTCAGTTCTATGGGTATCCGTGTCGACAAGGAGAGTCTGCTGCGTCAGCTTAAGCTGGAGGGCAAGGAGGATAGAGAGAAGCTTTACTTCCATCAGCAGCTCCTGAACGACAAGTTGCCTCTGAGCATTGGTGGCGGTATCGGCCAGAGCCGTCTGTGCATGGTATTGCTTCATAAGGCTCATATTGGTGAGATCCAGGCTAGCATCTGGCCTGAGGAGATGCGCAAGGAGGCTGAGGAAGCGGGCATGAACCTCATCTAAGGCTTTCTGACGGTGCGTCATGGTGTATACTTTGATGTGCTGCATATTCAGTTGATCTTTTTAAGATAATAATAATTTGCTTACGAAGGCTCCCGGTGCGTTTCTGCATCGGGGGCTTTTTTTTTTGTTGTGTGTCGGTATGACACTAACCTAGTTGGTTCAAATTCCCCAGAACGCCCCGTTTCTGCCGTTTTCGGGGTCTTCATTGATGACCGGCGTCTGCCATCATTTATAACCCGTGTTGGTCTTAATAGAAGACTCGAGCGAGGCACAAAAGACTGTTCTTTCGATTGCCGGTGCAAAGATATGAAGATTTCTGGTATCTACCAAATTTAGGCATGTGATAAGGAGCGATTTTCAGCAGCTTACGATTTGAAACTTAGTAAAGAGAAATAACTCTATGTTTCATGGGACGCATCTCTATGTTTTGCGGTGTGGAAAACTATGTTTTACGCTATAAACCAGTATATTACAAAGTAGTAACCGATTACGTGGAACGTATTCAGTATTCAGTATTCAGTTTTTTTCGCTGTTGTTACCACTCTCTGTATAGATAGTATATTATATATATATAATAATATATATATATAATATAAAATAATTACTTACAATTTGTAACCGTATAAAAGGTAACTATCGCGAAAAAAACTGAATACTGAATACTGAATAACCTCTTGGGCATCATTCTATGTCATGACCAGATCCAGGTCCTTTGTGAGTTTTTTCATCGCAGGGTTCTTCTCCATAAGAAGTTCCAGAACTTCATTCTTGGTCAGAACCTTGCCTACCTCTTCCTGGTCGGCAAGGCGGTAGGTGATGCTCAGTTCGCTGTTGTGAAGACCTAAGACGAAAGTCTTGAGAATGCGGTTCTTGATGTTCAAAACGTCGTCTAGCAAGAGCTGGTTGTTGATGATAACCTCTATCTGCGGATAGTTGGTTATCTTCGGTACAATACTCTTCATGCGGTTGGCTAAGCCTATGAAATCCAGCTTGTTCTGCATTCTCATGCACATACTGAACCATGTTGCTTCCACCTGCTCCTGGGTGAACTCGTTCTGGTCGCCCGTGATGGTCGCTTTTTCCTCATTGGTATCATCATACGGACTGTGCAGGCGGCGCTGGTTCTCCTCCCTCTTCTTCAGGTTAGAGAAAGTCATGCCTATGCCGCCCAGCTTGATATTCTTGAGTCGTGGCTTGTGAGGCGATGCAGCATCAGTAGCAGCTCCGGCAGCGGCTGAGCCTTCTGGAGAGGCAGATGCGGCTGCGGTGGCAGATGCTGAATAAGATGCAGCATTGGAGGCTGCAGAAGCGGCTGTCGGTGCCCCTGACGAAGGCACAGCAGTAGCTGTAGCAGCAGACGTTCCCGGCTGTGAAGACCGGTTTTCGCTGCTGCCGGAAGGCTCAGAACCTGCACCCTGAGAGGCAAGCTTAGACTGAGCCAGGAGTTTCTGAAACAGGGATTTTAATCTATTGGGCGTACGCCCCGCACTAGGCACATCCTGATCCTCGGGCTGCGTAATCTGGCCTATCTGTATCAGGGTGAGCTCTACCAGTAATCGCTTGTTGCTGCTGGCGCGGTAATGGATATCGCACTGGTTCATCAGTTCCAGCGCCTTATATAAGAAAGGTGTAGGCGCCTTCTGGGCCTGAGCCTGGAACTTGGCTTTCTGGTCATCGCTGGTTTCGAGCAGAGGCAGGGTCTGAGGGTCCTTCGCCATCATCACATTGCGCACGTGCTGGGCAAGACCCTGAATCATGTTGCCGCCATCGAAACCGCGGCTCAGAATGCCGTCGAGCGTTACCATCATCTCTGCCACCTTGTTCTCCAGAGCCAGGTCTACCAGACGGAAATAGTTGTCGCTGTCGAGCACGTTCAGGTCCTCGATTACCTTCTGGTAAGTGATGTTGCCCATGCAGAAGCTGGCAGCCTGGTCGAAGATAGAGAGGGCATCGCGCATACCTCCGTCTGCCTTTTCGGCTATCACGGCGAGCGCCTGCTCTTCATATTGTATGCCTTCCTTCTCAGCCACCATCTTCAGGTGGTTGATGGTGTTGGCTACCGTCATTCGCTCGAAGTCGTAAATCTGGCATCGGCTCAGGATGGTAGGCAGAATCTTATGCTTCTCGGTTGTGGCGAGGATGAAGATGACATGCTGAGGCGGCTCCTCCAGTGTCTTGAGAAAGGCGTTGAAGGCGGCTGTAGAGAGCATGTGGACCTCGTCAATGATAAACACCTTATACTTGCCCACCTGAGGCGGGATGCGGGTCTGCTCCATCAGAACCTTAATCTGGTCAACACCGTTGTTGCTGGCGGCATCCAGCTCGAAGATGTTGTAGGAACGCTGCTCATTGAAGGCACGGCAGCTCTCACATTCGTTGCATGCCTCGCCGTCTTCGCGAGGGTGCTCGCAGTTGATTGCCTTCGCAAAAATGCGGGCACAAGTGGTCTTTCCCACACCTCTTGGACCGCAGAAAAGATAGGCGTGCGCCAGCTTGCCGCTCTTCACTGCATTCTTCAAAGTGGTGGTCAATGCACTCTGTCCGACAACCGAATCGAAGGTCATCGGACGGTACTTTCTTGCAGAAACTATATACTCTTCCATTATTTTTTCTTAATTGATGATGCAAAGATAACAAAAAAATATTATCTTTGCAAACAAATTCGGAAGAAATGAGTAAAAAACTTGGTATTATATGGAATTATCTCGCTCATTATAAGTATCTTATAGTGATTGTAGCGGGTGTTCTGGTAGTTGGTGTAGTTGACGACAACAGTGTAAGACAGCACATTAAGTACCAGATAGAGATAGCTACGCTCCGTTCGGAGATAGAAAAGTATCGTGAGCAGTATGAAAACGACAAGCATACCCTGCGTGATATGCAGCATGGTGTGCGGGCATTTGAGAAGATAGCCCGCCAGCGTTATTTCATGAAGGCTGATGATGAAGATATCTTTGTATTGAGTTCGGATATTCCGGAAAAAACTAACGAACAAGACGAAAATGAAACAATTGAGTAAACTGGAAAGTGCTATTTTCTTGCTGGGCGGCGTGCTGATGGTTGTCGGTGCGGCTTGCTTCGCATTTGGTTTTTCACATCCGCAGCTGGTGCAGGTAACGAGCTGGGGGTTCCTGCTGGGCACCATACTCTTCAGTGTAATGCAGGCGATGCAGATCTATGAGGGACCTTCGCTGGTTATCCACCGACTGAAGAGGATGCAGTATGTGGCAGACATCTTCTTCGTGCTCTCAGGCATCTCGATGGTAGATACGGTGTATGCTTTCCTGCGCCGCTGGTTTGAGAATTATGAGACCTATATCACCTATTTCTATAATAAGTGGGTAGTCTTCCTCCTCATCGCAGCTCTGCTGGAACTGTATACCACGCATCGCATCTCTCATGAACTGAAGAAGGAAAACAATCAGTAATATAGAAAGGACGAGAAAAAAGCTTTCGGTGGCCAATAGGAGTGCAAACAAAACATAAATCTTGTAAGAATGAATTAAATTGCTGCAATTTATTTCGTCAGTTCAAATTAAGATTGTACTTTTGTTCACCGAAAGTGATATAGATAGCTTATGAATAGAATATTTTACGCATTCATTGCCTTGATGGCACTTGCATCTTGTGCCAACAGTTACGATATCTCGGGTACTTCTAACGTAAGTACTCTGGACGGACGCATGCTGTACCTTAAAATACTGGAAAACAACGATTTCAAGAACGTGGATTCTTGCGATGTAGTGCACGGACAGTTCCATTTTCAGGGTTCTGTCGACTCTATGAGGATGGCGAATATCTTCATGGATGATGACCCTGTGCTGCCGCTGGTGCTGGAGAGTGGAAGCATTACGGTGAAGCTCGATGATACACAGCAGGTGGTAAGCGGTACTCCGATGAACGATAAGCTCTTCGGCTTCTTCAAGAAATACCAGCAGATTCAGAATCAGTTGCGCGAACTGGTACACAAGCACGACCAGGCTATCATGAACGGTAGCGATATGGTGGCTGTCAACAAGCATCTGAACGAGGAATCCATCCGCCTCTCTGAGCAGGAAGACAAGCTCATCACTTCGTTTGTTACCGACAACTTCAACAATGTGCTGGGACCGGGCGTCTTCTTCCTCGTTACGATGGGCAACCAGTATCCGATGCTCTCTCCTTGGATTGAGGATATCATGAGCAAGGCTACCGACTATTTCAAGAATGATCCTTATGTAAAGGACTATTATAAGAAAGCTCAAGAAAATCAGGAGATTATGAACGGTACTCGAGATGCTCAGAGCGGCATGCAGCCAGAGATGGAGGCGGCTCCACAGGTAAATCCTGATGCGGCTCCGGCACCTACAGCCAACGAACTGGCTGCGCCTACGATTCCTGAAAAACAGGAAGGTCAGGAGTAGAAACAGGGCTCTTTCAAGGTCTTGGGCATTAACATCTTGTAAAACTCTTCATTTTATAAGTTTAGTAATATGAAATTAATCAAGAATGGAACCATTATAAATGAGGGTCGCTCTTTTGTGGGCGACCTCTTGTTGGATGGTGAATTTATCAAGGAGATATATGAAGGCGAGGCACCCCGTGGCAATTACGATGAAGTCATCGATGCCTCGGGGTGTTTTGTTTTGCCGGGTGTGATTGATGATCATGTTCACTTCCGTGAGCCGGGACTTACGCAGAAGGCTGACATCGAGAGCGAAAGCCGTGCAGCTGCCTTTGGTGGTGTGACCAGCTATTTCGAGATGCCTAATACGGTGCCTCAGACTACCACTCTGGAGGCCTGGCAGGCAAAGCGGCAGCTGGGCGCAGAGAAGAGTCATGTGAACTACAGTTTCTTCTTTGGTGCTACCAATGACAATGTAAATGATTTTGAGCAGCTCGATACGCATCGCGTTCCGGGAATCAAGCTCTTTATGGGCTCCAGTACGGGCAATATGCTGGTGGATAAATATGAGGCGCTGCAGGCTATCTTCAAGAAGGCGAAAGAGCTGGATTTGCCGGTGATGACCCACTGTGAGGATACCGAAATCATCAACCGCAACATGCAGCTGGCTAAGCAGAAATGGGGTGAGGACCCTGCCGTAGAGCATCATCCGGAAATACGCAGCGAGGAGGCTTGCTATGAAAGCAGCCGTCTGGCGGTGCAGCTGGCTAAGGAAAGCGGGGCGCATCTCCATATCGCCCACGTTACTACGGCTAAGGAACTGGAGTTCTTTGGTAAGGATGAAAATATTACAGGCGAGGCTGTTGTGGCTCATCTTATGTTCTCGGATAAAGATTACGCTGTGAAGGGCGCACGCATCAAATGCAACCCTGCTGTAAAGACCGTTGCTGACCGCGAAGCTTTGCGTAAGTCGCTGAGTAATGGCAAGATAACTGTAGTAGGTACCGATCATGCTCCTCATCAGTTGAAGGATAAACAGGGCGGTTGTGCCAAGGCTGCATCAGGTATGCCAATGGTACAGTTCTCGCTGGTAAGCATGCTGAAACTTGTTGACGAAAAGGTAATCAGTATCGAGCGCCTGGTTGAACTGATGTGCCATAATCCAGCCCGTCTGTTCCATATCAGTCAGCGCGGCTTCCTGCGTCCGGGTTATAAGGCAGATGTCGTTGTGGTGCGCAAGGGAGAGCCTTGGAAGGTGACCGCAGAGATGATTCAGAGCAAGTGTAAATGGAGCCCTGTAGAGGGTGATGAGTTTGCATGGAAAGTGGAGCAGACTTTCTGTAACGGTAGTCTTATCTATAACAAAGGCGTGTTTGATGCCGCTTGCAGAGGAGAGGAACTGGAGTTCAGAAACAATTCCTGAAAAAGGGAAATCTTACGGAGATTGTAAAATAAAATATCGTATCGGATGCGAAGAATAGTATACAATATAAGCGAAATTGAGCCATATATCAACTGGCTATATTTCTATCATGCCTGGGGATTGAGCGGCAAACCTCGAGAGGAAAAGGAAAAACTGAAGGCTGAGGCGCTCGATATGCTCCATTCATGGGAGGGCGAATTTCATACCTATGCCGTCTTCGGACTCTTCGAGGCGAACAGCGAGGGGGATGATATCTGGCTGGAAGGGCAGAAAGTCCGCTTCCCGATGCTCCGTCAGCAGCATCCGGCGGCTCAGGGAGAACCCAATCTCTGTCTGGCTGATTTCATCCGCCCTCTGGGCAGCGGAATAACAGACCGGCTGGGTATCTTCTGCACGACGGTAGATGGCGGTCTGGAGAAGAAATATCGCACGGACGACTACCTCAATATGATGGCACAGACACTCTGCGACCGGTTGGCTGAAGCCACGGCAGAGAAGTTGCACGAAGAGGTGAGACGCAGCATCTGGGGCTATGCTCCCGACGAGCAGCTGAGCATCGAAGACCAGCATCTGGAGCGCTATCAGGGCATCCGTCCGGCTATAGGATACCCTTCGCTGCCCGATACCAGTGCCAACTTCATCATCGACCAGCTCATAGATATGAGTCAGGTGGGCATCCGGCTCACCACAAGCGGAATGATGACGCCTCATGCCAGTGTCTCGGGGCTGATGTTTGCACATCCCAAGTCGCGGTATTTCGAACTGGGACGGATAGGAGACGACCAGCTTCGCGACTATGCACAGCGCAGAGGAGTGCCCGTGCAGGCAATGAAAACGTATCTTCAATCAAGTTTGATCAAGAAATGATAGCAAGAATATTGATACCCGTAGTGGTATTCACCCTGTTGCCGTATCTCTGGATATATAAAAGGTATGGCAAGTTACGGCTGAAGAGTCTCTGGCAGCGGGTGCTCTTCTGGTTGCCGGCTTTCGTGGTTATCGCCTACAGCGCGTATATCACGATACTGCCCAACTTCCTGCCACGCAATCCGGTGCTCATCGACATCTGGTTTGTGATGATGGCAGTATGTGCGGTTCCGCAGTTTGTCTTCAGTCTGTTCAGTGTCTTCGGCTGGTGTTGTATGAGGCTTCTCCACGGCCATCGCAACTGGGGCAAGCTCCTCGGTCTGGTAGTGGGAGCGGTGGCATTCTTCTGCTTTATCTATGGATTTACCGAAGGATTTCCTAAGATGCAGGTCAAGCGTATCACCATCTATGTACCTAATCTGCCGAAGTCTTTCGAGGGCTATCGCATCGTTCAGTTCAGCGACATCCATCTCGGGTCATACTATGGCTGGCGTGGTCATCTGCCTCAGCGCGATATCGACAGTATTAATGCCGAAAAACCTGATCTGATTTGCTTTACGGGTGATTTACAGAATGTTACACCCGATGAACTGCCTAAGTATCAGGCGCTGCTCAGCAGTCTGAAAGCCAGAGACGGCGTGATGAGTGTGCTGGGCAATCACGATTACACCTATTATATGGATGTAGATGATGAGCAGGAGATAGCTGCATTAGAGAAGCGGATGCAGGACTTCCAGCGGAGTTGCGGATGGCGCCTGCTGATGAATGAGCATGTGGCGGTGCATAGAGGCGCTGACAGCATCTATGTAGCTGGTACAGAGAACTATGACAAGCCAAAGCGAACCAACGTAAGGAAGGCGCTGTATGGCATCAGACTGGGCTCTTTCGTGCTGATGCTGCAGCATATTCCGAAGCAATGGCGCGAGACTTGGCCTTCTACTATTAATAAGGAGAAGGATGAGGATGGCGATGTGATAGGACCTGACAGGAAGGATTCGCTGGTCGTAGCACCGCAGCTTACGCTGAGCGGTCATACGCATGCGGGGCAGATCAATATCCTGGGCTTGCGTCCGTCGATGTTTACTCCTTATGATTATGGCCTCTTCGAAGAGGAAGGTTGCCAGCTCTATACCACATCGGGTCTGGGCGGTACCGTTCCAATCCGCATCGGGGCTACGGCAGAAATCGTGGTCATCACACTGAAGAGAAAATAAGGAGTGTTGAGTGTTAAATATTGAGTGTTAAATTATTCATTCTTAATAAAAAATGAAGTACTTATATCGTCTGTATCAGCTTGTGATATGCTTACCTATCCTGTTGGTAGCTAGCGTTTTAACCAGTTTAACTACTGTTTTGGGATGTATGCTGGGCAATGGCCATTTCTGGGGTTATTATCCCGGTAAGTATTGGTCCTGGCTTTGGGTCCGCATCCTCCTTCTGCCTGTAAAAGTAGAGGGACGTGAGCATCTCAAGAAGAACCAGAGTTATGTTTTCGTGGCCAATCATCAGGGTGCTTTCGATATCTTCCTGATATACGGTTTTCTGGGCAGAAACTTCAAGTGGATGATGAAGAAGGGCTTGCGCAAAGTGCCTCTCATCGGTATCGCCTGTGAGTATGCGCACCACATCTTTGTAGACAAGAGCGGACCTTCGAAGATCCGTGCTTCTTATGACCGTGCTCGTGAGGTGCTTAAAGAGGGCATGTCGCTGGTGGTATTCCCTGAGGGCGCCCGTTCGTTTACGGGGCACATGGGCGTGTTCCGCCGCGGTGCTTTCATGCTTGCCGATGAACTGCAGTTGCCGGTATGTCCGCTTACCATCAATGGCAGTTTTGATGTGAAGCCTCGCATGAAGGACATCTACTGGGCTTTCTGGCATCCTCTGAAGCTCACCATTCATGAGCCTATCGAGCCGATAGGCAAGGGAGCTGACAATATCAAGAACCAGATGAACAAGAGCTATGAGGCGATCATGAACGGGCTTGACAAGAAATATCAAGGTTTTGTAGAGAATCCTGACCAATAATTTCGGGTTTTTGCTTGTTATTTCAAAAATAAGTTGTAATTTTGCATCTGTATTACATTATTTAGTATCAGAATCATTAAAATTAGAAGAAGTTATGAGTGATAGCATAGTAATCATTCCTACATATAATGAGAAGGAAAACATCGAGAAAATCATCCGTGCTGTCTTCGGTCTCGAAAAGCAGTTTGATATCCTCGTTATCGATGACGGAAGTCCTGATGGTACTGCTGCCATTGTCAAGGGCTTGATGGCTAATGAGTTTGCCGGTCGTCTGCATATCCTAGAGCGTTCGGGTAAACTCGGTTTGGGTACTGCCTATATCATGGGCTTCAAATGGTCATTGAAGCAGGGCTATGACTTCATCTTCGAGATGGATGCCGACTTCAGTCATGATCCTAATGATTTGCCTCGTCTCTATGCGGCAACTCACGATGAGGGCTATGATGTGGCTGTAGGCTCAAGATATATTTCGGGTGTGAACGTGGTCAACTGGCCTATCGGACGCGTATTGATGAGCTATTTCGCTTCTAAATACGTACGTATCGTAACCGGATTTAAGGTGAATGATACCACAGCTGGATTCGTCTGCTACCGACGTAAGGTGTTGGAAACCATAGATTTGGATGCTATCCGCTTCAAGGGCTATGCTTTCCAGATAGAGATGAAATATACGGCTCATCGAATCGGTTTCAAGATCAAGGAGGTGCCTGTCATCTTTGTTAACCGTCGTGAAGGTGTGAGCAAGATGAGTGGTGGAATCTTCGGTGAGGCTTTCTTTGGCGTGATGCGACTGCGCCTGGATGGCTGGTTCAAGAAATATCCGAAGAAGGATTAATACTCTGTAATCACTACTCAGTAATCAGTAATCACTAATCAGTACTTGGATGGAAATCCAAAAGATAGAAAAAACATACGGGCGTTCGCCACAGGCGGATGCCCTCTTTGATTTGATGGGGAAGAAGTCGGTTCATTCCATTTTTCTCCAGGGTTTGCTGTGCTCTTCGGCTCCGATGTTCTTTGCTTCTCTGCAGGGGAAGATGAAGCGTTCGGTACTCTTCGTACTGGATGATGCCGATGAAGCAGGCTATTTTTATCACGATCTCACTCAGATGATGGGGCAGGAGAAGGTCTTCTTCTTTCCTTCCAGCTATCGGCGTGCCGTGAAATACGGGCAGCGTGATGCAGCGAACGAAATCCTACGTACAGAGGTGCTGGCGCGCCTCTCTTCGGGAGGACATTTCCTGGTAGTCACTTATCCCGATGCACTGGCAGAACTCGTTGTGGCTAAGCAGAATCTGGATGAACGGATAATGAAACTGGCTGTAGGCCAGCAGATTGCTCAGACCGATGTAGTTCATACCCTGCGCGATTTCGAACTCAAAGAAACCGATTATGTTTATGAACCGGGCCAGTTTGCCGTGCGTGGAAGCATCCTCGATGTTTATTCCTACAGCTGCGAATATCCGTTCCGTATCGACTTCTTCGGCGATGAGATTGACACCATCCGTACCTTTGATGTTGAGACCCAGCTCTCGCAGGCGAAGCGCACAGAGATAGAAATCGTGCCCGAACTCGCCCATATCGAGAGCAACAAGCAGTGTTTCCTCAATTTCCTCTCCGAAAGTACGCCAGTCGTGGCGAAAGACCTTGCTTTCGTTTGCGACCGCATCGGTCAGATTTATACCGAAGGCTTCTCATCGCAGAGCCTTGCCGAGCAGCTGGAGGGAGCCACTGAGGTGGAGGCAGAGCGCATCAGACATGAGATGAAGACCGAGCTCAACCTCGTTTCTCCGCTCGATTTCAAGAAGGCAGTAGCGGCTCATCTCCGTATCGAGTTCGGCAAGGTCGCTCCGTCAGAGAGTCCGGCTGTGATACCTTTCAATATCGCTCCACAGCCTCTTTTCCATAAGAATTTTAATTTGCTTTGCCAGACTCTGGAGGATTTCCTGCTCCAGGGTTACACCTTATATATATTGGCAGATAGCCAGAAGCAGCAACAGCGCCTGAAGGATATCTTTGAAAGCGAAGAGCTGAAGCGCTACGCCATCCGTTTTACACCGGTAGACAAGACGCTTCATGAAGGCTTTACTGACCATGACAAGAAGTGCTGTTTCTTTACCGATCATCAGATTTTTGACCGTTTTCATAAATATAACCTGCGCTCAGATAAAGCGAGAGCCGGCAAGATGGCACTCACCATGAAGGAACTGCAGGAGATGGAAGTGGGAGATTTTATCGTGCATGTAGACTTCGGTATCGGCAAGTTCGGCGGTCTGGTTAGGGTTCCTACGGGCAACAGCTATCAGGAAATGATCCGCATCGTCTATACGAACAATGACAAGGTGGATGTTTCTATCCACTCGCTTTATAAAATCAGCAAATATCGCCGCAGCGATACCGGTACTCCGCCTCGCCTGTCTACACTGGGTACAGGTGCCTGGGATAAACTCAAGGACAAAGCTAAGAAGCGAATCAAGGACATTGCGCGCGACCTGATCAAACTCTATGCCCAGCGCCGACGGGAGAAGGGATTCGCCTTCAGTGCCGACAATTATCTGCAGCATACGCTGGAGGCTTCCTTCCTGTATGAAGATACGCCAGACCAGAATAAGGCTACCCAGGAGGTAAAGAAGGATATGGAGAGCGGCAGACCGATGGACCGTCTGGTTTGTGGCGATGTGGGCTTCGGCAAGACTGAGGTTGCCATCCGTGCAGCCTTCAAGGCAGCGTGCGACAGCAAGCAGGTTGCGGTGCTGGTGCCTACTACCGTTCTGGCTTTCCAGCATTATCAGACTTTCAAAAAGCGTCTGGAAGGCATGCCTGTAAGGGTAGACTATCTCAGTAGAGCCCGTACAACGAAGGAAACCAGAGAGGTGCTTGACGCCCTGAAAGAGGGTAAGATTGATATCCTCATAGGTACGCATAAGCTGATATCAAAGACCGTGAAATGGCATGACCTGGGACTGCTCGTCATCGATGAAGAGCAGAAGTTCGGTGTGTCTACCAAAGAGAAACTCCGTCAGCTCAAGGTAAATGTCGATACACTCACGATGAGTGCCACTCCGATTCCGCGAACCCTCCAGTTCTCTCTGATGGGCGCCCGGGATATGAGTATCATGCGCACTCCGCCACCTAACCGTTATCCGATTCATACCGAACTGGTAACGTTTAGTAGTGAAGTTATCTGCGATGCCATCAACTTCGAGATGAGCCGAAACGGACAGGTTTATTTCGTATGCGACAGAATATCCAAGCTTCCGGAACTCAAGATGCTCATCGAGAAGCATATCCCAGACTGTAGGGTAGCAATCGGTCACGGACAGATGAAGCCTGAGGATTTGGAGAAAATCATCATGGGCTTTATCAATTACGATTATGATGTACTGCTTTCTACCACTATTGTAGAGAACGGTATCGACATTTCCAATGCCAATACGATTATCGTGAGCGATGCTCATCACTTCGGATTGAGTGACCTGCATCAGATGCGTGGACGCGTAGGAAGAAGCAACAAGAAGGCTTTCTGCTATCTGATGGCGCCACCTAAGAGTGCACTTACTCCTGAGGCGCGTCGCCGGCTGGAGGCTCTGGAGACGTTCAGCGAACTGGGTAGCGGCTTCAATCTCGCCATGCAGGACCTGGATATCCGCGGTGCGGGTAATCTGCTGGGCTCTGAGCAGAGCGGTTTTATGGAAGATCTGGGTTATGAAACCTACCAGAAGATTCTCTCTCAGGCTGTCACAGAGTTGAAGAACGAGGAGTTCTGTGATCTTTATCAGGAGAAGATGGATGAAGGTGCCCAGCTTACGGGTGATGATTTCGTTGACGATTGTGGCATAGAGAGCGATCTGGAGATGTATTTCCCTCAGACTTATGTGCCTGGTGACAGTGAGCGCATGCTTCTTTATCGTGAACTGGACCGCCTGGAGAGCGATGATGAAGTAGAAGCTTACCGCAAGCGTATGATAGACCGTTTTGGTCCTGTGCCTCATGAAGCAGACGAACTGATGCATGTGGTAGGTCTGCGTAGGGTAGGCAAGAAGCTAGGTTGCGAGAAGATTATTCTCAAGCAGGGCTATATGCAGATGCAGTTTGTAAGCAATGTAAACAGTCCGTTCTACAGAAGTCAGATGTTTAACCGCATACTCGCTTACGTTACCAGTCATATTCAAGATTGTGTTCTGAAGGAAAAATTCAACAAGCGAATGCTTCGCATCAATGATGTGAAGACAGTAGGGCAGGCTGTAAACCTGCTGAATCAGATATCGCAGATAGATTTAGGTAATGAAAAGTAATCAGTTTATTGCATAAAAAAAACATTGGAATCCCAATATCCCTATTGAGTTCCAATGTTTTATTTTTTGTATAAGTAAAAGATGATGATAAGCGTTTCACAACGCATGTTGAATTTTTCTGTTGCAAAGATACTATTTCCTGTTATAATAGTGGGGTAATATTTGATATTTTAGGTGTAATATTTGGTTAAAATCTTAGAAATCACACCGATTGTATACTTTGGCAACAAATAATACCAATAGAATTAACTGATTTGTTGGACAAAAATAAAAAAAATAGTGGAAAATCAGATAAAAAAGTTTTTTATTTCATTTTTTATTTGTACCTTTGTTCAGGCATACAACAATTTTAAACATATATATAGATATGAGACAGAAAAAGTACATCTTAAGCGAGCAGGAACTTCCTACTCAGTGGTACAACATTCAGGCAGATATGCCTAACAAGCCATTGCCACCGTTGAACCCTCAGACTCACCAGCCAATGAGTGCTGATGATTTGTCACACGTATTTAATAAGGAGTGCTCAAAGCAGGAACTTGATACAGAGCATGCCTGGATTGACATTCCAGAAGATGTGCTGGAGAAGTACACCTTCTACCGTTCAACCCCTCTTGTACGTGCTTATGCCCTTGAGGAGGCACTCGGTACTCCGGCGCATATCTACTTCAAGAATGAGAGTACCAACCCGTTAGGTTCTCATAAAATCAATTCAGCGATTCCTCAGTGCTATTACTGTAAGCAGGAGGGTGATACCAACGTCACTACAGAGACTGGTGCAGGACAGTGGGGTGCAGCCCTCTCTTATGCAGCAAAACTCTACGGCCTGGAGGCAGCAGTTTATCAGGTAAAGATTACCATGCAGCAGAAACCATACCGTTCCAGCATCATGCGTACGTTTGGAGCCACTGTAGAGGGTTCTCCTTCCATGAGTACACGTGCCGGTAAGAATATCATCACACGCGATCCTCATCATCCTGGTTCGCTCGGTACAGCTATCAGTGAGGCTGTTGAGTTGGCTACAACCACACCGGGCTGTAAGTATACACTGGGTTCCGTGCTCAATCATGTGGCACTTCACCAGACCATCATCGGTCTAGAGGCAGAGAAGCAGATGGCGATGGCAGGTGAGTATCCTGATCAGGTGATTGCTTGTTTCGGTGGTGGTAGTAACTTTGGTGGTATTGCCTTCCCATTCCTCCGTCACAACTTCACAGGCGAGCGCCATACTGAGTTTATAGCTGCAGAGCCGGAGAGCTGTCCTAAGCTGACTCGCGGTAAGTTTGAGTATGATTTCGGTGATGAGGCAGGTTATACTCCATTGCTGCCAATGTTTACTTTGGGTCATGATTTCAAGCCAGCCAACATTCATGCCGGTGGTCTCCGTTATCATGGTGCGGGCATGATTATTTCCCAGCTTCTGAAGGATGGTTACCTGCATGGTGTAGATATCCCTCAACTGGAGTCATTCAAGGCGGGTATGCTCTTTGCACAGACCGAGGGTATCATTCCTGCTCCAGAGAGCTGCCATGCGATTGCAGCCACTATACGTGAGGCTCTGAAGGCTAAGGAAGAGGGCAAGGAGAAGGTTATCCTGTTCTGCCTCTCAGGCCATGGTCTTATCGATATGCCGTCTTACGATAGCTATATTAATGGCGATTTGCACAATTATTCAGTAAGTGATGAAGAAATCCAGCAGTTCCTCAAGGATGTGCCAAAGGTTGACTAATAGTTTACAGTTAATAGTTTATAGTTTATAGCAAACAGTTGACAATTATTCTTTGAGATATATTGAAATAACGATATCACATATAAAAGAAGCCAGGCTGCGAAAAGCAACCTGGCTTTTTATTTAGAGATTCTATTCTCTTTTTTTAGAAATTCTATTCTCAGTTCGAGACTTCTATCTTTCATTAGAAGTTCAACCACTCTTCGATAGCCTTAGCGATGACATCGAAGCTTGTGGTAGGCTCGAAGCGGGCTACAACCTGACCCTTCTTGTTAACGAGGAACTTGGTGAAGTTCCACTTGATATCGGCACTCTCCTTGTAGTTAGGATCAGCCTCGCTCAACATCTTGTCGAGAACAGGGTAGAGAGGGTGGCTCTCGTCCCAACCAGCAAAGCCCTTACATTCTTTCAGAAATTTGAAGAGAGGGGCAGCATCGTCTCCGTTTACCTTGATCTTCTTGTAGCGCTGGAACTCTGTGCCGTATGTAAGCTTGCAGAACTGATGAATGCTTTCATCTGTACCAGGGGCTTGCTGACCAAACTGGTTGCAAGGAAAATCAAGTATTTCGAAACCTTGAGAATGATAGGTCTCATAAAGTTTCTCCAGTTCCTCATACTGAGGTGTGAAACCACACTTTGTGGCGGTGTTAACGATGAGCAGCACTTCGTTGGCATACTCCTTGAGGGAAACATCCTTTCCCTTTCTGTCTTTAACAGAAAATTCGTAAACAGTTCTCATTTTTTTTATCTTTATGTATGTGTTATCTATATTTCCGATCTCAACTTATATGATCTAGAGTGCAAAGATACTACTTTTCTCTTAGAATACTTCAAGAGTTTTTTTAAAAATTCTAAAAATCGAACAAAATCATAGATGAAGGAATAAGCATAACTGAACTTTCGCAAGTTTTGTCCCATACGCCCTGAAAGGGCAGAAGCCCCTAGCCCAGGGCATCGCCCTGGGTAATTGGACTCAAACCTGTCGCCCTGTAAGGGCAAAAGCTTTAAAACTCCAGATAAAACATAAAGCTTTTGCCCTTACAGGGCGTCTTGCTGATTGCCATCATACCCAGGGTGTTGCCCTGGGCTAGGAGCTTTTGGGCCTTCAGCCCGTACTTGAACCACATGCGAAAGTTCTGTGCGTAATATATATAATGTAGATAGTATCGCAGTTAAGAGTATATAGATTCCGTAGATAATTGGGTTTGTGAATAGAAAGGTGTGTAGATTATAAGACTACATAACGGCCTGTATGAAAGTTGTAAAAATAAAAAATGCAGGATTTTCACAAACCCTGCATTTCTTTTTCTTTACCTCTTTTTCCTCAAAAAAACAAAGAAAAAGAGGTTTACGATTAATCTATCATTTAACTTTTCTAAGAACTTGTTGCAAAGATACTACATTTTCTTGTAACACCAAACTTTTTCTCAGTTTTTTTTCAGTAAAAAGGGAAAATTAATCAAATACCCCCCCATTTTTATACTTTTTTGCAATATTCGGTCAAAAAACAAAGCAAAATGGCTCAATTTTATGACTATTCTGCTTTTTTCCTTGCTTGAACGTTTTGCTGTGTACGATAACGAAGAAGGCTGTGCTCGGCAACAACTGAAGATATGTCCTGTAATATGTATTACTTTTTTGTCAATACAGATAAAAGCAGCCATCAGTAATGATGACTGCTTTCATCTGTAATGATGCGGGCTATCCCTGCGTTCTGTTTCGGTATTCAGTAGGCACGATACCCGTTTCTTTCTTGAATACCTTCGAGAAATACTTAGGGTCGGTGAAACCTACTGCAAAGGCGATGCTGCTCAGTGTATCGTCTGTCTTGCGCAACATCTCGCATGCCTTCTTGATACGTATATGGCGAACGAAGTCTACCGGCGTCATTCCGGTCGTTGCTTTCACCTTATTATATAGTACGCTTCGGCTCATACCGATTTCGTTCGAGATATCATCTATCTTGAGTTCCGGGTTGCCTGCATTTTCAACAATAAACCTGAAGGCACGCATCATGGTTCTGTCCTGCATCTGTGCCGCCATCAATGCCAGCTCGCTGTTTGGGTCAACCGCTTCGTTCTCGGCACTAGTTTCAGCCTGGTTAATAGCAGGCAGAGGAGCTGCTGCAGGCAGTATTCGCAAGGCTGCTATGGCATCTTTATCGCCAGCTTCCTTCAGTTTCCTGATGATATCCACCTGAATGTTGCGGCGCTGGGTGAGGATAGCCTCTATTCGGCCGAGCAGATAAGGGGTAGAGAATGGCTTGGTGATATAGGCGTCAACTCCTTCATCAAAACCTCGCTGCTGGTCTTCTACGCTTGCCTTGGCCGAGAGAATCATCACAGGGATGTTGTTGAGGGTGGTATCCTGCTTGATCTCGTGAATCATCGACAAACCATCCATCACAGGCATGGTAACGTCCGTGAGGATAAAGTCTGGTATCTCCTTGCGCGCCATTACCAAGCCAGCCTTTCCGTTCTCTGAGAGCAGCACGTTATAGGTAGGCGAGAGAATGCTGTAGAGGAACTTGCGCAGGTCGGCATTGTCTTCTACTACCAGTACTGTCTGGTCTTTGAGTTCCGCTTCTTCCTGTGCTTCTTTCTGTTCCTTGCCCATTTCTTCCAGGCGTTCTGCCTCTGCATCCTTTTCTTCTTTCTGTTTGTTGGTTTCTTCCAGATAGTCAGATGCATTGTGGTCGTCAATCTGGCCATTCGCTTTTTCTCTTTCTGCCAGGTCGTAATCTTCCTCGGTCAGACCGCTGTTCGTATGGAAGTTTGCATTGCTACCATATCTCTGAACCTTGTCCAGCATTACCAGCATTTCGTTAGCATTGTCTATTACCATTCTCAGCAGTTCCTTGCCCTTTCGGGTGATACCCGGCTCGGTATCTAGAATGGTTTTTACCGGGGCTCCGATGAGCGTTAGAGGGGTTCTCAGACGGTTGGCAGCATCGTTATAGAACTCGTTCTTCAGCATGCTCATCTCGTGGGTTACGTTCTCGCGCTGGCGCTGGTTGTAGGTATAGAAGATTGCGCCTACGATACCGAAGAGCAGAAGCAGCATCAGAAATTTGCCCCAGATGCTTTCCCAGAAGGTAGGGCGCACTTCGATAGGCAGTTCTGCCACATACTTGCTCCATACACCGTGAGAGTTGGTGGCTCTCACCTTGAGTACGTAATCGCCATGACTGATACGGTTGAAGCCGATGGTATGGTTGCTTCCGTTTGATATCCACACGCCTGGAGCTGTATAACCATCTATGCGATAGAGGTATTTGGTCTGATACTTGCGCTGATAGTCGAGCGATGCGAAGTTGATGGTCAGGTTTCGCTTGTTGGCAGGAATCACTATTTTATCCTTGTGCAGGATAGGTTCCGACTCCTTCTCTCCGCTATAATGGAGGGAACAGAAGATGACTTTAGGCTGGTAGTTGCTCTTCTTCAGCGTAGCCGGATTGAAGGTAATCAGTCCCATCGGGGTACCTACCGAGATGTTGTTGCTTGCCGGATCGTGGTAAGGACGGCTTTGCGAGAACGACATGTTGAAGTCGAAATCGTTAGGTCCGAACACATTGCACTGGCCCGTTTTCGGGTTTACGCAGTCGATACTCGACTCTCTGATTACCCAGATTCTTCCCTGGTTGTCTTCTACCATGCCCTGTACGATGCCTTCGTTAACATCGATGGCATGGAAGTATTTCATCTTCAGGTTGTCTTGCAGGAGCGATTTGCTCACAATCTCTTCCATCAAACCGCCCTGTTGCGAGATATACATCTTGCCGCTGGTGTGCTCCATGATATTGTTCATATCGTTTGCAGCCAGACTTGTTGTATCGTTCGGTATGTAGTAGGTCTTGTGGTAATTGATCTTTCTTGCGTTTGTAAAGGCATCACTGAAGGTGATGAGACCATCTGTAGTTCCTACGAGAATGGTTCCCGTAGTGGTGCAGCAGATGCGGCGTATGCGGTCGTAGTGCTGTTTCTCCCAAGGCAGGCCGTTTCGTTTACTGATGAAACTGATACTGCCGTCTGCCGCCTCGTTAACAAGTGCCAGCCCACCTCCGTAGGTACCTATCCAGATGCGTCCGGTGCGGTCGGCTACAATGTCTTGTATCTTGTCGAACGGCAGCGATGACGGGTTGTTGGCATCATAAACAAAGTGTCTTACCTGCATTTTATCTATCAGATAGACACCATTTCCGTTGGTTCCTATCCATGCTCTTCCCTTGATATCGAAGTGGATAGACATGATGCCCTTCTCGGTGAAGTTTACCTGCTGTGGCACAATCTGTCCGCTTGGCGACAGGTATCCGATGCTTTGGTAGGATGCGTTGAGCACCTGGATTATACCATTGTAATAACCAGCCCAGATATGTCCGTCTGGCGATGCATTCACCGAGAACACTTCGTCTTCGCCCACATCCAGCTTGTTGATAATATAAGGGTGATATTTGAAGACTACCTGTGTCAGGTCGTGAGAGCCTGTCAGCCAGAGGATTCCCTGGTCTGAGAGTACATATTTCGTAATCTTCGGTATGCGGTAGTTGCCCGATGAATTGCTTCTCAGCAGATAAGGCACCAGTTTTCCTGCCTTGCGGTCAAAATAACTGAAGGTTCCTCCTCTTGGCACTACCCAGAGGGTCTTGTGTTCATCTTGTGTGATGAAATTGCTTTCGCAGGTTGTGCGGTCCATCGGGTCGTCCTGGTCGGCAAAGAGCCACTGTTTCTGTCCGGTCTTCGGATTGACGAGGGTTACTCCCATGCCGTCAGTGAATGCCCATACCATACCGAAATCATCGGTATAAATCTTCTTTACCTCTGCCAGAGGCTGACTCGGGCTCTGTACGTTGATGATATCAAACTTGAAGGTGCGCGGGTTGTAGATGATAACACCCAGATTGGTTGCCAGCAGGAGTTGGTAACCTGTATTTTTCAGTTGGTTGATACGGGTTACGCCTTCCGGCATTGGTATCATGGTGAGTCGGTTCTGCAGGTCATATTTTGCCAGTTTGCCGTCTTCAGTTGCCAGGAACTCATCTTCTCCCACCCCTCTGAGCCATTTGAAAGGCAGTTTGCTTGGAATTTTCGAATGATATATGTATGCGCCTTTGTCGGTAAGCACCCATTCTCTTCCGTGTATATCTCGATGGATGTACCATACATTTCCGCTTCTGAGTCCCTTTTCTCCTACTTTGATGAGTTCTATGTTCCGCTCATCAAAGGTTCTTCCTGCTGATCGGATGATGTATTTTCCATTTTCTGAAGTAAACCATGTAGCTCCGTTTTTCAATGGGTATACCTGGCTCACGCGCAGGTCGATGTTGAACAGTTCGTTGAATTTCTGTCCTACAGCAAAGAACCGGCAGAAGTGGGTATCGTATACGTAGAGCTTGTGGTCGTATGTGATACACCACACGTTGTTGTTATAGGATGGTTCTATTTTCAGTATACGGTTGGTTGACAGTACGTCAATATCATCCGGGTTGTCTCTGAAAGTATGAAATTTGTAGCCGTCATAGAACGACAGTCCGTTCCATGTACTGAACCACATGAGGTTGTCTTTACCTTGTTTGAGGTCTGAGATGGTATTGGCAGCGAGTCCGTCTGTGATAGAGAATTTTCTCACATCGCAGTAGGGTACAGCTGCTGTCATGATGGTAGAGAGCAGTCCTAATAGGGTGATATATAATTTTCTTTTCATCATTTTTTATTCGTATACGTTTATTAATCGCAACAAAGGTAGTGAAAATAAATGAGATATTGTAGTTTTAGGTGTATTTTTTTATGTTAGCGCCTTAAAATCTTCCACTTTTCATAGAATAGGTGTAATATTTGGTTGTTATCTCCCTGCTTTTCTTTTGTTTAGCGTATGTTGTTTCGCTATTGGTTATTTCTGAATTTTCTTCATGTTTTTCTAAAGAATAGGGATTTCCCCCTCAGTTTGTATCCTTTTCCCCTTTGTGGTAGCCGCAAAAACCACTACCTTTGCATCGAGTTCAAGAAAGAATGCTGTTCTTCGAGAACTCAAAAGTATAGAAGATATAAGAATATAAATAACTTAACTGATAAATTGATATGAAAAAGTTTACTACTCTTCTCACAATGGCTTTCATAGCTTTGATGAGCATCTCATTCACCTCATGTGATGATGATTCTGATATTGCATACACCCTCGATGGTACATGGAAGGGTAATATGTTGGTAGAATATGGTAATCAGAATGCCCTCTACTCGGTAATCCGATTCGACCAGAATGATGGCATCTATTCCGGTACAGGCTATTGGATCGATTACTTTAAGGGAAATTACTGGCATGGCAACAATTATATAGCAAACCGCATTACCTGGACAGTACGCAACAGAAACATCTATATCACTCTTCTTGATGAGGGTAGCGATGTTGTGATTTACGATTATGCTCTGGGCGACCGCAAGTTCTCTGGATATGTAGAGGCTGATAACGGCAACCGTGCTTATTTCGAACTTTATCGTGATTCTTACAGCTATAACTGGCGCGATTATGACTGGGGCTACGATTGGGACTACGATGACGGTTGGGGCTACAGCAAGCAGCATTCGGGCTTGGAGAACACCCAGATTGTTTCTCGCGGAGCTAAGGATTCTGTAGAGTATGTTAAGGTGGCAGATGATAATCAGAAGCCTGTTCGCCGCTTTGTAGTGAAGTAAGGCAATAAGGAATTTAGTTTGAAGAAAGGAAACAAGATATGAAAAAGTTTAAGCAGATATGGATGTGGATGGCGATAGCTGCAGCATCTTTCTCATTCACCTCATGTGATGATGATTATTACTGGCATGATGATTATTACTGGTATGATGACTATAATCATGGTGGCTGGGGATGGAACCAGGGCGACTGGAACAACGGTTCTAACGGCTCTCAGGATGATTACCTGCTGTCGGAGGCTCAGACTCTTACAGGCGACTGGAGAGGCTCTGTGATGCTCTCTGAACTTGCTGAGGACGGCCAGTCTCGCAATAACTACAGTTTCAATGCCGAGATGACGTTCTATCAGGCGGGTGATAAGGTTAACTCGCTCAGTGGTAATGGTGTAGAAGTGGATTATGCCGATGATGGAAGCAATGAATCCCAGACTCTGAAGTTTACCTGGTACATCGATAAGAATGGTGATATTTATATCCGCTATAATGATTCTGGTGCTACCTATGTGATGGATGCAGGTGCTAAGCAATATGGTTTCTATCTGGGTGATGAAAAGGGGCAGGATGTGTTCTATGGTTATATGATAGGAACAGGTAAGGCTAAGGGTGATGTGATGCAAATCGATTTAGTGCGCTACAATCCGAGTGGAGCCCGTAAGAAGACCCGTTCTGCTTCAACCGATTCTGTAGCTCCTAGCTTCGGTAAGGCTACCGGCAGGGCATTCATGCCACATACAATCAAGAAGTTGCCGAGAAGATGATGATATAAACAAAAGAAACCGCTCTCTCATTGATTTGAGAGAGCGGATTCTTTGTTTGTATATAGCCTGATTTATTTAAAGCCCCAAAGTTTCTTGAGAGCTTCTGCATCTTGGTTTTCTACATCCTTCTCTATTTCATCAGGGAGATTACAGAAGAAGTCGATGCCGGTTTTGTCTTCCAGCGTCTTGATGTTTACCACATATTTGCCGAGCTGATCGCCCTTTTCAAATGCCTTGTTCTCGTGAGGGAACCAGTAGCCGAAAGCGCTGTATGTATACTGGTTGGTGCTCTTGTTTAGCTCCTTTTTCAGTACTGCTACAAAGAAATACTTTGGTATTGGGATATAGCCTGGCTTCTGGGTTTCGCTAGAAGCACCCTTCTTCTTCCAGCCCAGGAGATTACTCTCGCTGCCCACCGGGTCGATGGTACCGCCCTTCACGATGAAGAGGGTATCTGAGTCAATCTTTGGAGCTTTGGTACGAAGATCTTCCTCCATTTTATACCATGTTCCACGCTGGTTGAAATTGGCATATTGAGGCTGCATGTTGGTCATGAAGAAAGTCTGTTTCTGCTGTGTCAGATTGAGCTTGCGGTCAGCAGAAGGGCAGATATGACCATGGTCAAAGCCTTGAGTTGTAGGAGTAGGGTCTTCTGTGAAATCTGTGATTCCCCACTGTTCTTGCAAATCTGTATCCCATGGATACTGGCGCTCGCCCTGAGGAGCATCCCATCTTTTTACGTTAGATGCCGTGTTTCCGGTGTGGAAAGTATAGCAGCTCCATCTCTGGCTCTTCATGTTGTCATCCCATTCTGTAGAATAGTTCAACATACCTGTTGTATTATCCATGTGAACGATGGCATAGCTGGTACCATTATTCTTGAGCTTTGGAAACTCCAGACCGCCGATAGCGTTTCTTACCACTTGTGGCATGTTGGCAGTAGCCACATTCTTGTTTGTGTTGTTCTTATCGGTTGATTCACCACTGGTATTGCCACCTGTGCTTCCACCACCCGTATTACCGCCATTTTCAGGATAATAGAACTGTAGGGTATCGTCTGTGCCGCAGGCAGAGAACGTCATCGCAGCAACGAGCGCGAAGATAAAAAACTTAGTATGCTTCATAATTCTCGATAATGTTTTGAAGTTAAAGATTAAGTACTTTCTATATAAAAATGTATGTAGAAATCGATTGCATGAGGATTTGTAGTGAGAGAAAAAAAGTGCATTCCTACGTATATGCAACTACGCTGGAATGCACTCAGTATCTTTGCGATAATAAATATATCCTTATAAAAAAGGTATATTATTACTTCTTCAATTTGCCGTAACGGTTCATGAAGCGGTCTACGCGACCCGCTGTATCAACGAGCTTGCTCTTACCTGTGTAGAATGGGTGAGATGTGCTAGAGATTTCAATCTTAACAACTGGATAAGTCTCGCCTTCGAACTCAACAGTGTCGTTAGTCTTGCATGTAGACTGAGAGAGGAACATATCGCCGTTAGACATATCCTTGAATACTACAGGACGATAATTCTCTGGATGAATACCTTTTTTCATTTTTCTTTTTTATTTTTATTGGGTTATTAAAATTAGACGTCATGGGGATGCTCGTTGCATCATTTCGTGTCCCTTATCGGGGCATGCCCATTATAGCCTGTTATCAATTTCAGGCTGCAAAGTTACGCTTTTTTCCTGAAACCACCAAATATTTCTTCTTCTTTTTAAGAAATATTTTAGAAATGAGCATAATACGTAGGTTCGCGTTCCCTCCTGACACCTATGTTTTTAATGGATGAAAAAAAATCCCCATCGCCTCTGTTTGTGTAGAGGACGATGGGGATTGGTATTTTTTCTAATACATAATATCTACTAGAGGAATTACTTTGCGTATACGATTTCCATCTTGGCAATACGGAGCTGAACGCCACCGCCTGTACCGCTGAATGTATTTGTATAGGTTGCTGTATTTCCTGAGAATACTACAGTAGCAGTTTCGTTACCTACAGCATTCCAGTTCTTGTTTGTATCGTATGTGCATGTAAAGATAATCTTTGCGATAGGCTTGCTGGCTGTGAAAGTCATCTTGTTGTTTGCATAGATACGCAACTCATTAAACTTTGAGTTGTAAGCAGGAGCGTTTGTACCACTGTTCTTGTCAAATGCGATAACTGTGCCGTCAGACAATTTGATTTCTGTAAGAGTAGCATCAGGTTTCAATGCGCTGACGTCATCAATCTTAAGGCTTTCGCCGGCTGTTACACCGTTGTTAGCCAAAGTTACGGTCAGGTCGTTGATGGTAATGCCATCTTGGGTAGCAGGAGTATCAGGCTTAGATGGGGTGTCAGGAGTTTCTCCTGTAGCCTCTTTTACTGATAGATTCTTTACTTCCCATGTTCCAGATGAAGCTGCGCAGGCATAGTGGAGAGCGATAACTACATTCTTCTTGCCCTTGAAGGCTGAGAGATCGTGCTTGTAGGTTTCCCAGGTATTCCAATCCACACCTTCCTTCATTGTGCCAGTAATGTCAGTCCACTTGGTTGTTGCTGGGTCACCGGTGTAATTGTCTGTGATGAGAACCTGATTCTTTACTCCCTCAACGGCTGCACCATTTTTTGTAACATAGCGGAGAATGTAAGAGAACTCCAATGTCGCGCTTTTAGATGCAGAGAGGTCGATAGCCTTAGAAACAATGTAGCTTTCTGAAGGAGTTGTTGTCTTAGAGGCATTATCGTAACCTGTAGCCTTTGCATAGCCGTAAGAGTCGATAACCCATGCTGTGCCCTTAATGGTCTTGGCTGTGAATGAACCGAAGCTCTTGCTGAATGTCTCATTGATGTAACCGTCGGTTGGAGTATCAGGGGTTGTAGACCCACTTGTTGGTTTACCATTGAGAGATACAAGATAGTTACCTGTATCATATTCGTTGGTTCCGTTGTAGTTCTTTGCCTTACCGCAGATAACAACCTCATCGCCTGGCTTCAGAGCATCTTCGCCTGAAAACTTTGTGCGATTTGGACCAGCATAGCCATTGTAAACATAGAACTGGTTAGCCGTAGTACCATCATCAGAAATATAATACTTCAAACTACCAAAACTGGCATCAAAGCTGCCTGCCTTAACTGATACCACCTTACCCTTGGTGTAAACTTCCTGATCTGCGCTACCGCCATTTTCGATATACTTAATGATACCGGCAATGTTGAATGGGTCTGCAGCAGAACCTGTACCCTTAGCCTCTGCTGTGGTTGGAGCACCAGGCTGAGTAGGCTGTGTATAAGGCTCAGGAACGTCCTCACAGCTGCTGAATGTGAAGGCAGCCATTGCCGCCATCAAAACTGAAAATATATACTTTTTCATATTATTGTCTTTTTAAATATTGTTACTATTTTGATAATCAGTAATTACTTGATAGAGATGAGATTGCCACCCTTAATCTCTTTGGTGCCGTTATAATCAAGCAGGGTGCCTGATACAACCACCTTCTTGCCTGGTACAAGGATTTTCTTGGTTTCCTCTGTCCACTTTGCACCATCGATGTTGAAGCAACGGAATACCTCGAGAGTCTTGCCTTCTGTATCCTTACCGTCGTCAGAGATAACGAATGTACCGTTACCATACGTGCCTGTATCTACATCTTTCACCTTTACGATGATACCGGTAGCATAAACCTTAGCATCGCCTGCTGTACCGGCATTGATCTTCTCCAGTGCCTGAGCCACGGTGTAAGGCTTCTCCAATGTACCGCCTGTTTCTGATGCCTTCAGATCATCTGTGCTGCGAAGCACAATCTGCCAGGTGTTATTGTAACGGGTGAAGATACCGGTGATATCGAATACACCCTTTGGAATCACCTCGTTGGCAAACTTAGAATAACCCGAGTTGCGCACTACCAGATTGCTGCTGCTGATTCTCTTGCCCGTTTCGGCATCAATCAGTTCCAGACTCGTATTGGTATCATCTGGTGCCCATACGTTAGTACCGTTGGCAGAAGCAAACTTCACCTTCTTCAGGGTCATCAGCTTGCCCACGTTAGCATTCATATAGGCTGCATCAGTAAGCTTTGTCAGGTCAAACTCCTCTGGCACTACCGTGTTTGCATCAGCCTCGCCAGGGTTCAGAATCTTGAAGTGCTCGTTCCAAATGGCACGCTCTATCTTGCCCATACCCAGACTTCCATCTGAGAGCTTGGTATTCACACCGCCAATCTGAGGCAACTTCTTGTAACTTCCGATATAGAGACCCTTCAGGTTTACGAGAATCTCCTGTCCAACAGGAAGATAACCCGACAGACCACTTCCGTTGATGGCAATGATGATAGCGCCGGATGCATCCTGAACGCTCACCTGGTTGTAGATATTGCCACTGACATCATTGCCCGTCACTACCGCCTTGATCATCATGTCTTTCTCAATCTGCTTGTAGCCATTGTCGCTGTTGATAATCGTAGCAAACTGGGTCTTCAAATCTGCTATGCTGATCACATTCTTCTCCCTCAGGCTGTTGTTGCCCCATGGAGATGCAGGCACCTTCTCGGTCAGGTCTGGGTCAGCATAACCGTCGCCCATACACGACCCCAGAGTCAGTGCCAGGAATGCCAATGCTATGAATTTTATCTTTTTCATTGTTCTTTCTTTTTATTGTTATAGAGAAACGGGATTGCTCCCTGTTCTTTATGTTAAAGAGAAACTGTTCTTTAGAATCTGTAAGATACCTGGAACATGCCGTTGGTACCCCAGGTGTAATACTTCTTAGGATTCTTTGAGAACTGGTAGAGGCGTGGATTCTTCACGTTGCCGTTAACATCCAGTGTATAGCTTGAACGTGAGTTCTGCTCATATCCGCCTGTTACGATGGTCTGGTTGTTCAGCAGGTTGGTAATCATGAGGTTGAAGTTGAGAGAACCCTTCTTCAGTCTCACGCTCTTGCCTATGCTCAGGTCAACCATCCATCCTCCGTGACCCTTCTCCTGGGCTACAGCATCCTCAGTCCAGCTCATACCGTCGAGTGTTGTAGGAGCAAAGATTTCAGGGAATGCCTTGTAGGCAGCCTGGCGGTTGGTCAGCACCTTCTCATATCTGTAGCTTGGAGAATAAGAGAGGTAGATGCGGTCGTAGTAGTTGGCATTGAGGTTGACGAACCATCCGTTTACGTGGGCATCGAGACCGATGCTTCCCACTGTGAGCGGTGTGCCACTCTCGCGCATATCCATCACGTAAGCCTTGTCCTGGTAAACCTCAGCACTCTTTGAGAGCATATATACGGCGTTTACATTGTTGATGTTCTTCGCCTCGCTCATAGCGCCCAGAGTCTTCAGGTCGAGCCATGATGTAAGCTTGAACTTAGCGCCCACCTCTACACCATAGTATTCCTTCTTCAGTCCGGTCATGCTCACGTAGGTGAATGAGTTCTCGTCATCGTTGTAGAAGTTCTGCCATTCCGTAACGTTCTCCAGTCGGCTGTAGTATCCGCTCACGTTGGCACTCAGCCATGCGTTGCGATACAGGTAGCTGAATTCTGAGCTGAAGATGCGCTCGTTCTTGAGGTTAGTCACGAAGTCGTTGCTGATTTCAGGCGAGATGAAGGCTGTGCTTGCCATCGGCGCACGCAGCTCGTATCCGGCTCCGATGCTGAAGGCATGGCCTCTGCCCATATCCACGTTCAGGCTTCCCTTTACGCCACCGTCCAGGAAGTTGGCTGTGCCGCTCTTGCCCTGGCTGTTGTTCGGTGCCATACCGTTGCGCATATAGCCGCGGCGGTTCATTCCGGTATATCCGATACGTCCGCTCAGCATCGCCTTCATGTTGTAGAATTCGGCTGTATAGGTGCTCCATGCGTTTGCCTTGTTTACGTCGATGCGATAGTCGTAACCGAACTTGTCGCCCTCGTAAACCAGTTTGCCTGTGTTGTTAGGACCGGCTGTGTTCAGGTCGTACTGCACACGTGGGTCGGTCTTAGGATAATCGCCCAGGGCATAGGTGTTGATGTTGTGGAAGATGGCACCGCCCAGCATGTCTTCCAGTGTCTGATAGTGCTGGTTGGTACTCTTTCCGAGCATGATACCCGTAGCCAGGTTCGATTTTTGGGTCAGCTTGGTGTTCAGAACGGATGAGAGGGTCAGGGTCAGGTTGTCGTTGTGCTTAGCCTGAACATAGTAGAGCAGATCCTGTCCGTTCTTGGCTGCCTGCTGGTTGGCATAGTACAGGCGGTCCCAGTTAATCTGTCGGTTCTGCTTGCTTGCCTGCCAGTAGTTTACGGCATTGTTCCAGTTTTCCCAGGTATACATGTTGTTGCCGTTCTTGTAGTCGCCCCATACATAGTAGTTGGCTGATGGCATGTTCTTCCAGTAGTCTGGCTGTGGATTCTCTGCGTTGTTGTAGTTGAGCTTGGTGCTCTTGTACATAGAGTATTTTCCGAACACCGATGTGGTGAGCTTCATCTGGTCGTTGATTTCCCAGTCCCATGTAGCGATAGCCGAAGGAGCAAAGTCGTTCACTACGCGTGAGTTTCTCTTGTGCCCGTTCTGGTATCCCCAGTATGGGTTATACTGGTAGTCGTTTGCCAGCCAGTAAGCCTCGTCGGTAGATGCTCCCTGGGTGCTTCTTTCTGTCGGGTTACCCCATGTAGAGAAGCTCAGCGAGTGACCGTTCATCCACTTCTTCTGTACACCGAAGAAATAGGAGAGGGCGTTGTAGAAGGTTCCCTCTACGTATCCCCGGTTAGCCCAGCGGTAGGTGAGACCGGCTGTGATGGCCCATCCCTTCTCGTTGAATCCGCTGGAGTAGGAGTAGAGTCCGCGCAGGGTATAGTTGCGGTTGGCAACACCTACGCTTGCATACTGTCCTTCCTGCATGCTTCCGGCACGGAAATCATAGTTGTTGGAGCCTGCCATGCCGGTCATCGAATAGCCGTTGGCTTCGAAAGGCAGGGCGAAGTCTACGTTTCTGGAGAATCGGTTCAAACCGCCGATGTTGGAGAAACGGAACTGTCCGGTCTCCATATCGTTCATGGAAGCACCGTTGATATAGACATCGTTGTACTTCTGGTTGAAGGCACGGTAGCGGAAACGTGCTGGCGAGAACAGGTAACCTGCCTGGCTCGCGTATACGTTGCTGGTAGAATTGAGGATGGTGACATTGGATGACATGTCATCGTCCTCGCCCAACTGTGCCTCGGAGAAGGTGAAAGCATTCTCGTCAAGTCCCTGTGCTACGTTCTGGTCAGTCTTTTCGTTCTGAGCCATAGCCAATGAACACGAGAAGAGCGCTAACATTGCTAAGTTTACTTTCTTCTGCATAGTTTATATGTATTAAGTATTAATAAACCGGCAACAGCAGTCTCTTTGAGCAGTGATGATATATGTCCCGCTAGGTCTTGTTTAGGCGATAAGGGGACTTACCGTGGTCCCTGGTCTTGTGTCTTCTGTTCCGATTCAATGTGTTTAATGCTGCAAAGTAACAAAAAGTTTTTTGAAAAATGAATTTATTTATGTTAAAAATGCATGAAAACTGAAAAAATATTCGTTTTTATGGAGATATTTCCGGTTTTTTAGGTATCTTTGCTGCCTATTACCTCACCGCGTTAAGGTGAACATATATATTATATATAATAAGGTGAACATTAATGATTACTATTAGTATGAGGAAACATTTGCTCTTGCTGGCTGCCCTCCTCATGATAGGGCTGGGCGCTACGGCACAGAAAAAGAAGTCGCAGGCTTCAGGCAACAGGCAGTTTCAAGTGTATGCTGTTGGTTTCTATAACCAGGAGAACCTCTTTGATACCTGTCATGATGCCGGTAAGAATGATTACGAGTATCTCCCTGCTAAGGGATGGAATGGTATGAAATATACCAATAAACTCAAGAATATGTCGCGTGCACTTGCCGACATGGGTACCGATGTGCTGCCTAACGTGGGCTGTGCCTTCATCGGTCTGTCTGAGGTTGAGAATGCCAACGTGCTGAAAGATCTCACCGCACAGCCGCCTCTCAAGGCAAGAAACATGCAGTTCTGCCATATCGAGGGTCCCGATAAGCGAGGCATCGACTGTGCGCTGCTCTATAATCCGGCACTCTTCACGGTGAAGAACACCCGATTGGTGCCTTACGTACAGGAACTTGCCAAGGATTCTGCCTACAAGACCCGTGGTTTCCTCACCGTACGTGGTGAGCTGGCGGGCGAGGATGTGGCGGTTATCGTATGCCACTGGCCAAGCCGTTTCTCCGGTCCGTTCTATCGCGAGAGCGGAGCGCGCCAGACTAAGGTGGTAAAAGACAGTCTGCTCCGTCTGAACCCTGAGATGAAGGTGTTTGTGATGGGCGATATGAACGATGATCCTACCGACGCCAGCATGCACAAGGTGCTGAAGGCGAAAGCTGAAATCAGCGAGGTAGGTGCCGATGATATGTATAACCCATGGTATAACATCCTGGCCAAGGAGGGCAAGGGAACCCTGTTCTACAGCGGTTCATGGAATCTCTTCGACCAGATAGTCATCACGCCTAATCTCCTGAACAAGGATAGTAAGCACAAGGACTACAGTTCTCTGAAGTTCTGGAAGAACCACATCTTCCGCCGCGATTACCTCATCCAGCAGGAGGGCCAGTACAAGGGTGCTCCTTTGCGTACCAAGGCAGGCGGCAGATGGCTTAACGGCTACAGCGATCACCTGCCGGTAGTGATGTATCTGGTGAAGGAAAAAAAGTAGAAAATGGTTGAGAATCATCCTTTTGAGCCGTGGCTGCCCGATAATGCGCGGCTGCTGATGCTCGGCACGTTTCCGCCTGCAGAAAAGCGGTGGTGCATGCCCTGGTATTATCCCAACTTCCAGAATGATATGTGGAGGATATTCGGGATTATCTACTTCCAGGATAAGCTCCATTTCGTGGATGTAGAGAAGAAGACCTACCGCCTCGATGCTATTAAGGAATTTCTCAGTGAGAAGGGCGTCGCCATCTATGATACCGCACAGCAGGTGATACGCACCAAGAATACGGCATCCGATAAGGACCTGCAGATCGTGCAACCTGCCGATCTCGACGGCATGCTCCGCCTGCTGCCCCATTGCAGGGCGGTGCTCACAGCCGGTCAGCTTGCCACGAAGGTATTTTCAGAACACTTCGGTATCAAGGAAAAGCCTGAGATGGGAGACTATGCAGAATTCCAGTTCAAGGGACGCAGACTCCGTCTGTACCGCATGCCCTCCAGTTCCCGTGCCTATCCCATGGCGGTGGAGAAGAAGGCTGAATTCTACCGCAAGATGTTTGATGAAATCTTATAGAAAGAAGAAAGAATATGAAAGATAAAGTGACCGTTATTGGCATTGCGGGAGGCACAGGCTCCGGCAAGACCACTGTGGTGAAGAAACTCGTAGAAGTGCTGCCGCCTCATTATGTGGCTGTGGTGCCCCTCGATTCATATTATAACGATACCTCGCAGATGACCGAGGAAGAACGTCATCAGATCAACTTCGACCACCCGTCGGCATTCGATTGGAAGCTTTTGCACCAGCAACTCGCTGATCTGCGCGCTGGCAAGGCGATAGAGCAACCCACCTATAGTTATATCAAATGCAATCGTGAACCGGAAACGGTTCACGTTGACCCCAAGCCGGTTGTGATCATCGAAGGCATCATGACGCTGGTGGACAAGAAGTTGAGAGACCTGATGGACCTGAAGGTGTTCGTGGATACCGATGCTGATGAGCGCCTGATACGCAACATTCAGCGTGATACCATCGACAGGGGTCGCACCGTATCGATGGTGGTAGACCGATACCTCAAGGTCCTGAAGCCGATGCACGAGCAGTTTATCGAACCCACCAAGCGCTATGCTGACATCATCATTCCTCAGGGTGGCGAAAACCTCAAGGGCATCGGTATCCTCTGCAAGTATGTAGAGGGATTGATAGAGAAATAAAAATATTTTTGCTCAAGCATTGCATTTCTTTAATGCAAAACAAAGTTTAATTAGGAAACAGGGCGGGCTTCTTCGTGAGAAGAGGTCCGCCCGCTTTGTTTTTATCCCGGTCGGGCTATTCAAGTAGTTCAGTTTGCTAACTCAAGTAGTTCAGTCAGCGAATTCAGCCGTCTCAATAAGCCTACGGATACGTCTGCGCTAGCCGACGCAGTAATATCCGTACCCCGACGCAGTAATATCCGTACCCCGACGCAGTAATATCTGTACCCCGACGCAGTAATATCCGTACCCCGACGCAGTAATATCTGTACCCCGACGCAGTAATATCTGTATCCCGACGCAGTAATATCTGTACCCCGACGCAGTAATATCCGTGAGTCAGCGCAGCACAACGTGTGGTCCGTTTTCGCCAGGTCCCATAACCATATTCTGCAAAGATCTTCTTGCTTTTTGCAAGAAGATAAGCTGAAAAACGTGATAGATGAAGGCTATTAGTGATGGATAGCGTGATGGATATTGTAAACATTTTATCCATCCATCACGCTTTCCTAAATAGATAATTCTTTTATTATCAGATGATTAACGTTTTGAGAAGAGGAAAAGTGAGGGATGTGAGGGATAAAACTTAAAAGATTATTCCTCTTCCTCCTTCTCAAAGGCCTCTACGAATGGCTGGTGGAAACCCTGGAAGATGCGGAGATACTCGGCTCGCACCTCATCACTCTCCTCAAAAAGATTCAACTCGCCACGCTTGTGAGCCTTCAGCATACTGCTGTAACGGCGAATCTTACGCTTGTAGTTCCTTGCCATCAACGCATCTGCCTGAACAGGATTCTGACTGACATACGAAAAGGCACAAAGCTGCTTCATGAACATGTCGAACACCGGATTGTCATGACTCCAATCGTCCTCACTCAGCCAGAACCACTGGAAATGATACTTCTGCTCCAGTGCCATCAGATGCTGCCCCAGCTCGTCAATCTCCATGCCCTTCTGCATCTGCTCCTCAGCAAACGCTACCAGAGAGGCTGCATCCACATTCAACTCAACCTCGTGAGACAGCGTGGTGCCCTCAATCTGAATGCGCCAACGGTGATTCCTGTTCTTGATGAGCGCAGAATTCGTGTTCATCAGCAACTCAGAAAGCTTGCCCTCGGTAGGAATCTGATCTACTACCGAAAGACGGTCGCGCTGGTTGCGAACCACCAGCTGATGGTCCTCATGGCGCAATACACACATGTAAACCAGCCTGTTGCTGTCGAGCTGAAGGGTGAAACGGTCGTTGTTGTCATCGCCCACAAATTCGTAGGTGTAGTCATCTACCTTATCCTGCGGAATGCTCAGCTCGCCATGCACCTTGTTGCCCTCGGCATCGTAGAGCGAGAAACCGATATAAGGAATCTGAAGACGGAGGACAACCGGATTGCCGCCGTCCTCAGGAATCAGGGTAACAGCCAGTCCGTCATCGCCGAAATCATCCTTGCGGCATACGAATCCGTCATCCGTCTTCTCAGCCTTCTCCACCTTCACCTCGCCGTGGCGCCACCAGAAATCGAAGGTGATGGTCTGGTCGTCCTCAGCGGCTACACGGATGAAATCCTCGATGTCCTGACCCAGGTAAATCACCTTGGCAGGCTCAATCTCCTCATCGTCATCGCCCAGCGCTCGCACCCACATCTCGCCCGGAACAGGATCATCTTCCCATTCGGCATCAGTAGGGGCTGCAGTAGATTTGAAAACGAGGAAAACCATTCTTTCTTCTTCCCTCGTGCCATCTTCGCGGCACGTGAAGCACTTCGCCTCCTTAGGGATGAAGAATGGGGTTAACAGGTACGGGTTTTTGCATAATGCGGTATACTCTACCTCGGTCCATGCCGGGAGAGCGTGTGTATTTGTCTTGTCTGTCATATTCTCTTGTTGCATATAATTCTTGAGTTGGTCCTATTTCTTTTCATCATCCGGCGTGTGTGGCAGGACGAGGGGGATGTTGATCCCAAAAAACGGTTGCAAAGGTAATGCAAAATCGAGACACTACAAAATATATCACCTATTTTTTTAATTATTTTACGATTCAATATTTGGTGCTTCCAAAAAATAGTTGTAGTTTTGCATCTGAAATAATGAATAGAAAGATGAAAGTCAAGACAATACTCATACTGGCGCTAGCCGCCACAACCCTCGCAGCATGTCACAGGGGAAAGAAACCACCACGTATGGACAATTCGAAACTCGCCATCAGCCTCTCGAAACCGGCAAAGGGCGACAGGGCTATCTACGGACTTGCCTGCCTGGGCTGCTCGGATACCGCGCTGGTGCTGCTGCCCAACGGAGGTGGCGACCCCGTAAGATACAACATTCTGGATGCCACTCGCAACCATCAGGTGTTTGGAGATATAGAGGTGGGCGACTGGGTTTGCGTGATGCCATGCGAGGAGAAGGATGAGAAGAACCGTGCCGACATGGTGATAGACCTGGACCAGCTGAAGGCCACCTGGACCTATCCGGTGATGCCGAAGTTGCGCGATGTATCGCATCTGAGCAAGCGCCAGCAGGCGAGAATCCTTGCCAATATGCCCGACAGCATCGTAGAAACCTATATGGTGCCGCGCCAGTATGGCTTCACCCTGAAGCGAATGAGCGAGGCGATGGCCGTGGGCAGGGTGATGATAAATAAAGATGTGGACGACGACAGCCCGGTAGAATATCCTGATGTGCCTCAGTATACGGAATGGCATGCCTATAACGGCAAACTGATTCTGGTGCAGGGCCACCGCGAGCTGGATGGCGTGGTGATCAACGAAAAGACGAAGCGCGATACCTTCACCTTTGTATATATGAAGGGCGACAGTCTGGCCCTCTCTGATCGTGAGGGCCGCATCCAGGGTTTCCACCGCTCGCTCAATGCGATGAAGGCCAACGCCAAGGCCCATGCTGCAGCCGAGAAGCTGAACAGTAAGATGAAGAAGGAAATATTGAAGTAAATTACATAATAAATATAAAAAAAGAGGCGAATAGGACGATTTCTCGATTTTTTTGTCTAATTTTGCACCTTGGAATTTAATTCATACATCGAATATAAAGAAAAAGAACAAGAATAATGAAGAAGAAAATTCAGTTCAGTCTCGTTTATCGAGACATGTGGCAGAGCTCTGGTAAGTTCCAGCCACGCAAGGATCAGTTGGCTAAAATTGCCCCAGTTATCATTGAAATGGGATGCTTTAGCCGTGTAGAGACTAACGGCGGTGCCTTCGAACAGGTTAACCTGCTGGCAGGTGAAAACCCTAACGATGCCGTACGCGCATTCTGCAAACCTTTCAACGAGGTGGGTATCAAGACTCACATGCTCGACCGCGGATTGAACGCTCTTCGTATGTATCCTGTGCCTGACGACGTGCGCGCCCTTATGTATAAGGTAAAGGCTAAGCAGGGTACCAACATCACACGTATCTTCGACGGACTGAACGATGTGCGCAACATCATTCCTTCTATCAAGTGGGCAAAGGAGGGTGGCATGACTCCACAGTGTGCACTCTGTATCACCAACTCTCCTGTTCATACTCTCGAATATTATATGAACATCGCCGACCAGCTCATCGCTGCCGGTGCAGAGGAAATCTGCTTGAAGGATATGGCAGGTATCGGCCAGCCAGCATTCCTCGGCAAACTCACCAAGATGATTAAGGACAAGTATCCTGAGATCATCATCCAGTATCACGGCCACTCAGGTCCTGGTCTCTCTATGGCTTCTATCCTCGAGGTCTGCAACAATGGTGCCGACATCATCGATACAGCCATCGAGCCATTGTCATGGGGTAAGGTTCACCCAGACGTAATCTCAGTTATCAGCATGCTGAAGAACGAGGGCTTCGAGGTACCTGAAATCAACATGAGCGCTTATATGAAGGCTCGTGCTATGACTCAGGAGTTCATCGACGAGTGGCTCGGCTACTTCATCAACCCAGGTAACAAGATCATGTCTTCATTGTTGCTCGGTTGCGGTCTCCCTGGCGGTATGATGGGTTCTATGATGGCAGACCTCGGCGGTATGCGTCAGACCATCAACAACATCCGCAAGAAGAAGGGTGAGGAAGAGTTGTCTATGGACGACCTGCTCATCAAGCTCTTCGACGAGGTTGAGTATGTATGGCCACGCGTAGGTTATCCTCCATTGGTAACCCCATTCAGCCAGTATGTAAAGAACATCTCACTGATGAACCTCCTCACCATGGAGCAGGGCAAGGGTCGCTTCGTAATGATGGACGACTCTATGTGGGGTATGATTCTCGGCAAGAGCGGTAAGATTCCTGGAACTATCGACCCAGAACTCGTAGAGCTCGCCAAGAAGCAGGGCCGCGAGTTTACCGACGTAGATGCGCACACATTGCTCACCAACGCCCTCGACGACTTCAAGAAGGAGATGGACGAGAACGGTTGGGATTACGGTCAGGACGACGAGGAACTCTTCGAGCTCGCTATGCACCCAGAGCAGTATCGCAACTACAAGAGCGGACAGGCAAAGAAGAACTTCCTGGCCGACCTTCAGAAGGCAAAGGATGCCAAGCTCGGTACAACCCTTACTCCTGCACAGCTTGCAGAGTTCAAGCACGCCAAGGCAGATGCCATCGTGGCACCAGTAGCCGGCCAGCTCTTCTGGGAATTCCAGGGCGAGGGCGAGTGCCAGCCAGCTGTAGAGCCATACATCGGCAAGGAATATAAAGAAGGTGATGCCTTCTGCTATATCCAGGCTCCTTGGGGCGAGTTTGAAACCATCCCAGCTGCATTGGGCGGCAAGCTCGTAGAAATCAATGCCAAGCAGGGCAGCAAGGTGCGCAAGGGCGATGTTATCGCTTACATTGAGCGCAATGCGGAGTAAATATAATAGAAATGAATTATCAAGCTATTATTGATAAGTATTATCCTGAGGATAATGAGCTTCGGCATATCCTCATCACACATAGCCAATCTGTAGCGCGAAAAGCGCTACAGATTGTTTCGTATCATCCCGAATTGCAACTCGATGCCCAGTTTATCGAAGAAGCAGCTATGCTCCACGACCTCGGCATCTTCATGACCGATGCCCCAGGCATACAGTGTTTCGGCTCGCAGCCCTACATCTGCCATGGACGACTGGGAGCAGAAATCCTGCGCAAGGAAGGATATGAGCGACATGCCCGCGTATGTGAGCGCCATACCGGTGCAGGCATTACAGAGGCACAGATCATAGCACAGAACCTGCCCCTGCCACATCAGGATTTCCTGCCGGAAACCATGGAGGAGAAGGTGATTTGCTACGCTGATAAATTCTTCAGCAAAACTCACCTCGACCGGGAAAAAACAATTGAGAAAGCAGAAAAAAGTCTCATGAAGTTCGGAGAGGAAGGAGTAAAACGTTTCCAGCAATGGGAACGCATGTTTGAATAGAATTCTAATTTATTGAATGAGAAAACAATCGACGATAGCTATGCTGCTGCTCGCTGCCATCTCGTGTATGATGGTGGCTAACCCAGGTACGCCCGATTCGAAAAAGAAAAAGAAGAGAACGGAGAAGACAGAAACCGTTGACAGCGTGGGTGACAGTGTGTTCGTAGACTCGCTGGGCAACGAAATAAAGTCCAAGCTGAAACAGGCTGATGACACCACGCAGATGGACTCGCTGCAGAAAGCTATATGGAAACATAATAAAGTGGTGGATGACAGTATCCGCCTCGACAGTATCGCCAGAAAGAAACAGGGTGGAGTAGACGCACCGGTTAACTATCAGGCGGACGACTCTCTCGTATACGATGCCAAGAACAAGGTGGCATATCTCTACGGAAACTCCAACGTGAAGTATACCAACATGGACCTCAGTTCCGACCGCATCTCCATGGATATGGACAAGAGCAACGTGAAGGCGATGGGTACACCCGACAGTACGGCGGAGGGAGGCATCAAGGGCAAACCTGTCTTCAAGATGGGTAGCGATACCTATGATACCGACACCATTAAATTCAACTTCAAGAGCAAGAAGGCCCTTATTAATAATGTATATACAGAACAGCAAGACGGATTCCTGACCGGTATGAAGTCGAAACGCGACTCATCGGGAGTCATCTATCTGCAGCACGGAAGGTATACCACCTGCGATGATCCGCATCCCGACTTCTACATCTCGCTCTCCCGAGCCAAGGTAAGACCGGGCAAGGATGTGGTATTCGGGCCAGCCTATCTCGTGGTGTGCGATGTACCAATGCCGCTCGCCATCCCTTACGGCTTCTTCCCGTTCACCAAGAGCTACAGCAGCGGTTTCATCATGCCAACCTACGGCGATGAAACGGCACGAGGCTTCTACCTGAGAGATGGCGGATATTATTTCGCCATGAACGATAAATGGGACCTGAAGCTGCTGGGAGAAATCTACACCAAGGGTTCGTGGGGACTCTCGGCAGCCAGTAACTACCGAAAGAGATACAAATACTCGGGTTCCTTCTTCTTCAGTTACCAGGATACGAAGAACGGTGACAAGGGAATGCCAGACTTTACCGAGCAGGAGAGCTTCAAACTACAATGGAGCCACCGCCAGGACAGCAAGGCAAACCCATACAGTTCGCTTTCGGCAAGTGTGAACTTCGCCACATCGAGCTACGAACGCAACAACCTCAATTCGCTCTACAATCCGCAGACGATGACGCAGAGTACGCGAACCTCATCTGTTAACTGGAGCACCTCGTTCTCAAGCATCGGTATGACGCTCAGTTCCACCGCCAACCTCTCGCAGAACATGCGCAATTCATCCATCGCCATGACGCTGCCCGACCTCAACATCAGCATCTCCCGCTTCTATCCGTTCAGAAGAAAGAAGATGGTGGGCGATGAGAAATGGTACGAGAAGATAGCCATGAGCTATACGGGACACATCTCTAACAGCATCAATACCAAAGAGGATAAGCTGATGCACAGTTCACTCATCAAGGACTGGCGCAACGGATGGCAGCATCAGATACCGGTGAGCGCTACATTCACGCTCTTCAAATATCTCAACGTGAACCCATCGTTCAATTTCACCGACCGTATGTATACCAACAAGGTGGAGAGATCATGGGATGAAGCCAGCCAAACGGAGAAATGTGATACCATCTATGGTTTCAACAACGTGTATAACTGGAACATGAGCGTAGGTCTCTCTACCAAACTCTATGGTTTCTACATACCAAGCCGCAAGCTCTTCGGAGATAAGATACAGGCTGTGCGCCACGTGTTTACGCCTACGGTGAGCTTCAGTTATGCCCCAGACTTCGGAGCTTCACGCTACGGCTACTGGGACACCTACCAGAAGACCGATGCCGACGGAAACGTATCGCTGGTGAGCTACTCGAAGTATGCCAATGCCCTCTACGGTGCGCCGGGCAAGGGTAAGAGCGGTAATATCTCGTTTACCCTGGGCAACAACATCGAGATGAAGGTGAAGAGCGATAAGGACTCTACCGGATACAAGAAACTCAGTATCATCGATGCGTTCGACATCAACATGAGTTACAATACCGCAGCCAAGGTTCGCCCTTGGAGCGATATGAACATCAACCTCAGACTGAAGTGGTGGAAGAACTATACCTTCAACATGAACGCTGTGTTTGCCACCTATGCCTACGAGCTGGACGACCAGAACAATGTTTATGTGGGTACCCATACGGAGTGGGGCAAGGGCAGGTTCGGACGATTCCAGGGTATGTCGCAGAACTTCTCGTTCACACTGAACCCAGAGAAGCTGAAGAAACTCTTTGGCGGGGGCGATGATGAGGACGACAAGAAGGACAGCCAGCGCAATGATGATGACGATGAAGGTCTGGATACCGACATCGAGAGCAACGTAGACGACAGCATGGAGAAGGGTAAGACGGCAGCCAAGAAGGGCGGCAAGGCTGAAACGGATTCAGATGGTTATATGGCGTTTAAGATGCCATGGTCGCTGACCTTCGGTTATGGTGTAACGATGCGCGAGGATACGCGAAGAGAGAAGTTCAATGAGAAGACGATGCGCTATGCATACAAGTTTACCCAGACTCTGAACATGAGTGGTAACGTAAGAATCAGTGATGGCTGGAACATCAGTTTCTCATCCGGTTATGATTTTGACAACCACAAGATCAGTATGACCACCGCCAGTCTGGCTCGTGATCTTCACTGTTTTAACATGAGTTGTTCAGTGGTTCTCGCTCCATATACGAGCTACAACTTCACCTTCCGTTGTAACGCAGCCACCCTGACAGATGCGCTGAAATACGACAAGCGCAGCGGTTATTCGAACGCTGTACAATGGTACTAGATGATAGTTTATAGTTGAAAGTTTATAGTTAATAGAGCTTTTCTGCTTATAGATAAAACAAAAAAAACAGGCAAAATCATTTTGCCTGTTTTTTTTGTTTTATCTATATTACTTTTTTACCTTTTTACCCTTTTACTTTTTTACCTTTAAAAGCCTTTTTTTCGCCTCCGGGTGCTCAGGATAAAGGGTGAGGGCCTTGCGGTAATTCATGATGGCAGCCTCTTTCATGCCCTCTTTTTCGCACTCCTTCCCCATAATCACATACTCCGTGGCAAGGCGCTTGAGGAACTTCTGCTGCTTCTCCTTCTCTTCATCCTTCTTTCTTATTTCTTCACGCAACAGCTCGTTCTCTGCCTGAAGCTCGTTCACCCTGTTCAGCTTTTTGCGGATGAAACGCTTGGCAAGCGGCTGCTCGATGTCATAACGACTGTGGATGGCAAGGAAGAAGTTGTCGAGAGCCGACTGCATATCGCCCCTGTCAAAGGCCTTAACGGCATCATGATACTGCTTGTCGGCCTTACTCTGGGTAAGCGCTGTATTGATGGTGCTTGGGTCGTTGTAATGACGGGCAAACTGCTTGACATCATTGCGCACGAAAACATCACTCTGACGCAACGGCTCCTGAAGACTGATGCCCTCGAGACTGGTGCAGCGGGACAAGGCAACATACGTCTGTCCGCCCGCAAAGACACCACCCGTGAAATCAATCTTCACCTGGTTGAAGGTGAGGCCCTGGCTCTTATGAACCGTTATCGCCCAAGCCAGACGGATGGGGTACTGCTCGTATCTGCCAATCTCTTCCTCCTCAATCTTTTTCTCAACCTCATTGAAATGGTATCTCATGTTGCTCCATGCCGCAGGCTCCACCATCACATCCTTTCCTTCCTCGGTGCGTACATAAATTTTGGCATCCTCATCCTCATCAAAACCGATGATGGTGCCCAGCGTGCCATTCACCCACTGATGCTCGATATCATTCTTGATGAAGATAACCTGAGCCCCCGTCTTGAGGTAAAGCTCGATAGGAGTAGGGAGACTGCTCTCCGGAAACTCGCCCTGTATGTGGCCACGGAAGAGGCAAGGCTCTCCCGGAAGACACTGGAGCTGGCTGTCGTTGATGTAATCTACCGTATCGCGGCGTGTAGAGAGGGTGATGGCAAGTTTGGAATCGCTCTCATCGAGCTGGGCTCCCACGCGCTGGTTGATGCGCTGTAGATCCTGCATGGGCACCTGAGACGTGCGGATATGGTCGAGGATGCTGATGAAAACGGGATCGCTCTGGCGGTATACCTTCTTGAGTTCGATGCTCACGAGCTTGAAGTATTCGAACACCTTGGCATCGAAGAAGAAACTGCTGCGGTAGAAGGGACTGAGCAGACGGCGGTCGTCCTCTTTTACCACAGGCTCCAGCTGGAAGATATCGCCCACCAGAAGCAGCTGCTTGCCCCCGAAAGGCTCTCGCATGTTGCGGCAATATACCCGCAATATCTTGTCCAGGAAATCGATGATATCGGCACGAACCATACTGATCTCATCGATGATGATGAGCTCTACCTCGCGGATAATCTTTATCTTCTCTGAATTATACTTCAGGGTGTTGCGGATGTTGCGGACGGAATACATGCTGTCGTTGGGCAGCAGCGGGTGGAAAGGAAGCTTGAAAAAGCTGTGGAGCGTGCTTCCTCCGGCGTTGATGGCCGCAATGCCTGTTGGGGCAAGAATGATATGTTTCTTCTTGGTATTGGCGGCTATATAACGTAAAAAAGTAGATTTACCCGTCCCCGCCTTTCCGGTAAGGAAAAGCGAACGACGGGTAAACTGTATGATTTGGAGTGCATTCTGCAACTCCGGGTTGTCGAGATCAATCATTGTATTTAATTTATAGTTTATAATTTATAGTTTATAGCATAAGCCACATTAAATTGCCTTCTTGCTAAACGGCGTAGCCGCTATAAACTATAAATTATTAACTAAATTTAAAGATCATCGAAGTTGACAGGCTGCTCGGTTGGCTTGGCCTTCTTCTTCTCTTTCTTTTCTTCTGTGGTGGCAGTACCGGTGGCAGATTCGCTTTCAGCCTTCTTGGCAGGAACCTCGCGGATGATAGGGTTGCCTTCGTCATCGAGAACAATCTCTTCCTGGAAGGCGGTACTGTCTACCTTGGTGGTATCTACCTTTGGCTTTGGTGCATAGCTTGCACAGATGTACATATCGCTGGTGATATCGCTGTCCTGTGGCTTGTCAAACTTGCCGTGATACTGCTGGAAGGCTGGGTCGCCAAAGACACTCTGGAGGAAGTAACCGCACACAGGAAGAGCGGTTCTCGAACCCTGACCCAAGGCTCCGGTGCGGAAGTGGAGACAGCGGTATTCGCCTCCTACCCAGGCACCAACTACGAGCTTAGGACTCACACACATGAACCAGGCATCGGAGTGGTTATTGGTGGTACCTGTCTTTCCACCGAACTCTGTATCACGGTAGTTGCCTACATAGCCCCAGAGACTCTGGGATGTACCTCCCGGCTCCTTCATACCGCCCTGTAAGAGCTGCTGCATGAGGAAGGCACTCTTGTAAGGTATTACCTGCTCGGAATCGGTAGGACCCTCGTAAACCACCTTACCGTCGTGGTCTACAATCTTGGTAACCAATACCGGGTCGTGGTGCTTGCCATTGTTGGCAATGGTGCTGTAGGCGCATGCCATCTCCAGGAGGTTGACATCGCTGGAACCGAGGGCGAGAGAAGGGGTGTCATCCTGCGGACTGTTGATACCCATCTTCTTGGCTGTCTCGATGATGCGCTTGATGCCCATCTCCTGTCCTAATCTTACAGCCACAGAGTTGATACTCTTGGCAAAGGCACTCTTCAATGGGATGCTGTCGCCCGAGAACGAACCGTTGGCATTGGATGGACGCCAGATGGTCATTTCGTGCTTCTTCTTATCGTATACCTCCATAGAGATATATTCGTCGCGACGCTTGTCACAAGGGGTTAAACCCTGATTCATCGCCTCGGTATAAACAAAGAGCTTGAAGGTAGAACCAGGCTGGCGCTCGGCTGTTACCTTGTCATACTTCCAGTGGTCGAAGTCGATATCGCCCACCCATGCCTTTACTGCTCCGGTCTGTGGCTCCATGGCAACAAAGGCGCAGTGCATGAAGGTGGTCATATACTTGATGGAGTCTTCTGATGTCATGTTCATCGTGATGCTGCCCTTGTCATAATCGAATACCTTAACCGGGTGAACCCACTCCTTATAGTAATAGTTTACTGAGTCGGGATTGTTAGGGAAGCGGGCTATCAATGCCTTGTAGAATGGCTGGCGCTCGGCGATGCCCTGGATGAAGTTTGGTATCACGTTGTGGTTCTCATCCTGCCAAGGATCCTGACCCATCCAGTTGCCTTTGCCTGCCTGGGTACGGCGGATGCTCCAGTGGTTGTTGAAGTTCTGCTGTACCTGTTTCATCTGCTTGCGGGCTGCATCTTCTGCATACTTCTGCATGCGGGTATCGATGGTGGTATAAATCTTCAAACCGCTGGTATAGAGGTCGTAACCTTCGTCTTTACACCAGTCTTTCAGGTAGTTGGCTACTGCCTCACGGAAGTATTTAGCCTGTCCGTCGTAGTTTTCTTCTACCTTGAAATCGAGCTTGATAGGCTCATCTTTCAGTTCATTGTATCTGTCTTTTGAGAGATCGCCATGTGTCACCATATTATATAATACGGTGTTGCGGCGTGCAAGACTGTTCTCCGGGTTGGTGCGTGGGTTGTAGTAGGTGGTAGCTTTGAGCATGCCCACGAGCACGGCAGCCTGACCGGTGGTCAACTCCTTAGGGGTGGTGTTGAAGTAGGTCTTCGCAGCGGTTTTGATACCATAGGAATTGCTACCGAAATCTACCGTATTAGCATACATGGTGATGATTTCCTTCTTGCTGAACACCGTTTCGAGTTTAACCGCGATGATCCACTCCTTGCTCTTGATGATGAGCAGGCGGAGTACAGGAATCTTGCCCAGCAAACCGGTAGAATATTGCGAACGTACACGGAACATGTTCTTCGCCAGCTGCTGTGTGATGGTAGAAGCACCGCGCCCGTTATGATGGAGGAGTGCATCCTTGGCAGCAGCAAACACACCGATAGGGTCGATACCGATATGCTTGTAGAATCGTTCATCCTCGGTATCTACCAGTGCCTTGAAGAAATCAGGTGTTACCTCATCATATTCTACCGGAGTACGATTTTCGTTGAAATACTTGCCGATGAGCTTTCCATCAGCCGAATAGATTTCAGAGGCCTCAGAGGTCTGGGGATCCAGAATGCCTGAGAAATAGCCAGGTGACTTGCCGAAGAGCCACAAGAAGTTGATATCTACTGCACCCAGATACAAGATAAAGGCGACTATACAACTTGCCAAGGCAACGAGGGTCTTGGTATACCACGCCCTGCCCTGATACAATCCCTTGTACCAAGGCCAGAATGCGCGAAACTTTTGCCATAACCAGGCAAAGAGAGACTTAATTTTATTCATATATGATGATATAATGATTTCGTTGTTTTACTCTTCGTTCTTCACTTCCTCTACATCCACATAAATCTCCTTTGAATCCTGTTTCTGCTGCTGGTTCTTCAGCCAGATTCTCTTGTTGTTGGAGACTTTAAAGGCGTTGAGAAGCTCTACTACTCCATAGATGAGCATACCCCAACCGATGATGAAAAGAGGAGCAGAGGCGATGGCTGAAGGCTTGATGATGGCGAGCAGACCCAGCAGAAGAAGGGCTGAAGGGAAGAGCCAGAAGAGAATGCCTACGCGTCCCATCTTAGCTGCTGAAGCCAGGTTGACAAACTGGGTCAGAGCGCCCAAAATCAGGATGAATGCCAGGATGAACATCAGCCAGGCGATAAACACCTGAGGCATCAGGGCAAGCAGCAATCCCAGGATAAGACTGCCTACGCTCACAAGCGGGAATTTAGGCATCATGCCCATGATAGGCTTACCATTGGAATCAGACAGAATCTGGCCCTGCATCTTCTCTGCATTGCGCTTGGCTGCCCAATAACTGGCAAGGGAGATGACACCTGAAAGGAAAAACAAAACACCGATGGCGATGGTTATCCAGGTGACGGTCTGCTCACGATATTGGATGAGCAGGACTCCTACGATGATGGCGCATACTGCGCGGAATATTGAACTGTGTATTACCTTCATACTAAAACTGATTTTGTTATTTCGGGGCAAAGTTACGAAAGAAATCCGAAACTAGCAAGAAGTTTTTTATATAAACTTAAATTATTGCTATATTTAACGCTAATTATTGCTATATTTAACGCAAATTATTTGTTGGTCTCGATAGAAAGCCGTAATTTTGTAAGCAAAATCAGAATCATGATGTCTTGGAAAGAGACTTAGTGAAAGTAAAAACTATGTCTGGAGTATAGACTTAGGAAAAGTAAAAACTCATTTTTGATATAGACGGAAAAAGTAAAGACAATGACAAAATTATATTTGGTGCGCCATGGGGAAACGGTGGATAACAAGGCGCAAATTATGCAGGGACAAACACCGGGAAAGCTCAATATGAAAGGTATTGAGCAAGCTGAGGAAGTGGCCAGGAAAATGGCGGGTACACCTATCGATGTCTTCGTATCGAGCGATCTCTATCGCAGTATGCAGACCTGTGAAATTATCGCCGGCTCGCATCCCGTTGTCACCACTCCCTTGCTCAGAGAGCGTGATTGGGGCGATTTTACGGGTAAATTCATCCCTGACCTGCCGAAGGATCCAAAGGATTGGCCGGACAACATAGAGACGCTGGAAAAGATGAAATCAAGAGCCCAGAATTTCCTTACCTGGCTCAAGGTTACTTATCCTGATCAGACCGTTCTTGCTGTGGGGCATGGCATCATCAACAAGGCTATCCAGAGTGTTTATTATAAACGTCCGATGAACCAGATAGAGAAAATGGCGAATGCTGAAGTGAGAGTTCTGATACTTTAAGATAGAAGAACCCTCAAAAAACAAAGACTAATCATAAAGTTCAAAGTTCAAAGTATTAAAGTTCAAAGTATTAAAGATATGAATAAAATTGCTCTTATTACAGGCGCAACAAGCGGTATTGGCGAAGGTTGTGCACGTCGTTTTGCCCGTGGCGGCTATAACCTGATTCTTACAGGTAGAAACACGGGAAAGTTGGAAATCCTGAAGAAAGAACTCGAGGCTGAGGGCGTTGAGGTGCTTGCCTTGGCTTTCGATGTGCGTAACCGTGAAGCTGCCAAGAAAGCGGTGGATTACATCCCTGAGGAGTGGCGCAATGTGGATGTGCTTATCAATAATGCGGGACTCGCACGTGGATTGGAACCTGAATATGAGGGCGATTTTGAAGATTGGGACCAGATGATTGATACCAATATCAAGGGACTCTTAACCATGACGCGCCTGATTGTACCTGGTATGGTGGAGCGTAATCATGGTCATGTAATCAATATAGGTAGTGTGGCGGGTGATGCTGCTTATGCGGGAGGTAATGTATATTGTGCTACCAAAGCGGCTGTAAAGGCTATTACAGACGGCTTGCGCATTGATGTGGCACATACGAAAGTGCGTGTTACCAATGTGAAACCGGGTTTGGTTGAAACCAACTTCTCTAACATCCGTTTCCATGGTGACCAGAACCGCGCAGACAACGTTTACCGCGGCATAGAGCCTCTGAACGGCGATGACGTGGCAGATGTTGCCTTCTATGCTGCAAGTGCTCCAGAACATGTGCAAATAGCTGAGGTCCTGGTTCTTGCTACGCATCAGGCTAACGGAACCGTGATACACAGAAGCTAGTTAATAGTTTACAGTTAATAGTTAATAGTTTATAGAGGCTGCGCCGTTGAGCAAGATTGTCAAAGCGGTTTATGCTATAAACTGTAAACTATTAATTATTTGAGCAAGATAGTCAAAGCGGTTTATGCTATAAACTGTAAACTATTAATTATTAACTATTAATGATGTGGCAAAGCTGATTGATATCTGATTCGAATGTATCTCGATTAATCGCCTTTGCCCGCATTCCAGACTTGTAGTTGTAGATGGTCTGGGTGGAGTAATGCAGCAGGGTAGCTATCTCCTGGCTGTCGGTTACACCCAGTCGCATCAGGGCAAAGATGCGAATCTCAGTAGTCAGGTCGTGCGTAGTAGGAACTTCCATTTGACATTCTGGCAGCAGGAGCTTGTTCAACTCAGTAACGAAATCCGGATACAACTCCATGAATGCCTTATCGAACCGGTTGTAGAACATCTGTGATTCCTCTTCTTCCAATTTATGGGTGTTGAGACTCTTCAGCAAATCGGCGGTCTGGTTTGCCTTGATCTTACGGCTTACCAGTTTGCGGTAATCTGATAACTTGCTGATATAAGCCGCACTGATGTCCATAAAGAGGCGCATGTAGGTCTCTCGTTTGATATTGGTCTCTATCAGCTGCTGGTTCAGTTCGGTGAGCTGTGCATTCATTTCTTTCTGCTTCTCGTTCTGTTCTTCAATCTCAGCCTTGTTTTTCTTCAGCCTGTTCTTCTGTCGGTTGTTGACTAAGGAGAGGATGAGAATGATGACCAGCGCTATGCTTACACCAATGAACCCCCAGAGAAAGCGGGTACGAGAGCGCTCGGCAGCCTGCTGGTTGGCTGAAGCGATGACTGGAAGAATGTTGGAAATCTCCATCATGCGCAGTTGGTTGTTGAAGAACTGTGCATCTTCCATCGTGTGCTGGATATATTTGGCAGCTCTCTTACTGTTGCTCGCATCCTTTTTAAAGATGTAGTAGGCTAGCTTTTGGAGCGCAATAGTTTCTTTGAGTTGGCACAATCCATCGCTCACGGATGCCTCTACGAGATATTCCTCGTAAAGGTCGAATTTGCCGGTATTTTTGTAATATCTGGCTATACCATAAGCTGACATGGCATGGATGCGGGATTTGGCTGGCGACATCTTCAGTGCCTTCAGATAATGGTTGAGCGATTCCTTGCTGATAGGGCTGTTGATATAGGCGTATTCGCCCATGAGATAGTTATAGTAGGCAGATTTCTTACTGTTTTCGTTGAAATTCTGTATCAGAAGGCTCATATAATGCTTCTTCTTGGCGCGGAATTCTTCGGCGTAATCAGAGTTATTGGCGTATGATTCCCAGTAATTATAGATCCAGGCGAAGGTGAAGTAATAGTATAGCTTCAACTGGTATGGCATCTCATCAGGATTGAGCGATTGGAGTAAGCTTTCTGCTTTGCCATAAAATCCCCTTACCGAGAGTATGGACGCCCGGTTTATCTGGTTACGTAATATATAATAGGTGTTATGACATTTTTCTGCCAATTCAAGCCCCTGTTTCATATATGCGTATGCTGAGTCGTAGCGGTAAGCACTATAGGCATGATATATGCTGTCAAGAAACAGTAGTCGGGTTTGGTCGTCTTCAGCTTCATAAGCTTGCCGCTTCAGATGTTTCAATTCCTTTTCCTTGATTCCCTGATAATATGGGTCGTTTTCAATCATCTTGTCAATACGATCCAATAAAGTCTTCTCGTCCGTTTTGCCTTGAGCAGCCAATGGCATAGTAAGCAAAAGAAGTAAATATATAAGTAGTTTCATCTTTAATGCTTCTTTAATAATTATAACAAAATCGTCTTTTAAATGTTATTTTCGTCCTTTTGTCCGTTTTGTGGTGCAAAGATACAAATTTCCTTTCATATAATACCATTTACTTTAGATAAAAATAGTTAATATATTAAAGCCTCTGATTCTTAAGAAGTTATCTAGTTCTTTAGTAGGCTGATTTTTTACCAAAATGCTACTTGGGTATACAACTTTGAAAAAAATGATATAACTTTGCAAACGAAATCAGAAAACAGTAGTTTTAATGGTTTAATTACCACTTCAAGTCTTCTAAAAGTATTTAATGATAAAGAAAATTCCTTTTGTTGATTTAGTATGTTGATTTAAATAGGAAAACAGGTTTAGTTTATATTAGGGAAAAAAGGATTGGTAATAGACTAGGCTACTTGATGATTCAAGTTTGCCCTTAAAGGCAAAGCTTATCTATTATGTTTTAGGGAAAACCGCCATGCTTTTGTGAAAAAGTGTGGCGGTCTTTGTTTAATATATGTTAGTTTCTTCTCTTTTCTTTTTCTTTTCTTTGGTCAACTCAAATTATTTTTTTACCTTTGCCACATATTTATATATAGATGAATGGATTTATATATATAGGTAGTAGGAAATAATTTCGAGAGAAAAAATCAGTTTTCTTCATGTGTAGAGGGAAATGGTAAGTAGACTTTAAAATATTATATTGAATAAAATATTAAAACAATGAATATATTAGTAACAGGCGCTAATGGTCAATTGGGACATGAAATGCAAATCTGTGCCCAAAAAAGCAATCACAAGTTTGTCTTCACCGATGTGGCTGAAGGCTATGAAAAACTGGATATCACCAATCTTGACGCTATCCGAGAAAAGGTGAGGGAGAATGATATTCAGGTAATTGTTAACTGCGCTGCTTATACCAACGTAGATAAGGCTGAAACAGATTACGATCTGGCTAATCTGCTCAACAATACTGCTGCGGGAAATTTGGCACAGGCTATGAAGGAGGTAGATGGTACTTTGATTCATGTATCTACTGACTATGTTTTTCAGGGCGACAAGAATATACCTTGCCGTGAAGATTGGGAAACGAATCCTTTGGGGGTATATGGTAAAACGAAACTTGCAGGCGAAAAGAGTATTGAAGCTACTGGATGCAAGCATATCATCATCCGTACAGCATGGCTCTACTCGCAGTGGGGTAAGAACTTCGTGAAAACCATGCAGAGTCTCACGGCAAGCCACGACACCCTGAAGGTGGTCTTCGACCAGGTGGGTACTCCAACTTACGCTGGCGACCTGGCTGCTGTCATCTCACATATCATCGAAACTGACCAGTTGGATAAGACGGGCATCTACCACTTCTCTAATGAGGGTGTCTGCTCTTGGTTTGATTTCGCTAAGATTATCTGCGAACAGAGCGGAAATACTTGCGATATACAGCCTTGCTACAGCGAGGAGTTCCCAAGCCCAGTGAAGCGTCCTCACTTCTCTGTACTTGACAAGAGTAAGCTGAAGCAGACTTTCGGATTCAAGGTGCCATACTGGACTGACAGTTTGAAGAAGTGCATCGCTGAATTGGCGGCAGCAAAATAATTATTAATTATAAATTATAAATTATTAATTGAAATGAAGAATATCATTATCACGGGCGGTGCTGGCTTCATCGGCTCACACGTAGTAAGACTTTTCGTGAACAAATATCCTGAGTATCACATCATCAACCTCGACAAGTTGACATACGCAGGCAACCTGGCTAACCTCAAGGACATCGAGGACAAGCCAAACTATACATTCGTTAAGGGTGATATCTGCGATTTCGACCTGATGCTGAAACTGATGCAGGACTACAAGGTAGATGGCATCATCCATCTCGCTGCCGAGAGCCACGTAGATAGAAGTATCAAGGATCCATTCACTTTCGCTCAGACCAACGTGATGGGAACCTTGTCTCTGCTCCAGGCGGCAAAGATTTACTGGGAGAGTCTTCCTGAAGGATATGAGGGTAAGCGCTTCTACCACATCTCTACTGATGAGGTTTACGGTGCCTTGCAGATGACTCATCCTGAGGGCATTCCTGCTCCTTTCACCACCAAGGCATCCAGCGGTAAGAACCACGAGGCTTACGGCGAGGAGTTCTTCGTAGAGACAACCAAGTACAATCCTCACTCTCCATATTCTGCATCTAAGGCAAGCTCAGACCACTTCGTCCGTGCTTTCCACGATACATACGGTATGCCTACCATCGTGACCAACTGCTCTAACAACTACGGTCCATACCAGTTCCCTGAGAAGTTGATTCCGCTGTTTATCAACAATATCCGTCATCGCAAGCCATTGCCAGTATATGGTAAGGGTGAGAACGTGCGCGACTGGTTGTATGTAGTAGATCATGCCCGTGCCATCGATATGATTTTCCACAAGGGCAAGATTGCCGAGACTTACAACATCGGCGGTTTCAACGAGTGGAAGAATATCGATATCATCAAGGTGGTTATCAAGACCGTTGACCGTTTACTCGGCAGAAAGGAAGGCGAGGATATGGACCTCATCACTTATGTAACTGACAGAAAGGGTCACGATATGCGTTATGCTATTGACTCTAGAAAGCTGCAGAAGGAACTCGGCTGGGAGCCATCTCTCCAGTTTGAGGAGGGTATCGAGAAGACCGTGAAATGGTATCTCGATAACCAGGAATGGATGGATAACGTAACATCGGGTGATTACCAGAAGTATTATGATAATATGTATTCAAACCGATAATAGCTTTTGGAGTAATCGGAACATGTTTCTATTGTAATCGGAACATGTTTCTATTGTAACCGGTGCAAGAGATTCTGTTTTGTATATTGAATCAGGAGTCCTGTATTTGTTTATAACAGCAAATGCAGGACTTTTTGGTTTTATGGCAATTAAAATGCAGTAAAAATATTATTATTTCTTAATTTTTTATGCTTTATGTCGAAGAAAACTGAAAACTAGAAAATATTTTTCTATCTTTGCAGCCTTAATGATATATAAAAGAAACAGATATGAAGAAAATAATGTTATCAGGCATCGTCATGGCGGTTGCTACCTTGTCGTGCCTTCCCGTTAAGGGACAGGAAAAGGTGGTTCCTTTTAAATATGGTAATATGGACCACTGGGTAATTAGGAATATCAAAGAATCAGGCATTATCGGAGGAAATCGGAAAACAGTTTATGCCGTTGGACCTAATATGACTATCAATGGTAATATTCCTTATACCAATAAGGGTGGTTCGCCTTGGGGTTCCTCTAATGTCCTGGCACATGTATCGGGCATCTATAAGACGAATAACTCTGTGTTTCGTGATAAACATGGTAGTGGATATTGTGCCAAACTGGTAACCCATATTGAGAAAGTAAAAGTGCTGGGACTCATCAATATCAAGGTCTTGGCTGCCGGTTCTCTCTTTCTGGGTAATGTTCGTGAACCGATAACAAGTACCAAGGATGGTCCTAAAGCCATCAACTGGGGTATACCATTCACCGCACGTCCAAAGGCTTTGCGCTTTGATTATAAGACATCTCTCCCTCATGCAGCCAATCGTATCAAGCAGAATGGATTTAGCGGAGCCTCTACGGTTGCAGGTCGAGATCATGCTATAGCTGTGCTCTATCTGCAGAAACGGCATGAAGATGCTAAGGGAAATATAACAGCTAAACGTGTGGGTACGATGGTAGTCAGATTCGGAAAGAGTACCGATAGATGGGTGGAAGATGCTACTTATACAATCCATTATGGCGATATCCGCCACATGGCAGGTTATCAGGCTGCTACTATGGGACTGCGATCCACTGACTATGCCCGTAACAGCAAGGGTAAGAGTGTGCCGGTAAAAGAAGTAGGATGGGCGAGTGCTAACGAAACACCTACTCATCTGATTCTTCAGTTCTCCTCATCCGATGGTGGAGCCTATATCGGAACTCCAGGCAATACCTTGTGGATTGATAATGTAGCATTGGTGTATTAAAATAATAAAATCGAAAAAATGAAGCATATTCTGACAATACTTATTATGATGTTGGCATTGGGCAGCTATGCCTCTGAGCCTTCTGTAACCGATAGTATCTCATCTGCAGAGAAGGTGGATACGACGACTTTACATGCCGGGAAATCATGGGTGAACCGGATTCTTGACTACTTTAATGATTCCAACAAAAACAAGAAGCATAAGCGTTTCGATTTTAGTGTGATAGGTGGCCCTCATTATGCCTCTGATACCAAGTTTGGATTGGGATTGGTGGCAGCAGGACTATACCGTACTGATCCGAATGACAGTATTCTTCCTCCTTCTAATGTCTCGCTTTATGGTGATGTCAGTTCTGTAGGTTTCTATATGTTGGGTGTCCGTGGTAACCATATTGCTCCTAAAGGAAGATATCGCATCGATTATCACCTTTATTTCTATTCTTTTCCCTCTGAATTTTGGGGAATAGGTTATGAAATGGGCGATAACGATGCCAATAAGAGTGACATGAAGCGTTGGCAGGCTCAGGCTGAAGTTAGCTTCCTGTTTCGTGTAGCAGATAATTTCTATATCGGACCGATGGCGAGTTATGACTATGTAATAGGTAAACATATTGAGCGTCCGGAATTACTGCAAGGCATGGATCAGCATACTTGGAATGTAGGAGCTGGCGTTTCTCTGGTATATGATAACAGAGATAATCTTACGAATCCGCATCGTGGTATCTATCTGAATATCAATCAGATGCTCAGACCTGGATTTATGGGAAATGATTATGCTTTCAGTACGACGGCATTTCGTTTTGATGCCTATCAGCGACTGGGTAAGGGAACGGTTCTTGCCGAGGACATTGGGGCTAACCTCAACTTTGGTAATCCTTCGTGGGGAATGATGGCTGAATTGGGTGGTACTCATTCCATGCGTGGCTATTATGAAGGCCGTTATCGCGATAAACATTCTCTGGAAGCTACGGTTGAGTTGCGCCAACATGTATGGAAGCGTAATGGCATCGTAGTGTGGGTTGGAGCAGGAACCATCTTCCCGAAATTCTCGGCATTGCGCTCTAAACAGATTTTGCCGAATGCCGGTGTAGGTTATCGCTGGGAATTTAAGAAGAATGTAAATGTACGTCTGGATTATGGATTCGGTAAGTCGGGGCAGTCTGGTTTTCTCTTCAATATCAATGAAGCGTTTTAGTAATAATGCTCTTTATGTAGTTTGATAATGCTCTTTAAAGTGTTAATGAAAAAGTAGAATGAACAGTTTTACGGATATATATAATAAGGTGGTGTTGCCTATATATAATAAGGTGTCATCGGGCGCATTCCTTTACGGGTATGCTGTGGTAGCATTGTTGTTGCCTAATATAGCTCTGTGCTATACCGAATGTCTGGCTCCTTGGGCTTGTGGTGCCAATGTGTTGCTGCCTTTGGCACTCTACATGTGGTTCTTTTCGTTAACCAGATGCCCGGGTAAGATGATCTGGTGGGCTTTTCTTTTTGTTTTTTTCGCTGCCTTCCAACTGGTATTGCTTTATCTCTTCGGGACGGGAGTGATAGCGGTAGATATGTTTCTGAATCTTGTAACTACCAATCCTGGCGAGGTGAAGGAACTGCTTGGTAATCTGTTGCCTGCTGTGGTGGGTGTTTTTGTGGTTTATCTTCCTTTGCTGGTTCTGGCTATTGTCAATATCAGCAAGAAAGGGATGATAGTGGTTCAACTCCAGCATCGAGTGCGTCGTTGGGCTTTGGAGATAGCTGCTGTCGGTTTATTCTGTCTGCTGGCTTGCTATGTGGCTGTAGATGATTATCGCTTGCGCAATCAGTTTTATCCTGTTAACGTTTGCTATAATCTCTATCTTGCTTTCGAGCGTGATGCGGCTTCAGAAAATTACAGGGAGGCAAGCCGGAATTTCAGGTTTGATGCCAGGAGCGAGCATGATGCTGAGGCTCCCGAGGTGTATGTGATGGTGGTGGGAGAGACGGCGAGAGCCCACAATTTCAGTCTCTATGGCTATCCGCGCGATACCAATCCTTTGCTTTCCAAGACTCCTGGAATCATAGCTTTTCCCGATGCTACAACCCAGAGTAATACTACGCATAAGAGTGTTCCTATGCTCCTGTCGGCTGCATCAGCAGAGGATTTCGAACGTCTCTTTCATGAGAAAGGTATCCTGGCTGCTTTCAGGGAGGCGGGATTTCATACCGTATTTATCAGCAATCAGCTGCCTAATCATTCTTTTATTGATTTCCTTGGCGAACAGGCTGATGAACATTACTTCCTGAAGGAAGGTGCTTCTGCAAAAGATAATCATTATGATAGTGATTTGTTGCAGAAGTTGGATGGGATATTGCCTGCGGCAGATGCCTCTTCATCCAAGCAATACCGTTATCGGAAACTCTTCGTGGTACTTCATACTTATGGTTCTCACTTTAATTATCAGGAGCGCTATCCCCGTAATTTCGCTTTCTTTAAACCTGACAGTAAGAGCGAAGCGAAGCCGGAGAACCGGCGTGACCTGCTGAATGCATACGATAATACCATCCGGTATACCGATTATATCCTGCATGGTATCGTTGAACGTCTGCAGAAATGGGAGAAGACTCAGGCAAAGACGGATGGGGTATATAGCCAACCTACATCGGCGATGCTCTATACCAGCGACCATGGAGAGAATATCTTTGATGATGACCGTCGCCTCTTTCTGCACGCCGCCCCGAAGGCATCTGATTATGAGCTGCATGTTCCTTTCATCATCTGGACATCAGATGGTTATGGAAAACAATATCCGGGAATACTGAAAACTTTGTCTGGTCATCGTACCCAACAGGTACAGACGAGTCTTTCGGCTTTTCATACGATGTTGGGGATAGGAGGCATCCTGACCCGTTATCGCCAGGATGAATATTCTGTGGCAAGTGAGAAGTATCATCCTGTGAAGTTGTTTTATCTGGATGATCATGATAAAGCGATTCCACAGGAAAATGCCAAATATTAGCATCTGATTTTAAGCGTAAACGCGCTCTTTGTGTAAAATACATGAAAAGAGTTTTCGTAAATGTCAATTATTTGCGAAAACTCTTTGTCGTATCTATAATTTGCTGTATCTTTGCACCCGGATTTAGATAATAATAAAAATACAGTTGTTATGGAACCAACTCGAAAAATCGAAAAGGTAGGCATGCGCAACCTCCGTATGGAGGATTATGATCAGCTTGCCAAGTCATTTAGGCGTATTTATGCAGACTCAGATGTATTCTGGACAAAAGAACAGATTAAGAAACTCATTACTATCTTCCCTGAGGGACAGGTGGTTATTATCGTTGATGATAAGATTGTGGGCTGTGCGCTCTCTATCATCGTCAATTATAATATGGTGAAGGGCGATCATACCTATGCTCAGGTTACGGGTAATGAAACTTTCAATACCCACGATCCTAAGGGAAACATTCTTTACGGCATCGAGGTATTTATCCACCCTGATTATCGTGGTTTGCGCCTGGCTCGCCGTATGTATGAGTATCGCAAGGAACTCTGCGAGAAGCTCAACTTGAAGGCTATCATGTTTGGCGGTCGTATACCAAACTATCACAAGTATGCCGATAAGATGCGCCCTAAGGAGTATATCGAGCATGTAAGAAACCGTGAAATCTATGACCCGGTTCTTACCTTCCAGCTTTCCAATGATTTTCACGTGCGCCGCGTAATCCGCAACTATCTTCCTAGCGATGAGGAGAGCGAACACTGCGCTACCCTCTTGCAGTGGGATAATATCTATTATCAGCCACCTACGGATTCTTATGTAGACCGCAAGCCAACCGTGCGAATCGGCCTGGTACAGTGGCAGATGCGCCCATACGCTTCGGTGGATGACCTCTTCGAACAGGTTGAGTTCTTCGTTGATTCTGTGAGCGATTACAAGAGCGATTTTATCCTCTTCCCAGAGTATTTCAATGCGCCTTTGATGGCTCGTTTCAATGATTTGGGTGAGGCGCAGAGCATCCGAAAGATGGCGCAGTATACCGAAGAAATCCGTGACCGTTTCCGCGAGTTGGCCATCAGTTACAACATCAATATCATCACGGGTAGTATGCCTTATCTCAAGGACGATTCTCTCTATAATGTAGGTTTCCTCTGCCGCAGAGATGGTAGCGTGGATATGTACGAGAAGATTCATGTTACCCCAGATGAGCAGAAGTGCTGGGGATTGAGTGGTGGTAGCCATATCCAGACCTTCGATACCGATTGCGGTAAGATTGGTATCGTTATCTGCTATGATGTGGAGTTCCCTGAGTTGTCAAGATTAATGGCTGAGGATGGCATGCAGATTCTCTTCGTTCCATTCATGACCGATACCCAGAATGCTTACTCCCGAGTAAGAGTCTGTGCTCAGGCGCGTGCCATCGAGAACGAGTGCTATGTAGCCATTGCGGGTAGTGTGGGCAACTTGCCACGTGTTCACAACATGGATATTCAGTATGCCCAGAGCGCCGTGTTCACCCCTTGCGACTTTGCTTTCCCTAACGATGGCAAGCGTTCAGAGGCAACACCTAATACCGAGATGATTCTCGTATCAGATGTTGACCTGAATCTCTTGAATGAGCTCCATACCTACGGTGCTGTAAGAAATCTTCGCGACCGCCGCAAGGATCTGTATGAATTGAAACAGAAGAAGTAAGTGAGGAAGGATAATTCAACACTCAACACTTAACATTCAACATTTAACATTTAAATAAAGTGTATAAGATAGAAATCTCGGAGCGCACGCTCCACTTCAAGCAGCCGGCAGGCACGTCTCGTGGGGTATATACCACGAGACACAGTTATTATCTCACTCTCACCTCGGATGAAATGCCGGGGATAGAGGGAGTGGGAGAGTGTGCTACGCTCCCTGATCTCAGTTGCGATGCCAAACCGGAATATGAGATGACCCTGCGACAGGTTTGTCAGATGGTGGAGCAGATGGGACGCATTCCTTACGATATGATTCGTGCTTACCCTAGCATCACCTTCGGTTTGGAAACAGCCTTCGCTTCGTTCTTCGATGCAGCGAAGAAGTTTTTGGAGATTGTTCCTGCTGAAGGAGCATCTTCTTCTTCAGAAATGTTGAAGCAGAAAGGGGTTTCTGTTCCAGCCGGAATGGAGAACCTGACAGATCTCTTCGATTCTCCTTTCGGAAGAGGTGAAGAAGGTATCACCATCAACGGTTTGGTGTGGATGGGAACCTATGAGGAGATGCTGGCCCGGTTGGAGGAGAAACTCCAGGCGGGTTTCCATTGCGTGAAACTGAAGATCGGTGCCATCGATTTCTTCAAGGAACTCGATCTCATCAAGCGCATCCGTGATGTGTATACCAAGGAGCAGGTTGAGTTGCGTGTAGATGCCAATGGCGGCTTTTTGCCGGAGAATGCGATGAGCCAGCTGGAGGCTTTGGCTAAATATGACATTCATTCGATAGAGCAGCCTATCAAGCAGCATCAGTGGCCTAAGATGGCCCAGCTCTGTCACGAAACACCGCTTCCTATCGCTCTGGACGAGGAGTTGATTGGTGTGAATGTCCGGAGTATGAAGCAGGCTTTGCTCGATACGGTCCGTCCTCAGTATATCATCCTCAAACCTTCACTTCATGGTGGCATCTATGGATGCAACGAGTGGATAGAACTGGCTAATCAGCGCGGTATCGGCAGTTGGATTACTTCTGCTCTTGAGAGTAATATCGGTCTGAATGCTATTGCTCATTATGCTGCTAAAGTATATGGTCCTAATGTCAAGATGCCGCAAGGCTTGGGCACCGGTCAGCTCTTTACTGATAATATACCGATGCCTTTGGAGATTCGTGGTGACAAACTGTTTGTTGTAAAATGACTTTAGAAGAATTCCTTTCAGAATGGAATAACGGTAGCGACCGGGTGCTTGTTCATACAAGTGGTTCTACAGGCAAGCCCAAGCCGATGATGGTAGAGAAGAAGCGAATGCTCAACTCAGCCCGCATCACTTGTGATTTCCTGGGATTGAAACCTGGAGACAGTGCCTTGCTCTGTATGTCGCTCGATTATATTGCAGGTAAGATGGTGGTGGTGCGGAGTATAGAGCGCCATCTCCATCTTATTTCTGTTTGCCCAAGTGGGCATCCTTTGAAAGATGTAAATGAAGAGATTACCTTTGCTGCGATGGTCCCGATGCAGGTTTATAATACCCTGCAGGTTCCTGAAGAGCGGGCTCGTCTCTGCCGCATCAGGCATCTTATTATCGGTGGCGGAGCCATAGATGAGGCTCTCGAACAGAAACTGAAGGCTCTTCCCGGCGATATTGCCATCTGGAGTACCTACGGAATGACCGAAACGCTCTCGCATATTGCCCTGAGAAGAATTAACGGTGCTGAGGCCAGCGAATGGTACCAGCCTTTCGATAGTGTGAAAATCAGTCAGACCGATGAAGGTTGTCTGGTGATAGATGCTCCGCAGGTCTGTGCTGAACCCCTGGTAACGAACGATATAGTGGAAATAGAATCCTATATATATAATAAGGTGGAAAAACTCCGTTTTCGCATCAAAGGCAGAAAAGACAATGTGATTTGCAGCGGAGGTATCAAGATACAGATAGAAGAGGTTGAGGCTCTGTTGAAGCCTTATCTCGAAAAACCTTTCATGATAGCCAAGAAGAAAGACGGGAAGTTTGGAGAGATTGCTGTCCTCCTGACGGAAGATGAGGAGATAGAAAAAGTAGAGGCGACTGTTCGCCGCCTCTTATCTGATCATAAATATTGGATTCCAAGGGAATTCCTTCATGTAGAGCATCTCCCGCTTACCGAAACCGGAAAGCCGAAGCGCTCTATCTTTCTTTAAAGGGATTCTCTGAAGAAAGATTCTTTAGCTGAATTATCCTTCTCTGAAGAAGTCGAGTGCTTCCTTGATCTCTTCTGTCGTAGCTGTCTGGTTGATACGGATATCGCCTATGCCGCCCAGCATCGTGAAGTTGATGATGCCATTCTGGTTCTTCTTGTCATGATGCATCAGTTCGATGAGCTCATCATAGTCATCGCAGGTAATATCCAGTGTACCATAGAATTCCTTGATGAAGTTTACGGTCTGGCGCATCTTCTCAGTAGGGAATCCGGTTTTGGCAACACTCAGATAGAGTTCTGGAATCAGGCCGAATGCCACAGCGTAACCATGCAGGATAGGCTTGCGCTTCAAAGCCCAGCTCTCAAACGCATGACCGAAAGTATGCCCCAGGTTCAGCGCCTTGCGGATGCCCTGCTCGTGAGGATCCTGCTCTACAATGCGCTCCTTTACCTTCACGCTGTCGCCTACCATGCGCTGCAACAGCTTCAAATCAGGCTTGTCGAGGTCGAAACTGACCAGTTCTTCCCACATTGCTTCTGTAGAAATCAGACCGTGTTTCAGCATCTCTGCATAGCCCGAACAGATGTTTTCTGCATCAAGCGTCTTTAAAAATTCTGTATCGAGAATAACGAACTTAGAATCGTTGAACACACCTACTTCGTTCTTCAGTCCGCCGAAGTTGATGCCTGTCTTTCCACCTACCGATGCGTCTACCATAGCCAGCAGTGTGGTAGGAATATTGATAAAGTTGATACCTCTCTTAAAAGTGCTGGCAGCAAAGCCACCCAGGTCGGTTACCATACCGCCGCCCAGATTAATCATACAGGAGTGGCGTGAAGCTCCCCCCTCCTGCAGTCCTTTCCATACCATCATCAGACTTTCGATGTCTTTATGGCTGTCGGTAGCCGGAATAGTGATGATATGGGCTTCCTTCATGCAGTAAAAATTCTGCAATACAGGCATGCATAGTTCCAATGTCGTAGTATCTGTAAGCACAAAAAGCTTGTCGTGCTCACACTCAGAAAGTGCACTTACCAGTTCGCTTTCCAGTTGGGTTGATATGATTACTCTTTGTTCCATAACATTCTAACGTATTAATTTTTGTGCAAAGATACACTAAAATGGAGACAATACAAAAAAAAAGTTGCTAAATTTGCGTTTTTTATCTCAGAATGCATTAAACCTTGGTGTATTTAACGCGTCAAAACAATCGAGTAACAAAAATGATAATAGAATATCATAGCGATTATGTGTGAAAACACTCATAGTTGGAAATAATAACAAATTAAAAATAAGAATGAAAAAATCGATTCTGACGATGCTGCTGCTGTTGATGGCAATAGCATCCTTTGCTCAACAGCGACTGATATCCGGTCAGATTACCGACCGCGATACCAAGGAGGCCATTGAGCAGGTAACTATTCAATTGCTTAAGAGCGACAGCACGTATGTGGCTGGTGCCATCAGTAATGAGAACGGACTCTTTCATGTCACCGCTCCGGCTAATGGCAAGTATCTGCTCAAGATTTCGAGCGTAGGATACAAGGCTACCGTGAAGCGTATCCAAATTTCTGATAACAAGGATCTGGCTATGGGGAAGATTGTGCTGGGTGCTGAGGCTATCATGCTGAAAGGCGCAGTGGTAACAGCTATGGCTCAGAAGGTAACTCTGAAGGAGGATACTTTCGTGTACAATTCTTCTGCCTATCGCACACCGGAAGGCTCGGTAGTAGAGGAACTCGTAAAGCGTCTGCCGGGTGCAGAGGTGAGCGATGATGGTACTATCAAGATCAACGGTAAGGAGGTAAAGAAGATTCTCGTAGATGGCAAGGAGTTTATGACGGGCGATACCAAGACTGCCTTGAAGAACCTGCCTACCAGCATCATCGAGAAAATCAAGGCATACGATGAGAAGAGTGATCTCTCTAAGGTGACCGGTATTGATGATGGCGAGGAGCAGACCGTGCTCGACTTCGGTGTGAAGAAGGGTATGAACAAGGGCTTGATTTCCAATATCGACCTGGGCGTGGGCAACAAGAGCCGCTATAACATGCGTGGCATGGGAGGTTATTTCAATGATAACAACCGATTCATGCTCTTTGCCAATGCCAATAACACCAGCGACCGTGGTTTCGGAGGCGGTGGCCCTGGCAGAGGTTTTGGTGGTGCTAACGGGTTGAATGCCAGTAAGATGATTGCTGCCAACTACAATTACGAACTGAAAGATAAATTCAAGTTCAATACTTCACTTCGCTGGAATCACAGCGATGGCGATATTTGGAGCCGTCGTTCCAGCGAGAACTTCATGGGTAGCAGCTCTTCGTTCAGCAACAGCTTGACTCAGAATTTCTCCCGCAGCAACAGCTGGAACGGCAACATCCGCTTGGAGTGGATGCCTGATTCCATGACCAATATCCTCTTCCGTCCTTCCATCTCCTGGAGTACCAGCGATGGATTGAGTGGCAGCCAGTCGGCTTCTTACAACAAGGATCCTTATACCATTACCTCCAAAGACCCTCTTTCTGAGGAAGGTATTGAGGAGTTGGACAAGGCTGAGGCTATGGTGAACCGTCAGTTGACTAACGGAATCACCTATTCTGATAATAACAATATCAGGGGTATGCTGCAGATCAACCGCAAGTTGGGCAACAAGGGACGCAACATCACCTTGCGTATGGATGCCAAATATACGGATAATGACAGCAAGAGCATCTCGCTCAACAATGCCAAGCTCTATCTCGTACAGACAGCGGAGGGTAAGGATTCTACTTATCAGACCAACCGCTATAACCTGACTCCTTCGAAGAATTACAGCTATGCGGGTCAGTTGACCTATAGTGAGCCGCTCTGGAAGGCTACCTTCCTGCAGTTCAGCTATAAGTTTACTTACAGCTACTCCAAGAGCGACCGCAGCACCTACGATTTCAGCAAGTATGCCATGAATGGCGATCATGAATATCGTGGTTGGGATAGCTACCTGAATCCGTTTGCCGGTCAGCTTGGCGATTACAGAAATGATGAATTGAGCCGTTTCTCTGAGTATCGCAACTACAATCACGATATCCAGGTGATGATGCGATTCGTCCGTCAGAAGTATAACTTGAACTTCGGTGTGATGATTCAGCCACAACAGTCGAAGTATATCCAGGAATATCAGGGAGTGCATGTAGATACCGTTCGCAACGTAACGAATATCAGTCCAACCCTCGATTTCCGTTATCGCTTCTCAAAGATGAGCAACCTGCGCGTGAATTACCGAGGTACCACCTCTCAGCCAAGCATCTCTCAGTTGCTTGACATCACAGATAACAGCGACCCGCTGAACATCTCGAAGGGTAACCCTGGATTGAAGCCATCGTTCACCCAGAACTTCCGATTGTTCTACAACAACTTCGTGCAGAACCATAACAAGGGTGTCATGACCTTCATCAACTTCTCAACCACCAACAATAGCATCAGCAATAAGGTGACCTACGATGAGAAGACTGGTGGAAGAATCACCCGACCTGAGAATATCAATGGCAACTGGAATGTGATGGGAGCCTTTATGTTCAACTGCTCTATCGATAGTGCCGGTGTATGGAACTTGAATACCGACACCTACTTGGGTTACAACAACTACGTGAGCTATCTGAGTCTCGACAAGCAGTCTGATTCCCAGAAGAATACCACCCGCAGTACTACTTGGAGAGAACGCCTCTCTTTCAGCTATCGCAACAACTGGCTGGAGCTTTCGCTCGATGGAACATTGAATTATAACCATGCTACAAACAAGTTGCAGCCTAACAGCAACCTCAATACCTGGCAGTTCTCTTATGGACCAAGCATGACGCTTACAGCGCCTTGGGGTACCAGTCTGAACTCAAGCCTCTCTATCAGCAGCCGTCGCGGTTATAGCGACAGCAGCATGAATACGGATGAGTTTGTATGGAATGCGCAGCTCTCTCAGGGTTTCCTGAAGGGCAAGCCTCTTACCATCATGCTGCAGTTCTACGATATTCTCCGTCAGCAGAGCACCTTCTCTCGTGCCATTTCTGCTACATCACGCACGGATACGGAGTATAATGCCATCAACAGCTATGCGATGCTGCACGTGATTTACCGCCTGAATCTCTTCGGAGGCAAGGATGCCCGTAGGGGTGGACCTGAAGGTCCTGGCGGTCCTGGTGGTCCTGGTGGCCGTCCAAACTTCCATGGCCGTCCTTTCAATGGCGGTTTTGGCGGTGGTCGTCCAGGCGGCAGAATGTTCTAGAAAAGAAAATGAAGTAAGCTTCATTTTAAACGATAGTAAGCCTCACTTCATGTTTACGTGAGGCTTATTTCAAACAGATATGACGAGAAAAAAAGAAATCCCCGCTCTTCGTAATGAAGAACGGGGATTGTTATTTTGTCTTATCAAGAGTTCTCGATTAGAGAGCGAACTTGTAACCTACAGTAATCTGGATTACGTTGTTGTAATGATCCCAGTTGTCTGCAACCTTAGTTACACCGATGTTGTAACGAGCATCGAATACGATGTTCTGGTACTCGTAAGAAAGACCGACTGGGATAGAAAGGTCGAATGTCTTAACGTCTTCTGCATCATCCTTGTTTACCAAGAAACCTGGCTGCAAACCTGCCTTGAGAGCCAAACCAGCTATTGGGTAGTAGTTCAAAGTGATAGGCACATTGATATAGCCTGGATTCCACTTGCCACCTTCAAAAGTCATACCGGCAACTTTTACATCCTTAGCCTTGAAGCCCTGTACAGAGTAGAGAGCACCTACTGCAACGCCTAAATTATCTGTAGCCTGATACTGCAACTCAGCACCAGCAGCGAAACCTGCTTTCCAATCGTTGTCACCGATTGTAGAAACGTTCAAACCAACCTTAGGCTGAATAGTTGTTGTACCTGCAGCCTGCTGTGCGAAAGCACCTACTGAAGACAGCACCATAGCTGCCATAACGAATAATTTTTTCATAATCTCTAATATTTTAAATTAATAGTTTATAATGCTCATATAGAGTATGATTAGTTATCAGTGTGTATGCTGATTCCATCATTTTTACTAGGTGCAAAGGTATGCTTTTTCTCTATTCGCTCCAAATATTTTAAGCTTTATTTTAAAATAAGCAGCCAAATATCACATATAAGTTTCTATTTCGTATATTTTTAGCAATAATTATCCCAATTTTTTTGCATCGTATCTTAAAATGTTGTATATTTGCAAAGTAAAAAAGAAAGGAAAATAATTATGACTACACAAGAAAACTCCCCCTATACTCTTTGAAGTGTAGGGGGAGTTTTATTTTATTCTTCATCTTCGTCCCAGTCTTCTTCGTCAAATCCAAACATGGCGGGATCTACGAAGGCATCCAGGGCTCGGCGTTCTTTCTTTGTAGGGCGACCAGTGCCTCTTGCTCTATCTACGAATCCGCTGATGCGGCTCATCTCCAGGAGCTCGTATTGCTTAGGGTCGGTTACGTTTTTATAGACACCATACAGCATTTTGGCGCCTACGCGCTGCTCTATGCAGTCGAGAACCTCGAAAGAGTAGGTGATAGGGGCTTTCTTTACGCTCACCACATCGCCACGCTTGATGATGAAGGAAGGCTTTCTGTTTACGCCTCCCACCATGACGCGGCCATTCTTACAGGCATCGGCAGCAATGCTGCGGGTCTTGTAAATGCGGGCAGCCCAGAGCCACTTGTCTATTCTTGCTGATTCTTTCATGATTTCTAATGCTTATGGAGATTAATCACTAATCACTAATAATTAATCACTATAATTACTTCTTTCCTAGCTTATTGTATTGGTTCATGGTGATGTCGATACCAGCCAATACGAAGCTCTTGATGATCTCTACACCCAGGTCGATGGCCGGCTGCAGCTGCTTCATGTCTTCCTCACTATATTTGCCCAGCACCCAGTCTATCTGGCCGCCACGTGGATAATCGTTGCCGATGCCCATGCGCAGGCGGGCATAATTCTGACCGATAAGCTGCTGGATATGTCCCAATCCGTTATGGCCGCCGTTACTGCCGTTCGCCTTCAGTCGGAAAGCACCCAGAGGCAGGGCTAGCTCATCGCTGATAACGAGCAGTCGGCTCTGGTCAATCTTTTCCTGATTCAGCCAATATCTTACCGCATTACCGCTGAGGTTCATGAATGTGGTAGGTTTGAGCAGGAAAATCTTTCTTCCCTTGAGCGTAGTCTCTGCTACGAAGCCATATCGCTTATCCTCAAAATGAATATTGGACGCTTTAGCAAAAGCGTCCAATACCATAAATCCTGTGTTGTGCCTGGTGCCGGCGTATTCATCGCCAGGGTTACCAAGCCCACAAATCAAATATTTATCCAATGTTTGATAATGCTTTACTCAGGTTCGTAAAATCTCTAGATGACTCAGTGATTAAGCCTCTTCTTCCTCAGTAGCCTGAGCTGCGAGCTGAGCGTTACGTGTCATCTTGATAGAGCAAACTACAACAGCCTTGCTTGTAGCCAACTCGAGACCCTCGAATGAGAGGTCACCTACCTTGATGCTCTTACCGATCTTCAACTCTGTAACGTCGATATCGAGGTGCTCAGGGATAACCTGGTAAGGAGCTGTAACGTTGATCTTACGGATAGAGAGGTTCATACGACCACCATCACGTACACCCTGTGCAAGACCTGTCAACTTAACTGGAATACCGATAGTGATAGGCTTCTGGTCGTTAACCTCGTAGAAGTCAACGTGCAGAGGAGCGTCTGTTGTTGGGTGGAACTGGATCTCCTTCATGATAGCTGTGTGGCTCTCACCGTCGATGATGAGGTTGATAACGTATACATGAGGAGTGTAGATAACTTTACGCAACTCAGCGAATGGAACTGCGAATGACATAGCCTCAGGAGCACCGTTCTCGCCCTTCTTCTCACCGTAAAGGTTACATGGGATAAAACCTTCCTTACGCAATGTCTTAGAAGCTTTCTTGCCAAGGTCTGTACGCTTCTGACCTGTTACATTAATCTCTTTCATTTTGTGTTACTCTAAATTAAGTTATTAATAAAAAATGTGCCTTAACTCGCCATCACACGGATTAGCTTTGCTTAAAGCGGGTGCAAAATTACGAAAATTATTTGGAATGAGCAAACTTTTTGCCGAAAAACATGTTTTATATGCAGAAAAAATATTGAAAATACAATTTTTTGCTTAAATAAACTGAAATTTTTGCCCGTTTTCTTGTCTATTACCTATTTAATGTGTATTTTTGCAAGCGTATTAGGTAATTTAATAAATGAATCTTTTAAAAACATTAGAGAATGATTAATAGGGATTTGATAAGACGTAAGATTGTGCAGTTAACCTACGCATACTATCAAAACAGCGATCATAACATGGAGAACGCTGAAAAGGAGCTGATGTTTAGTCTCTCCAAGTCATACGATTTGTACAACTACATGTTGCAGCTCATCGTTGCCATCACCCAGGAGGCACGCAAGCGCTACGATGTAGATGTAGCTCGTGCCAAGAGAGAGGGTGAGCAGGAACCTTCACCACGTTTCGCATTCAATAAGTTCGCTCTGCAGCTCGAAGAGAACAAGATGCTGCTCGAATGGATAGATGTTAAGCATTCCAACTGGGATGAGGATATCGAAATGGTGCGCAAAGTGTATACTGCGATTACGTCTAGCGATCTCTATGCTGATTATGTCAGCGGTGCTATTGATGAGGAACTCGCCGATCTCGACGAGTACAGCCGCGACCGCGAGGTATGGCGCCGCATCTACAAGCAGTTCATTCAGAATAATGAAGAGCTTGATGCATTCCTCGAGGAGAAGAGCCTCTACTGGAATGATGACAAGGATATCATAGATACTTTCGTATTGAAGACTATCAAGCGTTTCGATCCGGAAGCTAAGGCCAAGCAGGAATTGCTGCCGGAATATAAGGATGCTGAAGACAGAGAGTTTGCACGCAAGCTCTTCCGTGCTACCATCCTCAACTGCGATACCTACCAGCGCTATATGAGCGAGGCATTGCGCAACTGGGATTTCTCCCGTCTTGCCTATATGGATGTGATTATCATGCAGATTGCCATCGCTGAGGTTATGAACTTCCCTGGCATCCCGGCTACCGTCACTATCAACGAGTATGTAGAACTTGCCAAGGCATACAGCACTCCTCGCAGCGGCGGTTATGTTAACGGTATGCTCGACAGCATCTGCCGCGAGCTCATCAGCCGCAACCTCATCCAGAAGGAGATGCCTGAGCGCAAGCAGCATCAGCATGCACAGCACGGCGAACATGCCGGCAAACAGCGCCCGGACAACCAGCACCCAGCCGGCCGTCGTCCGCGCATTCATCGCGCTCCGGGCGAGGGTGAGTAAATAACGGAGGTCTTTCTTGCTGGCCACACCTTATTTATATATAGAACATAAAATAATAATAGATAATACTTTAACGACATGACAAATTTAGTATTGCAAGCAGCTGCCGGTGGTAGCAGCATGAGTTTTCTCATCATGATGGTAGCTATCTTCGCTATCATGTGGTTCTTTATGATCCGTCCTCAGCAGAAGAAGCAGAAGGAAATCCGCAAGTTCCAGAATGCTTTGGCAGAGGGTACCAAGGTGGTTACAGGCGGCGGTGTTTATGGCACTGTTAAGCGTGTTGACCTTGAGGCTAATACCGTTGATGTTGAGATAGCTCGTGGCGTGGTAATCACTGTAGCTAAGGGCTACGTGTTTGCTGATGCAGCTAGTCAGACACCTAATGCATAGTATCAAGAGCATATTAAAAGCTGTCAGAAACTTCCTGTTCAGTGGTCTGAATAAGGAGTTTCTGATTTTTTTGTTCTTTCTCGCTCTCAGCGGCATCTTCTGGCTGATGATGACGCTCAATGAGACTACCGAGAGAGAATTCAATATTCCTGTGCAGTTAACCGGCGTGCCCCGCAATGCGGTGATAACCGGAGAACTCCCTGATACCGTGCATATTACGGTGCGCGATAAGGGATTCACACTCGTTACCTATGCTTACGGAGGCAAGATTCATCCGCTCACATTCCGGTTTGCCAATTATGCCGACGAGGAAACGGGAACGGGACAGATCCCGATGGCTGATGTGCAGAAACAGGTGGCATCCCAGCTCTATGGCTCTACCAAACTGATCTCCATCAAGCCGGCAAAATTCGATTTCTTCTTCACCTACGGCTCTTCCAAGCGAGTGCCTGTGGTGTTCAGAGGTAGGATTACAACCAGCAAGAGCTATTATCTGGCACATACCGAATTCCTGCCGTCTACGGTTACGGTTTATGCCAACAAGAAGCAGCTCGACCAGTTGGAATCGGTAGAAATCGAGCCGTTCAACATGCGCAACCTGCAGGATACCATTCATCGCAGCGTACCTATCAAGAAGATACGTGGCATGAAGATTGTGCCTCAGATGGTGCGACTGGCGGTATATCCTGATGTGCTTACCGAAGAGTCGGTCGATGTGCCTGTTACGGCCATCAACATGCCTGATAACATGGTGCTCCGTACCTTCCCATCTAAAGTGGCGGTAAGATTCACCATCGGAGCCAGCCTCTTCAGAACCATCAAGCCGAGCCAGTTTAAGGTGGTAGTAGATTATAACGATCTGGCTAACAACCCTTCTGACAAGTGCAAACTCCAGTTGCGCAGCGTGCCACGCTCGGTGAGCAAGGCGCATCTCGAACTGGAAACGGTAGATTATCTGCTGGAACAGCAATGATAGTTGATAATTGATAGTTTTTCTACTATGATGAAGATTGCGATAACGGGCGGTATAGGTAGCGGAAAGAGCTATGTGTGCCGGATATTGGAGAAACAGGGCATCCGGGTTTACGACTGCGATGCTGAGGCTAAGCGGCTCATGCGTACCGATGCCCGCTTGCAGGCTGGCTTGAAGAAGCTGGTAGGCGAGCAGGTTTACAGTGCAGAGGGCGTTTTGCAGAAGCCCGTGCTGGCTCAGTTTCTGCTGGCTGGCGAGGCTAACAAGCAGGCTGTCAACGATGTGGTTCATCCGGCTGTGGCGCGCGATTTCGAACAGAGCAGCTATGAGTGGATGGAGAGTGCCATCCTCTTCGATAGCGGTTTCTACCGTCGTATCCACCTCGATTTCGTGGTCTGCGTAACGGCTCCCGTCCCGGTCCGCATCCAGCGCATCATGCAGCGTGACCATATCCCGGCAGAGAAGGCGCAACAGTGGATAGATGCCGTCATGCCACAGGAAGAACTTGCAGCCCGCTCCGATTTCGAAATCGTGAACGATGGCGAGCAGGATATCGATGCACAGGTAAGAAAATTATTAGATATCATTAATAATAAAGAATAATAGAAAAGACAATGGAAACAATCCTTTCAATTGCAGGCAAACCAGGCCTTTATAAATTGGTATCAAGAGGTAACAGAAACCTCATCGTAGAAACACTCGATGAGACTCACAAGCGTATCCCAGCTTTCGCTACCGACCGCGTAACAAGCCTTGGTGACATCGCTATGTATACAGACGCTGATGAGGTGCCACTCTGGGAAGTGCTCGACAGCGTAAGCAAGAAGGAAGAGGGTAAGCCTAGCACTTTCAACTACAAGAAGGCGCCTGTTGCTGAGCTCCACGCTTATTTTGCTGAGGTTCTTCCTAACTACGATCGCGACCGTGTTCACGACAGCGATATCAAGAAGCTCCTCCAGTGGTATAACATTCTTGCAAAGTACGGCATCACCGATTTCAAGGCTACTCTCGCTCCTACAGAGGGTGAGAACGTAGATGATCGTGCTGAGCAGGTTGCTGAGTAAAGGAAATTGCAGTTAGTTTATATTAAGGGTGTTCATACTTCTAGAAATAGAATATGATACACCCTTTTTTTATTCCTTTTCAATCTTCTTCAGTTCCTTTTCAAATCTTCTTCGATACATTTCTCCCGCTATGGTCAGACCGAACGGGAAGGCTAACCAGATGCCCAGAATGCCCAAGCCGCATGGGAAACCTAGGGTGTAGCCCAGCGGCAGGGAGATGACGAAATAGGCGATGAAGGCATAGAGCACCATCGGCTTTACACAGGCGATGCCACGCAGCGCATTGGCAAAGGTATACTGCAGTCCGTCGCCAAACTGATATACCATCAACAGGATAATCAGCGTAGCCACATACGCCTGCACCTCCACATTATCATTAAACCAGCCACCTATCTGATGGCGAAGCAGGAACACCGGCAAACCCATACACAGCGAGAACAGCAGGTTCAGACGGAACCCGTCGTAAGCATTTCGGCGAACTGCCCCGTAGTCCTTCTGTCCCATAAAATGGCTCACGCGGATAGCCAGCGCAGCCGCCATGCCCGAAAGCACGAGATAGAAGAGCTGCGAGAGGGTAATCATCACCTGATGAGCCGCCAGCGGAATGGTTCCCAGCCAGCCCACCATCACACAGCTCAGCGTGAAGGCAGCCGATTCCATGCCCAGCTGCAGCGCCACAGGCCAGCCCAACCGGTTCATCTCCCTGAAGTCAGCCTTGGTCAGAGAGCTGTGCAGAATATCGCGTCTGTATTCCCCGAAATTCTTGCCCGTCATCAGCATGCCCACCATCGCCAGCGCCATCAGAATGCGGCTCACCAGCGTCGAAATACCGGCTCCCAGCAAACCCAGTTCCGGGAAGCCCGCCACACCGTAAATCAGTACCCAGTTGCCCAGGATATTGATTACGTTGCCGCCAATCATCGCCCACATCGCCACCTTGGTCTGTCCGAGTCCGTCAAGAAATTGCTTCATCGTGAAGAAGATGCCCATAAAGAGCACCGAGGCGAGGTTTACCAGAAAGTAAGGACGGATGAGCGAGAGCAGCTCTTCAGGCTGTCCGATGTGCCCCAGGTTCAGGTAGAGCACAACGAGGGCGAGGGTGAAGATGAAGCCCGTCAGCATGTTGGCACAGAAGGCATTGCGCACTTTCTGTCCGATGCAGTCAGTCCGTTCCTCGCCGTAGAGCCGTCCGATGATAGGAGTGAGTCCGTAGGTGAATCCCATATAGGATACGAAAACGAGACCGAAGATATTGTTCACCAGTCCGGCAGCCGCCAGTTCGGGTGTACTGTGATGGCCAATCATCAGCGTATCAGCAAATCCCAGGATGATGGTACCCAGCTGTCCTATGATGATAGGAATGCCGATAGCCAGCAGTTCCCGGTAGTGATGTTTCTTGTTCGTCGTTATTGATGTCGTATGATTATTCATATTTGCTTTTAATTACTAATCTATTTCCTTTATTCTGCTTAAGAGCATGCAAAGTTACGGCTTTATTCACTAACTACCAAATTTTTCTCCCTTTTTTTTTGAGGACCAGCGATGGAATCGCTGGTCCCCAGCCTTTTTACCTTTTTACTTTTTTACCCTTTTACCTTTAGATGTATGAACTTCCTTCCTCTTTCTGTCCATACGAGATAGGTGTGGGTGTAGGCGGTGCCCAGCTTCTCCTGTACCCCATCGCAGTGAGGGTCGGGGAGGGTAGAGTAGCGCGTGCGGCTCTTCGCCAGTCCCATGTGGGCATAATCGGCATAGAGCAGATACTGGCCGCTCTGGTAGTACTGGATATGAAGGGCACAGAGCTGGCGGTTCAACTCCTGCGCCGTGATACCCAGCTCCTTCGCAATCTGCGTGGTGGTATAGCAGGAAACAGAGTTGAGCACATTGTCGGTGTAGAGCGCCTTCGGCAGAAGATGATCCACCTGATTCTCCAACTGGATGATGTTCTCACCGTTCTTGGCGATGCAAACCACCTGTTCATCCACCACACCGTTCAGCCGACGAATCTCCGTATCCTGTTCTCCGATGAGTTTCTTCTGCTGATCAATCTGCACCTGCTGGTTTTTCAGCAGATTCTCCTTCTCCTTGAGTGTAGCTCTGAGAATCTCTTCAGCATGCCGAATCGTCTCCTCATCACTCTCGCCCTGCTTTACCGGAATATAACCGCCCGTCTTGCGAATCTGTGGCAGCACCTCGGAAGTAACCCAGTTTTTGAATTTTACCGCCGTAGGAAGCTTGGAGCCGAGAACCAAAGCATAGAATCCGCTCTCGTTGACGAAGAGCATCTGCTGTAGTCGTTTTGCAGCAACTCCATCCTTCTTTTTGCCAGTCACTACCCATACATCGCGTTTCGCGATGTATGGGTCATCAACATGTCGCTGAATGGCAGCCCACAGGTTCTTATACCCCAGCGCATTGCAGACATCTTTCGCGCAGAACAAAGGTTCCCCGTTTTCATCTATCTGAGTAAGAATCTTACCGAATTCAGGGTTTTCAAACACGACAGCATTACCCGCTGTCTTTTCATTCTTCATCTCTTCCTTTTTTGTTTTATAATTTTTTTCCATGATATAAAAATGTTTAATTATTAATGTTGAATGTTGAATGTTAAATTGAATGTTGAGTGTTGAATGTTGAATGTTGATTTTTTGCCTAACGGACTCAAGGGCGCTAGCCTAATTCAACATTCAACACTCAACATTCAACATTACAAAATCGTAATCCAAATGCTCTCATCCCTGTCTCTCGCAGCGGTGATGGCATTGATGAGGCGGTGGAGCCAGATGCGGGAGTTCACAACCATGCCTTTTACACGGTTTTCACCCACCAGGATGCAGCCCTGCGTATCATCGGGATAATTGCCGGCATGGATGCGGATGCCCTTAAAATTGGGGACACCCAACAGCAGCGGCAACCACATCTTAAACCTCGGCGACTTGCTGACCACCACCGGATAAGTGCCCTCAGGTATCGCCGTCTTGCCCTTCATCTTCTGCGCCTTCTTGCCCGATACACGTCCCAACCGCACATTCTCCTCGGCAGGACTTAGCTCTACACCCAGAAGGTTGCGCCAGCACGGCTCCATCGTATCACAGAAATACGAGTCCGCATTCAGCTTCTCCGGGGGCACCTCGCATACCGTCTTCAGCCCCCTGCACTTGTTCACACTCTCAATCGTGCGCTTCTTTACATCCTCATCCTTCAGTATGTAAAGGTGACCTATCGTGTAGGTCTTCTTCTTCGCTATACGTTTTAAAACTATCTGCATAAGTCAAAATAAATTTAAGATTCAATAACCATACCGTCGTGGCGGTACTTAAGCTTCTCAAAACTGTCACAACTGTCACAACTGTCACGCTTGCCCGTATACTGATACGCCCGCCTGATGTAATTCCGGTGCAGCCACTGCCTGATCATCATATCGGTACCCTTCGCATCCAAACCATGCTCCAGCCGGATGGCAAGCAACTGCGCAGCCGTAAAGTTATCGGGCAGTATCTGTAAAAGATTCTGAGGCCCACGCTTCGAACTCCTCTGCGCCGTAAAGTTCTCCTTCGCAATCATGTCGCCGAAGAACCGCATCTTGCAGTACAGGTCATACTGCTCGCTCCAGCGGATAAACTCGTCAATCTCCGGCTCCCACTTGCAACCATTGGCTACATACAGCACACACGCCTTCAGATAAGCGATGACATTGGCACGGAACGAGAGATTCTCAAACGTCCTGTCCTGCGACAGCCGGGCAAACTCAGCATTCTCATCCTTCAGTTTAAGGGCAAGCTGAAACGCCTCCTTACACTCAATCAGACCCGTTACTTTGTTCAGATTTTCGATGTAAGGCCGTAGCGCCTCACGGTACGATTCATCATAAGTTCCGTAAACAGGCATATCTTCGCCGATTTCCCTTTCGGGAATGGTACAGAAGTTGATACGGCTGATAGGACCATCGGTAAGAACCTTAGAGAAGTAACGCTGACCCTTCTGGATGGTGGTAGATGCATTCCAGTTGAACCGGATGGTAACACGCTCCGTAACACTCATCGTTCCTACGCGAGTTTGTCCATATTTGTTACCTGGGTCTGCCGCCAGACACATGATACGGAACTGCTGACTTCCGCTGCCCTTGAGCGCATCAAACTGGTCTAGCTCATTGAGCGAAGTATAGAGGAAATGTTCCTGCGCTTCGGCCGTTCTCATCACGAAAGCCGGGTTTGTCATATCCGCATCAATCTCCTGGATAATCAGGTTTTCAGGTCTCTTGCGCTTATCCTTGTTGGCACCCTTGCGCAGCATCTCATCCTTCCACGCCTTTTCGCGCTTCAGGTTTTCTGCATCCCTCAGCCTGATATCCTCCATAATGAAATCGATAGGCCTGTTCACGCTGCTCTTACCCGCTCCGGTACCCGCAAGCAGCAGCGTCATCAGTCTCGCCTCGTGCTCCACGTTGTCAATATACCGGAACCTCGTCTTCCAGAGATGCGTAGCCAGCGGCGGGAAGATAGCGTGCGCCACAGCCGGCTTATAAATTTCCGGTGTCCTCGATATCAGCAGCTCCACCAGCTTCGGCAGTTTCTTCGGCATCTCCGGCGGGTCAGGATAATCCTCATCAGCCCTATTACCTGTTAACTGTAAACTATTAACTTGTTGATTACCCCTATCAACTGTTAACTGTAAATTATTAACTTGCTCAGCCCTATTAACTTTCAACTGTAAACTATTAACTTGCTGGCTGGCCTTCTGCTCCGCCAGCGCATTCACCCTCATCACTTCCCTCGACATCGGCTTCGTATTGTCAGCATATTTCGCATAGAAGTCGTGAATCAGCTGATGGCAGTCGTTCTCCTGATAGTAGCTCGGCATTTTCACCCTCACCACCTTCATCAGTTCCTCTTCCTCCATCACCCTCGAAGCACCGGCGCTCATGATAGCCAGCAGCGAAGAGTGTCTCGACCCCACGGTATCAATCTCCATACCCCCGAGTCCGGCAGCCTGCGTAAAGAGGTCAAACGCAATCAGGTTCTTCTCCCTGGCTCCCAGTCCGCCAGCATTCTGATTGCCTCCAGAATCCCCGATATGAGGAGCATCAGCACCATGGCTATTACCAGATTGGGCAGGCTGAACAGCAGAGCCAGCAGGATAGCCGTCGTTGCCCGATAGTCTATTATTTTCATTATTCTTACCATTGCTATTAACTTTTAACTGTAAACTATTAACTTTCCCAGCTCTTCCGTCCACGGTCAGTCCGCGGTCCAGATACGCCTGCCTTCGTATCAGAATCTCCTTCTCGCTCAGCACGGCGCACCACATTTTCGACCTGTAGATTTCCGAGTCCTTATCCGTAAGATAAATCATTCTCTCGGGTGTGATGCAGCTCTCGTCATACGGCACCCCCAGCGCCTCGCAATACGCCTTCTGCGTCTCCTCGATGGTCATTCCTACCGGCAGTCTGATACCGATGTGCAGCTTCTTCCGGGCACTGTAGCAGAGGTGCAGCAGCGAGCCGTTCCAGATGCTGTCAGAGCAGTTCAGCTCCCTTGCCTTCTCGATAGCCTTGTCTACATACTCCCTGTCATCCACGTCGATGATAGTCTGGAACATGAAGCTCTCGGGCTGGGCATTCTCCTGTCTGCGCACATTGTTCTTGAAAATGCCGTAGTGGGGACAGAAGAAAGGCAGTTCGCTCTTCAGCCTGTCCTGCGCCTTCTTCACCGCCTTCTCGTCGTTGGCATTCACCTTCGGGATAGGCAGCTCGCCCCTGATCTGCTGAATCATCTTCCTGATTTCCGGCGATGCAATCACCTTGTCATACACCGCCATACTGTTGGAAAACACCTTCCCCTTATTGCCCTTGCGATAAGGGTTCAGTGCAATTACATGTTGTGTTTCTGTCATGTTATTTCGTTAATAAAAGATTGGTTTGTGGGGTAATCCCCTCTTCCGTTTTCACTACTCTCAGTCGTCTGTAAGGAGGATGACTGAACACATACGCTTTCACTTCCATCATTTTAAATAATTTAGAAGATTGGGGGCTCCCACCATGGTTGATGTGCAGATACACAAAAGCCCCCGAAACTCAGACCGCATTGGTTCTGAATTCCGGGGGCAAAGGTAAGGCAAATTTCTCGCTTCTACCTAGTACGTACTATGTACGCGTACTAGTACTACCTGCCAGATTAGCCTCTGATAGCAGGCATCACTTTTTCGAGGAAGGCACCCGTTTTCTTCTGTTCCATTCCTCGGTTGTAGGCGGCTCTCATCGAGTTCGGATTAGGACCCCAATAATTGCCGAATACGCTCCATATATTATCGATTTTCAACTCTGTACCTATCTGGTTGGCAAGGATGGCAGCTTCGGATGATGACAGTCCTAAGGGCATGAAATCTTCAGTTACCATGCCTATCTCTATCAGGTTGTTCTTTATCCTCTGAGCCTTTTCCGTTTTCAGCTCAGCCGGCATTACAGCATTTCTGCATGAGTTTTGTTCACAGGCATTGCTGCCATAATAGTTCTCCACATGCTCGAAGTACGAGCTACCAGCGTTCATGATGATCATTCTTTGTCCAGACATTTCTCATCCTCCTTTCCCTGATAGTTGTTCATGTGCTCGATATACTGGCATTTGTCATTTAACTGGATGGTATTGTATATGTTGATGATATTCACTTGTTTTGCGTGGGAGTGTCGAACTCTACCAAGATTGCTTTTTTTCATTTTGCTTTTTGTTTTTACGTTTCGAATTGTTAATTATTTAATTGTTTAATTGTTATGTCCTCGTTTTAGCAAAGGACGTGTGTTTGCGCTAACAATTTAAAAGCGTAAGCAACTGGAGAGCTGCCGAGCGCCTACTATCGTAAGGTGTGGGGGCGGGTAGGTTGTGTGTTTACTTTCTGGTTGTTGATATGGCATTAAGTTGATACTTGGTCGCAGATACCTGGCATCTCGACCGATTGATAGTAATTATAGCATACCACAGCTCGCTTAGGAGTTCTCCTAAGCTTCCGAAACACCTTTTCTTCATAAAGTCGAGGTGATTGCTGTTAATATGCTTCATTTTTTTCATATTTTCAAAATTTCGTGCAAAGGTAATAAAAAACATTCAAATAGCCAAATAAAAAGTGAGCGTTATGGCGCTCACTTTAATTTAATGTTTATTATACATACATGTGATGTTTTTAACAGATTAAACGCCATTCCCCCTCACGCATCCCTGCAATTCCCTTCATGCCCCCTGCAATTCCCCTCATGCATCCCTGCAATTCCCTTCACGCCCTGAAAGGGCAGAAGCTCCTAGCCCAGGGCATTCGCCCTGGGTATCTATGTCCGCACGCCTGGCGCCCTGAAAGGGCAAAAGCTTTATATGGCGCCCCAAATATGATAAATAAGCCGAAAAAAATAGGAGAAAAGATGATGTAAATGGATTCTTTTTTGTACTTTTGTACGCAATTAAAGAAATGCAAGACTTATGGAATCTAGATTCTTGACCAATTATACAGAGACAACCTTCCTGTCTACCATTCAGATGAACTTGCGCCGCTGCAAGTCATTTGCTTTTTCAGTCAGCTTTATCAAGAAAGCCGGCCTGGTACTCTTGGCTAAAGACATTAGTGCTGCTATAGAGCGTGGTGCTAAAGGAAGAATTATCACTTCTACTTATCAGAATTTTACCGATGTAGAATCGTTAAACTACTTTTTGAGTTTGGCACAACATCCTAATTTTGAGTGTCATCTGGACGATGAATGTTTCCACGATGAGAAGAACTATTTTACCAATGGTTTCCACTCTAAAGGCTATATTTTCGAACTGGAAAATGGTATAGAAATGGTTGTTGGTTCTTCTAATATCACACGCTATGCTTTGCTGAAAAACATAGAGTGGGATTTGGTGGTAAATTGCGAACATGATACCGAGGCTTATCTTGATGCAATGAATGAATTTGAAAGCCTATGGAATCAGACGTATGAATTATCGCAGGATAGAATTAAAGAATATTCTACCAAACTCAGTTTTGCTATTGAGCATTGGGATATGGATTATGATATGGCGGATTCTGAAATCAAACCTAATTATATGCAGCGCAAAGCACTTAGGGAATTGAACAGGTATCGTGCCATCGGCCAGGAGAGGGCTTTGGTGATTTCTGCCACAGGTTCAGGAAAGACGTATCTGGCAGCATTCGATGCGCTCAATTTTAACCCCGACAGATTGCTCTACATCGTACATGAAGGCTCTATCTTGAAGAAATCCCTGGAGACATTCCAAAAGGTCTTTGGTGGCTCTAAAACCTGCGGCCTGTATAATGCGGAGGCAAAGGAAACAGGTGAGGATTTCCTGTTCTCTACCAATGTTTCGATGTGCCGTTCGCTCGAACTCTTTGATAAGAAGGAATTCGATTATATCATCATCGATGAGTGTCACCATGCTGTAGCAGACAGTTATCGGAAAATCATCGACTATTTTGAGCCGGAGTTCCTGCTGGGATTGACAGCTACCGAGAACCGAATGGATAATCAGGATGTAGTAGAGATTTTCGGCAATAATATCCCATACGAGTTACGGCTTCGTGATGCCATCATCAATGATCTGATTGTGCCTTTCCACTATTATGGTATTCGTGACGAACTGGTTGATTATGGGTTGACAGCATCTGGCGAACGCCGTTTGATTTCGCAAATTTCTACACCTGAAAACTGCGAGTTTATCCACCAGCAGATAGAGAAGCATCGAATGGGAAACCAGAAGCTGAAGGCGCTGGCTTTCTGTAGAAACATCCAGCATGCCAGAATGATGGCTGATAACCTGGGTGATTATTACAATACAGCTTTCTTGAGCGGTAAGAACAAGACCGGTGAACGTATTCGTGCTTACAATGATTTACAGGATGAAAACCGGGATTTGGAAATCTTGTTTGCTGTAGATATCCTTAACGAGGGTGTGGATATTCCTGGTGTCAACATGGTGCTCTTTCTGCGCCCAACGGAATCGAGTACCATCTTCTTGCAGCAATTGGGTCGAGGTCTTCGTAAGTATACAAACAAGCCTTATGTTACGATACTCGATTTCATTGGCAACAGCTATAAGCGTAGCGTTCATATAGCCTTGGCGCTAGGCAGTCTTTCCCGCAATTCTATTTTGGAAAAGAAACTCTTGAAGTTCATGGTAAGGAATGATTTCAAGAGCTTAGGCTTGGATAAATATGGCGTTGAGGTACACATCGATGACCTTTCCAAAGAGGAAATCATCGACAAGATTGAGAGCGAGAATTTCAACCGCATCAACTATCTGAAGATGGATTATCAGAACTTCAAGGCATATCTGAAAACTCCGTCTTATCCATCGCACATGGATTATATGAATAGTGATTATGCTCCTAATCTCTTGAAATTCATGAAGATAAAGATTGGCTCCAAGAAAACCAATTCTTATTATGGTTTCTTGAAAGGTATAGAAGAAGAGGGCTTGCCGGTATTCTCAGAAGAGCAGATTGCTTGTATCAATTATCTGTCTAGTCTTTTGCCTTTAGTAAGAGAGCATGAGTATCTAGTAATCAGAAATTTACTGGAGGGAGAGACTTCTTTATCTCGTATTGAAGCCAATATCCGGGAGGAGATTCCTGGTTTCAGGTATGAGCAACTGGAGCACGCTTTGCGATTCCTGGAAGAGGGATTTGCTGTGAAGATAGAAGCGGATGAAGTGCAATTATGTGGCGAAAGAGAACAGGAATATGAGGCATATCTGCAAGATTTGCTTAACTATGGTTTGACGCAATATGAGGCAAGATATGCTGAAACGAAAGAAGATTTCCTGTTGTGGCAGGACTATCGTCAGGATCAGGTGCTCTTGAAAATCCTGGAGAATCCGAAGCACAATCAGTATGGCACTTACTATAAGGATGGCAATATGTATGTATTTGCTGGTTTAAAGAAGGATGCCTCGCTGGATGAACATTTGAAGTATAATGACAAGTTCTTGTCGCCAGATGTTTTCCAGTGGGAGAGTATTGCTCGTATCTCTGCCAAGGATGAGGCTTTGCAGCGAACTGCCAAGAGGGTATTGGTGTTTGTGAGGAAGGTGAGTGCTGAGAATGGTATCACTCTGCCATATACTTATATCGGAACTGGTCATTTGGAGAATCCGAGAAAGGATGTAACGACGAATGGTTCCATATTGTATGATATCCACATGGACAATCCGTTGTCGCAGGAATTGCAGGAAGACTTCCAGTGGATGGAGTAAATGATATTTTAAATAGGAGATAAGAACAATGAAACATTATAATGTGGTTGCAGCCGTGGTTTGCCATGATGGCAAGTATCTCTGCATGCAGAAAGGCAAGACAAAGTTTGAGTATACCAGCTATAAATGGGAGTTTCCTGGTGGCAAGATAGAGCCTGGTGAAACTCCTCAACAGGCGTTGGCTCGTGAGCTGATGGAGGAGATGGAGTATCCGGTAGAAGTAGGAGAGGAGTTGGTGACCGTGAATCACGAATATCCCGATTTCTCGATAACCATGACTGCCTTTCTGTGTACGCCAAAAGGCGATGCTAATGGGTTCAAGAGGCGTGAGCACGCTGATAGCAAGTGGTGCAGCGCAGATGAGCTGAAAGGGCTCAACTGGGCTGCAGCAGATATTGATGTTGTGGAAGGTATCTTATAAACAAGAAAGGAACTTTTATGATAAACAAGAGCATTCATTCAAAGTTATATCATCGAATTATTGCTCGTTTGCGTGCCAAGCGAGAAGGGAAGGGATTGACGCAATGCCAATTAGCCCATATTCTGAATGTAAGACAGACTTATGTGAGTAGAATAGAAACTTGTGAACGACGTTTGGATATTTTGGAACTTATGAATATTTGCGAAGCTCTTGGTATATCCTTTATCGATTTTGTACGGGAGATAGATGAGGATATATTGCCAAAGTTCAGAGCAAGTCAAAACGGCAAGAATAACTAGCTCATGTTCGCAATTTTGCCCCACACGCCCTGAAAGGGCGGAAGCTCCTAGCCCAGGGCGTGTGGAGCAAAATTTGTGAAAGTTCAGTTGAGATATCCTATTATTCATTCATGATTTTCACTATAGGCACAGTCTTTTCATTATACGATTGGGACATATAGCTGTAATTTCCAATTTGTTTTGCTACCTTTCCCTTCGGAATTTCAATCTTTTGGTTATCATAGAAAGACGTACCTTCGTTTCCCAAAAATAGAACAACCATACCGATATTATCATCAGAAAAATCATCTCCACTAGCCAAAGCACTTCCGTCAGGAAGTACTTGCATAACTCTAAAGGCTTTTCCGGGTACAGTATTGCGTGGATTATCAAACATAACAATATCTTCCTCTGGGGATGAAGATGAAGAATTTTCTGTATTAATAATGCAGCCTATAACAAACAGTAATACGCAACCCGTAACAATACCTGCTACATAGGTCAAAATAAATTTCGTTTTTGATTCCATAGACAATTCAATTAAATTAATTATTTTATTGCGGCAAGTTATAATCGCTCGTCAATTATCCGCTAAAGCAAATTTACCTATATAGAATTTCTCCTTAACATCGTTTATGATAGCTTCTTTCTGCTCCTCGTTGGAGTCTTCTTTCTCGAACGCAAGTATCAGATAATCATTGGATTTCGTTGGAGAGAATATCTTGCCGATAAGCTTTCTGAAATTCCGGCTGACGAATTCTTCTACTTGTGTATCTTCTTTCGGCGTGAGGCGATAGAAGTCGTATCTTTCGTCCAGCATCTTCTGGATTTCATCACGGAACATCTTGCGAACCCGGTTTTTCCAGGCGAATTTCTGGTGCTCGTTATGACGGGCATACAGAGATACTACATAGAGGAAGTTGACATCGTAGTGGAAGACGAGAAGGGTGTCGCGGTCGAACAGGCGGTCGTTGAAATGCTGGGTGTTGAAGCACTTATGTTCCCTGTCGGTTGACGAAATCTGGTCTGAGAAAGATAGATTCTCTGCCATCTTTGCGCTGATAAAGAAGTTCGGAATGATGTTGTAGCCTTCCGTCAGGTCATCGCGAAGCTTGGGTACGTTGCCAAAATTACGCTTGTCGTATTGCAGTTCTTCATCGTCCTTATCGTCGTTCATAAAGAGGTTCAGGTTCCACTGGATGATGTTTCTGGCGTACGTAAACTGCTTATACACAGATCCTTTGCCGATGGAATGACCTAACTTGTAATACTTGCTGTCGCCGATGTAATAAACTGGCTCCTGATTTCTTGTTGTAATCAGGTTCTGGTAGCTGTACAAATGGTCTATGCGCTTGCCGTCAGCCTGTTCTTTCAGTCCGGCTGGAATGTTCTTCTCGCCTAGAAGTTCATCAATAATGGCTTCGAAAACGATATTGAAACTCTTAACCAGAAGGTACTCTTTACGTTCCTTCTGGATGTTCATGCGCTTGGCGTTGTCAAAGAAATCATAGCATAGTTGCCAGAGGTGTAAAGCCTTGTCTGAGAAGTATTTATACTTAATCTGGAGCAGTCTAGTCTTCCCTAATCCATCCAGATAGGTCTTGAAACGATAGCCTGTTATCAGCTGGAAATTGCAGTTGATATGATTCGTGAAGCCGTATCTTTCGCTGATATAATTCAGGATGGAATAGAAGATAATCAGGAGTTCTTCATCAAAATTGATCTGCTTTTTCCTGTTGACAGGATGGGGATAAACAGGGCTGTTTTTGCTGATGATGGCACTCGTGGTGGCTATGGTCTTTGACCAATGAATGCGGTTGTAACCGGAATGGATGTTCTTCAGGATGAAGAAGATGAAATCCTGGTTATGCTTGTTGAAGTCGATGAGAGCCAGCAGAATATCGAGGAATGTGTTGTTGATTTGTCTGTTACTTTTACCGAGGCACGCTATTTTCTGGTGATAGACAATGCCGTTTCTGGTGGTATTGTTGTAAACCTCGATGGTGCGGTAAATCCAGACAGAGAACTCATAGATGAAGTCTTTCTCCTGTTGAGAGAGTGGGTTGTTCTGGTTCAGGTTGACGATGGTTTCCGGGGCGTATTTGCCGAATACTCTTTCGCCCTCTGGGGTGTCTTCGAGCAGTACTTTCGGCAAAATAAAGACGCAATCGTTGAGCTGGGTATTGTAGTAATACCCAACGTAGTTGATGCTGACGTTGCCATCAATGTCCTGCATGGCATCGATGCCGTGCAGGACATCCCTAATCTGTTCAGCCTGATACTGATGTTCTTCTATGAGGATTCTCATAATTTCTTTATTTCTTGAACGCTAAGATTCCAATTTTGCTTATTTACTGCATTAATAAGTTCATGCATTTTAGCTGTACCTCCCCAACCGTTAGTCGAAACATAAACATAGCTGTCTTGGCATTTGATTTTTTCAACTCTTGGAATATCGGTTCTACTTTTAAATTCTTCTTCAGTTTCAACGAAGTGTGATACAATATTTCCTAAAGATTTCCAGTTGTTAACAACTTGTTCAGGAGATAAATCAGGATTCATTTTGATATATTCCTCTACTAGTTTTGCTGCAAGAATTCGTTTGGCATATTGCTGAGAAGAACCGTTTATAGTATATTTAAAGTTGTTTTTGCCATTTTTTTCTTCTTCTTCAGTATCAATATCCTCCTCTTCTTCTCTTTCATCAGAATAGTATTCCTCCACTCCCAAATTCTCCAAGAACTGCTTAACGATAGCTATATCAACGTTAGTTTTGCCGTTCTTATCCTCATAGAATCGGTCGAAAGACAGAATCTTGCCCTCTTCATCCTGAAAGTCCTTATCATCGAATCCATAGTCCTTGAACACATCATTCCAGAGATAGAAGATAACCTTACTAACGAATAAATCGGCATCGATTTCGCCATCCTTTGCCTTGCAGAAGAAATAGCCGAGTTTCTTGTCTTCTGAATTGGTAAGTGAACCAATCAGCTTGTTAACCAGGCTAATGAATGACCACCAATTGTATTGCTTGTCACCCGTGTTGATATACCAGTTGAGAGGAGCGTTGGTTTCTTTGTCACGACCTTCGCGAATAGGCACATACTTCCAATCCCAGCGGCGCTTAAAGGCAGAGTCGATAGGGAAGAGACTCTGGTCGCTGGTGTTCATTGTAGCCCAAATATAGAGGTTTGAAGGCAGAACAAGGCGCTCTCCCTTCATGATGAGGTTTACCATATTGGCTTCGCCATAGAGCTGGTTGATTTCGTCTTTATTCGTAATCTCCCATCCTTCAAATTCCTTTTCGAGATACTTTTGCATATCCTTATCTGCTACGATAGGATAATCAGAAAAACCATATTCGTTGCGATCCAGCAATTGGAAAAGGTCACCAAAGATTTGGGCACAATTGCCTCTGTTTATTTCTTCGATAATAAGAAATTGCTTCTTGCTGGAGCCTAGTTTCTTCCACGCTTTCACATAGGCTTCGAGAAAAGCCTGAGGAATGAACTTATAGGCAATTCTTTCTTCCTTTACGACTTCCTTTGTATCGTCATCAATGACCTTTTTCCCATAGCAATCTCGGAGATCAACTTCTTCTGTAATAGGTTTATAAGTACCTACAAAAGAGGCGTAATCAGAGTCTGGATGGAATGTAGTACGAATCACGCTCTCTCCGAAAGTCAAGTCCTTGATGGTCTTTGATTTACCTGTGCCAGGAGCACCATAGTAAATCTGCTGAAGGCCTGTAGTCTTAAGCAAATGGTTTTCTGCACGAGAAGATTCTGCTGGATTCCCTTTTCTGACGAGTTCGTTCTTTGGGTCAAGAACCATCTTAGCCATCGCTGTCAACGTAGCGTTGTAGCCATATTCATATTTATCAATGTCAGACAGTTCTTTGAGTTCTACTCTGGCATCCTCAGCCTTTTTGTTGGGGTTCTTTTTATAGTAGTCTATAAATTCTCCCAGCAATTGCTTGGATATGGTACGAATACTAAAGCTGCCTTTGCTCCCTGATTTTACCAGATAGCAAAGTCTGTCTTTATCAGCAATTATAATGCGCCCGTCACTAGATTGGTCGCCAACCATAAGTTTATCGTAATCTTCCATGTTGTTTTGACTTCTATTGTTTTTCCTTGATAAGTTTGATGATGCTATTTAAAAAGTCATGAGCGGGTTGTAGCATATTTTCTACGTCAGAATTACTAACATCATATTCGCAGTTATAATCAGCTTTCATTCTTAATTGTTCCATCCTGGAGAAAAATGCACCAAGTTCTTTGTCAATTTTACCTGTCTTAACGAAATTCATACCAAATACGCCTAAAGTACCAGCATGAGTATGTGCCGAAAGCCCATAATGTATTAATAGTGCCTGAGCAGCATGGAAACAAGAATAGTAAAACCTATTAGCTGCCAAATCCCATAATCCCATAGAAAGCATTTGCTCTGCTTCTGCTATAAATCTTTTTGCTTTTTCCAGACGAAGTTCTACTAAAGAACTTCTTTCATCGTTTGTTAGCCCCATAAACTTACTCCTTCCTTTTCAACATTTTTATAAAATGGTGTAATCTTATATTTCTGCCACTCCTTAGCGGAATACATTACTGGGTTTATTTCTTTTCCTAAATCCCAACCTAGTTCGGTAAGAGGATAGGTAACTTTGTCATAATCAGAAGGAAGAAGCTGTTCCTTGTCTAAGATAACAAGAATGTCCCAGTCGCTATCATCTCTAGCGGTACCTCTAGCTTGTGAGCCAAAAAGTATCGCTTTCCCGTATGGTGGCATATTCTTTGCCAGGCATTCACGGATGGCTGTCAATGTAAGTTCTTGTTCCTTCTTCATATTGCAAAGATAAGATAAAAACCTGAAACTTCCAAATTAAAGCCTTCTTTTTTATGAATTATTACACGATTTTGAGAAATTACTGATAAGCTTATATTTCCTTTGCCATCTTTTTTCTGCAAAATAAGCAATATTTCTCCTTTATGCAAGTTTTTGGGCTTTTTCTTTTGTGTTTTCAAAGGAAAAATGTAGAACGTTTTAATGTGAAGGTTATGGCAGCAACGGTATTAAACAGTACACAAGTACACCTCTTGCAAATGTTTCAAGTAGATGATTCTCAGAAAGGTTTGGAAGAATTGAAAGAATTGTTGTATTCTTATTATTCAAAGAAAATGGATGAATCTCTGAATGAACTTTGGGATTCGGGCGTGCTTGACCAAAAAAGACTTGACGAAACCAACAATATGGATTTGCATAAATTGGATAGAATTACGAAAGAACAATATGAGTTTGCACTCAACAGAATAGAAGATCTCCTGCCATTGGTAACGGACGATACACCTGCCAACGATAAGAATGCCATAGAACTGACATTAATGTCGGACATTGTTGAGTCATACGAAAAGAAACATTTTCCTATCGGAAAGCCTTCTGTTTCATGAACATATCGCATTCTTATAAATGAGAAAAAGCATATTGTTGATTTATGACACACCCTCTTTGTTTTTGATCTCCAACTCGCAGAATATCTTTACTATATGCGCCTATTACGAAATCTTCGCAAGTTGCGGAAGAATTATGCCGCAGACACTATCAATTAGCTACTATCATTTTAATCAAGAAAGAATTTTTTCTTGTTAATTTCTTGGAAGTTACGAAAGAAAAGCGTATCTTTGCAGCGAGAACATAAAATCGCAAAGATATGGCAAGATACATCAACCCATTCTCAGACTGGTCGTTCAAACGAATCTTCGGCCAGGAATACAGCAAAGACTTGCTGATTGAGTTCTTGAACCAGCTGCTCCTGGGAGAACAGCACATCACGGATGTGAAGTTTAAGGACAAGGAGATGTTGCCAGAAACAAAAGACCAGAGAGGTATCATCTACGACGTCTTTTGCGAAACTGACACAGGTGAGCACATTATCGTTGAAATGCAAAACAGGAGCCAGACCTATTTCATCGACCGGTCTCTCTACTATGCATCGAAAACGATAGTAGACCAAGGCGTAAAAGGACAATGGGATTATCATCTCACACCCGTTTATGTTATCTGTTTCATGAACTTTGATGTAGATGAAAATACGCCAAAGAAGTTCAGAACAGACGTTGTGCTGGCAGACAAGGATAGCGGAGAGGTTTACTCTAACAAGATTCGCTTCATCTACTTGGTAATGCCTCTTTTCAAGAAGAAAGAGGAAGAGTGTACTACGTTTTTAGATTGTTGGATTTATAATTTGAAGCATATGGAGACTTTAGAAAAAATGCCTTTTGAGGCTCAGCATAAGATATTCAAGAGACTGGCAGAAATCGCCGACTCCAAGACTCTGACCAAAGAGGAACAGGAGAAATACGACAACAGCATGATGGTCATGTGGGACAATTATGCGGTATTTAAGCATGCTGTGGAAAAAGAAGCCAAAAAGAAAAGCAAAGAGATTGCTTTGAAGTTGTTAGCGCGCAATACTCCATTAGATGATATTGCCGATCTCACCGACTTATCTATCGAAGAGATTAAGAAATTGGAACAATAAAATTAACAAAGTTGAGTTAGGAACCAATAATTTGAAATCGTCAGCAACCTGCTGACGATTTTTGGTTTTACAATGAATCCGAGAAAAGTTCCGCAAACTGCGGAATTTTTTCATATAGAGGAGCATATAGCTTGCAAAACTTATTAGATAAGAAGAAAGAAGTCTTTGTAAATAAAGAGTATGTCGGACCGTTTGACCATAGAACAGCGCCACAACAATATGGCGGCAATAAGGGGCAGGGATACCAAACCGGAGATTCTTGTCAGGAAATTTCTGTGGAGTAGGGGATTCAGGTATCGGCTCAATCATCCGCGGTTGCCGGGCAAGCCGGACATCGTGCTGAGGAAATATCGTACCTGTATTCTGGTGAACGGATGCTTCTGGCACGGACATGAGAGGTGCAAATATTATGTGGTGCCGAAATCGAACACCGGATTCTGGATGGAGAAGATCAGGAGGAACCGGGAGAGGGACCATGAGGTGCTGCACCGGCTGGCTGAAATGGGATGGCATACCATCGTGATATGGGAATGTGAACTGAAGCCGGCGGTAAGGGAGAAGACCCTGGAGTCGCTCGCCTTTACGCTGAACCATATCTATCTGGAAGATCATCATATCAGAAGATATGAATTGCCGGAAGTAGTGCCGGAAATGGTGGCGGAGCCGGAAGCGGAAAGACGAGAGGAATAGGCAGGGATTTCACGGAATTTTTTAAGGCTTTTGCCCTTACAGGGCGCAGGGCTGATTGCGCTTATACCCAGGGTGATACCCTGGGCTAGGAGCTTTTGGGCCTTCAGCCCGTAAGGGGGGAAGTGACTAGAGCAGCACAGATCTCAGAATTTTGATATAAAATAATTTATAGCTGCTAGTAAGTCATCGAGATTATTCTTGATGACGTCGAACACGATGTCTCCATCAATATCAAAATAGCCATGTGCTATATGGTTGCGAATGCCAATAACATCTTGCCATGGTATTTCTGGGCGCTCATTTAGTAGGCGAGATTGAGTTAATCTGTCAATTTGTTTAACTCCCTCTCCAATTGCTTCGATAAGCATACAGCTAGCTGCAAGATTCTTCATTCCTTCTGGTGTACAATAGTAATCGTCAACAGTCTGTACATCTTTGTTCCAATCTTGCAATTGTTTTATGGCTTCCTTAATTTGTATTAAGGTTCCAATAATTCTATTTGATGATGTATATTCCGTCATGTTCTATTTCTTTAAGGAGGAATGGATTGATATGCTTGTGCAATCTTACAATGTCAACAGAACATTCCAGCAGGTTTTCTAGAAAACGTTTCAGTCTTACTACAAGGAACATTTTCGGTTCCATATCTACGCATATATCAACGTCACTACCTTCTTTCTGTTCGTTTCTAGACACAGAACCGAAAAGGCGTAATGATTTAATGCCGAAGTTCTTTTTTAGCTCTTCGGCATGAGAAGTGATGAGTGATATATAATATTCCCTTGACTTCATAATTATCGTTTTTGTTTCTACCGCAAAGATAGTGCAAATCGAGTGCAGAACATCAAGCTTGCTTGAATGTTTTGCCGAGATGCAGCCTATCTTCTGCAAAGATAAAATAAAAACCTGAAACTTCCAAATTAAAGCCTTCTTTTTTATGAATTATTACACGATTTATGAGAAATTACTGATAAGCTTATATTTCCTTTGCCATCTTTTTTTCTAAAAAATAAGCAATATTTCTCTTTTCTGCAAGTTTTTGGGCTTTTTCTTTGGGTTTTGAGAATAAAATAATATTTTTGCGGATGAAAAGTTATGATGGGATTGAAGAAATCCCTTTTTAAAAAAGATAGAGTAATATGTCAGACCGTTTGACCATAGAACAGCGCCACAACAATATGGCGGCAATAAGGTATTGCCATCGTTCGTCAAATCCTTAGTATACAATAAGTAGCGTTGTGACACCACCTTAGAGTATTTATTTTCTATTGTTTACGAAATCTTTAACTTCTTGATTTTATGCCTTTTGGCGGTGCAAAAATACAAAAATATTAGAAAATACGCAAATCTTTTTAGGAAAAATTCTTCTATAATCTGCTGAATAGCTTAAAATGAGCGATTTATAAGTGTTCAACCTCAATAGAGGTAATGACTTGGCAATAGTCACAACTTCTGCAATATGCATATGTTTGCTTTGCCTAACAACTCTTTACAGTTGCAAAAATACAAAATAAAAATGAAACCACACTATGTTGGTGCAAAAAACAATAGTCATAAAACAAAGATTAACTTCGCCTTATGACTATTGTTGTTATATAAGCTACATTCAATTGCGTTATCCACATTAAACTTATTTATCATTTAATTGGTTCCGCATGCACATAGTATTCACTGTTTATAGGGTCTTCCCCGTCAGTTTTAAGTATCAGTACCATGCGAGAATGTTTTGTACGCCAATATGCTTTAATATCAGCATCTTCGGGTAGTGCCTTAAACGTTTTACACAGCGAAGCCTTTTCTGTTTTTTTTATAGTACTATGTGCTTCATAGTACTGGTCCATAATCTTCAACAGACCTTCTCTTTCACGTTCAAGCACGCCTAACATATATTCCTTGTCGTTTTTGTCTTTTGCTCCTTTCAGTACAATACGTAACTCTGCATACGGTTTTGTAATGTCTTCTTTGTAGGCAGTAGGTGGAGTTAGGATAAACTCACGGCTCTTGTCCAGCAAGCAATATTCTGTTAGTTCGGGGTTCTTGGAATTATACCTTACGTTATCCCAATCGTAACCAAAGAATCCATCATTCACCAAATAGAGCCTCTTTCGGGCTTGATAGACAATACGGCCATCTTTATAGCCATTGGCATAGACAATAGTATTGTCATGAGGCGTGAAGAAGTATGTGCTCCACCAATAGGAAGTATTCAAACAGTTTGTCTTACGTTCCATGATTCCAAAGCTATCTGGCATATCACGACAATCACTCGTCCAAGTAATTGAATCGTAGTAGTTGTAATAGGCATTATCTGAAGAGTTGAAACCATATTCATCGGTAAGCTCAAATGTTACAAGGCAGAAGGTCTGAAACACAGGGTCTGTGTTGTCTTTGTCGTCTTCTGCATAGTATGCCTTAATCTTAAACTTGCAGTTGTCGGGAACAGAACGGTCAATATCCGTATCATACGTGTAACTTTTCTTCATCATTTCCAAATCGGTTTCGGTCATGCGTTTATATACAATCATGCCATATATAGACTTGTAACCATTGCTGCCATCACTCGTCGCTCCCAATTTTTGTATGGTGTACATTAAGGTCTTGCCATTCGACTCGTCAAGCTTAAGAATCTGCATGTATCTGCTGTCTGTTGTCTGCTTGTTGCTGCCAAACAGTATGAAGCCTTTGTCCATGTCATAAGTCCATGATACACGACTGAAACAAAAGGCTGGCAAGGCATCACTATAAAAATAACTAAAAGCTTGCTGTGATGTCTCAAACCAAAAGTGTGTAGGGCTGCCACCAAATCTGTCTTTCCAAAATTCCTCCTTGCTCAACTTTCCGTTTTCCTGTACCTCATAAGTGGCAATACTCTCCCAACCATAGCCCTTGACCTTACTCTGTATTTCTTCTGCTGCTATTGGCTTTCTCCCTTTTAGCACACAGCACCCCTCATCATTAACAGTATAGGTTTGGTTGAATAGATTCATATCCAACTTACATTGCTCAACACTCAATTCCTCAGACTTATCGCAACTGCCAAATACAACAGTGCAAGCTACGATGAGTGCTATTAACCAAAACTTCTTAGTCATAATAATCCAAATTTAAAGATTTTACATATAGACAGATTACGGATTTTCAGTGTTTCAAATTCTGCTGTCCAAGATAACTGAGTGCAAAAATACAAAAGTATCAACGTAATAGTGCATTTTTTTATTTTTTATAACACTCAAAACATACTTTTGTGCAAATAAAGGAAGAATAAACTACACCTGACAAATCTATTTACATATTTCTATGCACTGCCTACAGTTGGTACACTCACTTTCTGCAACCGTTGGGAGCAAAATTTCTCCGCCCTCATGGTGGAGCGAGGCGTTTTGGGGTTCCCAAAACATAACCTCGCTCCCTCCTCTAAGAACAAAAGACGAGATATTTGCCTTTCGGCTTTCCATGCCCAAGGTTGCAGACCTTAATTCTCTCAATTTACGCCAAACATCAAAGCTGC
>NZ_JANDWX010000009.1:0-115291 GCF_024330485.1 Segatella copri | reverse complement strand
CGGTATGCAAGATAAAAACAGTAAAACGAATTATGGCAGGACGAGCCTCCATCACCTTGTTGGAGAAAAAGGTTGCGCTTAAGCTTTAGCACTATGTGCACCAAAATTTGCGAAGAGCCAGAAGGCATTGCAGGCGAAGTATTCTGCCAGGAGAAACGCCAAGGGAGGTAAGCGAAGCAGCAAGGTGAAAGAGGAGGCGAAGTCAAGCGACAAGGGTGCGCCTACCATCGAGGAGGCAGCTTCCCATATCAAGGAACTGCTCGACCTGTGGGGCTATCGGTTCGAGCCTGAGCATCACATCTGCATCTACTATGGCATCCCGCAGGAAGAAGTTCTGACCTACGCCGACCGTGAGTTTGGCACCAGCTACGAAGATACGGCTTCTGTCATCAAGTCTCGCTACAAGCATCTGAACAAGTTTGGTATCTGGCATTTCTATCGCCATGGCGAGGGGCGCAGCGCCAAGCCATCGGTAAGGAGCATCAAGCAGTGGCTACTCACCCACTATCTGTTCCGCCGAAACGTGCTGACGGGATTTTACGAGGTGGAGAGCCGCTTCGTTTTAGACGGCAAGTATCCTGACTGGGTACGCATCGACGACAATATCGAGAACTCTATCTGGAGCGAGATGGACGAGTCGGGACTGCATCTCTCAGAGAAGACCTTGCACAACATCATCAACAGCGACTTCAGCGAGCCGTTCGACCCCTTGGACGATTACCTGCGCAGTCTGCCGAAATGGAAGAAGGGAGAGGATCCCGACTACATCGACCAGCTCGCCGACCGCATCGAGGTGGAGAACCTGCCCGACAACGAGCATACGCAGAGCCTCTTCCGCTATTTCTTCAAGAAGTGGCTGGTAGCGATGGTAGTGGCATGGGTAACGCTGAAGGTGGTGAACCAGATGATACTCATCTTCGTGGGCAAGGGCGGCATCTTCAAGACCACGTTCTTCCACATGCTGTTGCCCCCACAGTTGCGCCAGTACTTCCTCAACGACTCGACGGGCGCCTATACCGACAAGGACTTCATGGAGGCTTTCAGCAGCAAGGCTCTGCTCTGTCTCGACGAGTTTGAGATGGTATTCGGCAAGAACCTGAGCGCCTTCAAGAGCAACATGACCAAGGTGACATTCTCCATACGCCGACCTTACGACAAGTACCGTTCGGAGATGCCCCACCGCGGATCGCTCTGCGGCACCACCAACAGCCAGCAGTTCATCACCGACGAGGAGAACAGCCGCTACTGTCCTTGGCTGGTTAAGAGCATCGAGAGTCCTATAGAGCACCCGATAGACTACGACCACGTGTTTGCCGAGGCAGTGGCACTGGGCCAGGAGGTGATGAGCCATCCTAAGGGCGAGCCCCTGGAGTGGACATACTGGTTGACGAGAGACGACATCGAGCTGATGCGCAGTCACAACCGCCTCTTCATGGTAGCCAACTATGCCGAGGAGCAGATACTCCGTTACTACCGGGTGCCGGAGCCAGATACGCCGCTACAGTTTATCAAGTTCCGCTACAGTGCTGAGATACTGGAGAGGATAGGTGTGAACCCTGCCCTTCGCCAGAACCTGAACAACCAGAACATCGGTAACGTGATGAAGCGTCTTGGATTCAAGAAGATTCACAAGAAGAACGGCAACGGCTGGGCTGTGATAGAGAAGGAAGGTAGCGAAATCAACAACGATGCCTTCATCGATCCTAACGATACCGTGGAGGATTAAGTATCTTGGTTACGACCGCTAAGTATCATGGTTACGATAGCTAAGTATCATATTTATGAATCATAACCCTAATAGATATTTCTCTGCACGCGAATTACGTACTGTTTTTACTGAACATGAATTTCTTATTGTTTTTTTGGAACACGAATTACTTATTGGGTTTACTGAACACGAATTTCTTATTGTTTTTTCTGAACACGAATTGCACGAATTAAACGAATAAGTTGCTTCAGAACGAAAGATTCGTGAGATTCGAGAGATTCGTGTTCAAAAATCAAAACAAGAATCAATAGATATTTCTCTACACGCAAATTTCTTATTGGGGTTACTGAACACGAATTGCACGAATTAAACGAATAAGTGGCTTCAGAATGAAAGATTCGTTAGATTCGAGAGATTCGTGTTCAAAATCAACATTCAACCAGCAAGCGAATTACTTATTGGGGTTACTGAACACGAATTGCACGAATTAAACGAATAAGTGGCTTCAGAATGAAAGATTCGTGAGATTCGAGAGATTCGTGTTCAAAATTCAACATTCAACACTCAACATTCAACATTATAGAAAATGGATTTACGAAGTTACACCAAGCAGGAGTTAGCCCTGCTCTATTTTCCGGATTCCGACCCGGACGTGGCAAGAGCCCATCTGATGAGATGGATAGTAAGATGCACCCAGCTCTACGAGCAGTTGCAGAAGAGTGGATACAACAAGAGCTGCAAGGAGTTCAATCCCCTGCAAGTATCCTATATTTTCTTCCATTTGGGAGAACCTTGATATTTATCAGTGATAATCGGTGAGTATCGGTGAGCAACAGTGAGCATCGGTGAGTTGGGAAAATGAAATGTTGTATCTTTGCAATGTGATTCAGAAAGAAGAACATTAACCATTTAAACACTTAAAAACTATGTTGCTTTACGTACTAAAACTAAATCAGAACGCCAAGATGCCAGAGGCATACGGCAAGTATTACGCCTATCCAGTCATCACTCAGACGGTAGACATCGACGGCCTGGCCGAACACATGGCTAGCCACAACACTCCTTTCTCTAAGGGAGCCATCAAGGGCATGATTACCGATATGGTATCGTGCATCAAGGAACTCACCTTGCAGGGTTTCGCTGTGAAGATTGACGACCTCGCCATCTTCTCCATCGGCATCCGCAACAAGGAGGGAGCCGCCTCTGAGAAGGAGTTCACCATCGCCAAGAACATCGAAGGTTTCCGTCTCCGTGCTCGTGGCACCGGTGAGTTTAGCGCCAAGACCATCAACCTCGAAGCTACGCTGAAGAAGGCCTCTGCCCTGTTAGGTGATGGCACCACCCCGGATACCAACCCAGATACCACCCCGGATACCGGGAAGGATACCGGAAAGGATACCCCTGGTGGTGACAACACCAACCAGGGCGGTAGCGGAACCACTGGAGAAGGAGGAGGCGACGGCTTAGAGTAGCCCTACCCTCCTCGCATCTGAACCAAGAGAAAGCGCATCGGCAGGATGCAGTCCGGAGTAATCCGAGGGCACATCAGGAATGAGTTCATCACTCACCATTCAACATTGTCAAATCATCGCCCTGAACGGATACTTGCTCATCCTGCCCGCTTCCTTCTTGTCTTCCCACACTAATCACTAAACATTAATCACTAATTACACTAATCACTAACAACAATGAAAAAGGAAACAATCCAGAAAGTCATCAACTTCGTCATCACCATCCTCACAGCCGTCCTCAGTTCCTTCTGTGTGCAGAGCTGCAAGTGATAGCGTCTGAACACGAATTACACGAATCGAACGAATCAATCTATTCAAAGGCCATATTCGTGCTATTCGAGAAATTCGTGTTCAATTAAATCTCTGTTCAATCACGGAAAATTCGTGCTATTCGAGAAATTCGTGTTCAATTAAATATCTGTTCAAGCACGGAAAATTCGTGCTATTCGAGATATTCGTGTTCAGTTAAATATCTGTTCAAGCACGGAAAATTCGTGTCATTCGAGATATTCGTGTTCAGTTAAATCAAAACACTTTGCGTTCGTATTCCAATCCGCCAGAGTGGCCAAAATTATAGAGAATACCGAGTTTAAAACCTGTAGCTTTGAGATAATTATATACTTGACTTCGATGAGAATCATTGAGTTCTGAAACAGCTTTCAGTTCAATAATAATGTCACCATAACAGACAAAATCAGCTCGATAAGTCTGCTTTAGTTCATGTCCATCATAGAAGACTTTAAGTTCTTTCTCACGTTCAAAGGGGATGCCTCGCTTAGCAAATTCAATAGCCAAGGCTTCCTGATAAACGGCTTCAAGGAATCCTGAGCCCAATACATTATATACATGCATTGCAGCCCCAGTGATGTTATATGATTCTTTACTACGGTATATCATAATCTCTATATATTTTTTTTTGAACACGAATTACACGAATCGAACGAATACATCCTGTTCAAGCACGGAAAATTCGTGTCATTCGAGATATTCGTGTTCAGTTAAATATCTGTTCAAAGCACTTATTCGTGTCATTCGAGAAATTCGTGTTCAGTTAAACCCTTTAAAATCCAAAGAATCCAATGAAGAATCAAAGAAAAATCGATTTGATCGTGGTACATTGCAGTGCCACACGTATTAACCAGGACTTCCCAGTAGAAGCCTTAGAAGCCTGCCACAAGGCCCGTGGTTTCCACTCCATCGGTTACCACTATTACATTACGAAGGATGGCGTGGTCTATCCCTGCCGTCCAGAAAGCGAGGAGGGCGCTCACGCCCGCCACTACAACGCCCATAGCATCGGAATCTGCTACGAGGGTGGTCTCGACGAGAAAGGCAAGCCTGCCGACACTCGCACTCCAGCCCAGAAAGCATCTCTGGAAGACCTCCTCTACAGTCTCGTCCTCGACTATCCCGATGCCGAGATCCTAGGTCATCGCGACCTCCCCTGGGTTCGCAAGAGCTGTCCTTGCTTCGATGTCAAGGAATGGCTGAAGGAAATCGACTTCCATCTCTAGAAAGCCCGAACAGTTCCCAGATATTCGTGCTATTCGTGTTATTCGTGTTCAAAATCATCCCAGCTTGTAGCAATACAGGTTGGGATTTTTTCGTTCTCAAAAATGAGAATACCCGTTATTCGCAACGAAAAAAATCCGTGAGATCCGTGTGCGAAAATTCAAGTTTCTGCTTATCGTAAATCAATCCTCGCTGAGGAGTTTCTTGATTTCCTCATCGGTCTTGGTGAGTTTGTCTTTACAGAGTTTCACCAAGGTTTTGGCACGTTTCAACTGCTCGGAGAGCTGATCAATATCGAGTTCATCATTCTCCATTCTGTCTACGATTTCTTCAAGCTCTCTTACGGCTTGTTCGTATTTCATTTCTTCTTTTTCCATATTTTTATTTTGTTTTGGGGTAACAGAGTTAATAGTGGATATTTTAAAGCTTTTGCCCTTACAGGGCGACAAGATTGCGTCCTTTATTACCCAGGGCGATGCCCTGGGCTAGGAGCTTCTGCCCTTTCAGGGCGTGTGAAACTCAACGTTCAGAGCTTCTGGAGCTAGATTGCTATAAACTATTAACTATAAATTATAAACTATTATTCAACTTTCGCCTTCACGCTGCCCTCAGCCAACCTCGTTTCGATGATGTCGCCAGACTTCAGTTGCGAGGCAGAACGGATGCTTTTGCCATCTTTCAGCGTGATGCTGTAGCCACGTTTCAGCAACAATTCGGGGTCTTGTGCCTGAATGCGCTGGGAAAGAAGCTGCAGACGATGACTCTCGTTGAGCATCTTCCTTTCCAATATCGGCTGAATATTCTGAGAAAGAATCTCGAAATGGCGCTGGGCTTCCGATAGTTTCGACTGGACATTTGTACTTAAACGGCTCATCAGACGGTCGAGATAGGCTCCCTGCTTCGTCTTCACCAGCGAAAACTGGACAGGAATCGTGTTGCTCAATCTGTCGAGCCTCATCTTCTCCACCTGCAGACGGTGCTTCACATTCTGCACGATAGCCTCTTGCGCATTCACCACACGGGCATAAACCTCAGTAAGATGATTAACGAGGAAGGCGGCAGCGGCTGTCGGCGTCTTTACACGCTGGAAAGAAATCATATCCAGCACACTCTCGTCCCTTTCATGTCCTATTCCCGTGATGATAGGCAGCGGGAAGTTTGCCACATTTTCGGCAAGCGCCAGGGTGTCGAAACCCGAGAGATCGCTCGTAGCGCCACCGCCTCGGATGATGACTACGCAGTCAAACTGTTCCCATTCGGCATTGATACTGTCGAGGGCAGCTATCACACTCAGCTCTACCCCCTCGCCCTGCATCGTAGCCGGAAAGAGGCGGGTTTGAAACTGCAGACCATAATCGTTATCGGCAAGCTGGTTGCAGAAATCACCATAACCTGCTGCCGTAGCACTGGAAATGACGGCGATGCGCTGGCAGAACATCGGGAGCACCAACTCCTTCTGCAGTTCGAATACGCCCTCTGCTTTCAGCGTATTGATGATTTCCAGCCTCTTGCGCGCCATATCGCCCATCGTATAGTTAGGATCAATATCATCTACTATCCAGGAGAAGCCATAGTTCTCATGAAACTGCGCGTGTACCTTGAGCAGCACTTTCATTCCGGCATGAATGCGCTGTCCGGTGATGCGCTCGAAATTCGGTTTGATGAGCATCCATCGGTTTCGCCAGCAGGAGGCATGCGCCTTGGCAATGGGCGTATTAGACCGCTCATCCTTCTCGATGAGTTCCAGATAGCAGTGCCCGCCGTAGCCCTCGCGAGCCTCGGAGAGTTCCGCTTCCACCCAATAGCTGTCGGGCAAGGACATCGAAATGACGTCGCGGACTATGGAGTTTAATTCAAAAAGGGACAATCGAAGTCGTTCCATGCTGTTTACTGTTTAAAGTTTACAGTTTATAGTTGAAAGTTTATAGCTAGCAGAGCAAGTTTGCCCTATTAACTATAAACTATCAACTATTAACTACTTAATCGCTTTCCCCGTCTGATAGGCCTTCCAGAAATCAGGCACACCATATCCGAATACATTATCGGGGTGTTGCTGATTATCGCCAGCCAATCTCACGAGTTTCATAATCTGCTTAGCCGTCTTCTGAGGCAAAGCCTGCCAGAGACACGCTACCATTCCGGCGATGAGCGGAGATGAGAAAGACGTTCCGTTATCATTGATGATATTTCCACGGCCCGTAATCACACAGGTAGGACTTCCGTAAGCCATCACATCAGGCTTGATTCTGCCGTCAGCAGTAGGTCCCACGGCACTGAAAGCCGCATTCTCGCCCATTTCGTTTACGCTGCCCACGGTAAGGATATTGCGTGCATCGGCAGGGAAATTGATTTTCTTCCAGCTTCCCATTCCGTCGTTTCCTGCAGAATTGACACAGATGATTCCCTTGTCAGCACACATCGAAGCGGTGCGGGAGATGAGGGTAGAATTGCCGTCCTGCTCATAATAATGATGGTTGGTAGACGCATCATCGAAGCCATGATAACCCAGCGAGGAATTGATGACATCCACGCCGCAACTATCAGCATATTCAGCCGCAAAAGCCCAGTAATCCTCTTCTGCCAGACTCTCTGTGCGCTCATCTTCACAGCGCACCAGCAGATATTGAGCCTCAGGCGCCACCCCCACGAATCTTTCGGGTTCGTTGGCAGCCATCGTAGAAAGCACCATCGTTCCATGCTCCATCTCGGCGAAAACATTCTTGGATTGAGGAACCACGAAGTCCTTCACACCCGCCAGCTTTATATCATGCAGCGCCGGAATCTTATCCACATTCATGAATCCGCCGTCGAAGACAGCAATCATCATTCCCTTGCCCAGATGTCCGGCAGCATGAAGCCGCTTGCCGTTGAGCGACTGGATCTGCGCATCGGCAGCACCATATTCGCCTACTCCACCAGTCCAATCGTTCAATCCCCTGCGAACGCTACTTCTGACGCGCTGACTGACAGAATCGGGAGCAGAGAAGACCTTCATTTTCCGGGTGATGAAATCGAGTTCATCCAGTTTCCGTAGTTCCTTCTCCTTATGAATGCGGACCAGCAGGGTATTGTTCCATTTGCTCTTGCCCACAATCTCGATGCCTGCCTCGCTTACAGCCTGCTCATAAGCAGGAGCTACAGGCAAATCGGTAACATCGATGGGCAGATTCTGCCTCTTTCTGCGCTCTATGGAACGGGGAGAGAGAAAATCTGCAGGGCGACTTACCGAAAAGGGAGTGTGACTGAGGTCTTTGTCTCTGAGATAAAGACGATACATCATACACTTGCCTCCCGGATACGACACCATATCGGTTTCGGCGATGCGGGGCAACCGCATCAGTTGCTCAAAATTGCTAACCCTGTCTTCGCGAGCAAACAAAGAAAGAGCGGTCATTAAAAATGCATAAAGCATCAAAAATTTTTTCATCATTATATCGGTAGTCCGGTTTGTTATTGTTGTTGTTGCAATATTTCTGTATTGCATTTATTAATCAGTTGAATTGTTTATTCTGAAGTGCAAAAGTACAGAAATTGTACGAAAACACCAAAGGAAAAGGGAAGTTTTTATCATGAAATGCAAGTTTTTCTCATATATATAATAAGGTATCAGATATTTTTTGTACTTTTGCAGACAAGTAGCCGCTGCAATTGCATTCTGAAAGAAGCTGAGCGAGCGGCTATGAAGAAAAAACAGATATAAATGGAAAATAAACAAGCGACATTAGAATTAGGAACCAAGCCGGTGGGCAAGCTGCTCGTTCAGTATGCCTTGCCAGCTATGATTGCGATGACCGCCGCCTCACTCTACAACATCGTAGACCGAGTATTCATCGGTCAGGGTGTGGGAGCCATGGCTATCTCAGGTCTCGCCATCACCTTCCCCTTCATGAACCTCACCGCCGCTTTCGGAGCCGGTGTTGGCATAGGAGCGTCTACCGCTATCAGCGTGAAGTTGGGACAAAAAGACTATGCCACAGCGCAAAACATTCTGGGTAACACGATTTCTCTGAATCTCATCATCGGTATCGGACTGAGCATCATCTGTCTGCTCTTCCTCGACCCTATCCTGAGATTCTTCGGAGCCAGCGACCAGACGCTCATCTATGCCCATGAGTATATGGTCATCATCCTGCTGGGCAATGTGGTAAGCCACATGTATTTCGGCATGAATGCCCTGCTCCGAGCCGCGAGCAAACCCAAGCAGGCGATGTACGCCACCATCTTCACGGTGGTGATGAACGTGATACTCGATGCCCTCTTCATCCTCGTTTTCAAATGGGGAATACAGGGTGCCGCCATCGCCACCATCCTATCGCAGCTGATGGCGCTGATGTGGCAGATCAAGCTCTTCAGCAACAAGAGTGAACTGCTCCACTTCAAGAAAGGCATCTACAGACTGAAGAAGAAACTCGTGGATAATATCCTTGCCATCGGCATTTCGCCTTTCCTGATGAACGTGTGCGCCTGCATCATCGTCATCTTCATCAACAACCAGCTGGTGCGTTTCGGAGGCGACCTCTCCGTGGGTGCCTACGGAATAGCCAATGGTATTGCGATGGTGTTCATCATGTTCGTATTAGGCGTAAACCAGGGAATGCAGCCGATAGCCGGATACAACTATGGAGCCCAGAAACTGGACCGACTGATGCGCGTACTGAATCTGAGCATCATTGCCGCCACCGCCATTATGGTAACGGGCTGGCTGATAGCGATGTTCCTGCCTTACTACTGCGCAAGAATGTTTACTACCGATAAGCAACTGATAGACTTGGGCATCAAGGCTATCAGAGTGGTGATGTTCTGCTTCCCGATCATCGGTTTCCAGATGGTTATCACCAACTTCTTCCAGTGCATCGGAAAGGTGAAGATCAGTATCTTCCTCTCCTTGTCGAGACAGTTGCTCATCCTTCTGCCGCTCCTGGGTTTCCTGCCGATGATATGGGGCATTGACGGTGTATGGTGCAGCATGCCTATCTCCGATTTCTCGGCCGCAGTCATCGCCGCAATCGTGATATCGTGGTACATGAACAAGCTGAAGAAACAACACCAAGAAAAGTTAAAAGTTAATAGTTTATAGTTAATAGGGCATTCATTCAGTTAATAGTTTGAAATTTATAGTTTATAGCAATCTTGCTAACTGCTAAGCCCTATAAACTTTCAACTATAAACTGTAAACTATAAACTGTAAACTATAAATTATAAACTATAAATTATGGAAAAGATTATCATAAACGTAGGTCGCCAGATAGGTAGCGGCGGCCATATCATCGCCGAGAAGCTGGCGGAGGATTTCGGTTGCAAATGTTACGACCGTGAGCTGCTGAACCTTGCCGCCAAGGAGAGTGGATTCTCTGAGAAATTCTTCGAGCAGAACGATGAGCAGAAGGGATTCTTCAAGTCTCTCTTCCATACCCATCTGCCCTTCCTGAGCGACAGCAATTTCTATCACAACGACTTCTCGCAGGAAGGTCTGTACAAGTTCCAGAGCGACGCCATCAGAAAGGCTGCCGATGAGGGCAACTGCGTGTTTGTGGGCAGAACCGCCGACTATGTGCTGCGTGATTACAAGAACGTGATCAACATCTTCATCACCGCCAACATCGACGACCGCATCAAGGCAGTGTGCAAGCGAAAGGACATCGACAGAGCCAGCGCCCGCAAGTTCATCGAAAGCCACGAGGAGCAGCGCGCCTCTTACTACGATTACTATACAGGCAAGAAGTGGGGACACAGCGAGAGCTACGACCTCTGCATCAACAGCAGCCATCTGGGAATCGAAGAAACAGAGAAGTTTATCGCAGAATTTATCAGAAAGAAGTTCGGACTTAGTGATTAATTATTAGTGATTAATTTTAGGGACATAAAATATTAAACATCATATAAATGAAGAAGATTATGCTTTTGGGCTCAGGCGAACTGGGCAAAGAATTTACCATCGCCGCAAAGCGAGCAGGACAGTACGTCATCGCTTGCGACAAGTATGACAATGCACCAGCCATGCAGGTAGCCGACGAGCGAGAAGTGTTCTCGATGCTCGATGGCGACGCATTGACCGCAGTGGTAGAGAAACATCACCCAGACATCATCGTGCCTGAGATTGAAGCTATCCGCACCGAGCGACTCTTCGACTTCGAGAAGGAGGGCATTCAGGTTGTGCCTTCTGCACGTGCCGTGAACTACACCATGAACCGCCGTGCCATCCGCGACCTTGCCGCCAAGGAACTGGGTCTGCGCACCGCCAAGTATTTCTATGCCAAGACCTTCGAGGAGTTTAAGAACGCTGCCGATGAAATCGGTTTCCCTTGCGTAGTGAAACCTCTGATGAGCTCCAGCGGTCATGGTCAGAGCTATGTTCACAACGATGATGAACTGAAGGAGGCTTACAAGGAAGCAATGGAAGAAGGTCGTGGCGACGTGAAGGAAGTAATCATCGAGGAATTTATCGACTTCGATTCTGAGTTCACCCTGCTCACCGTCACCCAGAAAGACGGTCCTACCCTCTTCTGTCCACCTATCGGCCACGTACAGAAGGGCGGCGACTACCGCGAGAGCTGGCAGCCATTCCAGATTCCAGAGGAGGCTTTGAAGAAGGCTGAGCACATTGCAGGTGAAGTAACCAAGGCTTTGACAGGTGCCGGTCTCTGGGGTGTAGAGTTCTTCCTGAGCAAGCAGGGCGAAGTCATCTTCTCAGAGTTGAGTCCTCGTCCACACGATACAGGTATGGTAACCCTCGGTCACACCACCAACCTGAGCGAGTTTGAACTCCATTTCCGTGCCGTGATGGGCTTACCTATCGCCGGAATCCATCTGGAGCACATCGGCTGTTCTGCCGTCATCCTCTCGCCAGAGGAAAGCACCGAGCCATTAAACTACAATATGCTCGATGCCCTGAAGGAAGACCATACCCGCATCCGTATCTTCGGCAAGCCAGAGGCTCACGTAGGCCGCCGCATGGGCGTCGTACTCTGCTACGGCGAGAAGGGCGATGACCTGAATGCCCTTCGCGACAAGGCAAAGCGTCTGGCAAAAACTGTATTGGGAACCGACCCATACATGAAGAAATAAGATATGAAAGAATTAGGAAGAATTATCACATTACCCAAGATATTCGACCCTAGAGGCAACCTGACAGTGGCAGAGGGAGAGACGCATATTCCCTTTGCCATTGCCCGTACCTACTGGACCTATGATGTTCCGGGCGGAGAAAGTCGCGGTGGCCATGCTCACAAGGAATGCCAGGAATTCATCATAGCAGCCAGCGGTTCCTTTTCGGTAACACTGGATAATGGAGAACAGAAGAAGACCTATCATCTCAACCACCCTTGGGAGGGATTGTTCGTGGATGTCAATATCTGGCGAACACTGGATGATTTCTCTTCCGGCTCATTGTGTCTGGTTCTGGCTTCCCAAAAGTTTAAGGAAGAAGACTACATACGCGAATATGACGAATACCTCAGATTCATCAGTTCAAAAAATAGTCGAAATCTCTCAAAAACCGAGAATCAATAACGCTAAATATCATGTTTGAGATAAAAAAATACAACGATGCAGACAAGGAGGCGTGGAATGCTTATGTAGAACATGCACGCAACGCCACCTTCCTCTTCAATCGCAACTACATGGATTACCATTCCGACCGGTTCAAGGACTATTCCCTGATGTTCTACAAGAACGGAAAACTCCATTCCCTATTGCCGGCCCATGAGAGAGAGGATATATTCTGCTCTCACTTTGGCCTTACTTATGGAGGACTGATAATGAATAAGGATGTGACAGCAGCTGACGTTGTCCAGCTTTTCAAAGAATTGAACGAATACCTCAGGCAACAGGGTTTCAAAAAGGTACTATACAAACCTGTGCCTTGGGTTTACCACCAGATGCCATCCGAAGAAGATCTTTATGCCATCTATTGGGTATGCAAGGCACGCATCGTGAAACGCGATATCGGGTCAGTTCTTTTCCTACAAGAGAAGCCAAGATGGAGAAGACTTCGCCGCCGCTCCCTAAAGAAAGCACAGGAGGCAGGAATTATTGTAAAGAAAGAGAATAATTTCGAAGATTTCTGGAAAGTTCTTGACGCTAATCTTGAAGAACGATATCAGGTGCATCCTGTTCATACTCTCCAAGAAATAGAACTTTTACATAGCCGTTTTCCAGACAACATCATTCAATACAATGCCTACCTGAAAGATGAAATTGTAGCAGGATTCACCTTCTACATCACGCCACAGACGGTACATGGACAATACTGTTCATCAAACGACAAAGGTAAGGAACTTGGAGGCATTGACGCCATTTACGACCAGGTTCTAAATCATGATTATGCCGATTATAAATTCTTTGACTTTGGTCGTTCTACAGAAGGCGACGGTGATTATCTGAACGAAGGTCTCATCAGCCAGAAAGAAGGTTTCGGAGGAAGAGGCGTGGTTTACGACACCTATGAATGGACAGTATAAAGAGAAATCCCGAAGTTCACACGATAGTGAGCTTCGGGATTTCTGCCTTTTACAAGAGTATAACTGTCACACCACGGGCAGCTTGCGCACCCATAACCAGTGCCTGCTCGATATCGGCAGTCTTGGAAGGACCGCTGATGAAAGTACCGAAATTGTACTTCGGATCCATCTCAATACGGGCATAAGCCTCATGCATATTGTTCACAATCTTCTCTTTTTCGAGGAATATCACAAGGTATTCCGAGATGAAAAGCACCGCTTTCTCCTTCATGGTCTGAGGAATCCAGATGCAACCATTCTCTGCTACACCTACTTCACCACGAACAATACCCACATCAGTACCATTCAGGTCATTAGCCTCAGCCACCGTATCAGGATTCTTCTGGGCAATCGTGATTTCTGGCAGATGAGAAGCAAAGACTTTGGCTTCCGGATAAGCCTTCTTCACCAGCTCATCCAGACTCTCACCCTCCTTCGCCTCTATCACATGGCCACCTACCGATTCCGTCATCTCAATAAACTGTTTCAGCGTATCCTCATACTGGATACCCTTCACATCAACGGCAGGCATATCGAATTGAACGTGCGTATTCTTACGCAACTTGTTCAGGAAATCTTCTTTCTTCATTTTACTTTTCCCTCCTTCCATAATTGATGAAAACTCTTCTTGGCAAACTCAGGCATGGCGTGACCGATGCCCCAGGCATTCCAATTGCTGAAGTGCGTGCAGCATTCAGGAATCAGGTTGGCGAGTGGCGCAAACTTCAGGGCTGTGGTGTAGAGCGCAGGACGGTCGAAGAGATACTTCATACCATTCGACATCGCCTTCTTTACAGGATCAGCCTTACCCAACTTCTCCAGACTCTGGCGCCAGACATAAATCTGAGAACCCGGTCCTACCTTGGAAGGACAGACATTATCGCATGACAAGCACAAAGTACATGCCGAAACATTATCGCTGTACTTCTGAGGATTCTTCAGCATACCCAGGTTCACACCAATAGGACCCGGTATAAAATAGGTGTAACTGTAACCGCCTGAACGACGATAAACCGGACAGGTATTCATGCAGGCACCGCAGCGCATACACTTCAACGTCTGCCAGTGATCCTTATCGGCGAGAATATCGCTTCTGCCGTTATCCACCAATACCACATGCATCTCGGCACCCGGACGAGCCTGGCGGAAATGAGAGGTAAAGGTAGTGGTAGGCTGACCGGTTCCGCAGCGGCAGAGCAGGCGCTGGAATACAGCCAAAGACTTATAATCAGGAACCAGTTTCTCAATACCCATCGCTACGATATGGAGCTTAGGCATGGAAGTGGTCATATCCGCATTACCCTCGTTGGTGCAAACCACGCAATCGCCGGTAGCAGCCACACCGAAGTTACATCCGGTCATACCTGCTCCGGCTTCCATAAACTGGTCGCGGAGATGATGACGGGCACAGCGGGTCAGATAAGTAGGATCATAGTTGCCGATTTCCTTGGAGATTCCCTTCTCCTCGAACATCTTACCTACCTCCTCACGCTTCAGGTGGATGGCAGGCATCACGATATGGCTAGGCTTCTGATGCAAGAGCTGGATGATGCGCTCACCCAGGTCGGTCTCCACCACGTCAATACCGTGCTGCTCCAGATAAGGATTCATCTCGCACTCCTCGGTGAGCATCGACTTCGACTTCACCATCTTCTTCACGTTATGGTCTTTCAGGATACCGAGCACAATCTCATTAAATTCCTGTGCATCCTTTGCCCAGTGAACCTTTACCCCGCGGCTCTCCAGATTCTTGGAAAACATATCGAGATAATCGGCGAGATGAGTAATCGTGTGCATCTTGATTTCAGACGCATGCTCGCGGAGATCTTCCCACTCAGGAAGTTCCTGCGCCATCTTATCTCTTTTCTGACGAACAGACCAGAAGGTAGCGTCGTGCCAGGTGGTCTTCTCTACGTTCTGCGTAAACTTCGCAGCTCTCTTGGAATGTTCTGTACTCATAGTCCTGCAGCTAATATTTGAACAACATGAATAAACTTGATCGGCATATTCTCTTTCTTGGCGATTCCAGCCATGTGCATCAGACAGGAAGAATCCGGTCCGGTAACAAACTCAGCGCCTGTAGCCATGTGGCGCTTGATCTTCTCCTCGCCCATACGGGTAGAAACGGCAGGCTCCTCGATAGAGAACATACCGCCGAATCCGCAACACTCATCCTTGCGCTCCGGTTCGTGGATGGTAATGCCTTCCACCATATTCAATAGGTCGATAATCTTGTTGAATGGCTTGATGTGGCGCTCAGAAGGAGATGACAAGCCCAGTTCGCGCACACCATGACAACTGTTGTGCACACTCACCACATGCGGGAATTTGCCCGGCACATGATCAACCTTCAGCACATCGTGAAGGAATTCCACGACATCCATAATCTTTTTAGAGGAAACACACTCGTGCTTACCCTCAAGGATTTTAGGATAATACACCTTTACGTAAGCGGCACATGAGGCAGAAGGAGCTACGATGTAATCGTAATCCTTGAACAACTCATCAAATGTCTCTATGACCTTCTCCGACTTGTCCTGAAAACCCGCGTTAGCCATTGGCTGGCCGCAGCAAGTCTGTTTTTCGGGATAACCCACGTCTAGTCCGTAATGCTTAAGCAACTTGTATGTAGCCACACCCGCTTCAGGGTAAAGGGCATCCACATAACAAGGGACGAATAATCCGACTTTCATTGTTATTATATTTATCTTGTTTGCTATTTGTTTATTCTTTTTCTACATGACTAAAAGTCGCTGCAAAAGTAACAAAATAATTGCAAAAATACGACTTTCTAGAGAAGAAATAATAATAATTGATGTTATTTAACTGTAAAGAAATGCAGAAAATTTGGAGGAATCAAATAAATAGCGTAACTTTGCATCCCGAAATAGTGTGTCTACCATTTGTGAACTAAGCCAAATGTAGTTTAGTTGCTAAAAACATAAATAATAAGACATATAAAGAACAAACTTATAGTTATATAAATGATGAAGAAACAGCTTAAGAAAGTCCTCGTTCTGGGTTCCGGTGCTTTGAAAATCGGCCAGGCAGGTGAGTTTGACTATTCCGGTTCGCAGGCTCTCAAGGCTTTGCGCGAGGAGGGTATTAGTTCCGTCCTCATTAATCCAAACGTTGCTACAATTCAGACAAGTGAAGGTATTGCTGACAAGGTATATTTCTTGCCGGTGACACCTTTTTTTGTAACTGAAATTATCAAGAAGGAGCGCCCAGACGGCATTATGCTGGCTTGGGGTGGTCAGACGGGTTTGAACGTTGGTACAGAGCTTTACCTCAGCGGCGTGCTCAAGGAGTATGGTGTGGATGTGTTGGGTACCTCTGTAGAAGCTATCATGAACACAGAAGACCGCGACCTCTTCGTAAAGGAGCTTAACAAGGTTGACCTCAAGGTTCCTGTAAGCCACGCTTGCGAGAACATGGAGGAGGCTGTGGCTGCGGCACGCAACATCGGCTACCCTATCATGATCCGTTCTGCCTACGCGCTGGGTGGTCTCGGTTCTGGTGTCTGCAAGACCGAAGAGGAGTTTAAGGAGATTGCTGAATCTGCCTTCACTTTCGCACCTCAGGTACTCGTTGAGGAGAGCCTGAAGGGATGGAAGGAGATTGAGTTTGAGTGCATCCGTGATGCCAACGACCGCTGCTTCACCGTTGCCTCTATGGAAAACTTCGACCCACTGGGTATTCACACAGGTGAATCTATCGTTGTGGCTCCAACCTGTTCTCTTACCGATGAGCAGGTGAAGATGTTGCAGGACATCGCCGTGAAGTGCGTCCGTCACCTCAACATCGTGGGTGAGTGCAACATCCAGTATGCTTTCAATGCAGAGACCAACGACTACCGTATCATCGAGATCAATGCTCGCTTGAGCCGTTCTTCAGCCCTCGCATCTAAGGCTACCGGTTATCCGCTCGCTTTCGTTGCTGCCAAGATTGCCCTCGGTTATACGCTCGATCAGATTGGCGAGATGGGTACTCCTAACTCAGCTTATGTGGCTCCATCACTCGACTATATGATCTGCAAGATTCCTCGTTGGGACCTTACCAAGTTTGCCGGTGTAAGCCGCAAGATTGGTTCTTCCATGAAGTCTGTAGGCGAAATCATGTCTATCGGCCGTTCATTCGAGGAAATGCTCCAGAAGGGTCTCCGTATGATTGGTCAGGGAATGCACGGTTTCGTAGGCAACGACCACACTAAGTTTGATAACCTGGATGAGGAACTTTCTAACCCTACCGACCTCCGTATCTTCGCCATCGCCCAGGCTCTGGAGGAAGGTTACACCATCGAACGCATCGAGGAGTTGACCAAGATTGATCCTTGGTTCATCGAGCGCATGAAGAATATCGTAGATTACAAGCACAAGCTTTCTGAATATAATACTCTGGAGGAGATCCCTGCCGAGGTATTGCGCGAGGCTAAGGTATTGGGCTTCTCTGACTTCCAGATTGGCCGCTTCGTATTGAAGACTCAGAACACCAACATGGAAAAGGAGGTGCTGGCAGTTCGTGCCCAGCGTAAGAAGTTGAACATTCTTCCTGCCGTAAAGCGCATCCCTACTGTGGCTAGCGAGCATCCAGACCTCACCAACTATCTCTACATGACTTACGCCGTAGAGGGTTACGACATCAACTACTACAAGAACGAGAAGTCTGTCATCGTTCTCGGTTCTGGTGCTTACCGCATCGGTTCTTCTGTAGAGTTCGACTGGTGTTCAGTAAACGCCATCAACACAGCCCGCAAGTTGGGTTACAAGTCAATCATGATCAACTACAACCCAGAGACCGTATCTACCGACTACGATATGTGCGACCGTCTCTACTTCGATGAGCTTTCATTCGAGCGTGTACTCGATGTCATCGACCTGGAGTCACCACGTGGTGTGATTGTTTCTGTAGGTGGTCAGATTCCAAACAACCTGGCTATGAAGCTCCATCGCCAGTCTGTGCCAATTCTGGGTACATCTCCTGTCAACATCGACCGTGCCGAGAACCGCGGTAAGTTCTCTGCCATGCTCGATAAGCTGGGTATCGACCAGCCTAAGTGGAGCGCCCTCACATCAATGGAGGATGTTCAGAAGTTCATCGACGAGGTAGGCTATCCTGTTCTCGTTCGTCCATCTTACGTTCTTTCCGGTGCAGCCATGAACGTTTGCCACGATGATGATGAGTTGCGTCGCTTCCTGGAGGCAGCTTCTGAGGTTTCTAAGGAATACCCGGTAGTTATCTCCCAGTTCATGACCGAGACCAACGAGATTGAGTTCGACGGTGTCGCTCAGAATGGTGAGATTGTAGAGTATGGTATTTCAGAGCACGTAGAGTATGCTGGTGTTCACTCAGGTGACGCTACCATGACCTTCCCAGCTCAGCAGATTTCCTTCGCTACAGCCCGTCAGATCAAGAAGATTTCACGTGCCATTGCCAAGGAGCTCAACATCTCTGGTCCTTTCAATATCCAGTACTTGGCTAAGGGTCGCGATGTGAAGGTTATCGAGTGTAACCTCCGTGCTTCCCGTTCATTCCCATTCGTGAGCAAGGTATTGAAGCGCAACTTCATCGAGACTGCTACCCGCATCATGCTCGATGCTCCATACCAGAAGCCAGACAAGTCTGCCTTCGATATCGACCGCATGGGTGTAAAAGCATCCCAGTTCTCATTCGCCCGCTTGCAGAACGCCGACCCAGTTTTGGGTGTGGATATGAGTTCTACCGGTGAGGTAGGTTGTATGGGTGATACTTTCGAGGAGGCATTGCTCAACTCTTTGATTGCCACCGGCTACAAGATTCCTTCAAAGGACAAGGGCATTATGCTTTCAAGTGGTGGTGCCAAGGAGAAGGCTTCTCTGCTCGATGCTGCACAGGCGCTGGTGAAGAATGGTTACACCATCTACGCTACTGCCGGTACAGCGAAGTTCCTGAACGACAACAACGTCAAGGCTACAGCCGTAGGATGGCCTGATGAGGACCACAAGGATATTCCTAACGTGATGCAGATGATTGCCGACCACAAGTTCGACCTCATCGTCAATATTCCTAAGAATCACACCAAGCGTGAGCTCACCAATGGTTACAGAATCCGTCGTGGCGCCATCGACCACAACATTCCTCTGATCACCAATGCCCGTCTGGCTTCAGCCTTCATCGAGGCATTCTGCACATTGAGCCAGGATCAGCTTCAGATTAAGAGCTGGCAGGAGTACGAGTAATCGCACGCAGATTTATACGAACACGCCCTGAAAGGCCCAAGCCTTACAGGGCTTTTTTATTCCCCGCCATGAGAAAAAGGAGGCGAAATGATGGCTATCTCATTATTTTATTGTACCTTTGCAAACAGAAATAAGAATAAAGAATGATAGTTTGTATAGCAGAGAAACCGAGTGTGGCTAAGGATATCGCCCGAATTATCGGGGCTACCACGGCACGCGACGGTTATATGGAAGGTAATGGTTACCAAGTAACATGGACTTTCGGCCACCTTTGTGAGCTGAAGGAACCGGATGATTATACTCCGATGTGGAAACATTGGAGCCTTGCGGCGTTGCCGATGATTCCACAGCGTTTCGGTATCAAGCTCATCAACGATGAAGGCATCAAGAAGCAGTTTGCCACCATCGAAAAACTGATGCAGGCTGCCGACAGCATCATCAACTGCGGTGACGCCGGACAGGAAGGAGAGCTTATCCAGAGATGGGTGATGCAGAAGGCACAGGCGAAATGCCCCGTCAAGAGACTGTGGATTTCATCCATGACCGATGAAGCCATTAAGCAGGGCTTCCAGGAACTGAAAGATCAGGGAGAATATCAGTCGCTCTATCTTGCCGGACTTTCCCGTGCCATCGGCGACTGGATTCTCGGCATGAACGCCACCCGACTTTATACATTGAAATATGGTCAGAACCGACAGGTGCTCAGCATCGGCCGAGTGCAGACCCCTACCCTTGCCCTCATCGTAAACCGCCAGAAGGAAATCGACAACTTCGTTTCCGAACCTTACTGGGTACTCGCCACCATCTACCGCGATACCCAGTTTACCGCCACCAGCGGTAAGTTTACCAGCAAGGAGGAAGGCGAGAAGGCTTTCAGCACCATCGCCGGCAAACCCTTCACGGTTACAGATGTAAGCAAGAAAAAGGGAAACGAGGCGCCACCTCATCTCTACGACCTCACCTCGCTGCAGGTGGATTGCAACAAGAAGTTTGCTTACTCTGCCGATATTACGCTGAAACTCATCCAGAGTCTCTACGAGAAGAAGTACACCACTTATCCTCGTGTAGACACCCAGTTCCTGACCGACGATATCTATCCGAAATGTCCACAGATTCTGAACGGAGTAAGTCAGGCAAAGATCATGAGTCAGCAGAAATACCTTCCGCTCATTCAGCAGCTCGCAACAATCAGCAAGAAATTGCCGAAGAGCAAGAAGGTTTTCGATAATAGCAAGGTAACCGACCACCACGCCATCATCCCAACCGGTGTTCCGCCAACAGGACTCACCGATATGGAGGCAAACGTGTATGATCTCATCGCCAAGCGCTTCATCAGCGTGTTCTATCCGGACTGTAAATTCTCCACCACCACAGTTTTGGGCGAGGTTATCAACGAAGACGGACCGAAACCGGAAAAGATAGAGTTCAAGGTAAGCGGTAAGGAGATTCTCGAACCAGGCTGGCGAGTAGTCTATGCCAAGGATGTAAAGAATGCAGATGACGATGATGCTTCAGATAACGCCAACGGAAATGCAGACTCAGGAAACGGTGCCAAGAAGGAAGTGGTAGAAGAAAGAACCCTCCCATCCTTCACAAAAGGCGAATCGGGAGACCATCAGCCTACCCTGACGGAGAAGTGGACCACGCCACCTAAGTATTATACCGAGGCAACCCTGCTGCGTGCGATGGAGACAGCCGGTAAATTCGTAGAAGACGAAGAACTTCGTGCTGCATTGAAGGAGAACGGAATCGGCCGACCATCCTCCCGTGCCGGCATCATCGAGACCCTCTTCAAGCGCCACTACATCCGTCGCCAGCGCAAGAATCTGATGGCAACCCCGACAGGCATCGAACTCATTGACACCATCCATGAGGAACTGCTGAAGAGTTGCGAACTGACCGGTATCTGGGAGAAGAAGCTCCGCGACATCGAGCACAAGACCTACGATCCTGCCGACTTCATCAACGGACTGAAAGAACAGATCAACAAGATAGTCATCGATGTATTGTCAGACAACAGCAACCGGAGAGTGACCATCATGACAGAGGAAGACCTCAAGAAGAAACCGGCTGCCAAGAAACCGGCTGCCAAGAAAGCACCAGCCAAGAAGATGCCAGCCAAGAAAAAGGATGAAGCTACTGCACAAAATGTAGATGCACAAAATGCAAATACGCAGAATGCAGCAGCACAGCCGGTTTCTGCTCCTCAGGCTCCAGCCGACCCAATGGTAGGCAAGCCATGCCCGCTCTGCGGCAAGGGCGTCATCATCAAGGGCAAGACCGCCTATGGATGCAGCAACTGGAAATCAGGCTGCCAATATCGTCAGCCATTCTCGCAGATGTAATAAGATATAACTCAAGTTTCACATATAAGCTCCACACGCCCTGAAAGGGCAGAAGCTCCTAGCCCAGGGCAACGCCCTGGGTCATTATGGACGCAAACCTGTCGCCCTGTAAGGGCAAAAGCTTCAAAGAACGAGGCAATTTATAAGGCTTTTGCCCTTACAGGGCGCCTTGCAGATTGCTACTATACCCAGGGCGTTGCCCTGGGCTAGGAGCTTCTGCCCTTTCAGGGCGTGTGGGAGAGTTGCTTGCGAAAGTTCAGTAAAATAATTAAGTTGTTCCTGTATGAAACAAATAAGATTTTATCAAATCATAACAGCAATCAGCTGCCTCTTTCTGATAAGTTGCGGCATAGAACAGAACCTGAAGAAAGCAGATAAGCATCTTTCTTTAGGCGAATACTACGATGCGGCAACCCAATATAAAAAGGTGTACACCAAGACACCTACCAAAGAGCGGGCTGCCCGGGGCAAGGTGGCTCTAAAGATGGCACGCTGCTATGATAAAATCAACAGTACGCCGAAGGCATTGGCTGCCTACAGCAATGCCATCCGATACAAGCAGGCTGACCTCAACGACCGCCTGGCTTACGCCCGGCTTCTCCTGAAGAACGGAAGTTACAGACAGGCTGCCAAGGAATTCGAATTCCTGCTCGATTCCATGCCCGACAACGTGTTGGTAAAGAACGGACTCGAATCGGCACGAAAAGCCCCAGTCTGGAAGAAGGAAGGAAGCCGGTACAAGGTAAAGCGGATGGATGTTTTCAATTCCCGAAGAGACGACTATTCGCCGATGTTCCTCAGCGATGACTGCAGTCAGCTCTATTTCACCTCAACCCGCAACGAAGCCCAAGGCAGCGACCTGAACGGAGTGACGGGAACGAAATCTGCCGACATCTTCTTCTCTGAAAAGAACGACAAAGGCAAATGGAGCAAGCCGGAAGCCATCGGAACCGGTCTCAACACCGACTACGAAGAGGGCGCATGCTGCTTTACCCCAGACGGCAAGCAGATGTACCTCACCCAGTGTACCACCGATCCCACTTCGCCCCGCTTAGCCCAGATAGTAACCTCCAACCGCTCAGATGCAGCCTGGAGCAAGCCTACAAATCTGGAAATCAGCAAAGATACACTCAGTTGTTTTGCCCATCCAGCCATCTCCCCTGATGGCGAATGGCTCTATTTCGTATCAGACATGCCGGGCGGAAAGGGCGGTCTCGACATCTGGCGAGTGCGCATCACTCCTGCCGGACTGGGCGGCGTAGAGAACCTGGGCGAACCTATCAACACCCCAGGCGATGAGATGTTCCCTACCTTCCGTCCTAACGGCGACTTTTACTTCAGCAGCAACGGTCATGTGGGAATGGGCGGACTCGACATCTATATCGCCAAAGTGAATTCCATCACCCGGAAATATGAACTCACCCACCCCGGCTATCCGCTGAATACAGAAGCCGATGACTTCGGAATGACTTTCGAGGGTCTCCACAACCAGGGCTTCTTCTGCTCCAACAGAAAAGACGGAAGAGGCTACGATCATATCTACTCCTTCGAGAATCCGGAGATTGTTACCACAATGAAGGGATGGGTTTACGAGAAAGACGGTTATGAACTGCCTGCCGCAGAGGTGAGAATCGTAGGCAACGACGGAACGAACAGGAAACTATCCGTCAAGGGCGACGGTTCGTTTGTCCTCCCTATCAATCCGCATGTCGACTATCTGGTGATGGCATCCTGCAAAGGCTACCTCAACCACAAGGAAGAACTTCGGGTTGATTCGGCTAAAGAGAGTAAGGAATACGTGCTCCAGTTCCCGCTGGCTTCCATCACAGCCCCTGTACTCATCGACAACATCTTCTACGATTTCGACAAGGCAACCCTTACCGAAGCCAGTACAACAGCCCTCGACCAGCTGGTAACGCTGCTGAAAGAGAACCCGCACGTTACCATCGAACTCAGCGCCCATTGCGACTACAAGGGTAACAGCGAATATAACAAGCATCTGTCTCAGCGCCGCGCCCAATCGGTAGTAGACTATCTGATAAAACACGGCATAGAGAAAGAGCGCCTCACCCCTGTGGGCTACGGCAAGGAGAAGCCGAAGAATGTGCGCAAGAAACTTACCGAGAAGTATCCTTGGCTCAAGGAAGGCGACGTGCTCAACGAAGAATTTATCCTGAAGCAGAGCAAGGAGCATCAGGAAATCTGCAACCAGCTGAACCGCCGAACCGAGTTCAAAGTGCTACGCACTACCTATAAATTGTTTTGACAGGAAGGGCATAAACTTGCGAAACGTCAAAAAAACATTACGATATCAGTGGAATCCGGCGGTTGCCGGATTCCACTTTTTAATTTAAAAAACCAATTCAAAAGTATTATTTATTAAAAAAGTAACCATCATCGAAGGCTGCTTCGATAAGACGTTGCTTCACTCGTTCGTATTCTTTCGGATCTTCGATAAAGTACCGAAGAGCAGAAACAATCCTCACATAAACACTGAGCCGATAATCGCCCTTACCCTTTTAGATTGCATAAACGTTTTCCTTGCGCATGTCTGCACAAGCCACTAAATGAGAACCAGTAATGTTATGGTTCTTCATTTCTTCACTCAAAACAGCACCGAAACGGCTGTTGTCTACTTTAAATTTGTCGTAGAACATGGTAATTTTATTTAAATTATTTGAAAATATATAAACGAGTTCCCGACGTCGGGAACTCTTTTTTATTTTCTTTTTATTATCTTTGCATCGTGTAAAACAGATACAACAATCTGCTTACCTATAAGGAAACGAATAACCGATAAATATATTGTATAACAATATAATATTTTTAGGAGATTATGAACATAACTACATTCAGCAACATGGCCAGCAAGATTCCTTCACCTGGCCAGTTGGAAGGCCTGGTAACCTTCATGAAGGAAGATGAGAAACTCAGGTTTTTCACCGAGTCTTACCGGAAAACGGGGAATAAGTCGTACAAGCACGATGCACCCCTCTTCGCCGTAGCCTGCATCTTCGAAGGCGGAAAAGGCAAGGACAACATCCGGAGTCTCACACATCTGTCACTGGTCGACTTCGACCACATCACAGAAAAACCGGATGACGGCACCCTGCACTCGCTCAAAGAGAGAATCTGCCACGATGCCCACACCCTGCTCTGCTACGTTACCATGAGCGGCAACGGACTGCGCGTCATCTACCGCTACGAAGGCGATGATTATCCCGCCGCCTTCGCCATGGGAAACGACTACTACGCGCATCTCATCGGCAAGGAAAGCGATCCGCTCTGCAAGAACATCACAAGGCTCAGCGGACTCGCCTACGACCCCGAAGTCTATTTCAATCCTGAAGCCGCAGCCTTCAGCGCCGAGGAAATCAGCCATTTCCATTCCGCTACGCTCAAGACCGCCCAGAAGAAAAAGAAACAGGAACGCATCGCCGACTACTACGAGCAGATCGTCAAACCCAAGCTGGAAAGCGAAAAGATCAGGTACGAACCCGGCAACCACAACCAGTATGTGATGCGGGTGGGCTACATGATGGCAAAGAAACGGTACGACAGGAAAGAAGCCACCCAGTGGGCTATCAGGCAGTTTCCCGAATACGACGACGTAGAACAGGTGTTCAAATCGTGCTACGAGAACACCACTCACCCACAAAAGGCGAGGGCAGAAACCGGAAAGATTCCCTATGCCACAGTAGATGAAATCAAAGACTACCTCGACGGACATATCAAACTCCGCTTCAACCTCATCACCCTGCGCTACGAGTATCTGAAGGGGAAATGGCGAATCCTCCAGGACCGCGATCTGAATACGCAATGGAGCAACATGTCGCTAACCGCAAGGGTGAGCAAGAGCGACATGATTAATGTCATCGAGAGCGACTATACCCCGCCCTACAATCCCTTCACCGATTATCTGGAAAATCTCCCACCCTGGCAGGAAGGCGACAAGGACTATATAGCCGAACTCGCTGCCACGGTAAAGATGAAGGGAGACCCCGTGATGCCCTTCTGTGAAGCCCTCAGGAAATGGCTCGTGGCGATGATAGCAGGATGGATAGACGAAGGTGCCGTAAACAATGTCATCCTGGTGTTCATCGGCAAACAGGGCGCCTACAAGACCACCTGGTTCAACTATCTCCTGCCGCCGGAACTGAAGCAATACTTCTATACGAAGGCGAATGCCAGGCGCATGACGAAGGATGATATCATCGCCCTTTCGCAGTATGCACTCATCTGTTATGAAGAGCTCGACACGATGAGTCCGTCGGAACTGAACCAGCTGAAGGCTGTGGTAACGATGCAGTATACCAACGAAAGAGCGGCATACGGCCATTATGCCGAGCAGCGCAAGCATATCAACACCTTCTGCGGCACGGGCAACAATCCCGAGTTTTTGAGCGACCCTACCGGTAACCGTCGCTGGCTGCCCTACGAGATAGAGAGCATCCTCTCGCCCCGTGAGCATCCGTTCAATTACGAAGGCATCTACGCCCAGGCTTACGCCCTCTACAAGAGTGATTTCCGCTACTGGTTCACCGATGAGGAGATAGAAAAGCAGAACCGGCACAACCGCGCTTTTGAGGCGCCCAGACTAGAACAGGAACTTGTGGATCTCTACTTCCGAAAGCCAACGGAGGCGGAGACAGGGGAGTTCGTGTCCATAGCCAGAGCGATGCAGATCATCAGTTGCAACATCTCCCAGAAGCTGAGCAGCACCAAGTTGGGCAGAGCTTTCAATGATCTCGGATTCGAAAAGATGCGCACCACCTACAACCGTGGTTACAGGGCGATTATACGTACTGCCGAGGAAATCAAGGCATACCAGGTATCCCTCTGCATCAACTCGCCGCAATCCGATGATGATGCCCCGTTCTAGCCGTTCCCAAGCCATCGGTTCCCACTGGTCAGATTATGACACTATGACACTTATGACACTAGTTTTTCAACTTTTCGCCTCGCACGCGGGCAGGCAGGAACTTTCGGCCTGATTTTTCCTGCCTGCCCGCGCGAGAGCAAATCTTCAGAATTCACTGTCATAAGTGTCATGTGTCATAGCAAAGCCGGTTACTTCCGAATCGGAAACCAAAGACTTACGATGAAAAAGTCAGAGACTTACGATGCAAAAGTCAGAGACTTATGATGTAAAAGCCAGTAGCTTATGAGCCGCAACTCAATCATAAACCCCTTAAAAAATCAAACAAAACTATGGATTTAAGAAGTTATACCAAGCAAGAGCTAGCTCTTCTATATTTTCCCGATGCTACTCCAGCAGTAGCCAGTGCTCACCTGATGCGATGGATCCAGCGCATCCCCGACCTTCTCCAGAAGCTCGCCGCCACCGGTTACGGCAAGAACTGCAAGGAGTTCACCCCGATGCAAGTCTCCTACATCCTCTACTTCCTCGGTGAACCCTAATCCTGTTCCACCTAATCTGAAAATGAACCAACAAAAGGTACTTCTACCTGAAGACATCCATGCAATAGGAAAAGGGTCTATACACCCTTTTGTCGAGGTGTATAGACCCTTGGAACAACTGCGAAGTATGGGTTGATAAATATTGCCAAATGTTTTGTCGATCAATTTGGCATAAACTAAAACACAATACTATGCAGGATCACAATCTTCATCTGTGAATGGAATCTGCTCATAGCTTTTTGGCGGTTTTTCTGGTCCTAAGTCAGACCCAGCTAATAGAACACAGGAATTTTCCAACTCAACAATAGCGATTGATGGTTTCTGATAATTCTTTTTCATATTCCTAACTTATTGAATTTCACATATTTTTTACCATTTTTGATATAGATGCCATGAGTAGGCTCTTTGCAGAGCTTACGACCTTGCAAGTCATATATACCATTTAGAGATGTTTTATCAGCCTCATTGTTGGTTATAACTTGGATGCCCTCTATGGCAGTTGTTGATCCCTCGCCAACCTCATCTATGTTGATAGAACGGGATTTTGATGCTTGTGACATGTTAGAACCATTACGATTACTTACCGTAAGATACCAACGCTGTGCACCAACTTCGGTAGAAGGGTTTAACGGAGCTATGCATCCTTTCTTGTTGAGAGCATATACTGCAACCGATACTCCATCCTGACCTAATCCACTTTGTGGAGTGTAGATGCCTGTGAAGTCATACTTGCGAGTCATGCTCATGCAGTAGTATGTCTTCGATTCTGCCTTATGCAACTTGGCATTATTGATAGTGATAGTCTTGCTTCCGCTATCGTTTGTTCTCAACAAGTATGGGGTGTTAGCCTCAAACTCTCCAGATGTAGCCTTCTTCACTTCGAGTACCGTCTCATAGCCACTGCCATCTTCCTTTTCATACTCATGGAAGTTGTTGATGCTTGCCACGGTGATGCCGTTGTTTGTCCAGTCCGTAGCCTGAGTCTCGAAAGGCACGTACACAGCCTGCCATTGGTCTGCGCCGAGATAGTTGCGGGTGTAGTTCAGCGTTGGGGCAGTGAAGTCCACAGGGCTGTCGTAAGCCGCATTGTCATTGAAATCAACAGGTTTGACTGCCGTGTATGAACCGTCAGTATTAGCAGTCAGATCCAAGTCGTTGCCATCAATGCCACAGAAGTCCTTGATGTACATAAGGTTCGTCTGGCATCGCTGGCAGGGGGAGCTATAAAGACCATTTGCCAACAGAGTCTCCGTACCCTTGACGTGCTCGTCGTACTTCTCATGCACATCAGCCTCCGTATTGCTGAAAATATTCATATACACTTGCTTGTCAACGCAAGTATAATAATCGTTGTATACGGTATTCCCGTTGCTTGGGGTAAGCACCGGATACTCATCGCCATCCTCGCCCAACTTCTGATACCATGCCAAGGTGCTTCCTTCGGTAGGAACAGATGTGGAGCCGTTAAGAAGCCATGCCACCTCACCGCTCTTTATCTGCTGTTTGGTGAATGCCTTGACCACGTCAGCTTCTACCTTTCCGTCTTCGCATGTCAGACTTCCTTCACCAACTGTTTTGATGTTCTCAGATGAGTTGTTCAGCAATGCCTCCTTGTTGTAAGCTATAATGCCCTTTGCGGTTAGTGTACCGTTCACACAACCTATAATGATTCCTGGATCGCCATATGTATTCGCCACATCTCCATAACTGAACACATTCTGGATACTGCTGTTAGCAAACGTTTGTCCTGCTATACCACCGGCATTCCAACCTGTACTTGTAATCTTGCCATAGTTGGCGCAATCTTCGATACTTGTTTCATAAGCATAACCTATGATTCCACCAATATACACACCATCGTTTTCAACGGTTCCATAATTGGTGCAGCGCTTGATGTTTTTATTATCGCTAGAACCTGCAATTCCGCCAACATTTTGCGTTCCCTGCACGCTGGAGTGATTCTCGCAGTTTTCGAGATTTATAATGGCATCTCCAACGATACCGCCAGTACGATCTTGTCCTATTACAGTACAATTCTTTGTGGTTTTAATACCCTTTATATGTGCTGGAGAATTCGAGTATGCAAATGCATATCCTGCCAAGATACCGGTGCGTGTGCTCACATTCTCCACCTTGGCATAGTCAAAGGTAAGGTCTTGGATAGTCGCATCCACAGTATAGCCGAAAAGCCCCACATAGTCTTGTGCGGTTTTGATATAGAGATGGGAGATGGTGTGTCCCTGACCGTTCATATTTCCCTTCCAGCGATTATCATTGTTGCCTATCGGAATCCAGCTCAAGAGTTCCTTGCCGTCTTCAGCCGCATGGCAATAGTTGGTAAGGTCGATATCCGCAGTCAACATGGCAGATGCTGTTGGGTGAGTAATTCCATCTGCTTCGCCTTCGTCCACGATAGTTCCGTTCACATAGTCGCGGAACCACGCCAAGTGGTAAGGTTTGGCTATCAGGTACACCCCATTTTCCTGTGAAGGCTTTACAGCCACATAATGCTGGCAACGGTCGCAATAGCCATCCTCATTGTTGTTGTGTCCAAGAGCAGGCTTCTCTGCGTCCGTTACATCAGTCAATTCCTTGGTCAATTGGCTGTCAGAAAATGTCCTTTGACAATCCTGGCATTGCCAATATTCCTTGGTTGCCGCCTCGGTGCAAGAAGCGTCTGTTGCAACATGGTGATTTATCGTTCCGTGTTGATACTTGATTGCGAAATTGGTAGGATTGTTGGTGAAACTACCCGTCACCACCTCATAGGTTTTGCAATTTACAAGCAAAACTTCAGTAGCATAAACCTGATGCTCCGAACCAATGACAGGATAGATGTCTCCATCATTAACCAGATTTTGTCCCCATTTTGCTTCGCTCGAAGCATTTTGCTGGAGCAGATAGGCAACAATACCGCTTTTCAGCTGAGCTTCTGTAAATCCTGTTGCGTTATCTTCTGAAGGCTTTCCATTTCCGAAGGCTTTAACCGCCTTAATCTCTTGGCCGTTTACAGTCAGCTTTGCGCCACTATAGTATGCCACCATGCCTTCAGTGTCCCCATATTTAGAATAGCCAAAAACCATGCCTACCTCTGTGCCATTCGTGGCACTTATGCTGCCATAGCTGAACACGTTCTGTATCTTGCCTTTGTCTACAAAACCAGCCATGCCAGCAACACGATTTGTACCTTCCACATCTCCATAATTGGCGCAGTCTTGGATTGTTCCGCTACTGAAAAAGCCAACCAAGCCACCAGCAATCTGACTTGATGCCGTTACTTTTCCATAGTTGGCACAAGCGGTTATGGAAATTTCGTCCCCTCCGTAAGAACCAAAAAGACCGCCGACATCTTCTATTCCTTGTACCGTGGCGTAGTTCACGCAGTTGTAGGCGTTACCATAAAGTATACCTGCAATACCGCCAGTATAATTTCCTCCTCCTTTTATCTGGCACGTTTCTGATATTTTGATATTTTGAAGGGTGCTTCCATTTACTGCATAACCAACCAAAATTCCTGTGTACCAACTCGTATTTGTCACATTTGCATTCTCAAAGGTTAGGTTCTTGATTGTGCTTTGGTAGGTATAACCGAAAAACCCCATAAATGTTTGGCTTGCATTGATATAAAGGTTGGTGATGGTCTTTCCATTTCCGTCGAAAGTACCTTTGTAATCCCCTTCAATATTTCCAATAGGCACCCAGCTCAATTCTTCTAAGTTTTGAGACGCATCAGCCGCATGGCAGAAGTCCTTTAGGTCTATGTCGGCAGTGAGCTTGGCGCACGCATTGAGGTGGGTAGTAGCCGACTCGCTGCCACTCACCGTATACGTACCATTCACCCATTCACGAAACCACGCCAGCTCCTTGGCGTTGGAAATTTGGAATGGATTACTGCTCGAGCCATCGCCCTGGGCTGGCCTTGAGGTCGTTACATTAGTGGCTGCCCATGCCCCCTCATAAGGCATGAGGATAGCCATCACGAGCAGAAGCATCGTGAATAGCCTGTTTCTTTGTTTTTTGTTGTTCATAACTGTAAATTATTATTGTTATTCTACTTTCTTACATATATCCTCTTATTGCCATTATATATACTGTCATTCCCAGGATGATGACGAAAGTCAGTACGAGAAACAGATAGATATAGTATCTTTCTCTCTTGATGAAATCACAGAAGCTGTAGCGAGCCTTGTAGTTTTCATCAAGATATATCCTGTAGTCTTGAACCATGGCATAGCTCATGACCAGGGCGAAAATCAGAAGAAACAATGCCATTATAAAAATAGCCTGTTCCTCTTTCGTGAAAGTCTGAATTATATTTTCCATGGTGCAAATATAGTATTTTTTTCGAAAAAGTGTTGCTTTCCTATAAAAAAGTGTTGCTTTCCTATAAAAAAGTGTCTATTTTCTATGTTTTAGGTGTCTACTTCCTGCAAGTAGCCCCCTTTTTAACAATTTGTTCCCTTCAGTGATGCGTTTTCCTGGTATTTATCGAAAAATCGCTGGCCGAAGGGTAAAGCAAAGGTAAAGGGCATAGGGGGATCATTCTTTCGGCCAAATTGTTTTGTACATTGGCCAAACATCCATTTGTGGAACAGGAGTCAATTTTGCAAATTGATTCTTTTCATAGAAACCTACTGCGCTATAATTAGAGGTATGCCAAGCTCTTACTGTCAAGAAGACGCAACCAGCATATCTTTGGTTTCTAGCCATCGAAGCTATTTCTTCAACTAAGGCTGAACCTAAATGTAAGCTTTGAAATTTTTTATCAATAGCTAAGTAGGCAATTTCTAAAGCGGGATAAGTATATTTTTGTTCGAATTGTTCTCGGAAAGTTTCTTTTACCGCAGGTAAATCGGTTCCTGCTGCACCTATACGCATATCATCAAAATCATCTGAATCTATGTCAACGGAGTCGAATGCTAAGGCGAAAATAGCAACAATCGTGTTATTCGCTTTTAAGCGGACACAAAATGTCTTACAATAATGACTCTCTTCACAATCTTGTAAGTGATTATGAAGAAAGTCATCCATTTTGTCTTTTCCTGTATAGAAATTTATCAACTCATCAAAGTCTGATAAAAGTTCTATTTTGTATTCTTCTAAATTCATTCTAAATTCCACTCAAATTTATATGGATAATTTGATGTCTTTGTGGCATCATCTTTCTTTGCTTTTGCACCGATGGATGCAAGAGCGGCTTTACGAACAGCTTGTGCGTATTTGCCTTTAGCTAAAACTTTTGGTGCATTTATTCCTAACATAATTATATCATTTAAATGTTTGTGATGCAAACGAACGCAATGAAAGCTTGCTTTCAAATTGCCGAGGGCAGCTTTTCTTTTGCAAAATTAAGCAATATTTCTGTAACTTCCAAATATTTAGCAGGTTATTTTGTTCTTTTTAGTATTAAAACGCATATTTAAAGCTTTTGAGCCTTCAGCCCGTACTTGAACCACATGCGAAAGTTCAGCGAATTAGAATATAAAGATAATTATATTACATCACAATTCTGCATAAATGCAGTGAATTTTATGTTTATTTAGCAGCTTGATAAAAAACTGTTATTATATTGCACATCACCCATTAAAAGTGCGGTAAGGAGACCGCCATCCATAGCTTTTGCCGATTTACTTGTTTTTGTAAGATTCAAGCAAATGATGATTGATTATAATGGACTTATAAACTCCAGAAAAAAGAATCTATGAAAAAGTATGATAAAACATGAGCAAGTATGAGCAACTGTGAGTTGACCCCTCACCGATTTCGTATCTTTGCATTGTGGTTCAGAGATAACATCTCAGACCACCAAGAGGCAATGCGCAGCGCCCCCTACAACACAAACACAATTTATTAACCTTAAAAATGAAGACACTATGATTCTGTACACATTGAAGAAGTATGTCAACGAGAAGTTGAGCGCCGCTTACGGCAAGTTTTTCGCCTACCCTGTAATCACCCAGACCTATGGTCTTGATGAACTCGCAGAGCACATGGAAAGTCACAACACCCCGTTCTCAAAGGGAGCCATCAAGGGTATGCTCACCGACATGGTGAGCTGCGTAAGAGAACTGGTTCTGCAGGGGATCGCCGTGAAGATTCCCGACCTCGCCATTTTCAGCATCGGCATCAAGAACAAGGAAGGTGCTGCCTCCGAGAAGGAGTTCAGCATCACCAAGAACATTGCCGGACTGAAGCTCCGTGCCCGTGGCACCGGTGAGTTCAAGGCTACCAGTCTGAACCTCGATGCATCCCTGAAGAAGGCAACTGCCGTAACAGGAGATGTTACTCCACCAGACGGCGGTAAGGATAACACAGGCGATACTACCCAGGGTGGCGGCACAAACCAGGGTGGCGACTCAACACAGACTGGCGGATCAGGCAACACCGGGAGCAGCGGCTCCGATGGTAGCGACGGCCTGGAGTAACCCCCTCGCCAGTAGCTGAAGAAAGAAGGTTTTAGACAGGATGCAGTCCGGGATTCGGCTATAGCACCCCCGGCTATTCATCAATATAGCAAGCATCATTGAAACACGCGCTATCAAGCCCATCTGCTCATCCTGTCAGCCTTTCTTCTCAAAAGTATCGCCCGGATATAGGAAATCCGAACCCCCAATCCATTTATTAACCTTAAAAATCAAATGAAAATGAAAAAAGAAACACTCAAGAAAATTCTGAATTTCGTCATTACCGTTCTCACCGCTATAGCCTCTGCCTTCTGCGTGCAGAGCTGCCAGTAGTATCAACCCTTTAAAGATTCAGTACCATGAAAAACACTAGAAAGATATCGGTTAAATGAAATCAATTTCCACATTTAGTCCCTCCCCACCCCAACCTTAATCCCTTAAGGTTGGGGTTCTTTTATATATCCCTACTGACGTGCATCAGCCAGTTCATTATATCCCCAAACCATAATGAGGACAACGATGCCAGCCAGCACCATCAGGAGATTCTGAGAGTGGGCGATGGAATCTGCCACATGCGTAAGGGCACGGGAGCCGGAGAGGAGGAAATCTATCTTCATAGAGAAAAGCCATCCCTGAATCTGTTCCCATCCCTGACAGACTACTGCTATGATGATGCCTGCTGCCACACAGGCTGCCGTCCATAAATGTTCCAGACGCTGGCGCTTAACCAGCGACATCGCAGTATCAGTTTCGGGTAAAGCCGGCAAGGCCTGCATCACCCTGTCGGAGAATCCGTCATCAGGAATCTCTGACATCTGGCAATCGGAAAAGAACATCTTCAAGAGTTCTTCATCCTGAGGGTTCAACGGTTCCCCTTTCATGCTTTCCAACTTCTTATCATTTATCTTATCGGTCATAACCATTCTTTTTTAAGTAACTTGCAAGTTTCTGTTTTCCTCGAGAGAGATGCGACTTGATGGTGCCTTGCACCATTCCCGTCACCTCTGCAATCTTATCTATAGAGAGTCCATCCATCAGCTGCAGCGTGATGCATGTACGTTCATTTTCATTCAATATCTGTAATGCCTTGAGCAAATCCATCTTTAATCCGGCATGGGCGCCCTGTGCATTTTTACAAGAAACGGCAGGCGTATCGATGTCCTGCGTCTCCTTATGGCTGCGGGTATAATCATACCATACATTATAGGCGATGCGGTAGAGCCAGGTGGAGAAGCTGGCTGTACCCCTGAAACCGGACAGATGGGTATAAGCCTTGACAAAGGTATCCTGAGCCAAGTCGTCACTCAGCTGCGCATCCCCCAGCGTCTGCCGCAGGAAGAACCCACGAATGGGTGACTGATACTTCCTGACCAGCAGGTCGAACGACTTGCGGTCATGAAGCATCACCACCTTCGTGACGAGAGAGATATCGGATAACTTTTCCACCTTATATATATTAACTAATAATTGTTGTTCTTTTCCTTGTGACTTCCCCTCCTATTGAGAAGCCATGATATATTGAATGTCGGCTGCTAGACCGGAGTACCATTATACCCCGTGCCCTGATCGCCATGACGGTTCTTCCACCAGTCCTTGATGGCAGGAAGCGAGCCGATAACGGTCTGACCGATGCCATAGAAGAAGACCAGGGCTCCGATGCCAGCCAGGAAATCAGCATCCCACCAGGCAAACATGGCGCACAAGCCGGCTCCCAGGAAGGCATTTCTCAATCCACGCTTTACCAGATACTCATCGCTCTGCTTATCTATCGGCCGGTCGCTTTCCGGAACATTGATGCCCTTCTCCATCGCCATCTCCGCCAGTTTCAGCCGGTCGTTGTGGCGGCGAATCAGATATCTGATAACCAGAAATACGATGATCAGCGGAGCAAAGACAAACAGCAGACCGAAGATGATACAGAAAATGATCATAACAGCCAGCGCTCCGCCACCAAATACCGAACCGATGAAATCGAACGGATCATCATAGTTGTCTAAACTGTATCTAGAATGAACAGATCTATTATCATTCTCATCATAATCATCATAGTTGGCCGAATCTGTACTGGTTGTATCAGAATAAGCCTCCAACGCCTCGTCGTCTTTATCCTTCGAAGCAGATGGCTGTGCGGCAGATGCAGGAACAGCCTTTTGATCTACCTGTTGGGTAGTTGGATGATAACGATGTTTTGGAGCAGAAGACGCCAAAGACACTTGGGTGGCTCCGATGCTCATAACGAGCGCTAATGCCAATATTGCTTTCTTCATATCATTATTTTTTATTGTTTTACCTTGTTATTTGAAAAATTTCTGCTTCTTAGACGCATCTCTTCGCGATTTAGTTGCAAAGAAACGAAAAATTTCTTATTTTTGCAAACAAATTAAAGAAAAAGAGACAGAATGAAGACATTACCTGAAGATTTCAGAACATATACGCAGGCACTGATGGGCGAAAAGCTGTATCAGCGTCTGGAGCATGCTATCCTTGAAGAGGAGGCACCAACCAGTATCCGCATCAATCCTTTTAAATGCAAGGATGCTGATGGCGAACCGATTCCCTGGTGTCCGGAAACCGGCCGTTATCTCTCTACCCGTCCCGGATTCACCTTCGATCCGCTGCTGCATGCCGGCTTATATTATGTACAGGAAGCCTCATCTATGTTTGTTGATATGGCTATCCGACAGTACGTAAAAGAACCGGTGATGATGCTGGATCTCTGTGCTGCCCCTGGCGGAAAGTCGACTGCCGTAAGGGCTGCCTTGCCGGAAGGGAGTCTGCTCTTCAGCAACGAACCGATGCGCACCCGCTCACAGATTCTTGCCGAAAACGTACAGAAGTTCGGTCATCCGGATATGATTGTTACCAACAACTATCCCCGCGATTACAAGAAATCGAAATTGCAGTTTGATGTGATTCTTACCGATGTTCCCTGCTCCGGCGAAGGAATGTTCCGCAAAGATGAAGGGGCTATCGGCGAATGGAGTACCCAAAATGTGAACAACTGCTGGCAGCTGCAGCGCGAAATCGTATCGGATATCTGGAACTGTCTGAAGCCAGGCGGTATCCTGATTTACTCTACCTGCACCTTCAATGCGCACGAAGATGAGGAGAACGTGGACTGGATATGCGAAGAACTTGGCGCTGAAGTGATGGCACTGGAGGGTGTAGAAGATGCATGGAACATCACCCGCAACCTCACGGGCAGCGACTTCCCTGTTTACCGGTTCATTCCTGGCGTTTCGCGAGGCGAAGGTCTGTTTATGGCGATTCTGAAGAAAGAGGGCGAATGGGAAGCAGGTTCTTCAGCCAAGGAGAACAGGAAGGATAAGAAGAAGAAAGACAAGAAGGTGGCTAAAGGAAAGGGACCGGAGATTCCGGACGGCTGGCTGAAGACTGATACGGAATGGATGCCTGCAGAGAGCAACGAGACGGTTTACGCCATTCCGGGCAGATGGAAAGACATCTACGACCAGGCTGAGAAGAACCTGAAGGTGCTGCATGCAGGTGTGAAACTGGGAACAGACAAGGGAAAGGGTCTCATTCCCGACCAGGCTCTCGCTCTCTCTACGATGCTCAACAAAGATCACTTCCCACAGGTGGAGTTATCCTACGATGATGCCATCCGCTACCTTCGCAAGGAGGCTGTGAATCTGCCTGCCGATACGCCTAAGGGTTATGTACTGGTAACCTACAGACAGGTTCCGATAGGCTGGGAAAAGAACATTGGCAACCGTGCCAACAACCTCTATCCGCAGGAGTGGAAAATCAAAAGCAGCCACGGGACGGGAGAGCTGTTTATAGTTAATAGTTTACAGCAAGAATGAATCATTCAACATTCAACACTCAACATTCAACATTAAAATAAAAAATGCTCAGCATCATCGCCTGTATATCAAAAAAGCATAGAGCTATCGGGTACAAGAACCGGTTGCTCTACGCCATCCCATCGGACATGACCCGATTTCGTATGCTCACTACCGGACATACGATCATCATGGGCAGAAAGACATATGAGTCGCTGCCGAACGGAGCCTTGCCCAACCGCCGCAATATTGTTATCTCGAAGACAAGAGAGCAGATAACAGGGTGCGAAGTATACAGCTCTCTGGAAGAAGCGCTGGCAGCAAGGAAAGAAGAGGTTGGAAGCAAAGAAGCTTCAGATGAATGTTTCATCATCGGAGGAGCCAGCATATATGAACAGGCTTTGCCTTTTGCAGACAAGCTTTATCTCACAATCGTTGAAAAGGAACCTGAACATGCCGATACCTTCTTTCCGGAAATCAATCCGGCAGAATGGGAAGTGACAGAAAAAGAAATGAGGAATGAAAACGGCTTACCGTTCACATTCCTCACCCTTTATAGAAAGCAGTAATCCCGCAGGGAGCTACTGCTTTTTTTCTTTTTATATCTTATTTCTCTGCTGCAGCCTCCTCATCAGTTTCCTCTTCATCATCGTTGAAACTCTTGAGATCCTGCATAGAAAGCTGACGGTTGATAGATGCATTGAAAGAGATGATGGTCTCGCTGCGAGACAATCCCAGTGGCTGCAACTTATCATGGATGATTTCCAGGAGATGGTGGTTGTTCAGCGCGTAAATCTTGATAAACATATCAAAACCACCTGTAGTATAGTGACACTCTACAACCTCAGGAATCTTCTTCAACTCCTCTACAACCTGGTCAAACTTCTCAGGCTCCTTCAGATAGAGTCCCATATAAGCACAAGTTTCGTAACCTATCTTTTCTGGGTCAATGATGAATTGTGAACCCTTGATGATACCAAGATTTGTAAGTTTAGCTACACGCTGATGAATGGCAGCACCGCTCACATTGCAAGCGCGTGCCACTTCCAAAAATGGAATACGGGCATCCTGAGAAATCAGCTTCAGAATCTGCCTATCTAATGAATCTAAAATTTGTTTTGCCATAATACTAATAATTTGCGTGCAAAGATAATACAAAAAATTAATAAAAGCAATTTTTTAAGAGAAAAACATGATAAATTAATATTATTTTCCATTTTCTGTGGCAGAATAACTGATTTTTAGTGCTTTTGCCTGGCGCAAAGCCTGCTTTACGTCGGTTATCACACCCATCTTGGTTTCCTGGTCTGCTTTGATTGATACGGTCATCAGTTTCTGGTCTTCCGGCGACATACGCTTCTTTTCTGCCGAAATGTAATCCATCACTTCGGGAGCCGAAGCAAACTTATCATTCAACTGAATCTGGGTACCGGTACCATACTTTGCCTGCATCTCTTTGGTTGGCTTACCTATATAAATATGGCTAACCGCCGATTTCTTGGTCAGGCGGGTGAGTTCCTTGCCTTGTGGCAAACGGCAGTCTACCTTCAAGGTAACCTGGCGCATGTGGGTAACAATCATAAAGAAGAACAGTACGGAGAAAATGAGGTCTGGCAGAGAAGATGTATTCAACCCTGGCACTTCATGCGATTTCTTATGAAAATTCATCATTGTTTACCTCCTTTCTGCTGTTCAGTAGCTGTTTCTGTCGAATTTTCTTCCCCTTGCTTTTCTTCAGCATTGGCATCAACACGCTGGTCGGCATGAGTCATTGCGTTGGCATACGACTCTGTGATGCGCTGCGGACAGATGTTGCGCACTTGTTCTTTCTGGTCATTGTTCAAGAGGGCATAATCCCTGTGATATTTCTTCTGGGCTGTTTCGTTGCGTAGCTGGCTATATGCTTCCATCAGCTGATTCTGCATCTGGAAATAGAGATTATAGTCGGCATCGCGGTCACTCTCAATAGAGATGAGATGTTTCTTGCCCAGGCGGTGAACAAAGCGGATAGTTTCTTCCTTGAGCTGACTCACCTGCATCGGCTTACCGTTGACCAAAAGCGTATCGCCAGCCGTCAGGCGCAGCTCCATGAGGTTAGCCTTGTCTACCACCGACTGCTGCTGTTCCTTCTTCTGCGGTTCAGGTGAAGGGAGTTGGCGCAACAGTCCCTTATCCACATCCATTGATGTGGTGACAAGGAAGAATATCAACAGCATGAACGAGATGTCGGCTGTAGATGTGGTATTCAGTCCCGGGGTTTCGTGTTGCTTCCTTCTAATCAGCATATTTAATCCTTATTTATAGAATAGAGAGCCCAAAGCACTCTCTTTAGTTTTTCTTCCGAATATAACGTGTGGCACCGAAACAGACGGCACCGATTCCTGCCACCAGCATCAGAAGCGATGTGATGACAAACATATCTGAAAGCTTGAGCCAGAGCCAGTCGGCATAATTCTCGCCATTGATGAGCATCGGAGCAGAACCGCCCAAAAAGAAGGTAAGCAGCAAAACTGCCAAAGTTCCGATCCATGTGATGCGGAAGATGCGACGCACGGGAATGCCATTCACTACAGCCTCCGACTTGCTGCTGCGATAATCTCTGATCATGGAAAAGACAGCCAGACCTGTACCTCCTATCAGGAAGAGCCACATCAGCAGGATGAGCACATCGGTAAAGAGAGGCGCATTAAAGTCGGGGTTCTCTTCGAAAGGCAAATCGTAGCCTACCAAAAAGAACAGACCGAAAACCAGCACCGCCAGTCCTATCATGATATAGAACACCTGCTGCGATATCTTTTCGGCCGACTTCGTCTTCTGCTTTGAAAATTGAAATTTAACCATTTCTCTCTTCGTTTATTTATTCTTGGCAATAATATCCATTAAAGTAACCGCCGACTCCTCCATCTGGCTTGTCAGGTGCTCCACCTTAGAAAGGATGTAGTTATAGAAAACCTGAAGGATGAGGGCTACGATGATACCGAAGATGGTAGTGATGAGCGCCACTTTCATACCCGAAGCAACGATAGTAGGACTGATATCGCCCGCCTGCTGAATCTGGTCGAACGACATGACCATACCGATCACGGTTCCGAGGAATCCGAGCGATGGCGCCATAGCGATAAAGAGTTTGATCCAGGAGCAGCCCTTCTCCAGATTAGCCGCCTGAACGGTACCATATCCGCTTACCGAGCGCTCGATGTCATCAAGACTCTCGCTGATATGCATCAAGCCCTGATAGCAGATAGAAGCCACCGGTCCGCGGGTATTCCGGCAGAGCGTCTTAGCCCCTTCCACATCTCCCGCCGACACCTTCTGGTCGATATCCTGCATCAACTTCTTGGCGTTGATTTCAGAGAGACTCAGATAGATGATACGCTCGATACAGAAAGCCATACCCACGATGAGGGCGATGGCAACGAGAGACATAAATCCCGCATTACCCTCTATAAACTTTGTCTTAAGAGCTTGATGAAATCCCATGTTCTCTTCTTGAGCCATCATAGGCAGAGAACACATCCATGTGAAAACCAATATTGCAAAACGTGCAATAGCTGTATTTTTCTTCATATACCTTATTATATATATAAAAGCGGAAAGAGGGGGATTCGAACCCCCGAACCGGTTTTGCCGGTTACACGCTTTCCAGGCGTGCCTCTTCAGCCACTCGAGCACCTTTCCATATTCCGAAGAACTCTTCTTAATCGCCGCAACATGCTGCTGCAACAATTTCGAAGTGCAAAATTATTGCTTTTCCTCCGAAATACCATAACTTTCATTGTTTTTTTATGTTTATTTAAGGAGTTTTGAACGCTTACGTCCTATACTTGCGATACGGATAGCGGAAAAACCCGCTCTGCATTGAGGTTGGTCTGTCGGGCAAACTCCTCTTCGCTTATGCCATAAGCCTTGGCGAGCGTCTTCATCACTTCTACCACGAAAGCACTCTCGTTACGCTTGCCACGATAAGGAACAGGCGCCATATACGGACTGTCGGTCTCCAGCACGATGCGATCCAGAGGAACTACGGCAGGGAGGTCTTCTCTGAGATGGCTGCTCTTGAAAGTAGATACGCCACCGACGCCCAATACAAACTTATCGAACGAGAGGAGTTCTTCTGCCTCCTTCTGATTGCCCGTAAAGCAATGGAAGACGCCACCCGGCAGTTCCTTCTCATACTTTCTGAGCAGATGCACCATCTCGTTCTGCGCCTTGCGGCAATGAATCATCAGCGGGAGCTGGGTTTCTACCGACCATTTTACCTGTTCCTCGAAAGCCTCGAGCTGCTCGTTTTCGAACTCACGGCTCCAGTAATAATCAAGTCCTACCTCTCCGATAGCGATCAAGTCAGAAAACTGAGGAGAACCACCCGCAGGATTGGCATTACCCGATTCGTCTGCAGGATTGGCATTACCGGTCATGCGATGCTCCTCCAGTATCTTCCGGAGTTCAGCCAGTTGTTCCTTCCAGTCAGCCTTTACCTCTTCAGGATGCAGACCAATCATCGGATAAGCATAGCCTGGATATTCCTTAGCCAATGCCAGGACCGCGTGTGTGGTCTTCACATCGATGGCAGGCAAGAACACCTTGCCTACCCCCGCTTCCTTGGCACGGGCGAAAGCCTCCGCCCTATCCTCATCAAACTCCTCCGCATCGAAATGCGTATGTGTATCTATTACTTTGAACATTGCCCTATCAACTGTCAACTATAAACTATTAACTATCAACTAGTACTGGCGCTTCATCATTTTCTGAGCATACTTTGCCAATTCCTCCTTACGCTCAGCAGACACATTCACGGCATCCAGATACTTCTTGCTCTGCTCGAAATAATAAGCAATCTTATCCTGCGCCATTTTGTCGATACCAATCTCGTTGTAAAGACGGGTAACGGCAGCCACCTTCTCCTTGCGGTCGAACTCCTCGGCATCAACCCACTTCTGCAGTTCTGCACGCTGAGCGTCGTTGGCATGGTTGAAGGCATTGATGAGCATGTAAGTCTTCTTGTTAGATGTGATATCGCCACCAATCTCCTTACCGAACACCTTGGTATCGCCGTAAACATCGAGGTAATCATCCTGCAACTGGAACGCCAATCCTATCTGCTCGCCAAACTTATACAGGTTCTCTGCATCCTCATCAGAAGCATCGGCAAGGATCGCACCCATCTTCAGGGCACAAGCCAGGAGAACGCTGGTCTTGAGGCGGATCATCTCGATATATTCCTCCTCCTTCACATCGTTGCGGTTTTCAAACTCCATATCAAACTGCTGACCTTCACCAATTTCCAGGGCAGTGGTCGTAAAGAGTTTCAACACCTTGGCAAGATGCTTTTCATCACATTGAGCCATACGTTCATAAGCCAGAACGAGCATGCTGTCGCCCGAAAGGATTGCCGTATTGGCATCCCATTTCTTATGAACCGTTTCATGACCGCGACGCAAATCAGCATTGTCCATCAGGTCATCATGCAGCAAAGTATAGTTATGATAAGTTTCCAGGGCAACGGCATTCATCAGAATCTTCTCAGGATTGTCCTTGAAAAGATTGTAGCCCAGAAGCATGAGCGTAGGACGAATACGCTTGCCACCCATAGAAAGTACGTATCTGATAGGCTCATAAAGAGACTTTGGCTTTCTTTCGTAAGGCAAATTAGCCAGAAACTCATTTACCATGCTTAAAATTTCTTCTGCTGTCTTCATAATAATGTATATTTATAATGTATAATTTACAATGAATAATTTATAACTGGAACACTACCGGGATGGCAATCATCGTGCGACAGACCTTGCCTTTATCGATGCCCGGTTTCCACTTCGGCATCATCTTCATCACCCTCAAAGCCTCGTTGTCGAGCAATGGATCTACCGAAGTGCTTACCTTGATATTGGCAACACTTCCATCCTTGTTTACGATAAAGGATACCACTACGGTTCCCTGAATCCTACTCTTCTGGGCAGCTACAGGGTACTTCAGGTTCTTGGTAAGCCACTGCATGAAGGCAGACCAGCCACCAGGAAACTGCGGTATCTTCTGCACGACGGTCAGTTTGATAGGAGCCTCAGTTCCCGGATTCTCAATGGGAGTTTCAGGAACCGCTTCCTTCACCTCTGCTCCATCCACTACACCCGAGCCGTCGCCGATAACCAGTTCGCTGGTTGTAGAACTGATTTTCTGCGGTGCCTTCTGAGTCTGTTGCTCGGCAGCCTTCACTTCCTGGGTAATTGACTTAGAAGCAGGAGCCGAAGCAGCCTCTGCACTCACCATATCTTTCAGGTCGGGACGAGCCGACATTTCCAGATCCTGTGAAAGATCTTCCATCGATTCCGACAAGTCATCATCTCCCTGCGGACCTCTCTGATATTGGAGTCCTACGAAGATGAAAGTAAAAGCCAGCAGCAACCCCAGCAGGAAAAATGTAACCCGCTTATCTTCCAGTTGTGCGCTATTTGATTTCTTAATTTCCACAATAAAAACCGTTTAAAATCGTTATTTCCTACGAAAACATTGCAAAATTACTTCTTATTATTGAAAAAAGCAGTATCTTTGCCAAAGAATTAGAAAATTTAAATGAAAAAATATGTAATTTCCGCAATATTGACGCTTTTTGCGACAATTATTGATGCTCAAGAGAGCCAAACGGGGTATAATTTCCTTCGCTTGCCGGTGAGTGCTCATGCAGCTGCTCTGGGTGGCGACAACATCACCTTGATAGAAGATGATGAGGCACTCATATTCCATAATCCGGCTCTCCTGTCATCAGTAAACGACAAGACGGTCAATCTCAATTATATGAACTATATGTCGGGGGTGAACACTGCCTCGGCTAGTTTCAACCGTATTGTCAACGACAAGGCTTCGTGGGCTGTTTCGGCTCAGCTTGTTGACTACGGCAAAATGAAAGAGACGGATGAGAACAACATCCAGATGGGTGAGTTCTCGGCAAAGGACATTGCCGTTGCGGGTTACTTCTCTTATATGCTCGGTGAAAAGTTTGCGGGTGGTATTGCCGCCAAATTCATCACTTCGTATATTGGCGATTACAATTCTATCGCTGTGGGAGTGGATCTGGGCATCAACTATTACGACCCTGAAACGGAATGGTCGGTTTCTTGCGTGGCAAAGAATCTGGGTGGACAGCTGAAAGCTTACGACAATGAATATGAGAAGATGCCGACCGACCTGCAGTTGGGTGTGACGAAACGCTTCGCCAACGCACCGTTCAGGGTATCAGCCACACTGGTCAACCTGAACCATTGGGACAGCAGTCTTCGTGATCATGCCGTAGTAGGTGCCGACATTCTGCTTTCAGAAAGCCTGTGGATAGGTGCCGGCTACAACTTCAGGAGAGCCAACGAGATGAAAATCAGCACCTCAGAAGATGAAGAAAGCAGTCATGGAGCCGGTTTCTCTGTGGGTGGCGGTATCAACCTGGAGCGCTTCCATCTGAACGTTGCCTACGGCAAATATCACGTCAGTAGCAACAGCCTCATGCTGAACGTAAGTTACAGATTATAAATTCTACATTATTATACATTAAAGTTAGTTCGAAATTATGAAGAAAATAACAATAGCAATAGACGGATACTCTTCTTGCGGTAAGAGTACGATGGCAAAGGATCTTGCCAAGGAAATAGGTTATGTTTATGTAGATACGGGCGCCATGTACCGCTCGGTAACCCTCTACGCGCTGCGTCATCAGCTCTTCGAAGCAGATGGAGCCGTAAAGACTGAAGAACTGCAGAAGGAGATGAAGAACATCAGCATCTCATTCAAGTTTAATGAAACAACCGGTCGCCCTGACTGCTATCTGAACGGCGAACTGGTAGAAAAGGAAATCCGTTCGTTAGAGGTTTCCAACCACGTTAGTCCGATTGCCGCCGTTCCTTTCGTCAGAGAGGCGCTGGTAGAACAGCAGCAGAAGATGGGAGAAGACAAGGGCATCGTGATGGATGGTCGCGATATAGGTACCACCGTGTTCCCTAATGCCGAACTAAAGATTTTCGTAACAGCCAGTTCACAGGTGAGAGCACAGCGCCGTTTCGATGAACTGAAGGAGAAAGGAATGCCAGCCGACTTCGATGCGATTCTGAAGAATGTAGAGGAGCGCGACTATATCGATACCCACCGCGAGACTTCCCCACTCAGGAAGGCTGATGATGCCATCACGCTCGACAACAGCAACATGACCATTCCTGAACAGAAGGCATGGCTGATGGAACAATATCAAAAAGCAATAGCAGAATAAGCTACAGAAAAGAGACTGCTGGGTTATTTATGCAAAAATACGTTAAAGATCATGTTTTTACCGATAAATTTATTTTATTCGATGAAAAAGATTTGGAAAAAAAAAATTTTTTAGTATCTTTGCAACCATATTAACAAGGTAGTAATGATATAGATTATAAATTTTGAGTTAATTACTGTTTTTTGAAGGTGATAGGTCTTCGGGAGAAGATTTATCACCTGTTTTATTTTCAGACAGTTTATAAAAGATACCCCCTTGCTACCGCAAAACGCGGTAGCAAGGGGGTTAACTAATTAATACCCAGCACTTTAAGCTTTCCAATCAACGATAAAACTATCCTCTACCCATATACGGTGAAACACCGTATCAAGTACATCAAGTTACTGATAATCAACTCTTTAACTCTCACTATAAGAGAACAGAACTATCCTTGATAATCTTCTCCCTGCACTCTTCCATCAGCCACTTCGGCGTACTGGTAGCGCCACAGATACCAACCGTTTCCACATCCTTGAACCAGTTCATATCTATCTCGTCGGCACTTTCTATCTGGTAGCTGTTGGCATTCACACTCTTGCATTCCTTGAAAAGCACCTTACCGTTCGAGCTCTTTCTGCCACTCACAAAGAGGATGACATCATGCTTGCTGGCAAAGGCAGCGATGTTAGGCATGCGGTTAGCCACCTGACGGCAGATGGTATCGAAACTCTTGAAAGTAGCGCCCTCTACGATATGCTCCTGGCAGTATTCGATGATGCGGTGGAACTCATCGAGACTCTTGGTGGTCTGGGAGTAAAGATAGATATCTTTAGAGAAATCCAGCTGACCGGTTTCCTTCAGCTGCTTCACATCCTCAAACTTCTCTACCACAATGGCATGACTCTCCGTCTGCCCCACCAGTCCGAGCACCTCAGCATGGCCGTTCTTGCCGAAAATCACGATCTGTGCCTCCGGATTGTTGACATACTGCTTCTTGATGCGGCGCTGCAACTGGAGCACCACAGGACAGGTAGCATCGATGATTTCGATGTTGTTTCGCTCGGCAAGGGCATAAGTTTCAGGCGGTTCACCATGAGCACGGAGCAAGACCTTTACGCCCTGCAGTTCCTCCATCTGCTCATGGTCTATCGTGATGAGTCCCGCTTCATGCAGGCGCTCCACCTCCATACCGTTATGCACAATATCGCCCAGGCAGTAAAGTTTACCGCCCTTAGCCAACTCCTCTTCAGCTTTCTTGATGGCAGTGGTTACGCCAAAGCAGAACCCACTGCCGTTATCTATTTCTATCTGCACGATATTCGTTTTTAATTCATTGTACATTAATCTTCACCACCACCTTAGCATAGTCAGGATCATTCGTAATCATGAGGATACGAGGGTGTCTGACACGCGATTTCTTCAAGTCGGCAGCCACAGCCGTCACCTTCATCTTAACGGTCTCTCCTGGCTGAATCTTACTCTTCTTCAGGTTCACCTGCAAGCCCATCGTAAACATCTGCATGCTGCGGATATCCAGTTCCGACTTACCCTTATTGGTAATCAGAATCTCACCCTTCAGCTTCTTCTTTCCATTGAAACTACCCAGATTGAGATCGGTGGCAGACATCTCTATCTTCGGAGCCAGTGCCTTCTTGGCTGGAGTCATGTTCTCGAAACCAGGAAGAAGAACGGCTGATACCACGATTTCCTTTTCAGGCGCAACCTTATCGCCAGGACGCTCACCGAGATAAACCGATGTCTGGTTCAAGCCCAGGTCGCGCAGTTTCTTGGAATCCAGCACGAAACTGATTTCGGCAGAATGACGCGGAGCTACCTTGGAAGGCGATACGAAAGCATGAAGATAGGGTGGCAGATGCATCACTACCGGCTCCAGTAATTCGTCGGTAGGATTGAAGATATGGATGCGCTGAACCGGACGGTCGCCACGGTTCACGTCATCAAACTCCACCTCCTGGGCATCACTCTTGATGACACCCAACATCTCATCGTAAGAACCAGCGAAATCTACTACGCTGCCCACTACCTTTCCCCTCATAGAGAGGATGAACGGGTCTTCACCCGCATTGGTATAGAGGCAAACCTGCTTGGTGAAAGTACCCATCTGCTTGGCATCGTATACCGCCTTGATGACGAAACTTTCGCCGGCAGCAATGCTCGTCTTCGGATAATCTACCTCCGTACAGCCGCAGCTTTTCAATACATTGTTGATAACCAACGGCTTGTGCCCGTCATTCTTCAGCATGAATTCGGCAGTTACAGGCTTGTTGAACACCACCTGTCCGCAGTCTACCACCTCGTGCTGGGTTGTAATCTTCTGTGCTGATGCAGGCAGCGCCAACAGCGCTGAGAGCATCCATATATTCATCCGTTTCATACTATTCTATTTTAAATTATCAATCTATAAACTTTTAACTATCAATTATTAACTTTCAATTCATAAGTCTCTGTGCGGCCACCAAACTCCGGACTGTAGGTACACTCAGCGGTGCAAGTTCCGCTCTGATAGTCGCCCTTTCTATCCACGTAATACTCCATTTCTACGATGTGCTTACCTTTAGATAAACGATCGAAATAGAAATTTGTTGCATGATCTCTTGGAGAAACATAGCAGCCTATGCCCCACTGATAACCGCTCAACTGGTTGACCGGCTCCAGACATGCCGCACGCTTATCCGTAATCTGCACGAAGTCATAGTCGCGGTCGGCGGTGATGAGGAGCGTTACCTTCACCTTCTCGCCTACCTTCGCCTGCGCCTTGCCCTTACCCTCAGATTCGGCAGGAACGATGACACGGCGCACCTTGATGCCCGACTCCATGGAACCGATTTCGCTGATAGGCTGCTTAAACTCTGCATAGACGGCTCCCCAGCTGGTATAATCGCTCTTCTTCTGGATGCTCAGCTTAGATGCCTTGCCCGTCTTTTCGGTCTTCACATAGCCCAAAGTAGTGGAATCCTGCGGCATCGGCAGCAGCTTTCCGTCCAGTTTCAGCACGGCATTCTCAGCCTTCCTGTTCCAGTTGCTCTCATTGCCCTTCATAAAGGCGTAGACAGCATCCACGGTATTCACCGGCGTATCCCAAACCTGTGTGCGTTTCGACATCAGGAGCCAGCGCTGCAGTTCCTCAATGGTCTGCTTGTCGTTCGGTTTCAGCATCTGCATCGCCTCTATCACAGATACCTGGGTTGGTATCTTATAGTTTCTCCAGCTGTAGAGTGCCTTGCGGGTATCGTAGTAGCGACCCATCTCCTCGCGGTAAACGGCATATTCGTTCACGCTCTGCAGATATTCGCCAGCCTTCTCGCGGTAAGCAGCATTCTGCTTGCTGTTTCTGGCGAGAACCACGGCAGCACGCGCCTTGCCATAGATGGAGAAATCACCCGTCATCTTCGACATCTTGTCCAAAAGATAAGCTTTATCCTGCTCCAGATTCTGCTTCATCTTTCTGCCATCCATCGAAAGGATGTAGAGATAATGCAGCGCCTGTTCGCTAGGACTCACCTTCTGCTTTTTCTCCTCCTGCTTCTTCATTTCTCTTACTTCCCGAGCTGTCTGCAGAGAGAGATAGTTCAGAGCCGAAGTCAGCATCCGGGCGGTTGATTTCTGCACACCTGCGATGGCATTCAATCGAACCATCATTTCGGCTACCGACGTAGTCATATACCGGCTGCCCTTCATGCCCTTCCACCATGAGAAGGAACCGTCAGCGTTCTGCAACTTCTTCAGTTTCTCCACCTGATTCTGCAGACGGATGCTCTCCTGAGAGAGAGTCTTCTGAGAATGATTATCCAAAGAGAGAGTCTTCTGGATATGGGTGGTAATGGTATTGGCGTAGATGGCAGACATCAACGAGATGGCGTTCTCCTCATCCGGATTACTGATAGCTGGCAGCGCCTTCACCATCAGCCAACTTGGGTTATTGGTGTACTCGATGGTTACCTTTGCCTCTTCAGCGCCCTTCGCCTGTTTGCCCTCCTTGTTCAGGAAGAGTTTGCTCAGGTCGAAGTTCTGCTCACCCTTCTGATGCAGGGTGATAGGCAGGGTGTTCACCACGAGTTCACGGTTGCTCAAAACCGGCAGATAGTGCTGTTCACCATCGCTGTAGCCATTACCGGCAGCCACCACCTTATTAATATATACGCCTTCTTTCAGTCCCTGGACATCAAAGGAGATGGTAGCAGAGCCCTCGGCAACGATGCTGTAGTTCTGCGTCTTCTGCCAAACCACCTTGTTGGTCTCCGGGTCGAGAATCTGCATACGGGCGTTGCCGCTCACTTTCTTGTCGGAAGTATTGAAGAGTTTCACCACGATGGTGCTCTTATCGCCCTCACGCAGGAAGCGAGGCATGTTTGGCTGCACCATCACGGTTTTCTGAGCCACAGCCTCATCCACCAGCAAACCATTGCGCATCTCCTTGTCATGAGCCAAGCCCATGAACTTCCAGGTAGTCACGCTCTCCGGCAGGGTAAATCTGATGGCTACGTTGCCATTGTTGTCGCTCTCCAAGGCAGGATAGAAGAAGGCGGTCTCGTTCAGGTTCTCGCGCACCTGCACCTTGTCGAGGAACTGTCCTGCATCTGAGCCAGAACCACCGGCAAACTGCGGCATCTCCTCTACTACATCAAAAACCTTGTTGGCAGATGGAGCAGCCGCTCCGACACGGGTCATTTTAGAGCCGCGAATCCTGATGCCTCTCCCTTCTTCCTGAACCAGCTCGTCTTTCTTTATACGAACAGACTCTACGGTTCCGCCCAAAGAACGTTCCAACTTGCTCAGCTCCACCGCTTGCATATAAGCATAATAGCTAAAGAATTTGCCATCAAACTTATCCACATCCAGTCCCTTCTCGTCATAATACTTGGTAGGATAAACGCCATTCAAGTAAAATGAACGGAAACTGAGGTTGTGCTTCCAGTAGCAGTTTGGCAAACTCTGATAGAAGCCCAGGGAGAAATTCCAGAAATGCGGGGCTATCTGGTCGAGCGACTTGTCATAGAGTACGCTCATCAGCTGCGCCTTGGCTGGCTTGCCATCAGGGGTGGTAATCTTCAGCGTCCACTCCTCCTTCTGTCCAGGGGTCAGACGGTTGCGGAAGGTCTTCCAGGCGATGTTCAGTTTCTTCTCAGGCAAAGGACGGGCGATGCTCATCATTCGGGTATAGCACTTGCCTTGCTTCACGAAACTATAGTTCAGTACGATGCCCGACGCATATTCCTCCTTGTAGGTGAAAGGCAGAGTCACGATGCTGTCGCCCAACTCCCAGGCGCCCTTCTCCAGCAGTTTGTTGCCGGCGATGATGGAATATACGATGTGCGCTCCGTTCTCCGAAGAGCCCACCTGGATATAGACCGGCTTGCCATCACGAGGGAAGGTCTTCGCCGTCTGATAATACCATTCGGTGGTTGGCTCCACCGGATGGGTATCCTTCATGCTGAAAAGGGTGAACTTCTGCTGCAGGGTATCCTGTCCGCAGATTGCCTCCAGCTGATGAACGCCAGATTTCCAAACAAGGGAAGAAGAGGCAGAGGAAGCATATTCCTTGATAGAAACCGGTACATTCGCCTCGGCATCCTTCCATTCGCCCTTATCAATTCGATATTTCAACCTACAAGAAATCGGCATTCCACTGGCATTGCGGTAAGCGAAGGTCACCGTCTTCAGACTGTCTGTTTCGATACGCTTAGGAAGATTCACCGTGAGGATGGTTGGCTTGGTGCCCAGAGGCAGACTCATCACGCCCTCGTGGCTTTCGCCGCTGATGTCGGTAACGATGGCTGAGACCTCGAAGTTGAAGAAACGGGCTTGGCGCATGAAATCGCTCATATCAGCCTCGTCTTTTCCTGACAAGGAAGCCTCCAGCGGAATCTCTACGTCGAAGGTTCCGTCCTCACGAGTCACGCAACTGTCTGTCTTTACCAACTGTCCGGCTGATCCTGCGCCCCACCACCAGAGTTGGTTTCTGCGGGTCACCTGATACTCCACCTTGGCACCCTGCACAGGCACACCGGCATAGGTCTTGGCTGAAGCTTTCACCACCACGGTATCGCCCCAGGTATATTTCTCGTTCACCTTCGGGAAGGTAATCTCGAAGGTTGGACGCTTGTATTCCTCAACTCTGAAATATTCGCTTGCTGTACCATTCACGGAGATGGAATACTGTCCTGTCTTTCCCTCCTTCGGGAGTTCGAAATCTACCGAAGCCGTACCATAATCATCGGTCGTAGCCTTCTGCTCAGCCACCAGCTTCCAGTTGGCGTCACTCAGGACAAACTTCAGTTCCTTGCTCTTGCCCAGCACACTGGCATCCAAGCCCTTCTTCACGATGTAGGAAATGGCTGTGACATGCACCTTCTGTCCCGGACGGTAGATAGCACGGTCGGTATAAACCTGATATTTGTCTTCATTATCCTTCTTCTCATAATAGCGGTCACGGCTGAGAAAGATGTATCTGGCAGGCGTAAACTTGTCGCTATTGGTGGAAATCAAGACATTTCCATCCACGTTCTTGAAATAAGCCTCTCCGTTCTCATCGGTCGTCAATCGGGCATGAACCAGTCGCTTGCGCTTGCCCATCTTCACATCATAATCCTTTTCATAGAGTTCTATCTTCGCCCCAGCAATAGGCTGTCCGTCTGTAGCATTCACCACCACATAGCGATGTTTATCATCCGGCAACTGCTGGATCATCACCGCCAGATTGCTGACATAGAAGAGTTCTCGCTGCGGAGCGATGCCGGTATTATCCGAAGTCACCTCCATCAGATAGGCACCCAGCGGCAGATTGCCACCGATTTCGATGGAATCCTTCACCTCTTCGTAATTCGGACGACCATAGTAGTTCCTGCTGAAATCCTTCTGATGCAGCTTCGTAGTCTTTTTCAGAAGCATCTTATAGGTAGCCTCATCCTGCACATTGTAATCGTTATCTGCCGTGATGTTGAGGCGGGAAATGCTGACCTTCAGGTTCTGGAGATTGCGCACGTTCAGATGCACCCACTTCCTTTCTGAAGGACGAAGCACCAATGGCATATCCTTCACCCGGAACATCGGTTCGGTGAGTCGCTTCTGCGCATTTCTCAATTCGTTCATTCTCGACCATCCCCCCCAGCGGCTCAGCGCATAGTTGATATAGTTGAGCTTATCCAGCGGTTTGGCATCGGTAGCACCTTCCATGAAGCGGAAATGCTCCACGGCAAGTTCGCCTGCCTCCGGAATATCCTGATAAACCTGGATGAGCGAGTCGATGGTCTGCAGATACTTCGATTTCTTCACCTCTCTCACGTCGTCCTGGCGGTATTTCTCGATGAGTTTGTAGGCACAGAGACAAGCCGCACCCCGATTTCCCACCTTATTATAATAGGTGTACAGCTGCAGATACGCCTCCTTGCTGTCAGCCTCAAAACCGATGAGATGCAGCAGATCGTTGTTGAAGGAACTGCCATCCACACCCTTCAGCGTCAATGGTACATACTCAGTGGAAGTATGCTTGGCAAGGAGTTCAGGCTGCTCCAGGGCTTTCTTGAAGAACTCGCAGCTCTTCTTTAAGTTCACATCCCGCTGGCTCAGAGAAGAAGAAGCACTTTGATCCAAAGAAACATCATCACTTGGGTCCAAGGCAGCCTCATCCACCTCCCCGTAAGGACTATCACGATACACCTTGCCCAACACAGCATATCTCACGGCCTTCAACACGGGATCCTTCACCTTCTGCAGCTCGGCTTCCATCCGCTTCACGTTCGGTGTCAGCGAGTCAGTCGAAATTTCATTCCAGAGTGTCATCTGTCTTGTCTCAGCCGCCAGCAGCTGCCCGTAATCTTTGGCAGCCGAAGCCTTGGCGATGATTTTCTTCATCACCGCGATTTCGCTCTTAGGCTGGTCCTTCTGAGCAATGATTTCAGCTTGCTTCCACAAGTTGTCGTATGTCTGAGCCACTACCTGCATCGTAGCAAAGAGGGCTATCAGAAGTGATAAAATGTTTCTTTTCATAAGCCAACTGTATAAAATGTTAATAGAATGATGATAATCATCAAACTTTTCATTGCAAAAATACAAAAAAAAACTGTTTTCTAACCCCGAAACTGAAACTTTTTACTATCTTTGCACGAAAATAATATATTTTACCTAGAAATAAACATTAAAAAAACAATGGCAGAAAAAAAGTATGGTCATTTTGATGACGCCAATCGCGAATACGTGATTACTGACCCAAAGACCCCATGGCCTTGGATCAATTATTTGGGTAACGAGGATTTCTTCTCGCTCATATCCAACACAGCAGGTGGTTATTCGTTCTACAAGGATGCCAAGTTCCGCCGCATCACACGTTACCGTTACAACGGAGTGCCGATGGATAACGGCGGTCGCTATTTCTATATCAAAGATGGCGATACCGTATGGAACCCGGGATGGAAACCTTGCAAGACACCGCTCGACAGCTACGAGTGCCGCCACGGCATGAACTATACCCGCATCACGGGCAGCAAGAACGGCGTAGAGGCAAGTGTGCTCTTCTTCGTACCCCTCCATACATGGGCTGAGGTGCAGAAGATGACGCTGAAGAACCAGACTAAGGAGGTGAAGACCCTCAAGGTGTTCTCCTTTGCAGAGTGGTGCCTCTGGAATGCTGCTACCGACATGGAGAACTTCCAGCGCAACTTCTCTACGGGCGAAGTAGAGGTAGAAGGCTCTACCCTCTATCACAAGACCGAATATCGTGAGCGCCGCAACCACTATGCTTTCTACACAGTGAATACCGAGATTCAGGGCTACGATACCGACCGCGAGAGCTTCATCGGACTCTACAACGAGTTTGCTGAGCCGGAAGCCGTGATAGAAGGCAAGCCACGCAACAGTTTTGCCCACGGATGGAGCCCTATCGCATCTCATTACATCGAGGTTACCTTGCAGCCAGGCGAGAGCCGCGACCTCATCTTCCTGCTGGGCTATGTGGAGAACGAACAGGACAAGAAGTTCAGCGCCAAGAAGGTAATCAACAAGGAGAAAGCTCATCAGCTTATCGCCAAGTTTGATACCACCGAAAAGGTGGATGCTGCCTTCGCAGAACTCAACCAGTACTGGGATAACCTGCTGAACATCTTCACCGTGAAGAGCGGCAACGATAAGTTAGACCGCATGGTGAACATCTGGAACCAGTATCAGTGCATGATCACCTTCTGTATGTCGCGTTCGGCAAGTTTCTTCGAGAGCGGCATCGGTCGAGGCATGGGCTTCCGCGATTCCAACCAGGACCTCGTAGGCTTTGTTCATCAGATACCTACCCGTGCCCGCCAGCGCATCATCGATATCGCCAGCACCCAGTTCCCTGACGGCGGCTGCTATCACCAGTACCAGCCACTCACCAAGCGCGGCAACAACGATATCGGCGGCGGTTTCAACGACGACCCATGCTGGCTCATCTTCGGTACCGTAGCCTATATTAAGGAGACGGGCGACTTCTCTATCCTCGCTGAGCAGGTGCCTTTCGACAACCAGCCAGGCACAGAAGTAAGCCTCTTCGAGCACCTCAAGATTTCGATGAACCATGTTATCAACAACCTGGGTCCACACAAGTTGCCGCTCATCGGAAGAGCCGACTGGAACGACTGTCTGAACCTGAACTGCTTCTCCTGGGACCCTAACGAGAGTTTCCAGACCACCGAAAACAAGGGCGAAGGAAGCAAGGCAGAGAGTCTGATGATAGCCGGTCTGTTCGTCGTTACCGGCAAGGATTATGTGGCTCTGTGCAAGCAGCTTGCCAAGGAAGCCTTGGAAAGCAAGGAGGGCGAAATAGCCGGTCTTGCAGAGGAAGATTATTTGACAGAAGCCGAGCGCATGCAGCAGGCTGTAGATGAGATGAACGAGGCTGTGAAGCAGCATGGATGGGACGGTGAATGGTTCCTCCGCGCTTACGATTTCTTCGGCAACAAGATTGGTAGTGATGAGAACGAGGAAGGCAAAATCTTCATCGAGAGCCAGGGCTGGTGTACGATGGCTGGTATCGGCCTAAAAGAAGGACTCTGCGATAAAGCACTGGATAGCAGCAAGAAACGACTGGAATGCGAGCACGGACTGGTACTGAACAACCCAGCCTACACTACCTATCATGTAGAAATGGGTGAGATTTCTTCTTATCCTGAAGGCTACAAAGAGAATGCCGGTATCTTCTGCCACAACAATCCTTGGGTCATCATCGGAGAGACTGTAGCCGGTCGAGGCAACGATGCCTGGAGCCATTATACCAAGATTCTGCCTAGCTATGTAGAGGAAAAATATCAGACACTTCACAAGGTAGAACCTTACGTAAACTGCCAGATGGTAGCCGGTAAGGATGCAGCCAAACCGGGCGAAGGAAAGAACTCCTGGCTCACCGGTACAGCGGCATGGATGTGGTATACAGTATCAGAATTCATCCTCGGCATCAAGCCAGATTATGAAGGTTTGCTCATCGATCCTTGTCTCCCAAGCACCGCTAAGGAGTATGAGGTAACCCGCAAGTTCCGTGGTGGCGAATACCATATCACAGTAAAGAATCCTAGCGGAAACCAGAAGGGTGTGAAGCAGATTACAGTGGATGGCACTCCTATCTCAGGCACCATCATTCCTTGCTCTGAAGGCAAGCATGAAGTAGTGGTTGAGATGTAAAATCAGCCAGATTTTATCAAGTTACGATTTGAAAGTTCAATGTAACGAAACTCTTTTTCATACCCATACGTCGTGTTTCACAACGTATGGGTATCACAATAAACACTTGACCCCTTATTTCAGGGGGTCAAGTGTTTTATTTATCTGATAATCTGATACTTAACTTTTAACATAAGCACATATTCAACAGTATCAAGAGTAAGATTCTAAGTCTCTATCATTGACTCAGTTCCTCAATAACTCAGTTCCTCAGTTTTTTTCTAGGGGTATATAGCCCTTATAGTTCAAAGTTGTTTTAAATTGTTATATATTATATATTATTATATATATATAAATATATATATAATAAACTTCTAAATAAAGACAAAAGTGAAGGGTCAGAGAAAAACTGAGGAACTGAGTTATTGAGGAACTGAGTCATTGCAGTAAAAACATCACAACCCTCATAAACACCTGATTTACTGCTTAACTCTATACTTTAAGAGAACAAAGCTATGAGTTGCTACCCGTAAAACTATGAGTTGTCACCCGCAAAACTATGAGTAAGGAAGTTTAACTACTTTCAATCTGAAAGCATAGTTCAAACATTTCCTTATCACACCCCCAAATTTGGCAGTATCAGAGAAAAGTTGTATCTTTGCACGGAATTCCATCCATTCCTTCCATTCCATCCATATCTACCATACCTTCTAACACCTTCCATACCGCTCCTTCCATGTCATCCCCATAACTTCTTCCATACTATCCCCATAACTCCTCCCGCCCAGCTTCTGCACGCGTCTCTCCATCCGAAGTATTAAAAGGAAAAAGATAAAAAAGGTATGGCTTTTCGAGTTATTTTTTGTACTTTTGCAGCCGATAACGCATTTTGCGAACAAAACAGGATTCTTTAAAGAAAAGAAAGGAAATAACAATGAAGAAAATATTATACTTTGTGGCAGCCCTGGCTGCTGCATCCTTTATCACTACGATGGGTACCAGCTGCAAGTTTGCACCCGACCAGCATGACGGCGACACGGTAGCTGCCAGCGAGTTTTACCCGATAGATACCTCTGCGGCTCATGCCAAGAAGATGGCGAAGATTGCTGCCATCAAGAACGGAAAAGACAGTGTAGGTATCTATTATGTGGGCAGCAATTCTACCAAAGACCTCATCGAGCTCGTATCCTATCCTTCACGCCGCGACACGATGATGTACAGCAAGACCCGACACATAAAGGTGAAGGGCAATGCCGACATCAACCACGTGGTTCGTGTAGACTTCTATCTGCATAACGGCAAGGATTCGCTGGTGAAGTATGTTGAGGAGGTGGTGCTTAAAACAAATCATTAAGCACCACTTCATTCTGGGCAATGCCCGAATACATATTCCGCTGAAGACCGTAACTGCTGATAAACGTCAGCTGTATCGACTTTCGGGTCTTTGTTTCCTCCCTAAAGCGGACAATCTTGTTTCTCAGAATCTTCTCGTAATCCTTATTGATGGCAAACTCACTTTCCGAAAACTTCATTTCACAAAGATTAATGGTATTGTCACCACGCTCTATCACCATGTCTATCTGGGCTGCCCGCTCCGCCGCCCCGGCATCACTCTTGCTTCGCCAGGAATATAACTGGGTAGACACACCAGAAATTCCCAACCGCTGCTTCACCTGGTCGATATGATTCATCGCCAATATCTCGAAAGAGACTCCAGCCCAGGCATAAAAACGGGGCGTGCGCTGCAACTTGCTCCAATACAGAAGATTACGGAATGAACTATCGCGCAGGAAACGGAAATAGAACAAGGTGAAGAAATCTACCAACTGATAGAGAGACTTTCGGGTAGAACAGCCATAGTTGACATACTTTCTGATGAAACCGCAAGATTCCAGATTGTCGAGAATCGTAGTCAACGATTTGCCCGACTTCATCCCTGTAGCATCGGCTATTTCCGAGCGCATCATACCATAACCACGCTCGTTCAGGCATTCTACCACCTTGACGTATGCCTCAGAATCCTTAAACAGAGAGCGATAGAGAATCGTAAACTCATTGTACAACTGACCATTGGGATTGAACAGCAGACGGTCTATATTCTGAGCCAAACTTAACCGCTCGTCCAAAAGATTCAGGTAATACGGAATTCCTCCTAATATCATATAAAGTTCAGCCAGTTCATATCTGGACAACATCATCCCCTTGGTCTTCAGAAATGCTTCCGACTCCCCAAGAGAAAAAGGCTGCAGGAAAAGACGATGAGTAAGACGACCATAAAGTCCGCCATGGTTATTGATAAGTTTATCCATCATCCAGGAAGTGGCAGAGCCGCAGACAATGAGAACGATGTCGCGACGTGCAGAGGCCCATCCATTCCAAAAATGCTCCAGGGCAGAGATAAAATTAGAGCCTGCAGTATCCATCCAAGGCAGTTCATCAAGAAAAATCACCTTACGTTCTATCCCGTTTAAAGAATCAAGATAAGTGATAAGCATTTCGAAAGCATCGAGCCAGTCGTGGGGAACAGAGGTTACATTCCTATCATAACGTCGAAGCGTATAAAAGAAGTTTTTCAACTGCTCCTGTGTGTTTCCGCCCGCCAATCCTGATGTCTGAAACACCATTTCCTGCTCAAAATATTCGCGCACAAGAAACGTTTTCCCCACTCTGCGGCGTCCGCATACTGCCACAAATTCCGACTGCCTTGACTCGTATATACGTGCCAAGGTATCCTGTTCACTCTTTCTGCCTATGATATTATTCTTCATTTCTTATTCTCCTGCTTTAATTTCTAACCATTTGCAAAAATAGCAAGAAAAAAGTAATTATTGGCTATTTCTTATATAATTTTCAGCCAATAATACCTATTTTTAAGCATTATTGGCTAAAATGAGCGGCATATTTAGCCAATAGCCAAAAAATCAGCACAAAAAAGGCTAGCATGCAAAAACGCACACTAGCCTTTTCGTATTTTATCTAACCTGAATTTCAAATCACTTAATAGCCTAAGCCTATAACTATAAATTATAAACTATAAACTATAAACTATAAGCTATCAACTAATCATAGAATCCCGGCTGCTTGTACTCAATGCCCAGTTCATCATCTACTGTTGCGATGACACCCTGAATCTGCCCCATGGCAAACATACGGCCGAGGAGAGTGTAACCGGCATTGTGACCATGATTGCTCTCATCGAATACGCCACCTGGCTCATCAGTGAAGGTCATACCGTGGTCTACTCGCATTGGCAATCGACGGCCGGAATTGCACTTGCCTTCCTGCTCTGCCTTCTCGAAGATGCGGCAAAGTTCAATGAGATGGCCGCGACCACCCAAGTGAGAAGCCTCTGTAAAGTTGCCGTTAGGAAAGATGTAGCAAGAGCGCAGATGAACAAAGTGAGTGCGGTCAGCAAACTGCTTTGCCATCGCCACACAGTCGTTGTGCTCGCCGGCAGAGAATGAACCTGCACAGAAAGTCAAACCATTGTGCTTGTTTGGCACAGCATCGAGCATCCACTGGATATCCTCGGCACGACCGATGATTCTTGGCAAACCGAATACAGGATAAGGAGGATCGTCTGGGTGAACACACATATTGATATCGTACTCATCGCAGATAGGCATGATAGCCTCCAGCCAGTACTTCATGTTCTCCTGCAACTTCTTCTTGTCGATGCCATCATAAAGTTTCAACAGGTCGCGGAACTTCTGGACAGGAGCTGAATCGCCCTCGCTGAAGTTACCGGATACGAAGCCCTGGGTCTTGATGATGATGTTCTCTACCAAGGCATGATCCTGCTCTGGTGTAGAAGTCTTCTTGATTTCATCAGCCTCAGCCACGAGGTCTCTGCCCCACTTGTGCTCCTTAGAGAACTCAGCCCAATCCTCACGAGCGCCTTCACGCTGCAGGATATAGATATCAAAGTAGGCAAACTCGCCCCAGTTCATATAGAGGTTGTTGGCTCCGTTAGGATTGTCGTGAGACAAATCGGTACGTGCCCAATCCAAGACTGGCATGAAGTTGTAGCAGATGCATTTGATGCCTTCCTCGCCCAGGTTGCGGAGACTTTCCTTGTAAACCTCAATCTGATGATCACGGTCAGGACCGCCATATTTCAGGGTTTCAACCACAGGCAAAGACTCTACCACGCTCCATTTCATACCATAAGACTCGATGTACTCCTTGAGTTCATGAATCTTCTCGCGTGTCCAAACCTCGCCCAGAGGAACATCGTGCAATGCGGTAACAATGCCCTCAACACCTATCTGTTTCAACTGTGCAAGAGTGATCTTATCTTTCTTGCCAAACCAGCGCCATGTTCTTTCCATATATATTATATAATGTATAAGTTTAAAAATGAATTATCTTGCAGAAACATATTTATGCAATGTCTGTCTTACGGCACCCTTGCCGGCAAAGAGTTCCTTCACCATGCCCTCAATCTGCTCGCCGAAGCCAGCCTCGTAGAGATCGAGTCCGAATACATCCTTGCGGGAATAGAGATTCTTCAGGCAAGAATAGTCCTGATCTGCCTTGCCTACCTCCAGAGGAGCTACGATGGCCTGTAGCTCTGCCAACAATGGGTCAGAAGATGGCTCGAATGGCTTCAGGTTATCATCCAATGCCTTGAGATAACGGGCATAACCTGCCAATACCAAAGGAATCAACACGAGATTGCTCTTGTCGAGACCGCGGTCGATATACTTCTTGATAGTCTCACCGAAACGGATAGAGAGTTTCTGGCTGGTATCGGTAGCGATACGCTGAGGAGCATCTGGCATGAATGGGTTAGGCAGACGCTTGTTGATAACAGTGCCGATAAACTCGTATGGGTTCAATACACCTGGATCTGTTACTACTGGCATTGCCTCGATATAACCGATCTTCTGGATGAAGGCACGAAGGTCCTCATCAGCCATCTCGGCAGAAATCAAGGTATAGTCGAGCATGCAACCATAGATTGACATCGCTGTATGGAGAGGGTTCAGACAGGTGGTTACCTTCATGGTCTCAACCTCATCCACGGTCTTGCGGGTGGTATAGAGCGCACCGCCCAACTCCAATGGCGGACGACCGTTGGTATAAGTATCCTCGCAAACGAGATACTGCACTTCCTCGGCATTTACGAAAGGAGCGGTGAAAGTATGCTTCTCGGTGATAATCGTATTGTTATCCTCGAAACCATCCTCAGCGAGCATCGCCTGTACCTTCTCGTGTGGACGAGGAGTAATCTTATCAATCATAGACCAAGGATAGGTTACCTTGCTGCTATCGTTGATATAATCTACGAAACCAGCCTCTACGATACCATCCTGTGCCCAGCGCTCAGCATAAGCCTTTACGCCAGCCTTAACATGGTCGCCGTTGTGAGAACAGTTGTCGGTAGACTGAAGAGTAAGTGGCAACTTGCCTGCCTTATAACGCTCATAGAGAAGAGCGGTAAGCTTACCCATAGCAAATACTGCATCAAGACCACGTGCCAAATCGGCATCATTGAAAGAATATCCCTTCTCTGTGATGGTGAAAGTTACCATCTGCAGACTTGGAGCCTGGAAAATCTGAACCAATCGGGCCCAGTCCTCACCAAACTGCTTATCCGCCTTGAGGCTTTCTGTGATAGAAGCGATGACCTTCTTCTCGATGGTTCCGTTGCTCTGGAGGCTGACGAGAAGAGAGAGATTATTGTAAGGGCGATAAGCCTTGTCGATAATTTCGTAGTCGAAGCTTTCTGCAACAATAACACCCCGATCGTACTTGCCGGTGTTAAGTGCATCGTTAAGAATAGCAGCAGGGAACGCACGGAAGATATTACCTGCACCGAAGTGAACCCAAGTAGGCTCGTCGTGAGTCTTCTTAGCTACGGCTGCGATGTCATACTTAGGAAGCTCATAACCCTTAGCTTCCCATTCTGCAGCATTAAAGCTGTCTGAAAGAATTTCGTTCAGTTTCATGATTATACAGTTTTTTTGATTGTTTCATGTACTCGCCTATCTTTCCAAATAGGCGTGGCAAAAATACAAAGAAAAATCGAAACCCGCTCATTTTAAAGGCTATAATTTCATAAAATGAACGATTTGCAAATATATTTGAACGAAAAGGCAAACGTCACGGATCAGATGAACCAGTTTTTAACGATTATGTTACATCAAATAAAAAAGGGTTACATCAGAAAAACAGAAAAGAGGACGTAAGTTCTCGCCCCCACATCCTCTTCTTTTTATATTTTCCTCTTCTTCCAGCGATTTAATCTGCTTTTCTATTCTTCCAGCGATTTGATTTGTTTCTTCGGCGTAACGCCAAGTCCCTTCAGGCTTTCCACTCTTCTCATCACATTTCCTGTTCCGTCGTAAAGTTGCTTCTTTGCCTTGTCGAAGGTTCCGGACAGACGGGTTATCAAATCGCCGATGCCCAGGAAAGTATCTTCGAAGCCAGCCACCTTATCATACAGGTCAGCAGCCGTCTTTACGATTTTCTCCACATTCTTGTTCTGCCGGTCATACTGCCAGAGATTATAGGCAAGCTGGAGTGCCATGAGCAGATTGCTTGGTGAGATGATGATAATCTTCTTCTGATAAGCATAACGGCTGAGGTCAGGCTGCTGCTTCATGGCTGCGATATAGCTGGTCTCGTTAGGAATGAACATCAGTACGAAGCCGATGGCATCATCCACCAGTTTGGAATAGTCTTTGGCTGCCAGTTCATCGATGTGCTTTCGTACGCTCAGCGCATGTGCCTTCATCAGGCGTTCCTGTTCAGCCTCATCTTCAGCTGCCAGAGCATCGGAATAGGCGGTAAGCGAAACCTTGGAATCGATGACCACACTTCTGCCTTCCGGGAATCTGACGATGACATCCGGACGATAGTTCTTTCCCTCTTCATCTTTCGTATTCTCCTGAATGAAGAATTCCTCATCTTTACGAAGTCCGCTGTTCTCCAGGATGGTTTCCAGCACCATCTCGCCCCAGTCGCCCTGCATCTTGCTGTCGCCCTTCAATGCCTTGGTCAGGTTAGCAGCATCGGAGCCAATCTTCTCGGTCTGCTCCTTCAGGTTCAGTACAGCCTGCTGCTGTTCCTGCTGGAAGAGTTTCATCGTTGCCTCGAAGGTGTTCTGCAGTTCCTTCTTGTTCACCTCGTTCTGGGTTTTGCTCTCCTCTACCGATTTCTTGAAATCAGCAAACTGTTCCTTGATAGGTTTCAGGAGTTCATCCATCTGCAGACGGTTGTTTTCCTGCAGAGCCGACTGCTTGGCAGCCAACTGCTCAGCCGCCACCTTCTGCTGTTCTATCGTCATTCGCTGCATTTCCTGCTTCAGGCTCTCGAGTTTCTGTGCCCACTGCTGGTCGCTTTCCGCCCTGAGTTTCGCCGCATACAGCCGCTCGTTCTCCATTTGAGATTTCATTGATTGAAGCTCAGAAGCATGATGTAGTTTTATCTGTTCAATGTTAGCCGCCAGCACCTGAGCCTTCGCTACGAGCTGTGTTTTCTCCTCTCCCGCACATTTTGCTTCCATCAGTTTTCCTACGAAGAATCCGATGGCAAGCCCTATGATGATTCCAATTACTATTTCCATTTATCCTTGTTTTGAATGATTCTGTAAATCTGCAAAAATTATGATTTGCAAAAGTAATCATTTCAAGACATAACACCAAACATCATGGGGGATTCTTGTAGATATTTAACTCTTCTGCATTTTACGATGCAAACAAAAAGAGCGCACCACTCCTGGCACGCTCTTTTCTTTAAATCATCTTTTAAATATACATTATCGGTTGGCAGTAGGCCACTGATAAGTATCAGTGCAATGGATATCAGCACTCTGGTCGGCTATCATCAACTTGAAGTCGCCTTCCTCCAATCTCCATTTGCCATTCCAACCTACGAAGGCCAAATCGTCTGCCTTCAATTCAAATATCATGGTCTTGGTCTCACCAGGCTGAAGTTCCACCTTGTCGAAGGCACGGAGACGACGGCCATCAGGCACCATACTAGCGATGAGATCGCTACTGAACAGGAGAACACTCTCCTTGCCTGCCACCTTTCCCGTATTCTTCACATCCACGCTCACCTTGATGATGTCGCCGTGGCGGAAATCAGACTGAGAAACCTTCAGGTTGCTATATTTGTAAGAGGTATAGCTCAAACCATATCCGAAGCCCCACTGCTGGGTAATCTTCGCATTGTAGTCGTAAGCACCTTCCATCGTACCCACCTCCTCACTCTTCTTGAAGTCATAGTTGGCGAGCGAATTGATTTCCTTAGGATAGGTGTAAGGCATCTTGCCGCTGAAGTTTGACTTGCCCGATACCAGGTTTGCCAAGGCATCGCCGCCCATATTGCCAGGGATAAGGATGTTGACGATGCCCTGTGCCAATGGTTCGATGTCAGCAATGAGACGAGGACGGCCTTCATTCAGCACCAAGATGACAGGCTTGCCTGTCTGAGCCAAAGCCTTGACCAGATTGCGCTGGTTCTCTGAGAGCCAAAGGTCGGTCAGGTTGCCCGGAGTCTCTGTATAAGAGTTCTCGCCAATGCAAGCCACGATGACGTCGGCATCCTTCGCTGCAGCCACCGCCCCCTGAATCTGAGGTTCGTTCTCCTCCCAGTATTTTCCCTTCTCATTATAGGTAACACCCTGGTTCAAGATGACATTCTCCTTGCCATACTCATTACAGAATGCCTCATAGATGGTATTGTACTTGCCGGCAAACTCATCGGCACGATGTCCCTGCCAGGTATAGCTCCATCCACCGTCCAGGCAGCGCATCTGATTGGCATTAGGACCCGTAAGGAGTATCTTCTTGCCATGCTGCAAAGGAAGGATATTACCCTCGTTCTTCAGGAGCACCATACTCTCGGTAGCTCCCTCCAAGGCGAGCTTGGCAAACTCCTCACCACCAAACTTAGGATAATTCTTCAGTTTCTGGGTTGGGTTCTTGAAGAGGTCGAGACGGTACTTCATGCGAAGCACACGGCGACAGGCATCGTCGATGCGACTCATCGGAATCTTACCTTCCTTCACCAGTTCTACAAGATAGCCACAAGCATCACAAGAATAAGGTTCCATAATCATATCGATACCGGCATTGATGGCAATGCGGAGCGCATCCTTCTTGTCCTTTGCCACCATCTCACGAGTATAGAGATTGTTGATGTCTGCCCAGTCGGTGATAAGCACACCATCCCATCCAGTCTCTTCCTTCAGCCATCCTGTCAGGATGTCCTTGTTGGCATGCATCGGCATACCGTTGACGGAAGCGGAATTCACCATCACGGTCAAGGCTCCAGCCTGCAGACCCGCCAGGAAAGGAGCGAAGTGCTTCTCTCGCAAGTCGGCAGGAGAGATATAGGCTGGCGTACGGTCTTTACCGGTCCAAGGCACACCATATCCCATGAAGTGCTTCATTGAAGTAGCAATGTGATACTGGTCGATGTTGTTTGGGTCCTCACCCTGAAAACCATAGACCATCGCCTTGCCCATCTCTGAACTGAGGTAGCAATCTTCACCAAAGTTCTCCCAGATGCGAGGCCAACGGGCATCACGACCGAGGTCAACGGTAGGACTGTAAGTCCAAGGTATGCTCACTGCACGAGTCTCATAAGCGGTAGCCTCAGCCGAACGGCGAGCTATCTCACGATTGAAAGTGGCAGCCACATTGATGTTCTGAGGGAAGAGGGTTCCGCCCTGTGTATAAGTAGAACCATGATTCTGGTCGAGACCGAAGACACAAGGGATACCGATGCGCTTCATCGAGATCTTCTGGATTTGCGCGATGTACTTCTCCCACTGCTTGGCGGTTGGTGCGCAGGTATTTGGAGCGTTGAGGATAGAGCCGATCTTATAGCGGGAAAGGATAGAATCGGTCTTGTGCTCGTCGATATAGAACACACCGTTCTTGTCGTTGGCACCGAAGAGGTCGGTCACCAGCTCCATCATCTGACCTATCTTTTCCTCCAAGGTGAGTTTCTTCAGGGTTTGTTCTACCTGAGCCTCAATCTTAGGGTCGCTCTTGATAACCGGAACATTGGCACTGGCTGTATAAGCCAATGCCAACAATGAAATAGATAATAAAATTTTCTTCATAAATTCAAAGGTTTGACGTTTTATGTTAAAAACGGAAATCTTTCTAATATATTATTCAATAGTTACTTTATCTACATAATAGCCATGTCCCACACAGATGAACCCATCCTCTGCAGCCATCTTGTCGAGTGCATCCTGGGTCAACTCAAACTTCACGACATTGCCCTCACCAAACTCGTATGGAGAAGTCAAGTCGGTCCACCAGCCGGTGGCAAGCTTGATCTGATGGTAAGCATCGTCATCCTTCATCGAGCAGTAAACTCGGAGGGTCTGCCCCTCCTTCCACTTAGCTACCTGGTCCTTAGTGATGAGGTTGAAGCTCTTGTTAGGGTCACCATCTCCCAATTCCCAAGATACATAGTGATGACCTTCCCAGAGCACATTCTCCATAGAAGGCTTAGGCTCGGAGGTTACCTTGATGGTGCCGCCAGGGAACTCCACTCCATCGCCATCCACGAGCGTGATGGCATAGTCGCCATTCTCCAAATCGGCAGGAGCGGTGAGCTTCATGGCTGTGCCCTCTTCCAAGATTTCGAAGGCCACTTCCTTGCCGCCCACGAATACCTTGGTGATGGTACCGAGATTGCTACACTTGTGGATGGTGGTCTCCTCACCTGGAGCCACCCAAAGCTCGCTGGCATTGGTACCCAAAGCTGGGTCATCGGCAGCAGGAGTCACGGTAACTTTCAAGGTGCGGGATGTGGTCTTATTCTTGGTGGTGGTTGCCACAATCTTCAGTTCATGATCACCTAAAGGCAAAGGCTGGTCGATAGTAGTACCTTCGGCAATCTGAGTGCCGTCGAGCAACCATGTCACAGTGGTGTAGTGAACAGGAGTCACCTTGATTTCCAACTTATAATTAGTCTTGCGGTCTATCTTGGAATCAGCCAAGTCGGTGTTCAAGATACGTGGATTGTCATCTTCGCTGACAGTGAAGTATGGTTCATCGTCAGAAGAGCAAGAAGACAGTGTAGCAGTGCCTGCGAGTGCGAAGCTAATGGCGAAAAGCATCATCCATGACTTCAACACCTTACCCATATATTGATTCATTATCTTTTTCATCTTAATAATATTTATTCATAAAGGCGTCAGCCCCTAATTATTAATTCTTAATTATTAATTCTTAATTACTTAATGTAGCCCTTGCCGTAAGGAGGATTGAAGTCGCCCTGTACGTTGACATCCGACTTATCCCACCACAACTTCTTGTGCCAGTCATCAGTACCACCCATGCGCTCGATGGCAGCCTTATAGTTCACACTGTTGTACTGACCTTCCAACTCAGGATAGCGCAAGCGAGTAGGCATTGACATATTAGGGTCGTCATATACGAAACCATCACCAGGGAATGTCGCCAAACGACTGCGATCCAACAAGGCAGGATAGTCGGAGCGACGCATGTTCGCCCAAGCCTCAGATGGGTTCATCATGTGGAGAATCCAAGCCTGTGTGTTGATGGTTTGCTTTGGATTTTCGCCCAACTGATTGTTGGCGATAAACGCATTGATTTCATCCTCAGAAATCTTATTGGATGTAAGATAATAATTGTTGAGCATCTCCATGGAAGCACGCACACCAGCCTCGTAATGGCTCTCGGCATCACCGCTTACGTTCCATCCCTTGGTCTTAGCCTCAGCCAAAAGGAAATCCACCTCGGCAGAAGTGATGAGGATACCAGGGCATGAAGGCATCTCGAAATCGATGTTCAAGCAAGGACGCATCAAGCGGGCACGATAGTCGGAGTTGTCATAACTGTTGGCATCCTGCTCAGCAAGTTTTGCCAAGGTAGGGAACTCAGCAGCATCAGCAACATTCATCCAGTTCTCATACCACGCCGAACCTGTATTACATGGCTCCTCACCGATATTGTTGCGCTGGAAATAAGCCAACACCTCATCGGTAAGGTCGATGTTCTGCTCCTTGTCAGGCTTCACCTGGCTACGCTTGATATTGTAGTAGTGACGGCAGATGCGATAGAGACGAGGGTCGCCTGTATTCTGCAACTGATAGAACAATGTCGAGCTGACGAAAGTTGGCGACGATGGATCCTGACCATAGAGAATCTCGCCCAAGGCATTGGTACGGAAGTCGTAGTCGTTGGCACCATCATAATAGGTATAAGGTGAATCAGCATACTTGATATAAGCATCGTCAGCAGCTGATGCAATATAGCCATCGGCATGGTTCATCGCCTTCTCAAACTCTTCCTGGCCCTTGCTTGGATTTACATCAGAGATACGCATCGCATAACGCATACGCAGAGAGTTGGCATATTTTTTCCATTTAGCCACATCACCACCCATGCTGGTAACATCGCCAGAGATATGGTCGGTACCAGTACCCAACTGTTGCTCGCAAGCATCCAACTCGGTGAAGAACCAACCATACAAGTCCTCTACGGTATCATACTTAGGATTGGAAATACCTGAGATGTAACCCAAACCTGCCTCTGAAGCAGGAATGTCACCATAAGTATCTGCCAATACAGAAAGTAGATAGACACGATGGATGCGGAGGGCAGCATTCAGGTTAGCCTTGTCCTCAGATTTGTGGATGGCATCTACGAGATTCTTGATAGCCACCTCATAATAACGGTCCCAGATACGGCGGGCAATATCATCCTCATGATGTACGGCACCTGCGTAATTGGTCACATTCCAACCACCAGCAAAATGCTGAGTGAAACCAGTGATATAGTTACGATAGGTATCCATCAAACTAAAGTCACCATAAGTCTGCAACAAAGATGTTGTCAACTGCGCATTAGGGTCCAGCTGGTTCACCTTGGTCTTATCGGTGTTGGTGCGCTCCATCATATCGTCTGAGCAAGAAGTCATCACACCGCCAGTAGCCATCAACAGCATAGCCATGGCGAAACCGCCTTTGCCTATATATTTCTTGATTATATTGTTCATTTTTTCTTGTCTTTTAAAATAAAGTTAGAACTTCACATTCACGTTGATACCATAGCTCTTGCGAGATGGCAAAGAACCATACTCCAAACCGAGTCCAGAAGTATTATAACTTGAGTCTGGGTCGATGTTAGGAATGTTCTTCCAAACAATGAATGGGTTACGTGCCACGAAGGAAACATTCAAGCCCTTGACCCACTTGCCCAACAAACTCTCAGGGAAAGTATAACCGAAGGTAATCTCACGACACTTCACGTAAGAGTTGTCATATACAAAGGCACTCTGCACATTGTTGGCAATAGCCTTCCAATAAGTCTCTGGGTTGACTGCGATATCGTTTGGACGATAAGTTCCATCACCATTGTCGATGACACCTGGAGCCACAAAGCCCTTGGCATTGCCAGCAGCACGCCACTGCTCATCTGTCATACCAGCAGCCTCACGAGCTTCCTCAGAAGCATACCACTCATCACGACCAGCCAAGGTCTGCTTTGCCTTACCAGTCTTATAAGCAGAGTTCATAGACATAGAATAGATGTCGGCACCCACCTTCACATCGAAGGATGCAGAGAGTCGGAAGTTCTTGTAAGAGAATGTGGTATAGAAACCACCTGTCCAATCCCAAGAAGAGTTACCGATGGTCTTCACTGTTTGGTCAACCTCTGGCAAACCGCTTGTTGGATTGATAATCACCTGTCCATCAGCAGTGCGCTTAAAGTCCTTACCACGGATAGCACCATAATTCTCTCCTACCTCGGCACCTACAGATACGCCGCACCAGGTAGCTTTAGCCAACTCGAAATAGTCCATGCCATCTACAAGCGACTTCACCTTGTTGGTATTCTTGGAGAAGTTGACACCCATGTCCCAACCGAAGTCCTTGATCTGGAGCAGACGACCATTGAGGGCAATCTCGATACCCTTATTCTGAATCTCACCGGCATTTACCAAGCGGTAAGAGTAGCCAGAAGTAGTGGTAGAGGCAAGGCTCAAGATCTGGTCCTTGGAGTTCTGATTATAATAGGTGGCATCCAAGCCCAAGCGACCATTGAAGAACTTCATCTCCAAACCCAACTCATAAGAGCCTGTCATGGTTGGTTTCAAGTCCTTGTTTGGCTGGGTAGCATTGCTAATCATACCGATGGTATAGCCAGCATAGCTGTACTTGCCTGTGGAGTAGTTGAGTGCAAGCTGATAAGGGTCGGTATCGCTACCTACCTTAGCCCAAGATGCACGTACCTTACCATAGTTGATAATCTTCTTGTTCTTGATGAACTCAGAGAATACCAAGCTACCTGATACAGATGGGTAAACGTATGTATTATTGCTGGTAGGGAGCGTAGATGACTTATCGCCACGGATGGTTCCCTCCAGATAGTAAGTATGCTTGTAGCCGATGCTTGCGCTGGCATAGAGAGAGCTAATCTGCTTCTTGTACATGCTCTCACGAGTGTTCTGCTCCTGATAGTTCATGATGTTCTTGATGCCATTCATCTGCTGGTTGAGACCGGTGTTGGTGATGGTCTTGTTGTTCACCTTGAAGATGTTACCACCAGCTGTGGCATTGACATCGAAGTCGCCCCATGAATTGTTGTAGAGGGCGAGGAGCTCCGCATTCAGTGTGCGGTTATTGAAGATTTGGTCGGTAAGCTTTCCTGCAGGTGTACCAGGAGTGGTCTTGGCGATGAAGTCCTCGAAGTTCATATTGGTGATGTCAGTACCGATGGTACCCTGCAACTTCAAGTGCTTGTCGATGTTCCAGATAGCTTTACCTGTCAAGCGGAACACATCCTTCTTAGATGTATTGCTGTTCTTATAGAGATCCCAATATGGGTTCTTGTTATACTGATCGTTACCATTCCAGTTCTGGTAGTTGCCATCGGCATCCTCATAGTTCTTGAGCCATGCCTGGTTGTATGTACCAGCCAAAGTCATGAGGTTCTTACCTACATTGCTCTGAGAATCACCCAAGGCAGGACGGTTCTTTACATCCTCACGGGTATAGTTGGCAGTGAAATCGAAATCCACAGGACCAGCTGATGTGTTGACACGCAGGTTGAAGTTGTCACGACTCATGTTGGTGTTAGGCAGGATGTCCTTGTTGCGCATATCTGTGAAAGAGAAACGCATACCAGTCTTACCAGAGTTAACAGAGAGGATGGCTGAGTTCTGAGCGGTCAAACCAGTGCGGAAGAAATCAGAGGCATTATTAGGATACATCATGAAAGCATGCTCCTGACCATCAAAATACTTATAAACAAAGTCATCCGCCTTAGGTCCCCAACTGGAGTTGGTTCCAGAAGTACTAGAAGTAGGCAACTTGCCACCATATCCCATACCATACACTTCCTGGATGTCGTTCCACTTAGCCAACTGGGTATCGATGGTGAAAGAGCCATTATATTCTACAGCCACCTTATCCTTCTCCGCCTTCTTGGTAGTAATCAAGATAACACCGTGGGAAGCACGGCTACCATAGAGGGCAGAGGCAGCAGGACCTTTCAATACGGTCATCGTCTCGATGTCGTCAGGATTGATGGCAGAGATACCATCACCGAGGTCATAACCACCAGCTTCACCAGCACTGCCAAAGTTGGTATTATCCAAAGGCACACCATCCACCACGTAGAGAGGCTGGTTATTGCCTGCCATTTCTGTATTACCACGAAGAAGCACGCGGGTAGAACCAGAAGCACCGCCAGCGGTGTTCTGCACAACGAGACCAGCCACCTTACCTGAAAGAGAGTTGATGACGTTGGTTTCCTTCGCCTTGGTGAGTTCCTCACCTTTAACCTCCTCCAAGCCATAGCCCAAAGCCTTGCGGTCGCGCTTGATACCAAGGGCGGTAACAACGACCTCATTCAAGGCCTTACCATCCTCTTGCATCGTGATTTTCATGCCATTAGCAGCTTTCACGGTCATCGTCTTGTAACCGATGTAGCTCACTTCGAGCGTTACTCCAGGCTTGCAGTTCAACGTAAAGTTACCATCTATATCGGTAACGGCACCGTTGGTTGTACCAGCCACCTTCACGCTAGCGCCAATCAAGGTTTCGCCAGTGGCATCCACCACTGTACCCTTGATGCCTTGGTTCTGCTGAACGCTCATCGCAGCATTGTTCATCTGGGCAGCGAGAATGGCAGAAGCAGGCATCCACATCAAACCTGCACCGAGCAGGCCGAGAAACATAGTTTTCTTTCTCATAATTGATATTTTTGTTTTTAGTTTAACATTATTCTTTCCCAAAGATTCCTTCGAGAATCCAAGGAGCATTCACCTTCATACTCTTGAAACGGTCGAAGATGCCATACTTCTCAGAGCCGTTGCCGAAGTGGTTGTTGTCCCAAACGAAAGTAGAGAAGCCTCGTTTGCGAGCCTCCGTAGTCAAGAACTTACAGTAGTAGGTCATGTTTTCATGCACTTTCTCTGAGTTTGACTTATAGTGATCGGTTACTCCCCACTCTCCTATTACGATACCCAGTCCTTTGTTGCTCCAGGTATTCACCGCCTTGTCGAAGAAATCCGTCATCGTCTTCTCATTTTCTGCAGGTATCTTGCCAGCATCCTTATAGGCATCACCCCAGTAATCGTAGGTGCAATCGCCGGCGTAGCTCCATGGCTGATAGTAGTGAAATTCCACACTCATATAGTTGTTGCCATTGCCTTCGGCATCCTTCGGAATGATGAAATCTCCATTCTCGATGCCAAACCATGGGTTACAAACGTAAGTCTGTAAGATGAGGTGGCGCTTGACATTGTTGCCGCCTGTGGCACGAACCACATCCACGAATATCTGATTGTAAGCATTCTGCACTTCGAGGTTCTCGGCAGTAGGTTTGCCCCAGTTATCTTTGATATGCACTTCGTTAGTTCCTGCGAAAGCAAGACGATAATCATAATTGGCAAACTCAGAGGCGATATTCATCCAAAGAAGCGCAAGCTTCTGGCAGTTTTCTTCCTTATATTGATAGGTAGGACGACTTTCGAGCCATTTTTCATGATGCACATTGATGATAACCTTGAGGTCATTATCCAGGCACCAGCCCACCACCTCCTTGATGCGAGCAATCCAAGCCTTGTCGATGCTCATCGCCTGAGCGTTGGTAATGTGGCACTGCCAACGGATTGGAATACGGATGGCATTGAAACCAGCCTTCTTCACGGCTTGTATCATCTTCTTGGTAACAACGGGATTGCCCCAGGCTGTCTCTGCATGGATAGAACCATCAGGGTTGCCAATCTGCATCGACTCACCATCCTGTCCAGGAGCTGAGCACTCGAATTCATTGCCAAGATTCCACCCCACAACATCTTTATTCCATTGCTGGGCAGTAGGTATGGATTCGCCTACACCATCAGAACTGCTGGATGAGGGCAACGTACTTGCTTCGCATGAGAAACATGTGAAGACGCCTATTAAAAAGAGGCTAATTTTCAAAAAGTTCCTTTTCATTTTTATGTTTATATTGTTATTGTTTCGTTTTTTAAATAACTGTTTGACTTACTTAACAGAATCTGGTTGCAAAGATAAAGAAAAGGAACTTTCAGAGGGTTAGATAACAAACAAAAAAAGGTTTCAATTCAGACATATCGTCTAAGCAGAAACCTTTTCTTTGAATTTAAAACTCTAATTTACAGATACTTACTTGGAGAAACTCCAAAGTGCTTTTTAAATACAGTACTAAAGTACTTCACATTTACAAAACCGGCTTTCACAGATACATCCAGCACACTATCCCCCTGTTTCAGGAAGATTGCAGCCTGCTCCAGACGTATCAAACGCATAAAATCCTGCGGACTTTGACCCGTAAGAGTCTTCAGCCTACCATAGAAAAGCGTTCTGCTCATCGCCATCTCTCTACAGAGTCGGTCGATATTAAAGTCTGTGTCGCTCAGATGAGCCAACACCAAACGGGTAGCTTTATCTACAAAAGCCTGGTCTTGCGGATCCAGAACAGCTTCTGCCACATTTTCGAATGTCTGGCCTTGCTTATTCAAGATAGTATCATCCTTTTTCTCTTCAGAAGCTCCAGTAGGTTTCAATTGTTCATCGGAAGAATCAGAACCCACAATCTGCTCGGAAGAAGCAGACTCAGAAGCAACCTCTCCTCTAACAAGAGCAAGGCTTCTGTCCATATAATACAGACTCAACCGGCGACGATTCTTCAAAATACTGGCAACCTTACTCGCAAGAATAGCAGTATCGAATGGCTTGGCTATATAGTCATCAGCACCAAGTCCAAGTCCCTCTATCATAAAGTCACGACCAGCCTTAGCAGTCAGCAGGATAACAGGCAGCCATGATGTTTCCTTATTTTCCTTGATGCTGCGACAGAACTCATCTCCGTGCATTCCCGGCATCATGACATCAGAAACAACGATATCACATACCCCGCCCTCTTTCAAATATTTCAAGGCAGCCTCTGCACTCTCCACATCAACTACCTGATAAGAATCACCAAAAGTCATTCTGATATATTTGCGAAGATCTTCATTGTCATCGACAAAAAGAAGTGTATCCGTTGAAACATCAGCATCCTGCAGAACCGCAGAAGACACAGTCTGGCAAGTTTCATCATGCTTATCTTCAGCTAAAGAAGATTCAGTTGCAATATTTTTCTTTTCTTCTACAAGCCGAACTGAAGAATCTGTTACATGACCTAATGGCATCTTCACACAGAAAGTAGTACCCTTTCCTTCCTCACTTACGAAACTAAGCTTTCCTCCTAATTTCTCTACAAGCTTCCGTGTAAGCATCAGTCCTAATCCACTTCCCATTTCCTGAGAATTTATCGCATTAGAAGCCCTGAAGAAGGTCTTGAAGATACTCTTAATTTCGGCCTTTGGAATACCTATACCTGTATCACATACATGAATCATAGCCATCTTACCTTCAACAGAAGCCGACAACGTAACCTTTCCACCTTGAGGTGTATATTTGATAGCATTCGAGAGAAGATTTTCCAAAATCAGATCCATCATTTTGACATCAGAATGAATCTGTTGCTGCGGACACGTTTCAATACACAGTTGAATATGCTTCTCCTGAGCTGCCAATACAAACTTTTCCAACTGCACACGTAAAAGCATCGGCAATTCTATATCTTGCAGGCGAACCTGTTCGGCAGACTGCTCTACCTTTTGGAAGTCAAGCAATTCTGTAACCATCTTCAATAGTTTGTTGCCGTTGCGATGCGCCATATCCAAGAATCCACGGCTTTTCTCACTCAAACTGGAATCATTAGCCAGATTATCAAGAGGAGCCAACACGAGACTCAAAGGAGTACGTATGTTATGGGCTGTATTAACGAAGAAATTGATTTTCTCATCATAATACTTTCGCTGTAAGCGCTCTTTGTAATACTGCCAGACAAAATATAAGATGGCAGCAAAAATACAGAGATAGATAATCCATGCCCACCAGGTATTCCACCAAGGCTGGGCTATATGAATTTCCAAAGTTGTTTCTCCCAATTCTCTACCATTACTTCTGCAGATAGCCTTTACATGAAGCACATAGCTGCCCGAAGGCAAATTTACAAATCGTGCCAACTGATTAGAAGATGGTTTACTCCAATTACGGTCGTATCCTTCCAAATAATATTGATATTGAATATCATACTGGTATTGATAATTGATACTCTCGAAAGAAACAACCAGCGTATTCTCATTATGGCTAAGTTTCAATTTGCCTTCCTTCAACATTTCAAAGAGACATTCATTCCAGTAATCGGAACGTTCGACACCTTCAACCTCAACACTATGAATACGAAGTGGAGCGGCATAATTCAAACCTTTGGCAAACATAGGAGTCAAAGCGACAACTCCATCGTTGCTGCCAAAAAGCACCCTGCCATCTGAAGTACACGCAACAGACATCCGGTTATACTCACGTTCCATTCCCTTAAAGATGTTGAGGTTTACTATCTTCCCCTGTTTCATGAACGCCAATCCTTTATCCGTACTGATCCACAAATTGCCATTAATACCTTTTATAAGTCCATAAACAGTATTAGAAGGCAAAGCGTCCTGATTCGTATAACGCTTAAACTTCTTTGTCAGGAAATCATAATCATAGAGTCCTCCTCCATCCGTTCCAATCCAGATATGACGGGAATCCTGAAAAGACATACTGTTGACAAACAAATTAATGTCTTTACCGGGATACTGTTCAGGATAAAAGAAACGACGAGGATGCAAAGGTTCACGCTTATCAATCAAATAGCCTCCATGCGAAGTTCCTACAGCTATAAAACGCTTATCCAGTGATTCCGTGATGCATTGCACTTCGTTGACAGGCAGATAGAATACCGACTTTCCCGTTCCATTCAAATTATATTTATCTGAAGGGAAACAAGCCATATCTCCATCCAAACATCCCACCCAAATATTACCATCGCTATCAGTAAAAAGACTGAATACGTAATCACTCTTCAACATTCCTGTTTCCACAGAATAAGCAGGCATACTAGTGCCATCAGCATGAACCTGATATACGCCATTACCATAGGTACCAACCAGAATTCTGCCGTCTACAGTCTGACAAATCGTAAGCGCCACTTTATTATATAATCCATGATGCCAAAGACGAGTCTGCGCATCATAAACACTTACTCCTTTATCTGTGGCATACCATATTTTCCCATCACGGCTTTGGAAAACATCGTTCACACAATTATCTATCAGTGATTGACTGTTGAGATATTCATGTGTGATATATTCCAATGTATGTTTCATCGGTATTGCCAAATCTACTCCTCCCGAGTAAGAGCCTGTCCATAAATCGCCAAAACGATCGCAGCACAAGGTATATAATCCATTACCATTCAGTATGTTACCCGGACGCCCGTCTGTATCAAGCAAGAGCTTGGTTTGTTTATTCGAACTGTCATAAGCATATATTCCTGCTCCATCTACAGCCATCAGAAGAGTCTGTTTATCATATAAAATGATTGAACGTACTGGAATTTTAGGAATGTTTTGCAAAGATTGGAAATCAGCAGATTTTATCAGCTTCCAAGTACGATCATCCACTACTTTAACTCCTTCGTGAAAAGTACCCAGCCAGATACGATGTCCCGCAATATCATGATAAGAGGATACTACAGAACTGCCACTAATCTTCTTTTCTAACTTCCGGGCAGACATCGAATAGCAATAAACATCTTTAAATGTTCCTATCAAGAGTTTCTGACCTATAAATTGGATATGATTAATATAGGTATTTTTCAATACAAACCTCCCCTTAGCTGTCTCCCGAACTATCTCCTTTCCATCAGTAGCTGCTGATAAGCAATAAATGCCTCTATCCATAGCTAACCAGAAATTGCCCTTTTGTCTACCAACAGTTCGTTCAACACGATACTTCCACCTAAAATATGCTGAAGATTACATTTCAAGACAAATGCATCTTTCCTCTTATCATATATATACACCTTTCCCTTGTTGTCGTAGGCGTAAATCAGATGTTGCGTATCCTTAGTCAGTTTAATACATCTACCACTAGCATCACTATACGGCATCTCTGTGTATAAAGTATAATTGGTTACTTGTTGCCCATTATATCGGTCAACTCCACGCTTAGTACTTATCCACATGGCACCATCCTCAGCCTCGACAATAGAATAAACTCGAGGGCTGGAAAGACCAATGTCAGTATTGAGATTGGAAAGCATGAACATATTTCTGGAAATATGCGCATATGCCTGAAGAGCCGATGCCAACAGCAGCAATATAATTAGAGTACAGGATTTATATCGTTTCATAATTCTTTCATTGATCTTATTTGGGGACAAAGATAATACAAAAAAATGAAAAACAAATAGAATAATGAGATAAAATGAAAAAAATCTATTATCTTTGCAAGATATTAATATAAAGATATAGACTATGATCAAAAGATTATTATCCTTTCTAGACGCATCGCCAGTGAATTTCCTGGCAGTAAAGAATATCTCCGAGGAATTGGAGAAGAACGGGTTCCGCCGTATGAACCCACAGGAGCCTTTGGGCAAGATTGAAGCGGGCGAAAAGTTCTTCGTTACCAAGAACGACTCTTCCATCTACGCCTTCCAAATCGGAAAGAAGCCTTTGGCAGATGCCGGTTTCCACATGATCTGCGCCCACTGCGATTCGCCTACCTTCCGCATCAAGCCAAATGCTGAGATGCTTTGCGAGGGCGGTATCGTAAAACTGAACACCGAGGTGTATGGTGGTCCTATCATGTCAACCTGGTTCGACCGTCCGCTCACCCTGGCAGGTAGAGTTATCGTGAAGGGCGAGAATACGATGAATCCCCAGACGCTCCTTCTTCATGTGAAGCGCCCATTGCTGCAGATCAGCAATCTTGCTATTCACTTCAACCGTCAGGTGAATGATGGTGTGAAGTTGAGCAAACAGAAGGATGTACTCCCTATCCTCGGCATCATCAATGATGAACTGGAGAAGGGTAACCTCCTGATGAATGTGATAACCGGCGAACTGAATATCAAGAAAGAAGATGTTCTCGACTTCGATCTCTATCTGGCTGATGCCACTCCAGCCTGCACCTTCGGTGTACACGATGAGTTTATCTCTTCAGGCAGACTCGATGACCTGTCTATGTGCTGGGCTGGTGTAGAGGCGATGATTGCATCTGATGCCAATGATACCACCCAGGTTCTCGCCATCTTCGATAATGAAGAAACGGGGTCTCAGACCAAACAGGGAGCCGGAAGTCCATTCCTTTCATATATGCTCCAGCGCATCGCCCTGGCACAGAGCCATACAGAAGAGGCTTATTATCAGGCAGTAGAGCGTGCCTTCATGATTTCAGCCGATAATGCGCATGCCTGGCATCCTAACTATAGCGAAAAATTCGACCCTACGAATCATCCTAAATTGGGCGGTGGTCCGGTCATCAAGTTCAATGCAGCCCAGAAGTATGCGAGCGATGCTGTATCAGCAGCCATCTTCGCCAACATCTGCGATGCAGCCGGTGTACCATGCCAGCGTTTCGTAAACCACAGCGATGTAGCAGGTGGCAGCACATTGGGCAATATCCTCGCCTCTTCCATCCCATTGAAGGGTGTGGATATGGGCAATGCCATCCTCGCTATGCACAGTTGCCGCGAAACCGGTAGCGTTATCGACCATGAATATTGCGTGAAGGCTTTCACCAAGTTCTATCAGTTGTAAGCAATCCCGATTTATCTCTTCACTCTTCACCTTCTCACCCTTAACCCCTCTGTTTATCGGGGTTTCGGGAGGTGAAGAGTTTTCTTTATCTATTCACCCACTCTTCACCCCTCTTCACCCATATATCTTTTTTCTCATTAAAAATTATTTAAAAAAAAGAAAAGCCTTGATGACCAAAAGCCAACCCCAAAAGAGAACCAGCACAAGCCACAACATATTCCGGCGTCTTTTCGCAGAAATATTTCATTGCGCTAATGGCTTCCGGACAGTCTTGTATCTCATCAAGAATAAGCAAAGTCTTCTGAGGCAAAATAGGTTCTGAAGTAAGATATGACAATTGCTCGATGATTTGCAGCGGATTCTTGGTCTTGCGAAAGATATCGCAGACTCCCTCTTCTTCATTGAGACTAAAATATGCGCAATGCTCAAAATATTCTTCTCCGAACTTCTGAAGTACAGAAGTCTTTCCTACTTGTCGAGCGCCCAGCATAATCAATGGCTTACGGTCTTTTTTAGCTCTCCATTGTTTTAATTCTTGAATAATTATTCTATTAAACATTTTTTAGCACCTCCATCGTTAAAGTGCGGAAAATGTGTAAGTTTACACATTTCCGATACTTCTTTTGTGAAATTCTCCACATTTTCCACACTTGAGTTTTATTTTTCATCGCAAATGATACTAAAAAAGCGACAAGCAAACAAGCATTTACTACATTTTTAACCAACTTTATTACATCATTTATTTCAAGAGGAGCATAAGACCATCCGTAAGATTCTTTCTAGCTCATTAAAAAAAAGAGGAAAAGCATGGCGGTTTGGAAAAATAATCGTAAATTTGCAATTGGAAAACAAAGATTAGGAATTATGGTAGAGACTAACGATAGAAAATTGCCGGTAGGCATCCAGTCTTTCGAGGAAATCAGAAAGGGTGGATACCTTTATGTTGACAAGACAGATATCATCTGGCAACTTGCCAACAGAGGGAAAAAGTATAATTACCTGAGCCGTCCACGCCGCTTTGGTAAATCAGTGCTGGTCGATACGCTCGAAGCCTACTTCATGGGTAAGAAGGAACTCTTTGAGGGGTTGAAGATCATGCAGATGGAGACGGAATGGGTGAAGCGACCTGTCATAAGACTGGATATGAGTCGTGCGGGCGCAGAGCCGGAAAGTCTGAAAGGTTATCTAGACTATACCTTTCAGGAATATGAATCTTTGTATGAGATAGAAACAAGAGGTAATTCTCCGTTAGCTACTCGTCTGATAGAAATTATAAAGACTGCATACAACAAAACAGGTTTGCAGGTGGCCATTCTCATCGATGAATATGACTCTCCATTGCAGCATTCCTGGAAGACTCCGTTATACGAAAAATGTACGGCAATATACAGAGACGTATTTGTCATTCTCAAATCTATGGACAAATTCGAAAACTTTATTTTTATCACAGGCTGCACCAAATTTTCGCAATTCTCCCTAACCTCAGGTCTCAACAATTTGAGTTTCATTGGTTTTGATTCAGAATATGCTGCTCTATGTGGTATCACAAAAGAAGAAGCTATCTGTTATTTCAAACCGGAAATCAACAAATTGGCAGCATGTAAAGGATGGACATTCGATGAAGCTGCAATGCATCTGTCTTCTTATTATGGTGGCTATCACTTCAGTAGTAGAAACAAGGTTGATGTATTCAATCCTTTCTGTCTTATCAATGCATTGGCAGATTCTGATTTGGAGAACTATTGGTTTTCATCCGGGACATCGCCACTACTCTCTAAGTTTGAAGATGATATTAAAAAGAGGTTGAAAGATTTCGAGTATTGTCCGATAATTAGCGATACACTGGAGACTTCTGATGTGACTGATGGTGGAGCAGAACTTGTCCTTTATCAGTTGGGGTATCTTACGATAAAGGGATATATGGATGGAATCTATTTGCTAGGATTTCCGAATTCTGAGGTAAAAAAATCACTTTACGAGACGATATTGCCAGTGCTTACTTCAGAAGCAGAGCAATAACGGCGGTGTAGATGCTGCCACGGAGCAGATAAAAGCCAAGTTGTATGCCGAACCTTTCAAGGCTGATAAGCGAAAAGTAATTGCCCTTGCCATAGAACTGGATGATAAGGGAAAAGGATTGATAGATTGGAAGGAAGTATAAGGAAGAAAGCGGAAAAAGCCCCCGAAGCGTAATAGCTCCGGGGGCTTTTTCTGTTTTCTTCGTTTTCAACAGGCGATTCGGCGAAATTTCCTATTGAAGTCTGAGAACTTTATGATATATAGACGGTATCATCAATGTCTTCCATACCTAGGAGATCGAAATACATAAGGCGTGTATTTAGTGGCAATCTGCCAACACCTATTTCCATGTATTTAGCTTCGAAACGTTCATCTTCAACAAGATATTTAAAACCGTTCTTTTGATAATAGTGAATGGTAGAATCACTATTATAGGCATCAACAATAATGAAACGGCATCCGGTTTTGTTATTATATCTGAACCAGTTTTTTATCAAGTCCATAACAGCAGTTCCGATTCCTTTGCCTGCAAACTTTTTGTTGGTAGCAAGTCTGCCTATCAGAACAGCTGGGAACCTGCGAAGTCTTTTCCCTTGAAGATCTGTAAAGTCAAGAAATGATTTTTTTGATTCATCATTTAGTTTATTGGTAATCCTAATGCTATCATTGGATAGGGTAAATGCAGCCACAACAATATTAGGATTGTCACGAAGGCACAATAAATATGTTTTTCCAAGTAAACGCTTGGAATAAATAACGGAATCATTGGCAAAGAATTCGTCTAAGTCTTGATTGTCACAACAAAAAGGCTCACATGAAGCAAGCTTTTGAGGTGTTACGACAGTAAGGACGCACATCTCTAATAATTCTTCATATGTCATAGCAAGTTCATTTCGCGCAAGAATTTTCTTGTGAGTTCAACTTTTTTCTTGTCAACTTTAATACTTCCAGGATGGGCTTCTGTCCATTCTGCATTTTCTAAAAATTTTTCAGCTTCTTCACCTTGAAGAGTTGGAATGATTCTTATTGCTGTTGCCATAACTTTTCTTTTTTGGGATATTTTTGCAAAGATAAGATTTATATCTTTAACTTCCAAGTTTTTAGGCAACTTTTTTGTTTTTTTTATTTTTAAATTGTTATAGTCATGCGTGATAAAGAATCGGTCACGCAGATTTTTATTCTATACGGTTATGAAAAAGCCCCCGAAGCGTAATAGCTCCGGGGGCTTTTTATTTTGCCCCAGGCAGCAGATGTGCTGCCTGTAGGGGACTACGATAGAGAATCAGGGGCTAGTCTGCCCAAATTCTCTTATCAGTTGGATTATCCCAGAAATCCTTCACTTTTTCGTCGCTGTAATCCGCTTCTGACGCCTTCTGGATAACAGAGCCGGCGAGGATGGCTGTGGTTTCCATTTCCATGACGCTAACCACTGGCTTGATATATCTTTTCTTTTTCATATCTATTTTTATTACTATTTTTTATTACTTGATGATAACCTTCATGGTCTTGCCGCCACGCTTTACGATGTTCACACCCTTCTGCAAATTCTGGAGGCGACGGCCCTGGAGGTCGTAGTATTCAGCCTTGCTATCTGCTGTAGTCTCCAACTGCTCGATGGCTGTGGTGCTGCCGCCGACGCTGATGCTGAACATTCTGGCACCAGCTGCAGGAGCAGATGAGTTATCTACCATGTAAGCACGGAAAGGCGTGCTGCCCACAGACTCTGTTGTTGTTTCACCCAACAGCTTGGCTGGGTTCATCAGCTTGGCGCCCTTCACGATGTAGCAGTTGTTATCAGTATCCTTGCTGAACTCCTTTTTGGTGTAGATACCCTGGAGCTTGTAGTTGGCGTCAGCAGTTTCAGCAGTCTGAACATCTTTTGCTATCGCCTTGTTGGCTTCAGTGAAGTTGAGCTTTGTTGCTCCATCCTTTATCTTGATGATAACAGGAGTACCAGCTGCGATGCTTCCCTCAATCTCTTCGAGTTCTACGGTCTCAGTACCCTCATCAGCCGAAAGAAGTTTGAAGGCACGGAAGTTCTTGTCGGCGAGAGATACCTCGAATGGCAAGCAGAGCGTTGCCCAGGTAGTGCCTTCCTTCATCTTGCGGCTATAAGATGCAGCCTTGGCTGCGAATGGCTCGTAAGCCACGAAATCCTTATCGTCGTCAAGTACGAGATTATCCGTAGCAAGAGTTTCTCCCGTTGCTCCTATCTTCTCATCGCCATTCTTGCCTACCAGCTTGGTGAAGTAGCCAGTCTTGTAGTTGGCGCAATGAACGCTCGTTTTCATTTCATCGTAAGCATTGGCTCCCTTGAGCTGTTCGTCATCATCGAACATAAAATGATTCAAATTATCAACCTTGGTTGTTACAAACTTTTCGCTGGTGTAGATGGTTGCGAGATTTTTGCAAGAAGAGAACATAGCGAGCATATTTGTAACATTCTCTGTATTGAAATTATAGAGATTGAGCGAAGAGAGTTTTGTACAAGAAGAGAACATTAAAGACATATCCGTTACATTCGCAGTGTTGAAGTTGGTGACATCAAGCGAAGTGAGAGCTTCGCAGTGAGAGAACATACATGCCATAGTCGTCACCATCTCAGTGTTAAGATTTTCCATGCCTTCTATACGGGTCAAATTAAGGCATTCTCGGAACCACCAATAACAGCTCTTTGGTCTTGCATTGGCAAACGAAGCATCGAAGACCACCTTCTTGATTTTATCTTTTTTAGAATACCATTCAGGCATAGCTCTACCCTCAAATAAGACATAATAATAAGTTACGGGTTTGAACCCCTTGTAGCTGAATGTAAGAGTCTCTGTGGCATTGTCAAACATAGCATACTCAAATCCAGGATCAAAGTAACCAGGCTGGCTGCAGTTGGCATAGTTGTGGTCGATTTTGCTATCGTTGTAGCCTCTGAGGTTTTCGCAATCTTTGAACATATTATCACCATTAGTAATCTGGTCAGTAACAAACTTATCGCAGACGAAGATGCTTTTGAGAAGGCGGCAGTGCTCGAACATGGAGCTCATATCCGTCACATTCGCTGTGTTGAAGCTAGTGAGGTCGAGTGAGGTGATAGCGCAGTACTTGAACATGGAGCTCATATCCGTCACATTCGCTGTGTTGAAGCTAGTGAGGTCGAGCGGGTAGCCGCAAAGGCAGGACTGGAACATGCTGCTCATATCCGTCACATTCTCGGTGTTAAGATACTCAATGCCTTCTATTGCGCTCAGCTTAAAGCATGATTCGAACCACGAATAACAGCTCTTTGGTCTTGCATTGGCAAACGAAGCATCGAAGACTACCTTCTTGATTTTATCAAATAGAGAGGACCATTCAGGCTTATTTTTCCCCACATTTAAGTCATAAGCTCCTTCGGGCTTGTAAGTGTCGTATCTGAATGTAAGCGTTCCTGTGCTTTCTTCAAACACGACATAAGGCTGAGCTGAAAGGCTGGCATAACAAACCTCTTGAGTGGCATTCGCATCGCTGCAGAATTTGTCTTTTGTCTTTTTGCCATCAAAGAGATTGGCGTAAGTCTCATTAGTGTTGCCCTCAGGGTTACCTGCTAAGGCTGTAAACGTTACAGACTCGTCGTAATCTATCTGCGCTACCATACGTGTAGGCAGAAGCAACAACATCAACAACATCAATGGGAACAGGGCAAATCTACAGGACTTCGCCCCCCCATTGTAAATACGGCCGGCTTGCGACCCATTGGATTGATTGGTAAATCTTTTCATAAATTAATACTATTTTTGTTATTATTTTTTATCAAGAAATTACTGAATACTGATTGCCATCAGACTGACTACCAGACACACGAACGTGATAAACACTACGCCGAGAATGAGGCAGATATAGAAACGCCCTCTCCTGATGAAATCACCCAAGCTGAAATGATACATCGGGTAATCATCAAGATAGGTCCTGTATTCCCTCACCATGACATTAATCATGATGCCAACATAAATGAGAAGAAACAGAGCTACTATCAGGATAGCCTGTTCTTCTTTGGCTAATGATTCTATTATACTTTTCATGGTGCAAATATAGTGTTTTTCTTTGAAACAAGGTGTCGCATTCCCCCACATAGGTGTCGCATTCCTACAAAAAAGGTGTCTCATTCGTGGGGGAATGCGACACCTAATACATACTTTTTAACAATTTTTCTCTCTCCAAGCCGTAGGAGAACAGCCTTCTTTCTCTTTGAACATACGGTAGAGATGGGTACGGGAAGAGAAGCCACATTCGGCAGAAATGATGTCATTACCGAAGTCGGGGCTCTCCAACATCATCTTCTTGGCAGCCTCAAAACGCACCTCGGCAAGCCAAGGGCGGAAGGTGGTATTGAGACAGGATGAGAGGTAGCGCGACAACTCGTTCTTGGAGATGTTCAGCGAGCGTGACAGGGTGAACATGTTTACTGTGGTGTCTTTTCTTCGCACCACTTGTCAAGCTTTTCCTTGATGGCTGCCTGACGCTCCAGAGAAATTGGCTGTAAGTTTTCTTTACTGTCTGTATACTCTGCATTCTGCCTATCGGAGCTCTCCAAAGATACCCCCTTTCTAATTGAAATTAGCCAATTAAATTTCGCATTCAATTAAAATAATCAGCAAAATTCTTGGCTGTTTTAAATAAAAGTTGTAGTTTTGCATTTGGAATAATATAAATATGTATGATATGACAACATTAGCTATTTATAAATTGTGGAGTTTCTTGCAGTCCCTTCCTTTGACAGCAAGTAATGAGCGTTGGTTGGCCGAACGTCTGTTGGAGTCAGCTAATGCTAAGTCTGTTACAACTGTAAAGAAGCAAGAGAATGCGTGGGCTAACTATCAGCTTTCGCCCGAAATACTTAAGATGACGCTTAAGAATCGTAAGCAAGTTTCAGATGCGATAGATGACTCATTATATGAATCTTTAGAAGAAAAATACAAATGAAAGTATTCTTAGATACCAATATAGTCATAGATTTCTATGATCAGCGAGGTGATTTTTATTATCCCGCTGCCGTTATTTTTGACCTAGCCCATAAGAGAAAAATTCAACTTTATGTTTCTGCTATAACATTTGTCAATGCATTTTTTATCTTGCGCAAATCTTATTCTCGGGAAGAGTTGTATCAATCTATGTTAGGTCTTGCGTCTCTTTGTGAAATAACGGATGTGGATAAGGAGATTATAAAGAAGTGTCTATCATTTGAACGTAAAGATTTTGAGGATAGCGTGCAATATGAATCTGCTTTGCTCCATCAAGTAGATGTGATAGTAACAAGAAATGTAAAGGACTTTAGGGATTTTGCAGAAAATGTGCAGACTCCTGCTGATTTTTTAGAATCGATATTAGTTTAAAATAAGAAGGCTCAGGAAGGAAGAAAATGGTAAAAGCCCCCGATGCGTATAGCACCGGGGGCTTCCTGTATTATGCCGTTAGGCGTTATAATGACTGTTAATCACCATAATACCAGTCGTCTTCCATTTCTGGTCTACCACTGTCACCTCTTCCTTGCTGCATAGTAGATGCTGCAAGGAGGGTGCAAGAGGTGATGTTTACCACCTGTATCTCTGGCTTTGTATATTCTTTCTTTTTCATATCCTTTTGATTTTAAAATTCTTTACTTAACCATGATTTTATAAGTCTTGCTGCCACGCTTCACGATGTTCAGACCCTTCTGCAGACCATTGGTACGACGACCAATCGCATCATAGTATTCTGCATTGGCATCGTTGCTGATAGCGTTGAGGTTGTCAATGACAGTAGTGCCATCACCCTTTCCGATGCTCAGCATGGCTGCTCTTGCCTGAGATGCTGTGGTTGGATGGATGTATGCACGCATCGGTTTGATACCCACGCCCTTGCTATTGCCATCTTTTTTCAACTCAGAGACAAGCCAGAACTTATCCTTGCCGATGATGTAGTCGGTGTCTGTAAGACCCTGATTGTCTTTGCCGCCAATCTTGGTGAATGAACCTACGAGGTTGACTTCTTTGTTTGTTCCAGCTACTGGCTTGATAACGAGGTCTGCATTTTGTGCAGAAATTTCGAGCTCCGGCACACCCTCATTTATCTTGAAGAGCACCGGAGTGCCGGCAGGAATCTCTGCTCCTTCTTCATAACTCTCAAGAGTGATGCAATCATTATCATTGTCAATACCTGTGAGACTATAGAACTTACATCCTGTTTCCTGGCTCTGGGCAATGGCGAAAGGCAAGCAGAGCGTTCCCCATGCGGTGCCAGCATTCATTGTGCGGTTGTAAGATGCAGCCTTGGCTGCGAACGGCTCGTAAGCTACGAAGTCCTTGTTGTCGTCAAGAGCGAGGTTCTCCGCAGTAAGAGTTTCTCCCGTTGCTCCTATCTTCTCATCGCCATTCTTGCCTACCAGCTTGGTGAAATAACCAGTCTTGTAATTGGCGTAGTTATGGTCTCTCATGCTATTGCTATAGCCTTTGAGGCTTGTGCATCCAGAGAACATATCATAACCATGGACCTGGTCCGTTACAAACTTTTCGCTGGCGTAGATGGTTGTGAGAGTAGAGCACCCCCGGAACATAGCGTCCATATCCGTCACATTCGCAGTGTTGAAGCTAGTGAGGTCGAGCGAGGTGAGTCCTTCACACCCCTCAAACATGCCCCACATTTCTGTCACATTCCCTGTATTGAAATTAGTGAGGTCGAGCGAAGAGAGATTTCGACATAAAAAGAACATGTAACTCATTTTCGTCATATTCTCGGTGTTAAGATTCTCGAAGCCCTCTATTGTGGCCAGATTAGTGCATTTATAGAACCACTTATAACAGCCCGTTGGTCTTGCGTTAGCAAACGAAGCATCGAAGACCACTTCCTTGATTTCTTTGTTATGCGTAAGCCACCCCGGCTCGGATTCTCCCAGATTAAGCGCATAAGCTTCTTCGGGCTTGGAAAGGCCGTGTCTGAATGTAAGCGTACCTGTGCCTCCGTCAAACTCGGCATACTCAAATACAGGAGTAAAATAACCTTCCGTGCCGCAGTTGGCATACGTGTAGTTGGTCTTGCTTAAGTCATAGCCTTTGAGATTCGTGCAACCTTTGAACACATTACCACCATAATGTACATAGTCCGTAACAAACTTATCGCTGGCGTAGATGGTTGTAAGAGCTGAGCAGCCATTGAACATATTGTCCATCCACCACACCACCTTTGTATAGAAATTAGAGAGGTCGAGCGAAGTGAGAGCTGAGCAGCTAGAAAACATTCCTCCCATATTCGTCACATTCGTTGTAGTGAAATTAGAGAGGTCGAGCGAAGTGAGTTTTTTACAATTATAGAACATTTCTCTCATATTCGTCACATTCGTTGTATTGAAATTAGAGAGGTCGAGCGAAGTGAGAGCGTAGCAGGCCCAGAACATGCGGGACATATCCGTTACATTCTCCGTATTCAAGTACTTCAAGTCTTTAATTGTTTCCAACCCTGTTAAAAACTCAAAGAAACTTTTCAATGATGTTGGAGCGTATGTATTGAAACTCTTATCGAAAACGACACTCTTGATATCTGAGTCATCTATTCCTAAAAAATAGCATATATCACCCACCGTCCGATTGTTATACACTATAACTGCATGGTTTAAATCAAGGCTTTCTATATTGTTCGAAGTGATTTTCTTGAAAGTCAATGTGTTGTTAGACGATTCATAATCTGCGACATAGTCATCAATTGTGACTGGTGTTTTCAGATTGTATAAGAATGCGCGATCAGCATTTCCATATGAACTATAGCCTTTTTCATATTTTAACTTCAAAGAATGTTCGCCTGGAGATAATAAAACTTTGTATTCTGTTTGCTTTTTTCCTCTCATCTTCAGATTTAATTTGTCATCTAAATAAATAGAAAATGCATCACCAAATTCATCACCACCTATTTCTTCTGCCGAAATGATAACCTGAGATGTCAATAATATAGTTTTAGATACTTTGAACCTGATTACAGTCTCTGAAGAACTACTATCCACACGATAATTACCTGACATAAGTCCATTGCTACCCTTAGGAATAGTGAAGCCAAGATCCTGCATACCTTCAGCATTCGAGTCCAACATCTGCCAAGGATAACTACCATTGTCAGTAATGGTAACATCGGTTATACCATCCAAATTATTGAACAAAGCATAGCGATTTGCGCCACAGACAGTACAATTGCCTTCACTGTCTAATGTATGACCATTTGCTGGAATCACGAGGTTGGCAGCATCAGTAATCTCGGTAGTTGCGGCTTCATTGCTGAAGAGTTTGTTGCATACGTTGCATTGCCAGTATTCTATGATACCAGCCTCTGTACATGTAGCAGCTTTCAGTGCATGATGAGTGAGAGTGTGTGGCTTAAGATTCAAATATTCCTTCACAATTAAATGACAGAGAGAGCATTCTTTTGTGGTATAGCCATGCTCTGTGCAAGTAGGTTCAACGGTTTTGATTGCTGCGCCAAGAGCAGACGAGCCATCGGCTTTCAGGTGAGTACAGGTTTTGAGTTTGAGTTCAAACTCGCCTACCTGCAATAGGCTTCCACTATGAATAGCCGAGATTTCCCATTTAAAGTATTGATAAGAGGTAGAACATTCGCACTTGAAGTCGTACGAAGCATAGTTCTTATCCTGGAGCACCTTGTCATTTTCTACCTTATCGATAAGCGTCCAAGCGCCTTCTTTGCCTTCGTTGTTGCCATAGAGTTTCCATGACAACGGATTGCGACCTCCACATCTAGGATTTGCATTGTCATTACCCGTAGTGATGGTGTAGCCCACAGGAATTCCTACCTTGCTGGCTTCTAAGATGACATAGGCGCTGCCGCTAAACTCGCAGCACCACTTAGAGAAATTGCCGTCTTCCTTTTTGCCATCAAAGAGATTAGCGTAACTCTCTTTATCGTAGCCTTCAGGATTACCCTCTAAGGCTGTAAACGTTACTGTGTTGTCGTATTCTGTCTGCGCCACCATACGTCCAGGCAGAAGCAACAACATGAGCAACATCAATGGGAACAGGGCAAATCTACAGAACTTTGCCCCCCCATAGTTCATACGGTCGACGTGCGACCCATTGGATTGATTTGAAAAATGTTTCATAATTTAATAATATATTTGTTATTATATTTTATCAAGAAACTACTGAATACTGATTGCCATCAGACTGACTACCAGACACACGAACGTGATAAACACTACGCCGAGAATGAGGCAGATATAGAAACGCCCTCTCCTGATGAAATCACCCAGACTGAAATGATACATCGGGTAATCATCAAGATAGGTCCTATATTCCCTCACCATGACATTAATCATGATGCCAACATAAATGAGGAGAAACAAAGCTACTATCAGGATAGCCTGTTCTTCTTTGGCAAATGAATCTATTATACTTTTCATGGTGCAAAGATAGTGTTTTTCTTTGAAACAAGGTGTCGCATTCCCCCACATAGGTGTCGCATTCCTACAAAAAAGGTGTCTCATTCGTGGGGAATGCGACACCTAATACATACTTTTTAACAGTTTTTCTCTCTCCAAGCCGTAGGAGAGCAGCCTTCTTTCTCTTTGAACATACGGTAGAGATGGGTACGGGAAGAGAAGCCGCACTCGGCAGAAATGATGTCATTACCGAAGTCTGGGTTATCCAACATCATCTTCTTGGCAGCCTCAAAACGCACCTCGGCAAGCCAGGGGCGGAAGGTGGTATTGAGACAGGATGAGAGGTAGCGCGACAACTCGTATCTGCTGATATCCAACGAACGTGACAGGGTAATCATATTCAGCGACGTATCCCTATAACCCTTGGCAGCACACCATTCATCCAACCTCTCACGGACGATCTTCTGCCGTCTTTCTGAACGCAGTGATTGTAAAGTTTCTTTCTTATCATCAAGTTCTTCATCCTGCAGTTCTAAACAGGCATTGTCTTCCACACTTTCCATGGCAGCCTCCTCTTCTTCCTCCTTATCCAGAAGTTCTTCGGTAGGCATGTAATTATAGCCCAAAGCCATGAAACTGAGCGTGAAGAAAAAGACAGCAAGCAGTCCCAGAGGTCCGATTACATATAGAGATTTGGTGGAAAGAACTGCAAAAGGCAGGGCTACTGCAGGGAAAAAGACCATGAATACACTGGCTCGCGCATATCTCACGTAAGGCAGGATATCGTAACCAGCCATCACCTCAAGCATCCTTCTGCGCTTTCTGATTTCCACTATTATCATATAGATGCAATAGGCTACGCTGAAGGCGAACAGGACTATCATCACATAAATCCAGCTGCCGATATGGAAGTTTCCCCTCTGGATAAAGCCGATGCAGAAGGCAGCCAATATGGCGGCATAAATGCTGGCGCAAACGATGCTCATCTTCCGGCGGTTGGCATGAGTTGCCTCAATATTGTAAATGCCAATAGAGATGAGCGAGAAGCAAGGGGGATAGACCAGAATGTTGAAAACGGCTCCCACAGCAGCGTCTTGAGCCCGGAAGCCCAGAAGCATCTGCATGAGAAATTGTATGGCCAATCCTACCATGGCTCCGATAATCAGCCATCGTGACACTTCATATCGCCGGTTCATCCACTTCATGTGCAGTCGGGTAATACCCAGGATGAGGATATTGATAAACATAAATAGAAAACAGGCGAACTGCAATAAATATAATGTATCCATTTCGTTCTTATTTTTGTATTTGGCATCTGCCAAGATTATCGTTAACACGTTAAAACGTATGCAAAAGTACAAATTTTATTTTTAAATGGAGGGGAGAAATGGGGAAAAAGTGAATAAAAGGACGAAAAAAAATGGTTTTATTTATCGGAAACAGCAGACTGGCGAAACTAGAACAGCAGACTAGCGATAGGAAGAACAGTGGGCTGTCTGAGCCAAACAACGAACGAAAACCGGTTTGCCAGGTTTTTCAATAACCGAAATATCACACCGGTTCCGGCTGATATCAGAAAAGAAGGCGAAAATTGATTTTACTCTTCACTCTTCACCCAATCGCTGGGAATGCCTTTATATAAAGGGGATTCGAGAGGTGAAGAGTGGGTGAAGAGAGGTGAAGAGTTACAAAAAGCTCTTCACCCTCCGCAACGCCTTTATATAAAGGGGATTCGAGCTATCGGGTGAAGAGTGAAGAGTTTTGGGCTATTCCATTGCCTCATATCCTTTATTCTGTACCAACTTGCCATTGAAGGCAAGACTTCGCTGAGGTATCGGGAAGACGATGGAAGAGGACGTAAGAGCGGACTGAACAGAACGGCGAAGATGCGAGGACTTGAGGAACTTGCCGAAACGGATAAGGTCCTGACGATGACAGGTTTCGCCCGCCAGCATAACCTGACGGTCTTCCAGAATATTGGCAAGCGAGGACTTGCGCACAGGCAAACCGGCATGCGCACGAACCATATTATACTCTGCCCTGCCATCCCCATCGTTGCGCTCCATCGCCTCAGCCTTCATCAGCAACACATCAGCATAACGGAAACGGAACAGAGGTTTGGCTGGTCGGGAATGCAGAACAGAATCAGCCTCATCCATCACCAGCGCATCCTTCGGCATCTGATAACGCACAGAACTGTTGAAGATTTCATCCTCCTCTAAACTGCAGCCCTCATCAGCCAGTCTGTTGCAATAGAAGATGCAGGTTTCCCAAGCATTCAATATCTTGCTGCGGTTCTCACTCGCCTTGCCGCCCGTAATGAGCGAGGCGCCATCGGCTGTACGCACCATAAATTCCAGGTCCCTACCCTTCGGACGCTTCCTGTAACCCTGCGTCCAATCGTTATACATATAGATTTCAGCATTCAGCGCCAGTTTAGCCAGCTGGAAGTTAACCACAGGCTGCGTGATGCGCCCATAATGAGAGCCTTCCTCCAAACTGGACGTCTGAGGAAGATAAGGCAACACCTGCTGCAATTCGCTGAAGATGAAATGGAAGATTTCGCTCCGTTCGCTCTGAGCCGACAGCTTTTCATCGGTAACCGAAGAGCCCGAAGCCGGTTCATAGATGAGTGATTCTGCCGAAGACAGGAGTACCGGAATCCTGCCATACAAATCCATCGCTTCATAATACATCATGGCTCTGATGGCACGCACCTCAGCCTTGAACTGCGCCTTCTGGTTATCGGTAAGGCGTACTGACTGTAAATCAATCATATCCAGCGACTTGTTGCACATGCCGATAGCCCGATAAAGATATTGCCAGGAAGAATAAAGCTGCTCATCATCAGGAGAAAGAGAAAGCAGACTGTCCAGACGCTGAATATCGCAGATGCCTTCCCCATCTATCGTTCCACCCATAAAATCATATAAAGGAGCTATGGTCGTATCGAATATTTCAGACGCAGAACCATTGCTGCCACCCCCATCGAGCTGATCCTTAGGATGCTCATTCAAGCACGATGAGAATGCCAACAGGGTCAGGAAAGAGATGACCCACGTGAACAAATGTGAAATATACCGTCTCATAACCATATCACATGAAGTTTAGGTTTCAAACTGTAAGGACTGCGAATAACAGCAATCCGACTGCAAATATAAGAAAAAAGAATGATAAAAGGACACAAATATAGTAAAAATCTACGTAAATTTTGCGGGATTAAAATTTATTTGTACCTTTGCACCCGGTTAGCAGAGAGCTAACTAAGGGGTGCTACCGCCGGAAAAGAGAAAAAAGCGGATGCTGAGAATATACCCATCGACCTGAACCAGGTAATGCTGGCGTAGGAAAATAAGGCACATTCCCCCTTATATGATGTTTTTAATTTAAATAAATGAAAAGATTCAACGGGATCGCACTCAGTGTAGCGTTTTGCTCTTTGGCAAGCCAGGCTGCACTGGCACAGACAAAAATCGACACCTTGAAGGTGCAGAATTTGAATGAAGTGATTGTAAAAGGCGTACGTGCCGCAAAGGAAGCACCATACGCCGTGGCTAACATCAGGAAATCAGAACTCAAACAATTCTCTTGCTCAGGTCAGGAATTGCCATTTCTCCTTTCTCGTACACCGGGCATTCTCGCCTGGAGTGAGAACGGTATCGGCACCGGTACTACCTATATGCGCATTCGTGGCGCTGCCGGAAGCCGCATCAATGTAACACTCGACGGAGTGGCTCTCAACTCACCGGAAGACCAGACCGTTTTCTGGGCTAACATGAACAGTTATTCTTCGCTTCTGGGCAGCATCCAGGTACAGCGCGGCGTAGGCTCTTCTACCAATGGCGACGGTGCCTTCGGTGGAAGCATCTCTATGGCTACAGCTGCTCCTTCGCTCACCCCTACTGCAGAAGTTACCGGTTCTTTCGGTTCTTACAATACCTATCATACAGGCGCCAGCTTCTCTACAGGTCTGCTCGGCAAGCATCTGATTTTTGACGGTGCTTATCACGAGACAGCTACCGACGGTTATGTAGACGGCACAGCAGGCCGCTCAGGTTCTTACTATGGCGGACTGACCTGGCTGGGCGACAACTTCAAGATAAGCTACAAGAACATCGGCAACTTCGAGAAGACCGGTCAGGCTTGGAACGGTGTGCTGGGCGGAGATTACAACTCTAACTTCACCCTCCTTGAGGATGGCATCCGCACTTATAAAGATATGTATAAGGCAGGTCTGGATAAGTTTAATGTGCTGACAGGTGATTTGGTTCGCAACGGCAAGGGCGATTATACCATCACTCCTTATACCCTGCGCGACGGAAGCAAATGGGACAAGACTACTGATAACTTCTATCAGAACCACAACATCCTTTCGGCTACCTGGACACCAAGCAGCCACTGGAGCCACAGCCTCTCACTGCATTATACCTATGGCTACGGCTACTACAAGGAGTTCAAGAACAACGCCAAGTTTGCCAAGTTCGGACTCGTTTACAAGGATGCAGAGGGCAACAAGGTCAAGAAGTCTGACTTCATCCGCAAGAAGGGACTCACCCAGCATACCTACGGCATGGTATACAATACCAACTACAAGGATGAGCACTGGGATGTTATCGGCGGATTGAACCTGCAGCAGTTCCGTGGCAACCACTGGGGATACCTTACTTATATCGCCAACCAGGATGCCGAGAAGAAATTCTTCGGCAGCAACGGCCAGTATAAGTACTATGATTCTGATGCCCACAAGTATGACTACAGCGCCTTCGTCAAGGCAAGCTATCGCTTTGCAGACTACTGGAATGCCTTCGCTGACCTGCAGTATCGCCGTGTAGAATACAAGACCGACGGTATCAACGACAAGTTTATCGCCCAGGCAGATGGCAGCTACAAGAACCAGGAGCTGAACATCAACGAGAAGTACAACTTCTTCAACCCTAAGGCAGGTATCAGCTTCAACAAGGATGGCCACAAGGCATACGCATCTGTAGCCTACAGCAACCGCGAGCCAGAGCGTAACAACTTTACCGACAACTTCAACTATCCATTCCCAAAAGAGGAGAAGCTGCTCGATGTAGAGTTCGGCTATCAGTATCAGGGCGACAACTGGCATGCAGGCGCCAACTTCTACTATATGGATTATGACAACCAGCTGGCTCAGACCGGACAGTTGAGTGACATCGGCGAGGCGCTGACCACCAACATCAAGGATTCTTACCGTATGGGCGTAGAGCTGACAGCCGGCTGGGCACCATTGTCATGGTTGTCTGTAGAAGGAAATGCCGCTTTGAGCAAGAACAAGATCAAGGACTTTGATGAGTATGTAAGCAACTGGGATGATGAAACGAAGCCAGGCGTAGTACATTACGACAACTCAACCCTGTCTTATTCTCCATCAGCTATTCTGAACGGATTCATCGACATCCACTATGCCGGTTTCTCAGCTACCTGGCACACCAACTTTGTAAGTCGCCAGTATATTACCAACACAGAAGACCGCGACTTCTCACTGCCATGCTATTCACAGAGCGACCTGAGCCTGAACTACAGTGCTAAGGTAACCAAGGCTCTCGGCATCAAGGAGGTAAGCTTCGGTGTGGACATCAACAATATCTTCAACCGCCACTATGCAGCCAGCGCATTCACCTGGAGCAATGCTACCGGTTACGGATATACATTGGACAAACGATTCAAGCAGATAGCCTACATCCCAATGGCAGATACCACCTGGATGACGCATCTTACATTGAAGTTCTAATCAGAAATCATCATGATGGATTATATTGCATCACATGGTTTAGACATCTTTACCACGGTACTCGGACTGGTTTATATCCTGTTGGAGTACCGTGCCAGTATCTGGCTCTGGCTGGTAGGCATCATCATGCCCGCCCTGGACGTATGGCTCTATTGGAGTCATGGTCTTTACGGCGATGCGGGTATGGCGGTCTACTATACGATAGCCGGTATATATGGTTATGCCGTATGGAAATATGGCAAGAAACACAACCAGAAGGAGAAAGAAGAACTTCCGATTACCTATATGAAGAAGTCGCTCTATCTTCCTACTCTTCTGTTCTTCCTGGCAGCCTGGGGCATCACCTATTATATACTGATAACTTTCACCAACTCTACGGTTCCTCTGCAAGACAGTTTCACCAATGCCCTGAGCTTTGTAGGTCTCTGGGCGCTGGCACGCAAATATATCGAGCAGTGGTTCTTCTGGATTATCGTAGATGCCGTTTGCTTCTATCTCTATATCATCAAAGGCATCCCATTCAAGGCAGGACTTTACGGTCTCTACGTCATCATCGCCGTAGCCGGATACTTTAAATGGAAGAAGATGATGATGAAAAAGAGTTGCTAGTTAATAGTTCAGATATTATGAACGGAAAAAGGAAGCCAAGGCAAAAACAAACTTGCCAGGCTTCCTTTATTTCATTTATATAAACAAGAACCACTATACCAAGGTTCCGCGCTTAAACTTATCCTATCAGCGAAAAGCACATCCTTTATGCCCTTTTCACCTTTAATCCGTTTTCGATACTAACCAGTTCATCGCTGAATCCAGCATCAATCTTCAGCCTTTCTTCCACTTTTGTACAACTGTGGATAACTGTGCTATGATCACGATTACCAACGAGTTTGCCGATTCTCGAAGCAGGCATTTTGGTATATTTCTGTGCCAGATACATCGTTACCTGTCTTGCCACGACATAATCACGCTTACGGCTCTTGCTGTTCACGGCAGTAACCGTTACATTATAATGATGGCAAACCGTTTCAACAATATCATCGATGGTGAGCGGCTTATCATCCACCTTCACCGCACGCTTGATGACGCGCTCGGCAAGACGGATATCAATGCTGCTGTTATAAACAATGCTGTAAGCCAGAAGGCCATTGATGGCTCCCTGCAAATCGCGCACACTTCCGTTACAGGTCTGGGCGATGAAAGAGATGACATCTACCGGAATCTTCAAACCGTCACGACGGATCTTATTGCTCAGGATATCCACACACAACTGGATATTCGGCTTCTCCAACTCGCAGACCAGACCGCAAGAGAAACGGGTGAGCAGACGGTCTGGCATATCCTTCAACTCTACCGGAGGGCGGTCGCACGCCAGGATAATACGCTTTCCGTTGCGGAAAAGGTGGTTGAAGATATGGAAGAAGGTATTCAGCGTCTTCGCCTTACCAGCCCACTCCTGGATATCATCCACTATCAGCATATCGATAGACTGATAGAAGTTGATGAAATCATTGCTCGCATTATGGAGCACGGCATCAGTATACTGGGTCTGGAAAAGACGGGCACTCACATAGAGCACACGCTTCTGAGGATACATCTGCTTCGCTTTCAGGCCGATGGCATTCACCAGATGCGTCTTACCGCTACCCGAAGGTCCGTAAATGAACATTGGGTTAAACTGGGTGGTGTTTGGATGCTCGGCAATAGACAATCCTACGGAACGAGGCAGCTTATTGCTGTCACCCTCCATATAATTGTTGAAAGTAAGCTTCGGGTCTAACTGTGTATCAATGTCTTCCTGCTGCTGGGGAGCGGCAGGCTGGGCAGCCGTCTGCTGGGCACGCTCACGAGTTTGCTTTGCCATATCAGCATCGTCTGGATCTGCCTCTATATCTTGAGAAAGCTTATGCTCCTTATCGGTTACAACACGATAAGTGAGACGGATTCCTTCACCAAAATTACGATGCAGCACCTTACTTAACAAGTCAACAAAGTTCTGTTCCAAGTACTCGTATACGAACGGACTCGGAACCTGCACCAACAAAGTCTTTGTCGACGGCTTGTACGATTCAAAGACGATTGGCTTGAACCATGTGTTATATTGCTGCTCTGTTACACTGTCCTTTATGAGCAAAAGACTGTTGTCCCAGAGGGCTTTTGGACTTGCTAACATTGATTACTTATATTATTAATACTTTAATTCACAAATGACGGGACGCACCAAAAGATGCGAAATCACGTGCAAAGTTACAAAAAAAATAGGAGAAATGCAAATCCCCTTATTTAAAACATTTTAATAGATAGTCTTTAAATTACTGAATACCAAACACTTGCCTAAAATACAAATATAGCAGACTGAAATTCAGTGAAACAATAATGTAACGTCCCCGAAACGGCTAACAAACAAACAGTTTGCGAGTCATTTCGGGGCGTGAAACATACTGAATCTTATTTAGACTAAATTTATTTAGCTTTGACTCTTTTTACTTGTCTTTTCTACCGAAAACAGAGAAATGGACGTAGCGTTTCGGATGTGCCTTCAAGTCGATAACCAAGGAGTCGGCATGACTCATGGTTGACGTCAGATTGTCGTACAACTTGGTATCGTTCATCAGCAATCCGAGGCTTCCCTGGTTGCTGTTCAGCTTCTCAGTAAACTGATGAGCACTCTCCAAAGTCTGGTTCACCTTGTTCAAAGTGCCCTGCACATCAAGACTGGCCAGATTAGCTGTCAGACGGTTGGTATTATCCAGCACGCCATTCGCCTTTCTTACCATACCCGGAACCTGCTTGTTGAGACCCGCCATCAGCGTATTCAACTCACGTGTAGAAACGGTGAGGTTGCTTGTGATGGTTTCCACATTATGCAGCGAAGCAGCCAGAGCCGGGTCAGCCAGCAGCGCATTCACGCTGGTAAGGATAGAATCCAACTTAGGCAACATCTTTTCCACTACCGGAACCAGGTTGGCAGCCTTATCCATCATGCCTCCGTTTACAGCACCCGGAATGATACCACCCGGTTCTACTCTTTCGCGCGGATTGTTTGCCAGAAGCAGATTCACCTGCAGGTTACCCATCAGGTCTTTTACTATCTCGGCTTTACTGCCCTGCGGGATTCTCAAATCCTTGTTAATATCCACCTTTACTTTGATAGGACCATTCTCCTTGTAATCATATTCCAAGCCATCCACGGTACCTACCTTATAACCATCCGCATAAATAGGCGTAGAAGCACCCAGTCCCTGGATGTCATCAAACGTCATATAATAGGCGTTGTTGGTAGAGAACAGATTCATGCCTTTCAGAAAATTGATTCCGAAATACATAACCAAAATACCGACAATAGCTACAAGAGCTATCTTGATTTCTTTTGTTAGCTTCATATTTATCTCTTTATATATTCGTGCTTATATCTTATCCTTACTCAGGTCAATCAGCGGTTTCTGTTCTGTTTGAACTCACGTATAGCCTGATTCACATCATATTTCTTTCCATTCTTGAAAGCTATGATGAAAGCTTCCGGGAACTTCTCTGCAAGCGTCTTGCGCAAGCGGAAAATCTCATTATAGTTGGTAGAGGCTCCCATCGTATATTTCACCATATTGCCTTCCTGATAACTGTCATAACCGGTTTCGCCCTTGAAATGGGCATCGCCCTTGCGGAGCGTGCGGTTGCTGACAAATATCTGAAGCTTGAAGACAGGCGCATCGGCTACATTGGCTTTCTGCTGTGCCGGCTTGTTCTGAGCTACAGTTCTGTTCTGCTGCGTCTGTCTGTTCTGCTGCGTCTGTCTGTTCTGCTGAGCCGGCTTATCCTGCTGGTTCTGTCTTCTGTTCTGCTGAACCGTTTTAGCCTTTGTTGCTCTGGTTTCCACCTGCTTCACCGTTCTTCTCGGCGCAGTATCCGCCTCCTCAGCACGGCGCTCGTTCTTCTCCTGCTTCGTATCAGAAACTATCTTGGCAACCGGCACCGATTCGGTATCCGCAGCTCGATAAGGAACCGAGATGGATTTATCGTATTTATTGCGATATTGCGCAAAACCTTCGTAGATGCCTCGGGCGATATCATCCACCCTGCTGGCATCGTTGAGCAGTCTTTCTTCGTCAGCAGTGGTGATGAAACCGAGCTCTATCAGACAGCTAGGCATCGAAGTTTCTCTGAGAACCAGGAATCCAGCCTGATGCACACCCTTATCCGGACGGTTGGCACCGGAACATACCTTTCGCTGGATATTGCGCGCCAGTTCTACGCTTCTCTCCATATTCTTACCCTGTATAAACTCGAAGATGATGTAACTCTCAGAAGATCGCGGGTTGAAACCCTGATAGGTCTGCTGATAGCCCTTCTCCATCGAGATAACGGAGTTCTCTCGCATAGCCACATCGAGATTATCCTTGGCACGGTGCATACCGAGCGTATAGGTTTCAAAACCGCGGGCTATCTTACCGGCTGGCAGCGCATTGGTATGTACCGAGATAAACAGGTCGGCATTGGCGCGGTTAGCAATGTTGGCACGCTCTTTCAGAGGAATAAAGACATCCGTCTTGCGGGTATAGATGACTCTCACATCCGGCATATTGCGCTCAACATATTTGCCAAACTGCAATGCCACAGAGAGATTGATATTCTTTTCTTTGGAAATAGCACCAAGTGCACCCGCATCATGACCGCCATGACCTGGGTCGATAACGAGCGTGAAACGGCGGTTGGCGCCTGTCGCTGTCAGCACCAACATACACAATAGGGTCAATATGAATGTTATTTTCTTCAACATATCTTTCTGATGATTTTGCAAAATTACTACTTTTGTATCAGAAAACCTAAATCTACTATAAAGTTTTATCATTTGTTAATACAACTTCAACCCCTGCGCCGTCACAATCTGCTCCAAAAGGAGGATTAACTTTGGTAATGGCGAGTTGTATTTTCTGAATAGTCGGATATTCTGCAAAGAGTCGCTTTCCTATCCTTCCGGCTACATGTTCCAGCAGTTTGCTAGGTATCTCCATCTCCTGTTTCACGAGTTCATAGAGTTCTGCATAGTTGAGGGTTCCAGCCAGATCATCGGTTTCCATGGCTCTGGAGAAATCATAGCTCACATCCAGATTCACCACATAATCGTTGCCCACCTGGGTCTCCTGTGGCAGAACGCCGTGATATGCATGGAAACGGACATTCTTCAGGTATATCTTACTACGTAAAAGCATAGTTTATATCAGTTTCTATCTTGGGGATTAGGATTCGGAATCGCTATCATCGTAAAGTTTCATCAGGCTACCATCCTTCAGATATCTCTTCAGGGCTGTCACAACACCTTTCTTCCAGGTATTGATGTTATCTGAAGTAAGCTGGAGCTGATAAACGAGCTTGATGACATGTTCGATAGGCATACGGTAGCGCAGCACACCGGAAATCAGCTTGGCATAGTTCCAGTATTCAGGATTAAACTTCTCGCTCAATCCCTCAACCGTAATCTTATAGCCTCGCTTGTTCACAAACTGGAAGTCGTATCGCTTCAATCCTCCATCCAGAATGGTCTTCACAATCTTGCCTTTGCTTACAGATTTAGGCAGCATGATACCCTCGTCCTCATCCTGCAAACCCGTGAAGATTTCGTATGGATGACCATCGAGCAGTCCTACCAGAGCCACCCATTTCTCCTTATTATTCTGGAATCGCACCACATCGCATTCCAGTTCTCGAGGTCGCACCTCCATCACTTCAGGAGAGAAAACAGGAAGATGAGTTTCCTCTGAAACAACATTGGCTATCTGATCATAGAGTTTATTCCAATCAGACTGTTCTACATGATAATTCTGATGAAGTGTTGCCAGATTAGCATTCAATTCATCTATAAGAGCCTTGGAAGCCTCTTCAAAAGTCATATTTTCAGTATATTTCATATCAAACGTTTCATATTTAGGTGCAAAATTAAACTTTTATTTCTAAAATCTGAAACGTTTTGGCATATATTTCACTAAAAAAGCGAAAGAAAGACAACTTTTTGGGAAACTTTCACTAACTTTGCAGCAAAATAGGGTTTTGAAATGGAACAGAACTCCTATATATAATAAGGTATAATGATAAAATAAAAAAGATATGGAATCGATTAAGAACAGAACAAGCATCAGAAAATATGCAGAGAAGGAAGTTTCTGAAGAACTCCTGAACCGCCTTTTGGAAGAGGCAGAGCGCACCCCGACGATGGGAAACCTGCAGCTTTACAGCGTTGTGGTAACAAGAAGCGAAGAAGGAAAGAAGGCGCTGGCGCCAGCCCACTTCAACCAGCCAATGGTAACAGGAGCCCCTGTCGTCCTCACCATCTGTGCCGATTATCGCCGCACAACCCTCTGGGCAGAGAACCGCAAAGGAACCCCGGGCTATGACAACATTCTCTCTTTTATGAATGCAGCTACCGATGCCCTTCTTTTCACCCAGACCTTCACGAACCTAGCAGAAGAAGCCGGTTTAGGCACCTGTTTCCTGGGAACTACGGTTTATATGCCAAAGATGATCATCGACACCCTGAAACTCCCTAAGCTTGTAATGCCAGTAGCCACATTGACCATCGGATGGCCGGCAGAACATCCAGCCCTGAGCGACCGTCTCCCTCTGCGCAGCATCATCCACCACGAGCATTTCGAGGATTATACCCCAGAGAAGATTGACGACTTCTATGCTGAGAAGGAAGCTCTTGAAGAAAACAAGGAGTTCGTTCGCATCAACAACGTAGAGACCCTAGCCCAGGTTTTTACCGACATCCGATACACAAAGAAGGATTGCGAGGCGATGAGCCAAGGTTTCCTCGAAGCCCTCAAGCAGCAAGGATTTATTTAAAGGTAAAAAAGTAAAAGGGTAAAAGGGTAAAAGGGTAAAAAGCCCCCTCTCCCTCTTTGCACCCCCGTTCCCTGCGATTCCATCGCAGGTCCCCCGTAATATTAAAAGCCCCTGATGTAATAACACACCAGGGGCTATATAAATTTACGAGGGAATGGGGTTATAAAGGGTTAAGGCTTTTTTACCTTTTTACTTTTTTACCTTTTTACCTTTAAAAAGTGCCTTTTCATTATTCTACAACGATTGGCTTGTACTTAGGAACCAATGCCTTCATGATGCACCAGCCTACGAGGTAAGCAACACTACAGATGCAGAATACAATCATGTAGGCACCTGGCTTGCCATCGAAGCCCATGAAACTGAAGGCTGAACCCTGACCCTCTGCATAGGTGAAGAGCATACCGGAGCCCTTGTTAATCAGGAAGGAACCGATACCACCTGCCATTGCACCAATACCGGTGATAGTAGCTACAGTTGACTTAGGGAACATATCACCGATGGTAGAATAGAGGTTAGCTGACCAAGCCTGATGACCTGCACCGAGCAAACCGATGATAATAGCTGGCCACCATGCACTGTACGCACCCATAGGCTGGGCAATCAGACCAAGCAATGGGAAGCAAGCGAAAATCAACATCGCACGCATTCTACCGATATATGGATTCATACCCTTCTTGTCTACAAAGTAAGTTGGCAAGTAACCACCACCAATACTCAATACGGTTACAATAGCATAGAGAGTGAAGATGAGGGCGATACCCATACCAGAGTCTGAAGAGTAACCATACTGATCAGAGAAGTAAGCTGGTGCCCAGAAGAGGAAGAACCACCAAACACCATCAGTCATCAACTTACCTACGATGAATGACCAGGTCTGACGATAGCTGAAGCACTTCAGGAAACCGATAGTTTTCTCCTCAGCGGCAGTCTCTGTCTCTTTCTCAGCCTCAACCTTTTCGAGGTCCTCATCCTGCTCAATATAAGTAAGCTCAGCCTTATTAACATGCTTGCTCTTAGATGGTTTGTCATAGAGCCATACCCAGAGGCCCATCCATACGTAACCGAGCACACCGATGATGATGAAAGCCCACTCCCAGCCCATACTGCGAGCCAACAATGGAATGGTAGCTGGAGCTGCCAAAGCGCCTACTGAAGCACCACTGTTGAAGATAGCGGTAGAGAAAGCACGGTCTTTCTTAGGGAAATACTCTGCTGTTACCTTGATGGCTGCAGGGAAGTTACCTGCCTCACCCACAGCAAGAATCAAACGGCAAGAGAGGAACAGCCATACACTGATTGTAGCAATCGCTACGGCTGCATCACTACCAGCCTGCACCATGCGAAGCGCCTCGATAGAATCATATCCTTCCATCTGCATAGCTACCCAACCGCAACCGGCGTGCATCACAGCACCTGTTGACCATACGAAGATAGCGATGAGATAACCTTTCTTGGTGCCCATCCAGTCAACGAACTTACCTGCGAAGAGGTTGGCGATGGCATAGAAGATTGAGAAAAGACCGGTGATGGTACCATAGTGATCATCTGTCCAGTGGAATTCTGGAGCAATAAAGTCTTTCCATGTTAAAGAGAGAACCTGACGGTCCATGTAATTGACTGTGGTTGCAATGAAGAGCAGCGCACAGATTACCCAACGGAAGTTGGACATTTTGCTTGTTGTAATAGGACTCATTTTGCAAAAAGTTTTTAAGCGTTATACTTATTTTTATTTTAGATTACTATTTAGACGGCAAAGCCTGGCTCATATTAATCATAAGCCAGGTTGCCATTTACTGTACTTCTTTATTCCAATGTAGGAATCTTCACTACCTGCATATCGTTGTAGATCAGATTCTCACCTGCCATACCCCAGATAAAGGTATAGTTGCTGGTACCTGCTGCACAGTGGATAGACCACTCTGGAGCAATCACAGCCTGCTCGTTGTTCAACCAGATAGGACGTGTCTCCTGTGGTTCACCCATTACGTGGAGAATCTTCTGACCCTCTGGTACATTATAATAAAGGTAAGTCTCCATACGGCGGAGATGAGTATGAGCTGGCATGGTGTTCCATACAGAACCCTCCTTCAACTCAGTAACACCCATCTGCAACTGGCAGGTACGAACACCGGCTACACCGTCGATAATCAACTGGTGGATTACGCGGTCGTTGCTCTCCTTCAGGCTACCAGCCTTGATGTTGTTGGCATCCTTCAGGGTAACCTTCTTGGTAGGATATGTCTGATGAGCACAAGCGCTGTTCATATAGAACTTGGCTGGCTTAGCTGCATCCTTGCTGCTTACCTCGATGTTCTTGGCACCACGACCTACGTAGAGAGCCTCCTGGAAACCGAGTGTATACTTCTTGCCGTCAACGGTAACAGTACCCTCGCCACCGATGTTGATGATACCCAACTCGCGGTTGTCGAGCAGATTCTTCTGATCGTTTGGCTTGTCTGTATAGAGAGGAGCGATAGAAGTCAGCTTCAGAGGAGCGGTTGTTGGCTCAGCACCACCGATGAGGAAGCGGTCGAACATGGTGTATGTCCAGTTTACCTCGCCTGGAGCAAACACCTTCTCGATAGCGAATTCACCGCGAAGACGGTCTGTTGTATAGAGCTTTGCATCCATCGGATTACTTGCATAACGAACATTGTAGTTAGTGTAGGCATTTTCAGCCTTCACTTCATAACCACATTTTCCACACTGGCCAAAAGCCTGACTTGCTGTTAATACCATTGCTGCTAATATTAATGTTAATTTCTTCATTGTTATCTTGTTTTTATTTTTACCTTTTTACTTTTTTTCCTCCTTCACGATGCGCTGACGGTTGATAACCATCATGGCTACTGTGATGACTGCGAGAACACCCATACCTACGTATGAAAGCTTCACACCGCGATAGATAACCCATCCGAAGAGAGAGGATGCGAAATCGAGTGCACCGCCTGAGAATCCGTCAGGGATATGAGCAGCATTATCGCCTGTTGCTGCATAAACCTGGTTGGCTGCCAGCGTAAAGTCTGGTGCCATATCGGTAACGAAGTAGAGACCGATGACGAGGGTTACCAGACCGATGATAAGCGTCTTCACCACATTACCTCTTGTAAACGGCAGAATCATTGGGAAGAGGTAGAACATACCTGCCAACGAAGCCAAAGGCAAGAACTGGTTACCTGGCAGGAAGACTGCGATAGCAAGGATAACCGGAATCAGAATCACAGATGCTACCAGGGTAGTAGGATGACCGATAACCAGGGCAGGACTCATACCGATATGAACCTTCTTGCCGTTAAACTTGGTCTTCACCAACTCCTGTGTCTTCTCTGAGATAGGCTTCAAACCGTCGATAAACAGGGCTGTAATACGAGGAATCAACTCCATCACAGCACCCATCGTTACACCCAGGAAGAGAATCTTCTTGATATCGAGCTGGGCTGCCCAACCTATCAGGGCACCTACGATAACACCGAGTACCAGTGGCTCACCGAGCACACCAAACTTCTTCTTCAGTCCCTCTGCATCGATATCGAGCTTAGAGAAGCCCGGAATCATATCGAAGAGTTTATTGAAAACGATTGCGAATGGCATGAAACTCTGGCAGAATGGCTGCGGAATTGAGATACCATCCAAATCGTAATATTTCTGGAATCTGTCGGCTGTCAGGTCTGCACAAACCAGCGTGTTGATGTAGCAGACGATAGCTGCGAAATAGCCCCAGAGCAAACTCTGGCCCATCACGAAGTAAGCCACCGCACCGATAAAGGCGAAGTGCCAGTAGTTCCAGAGGTCGATATTTACTGTACGTGTTGTCTTGGTAATCAACATCAGAAAGTTGACACCCAGACAGATTGGGATAATCAATGCGCCCACTGCTGTATTGTAAGCTACAGCTGCAGCTGCAGGCCATCCCATGTCAAAAACGTTTAGCTGTAGGTGGTAGATGTCAGAAATAGCCTTCAATGGGTCGTTGAAGTTGGTAGTCAGCAATGCTGTTACCACGCCCAAGCCTACGAAACCCACGCCTACGAAGAGTCCCGACTTCAGAGCCTTTCCGAATTTCATGCCAATACACAGACCGATAACCGTGAAGATGATAGGCATCATCACGCTCGCACCGAGACTGATAATATAGCTAAATACTTGTTCCATTTTAATTTTTTGAATTGTTTAATTGTTAGAAAATACTCGACAAGGAGCACCCTCTTTTGTCTTTAGATGATTTGTTGTGTGCAAAGATACACTTTTTTCTTCAATTACAATACGTTTTAAAGGAAAAATTTACGCAAAAAAAAATCCTATCAGAACATTTCTGATAGGATTTCTCTATTTTTATACGTTTTTAAATGATTTTTTACCGAATCGGTCTTCATTCTTCCCTCTTCACTTCCTAGTCCTGGAAGTAAACTCTCTTCACACGGTTGCTGATGGTGGTCAGCACCTCGTAAGGAATCGTCTCGAGGATGTCGCTCAGTGTCTGGACAGGCAGATGCTCGCCGAAGATTTCTACCGAATCTCCTTCCTTGCAAGGGATGTCGGTCACGTCTATCATCGCCACATCCATACAGATGTTGCCCACATATTCTGCCTTCTGGCCGTTCACCAGACAGTAGGCATGACGGTTGCCCAGACGGCGGTTCAGTCCGTCAGCATATCCGATAGGGATGGCTGCGATGACGCTGTCTCTGTCGAGAATTGTCTTGCGGCTGTAGCCCACACTGTCACCTGCCTTCACGTTGTGCATCTGCAGAATGGTTGTCTTCAGGGTGCTCACGCAGTTGATGGTCTTGTTGTTGCGCGAATTGATACCGTAGAGTCCGAGTCCCAGACGGCACATATCCAGCTGGCGCTCCGGGAAGTGCTCGATACCTGCCGAATTGCAGATATGGCGCAAAATCTTATGGTCGAAGGCTGCCTGCAACTGCTTGCTGCCCTTGTCGAAGAGTTCAAACTGATGAGCTGAGAAATCATCGAAGCTGTCGTCATCGCTGCCCACGAAGTGAGAGAACACAGAACGTGGGATGATGGCATTCTGGTGCTTCAGCTTACCGATGAGTTCCTCCATATCGTTCTCAGGGTCGAAGCCCATGCGGTGCATGCCGGTATCCAGTTTGATATGGACAGGGAAACCGGTTACGCCCTCTTTCTCGGCTGCCTTGATGAGCGCATCGAGCAGACGGAAAGAGTAAACCTCCGGCTCCAGGTCGTAATCGAACATGGTCTTGAAGGCGGTCATCTCCGGATTCATGATCATGATATTGCTGGTGATGCCGTTCTTGCGCAGCGTAACGCCCTCATCGGCTACAGCCACAGCCAGATAGTCTACACGATGATCCTGCAGGGTCTTGGCTATCTCCACGGCACCTGCACCGTAGCCGTCTGCCTTGATCATGCATACCAGCTTGGTTTCCGGCTTCATGAACGCACGGTAGTAGTTCAGATTGGCTACCACGGCGTTGAGATTCACCTCCAGCGTTGTTTCGTGTACCTTCTGTACCAGCAGTTCAGTGAGCTGGTCGAAGCCAAACTGGCGGGCGCCCTTCAGCAGAATCACCTCATCGCGCAGGGAAGCAAACACCTCGCTGGCGATGAATTCATCTACATTCGGGAAGAAGAACTTCTCTGAAATCTGAATCACATCGTGCTGCTTGCAGAGCTCAGGACCGATACCGATGAACTTTACCACGCCACGTTTACGGGCTAAATCGCTCACCTCTTTATATAAAGCCTCCGGTTCCTGACCGCTCTGGTAGATGTCGCTCAATATCAGTGTATGGCGACGACCGCGATGGTCTGGACGGCGGTTCATGAAGTCGAGAGCGATATCGAGCGAGTTGATATCACTGTTGTAGCTGTCGTTGATCAGCGTACATCCGTGCTGTCCTACCTTCACCTCCAGTCTCATTGCCACAGGTTCGAGCTGTGTCATGCGCTTGTCGATATCTTCAGCCGAAAGACCGAGTTTCGATGCCACGACGGCAGAGATGATGGCATTCTGTACAGATGCATCGTCGATGAACGGGATAGAGAAGCTGTCTTCCTCACCTTTATATATATAGGTAATCACGCTCACGCTCTGCTGCTTCTCGATGTTCTTTACATAGAAAGAAGCCTCCGGGTTCTTGAGCGACCAGAAGAGTTTCTCGCCTTTATAGTCGGGATATTCGGCTATCACCTTGTTGATAACCTCGTCATCGCCATCATAGATTACGGTCTCTGCGTCATGGAAGAGGATGAGTTTCTCCCGGCATTTCTCCTCCAAGGAAGAGAAGTTCTCCTGATGCGCAGCACCCAGATTGGTCAGTACGGCGATGGTTGGCTGGATGATGTCACGCAGGGCAAGCATCTCGCCAGGCATACTGATACCTGCCTCGAAAACGCCCACCTGGGTCTGCTCGTTCATCAGCCATACCGACAATGGCACACCTATCTGAGAGTTGTAACTGCGCGGACTGCGGGTAACAAACATGCTTGGCGAGAGCAGCTGGTAGAGCCACTCCTTGACCATGGTCTTGCCGTTTGAACCCGTGATTCCTACGATAGGGATGTTAAACTCGTCACGGTGGCGCTCAGCCAGACGCTGGAGAGCCTCGAGCGTGTTTACTACCTTCAGGAAGTTGGCTCCCGGATAATCAGAAGCATAGCCCTTAGGCACATTCGTTACAACAAAGTTTTTCACACCTCTGCGATACAACTCAGGGATGTAGTTATGACCATCATTACGCTCCGACTTGAGCGCAAAGAACAGAGTTTCCTCTGGGAAACAAAGTGAACGACTATCGGTCAGGATAAAACCGATGTTGGTATCATTGTCTCCATAGCGACGCGCACCTATCAGTGTGGTTACCTTTTCAATAGTATATGTCATTGTCTTGTTATTTAAATATTCTTTATTTTATAAGAGATGATATTTCTCCTCAAATTGTCTTTTCTTCTCTTCCGTCCTGGCGATGAACTTCTGGTGTTCCTCGCTCTCGGGATGGAAGGGCTTGTGGCCGAGTGCTTCGCGGATAGGCCTCCAGTCTTCCAGAAACTGCTCCGCTGCCTTGCCGAAGTAAGTTGCCCGGAACCGCTCCCAGATATATTCCACAGCCTGTTCGCTCGGGTGCAGCATGTCTTCCTTGTAGAAGCGGTAGTCACGAAGTTCATCGTTCATAATCTCGTAAGCCGGAAAATAGCTCACCACTCCGGGATTCTCCTTCACCAGCTTATCGGCTGCCAGCAGGAGCGTAGCCTTCGAAAGCTGACTCCCGTGATAGCCGTATTTCGCATAGCGGATAGGGCTTACCGTGATGATTACCTTCAGAGTGCCTTCACTGCCATCAGATGCTGCGGTCTGCGATTTCAGCAGATTGATAGCCTTCTGCAGATAGCCGGCACATTCGTCCACGCTCAGTTCCCGCTCTTCGAAGAGGCGCTGCGGGCGCTTCTGGCAGTTGTCCACTATCTCGCCCGTCTCCTTCAGGATATACACATGGTTGGTACCCAGCGTAAAGACAGCCACACGGGGGCGGACCTCGGAACATTTCTCTACCGTATGGAGAATGCTTGCCGGATTATACATCACCCCGAAGGGATTCACCGTAGCCCGGAAGCGGTTCTCCACAAACCGCCTACCCAGATTGTCGGCAAAGCAACTGCCCACAAAGAGCATCCGCTCTGCCGCCCCTATCTCGAAGTCGGCCTTCGGAATATCTATTTCTGTGCGAAACAGCATAAGTCTTTCTCCTTTTTATTCATTCACTTCCGGAGAAGCCTTCTTGCGTTTTCTCACCTCAACCACTACACCTATTATAATAAGGAGAGCCAGAACGCCATAACCGATGTAAGCCACCGTCTCGGTATTCTTGAGCGACTGAGGATGGAAATCGAGCACAACCTTATGGCTTCCTGCTTTCACGTTCAGCGCACGCAGAATATAGTTCACTCTGCCCAGCTCAGCCGGCTGTCCATCAACCGTAGCCGTCCAGCCCGGATAGTAAATCTCAGAGAATACGATCACGCCGCCCTTGCTCGACTTCACCTCGTAAGTCAGGTTGTTCGGCTTATACTGAATCATCTTCACCACCGAAGTATCATCCTGCTTTACGCTCTGCGCCAGCTGTTCCTTAAACTTGGCATCAGCCACAGCCACGTGTCGGAGGTTTACCTTGCCCACACCATCGATTTCCTCGTTGGCATTGTTCACATACTTCACCTCGTCTACGAACCATGCATTGCCGTAGGCATACGGATTCTGAACCGGAACGGTCTGTCCGCCCTGCAGCGGCATGATGAAGTATTTGGTATTCAGCATGTTCAATACCGGATAGATACTGTCGCCGTTCACCTTGGTCATATCGCCGCCCGCAGCAGCTACCGCCTGCATCGTCTTCTGCATCTCAGGAGCGATATGTGCATCAATCATCTCCTGGTAGCGACGGAGCTTGGCTGGATGATAACCGCCGATGCTCTTGTGGTAGTAAGAGGTCTCGTTCTCATTGAATGTATTCGATGCCAGATTCAGCACACGGTAGTCGAGTGCCTTGTCACGGCAGATAATCTTGTCGGTCTCGGTCATCTGCTGCGGTGTATCGCGCTGCGCCTTGTCCACGAACATATCATCGTAGAGATAGCGCTTGTTCACCATCCACATATCCACCAGACAGAGCACGGCAATACCGGCAATCATATATTCCTTGCCCAGCTTCTTCATCTTGAAGAGCATCAGCAGTGCCGAACCGATGAGGATAATCCAGAACGAACGCCAGCAGTCGGATGTGAAGATGCCCTTGCGGATATCCGTCAGATTGCTCATGATTGGAGAGATATACTCCTGAGGCAACTGCTGCAGCGCCTGTGTCTCCTGTACCGATACGAAATCTGGGAAGAATACGCCCGGCATGATGGCAAAGAGCAGACAGAAGCCTGCTGTCAGACCAAAGCTGGCATATACATATTTTATCTTCTCTGTCAGAATTTCCGGCTCATCCACAATCTTCTTCAGCGCCATCATCGCCAGGAGCGGGATGGTGAATTCTGCGATGACCAGGATAGATGCCACCGTTCGGAACTTGGCATACATCGGCACATAATCGAGGAAGAAATTGGTAAACGGCATGAAGTTTCTACCCCAAGCGAGCAGGATGCTCAGGATGGTGGCAGCGAGCAGCGCCCACTTCATCGGACCCTTCACGATAAACAGACCGAGGATAAAGAGCATGCAGACGAAGGCACCTACATATACCGGTCCGCTCGTTCCCGGCTGGTTGCCCCAGTACTGTCCCAGCTGCTGGTAAATCTGCACGAAGTTAGGATCCGCCTTCTCCATCGCCTTCTGGTTCTGCGCCAGCGGAACGGAGGCGCCGCCCTTGGCATCCGGAATCATCAGCGTCCACGTTTCGTCGATACCGTAACTCCACTGTGTGATATAGTCTCTATCCAGACCGCTGCTGGTCTGATTAGCCACATTTTTCTTTACAAGTTCACTCTTTCCACGCATGGTTTCCTGACCGTACTGCCAGGTATGATAAAGGTTCGAGAGGTTGAGCGAGATACCGATGAGGGCACCCACCACGCATACCGCCGTAGCCTTTCCGAAACGTGCGAGTTCACCTTTCTTGATGGCATCTACCAGGAAGGCAATCACCATGAAGAGGATGATAAAGAGGTAGTAATAAGTCATCTGCACGTGGTTAGCCTGCACCTCGAAAGCCGAGAAGATGGCAGTAAGGAGCAGTCCCTTGAGATACTTGCCCCGATAGGCAAGCACCACGCCCGCAATCATCGGAGGCAGATAAGCCAGCGCCCATACCTTCCAGATATGTCCGGCAGCGATGATGATGAAAAAGTAGGACGAGAATGCCCAGATGATACTTCCCAGCGCTGCCAGCGACTGTCTGAAGTTGAAGGCACGCAGCATGATATAGAAGCCCAGGAGGTATACAAAGACATACCAAACATAGTCTGGCAACCACAGATGATATGCCTTCACAATCTGGCTGAGCACCTGATTACTGTCATACGAAGGCGACATCTGATAGGTAGGCATACCGCCAAACACCGAGTTCGTCCATCGTGTAGTCTCTCCCGTCTGCTGCTGGAAGAGTTCCTTTTCATGTCCCAGTCCCTTTCCTGCCGCTGCATCATGTCGGAAGAGGATTCGTCCGTCCATATCGGCAGGCATAAAGTAGACGAAGGAGATGATTGCAAATGCAATAACTACCAGAATATCCAGTAGATACTTCTTCAAAAATTTCATATTTCTATATAAACGTTTATAATTTGAAGGCAAAGATAGCACAAATTGGAGACAAAACAAAAAAATATAGCAAAAATTTATATTTTTTTTGTTGAGAAAGTTGTATTAGGTCAGAAATAGGGGTTCCCCTCTATCATTTAGGGAAACACTCACTGCCGTTTCGTTTTTTATCCCTACCTTTGCACCGTAAAACAAGTTTCTTCAAACAGAATATATTAATGTATAAAAGAATAAGAATTATGAAAAGATTAGCATTCATCATGATGGCATTGCTCCTGGCTCTGATGCCGGCAGCAGCACAGAATTATCGTGACAGCAGATATTATAACAAGCAGACGGGGCATCTCGACTACCGTTACAACCACAACTACGGCAGTCCGTATTACGGATTCCGCATCGGTCCTGCCTTCACCTTTGTCAATTCCGACGATTCCCGTCTGGATGGTGGCGACTGGCAGACCGGCCTGAATGTGGGCGTAGTAGCCGGCATTCCATTGACCAACAGTGCCCCACTCTATCTCGAAACCGGACTTTCATATATAGAGAAAGGTGGCAAGAAGGATCTTCCTGAAGGCAAGAAGATGACCTACGACCTCAATTATCTTGAGATTCCAGCCGTACTGAAGTACAAGTACGAAGTAGACGACCACTTCTCCATCCAGCCTCAGGTAGGCGGCTATTTTGCCGTTGGTGTAGGAGGCAAGATCAAGAACTTTGCCGAGCGTGAAGCAGAGAGCTCATTCAAGGATGCAAACTTCCGCCGCCTTGATGGTGGTATCCGCATCGGCTGCGGCATCGGCTACGACATGTTCTATGCCGATCTCACCTACGATATCGGTCTTGCCAACATCTGCCACGACAGTTTCGACAAATCGCGCAATGGAGCCCTCCAGCTCAATTTCGGAGTTAACTTCTAGGAAACCTCAGCCGTAACCCAGTTCTTGAACTTCACGGCAGTAGGAAGTTTGGAGCCGAGAACCAAAGCATAGGAACCGCTCTCGTTGACATAGAGCATCTGTTGGGCACAGAACTGCGGTTCTCCTTTTTTAAAAAACTACCCATGCACCCTAAAACAGGGGGCATGGGTAAGACCATCCGTATTCAGTATTCAGTTATTCAGTTTTTTTTTAAACCCTTACATGGATAAAGGGTTTGAAAACCCGAAAGAAAGGGATTGGTTATTTTGTAATGTATTTTTATTATTATATTATATTATATATATTATATATTATATATGTAGATATATAGATAGTATATAAACTTTACTTTTTAGGGGGGGGGAAGCAACCCCTTAAAAAAAAACTGAATAACTGAATACTGAATAAGGTGCTGTGTTTTCTTCTCTTTAACTCTATGTTTTCTCTTCTGAAAAAGTATGAGTTGCGGGGCGCAAAACGGCGAGTTAGATTGTTTAACATAAAGCTCTAAAGCAGCCAAAGGAGAATAAGAGAGGTTGGAACGTAAACAGTTGGGAATGAGCATATTTGCACAAAGTTGCCAAATCGGCATAAAGCAAGCGAGTGAGGAATATTGAAGTAGTTCAGTTACTAAATCGTGAGCCACAGTTACCTATGCAAAGCAGGTAACAATGCGGAAAGGCA
>NZ_JANDWX010000008.1:0-121481 GCF_024330485.1 Segatella copri | reverse complement strand
TTCTTGATGATTTCTTCTGCTGGGAGCCCACTCTCCATATACTCTCGAACTATCATGATACGATCATCATCTGTAAAAGAGTAGCTATTCAACTCTACCTCACGGGTCTCAAACCAACCAGTGTCCTCATTATACACACGTTCAATTCTTGTCTTACGTTTCATTGTCACTTCTGTTTGTTCCTAAGTGACAACCTTTTTCAGGGAAGTACAACTACAAGAAACGATAGAGGCCAGAATGTTTGGTGGTAAAGCTATTATTATAATAGGTGCCAGACAAGTAGGAAAAAGTACGCTTTTCAAAATGATACTTGAAAAACGTACGGAACCTATATTGCAATTAAACTGTGATGAGCCAGAAGTAAAAGAAATGCTATCCCAGGTGAATAGCCAAGAACTAAAATTGCTCATTGGCAAACACAAGATTGTCATGATAGACGAGGCACAAAGAGTAGAAAACATAGGGCTAACCCTAAAATTGATTACCGACAACTTCCCTGAAGTACAATTACTGGTAACAGGCTCTTCCTCATTTGAATTACAAAACAAGCTCAATGAGCCACTGACCGGCAGAAAGTTTGAGTATCATCTCTTTCCATTGTCCACTGGTGAATTACTCGAATCTCAAGGCTTACTTACAGTAAAGCAAACACTAGAGAATCGCCTCATCTATGGCTCATACCCAGATGTCATCAATCATACAAAAGATGCAAAAGACATCTTGTACAATCTGTCCAATAGTTATCTCTATAAGGACTTGCTCACCTTAGAGAGTATACGCCGACCTGCATTGCTTAGCAAGCTACTCACTGCTTTAGCACTGCAAGTTACTAGCGAAGTTTCATACAATGAGCTGGCACAGACAGTAGGTACGGACAGCAAAACCGTGGAAAAATATGTAGACTTGCTAGAAAAATGCTATATCATCTTCAAGCTAAATGGTTTTAGCAGAAACCTGCGCACAGAACTGAAACGAGCCAAGAAGTTTTACTTTTACGACAATGGTATCCGAAATGCCATATTGCAAAACTTTGCGCCTTTGGCCCTTCGACAAGATGTTGGTGCCTTGTGGGAGAACTTCGTTATCAGCGAAAGAATAAAAGCTAACCAGTATGAAGGAAGATATGTAAACAGCTATTTCTGGCGAACCAACCAACAGCAAGAGATAGACTACATCGAGGAAAGCGACGGACAGTTTACTCTCTTCGAAATGAAATGGAATCCAAAGAGAGCAAATACTCAGTTTCCTGCTTCCTTCCTAAACACATACGATGTGAAGGATAAAACGATCATCACTCCCGAGAATTGGCTAGAGCACCTATAAGAAACAAAAAAGTCCTTTCACCTTTCATCTATCTGAAATGCAAGAAGATAGATGAAAGGTGAAAGGACATCTAAACAACAAAACTATTTTTATTTTATCACAAAACCTAACTACTTCATCACAATTTTTCTACCCTTGTGAATAAAGATTCCGCTTGTAGGATGGCTGACACGTACGCTAATACATCACGTCCTTCTCTGGGAAGCCAAATTAAAGATTTTGGCACGAAAACGCACTTTTTCTCGAAAAAAAAGTGAGAAAAAGTGCGTTTTCGTGCCATTTTAAGGAAAAATATCGTAATTTTGCAGTCGAACCAAAACATTAGAAGTATGAAAGCAGATTTAATAATCGGACGAGATAAAGAAAAGGCAGAGCTTCAACGTTGTATAGACTCAGATCGCTCTGAACTTGTTATCGTTTATGGTAGAAGACGTGTCGGCAAGACTTATCTAGTAGACGAATTCTTTGGTCGGAAGTACGACTTCACTTTCGTTGGAGGACACAATCTCCCCCAACGCACCCAATTGCGCAGTTTTGCCAAAGCATTAAAACAAGCCATGGGCGAGACATCAGCTCGCAAATTATCAGATTGGTTTGATGCCTTTGATGTTTTGGAAGAATATCTGTCATCCTTGCCAGAAGACCGCAAAAAGATAATCTTTGTAGACGAAATGCCTTGGATAGATTCCTTGCGTTCCGACTTCACCCCAGCATTTGAAAACTTTTGGAATGGATGGGCAGCCCGTCGTCGCGATATAGTTTTCATCGCTAGCGGTTCTGCCACATCATGGATGGTAGACAAGCTCATAGAAAACCAAGGAGGTCTGCATGCTCGCATCACTTGCCAGATATATTTACGCCCATTTACTTTGTATGAGACAGAACTATACCTAAAATCGCGGGGATGCTCTTGGGATTGCTTCCAGATAGCCCAATGCTATATGTTCTTTGGAGGCATTCCTTTTTATCTGAGTTTAATAGATCCAAGTCTTAGCCTTGTACAGAATATTGATGCCCTGTGCTTTAATAAGGGAGGGACACTAAGACAAGAATTTGACGAATTATATGGAGCCTTATTTACTCATGCAGACAATTACATCAAGGTGGTCAGGCTCTTGGCTAATCATAAAGGCGGCATGACAAATGCAGAAATTGCTAAAGCAGCCAAACTGGACGGAAAGAAGTTGTGCCAGATATTAAAGAATCTGGAGAGATGTGACTTCATCATGAAGTTCAGATATTATGGCAAGAAGACGCAAAACCGCCTATATAAGTTGACAGACTTTTATACCTTATTTTATTTAAAGTATATAGAGCCCAATATCGACTCCTTTGATGAGCAATGGTGGAGCAAGCATTATCTCTCTCACAGTGTTGAGGCATGGCAAGGTTTAACTTTCGAATTACTCTGTTTGTTCCATATCAGCCAAATACGCAATGCATTGAATATTGGTGGCGTGGCTAGCGAGGCTTACATTTGGTTTGACAAGGCTGACAAAACCAAGAATCAGAGAGGAGCCCAAATAGATCTCATCATAGAGCGTGCCGACCGAGTCATCAACCTCTGCGAGATGAAATTTAGTCAAGCCCAATACAAAATTTCAGCAGATTATGAGATAAAGCTGCGCAATAGGATGGAATTATTCAGAGACCGAACCCATTGCACAAAATCATTGGTAAATACCTTTGTCACAACATTTGGTGTTGCCAATGGCATCCATTCAAGTATAGTAAACAGCGAAGTCACACTAGACAATCTCTTTCAAGAATGACACATAGGAGAAAGAGAATATTTTCATCATTAAAAAAATGCAAAAAGGTCGGTCGTGTCTTCACGACACAACCGACCTTTATATTTCTTTACTTACATAGGAATTTTTCAACCATAGTCAACAGTTGTTTCTCTGTAAGATTAGCGATTCCGAGACTCTCTATAAGGGAAAACTCATTCTTGTTTTTGCTTATCACAAACTTCTTTTCCCTGCCATCTATCTTTGCACATAAATGAAAGTTGCCCTTGTAGGCTTGCTCTATATGTACATCAGTCACTTGATGACCATTAATCTCTACAGATAACGTCGGTTTATCATCTTCATACTCACCCCATTCTTTCAGATGAGAAAGGATGGTAGACTCCACTCTTCCTATCCATTTTTCATCCACTGCATATTTTACAGCCACAGTTCTAAATTGCAACAAAGCATTCTTTACATCATTAATCAGGCTTTCTGGCTTTCGAATACCATTATCGAATGCAAATTGCAAGACATCCTCTTTTGAAATATTACGCAGTTTGGACCTGATAAACATACAGTGGTCTTGATTGGGCTGCACTCCACCCATATTGAGGATATAGGTAAGATCATAAGCAGGTGATAACCGCCAATTACCCATCCTATCCATCATGAAGGAGAAGTTTTTGTTGTGATCATCAGTATTGTTTGCCAGCACGTTGAATATCATTCTTCTATAAACCTCTTCACAATCAGCCTCTGGCAAATGGAGCGACCTGCAAACAGAAATAAGTTGCTCATAACTATTTGCCTCAGGATACATAGCCGCCAAAGTTTGAGTATGAAGCTTCTTCCCATCTTTTCTATCAAATCTCTGCGTCATGAAGTGCTTGCTGCCATCAACCATCAAGAGTTCAGAATGCATCATATTGATGCCAGCCTTGACGGCAAGCTCGTAGTATGTCATTTCTAGTTCGGCAGAGTTGAAATCAGCATTTCCAAACTTCAACAAGTAGTAATCATATCCATCAAGATCCGAGATTTGTCCACTTCTTATCTCACCATCAGCCGAATTGATAGCAATAATAGCCTTAGGCTGCCTGCCACCTGCAGAAGTTCCCACAGTCAAGAGCGACTGCATGGTAAGAGATTCCTCTGGTAAAATCTGAGCCTCCTCTCGTTCAGTAAATATACGTTCAGCAAGTGCAACCAAGGAATTGACATCAATCCTCTCTGATTTCTTACTCCTCTCATACTCTGGGACAAACTCCAAAGCACCCATTCCTCTTCTACCGATAAATGACAACTTATCAAGAGGAGAAATTTCCGTATTGGAGAGATGATTCTGCTGTCTCCAAAGATCAAACAACTGATTGCCCCAAGAATCAGGCAATGAGTCAGCCAGGAAAGCAGGAAGTTTTTGATAAATTCTCTGTTCCTCTCCCCAAATAGGCATAAGTCCTCTATTGTTGCGTATGGATGCCCATAGAGGAGATATATCAATACCCCTATGCACAAAAGTTGGATTATAAGTGAAGTAGGACATTTGCCTTTTGTCGTCCCACGACAACCTACCAACTTCCTCATCCCACAAGATTACTTTTAAAGTCTTAACCATAAATCATTCGCTATTATCAGTGTCTAATTCTTTGTACCTTTTTATCTCCCTTGGTCATCAAGTAAGGGGATGGTGGCAATTCGGGCATTAAGTTATCAAGCGCATTGATCTGTCCCACCACCTTGAGCAAGAGAATCAATGTAGAAAGCGAAATGTTTCTAGCACATCCATTCTCAAACTTGTGGATAGTAGTCATACCAATGCCTGTCAGTTCAGCCACTTCCTTCTGTGTCAAATTGCATCGCATTCTGTATTCCCTAAAGCGATTTCCCAGCAATCTCACCAGTTCCGGAGTAGAATATTCATACAAATCTTTCATATGCTTAACTATCATTTAAGTAAACATTAAGCCATAAAATAGCCATTATATATCATTATAGTGATATTTAAGCGCAAAGATACAAAAAAGAAGTGATACAACCTCAAAAATCAGAATTATTTTTCATTTACTGACTCACATTTAACATATTACAAGACAAATGTTACAAAGCAAAAAGGTCGGTCGTGTCTTCACGACACAACCGACCTATCACGACTAACATCATTTCGGTTAATCCTTTATATGATAAAACCCAAAACTAATGTTTCTTTATATTAGATGGCGTGAGCCATAGGATAGGCTCACACCACAAATATTACTTAGCATCATTCTCATTCCAGTACTCAGGAGCACCAAGACCTGCTGCAAAGCCACCATAGGTGTGCTTGCGATAATAATCCAAATCCCAGAGGCCTACTGGCAAACCAGCACGCCAACCACTATTGGCAGGACTGTCAGTAGCACACCACTGGCAGATACCCCACTGCTGATTCTCAGGAACAATCTCAAGATACTTCTTGACGATAAACTCGTAGTAAGCACGCATTGCCTTGTGCTGTTCCTCGGTCATATCAGTAGTATTTACAAGGTTGCCGTTCTTATCCTCCAAGCCCATATCCAACTCAGAGATACGAACCAACTTATGTGAACCAACCATCAGGTTGAGCATGTTCACGTAAGCATCCTCTCTTCTTTTCTGCTCAGCAGGATCCATGCTGCATGAAACGTGCATCTGACTGCCAATACCATCAATCTTGGTAACGCCGTCCTTCTCCCACTCCTCAATCCAGTGAATCAAGCTCTTGAGTTTCTTGTTCTGGTCGTAAGCAGTTTCGAGGTTATAATCATTGATAAAGAGCTTCAACTCATCAGGATTTCCACCAGCATCAGCAAAGCCCTTGCGAGCTGCAGCTACAGCAGTGCGAACATAATCAAGGTCACCCAGGTAATCCTGCCAGTAGAAATTGTTCTTGGCATCATCGGCAGAAACTGTACCACGTGTGGCAGACTGGAGATCGTAGTAACCATCGCCATCCTTATCTTCACCACAAAGGGCCTCGTTTACAACATCCCAAGCCTTCACCTTGCCCTCGGTAGCTTCCATCATGCCGTAAATCCAATTCTGCAAAGCAGGAGTAAGTGCTTTCTTCTTTTCCTCATCTGTAAGAGGAATGGTATTTGAAGACTTCGTGTAGTAAACTTCAAAATCATCAATATAGAGGGTACCAGCATATTTACCGATATTCAGCAGCAGGCGCAAGGCATTGTCACCATTACATTTGGTAGTCACATCAACTTCCTTCCAATCAGTTGTAACCTTGATGGTAGGGAAGTCACCACAGCCTTTGTATCCGTCAGGATTCTGGAATCCAGCACCAAATTCACCAGCTACAGAACCCTTGATTTTCATCTTCAAGTGATAGGTTGTACCATTCTCGAAAGTGAAACCTGGTTCATAGTTAACTTGTGCATCCCAGGGGTTTTTCTTGGCTGCGTTGTTACCAACCTCACAAACACCATTTACAATCTTTGGCTTATTATCCATACCCCATCCACCAAGGTTCTGACCATCATCAAAGGTAAGATGCCCAACACTTACAGGGATTTCAACCACTTGACTTTCGGCCACTTCTTGAATTTCTGAAGTTACAGTATGCCAGGAATAAGGTTTATTACAAGGAACTTCGTCCTCTTTTATGTCACCATTTACGATCAAATTATTGGTAGAACCTTCTTCACAAAGACTCAAAGACTTGATGTCCAGTTCGCCGCCCAGTTTACCTGCAGCAAAAACAAAGTTCTCATAATTTGCTGTCGGAGTAAATTCAACGGTATATTCATTCCATTGAGTACCTACTGAAATCGAACCTAAACCTGCATCACCTGGAGCTCCCCATAGAATTAAGTCAAAAGGAGCAGTAGCTTTTGCATTCATTGTAAAGACATACTTTTTCCCTTGAGATAACTGAGCAGGGAAATATAATTGAGCATCCCAATGACCACCAGCCTTATTATTCTTAATAACCAAGCAACGTGTGACATTAGAAGAAGGAGGTAACTCCTTATCTGCAATCAGTCGCTTCAGATACTTGTTAGGCTGCTGTGAGTGCCATGCCAATGTATGACCATATACAGAAAGACCTGCATCGGTAGCATTCTTAACATATTCACTTACTTTATCAAAATTCATGCTACCATCATCAGCAACACAAGAAGACATCTTCATGGCGTTGCCGGCTACAGTCTCGTTAAAATTGCTGTTGGTCAAAGCATACACCAGTTCCTTCTTGTTATATTCATCTACAGTAGTTCCGATTCCGAGGTGGAAGTTTGGACGGTCCTTGATGTATTCCTTCAAGGCATCATATTGCTCCAGATAACCATACTGCGCTTCCTTATCAGGACGTACGGTCTCGAAATTCTGGTCGAAGTGGTCTGCACAAGAGGCCAAAAGCATGGCCCCGAGTGCAGATACTAATATTTGTTTATTCATAACTTATGCGATCATTAATTATTATAGGTATAAGAGAACTCCTCTAAAGTTACTCCACTACGCCACCAGACGAGTTTCTCGTTCAAACTCTTCTTTACACCATCAGCGAAGGTGATTTCGGCGTTGAGTTCCATCAGGTCACGATCCTTATTATTCCACGAATGGATACCATCGTCAGCCCAAGAGCCTGAGCCTGTAGCCTTAACACCTTCGGTGAGCGAAGTGATGGTACACTTTTCGTTGGCATCGAAGGTGAGCAGGAGGTCTGCCTTGTAGATGGTACTGCCCTCCTGGAACTCTACTGAATAAACAGAGCTGTTCAGGGTGCGGGTAGTAATCTGAACCTGTGAAGCCTTCTCGATGTTGTCGGTGCTTGTATTGTGATTTGTCAACCACCAGCCACTATACTTGTTCTGATACTTCACGCAGTACATCACGTAATCCTTAGGAGCTGTTTCCCAGATGGATGTATTGGTACGAGAGCCTGTAGCACCTTCTTTCAGAGTACCGGCAGAGATTCTGTCGAAGCCCTGCTGATCGGTCATCACCAGAGGAATCACGTAGGTATTCTTCACGGCATCAGGGTCGTTGAAGAAAGCATCAGTCAGCTGCACTACTGTCTCACCCGTCATTCCACCCTTGAAATCGAGTTTGTTGGTAGAAAGAGAGTAATATTCTGCAGGCATTGCCTTTACAGGAGTACCATCGGCAAAAGTAAGATGATCGCACAGACTGTTATCCACAGCTACGTTCACATAACCTTTTCTTCCATTGTAAGAGCCGGCAAAAGTTGCCTTGATTTTGCATTTATGCTCCTTATCGAGAGAGGTATCGTATTCATCATCGCCCAAGACGATGGTACGAACCGGACTCTGATAAACGAACATGGCAGTGGTTCCACCCTCGTAATCATCGAAAGCCTGGTCTCCATTCTCACATGCTGTGAAAGAAGCCATCAGTGTCAGAAGGGCTGCCACCATTTTGATATATCGTTTCATAATCATTAGTCTTTATTTATAATATTAGCCGTTTATTATTTCCAACCATCGTTCTGCTTGAGGTTGCTGTATTTCAGAATCTCAGAGTATGGGATAGGACCATAGTACATATAGTCTGAATAGTTGCGTTCCTCAGCGTCGAAAGTCTTGTAGATGTATTTGCCTGTTGTGGCATCTGTCGTGATGTTGATACCCTTGGCAGCCTCATTGAGTTTAGGGAGCTCAACCTTCCAGCGACGCAAGTCCCAGAAACGATGATTCTCGAAGCAGAGTTCCAAGCGACGCTCATTGCGAATCAACTCACGCATCTTGTCCTTGTTCTGTGCGCACTCTTCCAAGTATGGGTCTTCACCAAACTCACCAATGCCTGCACGCTCACGGATTGCCTTGATGACATCGTAAGCAGAATAGTTGGCTCCACCTACATTAGCCTTAGGACCCTGAGCCTCATTGGCAGCCTCAGCATAGTCAAGCAAGATTTCCGTAGTACGGATACGAGCTGACAGATGCTTCTGCTTGGTTGCAGAGCTTGGGTTGAGGTTCACATCAGGACGGAGCAACTTGCGGAGATAATAACCAGTCTTGGTTGATTTTCCGTTCTCCTTGTTCAAGCCATCCAGAGTTTTGGAATCGGCAGCTGTATTTACCACTCCATCAGTAGAACCGATTTTATCGCCATTTACAAGAATGTAGGCAGCGAGACGTGGGTCACGGTTCTGATAAGGATTCTTGGCATCGTATTCTGCATTAGCATCAGTAATAGGATAACCGTTTGCCATAGGGAACGCATCCACCAGGTTCTGGGTTGGATTGAGCTTACCGCTACCATAGAGCGAAGGAGGATAGTTATCTGTCTCCAGAGTGTTGCTTTCATCAACGTTTCCACGCCAGATAATCTCCTTAGGATTCTCGGATGTAGCACCCAAACCGTCTATGAGCGACTTATTGCAGAACCACTTCCATCCGTCAGGATCCACTGCATCCAAACCACCAAACTCGCTCAGGCAGTTGGCAGCATATTTGGCAGCATCCTCATAAGAGGCTACTTCGGCAGATTTATAAGCAGGAGAAGCGGCGAGGATGGCGAGCTGAGCCTTGAAAGCCGAGATGATGCGACCGTCAATCTTGCCACGATGGTTGGTACCGAAGGCACGATTGTACTCTGCATTGGTAGCACCCTTCTGGGCATACTTGGCAGGAACCTTATCCTCATCCACATCGGCATACTGCTCAGGCAAATACTTCAGAGCCTCATCAAAATCAGACATAATCTGATCGTAGCACTCCTTGAAGGAGTTACGTGGAAGATTGAAATCAGACTTTGAATCTTCTGAAGAAAGATGGATAGGCACACCCATCAACTGACCATCTACCATTCCGGCATGAGCACGGAGCAAGTACATCATGTGTAAGCCACGCAAAGCATAGGCATTACCCTTGTAGTTGTCGCAATACATCTGATTGAGAATCTCACTTGAGTAAGACCACTCAACCTTATCACAGTTTTCCAACATCAAGTTGCAGTACTGGATGGCATGATAACGTCCATCCCACTGTGAAACAGGGTTCATATTGGCAGCCCAAGAACCTGTAGCCATCTTCTTATGGTTGAAATAGTCGCCTGAGTTTTCGTTGGTGACAGCATCATCTGTAGCCACATCAGTATATGGAGAGGTGCTATATGGCAGAGCCAGGTAAGCATTGTCAAGAATACCACGGGCAAACGTAGGATCCTTATACATCTCGCTGATATCTTGGTTATTTTCCAAGGCAGGCTCAAACAGGTCGTCACAAGAAGTGAGCGATACTAAGACTGCACTTATCAATAATAATCTTGATAATTTCATAATTTTAATTCTTTAATTAATTCTAGAATGAAACCTTAGCACCGATGCTATAGAAGCGGTTCAATGGTGCCGAGCCTGAATTGTTAACATTCATATCCATGAGCTTGCGCTCCTTGGCTATGGTGAGCAGACTGTTGCCATTGACAAAGAGCTGAAGTCCGCGTACGAAACTCTTCATGAACATCGCCTTAGGGAAGTCGTAGCTCAACTGCACCTTCTGAAGGTCGATGCGGTCGGTAGAGTACATCCAGAAGTCTGATGTCTGATAGTTGTTCGTACCTGCCTCTGTGGTCAGACGTGGGAAGGTGGCTGTGGCTGCAGTCTCCTTGGTCCATCTGCCGCGCATCTCTGCTGTATATTTGGCGCTACCGCCCACCCAGAAGTAGGTGGAATTCTTCACGGCATGAGCACCGAAGTTTCCTGTGCCGAGCATGAAGAGGGTGAAGCCCTTATATTTCAGAGTGAGGTTCATACCGATAGTGGTAGGAGTTCCATACCAGCCACCCTTGCCCAGGTAAACCTGGTCCTTGCTATCGATAACGTTGTCGCCGTTCTGGTCCTTGTACTTCAGGTCACCCGGACGGATGGTTCCGCCGATAATCTGAGTTGGAGAGTTCTTAATATCATTCTCATCCTGGAAGAAGCCCAGGCACTCATAACCCCAGATGGCATCGAGTGGCTGACCCTGGCGATACTGATAGGTATCAGCATACTGCGAATCATCTCGCTTGGTTGCCTCGGTGGTGTAGTAAGTTACGTTGGCTCCTACGCCGAAACCGAAATCACCAAACTGCTTCTTGTAGTTCACAGCAAAGTCGAAACCGCTGCGCTTGTCCTCATTAAAATTAATGTAAGGAACAAAAGAAGACTCAGGATAGTAGCTGAACAGATAGCTAGGCACCTGATTGCGAGCCTCCAGAATTCCATTGGTCCACTTAGAGAGGAAGTAAGATGCATCGAAACTCAAAGCCTTGTTGAGCACCTCTGCATGAACCGTGGCAGAAATTTCCTTGCGGTGCAGGTAGCTGAGTTCGTCATTGCTACCACGCTTAGCCTGCATAGCTGAGTGACCGGCGCCACCATTCCAATCCCACCAGCCACCGCTCTGATAGGTTCCGAGATACATATAATAGTTATCAATGCCCAGATCGGTCTTCATATCGGTATAGCTTGCACTCAAAGTTAAGTCATCGAAGATGGAATTCTCCAAGAACTTCTCTTTAGACAAGCGCCATCCCAATGTAACGGATGGAGAGACACCCAATCGCTTGGCTGATGGCAACTTGGCAGACCAAGGTGTAGCCAGAGCAAAATCGGCATAATACTTATGATCATAGTTATAAGAGAGCTGCAAGCCCATGTTGGCGTTGCTCACCTTATGATACTCTGCTGACTTACTCTGCTGATAACCGTTGGCCACCAACATGGCACTTACGTTGTGCACACCGTTGAAGGTGCGGTTGTAATCGAAGTGCGCATTGAATGCGATGGTCTGGTTATCGGTAGAACCAGAGATATTCTGAGCACCCGATTTCTTGTCCACCGTACCATTGTTGTTCAAACCTACGATAACATCCTTGCCGTTGTAGTTAGCCCATGTAGGCTGGAAGGTGGCGTAGGAATTGTTGAACGATGTTGAGTATGCCGTAGCATAGTCGATGGCTACCATCGTGTGGAAACTCAAGCCCTTGAGTACAGAAGAGAGGTCGAAGTTCAAACCTGCATCAAACTGGAACTGACGGCTGTGATAGACATTGGTACCCGAAGCATAAATATCGCCGAACACGTTGGTGAGGTCGGCAGAAGAACCACCCAGGAAGTACTTGCCATCAATGATATTGCTGGTAGCCCCAATCATAGTCAGCGCCGACTTGGCATTAGGGTCAATCATTTCCACAGGAATCAGCGGAGCCACACGGTTAGGGCGGAAGGTGCGAGCCTGCTCCCAGTAGCTGCTATTGTTAGTGTTAGCCGACTTAGCCCCGTAGAAGGTGGCATTCGCATTTACGTAGGCATTGATGGTGCTGCTCAAGGCGAAATCCACATTACCTCTTACATTGAATCGGTCGGTATAGTTCTTCTTAGCCTCGCCGAAGTTCAAGTTGTCACCGTTGCGATAGTAACTCACGTTGGCATAGAAGCGCGCCTTCTGGTTGCCGCCTTCTATTTCGGCAGAAACCTCCGAGCGGTTGAACGCCTTCTTGATGTAATCAGAAGAATAGAAGTCTACGCTAGGATAGCGATATGGATTCTTTCCGGATGCATAGTTGTAGATGGTCTCTGCAGAATATGGCAGGTTGTTTACATCACCACCATCATTCAGGAAAGCCTCATTGTAAAGGCTCATGTACTCAGCCGAACCGAGATACTCTGGAAAAGCCTTGGCTACGTTCCAGCCCGTATTGGCATTCACCTTAACAGACAAGCCATCGCTAACCTTGCCACGCTTGGTGGTAATGAGAACCACGCCATTGGCAGCCTTGCTGCCATAGAGTACTGTGGCCTGGGCACCCTTCAGGAAAGAGATATCCTCAATCTCGTCGGGGCGAACATTACTGGCTTCACGTGGCACACCGTCGATGAGGACGAGTGCATTGGAATAACCCCACATACCACTGCCATTATAACCGGATACATAACCCTGCATATTGTCAAGGCTGTAGGTATTATAGTTTTTCTCTGTCAATTCTCTGACGTTGACGGTGCTCACACCACCGAGCACATCGCTCTGGTACGCCTTCTTGAACGCCACGTTAACCATTGCGCTATCAGCAGATTCCTGAGCCGAAGCAGGCAACTGTGCCAGAAGTGCCGTAACCACTGTCAGAGCAGAGTATATTGTTTTCTTATTATTTTTCATATATAATATGATTATTTCTAAGTTTATGCTTTTTATATATCACATCTCCGGGTGATTACCATCCAGGATTCTGACCAAACTCAGGATACAGATAAACATCACTTTCCTTGAGTGGCAAGAGATAGTGTTTCTCAGAGAAGTCGCGGGTCACGATGCGTTTCTCGCTCCATCCTGTCACCTCGGCATCACGTGGATCGTTTTTGGTATAATCGAAATTACCGACACGCTTGAATTCCTGTGAAGTCTTGATGTTATAAGGATATTCTGTGAGAAGCAACCAGCGCTGCAGGTCGTTCCAGCGGAAGCCCTCAAAGGCAAGCTCTACGGCACGCTCGCGGCGAACCTCGTCCATAAACTTCTTCTGGTCGTTCATAAACTTATCTGCCACATGACCAGCTTTTACTCTCTCGCGAAGCACATTGATTGCTTCAGCAGCGGTGAGGTTGAGCTTTGAGCTCTTGTAGTTGGCTCCCTGAACGGCAGCACCAGCCTCAGCATACATCAGATAGAGGTCGGCAAGACGCATGTAAGGAAGGTCGCACTGCAAGGCACCACCCCATTCGTACATGCCATCATACTTATTTGCCTGGTGAGGAACCAGCTTCTGAGTATAGTAACCAGTGCGGCATCCCTGACTTGAAGAACTTCGCAATATACTACCAGAATACATTGGTATATACTGCAATGCTGCAACCTTTGGTTCCTTTACTGCATCAATGGTTGTATTGATATACTTAAAACCATCGAAGACGATGTCATGATAGAAACGCGGATCACGATTCTTGAATGGATGCTTTGGATCGAATCCGGAATCAGGATCATCCAAAGGCAGACCATTAGCCATACCATAATAGTTTACATAGTTGGCTGTCGGCTGGTGAATCACAGCATCGTGTTGTACGATATCTTCCATCTTAGGTCCCCAAAGTTTGGTGAAGTTCCAGTTTGATGAATTCTCGCCAATATATGGACCGCGCATGATTGCCTCTGTAGAACCTGGTTGTTTCCAATTCTTACCTGTAGTACGGAAGATATCAGAAAAGTTGTTTGTAGAACCAGACTTTGCTACATGATTATAAATATCAGAGTAGTCATAGGTACACAATGCATATGGGGTTTTGCCTGAATTTACCTGAGCAATAGCCTCTGCCAAAGCATCAGCAGCCTTTGTGGCAAGCTCTGTATTATACTTATAGGTATCGCCATTCTTGGAAGCTCCCTTCTCTGCACCGATATTATTCAATGGAGAAGAAGCCCAAAGCAACACTTTACCTAAGTAGCCCAAAGCGCAAACTTTTGTAATACGAAGTTCATTCTTGCCCAAAGTTTTCTTACCTATAGTTGTCTTGTCCCAATCATTAGGAAGTAACTCTGCAGCAGCCTTAAAATCTTCGGCACATTTCAATGCGCACTCCTGATAAGAAAGACGAGGCAAAGTCAAAACTGATGCACCATCCAATACGGTGTCTACGTATGGCATACCGCCAAAGAAAGCTATCAACTCCTCGTGCCACCATGCACGGAAGAACAACAACTGTCCCTTGATGAAGTTCTTCTCTTCCTGGGTACAGTCGGTCATCAAGTCAAGGTTAGCAAGACCCAAGTTACACTTGCGGATGCAATACCAGGCATGCTCCAAAGAATGAGCAAATTTATTGGTTGAAGTCGGATCAAGGTACTCACCAGGATTTCCAGAAGAAGGTCTGTGCAAGAAACTTTGATTATTGCCATACCAGTTACGGTAGTCGCCTAAATCAAAATGAGCAGTCACATGATCATCTCCCAAGCCAGTATTCATGATTTCATCTTCACCCCAGTTGAATGATGTACAATACATATTCGACTCCTTACTTGGAATACAGTTGTAAATTTGCTCCACATATCCCTGGAAATTGGTGAAGTTCTTGAACGCTTGTTCTGCACTCACATCTGTATCAGGGCTCTTATCTAAGTAATCTGTACAAGAAGCAAATCCGCAAGTGAGGCTCAGCGCACAAAATATTTTTACTAAATTATTTTTCATTTGTTATGCATGTTTAAAGATTAAACTTGACACCGAAGTTCACACGCTTCATTGTAGGGTAAGCACCTACGGCTCCACCGTTACTAGAGAAGTTTGACTCTCGGTCGTCTGGCATTCGGGTCCAGAGCCAGAGGTTGTTACCACTTACGTAAACCTTGAGGTTGTTCAAACCGAGTTTCTTGATCCAACCGCCGTTCCAGGTATAGGCAATCTCTACGTTCTTCAAGCGAATGTAAGAACCATCGCAAAGATATTGAGTGCCATAGTAAGCCGCATTCGACATTGGCTTAGAGTTGAAACGTGGAGTGATGACATCGCAGTTGTTGTGATTGTCGCTCCACCAGGTTCCCTGGTCATAAACATTGGCAAGCATTGGATCTACCAAACTGATCATGGTTACGTCACGGGTTACGTTGGTTACACCATAGAACTGAGCGAAACAGCTGAAGCCCTTGTACTCATAACCGATTGTTGCATTGTAGGAGTTCTGTGGAGTACCGGTATAACCGTAAGGAACTCTATCGTTCACATTATCCACCTTACCGTCGCCATTGAAATCGACGATGTAGTAGTCACCAGGAAGACGCTGGCCATCGTTGGAATCCATCTTCGGAGAACCATAGACATCATCATAGTTCTGAAGAATGCCCTTATCTAAATAGGTGTAGGTCTGGTTAATGGCATGACCTGCTGCCTTGCGATAAGATGGGAGCAACGCTGCATCATCCTTGATCTTCACCTCGTTCACGGCGTGGGTCATACTGAAGTTTGCCCAGAGACGCATCTTGTTGGCAAAAACCTTGTTGAACTTCACTTCCAACTCATAACCGCTGGTAGTTACTTTACCTAAGTTGGCTGTAGGAGCAGTCTGACCGAAGTAAGAAGGAATGGAACGATCTGAACCACTAACCAGAATGTCTGAACGAGTATCATGGAAGAAATCCACAGCACCAGTAATCAAACCACCCAAAAATCCATAGTCAAGACCGAAGTTTAGCTTCTTCACTTTCTCCCAATGTACGTTAGGGTTACCTACTGCTGACTCACGATACCATGTATAAATAGACTCCTTATCACTGGAAGTCGTACCCAACTGAGTCTTGCCGCCATATGCCCACTGAGTCATATAGAGGAAGCGGTCTCCTACGTTATCATCACCGATTTCACCATAAGATGCACGGAGTTTCATCATATCCACAATCTTGTGCTCACGAAGATACTTCATGAATGGCTCTTCGGAGATCATCCAACCAAGGGCACCAGAGCTGAAGAATGCGAAACGATTGTCTGGAGAGAACTTCTCTGAACCATTATAAGCACCATTGTACTCGAAGAAGTAACGAGAGTTCCAATCGTATGTGGTACGGAACACCCAGTCTTCACGATAAGAAGGAATCATGTAACCTGTTGCATATTCCTGGCGACCGAAAAGTCCCATGGCACTTACGCTGTGCTTGCCAAAACTGCGAGCCCAGTTGAGCTGAGCCTGATAGTTCAGGTTGCGCTGTGTAAGCCTATTGTTAACCTCACCACCATTCACGGTCCACTGGTTTCCCATAGCATAATCGAACTTATCGTATGGCTCGAATGGTTTCTTGTAAGAAACGGCTCCTGTATGAGGATCTATCCACTTCAGCTGAGGATCATGGTCCATATCATTAATACCACGATTCTTCTCTACAAAAGTATTGTCCCATGAAATCATACCTCGTGCAGAAAGTCCCTTGGTAATGAAATCAAGTTTCTGTTCCAACACGAAATCAGTAGTGATGCGAGTAGTGGTAGAAGTCATGGTACCACCCAAAGAAACCTGCTGGGCAGAGTTGGTTACATTAGTAGATCCTGGCAAAAATCCCCAAGAGCCATCGCTATACTTAGGCAAGAAAGCATCTGGAGAAATATTATATGCACCAGCCCATTGCTGGCTGACCTGCCAATCACTATAACCATCAGAACTATTTACCCAAGGAGCCTTGCGCTGACCGTTGGAACCGGCAAGGTTCATCTTGAACACGGTAGTCTTTGTGATGTTGAAGTCGAGATTAGAACGAACATTCACACGATTGTAGTCATAACCTGAACTATAGTTACGACCATTGCCGAAATCCTTATAAAGGTCACCCTCGCTCACGAAATCCACACCTGCAAAGTACTTCACAAACTTGGTACCACCCGATACATTCACATTGGCATTGTATGACATGGTGTAATCCTTGAAGAGTACATCCTGCCAATCTACGTTCGGATAACGCTCACGCTGCTCCAGTGTAGTCTGGTTGCGATAGTTCTCGATGAAACTCATCGGTTCCATCTTGTCGAAACTGCCTGGAGAGATGTTCAACTCATGTTCGATAGCCTTGTTGCGGGCAATAAGCGCATCGTAAGAATCATATTTATCAGGCAACTTTGAAGGAATCTTCATTACAGCATTGGCAGTAACGCTAATCTGAGCCTTGCCTTCAGAACCACGCTTGGTGGTAATCAGGATGACACCATTCGCACCCTTCACACCATAAACGGCGGTGGCAGAAGCATCCTTCAATACAGAGATGGTAGCCACAGACTGCATATCAACGCTTGACATTGGTCGCTCAATACCATCCACCAACACGAGAGGAGAAGAGTTGTTCCAGGAAGAAGCACCACGAATCTGAATCTGAGGTTCCTCTTCACCTGGCATACCACTGGATGCAGTGGTAACAACACCCGGAAGGTTACCAGTCAGAGCTGCTCCGATATCACTGATACCCGCAGCACGCTCCAGCGTTTTTCCTGTGGTCTGGGTGATGGCACCCACTACAGATGCCTTCTTCTGCTGACCATAACCAACGACTACAACTTCGCCGATGGCGTTGTCGTCTTCAAGAGTAAGTTTCAACTCTCTCTTCGTACCAATCTTTACTTCCTTGGTCTTCATACCTACGTATGTAAATACGAGGATAGAATTCTCTGAAGGAACACTGATACTGAAATTACCATCTAAGTCGGTGACCGCACCGACGCTGGCATTACCTTTCACTTTTACAGTGGCACCTATCAGAGGCTCACCTGTACCGTCAACAAGATTACCCTTGACCTGGATCTTCTGTGCCTGAGCATTCAAGCTGCAGAAAGCTCCCACCAAGCATAAGGCTGCTGTCCGTTTCATTGTTAACACTTGTTCAATCATGTTCTATTCATTTTTGATTTATGCTTTAAAAATTTAGGCGTGCACAAAAACTGTTTATTCACGGCGGCAAAGGTATGGATTTCTTTCGAAACATACTTTGCGTGGTGTAACAGAAAGTTTACCATTTTAGAAAAACCTTGCGAGAACGTATTTTCCCATTACTTAACAGTTGTTTTATTATATAAACACCAGCAGTTGGCTTTTCAACTTCTTTTCCTTCTATATTATAATATAAGGTGGAAACCACGTCTGCTTGAGTTTCTGTTTGTTTAATTCCTGTTGTATTTTGTTTCAAATACCATTCTTTATACCATTTCATACAGGCATAGCCGCAACATTCTTCGAACAATCCGTGTTTCTTGGCATTCTGGAAACCCGGCTGCACAATTCCGCTCTTCAAGTACTCATCAATATCGTAATATTCCTGTGGATGGGTAATCGTCATTCCGATATTGCCAAAGTGGTCGTGAACTGCCTTCCATGCCAATCCCCATTTCGAGGTTGATGCAGTTGCCCAGCTTCCCAGGTTAGGCTGCGTCCACTGTCCCCACTCATTATAGTGACCTTCGTTCGCCTTGTCCGGATCTTCCGGACTCCAGTCTATCTCCGTTACCATGATAGGCTTCGTCTCTACCATCGGCACCTGACTTTTGAAGTTGCGGATGAAAGTATCGTGATTGCAATTCTTATCGGTCATATTTCCATACCATCCGGAATAAACATGTACTGCATAAGAGAAGTTGTCCTCGCTATCGGTGATAGGATACTTGGCGTAATCCTGATACTGGCTCTGATAACCTGCACCCGGAACCCAGATAATTCCCTTGAAGCCCTGGACGCGAATCACATCCACTACCGGCTGGAAGAAATCATGCAGTGCTTTATCCGAATTAGAACCATCACTCAGATGAACCCTCACCGGCTCGTTGGCTAGTTCGATGGAGATGATGCCCGAATTCTGCTTGATGTATTCATCGGCAGCAAAGGTCTTCCATATCGACTTCAGGTAGCGGTTATATTTGTCGCCAACACTGATATCACCAGGACAGACACCCGGTGGACGTACGATGACGTAGAGTCCATGTGCTATAGCATCCTTGATGAGAGGAATGTAGAGTTTCTGGAGATAGAGACAATAGCGCGCCATGTTGAATGCCGAAACATCTGCCTCGTTTTCTGCTTTCTTCGATGGATCGTTGGTCCAACATGGATCCATGTGCAATCGGAACACCGTACAATAAGCTCCCTGCTCTCTGTCTGTAATGGCCTTAAACTGCTTAGAGAAATATTCCAAGCAAGGTTTGATGTCGGCTTCAGAATAGTCAGCCTTCCACTTTTGCCATCTCCACCCATTGAAGTAACGGTTCGGTGTATCCATCACACCATGAAGAACCACAGTTTTACCATTGGCATCCACCAGGTTCTTACCCTCCACACGGAGTGCCGGCAAATTATCGGCAGCCAGTCCCGCCATTGACAGCATAGCCATAGCGAGTGATATTAACAATTTCTTTCTGTTCATTGTTACAATTATTTTTAGATTTATCATTTATTGTCAGTCACCTTATTATATTATGAAGGATTGCCAGGTTCCAGTTTACAGAAAAGGATGCTGGTCTTTTAAAATAGAATGGCGCGTAATCACTACGCACCATTCCCCGAAAACCAATTAATCATGATTCTATATAAAAACCATAATATCAAAATCTTTTAGAAATTCTAAACCTATTCTACAAACTATTATGTATAAACCTAACTAACCTAAATGTTCTGAAACATACAACTTTAAAAACCGATGCAAAGATACTCCTAATCTATCATATATACTTTATAATAAGTAACCAATAGTTTTTCTCTTGTACCACATGTAACATTATCTTTACTTTACGTAACATTTTAACATCTTTTTAGCACAAATCTATAAAAAACATACATTTCCGTGCACTATTCTCCCATAAATTTTGTATTTTTGCAAACGAATATAAAAAAGCCAAAAGACAATGAAACCAAGAATCATGATGATTTCCATGAAATCAAACCTCAGAACAATGAGATACATCGGTCTTTTACTGATGTTTATCTTCTGTCTCACTGCGCAGAACATGATGGCGCAGCGAGGAAAACTTTTCAATTCAGACAACCAGCTTTCGAGCAACCTTGCCACTCAGGTGTTCCAGGATTCAAATGGTTTCATTTGGATTGCCACCCGTAACGGCTTGAATATCTATGATGGCTATAACTTTATGGTCATCAGAAAAACCTACGGCAACAGTAACGGGCTCAACAGCAACTATATCAACTGTATAACACAGGATGAAAAGGGGCGTATTGTGCTGGGAACAAACAAGTCGCTACTTATACTTAATGGCAAAAGGTTCTGCAACGTACCTATGCTCGATTCAAGAAATAAGCCTATAAACACTTACGTTACCCAGGTAAGCCGTTTGCACAATGGCGATATTGCTGTCGTCACCTCCGGTTACGGCATCATGACCAAGAAAATAGATGCAAACGCCTGTTACACCATGAAAGGAGAAGTAGAGAAGCTGAAGTTTGTACACAAGATATTGGAAGACAAACAAGAAAGGCTCTGGATTATCCTGGAAAACGGAAAGCTGTTACGGAAAGAAAAGAACGGCAAGATTGTTTCACGCATCATGGGAACAGAGCAACTTAACACACAAGATATCAGGCAAGACAACAAGGGCAACATTTATCTTGCTACCAAGAATGATGGTGTTTACCTTCTCAAGGCAGGTTCAACCGCCTTCACCAAGATAGCCGGCATAGGCAACCTTCCTATTGACAACATCTATATCAGCCGCGACCAGCGCTTGTTTATCGGTTGCGATGGTATGGGTATCTTCGTGTATAATCCTGTAACAGGATTCTTGCAAAATAATCCTCTGTTCTGCCATGAAGTAAATCTTGCCAAGAGCAAGATTACCAGCATTATAGAAGATTCTACGGGAAACATCTGGGTGAGTATGCTCCAGAAGGGCGTATTCATGCAGTCGCAGGCTCAATGCGATTTCAACTATATGGGCTACCGTTTGGACAGCCGCAACGTGATAGGCGAAAACAGCATCACAAGTCTGTGTGCCAACCAGGGCGATCAAGTCTGGGTGGGCACCGACAAGGATGGTCTTTACCTCTTTGACATAAAAACCGGTAGCATCAAGAGCCATTTATTAAGCAACACCACGGTACTGGCACTCTGCAAAGACAAGAAAGGCAGAACATGGGCAGGAACCTATACTGACGGCATCGGGCTGATAGATGCGGGGGGATCTTTCCATCCATTCAGCCTAGGCATTGGCAACCAGGCGGGCATCTTCGATATCAAGGAAGACCCGCAGGGCAATGTATGGTTTGCTACTATGGGCAAAGGACTTTTCCGCCTTTCTCCAGATGGAAGCATCAAGCAATGGGAAGCACAAGATGGTGCCGACAACAACCTGAAAAAGAACAGTATTCCTAATGATTACCTCATAAAACTTAGCATCTCAAAAGATGGTAAGCGGATTTTCGTAGCCACTTCTGTGGGTCTGGCTTGCTATGACCAGCAAAAAAACAGCTGGACTTCCACTTTCGGTGGCGTCAACTGTCTGAGCAAGGGCAGTTTCTCTCATTGCGTTTATTCAGACAGCAAGAACCGCGTATGGTTTGGCACAGAAGACGGCGCAATCTGCTATGATCCGAAGAAGGGATATGCTCATCCGAAGATCTATAACACAGAACTTGGACTTTCTGACAACAGCGTAACCAGCATCATAGAAGATTACAAGGGTAGAATCTGGATAGGAACTACCTGTGGTTTAAACCAGATAGATACAGAAAAAGGTACCATCAACAAGTACTACTCAGACAATGGCTTGCAGAGCAATGAGTTCAGCGATGCAGCAGCCTGCACGCTCTGGGGAGGAAAGATGCTGGTGATGGGCGGAACCGGCGGTATCAACTGGTTTGATACGGACAAGGTGAAACAGCATCCTTGGCAGGCAAAAGTTACCATATCAGGACTTCTTGTGGGCAACAAACCTGTATACCCGGATATGGAATCGGGCATCTATACTATCACCGACAAAGGCGCCTACAACAGCGACAAGTTCTCCTTATCTCATGAAGACAACACCTTCACCATCCAACTGTCTACTCTTACATATAATAATGTAGAGCAGATCAGTTATGCCTACAGCATCAATGGTGAGGATTGGCGAACCATACAGTCTGGCATGAACGAGCTGTCATTCTCACACATGCCTGCAGGTACCTATAAGTTCCGTGTCAAGGCCATCTGCAACGGATACGAAACCCCTGTCAAAGAGTTCTCCATCATCGTTCACCCAGCCTGGTACGCCAGCATCTGGGCAAGACTCTGCTATCTGCTTGCCTTCCTGGGGCTCTGTCTGCTCTATATCAAGCACCGCAAACGCAAGATAGAAGACCAGCTCATATTGCAGCAGCATATCCATGCGGAAGAGATGGGCGAAGCAAAACTGAAGTTCTTCATGAACATCAGCCACGAAATCCGTACCCCATTGACTCTTATCCTCACTCCGCTGTTCACGCTGATTAAGGAAGACAAAGACGCTCACCGACAGGGCATCTACGATATGATGCGCAAGAACTCGGAACGAATCCTGCACCTGATTAACCAGATGATGGACCTGAGAAAGATTGACAAGGGACAGATGGTGATGCACATGAGCAAAACCGATATGGTTGCATTCATTGGCGATGAATACAAACTCTTCTGCCAGCAAGCGGTGGCCAAGAGCATCCAATTCACCTTTGAGCACGAAGATGAAACACTCCCGGTATGGATAGACCGCGACAACTTTGACAAGGTATTGATGAATGTCCTGTCAAACGCCTTCAAGTTTACTCCTGCAGGCGGCAGAATCCGTATCACCCTCTCCCACTCGCCTCATCATGTCCGCATCGCCATCAAGGACAGCGGCAAGGGCATTCAGGAGGAAAAGCTCGAAACGATTTTCCAGCGCTTCTATCAGAGTGCCACCACTTCTAATGACCGGAATGTAGGTACGGGAATCGGTCTCGACCTGACCCGCTCGCTCGTGGAACTGCACTACGGAACCATTACAGCCGCCAACAACAAGACACTTGATGAAGCCGACTGGAAGGAAGGAAGCCAGTTCCTCATCACGCTGCCTCTGGGCAACGAGCATCTGAAACCGGAAGAAATGATAGATGCACCGGAGCCACAGACAGCTGAAGACATCAAGGAACTGGAAGAAAACATGGAGGAAGGAAACGAAGAGAATGCTGCCGATACAGCCAATGACGCCGAAGAAGATTTCAAGAGCAAGGTAAAGAGCACCATCGCTGTGGTAGAAGACGATGAGGCTATACGTAATTTTCTGAAGACCCAACTACAGGAAACCTACAATATCCTTACCTTCTGCAACGGAAAGGAGGCGCTGCCGGAGATTATCAAGCAGAAGCCAAACCTCGTTATCTCAGACATCATGATGCCAGAAATGGACGGAAACACGCTCTGTACCAAGATCAAGAACAATGTGAACACCAACCACATTCCGGTGATTCTGCTCACAGCGATGAGCAGAGAGGAAGACCAGCTGACCGGTTTGCAGTCGGGTGCCGATGCCTATTTGGTGAAGCCGTTCAATATGGACATTCTGCGCCGCACCATCATCAACCTGCTCAACGTGCGCCGTACTTTGAAAAACAAGTTTATGGGCAACGAGAGCCAGAGCGACAGGCAACTCGCGATAGAAAAAGACCTGTCGCCAAAAGACCAGCTGATGGAACAGGTGATGAAGGTAATCAATGATAACATGGATAATGAGGACCTGAGTGTGGATATGATTGCCCGCGAAGTAGGACTGAGCCGTGTGCATCTGCACCGCCGAATGAAGGAACTGACCAACCAGACACCACATGCCTTCATTCGCAATACGCGTCTGCAATATGCCGAAAAGTTGCTGAGTCACTCTAACAAGACGATAACAGACATCATGTATGCCTGTGGTTTCTCCAACCCAGCCAGCTTCAGCACCATGTTCAAGAACTTTTATGGCTCTTCGCCTCGCGATTATATGCAGGCACACCGGAAAATCTAGCCTTTTCACTGCAGAAAAGGCCAGATGTTTCCAGAAATAAAGTATTTGTTACATATAGAGATGTTTATGATACGCCTCGCAAAGTGTTGGTAACATTCTGTGGGGGTATATTTAAAAGGAAAGCGGTAACTTTGCAGCAGAATTCTGAATACATGTTTCAGCCATGAGTTCAGATACTCATTCTGTAATTTTAAACCCAATAATAAAATGAAGAAAATTGCAATCTTATCGCTTTCCCTGACGCTTGCAGCCGCTGCACAGGCGCAGACAGCTGAGTTTGACTATTTCAAGTATGCGGGAAATGACGCTCGCTTCAATGTTGAAATCGACAAGACTCACCAGTATTACAACCCAGTACTGGCTGGTTTCTATCCAGACCCATCACTCTGTCGCGCAGGTGACACCTACTATCTGGTAAACTCTTCGTTTACCTTCTTCCCAGGTGTGCCTCTCTCAACCAGTAAAGACCTGGTCAACTGGCAGCCAGCCGGTCATGTTCTCGACCGCACATCACAGGTTCCATTGAAGGGCCAGCAGGTATCAGCCGGTATCTTCGCACCAGCCATCAGCTATAACAAGAAGAACAAGACCTTCTATATGATTACCACCAATGTGGGAGCCGGCAACTTCTTTGTGAAATCAAAAGATCCTTCAAAAGGCTGGAGCGAGCCTATCTATCTGAAGAAGATTGACGGCATCGACCCTAGCTTCTTCTTCGATGACAACGGAAAGGGATATATCGTTCATAACGGTCCGGTAGTTGGCGGTGCCGATTACGAAGGTCAACGCTCTATCCGCTGCTTCGAATTCGACGTGAAGGGCGACAGCATCAAGGGCGACTTCAAGGAGATTCTGCGTGGCGGAACCCATGTAGAGGCGCGTCCTATCTGGATTGAGGGTCCTCACCTCTTCAAGAAGGACAAGTTCTATTATCTGATGTGTGCAGAAGGTGGTACAGGCGGATGGCACAGCGAGGTTATCCTGCGTGCCAAGAATCCGATGGGACCATGGGTAGAATGCCCTAACAACCCTATCCTTACCCAGCGTACCGGTCTCGACCCTAACCGCAAGGACCCAGTATCAAGTGCCGGTCATGCCGACATCGTAGAAGATGGCAAGGGTAACTGGTGGGCTGTATTCCTGGCTTGCCGTCCTTATGAAGAGGATATGTACAACACAGGTCGCGATACTTATCTCCTGCCTGTAACCTGGAAGAATGGATGGCCAGAGATTCTTGCCAAGAATACTCCTATCTCTACCGTTGGAGAGAAGGCTGGTTTGAAGCCTGCAAAGAAGAATGAGTTCTCAGGCAACTTCTCTTATGTGGATAACTTCGATGTAGATAACAATAAGGTAGGTCTGAAAGAGTTGAATCCACGCTGGATGTTCCTCCGTGACTTCGTTGACTGTTACAAGGTAGAAAACGGCAAATTGAAGTTCAATCTCCTGCCAGGCAACATCTACAAGCGTGAGCCGATGTCTGCTATCTGGGCACGTCAGCAGCACGGCACCTTCACAGCTGAGACAGAAATCAACTTTACTCCTCGCAACGATAAGGATATCGCAGGCTTGGCACTTCTCCAGAAGGAAGACCACAACTTCGTATTGGGTAAGACCATGAAGAAGGGCAAGCTGATGATTACCCTGACCCGTGCCGAGAAGAACAACGTAACTATCGCTTCTGCTCCTATCAAGGGAGGTAAGCTGAAGCTGAAGGTAGAAGGTCATGACAGATATTATGATTTCTATTATGCTGAAGAAGGCGGCAACTGGCAGCTTCTTGCCAAGGGTGTGGATGCCTCTAACCTGAGCACCCAGAAGAGCGGCGGCTTCCTCGGTGCCTGCATCGGTCTCTATGCTTCTTCCAACAAGGAATAAAGATTTGAGAAAAGATTAACGTTTTAGGAATAGATAATTAAAGAAAAGGTTGATACCTCGCGTTTTGCCTGGTATCAACCTTCTTCTTTTATTTATTCTTCACAATATCCAATGTCATTTTTCCTACCCAGATGGCGCTCTTTCCGTTCTGGTCGATTGGCACCGGTTTGCCATCGAGATTATTCAGATACTCCAACTGCTTGAAGTAGGTATGGCTATGACCGCCCAGTATCAGGTCGATGTCACGGGTGGCTGGGGCTACCTCAGAATCGTCGATGCCATCTATCTTCCAGCCCAGGTGGGAGATACAGATGATGACATCACACTTCTCTTTCTTCTTCAATATCTCTGTCATTTCCTTTGCCTTGGCGATAGGATCGAGATACTTGATGCAGCCATAGTTGGCTTCAGTTACCAGACCGGCAAGTTCCGGACACAAGCCGAAAACGCCAATCTTCAGTCCCTTGCGCCTGATAATGGTATAAGGCTTTACGATATTTGCCAGTTCGGTACCGGTGAAATCATAGTTGGAGCAGACGATAGGAAACTTCGCCATCTTGAAGATGCGCACCATGTTGTCTATTCCGAAATCAAACTCATGGTTTCCGATGGTAGCAGCATCATATTTCATCTCGTTCATCAGTCCTACTTCCACATCTCCCTTGAAGAGAGAGTAATAAGGTGAACCCTGTGAGAAATCGCCACTGTCAAAGAGCAGCAAGTCGGGATTCGCCTTACGCTCCTGCTTGATCATCACCACCCTACGGAGGAAACCGCCACGATTTGCTGTTGCCGTATCTGCAAGATTCGGATTGATGGGCATTACGCATGAATGCGTATCGTTGGTATGGAGCACTACGAGTTGCTTTACCACCTTTGCCTCTTTCTTCGCTTTAGCCTGAACGGCTGCCGGCTGCATCATGAAGGATGCCAGAGCCAGGCCTAGATATAATAATGTATGTTTCATCAGAATTATCAACTATAAACTATTAACTATTCTACCACGCAGCGGCCTTCAATCTTAGATTCCACCACCTTACCCTGTGCCTGCATCTCACGGAAATAATTCATGATGATGTAGCGCACATTGTTCTCTTTCTGCTTAGGAGAAAAGACATCGGTTCCGCTCTTGAAGGCTACGAGCTGGTCATTACCTTCGGCAAGATAATCGAGGGTTGCAACGCGGTAACTCTTCTCCGGATCAACAGGTTCACCGTTCAGCGTAACGCTCTTCAGCTTTCCATCCTTGGTGATAACCATTCTTACAGCATGGCTCAAGCCTTCGCCGCCACGATGAGCTATCTGCTGGAAAAGCTCCAGAACCTTATCACCCTTCAGGGTCAGGAAACAGATTTTGTTCTCGAAAGGAGCCATATCGTTCACATCGCCTACAGTAATCTTACCCTTGGCAAGATTAGAACGGATGCCACCCATATTGTAAACAGCGAAAACAGGCTGTTCTTCAAACTGCTTGCCACCCCATACCAGGATGTCACAGAGCAAGTTACTGAGTTCGCTCTCCGGACGGTGGCGAGTCATATCATGAGCAATATGACCTACAACAGGGCCCATGATACTGTCTACCTTACTCTTATAAGGAGCGATAAACCTGGTAGCCTCAGCATCAGGCTGTGCATCCCATTTCTGATCAACCAATATTCGGGTTCTCTCCACCTTCGCCACCTTGTATTTCTGGGCGAAAGCCGAACTTGCCATCAGCAACATGACTGCCGAAGCAAGGTAAATCTTGATACTATTTTTTTTCTTCATACTTAATACACTAAATACTTTTAGAGCGCAAAGATACAAAATAAATCGGCGAAATCGGCAAAATCGGCCAAAAAATTCCATTGCAGAAGTAAAGAAATCAAAAAAACAAAGGGAAAAAGTGAAGAAAGTGACTGAAAATTTGCGAGATACAAGAAAAAGTAGTAACTTTGCACCCGCTTTTCGGCGTAACCGCTGTTGTCTGGGCAGAAGTGTTGTCCAAGTCCATGTTGCGTTGGAACGACAAACAATTTTTAATTTTATACAAAAAATGGATTTGATTAAAGTTGCTGAAGAAGCATTTGCAACCGGCAAGAAGTTCCCTGAGTTCAAGGCAGGTGATACTATCACAGTCGCTTACAAAATCGTCGAGGGTACTAAGGAGCGTATCCAGCTCTATCGTGGTGTTGTTATCAAGATCTCTGGTCATGGTGACAAGAAGCGTTTTACAGTTCGCAAGATGTCTGGTACAGTAGGTGTTGAGCGTATCTTCCCTATCGAGTCACCAGCTATCGATTCTATCGAGGTGAACAAGCATGGTAAGGTTCGTCGCGCTAAGTTGTATTACTTGCGTAAGCTTACTGGTAAGAAGGCTCGTATCGCTGAGAAGAAGACTGTAGCTAAGGGTGCAGAATAATTTTTCTTAGGAGACCTAATCAGAAAAAAATAAAGGGAATCCAGTCTCACGACCGGGTTCCCTTTTTTATGTTAATAATCTTATACCGAAAAACAACTATCTTTACGATTCAATAAATCATGGTTGACAGCTAAACCAACCATGTTCTATTCTTTTATTTTTCGCCCGCATCATAATTCACGAGCCCATCCTCCGTGCCGTGTAAAGCACCTTGGAAATCATCCCAGCTCTGGAATCCGGCAAGCAGCGCCAGCTTGTCCAAAGTCTGGCGGGAAGGCTTCTCCTTCCCTTTCAAAACATCCCACATTTTGTGGAAAACATGCGCCTTGCCAACCTTCTTTTCTATGTGTTCAGCAAGAACTTTCAAATCCTGTTTCATAACAATCCTCTCATATTTACTAACTGGGAGCAAAAGTACTGAAAAAGAATGAAACAGAGTTCATTTTTCCCGACTTTTTTATGTTTATGAGTAAAAAAATGCTTTATATCATAAAAATGCTGTTTTTTAGGGCTTTTTACGAAACAGAAGTCCAATATCTCAATCATTTTTTGTATCTTTGCGCCAAATTCCAAAATACATTTCTTAGAAGATGAAAGAATTAGCACTTAAGTACGGATGTAATCCAAATCAGAAACCTTCTCGCATCTATATGGATGACGGAAGGGAGCTTCCTATCGAAGTGATCAACGGCCGTCCTGGCTACATCAACTTCCTGGATGCCTTCAATTCCTGGCAATTGGTCAAGGAGCTCAAGGCTGCTACAGGAATGCCTGCTGCCGCTAGTTTCAAACACGTTTCTCCTGCCGGTGCAGCTATCGGCTTGCCTCTGAGCGACACATTGAAGAAGATTTACTTCGTTGATGATGTCAAGTTTGAGCTCTCTCCATTGGCTTGTGCCTATGCTCGTGCGCGTGGCGCTGACCGCATGTGCTCTTATGGCGACTTTGTTGCGCTGAGCGATGTATGCGACGAGGCTACAGCCCTCCTCATCAAACGTGAGGTAAGCGATGGTGTCATTGCTCCAGGCTACACTCCTGAGGCTATCGAGGTTCTGAAGGAGAAGCGCAAGGGTACCTACTGCGTTATCAAGATTGATCCTGACTATGTGCCAGCTCCTGTCGAGCACAAGCAGGTGTTCGGTGTTACCTTCGAACAGGGACGCAACGAGGTGAAGCTTGATGATCCTGCTCTCTTCGAGGATGTTCCTACCAAGAACAAGACTTTCACTCCTGAGGCTAAGCGCGATCTGATTATCTCGCTCATCACCCTGAAGTATACTCAGAGTAACTCTGTATGCTACGTAAAGGATGGTCAGGCTATCGGTATCGGTGCCGGCCAGCAGAGCCGTATCCACTGTACCCGTCTGGCTGGTTCTAAGGCTGATGAGTGGTGGTTGCGCCAGTGTCCTAAGGTGATGAACCTGCCTTTCAAGGAGAAGATCCGCCGTGCCGACCGCGACAATACCATCAATGTCTATATCTCTGATGAGTGGGAGGATGTATTGCAGGACGGCGTTTGGGAGCAGTTCTTTACTGAGAAGCCTGAGCCATTGACCCGCGAGGAGAAGAAGGCTTGGATTGCCCAGAACAAGGGTGTATCATTAGGTAGTGATGCTTTCTTCCCATTCGGCGACAATATTGAGCGTGCTCACAAGAGTGGTGTTGAATACATAGCAGAAGCAGGCGGTAGTATCCGTGACGATCATGTTATTGATACCTGCGACAAGTATGGCATCGCTATGGCGTTTACTCACGTTCGCCTCTTCCATCACTAATTTATTATATAATTAAGGTATATGAGTGACATTGACGATATTATCATGGGCGGTATGGTCTTCAAGGGCGGCGGTGGTCCTAAGAAGGATGACGACGACAAGGTGAAGACCAAAGCCAAGAAGAAAAAGTACATAACGGGTGCTCACGGTAGTGGCTCTGCCCGTCAGAAGGCAAAGTATCGCCAGCAGAGAGCCAATCGTAAATCCCAGAAGAAGAAATAATACTTCTCTATCATAAATACATGTTTCGCCCGTGTGCTGTATGATAACAGCGCACGGGCGAACTGTTTTCTGATAGCGGGAGCCATGAATAGAGTACTGGCAAGCGAAAGACAGGATACTGGTATAAGTAAGACAGCCCACTAGCAAGCGTATTGCTAGTGGGCTGTTCTTCTTAAACAGTCATCAAAATCCAAAGGAAAAGCGGTAGAAGTAACGTACATCGAAAAACTCTTCACTCTTCACCTTTCCTTCGGAACCCCCTGTGTTTATCGGGGTTTCGAGGGGTGAAGAGTGAAGAGTAAAACGGCTATCGGTTCTTTACACTCTTAACGCCCCTGCCCTTCGTTAGATGAAGGGTTACAGGCTTCAATTGATGCTTGCCGTGGTCATAAATGATGGCTGGGTCCAGTCGTCTACCATCAAAGCTAACCTCGAAATGGAGGTGCTCTGTGGTAGCCCTACCGGTACGGCCCGTCAAACCGATTACCTGACCAGCCTTTACCTTATCGCCCTTCTTCACCTTGTTCCTACTCTGATGGCTGTAGAGCGTCTCGAAACCATAAGCATGCCTGATACGGATACAGTTGCCGTAACCATAGTAGGGTCCTGATGCAACAACCGTACCGTCAAAGGCAGCCACAATCTCATCATTCGGGCACGTCTTGAGATCTACACCCGAATGGCGGCGCTTGCCACCATAAGGACTGATTACCTTGGCACCCGGCAAAGGATAAGCCCAGGCTGTCTTTTCTATCTTCTCCAAATCAAGCTCGAAAGTATTGGTAATGGTAAACGGATCATGAACCTCATCAGGATCGAGCGTCATTCCATCTCCTATTCTACCCTTTTTCTTGCCAGATGCCTCCTTGTCAGCCTCAGCATTTCTTCCTACAGAAGAATCCTTTCCGCCGATAACCGAAGCGATGACACGGGCACCATGCTTGCGGAACTGCACGGTCTGGCGGCGCAACTTATGCGATTTCAACTCTACGAAAGTTTCCGGATTCAACCTACCGCCATTCACCATGATAGAGAAGTCGCAATAAGTTTCACCCTCCTTAGAGCCTACAATGGCAATCGTCTGTCCGGCATCCACATGCTGTCCTACCTTAACCAGGTTCTCGGCATTGTTGGCATAAACGGTTTCCAGACCGCAATCGTGGCGCACCACGATGACATTACCCATTGATTCCGACTTTCTGGAAAGTCGCACATAACCTTCGAGCATCGCCTTGACAGCATCGCCTTTAGAGGTAGAGATACGCAACACATGATTGTTCAGAAGGGTTGCTTTGCCCACAGGAAGCGGGAAGGAATATTCCTTAGCACGGAATATCTCAAAGTCTACATTAAATGCCTGACTCTGGGCAAAGAGACCGGGTGTTGCAATACTCACCTGCTGCTGTTCGGCTGCCGTGAATACATTTTTAGCGGGCATAAAGCTGCTCAGCGAGAACACCATGAGTCCTGCCACAGCCAATAGCCGCAATCCTTTTTTCATTCTTTTCATTATTTACTTTTTCTTTCTAAATCATTAAATATGCTATAAACTATTCAAGTTTCGCAAGTGAGCTCCACACGCCCTGAACCAACGGTCACCGGCCGAAGGGAATTGAAAATCGCTGACCGAAGGGTAAAGCAAAGGTAAAGGGCAGAAGCTCCTAGCCACACGCCCTGAAAGGGCAGAAGCTCCTAGCCCAGGGAGGGCACTGAAAAAGTAAAATCCACTTTCAGATTGAAAGTTAATGACGGATAAATCGTAGTTTTATCCTTCTTTTTCTGTCAAATACAGCCTTATTAAGACGATTTATGGAAAGAGAAGTTATAAATCGTAACCTTTTTCCGTTTTAGTCCTTAAAAATGGGGACTTTTTCAGTGCCCTCCCAGGGCAGCGCCCTGGGTTATTACGGACGCAAACCTGTCGCCCTGAAAGGGCAAAAGCTTTCAAGTACCAGGCAATTTACAAAGCTTTTGCCCTTACAGGGCGCCTTGCTGATTGCTATTATACCCAGGGCGATGCCCTGGGCTAGGAGCTTCTGCCCTTTCAGGGCGTGCTGCTTCTGGAGCTTTTGGGCCTTCAGGGCGTGCTGCTTCTGGAGCTTTTGGGTCTTCAGCCCGTACTTGAACCACATGCGAAACTTCAGTAAACTATAAACTGAAAAACATCCATTTCTCCCTCTCCGTTCTTACAGAAAAGGAAAAATGGATGTTATCTTGAAAACTATCTGATACTTACCTGCTACCAGGCTTTTACTTCAACAAGATGCCTGTATAGATTCTGCCACTCTCGATACCCAGCTTTCTGGCAGAGAAGTACTCATCGCTATGGGCAAAGGTACAGATGCCACAATCCTGGATATTCTCTTCGGGCACTCCACAATGCAGAAGAATCTGTCTGTTGCAGAGCGGAAGATTGAGATGCCATTTCAGCGGCTGCACGATATTACCCTCAGCTGCCAGGCGCTCACGCTCAGCAGGATCAACCGAGAAGGCGGCATTAGGACGCTGTTCGGCAATCTCTTCCATAGGGAAAGCTGCCTGCTCGAACGCCTCGTAAACCTCATCGCCCACCTCGAAATGGTCGAGCGAAATGCCCGGACCTATCACCGCCTTCAACTTCTTCGGGTCGGTATGATAGGTAAACGCCATCTCCTGAATGGTTTTATGCACGATGCGAGCCAGCGTACCACGCCAGCCGGCATGGATGGCAGCCACAGCCTGATGCTCCTCATCATAAAGAAGCACAGGGATGCAATCGGCAGTAGAAACACCGATGCATACACCTTTCTGGTCAGTCATCACGGCATCTACACCTTCGAGCACCATCTTGCGGATATTCTCAGGCATGGTGAGAAACTCGCCGGCAATATTGCGCACCTCTACTCCATGCACCTGATGGGGCATGATGATATGGTCGGTAGTGACACCGAGTTCAGCAGCCAGACGCTTGCGGTTCTCGGCAACATGCTCGGCAAAATCGCCGCAATATTCGTTGATATTGAATTCGCCATAGTTGCCCTGGCTTACTCCTCCCCTGCGGGTAGTAGAGAAAGCCATGACACCAGCGGCTACCTGATATTCTTTTATCATAACATTTACTCGTATTCGAAATCATCGAGGTCGTCAACATCCTCGATTTCATCCTCATCAATATATTCTACTACATCCTCGCCCTCTGCAGCCAGTTCCTGCTGGAAGCGAGACATATCCTTGTCACGGTGAACAAGCGTATCTTCGGCAGTAATCTCCTGAAGCTTGTTGCTCTCAGAATTGAGTTCCTTCCAGAGCACATCCTTCAGTTCCTGGATACCCTGTCCGGTAACAGACGAGATGAAGACCACCGGAAGATCGGTAGGCAAAGTTTCCTTGAGCATTTCAATCAGCTCTTCGTCGAGCAGATCGCACTTGGTGATAGCCAGCACGCGATGCTTGTCGAGCATCTCTGGATTGAAGTTCTTCAGTTCGCCCAGCAATACTTCATATTCTTTCTTGATGTCGTCAGTATCGCCCGGAACCATGAAGAGCAGCAGAGAGTTGCGCTCAATATGACGGAGGAATCGCAAGCCCAAACCTTTTCCTTCGCTCGCACCCTCGATGATGCCAGGAATATCAGCCATGACAAAACTCTGGTGATCGCGATAATCTACGATACCCAGCGATGGTTCGAGCGTAGTAAACGGATAGTTTGCAATCTTAGGACGGGCACTTGATACGGCACTCAGCAAAGTTGACTTGCCGGCATTAGGGAAACCTACCAGACCTACATCGGCAAGGAGCTTGAGCTCCATGATGATGGTCATCTCCTGCATAGGTTCGCCCGGCTGTGCATAGCGAGGAGCCTGGTTGGTAGAGGTACGGAACTGGAAGTTGCCCAATCCGCCACGACCGCCCTTGAGGAGCAGAACTTCCTGCCCGTCATAAGCCACATCGCATACAAACTTGCCTGTTTCGGCATTATATACCACGGTACCGCAAGGCACATCGATATAAATATCCTTGCCATCGGTTCCATGACACTTATCACGGCCACCATTTCCACCATGCTCGGCAAAGAAGTGGCGCTGATACTTGAGGTGCAGCAACGTCCAGTAGTTATGGTTGCCGCGGAGATAGATGCTTCCTCCACGTCCGCCGTCGCCACCGTCAGGACCGCCGTTAGGCTGGTACTTTACGTGGCGCAGGTGCATGGAGCCCTTGCCACCCTTACCAGAGCGGCATTGTATCTTTACGTAGTCTACGAAATTGGATTCAGCCATTTATTCTTTTCTTTTTATTTAATGAATAAATCTTCCCCACCATAGCGGGGAAGATTCTTTATCTTGATTACAAGTTGTCGATTACATTGCAAACACGAGCGAAGATCTCATCTACAGTACCGAGACCCTCGATGTGGTGATGAATGCCTTCCTTCTCATACCAGTCGATGAGCGGAGCAGTCTGTGTATGATAAACATTGAGACGCTTCTTGATAGTCTCCTCGTTATCATCAGAACGGCCGCTTTCCTTACCGCGGTTAATCAGGCGAGCCATCAGCTCATCCTCAGGAACTGCCAACTCAATCATCGCAGCAATCTTATGACCACGCTCAGAAAGCATCTTCTTCAGAGCCTCAGCCTGTGGAGTGGTACGTGGGAAGCCGTCGAAGATTACACCAGCGTGGTCCTTACCGAAGCTATCGTATACACTTGCGAGGATGTCAATCATCAACTCGTCTGGAATCAACTGACCATTGTCGATATAACCCTTAGCTGTCTTACCAAGTTCTGTACCGTTCTTGATTTCGTTACGAAGTACGTCACCTGTAGAAATGTGACCGAGACCATACTTCTCGATCATCTTGTCGCTCTGTGTGCCTTTACCTGCACCTGGAGCGCCGAAAATTACGATATTTTTCATTTTTACCTTAATATATATATAAAATATTTATGTTGTGTCAGAAACTTAATTTATACTGTTAAACCATTGCTTTCCCTTCGGAGTCATAACAAATAACAAGAATACTATAGCAGGGATTCCTACCATAGCCAAAATAATGTATGTACCCAAAAAAGGTATATCCAAGCAATAATCACTAATTTTCTCCCACATGCTTCACCCCCTATTCTTCTACAATCGTGTAGATGTCGCGGAGGTTTCTGCCTTCTTGGTCATAATCCAATCCATATCCCACGATGAAATCGTTAGGGATTTCCATAACAGCATAGTTGATATCAAGATCAACCTTCAAGTTGCCTGGTTTCACGAGGAGGGAACAAATTTCGATGCTGGCAGGATTTTTCTTCTTCAGGTCTTCAATCATGTGAGCCATGGTGAAACCGGAATCTACGATGTCCTCTACGATAACCACGTGGCGGCCTGCCAAATCCTGGTTCAAACCCATCAGGGTCTTCATGCTGCCCGTAGAGGAGGTACCCTCGTAAGAAGCATACTTCACGAATGAAATCTCGCTTGGCACGGTAATCATTCGCATCAAGTCGGCTGCAAAGATAAATGCGCCGTTCAATACTGCCAGGAAGACAGGTTTCTTGCCTGCATAATCCTTGTTCAGACGGTCTGCTACGACCTGTACTTTCTTCAGAATCTCAGCTTCAGGAATCGATGTCTTGAAGCTTTTATCCTTGATCTTTACTATGCTCATAGTCTGTTCTATAATAATATTTTCTGCAAAATTACGAAAAAAACATGAAACTTCGTGCTTTCATCAACTATTTTTTGTACTTTTGCATGAAAATAACCGTTTATCTGCATGAGTTGACAAATTATCACGACAGTTCGCGCAGATAATACTAAGATTATCAGATAATATGAAGATTTTCACAAGCGCTCAGATTCATGAGTTAGATAAATATACCATTGAGCACGAACCTATCAGTTCGCTCAACCTGATGGAACGTGCAGCCAAAGCGCTGACACGTGCCATAGAAGAGGAATGGTCTAACCGCACTCCAGTGGTCGTTTTCGCCGGTCCGGGAAATAACGGCGGCGATGCGCTTGCTGTGGCGAGAATGCTCAGCGAGGATGGATATGATGTAAGTGCATACTTATTTAATGTGCAGAACAAACTGTCGGCAGACTGTCTTGCCAACAAGAAGCGTCTGCTGGATGCAAAGAGAGTGAAATTTACTGAGATAACCACTAACCTGGACCCTCCTAAGCTCAATGCAGAAACGCTGGTGGTGGACGGACTCTTTGGAAGCGGACTCAACAAACCATTGGCTGGCGGATTCGCTGCGATGGTGAAATATATCAACCAGAGTCCTGCCAAGGTAGTAAGCATCGATATCCCTTCGGGACTGATGACCGAGGACAATTCCTATAATATCCATGCCAACATCATCCGTGCCACTCTGACCCTTACCCTGCAGCAGAAGAAACTGTCGATGCTGATGGCGGATAACCAGCAGTACCTGGGCAGACTGCGCGTGCTCGACATCCGACTTTCCCAGGAATTCATCCAGAATACGGAGTGCCGGTGCCGCATACTCGAAGAGAACGACATCCGTCCGCTCCTGAAATCGCGCAGCGACTTTGCCCATAAAGGCAGCATGGGTAATGCGCTGCTCATAGCGGGAAGTTACGGCATGAGCGGCGCTTCGGTATTAGCCACCAAGGCTTGTCTGAGAACAGGTGCGGGCAAGGTAACAGCCCATACCCCAAAACGGAATTATGAAATCATGCAGATTTCGGTACCTGAAGCGGTACTGCAGATGGATGCTGAAGAAACCATATTCAGCGAACCGGTAGATACAGAGATGTTCGATGCGCTGGGCGTAGGTCCTGGATTGGGACAGAACGAGACAACAGCCATCGCCCTCATCGCCCAACTGCGCCGTGCTACCTGTCCGCTCGTCATTGATGCCGATGCACTCAATATTCTTTCCAGCCACAGGGCGTGGATGCAGCAGTTGCCAAAGAATATCATCATGACACCTCATCCGAAGGAGTTCGACCGGCTTGCCGGCAATGCGAGCAGCAGCTGTACCGAAAGACTGATGAAGGCAAGCGAACTGGCTGAACGCCTCCAGGCATACATTATATTAAAGGGACATTATTCTGCACTCTGCCACCCTGACGGGAAGATTGACTTCTGCAGTACGGGCAACAGCGGTATGGCTACAGCAGGCAGCGGTGATGTACTGACAGGTATCATCACCGGTCTTCTGGCAAGAGGATACAAACAGGAAGATGCCTGTCGCCTGGGTATGCATCTTCATGGTCTGGCAGGCGATCTTGCAGCTAAAGATCTGGGCAAAGAAAGCCTCATCGCCAGCGACATTATCCAGTATCTTCCGAAAGCATTTCTCAGATTGGAAGAATAATGATCAATTCAAGTTTCGCAAGTAAGCTCCACACGCCCTGAAAGGGCAGAAGCCCCTAGCCCAGGGCATCGCCCTGGGTATGATGGCAATCAGCAAGGCGCCCTGTAAGGGCAAAAGCCTTATGTTTTGCCTGGAGTTTTAAAGCTTTTGCCCTTACAGGGCGACAGGTTTGCGTCCGTAATTACCCAGGGCGATGCCCTGGGCTAGGAGCTTCTGCCCTTTCAGGGCGTGTGGGGCGATACTTGAGTAACTATTTACTTTCTATTTATATAAGTATAAGATAAAAGATGATGTAAAATACGATCTGTTTTCAGCGGATTGTGCCAATATGTGCGAAACTTAATTTTGAGAATAAGAATTAATAAAATATATTGTATAACTTTTTTTGTATTAAGTAAAAAGATTATGAAAAAAATGAATTTGCTCGTAATGAGCTTGGTTTCAGCCGCAGCTTTGTCTTTCACTAGCTGCAGCAGTAATGATGATTTGGATGATAACAAAGCTGGTCAGGAGAAGGTAGATGGTTTCTACATGACCTTGTCTATTCAGACTCCAAATGCTAGCGGTACTAGAACTTCAGTTCTTGATAAGACTGAGAATGCTACAACAGGTGAAGCAGCTATCAAGACTGGTACTTTGTATTTGGTAGATAAGGACAATAAGATTGTTTTCTCTGAGAATCTTAAGAACCTGACTTGGTCTGGAGCCGTTACTGGTAAAGATGGTACTACAACACAGCAGGACGGTAACAAGACTTTCGAAATCAAGGTTCCTGCAGTTGAAGCAGATAAGACATACCGTGTATATTTCTTGGCTGGTAGCAACAAACCAGCACCTGAAATGGACTTCGCAGCTACGAACAAAAACGTCTTTACAGCGACTAGCAAGTTCGCAAATCCATTCGCTACCGACGACAACTTTGCTATGTTCAACCAGAACGATGCACAGGTAAATGGTAATGGTTATTCTGTAACCTTCAGCAAGGCTAACAACAACAAGCAGAACCCTGCAAAGGTTAAGTATATATCAAAAGATGGAGAAACTCCAATAAACAATGCTCCTATCAAGGTTGAGCGTGTAGTAGCTCGTATTGATGCTCCAAATCCTGGTACATCTACAGTTCTTGCAGAAGCTCCAACAGATGCTTCAGCGGCATTGAAGGTAGCAATGAAGGATGCTAAGGAGAAGGTTGCAGAGATTAAGTTGTTAAACTATGCTGTTTCTAACTTGGCAAATAAGTCTTACGTGATGCAGAATTGGAGTACTGATAATAAACTCATCATTCCAGAAGGAATCAGCTACTACCAGCCAACAGCAGATTTCGGTGGAGTATACGATTACCAGGATGGTGGTTTCACTACTACAGAAAAAGCCAAGGTAAACTACGTCTTCGAGAATAGCTCTACAACTGCTCCTACAACCATGTACTTCGAGTATCAGATTAAGTTGGATAACAGCAAGTTTACTGAACCTGCAGACTTCAAGGATGGTACATTCTATCGTTACAACAACGTAATCTACACCTCTTTCGCTCAGATCTTCAAAGATTACGAGGGTGTAACAGGCCTCTTCAATGGCAAGGACAAAGATGAAATGAAGACAGAATTGACTAATGCCATCAAAAACGAAACAGAGTTGGCAAAGTTCCGTAAGGATTACAACATTGAAGTATTCAAGGGAGGTAAGACATACTACAAGCATGTTATCAAGGACAATTACATCAATGGCATTATCCAGCGTAACAGCATCTATCGCCTCAATATTAACAACATCTTCAACGTAGGTGCCCAGGTACCTAATGGTACTCCAACAGAGAATGATTCCTACTATCTCAACGTTACTGTTACTGTTAACCCTTGGGTTCTCAACGAAGATAACGTTAACTTGCAGTAATATTCCGTCAAACCAGACAGATAAAATATAAATACTTATATATATACCAATACTCTCGGGGGAGCAATCCTCCTCCGTGAGTTTATCAACCAAACGTTCGTTCTGAAAAGAACGAAAACATTCTTAAAAGATAACTAACATTGCCGCCCATGTATAAAAGGCGGGAGATACAAAGACGTGCCGTCATACCCCCAACCCGAAAGACTGGCACTTTTCAATCCTTAGATAATAACGATGCCGAAGGCAACGAAACAGAGAACTGATAAAGCAAAGATATTCGCTACCTACGGCACTCTCTATATAAAATAAGTAAAAGTAAAAGATTATAAAAGATAAAGAATATGGCACATTTCCTCAACAACAAATGTTGCAAGCTGGTTTGCATCTCAGCCATCGCACTCACTTCTCTTTCATCATGTATGAAAGACGAAATCACGAGCTGCCCTACAGCTAAGTTGTCGCTCAAATTCGACTATACTTATAATGTGAAAGAGGCTGATGCTTTCTCTGCTGAGGTGAAGAACCTCAACGTTTATGTATTCGACAAGAACGGTAAGTTCGTAGATAACTATACCGAGTCGGCTGACAAGTTTGAAACAGGTCATAAGATGGAAATCACAGACCTGCAAGCAGGCAAGTATACCTTCGTCTGCTTGGCTCGTGACAAGCAGCCTGCCGCAATGGGAACAAGAGCCGAAGGTGATGATGAGACCGAGTTTAGCTTTACTAAACTTACCCCAGGTATCTCTACCATCAACGACCTGCAAGAGGAAATGGGCAAAAAAAACGCAGAAGAATCCGTAAACGACAAGCACTTCACCGCACTCTATACCGCACAGGACTCCCTCAACTTTGATGGAGAAAACGATGTGCAGGGAAAATTGAGTCTGATGAAGTGTACCAAGACATACCGCGTGGTGATGCTTCCATTCGAACCCGACCAGGAAGGATTCACAGCCGAAAACTTCGATGTAGAAATCAAAGGTTCCGCTGCCCTACTCGACTATAAGGGCGACAAGGTAAAGCCAAAGGCAATCACCTATCTACCTTATGAGAAGAAACTGGTAGAAAACCACAGCGGCAAGACTGAGGTAGAAGGCGAAGACGTAGAAAAGGCGCTGGTTTACGACCTGTCATCATCACGTATGTTCGAAACCAAAGATGACAACAAGAGCCGCGCTGCCGACGGATCCAGCCAATATGATGACAAGCGCATCGTCATCACCGACAAGCGCATCAACAAAGTCATCTTCAACCACTCCCTGCCTTGGTTCCTCTCACTCTGTGCCAGCGACCGCTACGGCAAAGACTGGAGCGACCAGCAGTATCTGGACCGTCAGGATCATTACACCCTGGTATTCTACGTGCCAGCTCCAAGTTCTACCTATAGCATGGATGCAAGAATCAAGGTAAACAACTGGGTTCTGAATCTTCAGAATGCCGACCTGGGAAAATAAGAAAAGAAAAGAAGTATAAGTAAAAGAAAGAAAACATGAAACGCTATCAATCTACTCTGACCAAGATGACACGCCCAGTGTGTATGGCACTCGCTGCTTTGCTCATGGTAGGCGCAATGGCATCCTGTTCAGAGAATGAAAATACAGAAACAGCTCAAAGCGACAATGCCTATCTGAGCCTCAGTTTCTCTACCGGCACCGGAAACAGTACCAGAGCCGGAGAAAGCCATACGGAAGATGTGCTCGCAAATAATGAAAGTAAAGCTGACCCAAACTCAGAGAGCGACTTTCACAGCATCAAGGTATGGGTGTTTCAATCTGGCACAAACGAAGATGCCAATCCTATCGCATATAAGGAAGAAGCATTGAAAGATATTAATGGCAGCTACAATTTGCAGCTACGTTTCTTAAGAAAGATAGCAGGAAAAGAGGTAGAAAATATCGACCTCTACATCCTGGCTAATTCAGAAAGTACCAACATACAAGACAAGTTGAGCGGTAAGAATTTCAGCAGCATCACCCGCAAGGAGTTGCAGAATATCAGCTTTGACTCTACTTTTGGCATTCAAGATAATGGTAATCCACAGAACACAAAAGTTCCTGAAACAGGTCTCCCTATCTCTCGTGCCATCACCAACATTTCTGTAGAGAAACATGTTGGAACAACCGAAGCAGAGGCAGCGACCAAAGGCATCAAGATTCCTCTGGTTCGCGCTGTTTCCAAGCTCCACTTCTACTTTGCCCGCAAAACGGGCACAGAAAATGTAAAGGTTACCAGTATCGAGGTGGAAGGAAACACCATTCCTACCGCCAGCTACATCTTCCCTGATGAGACTGAATACAAAGAAAATGATGACAATCAGGTTGTTACCAGCAACAAATACAATGTAAACAGTAACGGCTATGTATCAACTGTTTTGAAACTGAATGGTGTTGAGACTGATAACATCAAGGAAGTAGAAGATCCAGAGAAGTTCAAGAAGAACGAAACTCAAACTGCACAGGATTATCTGGATGCCTTTAAGAAAGCAGGAATTGCTCCCCACAACCTGTGCTATCTCCGTGAAACCACCAAGGCAATCAAAGGAAAGATTCATTATTCTTTAGGCACGGAAGAAAAAAGCGTTGACTTCAGTATCCCAACAGGCAGTAAAGCCATCCGCAACCGCGAGCTGGTAGTTTACGGTTACTTCCTCAACGGACAGATGGGCATGCTCACCGTTACTCCAACCATTAAAGAATGGCAAGATGGCGGAACGTATGATTACAACGATCCATCAACAGAAGTGATATTTCCTGATGCCGACAAGACTGATTGGGGCTACAAGGTATATTATGGTCAGCCACAACGCGGTCCGATGATTACACTGAAGGACATCGACACCAAAGGAGCACCATGGATTCTCCAAACAGACAACCCACTTTTCGGATTCGTAGAGTGTAATGAGGATGGAAGTTTCAAAGCAGGACAGTCGGCCGACAGCTACAAGATAGAAAGCTACATCATCAACAAGGAAGGTGCAAAGAAAACCCTCTACTTCTATGTAGTGCCCAAGAACCGACTGGATATGGCTCAGCCACACAACGTAAGAGCACATGTGTTCCTGACCAAGAATCCAAACGAAAGGTTTGTTCTCAATCCTGATTTCAAACTGAAGGGATGTATCACCGGAGAGGATGCGGGCAAAGACATTCACTTCGAACAAGTATTATAAAGACATAAGAAAACAATATTCATCATGAAGAAGTTATATATAGACATAAGATTCGCAAAATGCATCTTGGCTCTTACGGCAGGATGGCTCATGGCAGGATGCTCGGCTGAAGACGAACTGGGAAACGGTTCGGCTACACAACAGCTGAGCATGACTCCCATGGTCAACGACCTGCAGACCACAAGAGTGAAGGAAGAAGAGAATCTTCATGAAAAAACTCTATCTTCTCTTGACTTTAAGATGTTCGAACCGACATCCAACGAACGCAGAATAAACCGTCAGTTCGACACCCCTGCAGAGAACAAAGAAGAGGAACTGGGTTCGGGCGACTGGAAATCGGAACTCCATCTTGATGTGGATAAAACTTATCCGTACTATGCAGTAGCCAATGCCAAGGAAAATCTCAAGGGTAAGAATCTGGAAGAACTTCTTGCCAGCACCCAGCAGGACAACGACATCTGGCTTCCCTATCCTCAGGCAAAAGACAAGAAGTTTCTGATGAGTGCCAAGGAGCAGTATATCATCAGCAAAGACCCTATACAGGATATTCCTGTAGAATTGGTGAGAGCGGCTGCCAAGATTAAGCTGAATCTCTCTTCATCAGTAAACGGCTACAATATCACAAACGTAACGTGGAAGTTTCTCAACTACAACACCAATACTGCTGTATTTGCAGGCCAGCCAGCTACGCCAAACATCATGAGCAACAACGAAGATAACACGGTGGATAAAATAGAAGCCAACAAGTGTTCTGTAACTACATACAGTTATTCCACCACCTGGACCAGCCAAGAGGATGCTCCGAAAATTGCCGTAAAGGTCGTTTTCGAAAGCACGGATGGCAAGAATGAAAAAAGGGAAAAAGAGCTGACCATCCCCGTTCGTGACCCAAAGGGAGAAAAGAAGCTGGAACGCAACTACATCTATACGGTAAATGCAGACATCAAGCGTCTCAAGGATAATATAAACATTGATTACGATAAAGAATTGGGCTATCTGAAATGGGCTATCACCAAATGGACTACGGGAGAAGATACTGAAGTAGATGCTGATAAGGCAAGCTATCTGGTGGTATATCCTACGAAGCTGGATATGAAAGACAAATCGCTGGATGAAAGCATTCAATGGTTTGCTGCAGAAGAATGTCGCACCTCTGAAAAAAACGGGTATGAAATCAACAAGTTTGGAGAAATCAGCACTCAAGAGGTTCAATTTGGTGGAGCTGACGCAAAATATTCAGGTGAAACATGTGACAATAAAAGAGGATGGATAAGAATAGAAACAGGAGACCAGCCATCACACAATACCGTCGTTTACTGTAAGTTCAAGATTGGCTTTAACAAGAATGGTTACAGCAAATACCAGGATGTACTCGTCAGGAAATATCCTGCTGTGTATTCACTGAATGTAGAAAGTGTTAAATCTGACCATACAAAGGATATCAAAAACCGACTGTACACAGTTCAGGTAGCTAATACCAGGAACAGTAATTACAGTCAATATACCTTTGCCAAGCCAAAATTGGACAACAACAACATGTCACAAGACAATACGGTTTCACCTGCCTTCATCATAGCCTCAACAGTGGGCGAAGGCGATCATGCAAAAGGCAATTTCTACGAAAGCAACCAAGCAGCCAGAGATTATTGCAAAAAGTATACAGAAACCGCAAAGACCCGAAAGCGTGAGACCGTTGAAATGAACGGCTGGCGCCTTCCAACTCAAGACGAAGTAAAAGTCATCTTGGGTTTGCAGAAAATTGACGAGGCAAAGAATGCTTTCGGAAAAGTGATGACAGGTGAATGCTACTGGACTCTTGACGGCAACACATCAGGCTACAATAACGACAAGAAGCAAGATGGCAAGTTCGTTCGCTGCGTCCGTGACCTGACATTGAATGAAATTGAAAAAATCGAGAACCAAGACATCGAATAAAAGAAGCAGAATGATATGAAAGAAATAAAATTATATATCGGAATCATAGCAGTGCTGTTAACAACCATGTTGACAGCCTGTTCCGATTCTATGGTTGACAACGACCCTTCTACGACCAGTGAAACAGAAGAAGGTTACTATAAAGCCAGTTTCAGAATAGCCATTCCCAGTTTCGAAGAGAACGCTACCCGAAGCACCGTGTTCCTCAACGAAGGTATCCGAAACAAAGAAGCCATGAAGCTGTTCTGCTTCGACAACAAGGGACAGTTTGTGGGCTTAGGTAAAATACAGGATTTTACTGCGGTTCTTGGATTCAGAAGAGATAACGACGGAAACTATCATGAAGTTGACGAGAATGGCAATTACACTGGAAGCATCACCCATAACCCAGCAGAAGGAGTGAACGGCGGAGGCATCAAGACCAACGGAAGCACAGAGCCAAAAGAATTTTCGGCAATGATTCCGAACAACACCTCACGTATCCATCTGGTGGCGAATACCGACAATGTTTACAAAACCATCAATGAAAGCGATCAGTGGAAATGGGCAGGCATGCATGAGAACCTGCTCATGACTACTTTCGAGACCTATCACACAGAAGAACAGTCTGTGATTACGCGCTATTGGGGATATATCTGCAAAGAGAACCCAGAAAAACTGAAAGAATATCTGAATCCCAAAACTACAAAGGAGGATTATATCATCCATCTCATCAGAGACAGGGCTAAGATTTCGGCAGAATGGAGCAAAGATGCCATTGAAAATGCTAAGAAAGAAAACAGGACGCTGGAGAATGACTTCAAACTGACAGTGATAAACGGAGTGGCATACGGAACCCTGGCACCATTCGACAGAACGAACCTCAAATTCACCCCAACAACAGGCGACTCCGAATGGGTATGGAACGTAGATTATGTAACTCCCCCCCCTGGACGGAAGCAGACTGGCAGGTGATGCCACCCAGATGTTTAACCCTACGGGCGTATACGAAGATGCCAACCTGCCTTCAGAACCTTCAAAAGTTCTTATGGGGCACAACGGAAAGTATTATCTGATATACCTGCAAGATGCAAGCAACAAGCCATACCAAATCAAGCGAAACTATGAATATAAAATCATCATAGACAAGCTGGATGAAAACAGAGGATATAGCAATCTTCAGGAGGCATTGAAAAGTGCTCCTGTCAACAATCCATGGATTACCATACAGCAAATCGTACCAGGGGTTTCTAATGGCGATGACGAGCTGAAAATTGAAGGTGGAACCTATAAATTTGTGCATTCGGGCGAAGGCACAAAGCAGGAAATCAGCTTTACCTATAAAGGTAATGACGCTGCCAGCAAGCAGGCGTCAGCTTTCAAGGCAATATGGACAGAAAATCTGGCATACGCAGCGGATGCCCAGCCTGTGGTTTCAAGCTACACGTATGATTCTGCAACAAAAACGGGCACTGGTACCATCACATACAACCTGGGAATCGTTGATGATAACTGGCGAGAAGGAACCATCCACCTCTACGATACCAAAAAGCATGGATTGAGCATCAATATCCATCTCTACAGCATCAACGAGGTGCAGTATCAGGTAAACGCTCCTGCCAACATCGGAACAAATGCAAATGCTGAGGCAGAGTTTAAGTTTACCGTTCCCGCCAACTACCCGAAGGAGTTGCTTCCAGTAACCGTGAAGTTTGCATCGGGCGATGTAGTTCCCGAGGGCTGTGACATAGAGTACAGTTCTACAAGGGAGCTTAACAAGACCTGGGACTGCTGGTATGTATTCAAGGCTGGTGAAGCCGGCAAGACATATTCCTTGAACTTGAAAAACGTTCATCAAAACGCTACTGGCAATGCTACCTACTACGTGAAGATGGACAATGCCAATCAAGGACAAGCAAAGGAGTATGAAATCACCTATCAGTAGTAAGTATTAGAAAAGTTTAGTTCATATATCTGTATCGGGGCGCATATCGTTTCAAAATTTAAATGCCCCCAAATATCAATGAAATAGGTAATAAAATAATTATCATTTACTATACAAATAGAATGCGGGAACCAATAAATTAAACTAGACTGGTCGTTGGAACTGTAGTTGCCGAGGTGATCTCACCTTCTATAGTTCCGCGGCTTTTTTTTTTTGATAAAATTACGCTAAAATCTGCCGAATAACTTAAAATGAGCTATTTATGAGTTTTTTACCTTAATGGAGGTAATGATTTGGCAACAGTTCTAATTTATGCAATCTTCATAGGTTTGCTGTCAAACAACTCTTTTCGGGTTGCAAAAATACAATAATAATACGAAACAGCAAGGACTTTTAGCAACTTTTTACGGTTAATTTTCTGTAATTATATAATGTGGTTTAATCGTAATCGCAGAAAAAAATGTATTTTTGTAGGCAAATTGTATAAAAAACAAGACCCGATAGCTTGACGAATCAGAGGCTACCGGGAATCAACGCTACAAAGATAGTGTTTTTTCTTGTTACAACCAAGTAAACGAACAAATATTTATGGAATATTTAGAATTTGAGCGGATTTTGTCTGCCAAACGAATACAGAGATACAAAGATGCTGCGAATGGTGACACTCGCAAGGCTATGGCTTTGTATCGTTACAACTTGCGCTTGTCGCAGGAGATGTTCACTATCGTTAGTTGTTTTGAAGTTGCTTTGCGTAATGCGATAGATAGCCTTTTAGTGCCGAGCTTGGGAGAGGATTGGTTGAAAGATTCCGTTCAAGACAATGGAATATTCTCCAATGGGCGCATGAACGAAACACGGAAAATCATAGAAAAGGCATACAACCGTTTGAATAGACAAGGTAACTATTCTCATTCCAAGCTGATTGCCGAAATGGAATTTGGAGTTTGGAAATATATGTATTCTTCACTACAATATCGTGCAACAGGACAATGTCTATTGAGGGCTTTTCCTAACAAACCTCGCTCATCGGCTGCTGTTCAATACAACAACACCTACATTTTCAATGAACTTGACAAGGTGAACAGTCTGCGAAACAGAATTGCTCATCACGAACCGATATGCTTTAGACTTCATGAGGCTGAGATTGATACAAGTTACATTATCAACGAATACCAGAAAATTCAAACCTTGTTTTCGTGGATGGGCATTGATTCACATTCAATGCTTTATGGACTTGACCATGTGCAAAGTGTCTGTGCCAAGATAAATAGTTTAAAAGTGTAATTATAGAGTCTGCTTATGAGCAACGACAAAAATGACTTCTTCCTCCATTCCAATGAGGTAAATCACATAGCGAAGGAGGATTACGACAAGATAGAATTGTTGGTGAATACGGCAAAGGCTTTTGCTCGCAGCACCTACCAGTGCGTCTATATCATTGACTACTTCCACCAGGGTTTCATCTATGCCTCTGATAACCTGGCGTATCTCTGCGGCTTGCAACCTGAGCAACTCTTGGATGCTGGCTATCAGATGTATATCGACCATGTGCCAGAGCAAGACTTGCAGATGTTGTTGGAAGTAAACAAGAAAGGTTTCGACCTATTCAACGAACTGCCTGTGGAAGACCGGCTGGAATATACCATATCGTATGATTTCCATCTAACCAACGGCAAGCATAGCCGACTGATTCATCATCATCTCAACCCGATTCTCCTTTCCGATGACGGCAGGATATGGCTTGCCTTCTGCACCGTTTCGTTGGCGGCGACCGATGAGCCAGGACATATCATCATGCAGAAGAATGGCGAGCGTGGGTATTTCGAGTATTCCACAGACCGCCACAAGTGGGAGAGGAAAGAATGTATAACCTTGAGCGAGGCTGAGAGAGAAGTTTTGAGACTGTCTGCCCAAGGCTATACGATGAATGAAATTGCCGATAGAGTGTGCAAGTCGGTGGATACCATCAAGGCTTGCAAGCGAAGCCTCTTCGCCAAATTGGGTGTGAAGAACATTGCAGAGGCTCTATTCCATGCGGTCAACTATCAGATGATATAAACTATACCTCTTCCAGCAGTGGCGAGAGATAGAACTTAGGGAAATACTTTACCTCCTTGCCTTCCGCAAGTCTGCAAAGGATATTCACGCAATAGCCTGCGGCAATATATGCCCCAATGCTCAGTTGTGGGAAAGATTTCTCTGAATAGTTCTTGATGGCTTCGTCTATCCAAGGTACAGGCTTCTGCCAAAACATACCATACTGCGAGATGTACTTGCCAAGCTTTCTTTGGAATATATCGGCATTCCAACTATCAAGAGCAATCCTATCTTCATTCTTTTCGATAGAATCCTCTTCATGCTTCCCAATAGAACCCTCATCTGAATTTCGCTTTTTTACCTCGCTGAAAGGATAGCCTTTCGGTTTTCCCACGGCGAGGAAAGCTGCCTTGCCAAGGTTGACGGCATGGATGACAGGAATGCCCTGCTTCTTGCATTTCTCATCGAAGGCAAACGAGGCTTCTGTATCGTGCAGCGTGGCATTCACGACATATTCTACCCCCGACAAATCACATTGCTCCACATCTTCCATCGTCAGCGTGTTCTTTTCGAGACGAGAGATTCGGAATCTATCTTCTTGCAGAAGACGATTCTGGAAGTCATAGTGCAAGGCACAGGAAGCTATCAAGCCTCCCATGTCTGCACCTGCTATCATAACATTAACTTGATTATTCATATCGTTGAGAGATTAGAAACGGTTTATTTCCTCATTACCTGCACCTTTACCCTTATATCGGTTTCTTGAAGTATTGAAGTTGTACTGCAATGTCAAGAGCAAGGCACGAGTATCACTTGTCATGTTTTGCCTAAGTGTAACATCCTTGTTGTAGAATGTAACATTACGGTAGCTCTTGTTGAAAATGTCATTGGCTTCAAGCGACACGGAGAAACGATTTTTCCAGAAAGCCTTGTAAAGTTTGGCATTGAGGTACGAGGAAGAACCGAGTTTCATGTTGTCCTTGTTGCCACGGCTATTCCATTCCATATCGATGTTCATCCAAATGTCTCCAGGCAGATGGATAGCATTTTGGAACTGTACGATTCCCAAAGGATTGCTAAAGGATTTGCGTTCACCCATATACTCGCCTGTGAACCACTGTTTGATGATGCCAGCATTCACTTTTGGTTCCCAAATGCCAACCTTAAATTGTGCGCCAACAAATGCTTGTAGTTCATCTATCTTTGGAGTGTTCTCCATGGTGATCAATTTCACCTCTCCGTCCTCGCAATACGATTTCGTAGTCTGGATAAAGGCATCCTTTCTATGTTCGTATGAAATCTTCGCAAAGAATTGCTTCCATGCACCCATCAACTCCACAGAATGAATCTTCATAGGGGATAGGTAAGGATTTCCACTTTCCAAGGTCAAGCGATTGACATAGCTGACTGTTCCGTCAAGGTCATCGTATGATGGACGTTGAGTCTTGCTTGTGTAGCTCAATGATAATTGCGTTTTTCCAATCTCTGTAGAAATAGACAAAGAAGGGAAAACGTTGTTGTAAGTCTTGCTTTGGTCTTCCTTGAGTTGCCCATTTTCCGTGTATTTGAAGTTGACATGCTCGTAACGAAGCCCTGCCTCTACGGCAACTTTTCCGAACTGCTGACCTATGGAGAGAAAACCAGCCATGTTTTTCTCATCGCTCTTGGTGTTGCTATTTCCGATAGTAGCCATATTGATGTTGAAATCATTCAATGTCTGTGAGGCGGTGTACTCATTGCCCACTTCAAGTTGTCCTTTCCACAGAGGATAGCTCAAAACCAGCTTCTCGGCAAACATTCGTGAGTGCCCGATACCATTGGATGTAATCGAATTGTCCTCATTGTTGAGGTTTATCTCCGACAGATTGGAAGTCTTGCGCTTTTTTCTCCACATGTAGTCCATGTTGAAGTCAACGCCAAGTTTGCCCACTTCTCCATTGTAATAGATATTGGCATGATGCTTAGGCATGGCATGTGTCCTGTTGAGTCCTACGGTGGAAACCATATCTTTCAGAGTTCCATCTGCATACGAAGTGGTTTTATAATCAGGATGTTCCTTTTGCAGTCCCACTCCATTCACATAATAAGCGCCAATGGAATGATGCTCATTGAGCATCCATGACAATCCAAACTTGCCGAAGAACTCATTGTTTCGCATACGACCGATGCTTTCTATGTTCTGAAGCCAATTGGTAGAAGCTTTCGTTTCCAGGTCCGTGACTCCATAGCTATAGAATTTGCCGGTATAATAATTGAGATTGGAGAATAGTTCCAAGCCTCCTTTACGATATTTCAAGTTTGCTTGCTCCATGCTCGAAAAATAGTGTCGGAAACCATTTTGGGCACGAAGTGTTCCACCAAAGCCTTCACCTTGCGATGGTTTGGTACGAATACGAATGACAGACTTGACCGAAGCATCATACTTGGCACCAGGATTGGTGATGACTTCCACATTCTTGATGTCTTGTGAGTTGAGTTGTGCAAGCTCGTTTTTGTCTTGTACGACACGCCCATTGATATAGATAAGTGGTGTACCCTTGCCAAACACCTCGAAGTTGCCGTCTCTTCCTGTAACCATTGGCACTTGGCGCAACACATCATTTGCTGTGCCAGCATGAGAAAGTTGGGAGTTGGCTACAGTCGTAACCAAGGCATTGCCTTTGATGGCAGTAACGGGGCGTGATGATTTCACCACCACTTCGCCGAGCATCTTACTGTCTTCTTCCATCTTGATGATGCCTACATTCTCGCCTGTGCAATCCTTGCAGATTGTCTTATAGCCTACGGATGTCACCTTGATGATTCCGCCATTGCATGAAGAGTCGATGGAGAAGCGTCCATCATTTCCACTCACTGCTCCCTTGACGAAAGCAGAGTCTTGTCGGTTCAAAAGCACAACATTGGCAAAAGCTAAAGGCTCACCCTTGACATCCACTACTTTTCCCGTGATATTCTGTGCCATCATCGGAGTCATTGCCGAGATGCACAAGGCTGTAATAATCATTTTCTTTTTCATAACTTTTTATATTATGGATTTTTCTGAGTGCAAAAGTAAGGACATGACTTAAAAAGACTTTGACACAAAAGTGTATTTCTGAGGTGATGGGCAGAAAAATTACACTTTTGTGTATGTTAAGAGGGAGAAACGATACACATGTTGCTTGATTTTCTGACTTTGGAAGAAAATCTACATTTATTTTCGAGAGTAACTCGAAAGGTTTTGAGTAACTCAAAACATACCTTGCTGTGTCTTTATGGACACCATGTTTTGGCAAGAGTAAATCTAATACCATTGAAAACACTGCGGAGGTTCGCCCAGTGGCTGGAGGCGCAAAGCCTCCAAGGAACGGCTCATTTTCTTTATGCTAAAGGATGAAAACGAAAAAAATCCCGAAGAATGAGTTTTCCTTGAATGCCATTCCTCGGGATGAACAAAAATGTATTCCTGCATGTCATACGTTTTATATGTCATACGATAAAAATGTAAAACGTATGGCATCAATGCATATATGCTTACACACTTCTTTGCATGGATACTTCTTTATCAAATTGCAACTGCACTTCCATACGACAATGAATCAGTACGTCAATAAGTCAATACGACAGCGAATCATCGAAGCGTCAAAAAAGCGACCATTCTCAACTAAAGGAATTAGTCCCTCCATAGAGTTGCAAGACAATGTTTGTTTTCTCTTTTGCTCCGTACAATCTCTTGATGATGGCATCACGAAGTTGTGCCGCACCATTAGAGTTTAGCCGGAAGCAAATGGCAACAACCATAGGGAATCCATACAACGTTTGCCAAATACCCTTGGAAAGTTCTTCCCTTCGTTGGACTTCCGACATAGACAACATACCTTCTTTATATATAGCTCGTATCACAGCAGTGAGTTTCGGGGCAGTGATATAAAGCATATCAATCAACTCACTCTCACTCATCCACAAGTCCTCCAAGTTGGACGGAATGGAAAGCCTTCCATTGCCATCCACGGTGATTACAGTCCGTTTCATGCCATTCCTCCCATTACAGGCAAATGCCCCTTGATTCGACTTTCAAAGACAGATATGTCATGGTCAAGTTTTGTGCTTGTCACCTTGGCGTATATCTGTGTTGTGGTGATATTCGTGTGACCAAGAATCTTGCTCACGCTCTCTATCGGCATACCATACTCCAAGGCTAAAACTGCCCAACTATGACGTGAGACATGAAATGATACACGCTTTTTTATACCACACATTGCAGCAACTTTCTTGATGCGCTTGTTAATGCTGTCAAGATTACCGATATTGAACAAGTGGTTGTCTTTTCTGAAAGACTTGTATCTCTCAACAATCTGCATAGGAATATCCATCAGCTTGATTTGGAACGGTACGCCTGTCTTCTGACGCTTGGACACTATCCAAGGAGCACCGTTTACCATGCTGATGTTATCTTCCGTCAAGTTCTTGATGTCGATGAAAGCTATACCTGTCCAACTGCCAAAGATAAAAAGGTCTCTCGCAAATGCCATGTTGGGGTCTTCCAACTTTATCTCAGTCATGGCGGTAAGCTCGTCCAAGGTCAAGAACTCACGTTCCTTGTGGTCTGGATCAACGTGGTACATGGCAAACGGATTTCTCGGTATCTTGCCGTTGTAGTGTGCCGCCGTAACGATATGTTTCAGAGGTATGGAGTAAATCCAAATGGAGGACTGCGCAAGCCCTACCACATTTTTCAAGTAAAGGCAATAGTCACGGATAAACTCCTCGGTAAGCTCATTCATGGACATATCGCTGCGCTTGTACTGATACTTGATGAACTCGGCAACGTACTTTCTCACCACAAGATACTTGTTGTAAGTTGTCTTTGCCCTGTCCTTACCCACACGCTTGGCAAAGGCGGCGTTCTCCTTGTCGAAAGCTCTGAGCAAGGTCTCGTATTCGGTGCCTATGCCTTGATAGGCGTTTCTCACCATTTCAGCGGTAACGAACGCCTCACGGTCGGAAAGTCGTTGGTAATGCTTGGCGATTTGAGCCTTGATGTTGTCGAGCGCAAAATTCACTTCCTTGGCTTCCTTACTCTTGCCTATGGCTCTGTTGCCCTTGGCATCCCAGATAGCCTTGGTAACGCTCTGCTTGCAACTGAACTGTGCGATAGTTCCGTTGATTGTCACACGTCCCATGATAGGGACAATTCCGTTTCTCTCCTTGCTTCCATTTACATAGAAGACTGTCTTGAAAGTGCATCTCATAATTCTTACTTTTTTGTTCGGTGCAAAATTAAACTATGAGAGTTGCATGGCAAAACCAAAACTTACGCAGAATGGAGAAGATTGAACCGCCACCGTTAAAAATGCTTATTAGGGCGTTTCCATTGGGTAATGATTTGAAAGCGTTTCTACTTCTCTAATCTGCTTTTTCCTCATTTCCTTGTCACTGCCAACTAAAGCCAACGACTGCCACAACCACTTGAAACTCAAACCAAATGCTCTATTTTGCTATTTTTTGCCTTTTTAGGCGTTCTTTTTATATAAAAAACCTTGCCACTTTCAATTTTATTTTGTAATTTTGCACCCGTTAGTAATATTATTAATTCCAATATAAAGATGATGGCAAGATTCATATTCCTCAGTTTCTTCATGCTGGTTGGAGCCTTAGCCCCAACCAAGGCTCAGAACAGTTTCCCATACCCTGCTCTGCCAGACAGTCTGCGCAGCGTAGAGCAACGCGCAACATACCTGAGTGAGCACTATTGGGACAACTTCAACTTTTCCGACACCCTGGAACTGGCAAACAAGGAGATGGCAGAACAGGGCTTTGTCAACTTCATCGATATTCTGGCACGTTTCGACCAGGAAATAGCCCAGAAGGGTATTGCTGCCTTTACAGCCAAAGCTTACCGGCAGAAGCCATCTAAAGAGAAGTTTGAAAGCCTCATCGAGCATTATTATGAGAACCCTGAGTCGCCCATGCGCAACGACAGGGTATACGCCCTATTTCTGGAAGACATGGCTAAATCGCCATACTTCGATGTAACCGAGAAAGAAAGAATAGAATTTAAACTGAAACAGGCAAGAAAGAACTTGCCTGGCACACAGGCTACCAATATCAGTTTTATGCTGGAAGACGGTAAGCCTCATCAGTTGAGCGATTACCGGGAAAAGAAGGTTATCTTATATTTCTACGATCCTGACTGCGAGAACTGCCACAAGATATCTGCATGGCTCGACAAGCAGACAATACCAGCCGGCTTCAGTCTGCTCCGCATAGTAGCAGATAACCGATTGAGCACGATTTACGGGCTCAAAGCCATGCCAACCATTTACCTGTTGGATAAAGAGAATAAGGTGATATTAAAAGACTGTACACCGGAACAGCTCATGGAAACGTTACGGGGAAATGAAAACAGAAAGTAAAACTAGACTGGTCGAAAGAAGCGACATCTCTTATTGAATAAACATATCATTTACTATCATTTGTCTTAACTTCGTATATTATATATCAACATACCATTCATTATAATTGTAACTTCATATCATTTATTATATATCTGAATTGCATTTTACTATTTATATGTATCTTAATTAGCTCGGGAAGAGTCATACTTCAACTTGAACTCCTCACGGGCGTGATTATTGCGCATTACAACAACCACATAGTCACCATCCTTAACTGTTCCTACCTTGGCAACAAGCGTATAATAACCATACTGACCAGACTTTCCATAATCACCTGTTTCGGTAATGATTAACTTCTTGCCAACCAACTGAGTTGCAAACTTGATATTTGTACCTTGGTCGAAGATTACATTCTTATGAGTCAGCATCAGCTGACCACCCGGAAGAACCTTGCAAACCAACTTCTCATCATTCTCAGCCTTACTGTTAGACTCCTCGCTTACGGCAGAGCCCGCAGTCATGGAATAGCTGAGCAAAGAGAAACCTGACTCATCGGTGGTAACGCGACTAACTGTTTCACCCATTTCATCGTCAGATGCACTGCAACTTACAAATCCTATTGTCATCATAGTCATAGCGATGACCATCATAAAATACTTCTTCATAGTTATACCATTTACTAATTGTTTTCATTATCATTTAAACCAGTCATCTTCAGATTCCAGCCTTTCGGCCATTACCATCCGATGCTTTTAAAAACAAACACCTTTCGGTTTAAATCATCTTTTACAATTACACAAATGATATGTTGGGAGGAGTGATATCATTTACTATTGGTTATCATTTACTATTGCTTATCATTTACTATAGGGCTTATACCCCTCTTACATGTCCTGTTCTTTCGTTTGAACATTGCAAATATAGGAAAAAAGTCAATAGGATGCAAGTTTTCTTGGTTAAATAATGTAAAGATCTTCATGTTATCGTGCACAATATGCATTACTTGCTGACAGATTGTATGATTGCGAGAAAAAAGGGGATAAAACAAAAGCGGGAACCCTTTCGGATTCCCGCTTATATCTTGTGTTGTAAAATCTCGAAGTTTAGTCGAGGTTAGCCAACTTGTTGTCAGAATGAAGAACATCCTTAATCTTGTGGCTATAGAGGTCAACCATGTACTCACGAGCCTTACCGCAGTACTGACGTGGGTCGAAGTACTCTGGGTGCTCAGCCAATGTCTCACGAACACCTGCTGTGAAAGCAAGACGAGAGTCAGAGTCGATGTTGATCTTGCAAACAGCGCTCTCAGAAGCCTTAGTCAACTGCTCCTCTGGGATACCAACTGCATCTGGCAACTTACCACCGAACTTGTTGATGATATCAACATACTCCTGAGGAACTGAAGAAGAACCGTGGAGAACGATAGGGAAACCAGGAAGCTGCTCCTCAACTGCTGCCAATACGTCAAATGCCAATGGAGGAGGAACGAGGTGACCAGTCTTAGGGTCACGTGTGCACTGCTCTGGCTTGAACTTGTAAGCACCGTGAGAAGTACCGATAGAGATAGCCAATGAATCAACACCTGTACGTGTAGCGAAATCTACAACCTCCTCAGGCTTTGTATAGTGAGACTCCTCAGCAACTACGTCATCCTCAACACCAGCGAGGACACCGAGCTCACCCTCTACAGTTACACCGAACTGATGAGCGTAATCAACAACCTTCTTTGTCAATGCAATGTTCTCCTCGTATGGAAGTGCAGAACCGTCGATCATTACAGAAGAGAAGCCGAAATCTACACAGCTCTTACATGTCTCGAAGCTATCACCGTGATCGAGGTGAAGAACGATCTCAGGATGGTTGCAACCCAACTCCTTAGCATACTCTACAGCGCCCTCTGCCAAGTAGCGGAGCAATGTAGGGTTAGCATACTTACGAGCACCCTTAGATACCTGGAGGATAACTGGTGACTTCAAGTTAGAAGAAGCCTGGATGATAGCCTGGAGCTGCTCCAAGTTGTTAAAGTTGAAAGCAGGAACGGCCCAACCGCCCTTGATAGCTCTTGCAAACATCTCCTTAGTGTTCACAAGACCGATTTTCTTGTAATCTACTGCCATAATTTTACTTAATTTATTGTTTAATGAAACATTCTTTTTTTTCTTATATATAATAAGGTGTAGAACTTATGAGGCTCTTTCCTTACCGAGTGCAAATTTACCTTTTTCTTTTGAGACAGCAAAATGATAATTCGATTTTTCGTGTTGCAATCGAGTTAAAAAAGTTAATTCCGCACCAATACCCTACAAAACACAAAGTTTTTGCTAAACGCAGTTAGCAATTTAACATCTTTATATTTACATCTTTCTGCCCAACCGCCAGTTACTTCTTGGCAAGTTTATATTCACGAGCCGCATAAGCCAGAACGATGACAAATCCTACGAGCGGTACCAGGAAAGGAAGCGTGAAATGAGTACGGTCGGCGATGAGTCCCATCAACAGGAAGCCGCAACCTCCGATTGGCGTCATCATCAGAAGCGAAGAGGCTGTCTTGGTAAGGTTGCCCAAACCCGTGAGGGCGATACTGAAGATGGTAGGGAACATGATGGCCTCGAACATATAGTTGCAAAGCAGGGCTACCAGCGATAGCTTACCCAGATTTGACAGGACTAAAAGTATACAGACAACACACCCCACAGCGCAGATCAGCAACATCGTTGTTGCCTTGATTCGGCGCATAATCCAGGAACCGAGGAATCTGCCTACCATAAAGAATGCCAGCGCACAAGTCAGGGTTACGGAAGCCGTGCGGTCGTCCATCCATTTCATGCCCGTTACGAAATTGATGAAATAGGAATTGATTGAAATCTCTGCCACTTCATAGCTCAGCAAAGCCAGAAGTCCAAACACGAACATCTTGTGATGGGAAAAGAGTTTGCTGATATTAGAACCGGCTGCCTCATCTTCTGCTGTTGCCACATGACTGATTTCCGGTAAATCTACACGCGAGAAAACCAGAGCTATCACCAAAACCAGAATACCCAGAATGGTATAAGGCACCACCACATTGCCGCCCTCTTCGGTCTGGTTGAAGAGGAACTGACCGATGCAAAGTGTGGCGAAAATGCCACCCAATCCATTAAACGACTGCGATAAGTTCAGTCGGCTGGTAGCAGTTTCCTTGGCACCCAGTTCGGTAACATAGGGATTGGCGGCTGTTTCCAGAAACACCAAACCGCACCCGATAATGAAAAGGCAGAGCAGGAATGCAGAGAAACTGCCCACCGCAGCACCCGGGATAAAGAGCAAAGCGCCAATACCAAAGAGGAGCAGACCGAAGACTACTCCACGGCGATAACCATACCGGTTGATAAAAAAGCCAGCAGGTATTGCCATCAGGAAATAACCCAGATAGGTAGTAACCTGAATAAGGGCGGAATGAGTAATACTGATGTGCAGAGCATTCTGGAAGTGCTTGTTGAGTACATCCAGAATGGCACGAGCGAAGCCCCACAAAAAGAAGAGCGACGTAATGAGAATGAATGGGACAAGATATTTCCTGTCGGTTGTCTGATTTGTATCTGTCTGTTGTTCTGTTAACATATTCATAAGGCATTCATTTTAGCTGGGAACAAAGGTAAGGCTTTTCGATGGAAATTCCAAACTTTCCCAGGATTATTTGTTGTTTATATCAAATATAATTGTCTTTACTATCAGATGAAATCTCCGTTCATAGACGTTGAACGGCGGTTCAGCGTCGATGAACGGCGGTTCAACGTCGCTGAACGGACATTCAGCGTCGATGAACGAAGATTTCATTCTACTGTAAATACATCTTTAACTAGAAATAGAACGTTTCTGATGTCTATTCTGAGACAACTCTTCCCGTCATTCCTTCGGAATCAAGACGGCTCCCTCCTGCTTCTTACCATCCATCAGAATTCTCATCGGGTGCTCAAAGCGCACATGACGGACATATTGCGTCTCCTCTACAGCCGGCATGGCATCCAGGATTTCCTTATTTACAAAGCCGCCTTCACCGGTATTTGTATCTACCGTAAAGTATCCCACGCCAAAAGAGGTGAGGTTCTGGAAGAAGTGAGTACCCTGACTAGGATCGATATTGTAATTCTTCAGAGCCACCTCTACGATAACCCGGGCAGCGCTGATATGCGGCCACTTTACAGGTACACCCAGATAATGGTCGCTGGAACCCCAACGGCCAGGACCTATCAGCACATAGTTCTTGCCTTCAGCAAGGAACTTGCGGTTGATTCGTTCTATATCATCGGCTACATAAAAATTATTCATCGCAGAGAAGTGGTCATCATACTTCACATAAACCACATCAACCACATCTTCGCTGATGCCATGACCCAGCGAATTGTGCGAACGCAACAGGCAGTCGGAATCAGGGATAGCCTTCACATCTTCATCAAGCATCTCCTTGGCATCGACGATAGGACGAATCTGAAGAAGATAGAATTCGCAAGTCCTGTCATTATTGATATTGCAGGCAAACTCTATCTCCACAGGTCTGCGCATAGCCCCTGCTCCATACTTCATCGACATCTGCAGTATCTCTGGCAAAGGCACCACTCCATGCTGGAGCACACTTGAGAAGGTTATCAGTTTGCGGCCATTCTCATAGACTCCATCATTGATGACCTGATCGTATGGATCGAAAGTAGATGCGATATAGGTAAGGCTCTGGTCTTCTACGGCATCCTTCACCCGAAGTTTAAGAATATTAAAGCCATCATCCACCTTGAAATCATTGCCTACATGCTTCATATCCAGCGCATAGAACTGGGTCTGGGTGTCGCGCAGAGCCAGCTCAGTTTCCGATGTCTGGAGCACCTGATTCGGATGATAAGGACAAACACGCAGGGTCTGACCTCCATCTACGATATATTTACCCAAGCCCAAGGCCAGACTGGCTATACCCTCTTCTGCCTCTTCATCACCTATCGGATAGTAATTGAGCGAACGGAGCACACCGCTCATGGTAGGATAAAATCTTGTACCATAGTCTTTACCCACAACCTGCTGCAAGATAACAGCCATCTTTTCCTGATCGATGACATTGCTCGTTGCGGTCATGTAAGCCTTCGAGTCGCGATAGAACACAGAAGCATAGACACCCTTAATGGCACAGGCCAGCATCTGCAGCATCTGATACTTATCTTCCAGATACGGAATCATATAGGTAGAATAAATACCGGCAAACGGCTGATAGTGGGCATCTTCGAGCAGCGAACTTGAACGGATTGCGATAGGACTCCTGGTTGCCTCAAAGAAGGTGAAAAAGTCGGCTATCAGCGAATCGGGCAGCTGGGCATGCAGGAAGTGCTTCAGAATCTCATCGTCGCTAGCATCACTCAAAGCTATCGGATAGAGATTGTTGCTCATCATGAACTCGTCGAAGATATCGGTACAGAGCACCACGGTCTTCGGAATCTGCACGGTGGCATTCTCATACTGGTTGAACTCAGGATGGCGCTTGATGATGTTGTCGAGGAATGCAAGACCTCTACCCTTTCCGCCCAGGGAGCCTTCTCCGATACGGGCAAAGTGGGCATACTTGTCAAACTTCATGCGGTCGAAAACAGCCACTACACCGATGTTTTTCATGTGACGATACTGCACGATAGCATCGAAGATAATCTGTCGGTGAGCATCTACATCCTGTAATTTCTCCCAGGTAACATGCTTCAGGAAAGCAGATACAGGGAAGATGGCACGAGCACAAAGCCAACGGCTCATGTGGTTGCGGCTGATATGATAGAGCATGGAATCGTTAGGAATATTGAAGATGTTATCCTGCAATTCCTTCAAACTATGAATGCGCATAATCTCCTCATGAGTCTTAGGATCACGGAATATGAAATCGCCAAAGCCCATGTGCTCTTCCATCAGACGGCGAAGATCTACGCTCATCTTCTTCGAGTTCTTGTCAACAAAGCGGAAACCTTCTGCCTCTGCCTTCGCACGGTTCTCACTTTCAGAACTTTCTATGATAAGCGGAACGAAAGGATCATTCTTCCTGATATAACGGAAGAGTTGCAAACCAGCATCCGGACACTTCTCGCGACCGAAAGTATCTGTACGATGCTTAGGCTTCTCTTCAGGCATCACCTCATTACCAAAAGCTTTGGCAGCACTCTTTAACGGGAAACGTGCATCGCTGATTACACCCAACGTGTTATCAGAATACTTATCATACAGTTTCTGGGCTTCCTCGTAAGTACGAGCCAAGACCACCTTAGGACGGCCACGCATACGCATGGTAGCCGCATGCCGGTTCAGAGCCTCCTGAGAAAAGTTCTTGCTCTGCTCCAATATATAATTATAGAGATTAGGCAATATAGAACTATAGAAACGGATAGAATCTTCTACCAGGAGAATCATCTGCACGCCTGCTTCCTGTATGTCATGTTCAAGATTCATCTTATCCTCTATCAGCTTGATGATAGAAAGAATAAGATTGGTGTTGCCAAGCCAGCAGAAGACATAATCGAAGATACTCAAGTCTTCATTCTGCATACGCTTGGTAATACCATGAGAGAAAGGCGTAAGAACAACACAATGGATATTGGGAAACTTACCCTTGATGTCGCGCGCTACGTCGAAGGCATCATTATCAGCATTGCCAGGCATGCAAATCACCAGATCTATGACGGTAGAACGCAGCACGGCAGCAGCCTCTTCGGTAGTAGAAACTTGAGTAAAGGTTGGCGGATAGCGGAGACCCAGCTCCATATATTCATTATATATCTTCTCTTCGATACGTCCATCATCTTCAAGCATGAACGCATCGTAAGGATTGGCTACAATCAGTACATTGTAGATACGGCGCATCATCAGATTCACAAACGATACGTCTTTCAAGTAGAATTTATTCCACTCCTGAGGTATATTATTTTCCATAAATGAAGTTAAAGTTTGTGCAAAGATACTGATTTTCTGAGATTTACTTGCATCTTTCAACATTTTTTTTTATATTTGTGCCATAAAATATGAAGATATGGTTACAAAATCTTTCATCACAGCCATCTTGGCTATATTCAGCCTGGTTCCATGCTACGGACAAAAGCACCAACACGGCAAGGCATCATATTACTCTAAAAGAGCAACAGGTGCCCGCTCTGCAAGCGGCCAGAGAATACATCATGACAGTTTAACATGTGCACATCGGTTTTATCCCTTCGGAACGCACCTCAAGGTTACAAACCTTAGCAATGGCAAGAGTACTATCGTAAAAGTCATCGACAGAGGGCCGTTTGGAAGAGGTAGAATCATCGACCTATCATGGAAGGCTGCAAAAGAAATTGGTATGATTGCACAAGGCGTAGCGACTGTAAAAGTTGAAAGGGTGGAAAACCCGATTCCTTACAAACCAGAGGACACAAAATTGCCTAAGGTTGATTTCGAAGTGGCTGAAACGGAATATGAATTTCCAAACAAGTGGGGAACTCCTAACAGGAATAAGGAAAATCATCACAGCAGTAAAAAAGAAACAAATAAAATTGCTTCAAAGGTAATAAATAAAACAGAGCACCATAAAAGCAAAGAGGTAACAAAGGCTGAACTAAAAAAGCAAAATACAGATAAAGCAAAAAGTAAAGGCGAGAATCATCATTGATTCTCGCCTTTACCTTTTTTATTTATAACAGAATCCTAAAATAAGATACTATCATACATTTCATTATCATACAGGAATCTTATCTGGATTTTGTCGGAATATCAAACTGATTAACCTTGGAAATTGTCTTACCGCCTTGTATAACTGAAACACAGAAACAAGCAGTACCATTCTTCAAACGGTTATCAGCCTTGACCATTGCCGTATATCGAATCACATGACCAGGAGCAATACTTTCTACATGAACACTTGGAGATATGAAAATATGCTTATTGCCGGTAGTCTCAATAACGGTAGGAACTACATCATACAACGTGTGAGCTCCGTTATTTCGGATTTCAAAAATAACCTTGGCTGTTTCATTCCGATTCAAAGTATTGTCCTCATTTGAATCTACAAAACGAGCATTCATTATTTCCAAAGAGGATGAATAAGCATAATTCTGCCCCAGTTCTTCCAGAGTAGAACTAGGAATAGTAGCTACAGGCTGCTGAGCACTATAACTTCCTGTATAATCCCTATCATTGAAATCATAAATCCTATCATCACCAGAATTAGTTGAATCAAAGATTTCGTCATTGGAATAAACAGGTGAAGAGTGCTGATAAACTCCATCCTGATAAGAGTGTTGATCACGGTGTGATCTATCTCGATAAACAGATTCTCTTTGCTGCTGGGATTTCTGGTCAGCCTGACTACCAATGGCCGCTCCAACGGCAGCACCACCAGCCATGCCAATGATAGTACCCATATCAGAACCTCTAGGACCACCAGACAAGCCACCGATAGCAGAACCAAGAATAGAACCAAATGTGGCACCAGCATAAGCACCACTTCCCGTATAAGTATCGCAGCTACTCAACAGCAAAGAAGAGCAAGCTACAAAAAGCATAATCTTTTTCATCTTCATTAAGCTTTAAATTTCTGCTGCAAAGATACAAAGAACTAAAAGAACAAAAGCAAAAAAATCCCTAATAATGATTAGGAAAAACCCTAAAAGAGCAGATAGTTTTGAAAAAGGGACAAAAAAAGCGCCCTTGTCAAGACAAGGACGCTAAATTTATCTGAGATGATTGAAAATTATTCAGCCTTTGGAGCCTCCTCAGTTGCAGGAGCCTCAGTCTCAGCTACAGGAGCCTCTTCAGCCTTTGTTGCCTTACGACTACGACGAGTCTTCTTAGCAGCAGCCTTCTGAGTCTTAGCCATATTCTCATCAAAGTCAACGAGCTCGATGAAAGCAATCTCAGCTGCATCACCCTGACGGGTACCCAACTTGATTACGCGAGTGTAACCACCTGGACGGTTAGCTACCTTCTCAGCTACCTCACCGAAGAGAGCCTTAACAGCATACTTATTCTGAAGATAACGGAAAACTACACGACGTGAAGTTGTTGTATCGTTCTTAGAACGAGTAATCAATGGCTCAACATACTTCTTAAGAGCCTTTGCCTTTGCGAGGGTCGTAGTGATTCTTTTGTGCTCGCTCAAGATAAGTGATGAAGCCATGTTAGCCAACATCGCGTTACGATGAGAAGCAGTACGACCTAAATGGTTGAATTTCTTATTATGTCTCATTTTTGTTTTTGCTTTTTGGACTACGAACCTTTAAGATTCCTTGTCTAATTTATACTTTGAAATATCAGTTCCAAAAGACAGATTCAGACTCTCGAGCAAATCATCAAGCTCTGAGAGCGATTTCTTACCAAAGTTGCGGAACTTCAAGAGGTCAGTCTTGTTAAACTGAACCAAATCACCAAGAGTCTCAACATCAGCTGCCTTCAAGCAGTTGAGGGCACGAACACTAAGATTCATGTCTACGAGACGAGTCTTAAGCAACTGGCGCATATGAAGAACCTCTTCATCAAACTCCTGATTGCTCTCCTGATCCTGAGTCTCAAGAGTAATCTTCTCATCAGAGAAGAGCATGAAGTGATAAATAAGGATCTTCGCAGCCTCTTTCAGTGCATCCTTTGGACTAATGGAACCATCTGTTGTAATTTCAAGTACGAGCTTATCATAGTCGGTCTTTTGCTCAACACGATATGGTTCTACAGCGTACTTTACATTACGGATAGGGGTGTAGATGGAATCGATTGGGAGAACGTTAACGTCAGTGCAGAATTGACGATTCTCATCAGCAGGAACATAACCGCGTCCCTTATTAATAGTCAAATCGATCTGCATCGAAGCTTTGGCATCTAAATGACAAATCACCAAATCAGGGTTTAACACTTCAAATCCAGTCAGATACTTACCGATATCACCTGCTTTGAATTCTGTAGAATTCTCAACGGTGATACTAACTTTCTCATTCTCGAATTCTTCTACTACTTGCTTGAATCGAACTTGTTTGAGATTCAAGATAATGTTAGTAACATCTTCCTTTACACCAGGAACTGAAGAGAACTCATGCTCAACACCCGCAATGCGGATAGTGTTAACAGCATAACCCTCCAATGATGAAAGGAGAATGCGGCGCAAGGCGTTACCAATGGTAACACCGAAGCCAGGCTCCAAAGGACGGAATTCAAACTTTCCGAACTTGTTATCAGCCTCTAACATTACTACTTTATCAGGTTTTTGAAATGCTAATATCGCCATTAATGTAATGATTTATTTAGAGTACAACTCAACGATTAACTGCTCCTTAATATTCTCTGGAATGTCGGCACGCTCTGGCTTGTGCAAGAACTTACCGCTCTTTGAATTATCGTCCCACTCAATCCATGGGTACTTGCTATGATTGAAACCTGCAAGAGCTGCTTCGATAACCTCGAGAGACTTAGACTTCTCACGAACACCAACAACCATACCAGGCTTAACTGCGAATGAAGGGATATTAACTACCTTACCATCAACAACGATGTGCTTGTGACCAACCAACTGACGCGCAGCTGCACGTGTTGGAGCGATACCAAGACGGAATACAACGTTATCAAGACGGCACTCGAGATTCTGAAGAAGAACCTCACCAGTAATACCATCAGCCTTAGCAGCCTTATCAAACATATTACGGAACTGACGCTCTAATACACCATAAGTGTACTTAGCTTTCTGCTTCTCTGCCAACATGACAGCGTACTCAGACATCTTACGACGACGGTTGTTGCCATGCTGTCCAGGAGGGAAGTTTCTCTTGGACAAAACTTTGTCAGCGCCGAAGATTGGCTCACCAAAACGACGCGCAATTTTAGATTTCGGACCTATATATCTAGCCATAATATTATATAAATGCTATATTGTTTGTATCTTAATTAATAATGCTAACCTCAAGCGTTATACACGACGACGCTTTGGAGGACGGCAACCATTGTGTGGTAATGGAGTTACGTCAACGATTTCAGTAACCTCGATACCTGCACCGTGAATAGCACGGATAGCAGACTCACGACCATTACCTGGACCCTTAACATAAGCCTTAACCTTACGAAGACCAAGATCAAAAGCGACCTTTGCACAATCCTCTGCAGCCATCTGAGCAGCATAAGGAGTATTCTTCTTAGAACCACGGAAACCCATCTTACCAGCAGAAGACCAAGAAATAATCTGACCCTCATTGTTAGCAAGAGATACAATAATGTTATTGAATGAGCTATGAACGTGAAGCTGACCGATAGCGTCAACGCGTACATTTCTCTTCTTAGATGTTGCTTTTTGCTTTGCCATAATTAATTTCCTCCTTCAGAATTACTTAGTAGCCTTCTTCTTATTAGCAACAGTCTTCTTCTTACCCTTACGTGTACGAGCATTATTCTTTGTGCTCTGACCGCGAACTGGAAGACCATTACGATGTCTAACTCCACGATAGCAACCAATATCCATCAGTCGCTTAATGTTCATCTGGATCTCTGAACGGAGATCACCTTCAACTTTGAACTCAGCGCCGATAATTTCACGGATCTTAGCTGCCTGGTCATCAGACCACTCGCTAACCTTCAGGTCACGGTTTACACCGGCCTTATCCAATATCTTTGCTGAACTACTTCGACCAATACCGTAGATATAGGTCAATGCGATTTCGCCACGCTTATTCTGGGGCAAATCTACTCCAACAATTCTTATTGCCATTGTTTAAATAAATAATTAAAAAATTAATACCTTTCGTTTAAAGCGGTGCAAAAGTACAACTATTTTTTGAAATAACGGCACTTTTACAATACTTTAACATTAACCCTGACGTAATTTCATCTTAGGGTTCTTCTTGTTGATAACGAACAGACGACCTTTACGACGAACGATCTTACAGTCAGCTGAACGCTTCTTTAATGATGCTCTTGTCTTCATAACCTTATATATGATTATTATTTGTATCTAAAAACAATTCTACCTTTGGTAAGGTCATATGGGCTCATCTCCACCTTTACCTTATCACCAGGTAAAATCTTGATGTAATGCATTCTCATCTTACCAGAGATATGAGCTGTGATGTCAACTCCATTCTCTAATTCTACTCGGAACATCGCATTTGACAATGCTTCTACAATTGTTCCATCTTGCTCAATAGCGGCTTGTTTTGCCATAATATAAATATTTGTCCTTCTTAATGTTAAACTTCTACGAATGAAGATAAAATTGTGCTTTATCTTTTCGAGCAACTTTGTGCCATCACTATCAGATAAAAATCATAATTAGATGACATATTAGCGGGAAAAGGCTCTCCAAGTGGATGAGGAATTACCTATCCAAATGGAGAGTCGTCTCACAAAATATAGTAAATTCAAGTCAGCTTTACTTGAAGATGAAGTAAAACTGCACTCTGAATAATTTCATCTTCTGTCTTCAGAAATTTCTCATTTCAAAAGAAAAAGATTAATATGCAGCAACACCACCCTGACGCGTATGGCCTGAATTCAAAAGACCATCATAGTGGCGCATAAGCAAATGACTCTCGACTTGTTGTAATGTGTCAATGACAACACCAACCAAAATCAATAGAGATGTACCTCCAAAGAATTGAGAGAAAGCTTGCTGTACATCGAGAAGTCCTGCTAATGCAGGCATGATTGCAATAAACGCAATAAATAACGAACCTGGTAAAGTAATACGAGACATTACGGTATCAATGTACTCAGCTGTATCCTTTCCTGGTTTTACGCCAGGAATGAAACCATTGTTACGTTTCATATCCTCAGCCATCTGAGTAGGATTCAATGTAATAGCTGTATAGAAATAAGTAAATGCAATAACCAAGATTACATAAACAACATTATATAGCAAGCTACGATTATCCATCAACTGCTGAACAACACTACTAGCATTTTCAGACTGATAGCGAACTATCGCCAATGGAATAAACATTAAAGCCTGTGCAAAGATGATAGGCATTACGTTAGCTGCAAAAAGCTTCAAAGGGATGTACTGACGTGCACCACCATATTGCTTATTTCCAACCAAGCGTTTAGCATACTGAACAGGAATCTTACGTGTACCTTGCACCAAAAGAATTGATGCACAGACTACAGCATAAAGGATAAGAATCTCTACAATGAACATAATAAGACCACCACCAGAAATTGCCTGCAAACGAGAAGTTACCTCCTGAACGAAAGCCTGTGGCAAACGGGCGATAATACCAATCATAATAATAAGAGAGATACCATTACCTACTCCCTTGTCAGTGATACGCTCACCTAACCAAAGGATAAACATACTACCTGCAGCCAAGATAATTGTTGCCGGTATCATGAATACCGTCCAACTAATACCTGTGGCTAGAGCATTAGCAGCCTGCATTTTCAAATTCAAAAGGTAACTAGGAGCCTGAAAGACCAAAATGGCCACAGTCAGGACTCTAGTATACCATTGTATTTTTTTGCGGCCGCTCTCGCCCTCGCGCTGCATCTTCTGGAAATAAGGTACAGCAACAGCAAGAAGCTGCATAACGATTGAAGCTGAGATATAAGGCATAATTCCGAGTGCAAAGATAGATGCATTGGAAAATGCACCACCAGAGAACATGTCCAATAGCGACATAAGACCGCCAGAGGTCTGCGACTGAAGTTTTTCCAACATGCCCGGATTGATACCTGGAAGTACCACAAACGAGCCAAAACGGTAAATAGCCGTAAACAGAAGAGTAATGAGGAGTCTCTGACGGAGATCCTCTATCTTCCAACAGTTCTTTAGTGTCTCAATAAACTTTTTCATTTACTTAGATTATAGTTGCGTTACCACCTACTGCCTTGATTGCTTCTTCGGCAGTCTTTGAGAAAGCATTAGCTTCAACTTCCAATTTTGCTTTAAGTTCACCGTTACCGAGAACCTTTACAAGCTCCTTGCCGTTTGTGAGGCCAGCAGCCTTAAGTTCCTCAATACCGATTTTAGTAAGGTTCTTTGCTTCAGCAAGAGCCTGAAGAGTTGAAAGGTTTACTGCGAAGTACTCCTTATGGTTGATATTCTTAAAACCAGCCTTTGGAACACGACGCTGCAATGGCATCTGACCACCTTCGAAACCAATCTTTCTCTTATAACCAGAACGAGCCTTGGCACCCTTATGACCACGTGTTGAAGTACCACCGAGACCAGAACCTGGACCACGACCAATACGACGACGTGAATGGGTAGAACCTGCAGCAGGTTTCAAATTATTTAATTTCATAATCGTTCCTAATTTAAAAAGATTAATTAATCAACTACACTTACGAGGTGATGAACCTTACGGATCATACCACGGTTGCTAGGAGTATCCTCTACCTCAACAACCTGAGAAATCTTGTGGAGACCAAGACAAGCGAGAGTACACTTCTGATCTACTGGAGCACCGATTTTACTCTTAATCTGCTTGATTTTAATTGTTGCCATATTCGATTTTTCCTAATTAACCGTTAAATACTTTATCCATACTGATACCACGCTCACCTGCTACAGTATAAGCATCACGCATCTCTGCAAGAGCTGCGATAGTAGCCTTCACAAGGTTATGGGCATTTGAAGAACCCTTAGACTTAGCGATGACATCCTTGATACCTACGCTCTCAAGTACTGCACGCATAGCACCACCGGCCTTCAAACCAGTACCGGCTGCAGCTGGCTTAATAAGAACCTTAGCACCACCAAATGAAGTTTCAACCTCATGAGGTACAGTACCCTTGAGTACAGGAACCTTTACCAAGTTCTTCTTAGCAGCTTCAGTACCCTTTGCGATAGCAGCAGTAACCTCACCTGCCTTACCAAGGCCGTAGCCGATCACGCCATTACCGTCACCTACAACGACGATAGCAGCGAATGTGAAAGTACGACCACCCTTTGTAACCTTAGTTACACGGTTGATAGCAACCAAGCGATCCTTAAGTACTTCTTCGTTATTTACTTTTACTTTATCCATTGCCATAATCGTTTAAAATTTAAGACCACCATTACGAGCACCTTCAGCCAACTGCTTTACACGACCATGGTAAAGGTAACCATTACGGTCGAAAACTACTGCCTCAACGCCAGCAGCCTTAGCCTTCTCAGCAATGAGCTCGCCAACCTTAGTTGCCTGCTCCTGCTTAGGCATCTTCTCCAAACCGAGTGAAGAAGCTGATGCAAGTGTAGTGCCTGTCAAATCGTTAATAACCTGAGCGTAAATCTGCTTGTTAGAGCGGAATACACTAAGACGTGGACGCTCAGCTGTACCGTTCACACTCTTACGAATGCGGAACTTTATCTTAATTCGTCTTTCTACTTTCTTTGTTGTCATAATCGTAAATAATTAAAATTACTTAGCTGAAGCACTCTTACCAGACTTTCTGCGAATAACTTCACCCTTAAAGAGAATACCCTTACCTTTATAAGGCTCAGGCTTGCGGAAAGAACGAATTTTTGCACAAACGAGCCCCAACAACTGCTTGTCGCAAGACTCCAATGTCAAGATTGGGTTCTGGTTTCTTTCAGACTTAGTCTCAACCTTAATCTCCTTAGGCAACTGGATGAAAATAGGGTGAGTGTAACCCAAAGCAAACTCAATGATATTACCCTGGTTAGAAACACGATAACCAACACCTACCAATTCCAAAACCTTTGTATAACCAGCGCTTACACCAACAACCATGTTGTTAACGAGAGAGCGATACAAACCGTGGAAAGCCTGCTTCTGCTTAATATTTACAGGACTATTTTCATCGATTTCAAAGCTAATCTGACCATCTGCATTATTAAACTTGATAGATGGATCAATCCACTGAGAAAGTTCACCCTTAGGGCCCTTTACTGTACAAACATGAGAAGTCTCATCATAGTTTACAGTAACACCTGCAGGGATACTAATTGGCAATTTTCCTATTCTAGACATATAAAAGCCTCCAATTAATAAATATAGCAAAGAACCTCGCCACCGATCTTAAGATCAGAAGCTTCTTTGTCTGTCATTACACCTTTGGATGTAGATAAGATTGCAATACCTAATCCGTTAATAACTCTTGGCATGTCCTTGTAACCGGTATACTTACGCAAACCTGGAGTTGACACGCGCTTCAAACACTTGATAGCGTTTTGCTTTGTAGTTGGGTTGTACTTCAAGGCAACCTTAATTGAGCCCTGAGGACCATCCTCTACAAACTTGTAATTGAGGATGTAACCTTTCTCGAAGAGGATCTTAGTGATCTCTTTCTTCAAGTTAGACGCAGGAACTTCTACAACACGGTGATGAGCCATGATTGCATTTCTGAGTCTTGTCAGATAATCTGCTATTGGATCTGTCATAAAATATAAATGTTTAATTAATCGGGACTACCCCGACAATATTAAATAAAAAAATATTCTTACCTTTGAAAGGATTACCAGCTAGCCTTCTTTACACCTGGAATCAAACCAGCAGAAGCCATCTCACGGAACTGGATACGAGAAATACCGAACTGACGGATATAACCCTTTGGACGACCAGTAATCTTGCAACGATTGTGAAGACGGATTGGGTTTGCATTCTTAGGGATAGCCTGAAGCTTACGAGCTGCCTCGTATGCTTCGGCTGGATCATTAGAAGTTGCAATAATCTTTTTCAGTGCTTCGCGCTTTTCAGCGTAACGAGCTACAAGCTTTGCACGCTTAACCTCGCGAGCTTTCATTGATTCTTTTGCCATATCTCTTAATCTTTATTTGCGTTCTTGAATGGAAGACCAAAAGCCTTCAAAAGAGCAAAACCTTCTTCATCAGTCTTAGCTGTTGTTACGAAGGTAATATTCATACCCTGAATACGATCAATCTCATCGATATTAATCTCAGGGAAGATAATCTGCTCTGTGATACCTAATGTATAGTTACCACGACCATCAAACTTGCTCTCAATACCCTTGAAGTCGCGAATACGAGGAAGAGAAACACGAACGAGCTTCTCCAAGAACTCGTACATACGCTCACGACGCAATGTTACCATAACACCGATAGGCATCTTCTTACGAAGCTTGAAGTTTGCAATATCCTTTTTAGAATATGTAGCAACAGCCTTCTGACCGGTGATAGCAGTAATCTCATTGATTGCTACATCAACAATTTTCTTGTCCTGAGTAGCATCACCAAGACCCTGATTAATGACAATCTTCTTCAATACTGGAATCTCCATAGCTGAAGAGTAGTTGAACTGCTTCTGAAGAGCAGGAGCGATTGTCTCCTTATATACTTTCTTTAACTGTGCTGTATCCATTACTTGATTTCCTCCCCTGACTTTTTAGCGATGCGAACAACGTTTTTACCCTCATGCTTGATAGCAACACGAGTAGCCTTGCCACTCTTAGGATCAATCAAACTCAAATTTGAGATATGAATAGGAGCCTCCTGCTTAACAATACCTCCCTGAGGATTCTTAGCAGATGGCTTAGTGCTCTTAGAAACCATGTGCACACCTTCTACGATAGCACGGTTCTCCTCAACGAGGACCTTAAGCACCTTACCAGTCTTGCCCTTATCTGCACCGGCAATAACGATAACGGTATCGTCTTTCTTAATATGTAACTTACTCATTACTTCTTACTTTTTAAATATTAAAGAACCTCAGGTGCCAAAGAAACGACTTTCATATTTACTGCACGAAGCTCACGAGCAACAGGACCGAAGATACGGCTACCACGAAGCTCACCTGCATTGTTAAGCAATACACAAGCGTTGTCATCGAAACGGATGTAAGAACCATCTGCACGACGAATTTCCTTCTTTGTGCGAACAATCAAAGCCTTTGATACTGCACCCTTCTTCAAATCACTTGATGGGATAACGTTCTTGACTGCAACAACAATAACGTCACCAACGCTAGCGTAACGACGGCCTGTACCACCGAGAACTCGAATGCAAAGAGCCTCACGAGCACCGCTGTTATCACATACTGTAAGTCTTGATTCAGTCTGTATCATAATTACTTAGCTTTTTCAACAATTTGTACTAATCTCCATCTCTTTGTCTTAGACAGAGGACGAGTCTCCATGATCATAACAGTATCACCTACGTTAGCCTCATTATTCTCGTCATGTGCATGGTACTTCTTTGTCTTCTGGACAAATTTACCATAAATAGGGTGCATCTCCTTGAACTTAGCTGCAATAACAATGGTTTTATCCATCTTGTTGCTAATAACAACACCCTGTCTTACTTTTCTTAAATTTCTTGTTTCCATCTGGACCATTATTATTTGTTAAGTTCTCTCTGACGAAGTTCAGTTTTCATACGTGCAATATCACGACGAGCAACCTTAATCTCTGATGGATTCTCAAGTGGAGTTACATTATGATTGATCTTCTTCTTGTTCAAAGCATCAACAGCTGCCTCCAACTTCTCAACCAATTCTTTGGTCTCGATATTTTTAATTTCTGCAATCTTCATAATTAAGCGTTTTTATCGTAATCACGTCTAACAATAAACTTAGTCTTAACAGGAAGTTTCTGAGCGCAAAGGCGAAGACCTTCTTTTGCAATATCGAAACTAACTCCTTCAACTTCGAAGAGAATTCTACCTGGTGTAACAGGTGCAACCCATCCTGCTGGATCACCCTTACCTTTACCCATACGGACATCAGCAGGCTTGCGAGTGATTGGCTTATCAGGGAAAATTCTAATCCAGACCTGACCTTGACGGTTCATATAGCGGTTCAATGCTACACGAGCTGCCTCAATCTGACGACTATCGATCCACTTTGATTCAAGAGTTTTGATACCAAAAGAACCGAAAGCCAATTGTGTACCTCTGTGAGCGTTGCCTTTGTTGCCACGACCATCTTGAGGTCTTCTATATTTAACTCTTTTTGGCTGTAACATGATAGCTTTCTAAAATTTAACGGTTATTGTTTCTTTTACGATTACCACCACGGTTGTTAGAGCGACCGTTACCACGGTTGTTGCTCTTATTGTCCTGTGAGAAGTTTGGAGTAAGATCAGCCTTACCATAAACCTCACCACGGCAAATCCAAACCTTAATACCAAGCAAACCTACCTTTGTAAGTGCCTCGCACTGGCAGTAGTCGATGTCTGCGCGGAATGTATGAAGAGGAGTACGACCCTCTTTGTACATTTCTTTACGTGCCATTTCAGCACCATTCAGACGACCTGTAATCTGTACCTTGATACCCTCAGCACCAGCACGCATGGTGTTAGCAACTGCCATCTTGATAGCGCGACGATAAGCAATCATGTGCTCAATCTGAGTCGCAATATTCTTACCAACGATAGTAGCATCAAGTTCAGGCTTTTTAACCTCGAAGATGTTGATCTGAATATCTTTCTTATAAAGCTTCTTCAACTCTTCCTTCAACTTATCTACATCCTGACCACCTTTACCAATGACAATACCTGGACGGGCTGTACAAATAGTAATGGTAACAAGTTTCAATGTACGTTCGATAATAATACGAGAAATGCTTGCTTTAGCAAGACGCTCGTTAAGATACTTACGGATTTTCTGATCCTCAACGAGGTTATCACCGAAGTTCTTACCACCGAACCAATTTGAATCCCAACCACGGATAACACCAAGTCGGTTACTAATCGGATTAACTTTCTGTCCCATTCTACTTAATTATTTTTCGTCATTAGTTTTTGCATCAACAAAAAGAGTTACATGGTTAGAACGCTTACGAATTCTATAACCACGACCCTGTGGTGCAGGTCTCATACGTTTCATTGTAACGCCTTCGTCAACGAAGACCTTACTGATATAAAGCTCACCGTCTTCAGCCTTGCGATTATTCTTAGCTTCCCAGTTAGCGATAGCTGAACGAAGTAATTTCTCTACATCAGCTGATGCCTGCTTCTTAGAGAAGCGAAGTACTCCGAGTGCACGGTTAACCTCCATACCACGAATCATGTCTACTACATAGCGCATCTTACGTGGAGAAGAAGGAACGCCTACCAACTTTGCGAAGTACAAGTTTTTACGGGCTTCTTTCAATTTCTCAGCCGCAATATGTTTTCTTGCTCCCATTATTTACTTAAATTTTAAATGGTTTAACCCTTAGCTTACTTTCTGTTACCAGAGTGACCGCCAAAGCGACGTGTTGGAGCAAACTCTCCAAGCTTGTGGCCAACCATATTCTCTGTAACATAAACAGGGATAAATTTGTTACCGTTATGAACTGCAACAGTATGTCCTACGAAATCAGGAGATATCATTGAAGCTCTAGCCCATGTCTTAACAACATTCTTCTTGCCACTCTCGTTCATAGCGAGAATCTTCTTCTCGAGAGAAACGTTGATGTATGGACCTTTTTTAAGTGAACGACTCATAATTTACTCTTTATTTTTTGTTAGCTCTTTCGATAATATACTTGTTAGAAAGCTTCTTAGGTGCGCGAGTCTTAAGACCCTTAGCGTACAAGCCCTTACGTGAACGTGGGTGACCACCACTCTGGCGACCTTCACCACCACCCATTGGGTGATCAACAGGGTTCATAACAACACCACGGTTGTGTGGACGACGACCCAACCAACGAGAACGTCCAGCCTTACCAGACTGTTCAAGAGCGTGGTCAGAGTTACCAACACTACCAACTGTAGCCTTACAAGCACTCAAAATCTGGCGTGTTTCACCAGAAGGGAGCTTAATTACACAATAACTGCCCTCACGAGAAGTCAACTGAGCAAAATTACCAGCCGAACGAACCAACAAGGCACCCTGACCAGGACGCAACTCAATGTTGTGGATCACTGTACCTACAGGGATGTTTGCCAAAGGAAGACAATTACCAATCTCAGGAGCAGCATCTGCACCTGACATCAAAGTAGCGCCTACCTGAAGTCCGTTAGGAGCAATAATGTAACGTTTTTCACCATCAGCATAGTAAAGCAATGCGATACGAGCCGAACGGTTTGGATCGTACTCGATTGTCTTAACAACTGCTGGAACACCATCTTTCTCACGTTTGAAGTCGATTAAACGATACTTCTGCTTGTGACCACCGCCAATGTAGCGAACGGTCATCTTACCGGTGTTGTTTCGACCGCCGGTAGAACGTTTACCGTAAACGAGAGACTTCTCTGGCACGGATGCAGTAATATCCTCGAACGTGCCAATAACTTTGTGTCTTTGACCCGGAGTAACCGGTTTTAATTTACGTACTGCCATTTTTTATTTTAAATATTGCTGTAAAAATCAATTGTATCGCCCTCCTTAAGAGTAACGATTGCCTTCTTGAACGCATTCTTCTGACCCTTAACAAGACCTGCCTTTGTATAACGGGCAGAGCGCTTGCCTGCGTAACGAATAGTGTTCACGTCAACTACTGTAACATTATACAGACTCTCAACTTCCTTCTTAATCTCGAGCTTATTAGCCTCAGGACGAACAACGAAGCCATAGCGGTTAGGCTGCTTGTCTGTAATCTTGGTCATCTTCTCAGTAACCAATGGTTTGATAATAAATGCCATATTCTAATATCTCCTTTTTACTTTGTTAAGATCTGGTCGATAGTCTCCAGCGACTTTTCAGTAATCACTACTACATCAGCGTTCAAAACTTTGTACGAATTGACGTTAGATGCGAGGATAACCTCAGCGCGCTGTAAGTTACGTGCAGACAAATATACGTTTTTATTTGATTCTGGCAAAACGAAGAGCACTTTTTTGCCCTCAATTTTGAGATTCTTAATAATACTTAAGAATTCTTTAGTCTTCGGAGCCTCAAATGTAAAGTCTTCCAACATTACAATTGCGCTTTCCTGTGCCTTATAAGACAGAGCAGACTTACGAGCAAGAATCTTTACTTTTTTGTTGAGCTTGAAGCGGTAATCACGTGGTTTAGGACCAAAAACGCGAGCACCACCTACGAGTACAGGTGAGTTAATATCACCACGGCGAGCACCGCCGCCACCCTTCTGACGACCAAGCTTACGAGTAGAACCGCTCATCTCGCTTCTCTCCTTAGACTTAGCTGTACCCTGACGCTGGTTAGCGAGATACTGCTTTACGTCAAGATAGAGAACGTGATCGTTAGGCTCAATGCCGAAGACTGCATCATTAAGAGCTACCTTGCGGCCGGTCTCCTGACCTTTGATATCTAATACGCTAACTTCCATTATTTCTCAATTAAAACAGTTGAACCTTTGCATCCAGCGAAAGAACCCTTAACAATAAGAAGATTCTGCTCTGGAATTACCTTTAACACCTGAAGGTTCTGAGTTGTAACTCTGTCACCTCCCATTTGGCCGCCCATGCGCATACCCTTGAATACCTTTGCAGGGTAAGAACAAGCACCAATAGATCCCGGCTTACGAGCGCGGTCATCCTGACCGTGAGTAGACTGACCTACACCACCGAATCCGTGACGCTTAACAACACCCTGGAAGCCTTTACCCTTTGATGTACCAATTACATCAACGAACTTACAATCGTTGAAGATTTCAACTGTAATTGTGTCACCGAGGTTGTACTCCTCATCAAACTTGAACTCGGCCAAGTGCTTCTTAGGTGTTGTGCCTGCCTTCTTGAAGATTCCCATCATAGGCTGAGAAGTACGCTTCTCCTTTGCCTCTTCGAAACCTAACTGATAAGCCTTGTAACCATCCTTTTCTACAGTTTTCACCTGGGTTACAACACAAGGACCTACTTCGATAACAGTGCACGGAATATTCTTACCGTCGGCACTGAAAACGGATGTCATTCCGATTTTCTTTCCAATTAATCCTGGCATTTCAATTTAATTTAAATAATTAGACTTTGATTTCTACTTCTACACCACTTGGCAATTCAAGCTTCATCAAGGCATCAACTGTCTTAGCTGTTGAACTGTAGATGTCAATGAGACGCTTGAAATCTGAGAGCTGGAACTGCTCGCGAGACTTCTTGTTAACGAAAGTACTGCGGTTTACAGTAAAAATACGCTTGTGTGTTGGCAATGGAATAGGACCACTAACGATAGCGCCTGTTGCCTTTACAGCCTTCACAATCTTCTCAGCTGACTTGTCAACCAACTGGTGGTCGTAAGACTTCAGCTTAATTCTGATTTTCTGACTCATTTTTAAAATTAAGTTATTATTATATGAATTATTTAGTCTAATGGAAGAAGAGGTACGCTGCTTAAGAGTCATTCGCTAAGCAGCGCCTCATCTTACCGTTATTCTTTATTATTAAAGAAGATCTGCGTGACCCTTAACCTCCTCCAACACAGCCTTAGCAATTGTTGAAGAAAGAGGTGCATGATGATCGTACTCCATAGAACTTGTTGCACGACCAGAAGTGATAGTACGCAAAGCTGTTACATAACCGAACATCTCAGCCAATGGAACCATTGCCTTTACGATGCGAGCACCGCTACGACCTTCTTCCATACCCTGAACGAGACCACGGCGCTTGTTCAAGTCACCGATTACATCACCCATGTTCTCTTCTGGAGTAACAACCTCTACCTTCATGATAGGCTCCATCAAAACTGGACCAGCCTTAGGGCAAAGTACCTTGAATGCCTGATGTGCTACCAACTCGAATGACAACTGGTCAGAGTCAACTGGGTGGAAGCTACCATCGGTCAAAGTCACCTTCAAACCTGTCATTGGGAAGCCACCGAGTACACCATTTGACAAGCAATCAGCGAAGCCCTTCTGTACAGATGGAATGAATTCCTTAGGAACGTTACCACCCTTAACCTCGTTGATGAACTGCAAGTCGCCTTCCTTGTAATCCTCGTCCTTAGGACCGATGGTTACATCGATACAAGCGAACTTACCACGACCACCAGACTGCTTCTTATAAGTTTCACGGCTCTGAGCTGTCTTAGTGATAGCCTCCTTGTAGTTAACCTGAGGCTTACCCTGATTACACTCAACCTTGAACTCACGCTTCAAACGGTCGATGATGATATCCAAGTGGAGCTCACCCATACCAGAGATAATTGTCTGACCGCTCTGCTCGTCTGTACGAACTGTGAAGGTTGGATCCTCCTCAGCCAACTTAGCGAGACCATTATCCATCTTAGCGATGTCTGCCTGGCTCTTTGGCTCTACTGCGATAGAAATCACAGTATCAGGGAATGTCATAGACTCCAATACGATTGGGTGTTCCTCGTCACAGAGAGTATCACCTGTACGGATATCCTTGAAACCTACACCTGCACCGATATCACCAGCATCGATAGACTCCATTGGGATTTCCTGCTTAGAGTTCATCTGGAACAGACGGCTGATACGCTCGCGCTTGCCAGAACGTGGGTTGTAAACATAAGAACCAGCAACGACCTTACCTGAGTAAACGCGGAAGAATACCAAGCGGCCCATGAATGGGTCAGTAGCAATCTTAAATGCGAGAGCAGATGTTGGTTCATCCTCAGATGGTTTACGATCCTCTTCCTCCTCTGTATCAGGGTTAGTACCGATGATATTTGGAGTATCCATTGGTGATGGCAAGAATGCACATACATAGTCGAGCAATGGCTGAACACCCTTGTTCTTGTATGAAGAACCGAGCAACATTGGGCAGCACTCCATAGCACAGCAACCCTTACGGATAGCAGCAAGAAGCTTTTCTTCTGGAATATCCTTACCATCGAGATAAAGTTCCATAACCTCATCATCGAAGTTTGCAGCACCCTCAAGGAGCTTATCACGCCACTCAGCAGCCTCGTCAGCCAAGTCTGCAGGGATATCTTCTACATCATACTCAGCACCCATAGTCTCATCGTGCCAAAGGATAGCCTTCATCTTAATGAGGTCAACTACACCCTTGAAGTTCTCCTCTGCACCAATAGGAATCTGAATAGCAATTGGATTAGCGCCCAAGATATCCTTCATCTGCTGAACTGTCTCGAAGAAGTTAGCACCAGAACGGTCCATCTTGTTTACATAACCGATACGAGGTACATTATACTTATCAGCCTGACGCCATACAGTCTCAGACTGTGGCTGAACACCATCAGCTGCAGAATATGTAGCAACAGCACCATCAAGTACACGGAGAGAACGCTCAACCTCAGCAGTGAAGTCAACGTGTCCCGGAGTATCGATCAAGTTGATCTTATAAGACTTACCGAGATAGTTCCAATTACAAGTTGTAGCCGCAGAAGTGATAGTAATACCACGCTCCTGCTCCTGGGCCATCCAGTCCATTGTAGCAGCACCATCGTGTACCTCACCAATCTTATGAGTCTTACCTGTATAGAACAAAATACGCTCAGAAGTTGTTGTCTTACCAGCATCGATATGCGCCATGATACCGATGTTACGAGTCAAATGTAAATCGCGATTTGCCATTTTCTTTTAACTATATTATATATTAAATTAGAATCTAAAGTGAGCGAACGCACGGTTAGCCTCAGCCATACGATGCATATCCTCCTTACGCTTAAATGCACCACCCTGATTATTAAAAGCATCCATGATCTCTGCAGCAAGCTTATCAGCCATAGTCTTACCACCGCGCTTACGTGCAAAAAGAATAAGATTCTTCATAGAAATACTTTCCTTACGATCAGGACGAATCTCTGTAGGAACCTGGAAGGTTGCACCACCGATACGACGGCTCTTAACCTCTACCTGAGGAGTAATATTATCAAGTGCCTGCTTCCAGATTTCAAGAGCAGACTTTTCCTCGTTAGACATCTTAGCCTTTACAATGTCAAGTGCATTGTAGAAAATCTCATAAGATGTATTCTTCTTTCCATCATACATCAAATGATTTACGAACTTTGAGACCTTCTGGTCATTGAAGACAGGATCTGGAAGGATCACTCTCTTCTTTGGTTTTGCTTTTCTCATTTTAAATAAAACTTTTTTTAATTCTGCATGGGGCTGTATAATGTTCTTCAACGCTCGCACCCGAGCATTTACTCAACCTGATTACTTCTCCAGCAAAACTTTTATTAAATATTTTAACCCCAACTCCCGACCTTCTCCGACCGTGAGTCTGCGGTTTTGTCTAAAATTTAAGAAGCTATATTACTTCTTTGCCTTAGGACGCTTAGCTCCGTACTTAGAACGACGCTGTGTACGATTCGCAACACCTGCAGTATCAAGTGTACCACGGACAATGTGATAACGTACACCAGGAAGGTCCTTTACACGACCACCGCGAACCAAAACAATTGAGTGCTCCTGCAAGTTGTGACCCTCTCCTGGAATATAAGAGTTTACTTCCTTTGAGTTTGTCAAACGTACACGTGCAACTTTACGCATTGCTGAATTAGGCTTCTTAGGAGTTGTTGTATAAACACGAACACAAACACCACGACGCTGAGGACAAGAATCCAAAGCTGGTGACTTGCTCTTGTCTACAAGAACTCGTCTGCCTTTTCTTACTAACTGTGAAATAGTAGGCATAATTTTACTTTTTAATTTATATATTTATTTTTATTTATTGTCTTATTTCGATGTAAGCCACTACTTTATAGAGCCTTTTCGGGGTGCAAAGGTACGATTTTTTCGGCAAACTACCTAAATATTAAGGAGACTTTTAAAAAACGAAGGCTAGTTTTAACTTTATATAACTATTAAAAACGAATATTATAAAGAAAAAGCGGAATTTAGCAGAGAATTTAGTCTTAGTATGTATGCTGTAGTACATTATGCCTCACCCTTTGGTGTGCCAAATGGAGCGATTGTACGTTCTTGCTCATCAGACAACTTAATTTTACCGAAGGACTGCTCATAGTTATAAATATTGCTCTGCAATGCCTGGAGCAATCGCTTAGCATGCTCAGGTGCCATGATAACACGACTCTTGATCTGAGGTGCAGGCATGCCAGGAAGTGCACATGCAAAATCCAAGATGAAGTCTGAACTAGAATGAGTAATCAGTGCCAAGTTAGAGTATGTACCCTCTGCAACTTCAGGGCTGATGCCCATCTGGAACTGATTCTGCTGCTGTTGATTATTCTTATTTTCTTCCATAATTTTACTAAGTTAATAGGATTAAACTTTAAATGATAGTGCAAATTTACACATAATATCTGAAAAAAACGAATAATCTGCCACTTATTTTAAAAAAAACATCATAAGACAACAGAAGATGGAATCTTGATTCTTTGCTTTTTTTCATCTGTTACAGATAATAAAAGGGTGCGCCATAGACTTATGACGCACCCTCATTATACCTATTTATATATAGTACTCTATTCTACGATTATTCTCCTATTGGAGAATCAGCATAGTCGAGCACATTTTTCTTATTAGCCTGCATACGCTCATATTCTTCTTTAGAGCCAACGATGAGCTTATCCCACTGACGAAGACCAGTACCTGCAGGAATCAAGTGACCACAGATAACATTCTCCTTCATACCCTCAAGGTAATCAACCTTACCACGGATAGCAGCCTCATTCAAGACCTTAGTAGTTTCCTGGAATGATGCAGCACTCATAAAGCTCTTAGTACCAAGAGCAGCACGAGTAATACCCTGGAGGATCTGTGTAGAAGTTGCAGATACGGCATCACGAACCTGTACAAGTTTCAAGTCACGACGCTTCAATGCAGAATTTTCATCTCGCAATCTACGAGCCGTTATGATCTGACCTGGTTTGAGACTTTCACTATCACCACCGTCAGTAACAACCTTCTTACCCCAGATACGATCATTCTCTTCTGCAAAGTCAAGTTTATCAACCAACTCTTGCTCCAAGAAGGTAGTATCACCTGGATCGTCAATACGAACCTTACGCATCATCTGACGTACCACAACCTCAAAATGCTTATCATTAATAGCCACACCCTGAAGACGGTAAACGTCCTGGATCTGGTTAACAATATATTCCTGAACAGCGGTAGGACCCATGATGGCGAGAATATCGCCAGGAGTTACACTACCATCAGAAAGAGGAGTACCAGCACGTACAGCATCATGTTCCTGTACCAAGATCTGCTTAGAAAGAGATACAAGATACTTCTTCTGATCGCCTGTCTTAGATGTCACGATGATCTCACGATTACCACGCTTTACCTTACCCATAGTTACCTCACCATCGATTTCAGATACAACAGCAGGGTTAGAAGGGTTACGAGCCTCAAGAAGCTCAGTTACACGAGGGAGACCACCAGTGATATCACCTGCACCACCTACAGCACGAGGAATCTTAACCAAAACCTCACCGGTATTAATTGTCTGTCCATCCTCAACTGCCAAGTGACCACCTACAGGGAAGTTGTATGTACCAAGGATTTCACCATTAGCATCGATAACATCACAAGATGGAACCATTGCCTTATTCTTGGAATCGGTGATAATCTTCTCCTCCAAACCTGTAGTCTCATCGACCTCAGCACGATAAGTCTGATCCTTCTGAACGTCATTGAACTTCAATGTACCCGCATACTGGCTGACGATAACGGCGTTGAATGGATCCCAACGGGCGATAACGGTATCCTTCTCTACGATTTCACCCTCCTTGTGATACAATGAAGAACCGTAAGGAACATTCAAAGTTGCAAGAACGATGTTTGTATTAGGATCCACGAAACGGATTTCAGCCAAGTGGCTTACTACCTTTTCGCACTTGATATCGTTTCCTTCCTCGTCTTCCTCTACGAATGGTACTGTGCTCAACTCGTCAAACTCGATACGAGACTTATTCTTCGCAGCAATCTTAGCATTGGCAGCAGCATTAGATGCAATACCACCGGCGTGGAATGTACGGAGAGTCAACTGAGTACCTGGCTCACCAATAGCTTGAGCAGCGATGACACCAACGGCTTCACCCAACTGTACCATACGGGCTGTTGCCAAGTTACGGCCATAGCACTTCATGCAGACACCCTTTTTGCTCTCACAGGTGAGAACAGAACGAATTTCAACACTCTCGATAGGAGATTCATCAATAGCCTTTGCCTTAGCCTCGGTGATTTCTTCACCAGATTTGACAATCAGTTCACCAGTTGTTGGATGAATAACATCATGCACAGAAACACGACCCAAAATACGCTCATAAAGAGATGAAATAATCTCATCACCATTCTTTAAAGCTGTACAAACCAAGCCACGCAATGTACCACAATCCTCTTCGGTGATAATAACATCGTGAGAAACGTCTACAAGACGACGAGTCAAATAACCGGCATCGGCAGTCTTCATAGCGGTATCAGCAAGACCCTTACGGGCACCGTGAGAAGCGATAAAGTACTCCAATACAGACATACCCTCCTTAAAGTTAGAAAGGATAGGGTTCTCAATGATCTGCGCGCCCTCTGCACCAGCCTTCTGAGGTTTAGCCATCAAACCACGCATACCAGACAACTGCTTAATCTGATCCTTAGAACCACGGGCTCCAGAATCAAGCATCATGTATACGGCGTTGAATCCCTGGTCAGCTTCGGTCATCTCCTTCATCAAGATATTACCCAAATCTGTATTTACGTGAGTCCACGCATCAATAACCTGGTTGTATCGTTCCTTGTTGGTGATGAAACCCATATTATAGTTATTGGTAATTTCCTCAACCTCCTTACGACCGCGCTCAACAATAGCTTCCTTCTCTGGTGGAATAATAATATCACCAAGGTTGAATGACAATCCTGCGACATAAGCCATACGATAACCTAAGTTCTTGATTCCATCAAGGAATTCACAAGCCTTAGCCATACCAACAGCCTTGATAACATTAGAAATCAAACCACGGAGGGTTTTCTTGGAAATCACATCATTGAAGAAGCCAACTTCATCAGGAATGATACCATTAACGATGACACGTCCAACAGAAGTTTCTACCATTCGTTTCTGGATTGTACCATCAACCAAGTCGTCAACTACAACCTTAATCAAAGCATGAAGATCACATCGGCCCTCGTTACGAGCAATCAATGCCTCTTCAGGACCATAGAATGTCAAGCCCTCACCCTTTGCACCTGGACGAATCTTAGTAATATAGTAAAGACCAAGCACCATATCCTGAGAAGGAACGGTGATAGGCGCACCATTAGCTGGGTTGAGAATGTTATGACTCTGAAGCATCAGGATTTGAGCCTCCAAAACAGCCTCATTGCTCAATGGAAGGTGAACAGCCATCTGGTCACCATCGAAGTCGGCGTTGAACGCTGTACATGCCAATGGATGCAACTGAATAGCCTTACCCTCAATCATCTTAGGCTGGAATGCCTGGATACCGAGTCGGTGAAGCGTAGGGGCACGGTTCAACATAACCGGATGACCCTTCATTACATTCTCAAGAATATCCCAAATAACTGGCTCGCGACGATCAACAATCTTCTTGGCACTCTTAACAGTCTTTACGATACCACGCTCTATCAACTTACGGATGATAAATGGTTTGTAAAGCTCTGCAGCCATCAGTTTTGGAAGACCACACTCACCCATCTTCAACTCTGGACCTACAACGATTACAGAACGGGCAGAATAGTCAACACGCTTACCCAGCAAGTTCTGACGGAAACGACCCTGCTTACCCTTTAAAGAGTCAGAGAGTGACTTCAAAGGACGATTGCTCTCACTCTTTACAGCAGAGCTCTTGCGTGAGTTGTCGAACAAGCTGTCAACAGCCTCCTGCAACATACGCTTCTCGTTACGGAGAATAACCTCAGGAGCCTTGATCTCAACCAATCTCTTCAAACGGTTGTTACGGATAATCACACGACGATAGAGGTCATTCAAGTCTGATGTTGCAAAACGACCACCATCCAATGGTACCAACGGACGAAGCTCAGGTGGAGTAACAGGAATAATCTTCATGATCATCCATTCTGGCTTGTTAATACCTTTACTAGCACGGAAACCTTCTACAACTTGCAGACGCTTCAGAGCCTCAGTTTTACGCTGCTGACTTGAATCGTTATTTGCACGATCGCGGAGTTCGTATGACAAAGAGTCAAGGTCTACATTCTGGAGCAACTGATAAATTGCTTCAGCACCCATTTTTGCTATAAACTTATTAGGGTCCGTATCGTCCAAAAGTTCATTGTCACCATTAGGATCATACTGGTCAAGAAGAGCCATATATTCATCTTCTGACAAGAGATCAAGTTTGTGAGAACCGTTCAATTCAAGACCATCAGCATCAGTCTTTCCCTCAAGAATACCAGGCTGGATAACTACATACTTCTCGTAGTAAATGACAGCATCAAGTTTCTTGGTCGGCATACCCAAAAGGTAACCAATCTTATTTGGAAGAGAACGGAAATACCAAATATGAGCAACAGGTACGACAAGCTCAATGTGACCAGAGCGTTCACGACGAACTTTCTTCTCTGTAACCTCTACACCGCATCGGTCGCAGACGATTCCCTTATAACGGATACGCTTGTACTTGCCGCAGGCGCATTCATAGTCCTTAGTAGGACCAAAAATACGCTCGCAGAACAAGCCATCACGCTCCGGCTTATATGTACGATAATTAATGGTTTCCGGTTTAGTAACCTCACCATACGAATTTTCCAAGATCTCCTCTGGCGAAGCGAGACCGATGGTAATCTTCGTAAAATTATTCTTTACCTTTGTATCTTTTTTGAAAGCCATGTTTCTATATATAAATTAGGGGTTCTCAAAATTAATCAAGTTTGATGCTCAAACCAAGGCCACGAAGCTCATGGAGCAATACGTTAAGTGACTCAGGAATACCAGGAGTTGGCATTGGATCGCCCTTTACGATTGCTTCGTATGCCTTGCTACGTCCTACAACATCATCTGACTTAACAGTCAGGATCTCCTGCAAAACGTGGCTTGCACCGAATGCCTCGATAGCCCAGACCTCCATCTCTCCGAATCGCTGACCACCAAACTGTGCTTTACCACCAAGTGGCTGTTGTGTAATCAAAGAGTATGGACCGATAGAACGAGCGTGCATCTTATCCTCAACCATATGACCTAACTTCAAGAAGTAAGTCATACCAACAGTAGCTGGCTGGTCAAACTGCTCTCCAGTCTCACCATCATAAAGGTAAGTTGAGCAGAAACGTGGCAAGCCTGCCTTATCTGTCCATTCAGAGAGATCATCCAATTTAGCACCATCAAAGATAGGAGTAGCAAACTTTACACCCAACTTTTTACCTGCAGCACCCAAGATACACTCAAAGATCTGACCAAGGTTCATACGTGAAGGCACACCCAATGGATTCAATACCATATCTACAGGACGACCGTCAGCCATAAATGGCATATCCTCCAAACGAACTACCTTAGACACAATACCCTTATTACCATGACGACCGGCAAGTTTATCACCAACCTGGATCTTACGCTTCTTAGCAATATATACCTTAGCCATCTGAAGAATACCTGATGGAAGTTCATCACCAATAGTGATAGCAAACTTACGACGCTTTAATTCAGCATCAAGTTGCTTATACTTGCGGATATAGTTCATAATAAGTCTCTGAATCAAGCCATTGGTATGCTCATCCTTAGTCCACTTATTAGACTGAACACCATCATACTCCAAATTCTTCAAGGCTGTAGCAGTAAAGGTACTGCCCTTGGTGATAATCTCAGCACCTGTATAATCCTTAACACCCTCAGAAGTCATACCTTCTGTAAGTGTAAGCAACTTGTCTACGAGAATATCCTTCAAGTCATCACCCTTTGCCTCATACTCCTCATCAATCTTAGCAAGAATAATCTTATCCTGCTTCTTTGACTCACGGGTCTTGATAGCACGAGAGAACAACTTCTTGTCAATAACAACACCGCTCAATGATGGATTTGCCTTCAATGAAGAATCCTTCACATCACCAGCCTTATCACCAAAGATAGCGCGAAGCAACTTCTCTTCTGGTGAAGGATCACTTTCACCCTTAGGTGAAATCTTACCAATCATGATATCACCTGGTTCAATTCTTGCACCAACACGCACGATACCATTATCATCAAGATCCTTTGTAGCTTCCTCGCTGACATTAGGGATATCAGATGTGAATTCCTCTACTCCACGCTTAGTTTCACGGACATCAAGAGAGTATTCGTCAACATGTACAGATGTCAATACGTCATCACGAACCATACGTTCAGAAATAACAACAGCATCCTCATAGTTGTAACCCTTCCAAGGAATATAAGCTACAAGCAAGTTACGGCCCAAAGCCAGCTCACCGTTTTCTGTCGCATAACCCTCAGTCAGGATATCACCCTTCTTTACACGCTGTCCCTTATTACAGATAGGACGCAAGTCGATGGTCATATTCTGGTTGGTACGACGGAACTTAGGAATACGATACTCCTTCAAAGCTGGTTCGAAGCTTACAAATTCATCGTCTTCTGTGCGATCGTAAAGGATACGGATAGTTGTAGCATCAACATATTCGATAACACCCTCACCTTCTGCAGTAACCATAGTACGTGAATCCTCACAAACTTGCTTCTCAAGACCAGTACCAACTATTGGTGCATCATTATGAAGCAATGGTACAGCCTGACGCATCATGTTACATCCCATCAACGCACGGTGACCATCATCATGCTCCAAGAATGGAATCAAACCTGCGGATACAGAAGCAATCTGCTGTGGAGATACGTCGACATAATCAACTTGATCCGGACCTACAACAGGATAATCAGCATCCTGACGACACTTTACTACATCACGAATGAAAGAACCATCAACAGTCAAAGGCGCATTACCCTGACCGATAATCTTAGACTCTTCATCTTCAGCAGTCAAGTATACAACATCCTCATTAGCCATATCGACCTTGCTATCATTCACCTTACGGTAAGGAGTAACAATAAAACCAAGATCATTAATCTTTGCATACATACAGAGAGAAGAAATCAAACCGATGTTTGGACCTTCAGGACTCTCAATAGGGCAAAGACGACCATAGTGTGTATAATGTACGTCACGAACCTCGAAACCGGCACGCTCACGAGACAAACCACCAGGACCTAAGGCAGAAAGACGACGCTTATGAGTTACCTCAGCCAGAGGGTTAGTCTGGTCCATGAACTGTGACAATGGATTAGTTCCAAAGAAAGAATTGATAACACTAGAGATTGTCTTAGCATTAATCAAATCTGTTGGAGTAAACACCTCATTGTCGCGAACATTCATACGTTCACGGATAGTACGGGTCATACGTGCCAAACCAATAGAGAACTGGTTAGCCAACTGCTCACCTACAGTACGAACACGACGATTAGACAAGTGGTCGATATCGTCAACTGTTGCACTAGAGTTAATCAGCTGAATAAGATATTTAATGATCTCAATAATATCTTCCTTAGTCAAGACACGAACATCAATGTCAGTATCAAGATTCAATTTCTTATTGATACGATAACGACCTACCTCACCCAGATCATAACGCTTATCCGAGAAGAACAGGTTTTGGAAAACCTCACGTGCACTTGCGTCATCTGCAGGATCAGCATTACGCAACTGACGATAGATATAGTTAACAGCTTCCTTCTCAGAGTTACTTGGATCCTTTGCCAAAGTATTGAAGATAATAGTAAACTTGTTGGCAGCTTCCTCATCCTTATGAAGCAGAACAGTCTGCGCACCACTCTCAACAATCTCCTCAATATTATCAGCAGTAAGTTCAGTCTCACGCTCCATGATTACTTCGTTACGCTCAATAGATACTACTTCACCGGTATCCTCATCAACGAAATCCTCATTCCAACTCTTCAAAACACGAGCAGCAAGCTTACGACCAATAGCAGCCTTCATATTCTTCTTGTTAACCTTCACCTCCTCGGCGAGATCAAAAATCTGAAGAATATCCTTATCCTGTTCGTAACCAATAGCACGCAACAATGTGGTTACAGGCAACTTCTTCTTACGATCGATATATGCATACATTACATTGTTAATGTCAGTTGCAAATTCAATCCAGCTTCCCTTGAAAGGAATGATACGAGCAGAATAAAGCATGGTACCATTTGCATGAACACCCTGGCTAAAGAACACACCAGGAGAGCGATGAAGCTGAGAAACAACAACACGCTCAGCGCCATTAATCACGAAAGTACCATTATCGGTCATATATGGGATAGTACCAAGGAACACATCCTGAATAAATGTACCGAAATCCTCATGATCAGGATCAGTACAATACAGTTTCATCTTAGCCTTCAAAGGTACACTATATGTAAGACCACGCTCCAAACACTCATCAATAGAATAGCGAGGAGGGTCGATATAGTAATCCAAGAACTCAAGAACGAAATTGTTACGTGTATCGGTAATAGGGAAGTTCTCAGAGAACACCTTATACAAACCGTCATTCTTGCGTTCCTCAGGCGGAGTATCCAACTGTAAGAAGTCCTTGAAAGACTTTAACTGCACATCGAGGAAATCCGGATATGGATACGGATTATGCACGCTGGCAAAATTTACTCTGTTATCAACAATTTTTGTAGCCATTAGAAGTTATTAAATGGGTTTTATTAATAATATAATAAAAGACACAAAAAGGTTAGGACTCACCTACTTGGAGAATCCTAACCATTTATATAAAAAATGTATTACTCTAATTACTTGAGTTCTACCTTAGCACCGGCCTCTTCGATAGCCTTCTTAAGGTTCTCAGCCTCGTCCTTAGCTACACCTTCCTTGATTGTAGAAGGAGCACCGTCTACGAGATCCTTAGCCTCTTTCAAACCGAGACCACAAGCCTCCTTAACAGCCTTTACAACCTGGAGCTTAGCGCCACCAACCTCAGCGAGGACTACGTCGAATGTAGACTTCTCCTCAGCTGCAGCTGCACCACCAGCAGCAGGACCAGCAGCTACAGCTACAGCTGCAGCAGCAGGCTCAATACCATACTCGTCCTTGAGGACTGTTGCCAACTCATTAACTTCCTTAACAGTAAGATTTACTAACTCTTCTGCAATAGCTTTGATATCTGCCATTTTATTCTAAATTTTATTTTTGTTTATACTATAATTAATGATAACATTGTGATTGATTACTCAGGACGCTCGCCCAATGTCTTAAGCACACCATGAATAGTGTTGCTTCCTGATTGAAGAGCTGAAACAACGTTCTTTGCAGGTGACTGGAGCAAAGCAACAATCTCTGCGATAACTTCGTTCTTGCTCTTGAGAGCTGAAAGCTCTGCAAGTTTGTCTGCGCCAACGTAGAAGCTTTCCTCTGCATAAGCAGCCTTCAATGTTGGAACATCTTCCTTGTCATATTCCTTCAACAACTTAGCTGGTACATTAGCTGTATTAGCAAACAACACAGCAGTAGTACCCTTCAAGTAGCCATAGAGCTCAGAGAAATCGATATCTGAAGCCTCGAACGCCTTGTGAAGCAAGGAATTCTTAACAACAACCATCTTAATCTCGCTCTGGAAGCACTTGCGACGGAGTGCGCTTGTCTTCTCTGCATTCAATCCTGTAACATCTACAAGATAGAAATGAGGAAACTCCTGCAACTTCTGTCCAAGTTCGGCGATAATAGTATCTTTAACTTCTTTCTTCATTTTACAAAACTTTTAGAGTTATTCAACTGATTTAGGATCAATCTTGATACCCTTACTCATAGTGCTAGAAATAAAGATACTCTTGATATATGTACCTTTAGCAGCAGCAGGCTTCAGCTTGATAACTGTGTTGATGAACTCCTTAGCATTTCCATAAATCTGCTCAGAAGTCATGCCAACCTTACCGATTGAAGTATGGATAATACCAGCCTTATCAACCTTAAAGTCGATCTTACCTTGCTTAACTTCCTTTACTGCCTTAGCAACATCCATAGTTACAGTGCCACTCTTAGGGTTAGGCATCAAACCACGAGGACCGAGTACACGACCCAAAGGACCAATCTTACCCATGCAAGAAGGCATTGTGATGATGACATCAATATCTGTCCAACCACCCTTAATCTTCTCAACGTATTCGTCAAGACCTACATAATCAGCGCCTGCTTCCTTAGCAGCAGCTTCCTGATCAGGAGTACAGAGTGCGAGCACACGAGTAACCTTACCTGTTCCGTTTGGCAATGAAACAACGCCACGAACCATCTGGTTAGCCTTACGTGGATCAACACCTAAGCGTACATCAATATCAAGAGATGCATCAAACTTGGTAGTGGTAATTTCCTTTACCAACTCTGAAGCCTCCTTCAATGTGTATGCCTTCCCTGCTTCAACCTTATCAGCTACTGATTTTTGATTTTTTGTCAGTTTACTCATTTTTCTAATTGAAGTTTTAAATTATTTACCAGGGAAGTCCCCTTTTACAGTAATACCCATACTTCTTGCAGTACCAGCGATGAGCTTCATAGCTGATTCTACAGTAAAGCAGTTCAAGTCCTTCATCTTATCCTCAGCGATTACCTTTACCTGATCCCAAGTAAGAGAAGCAACCTTCTGACGATTAGGCTGAGCAGAACCTGACTTGATTTTGGCAGCCTCTTTCAATTGAACTGCAGCAGGTGGAGTCTTGATAATAAAATCAAAAGACTTGTCAGTATAATAAGTAATAACTACTGGCAACACTTTACCTGCTTTGTCCTGGGTACGGGCGTTGAATTCCTTGCAGAATCCCATAATATTAATACCCTTAGAACCCAATGCAGGTCCTACTGGAGGTGAAGGATTCGCAGCGCCACCTTTAATCTGTAATTTGATTAATCCAGCAACTTCTTTAGCCATTTCTTTGTTAATATTTAAAATTGAAACTTATAAGGAATAACAATCTCGTAACAGAATCCTATTCCTTTTCTACTTGCATAAAACCTAATTCCAACGGAGTTTTACGTCCGAAGATCTTAACCGTAACTTTCAGCTTATGCTTTTCAGCATTAACCTCTTCAACGATTCCGCTGAAACCACTGAATGGACCTTCCATAACCTTAACGGTATCATTAACCAAGTAAGGACAATCAAGATTCTCCTCAAACTCAGTCTCCTCAGCAGAACCCAGCATACGATTGATATCGCGCTGTGGAACTGGTGTCGGTTCATCCAAACCTCCAAGGAAACCCAAAACATTAGGGAGGAAACGCAACGTATGCGCTACATCACCCTTCAGTTTGGCCTCCACAAAAACATAACCTGGAAGAGAAACCTTTTCTTTAACGACTCTCTTTCCATTACGCACAGTTGCATGCTTCTCAACTGGAATCAACACCTGAGAAACATTTGCTGCTAGTAAGTCATTGTGCTTCATTTCAGCTTCGATGTATTCTTTCACCTTAGCTTCCTTACCACTAACGGCTTTAAGCACATACCATTTATTTCCTGCGTCTGCCATTTCCTTAAAAAATTAACCTGGATAAACTACACCCATAAAGGCTTTGAAAATAGAATCCATCGCGAACACAACAAGTGCAATGACTAGGGAAGCAGATAATACAACCATTGCACTATGAGTAAGTTCGGCACGTGATGGCCAAGTAGTCTTATGCGCAAGTTCATCGTAACATGCCTTGCAATAATTTACTATTTTATTCATATTATCTTCTATTTAGCACGGGTTGAAGGGCTCGAACCCTCGACACCTGGTTTTGGAGACCAGTGCTCTACCAACTGAGCTAAACCCGTAGAAAGACTCCCGCTCCCTTAGGAGGGGAGTCTGATATATATAGCAAATTAGATAAATCTAAATTACTTGATATCGTCGAGAATTGTTGTAATCTGACCAGAACCTACTGTACGACCACCCTCACGGATAGCGAAACGAAGACCCTCGTTCAAAGCAACCTTGTAGATCAACTCTACCTCAATCTCTACGTTATCACCAGGCATTACCATCTCAACTCCCTCTGGAAGCTTGATTTCACCTGTACAGTCCATAGTACGGAGATAGAACTGAGGACGATACTTGTTACCGAATGGAGTGTGACGACCACCCTCTTCCTTCTTCAATACATAGATAGAAGCCTTGAAGTGATCGTGAGGAGTAATAGCTCCTGGGTGTACAACTACCATACCACGCTTAACCTCAGCCTTATCGATACCACGGAGAAGCAAACCTACGTTATCACCAGCTTCACCCTCTGCAAGAATCTTACGGAACATCTCAACACCAGTAATAACTGACTTCTTGTCCTCACCAAGACCGAGCAACTGAACTTCGTCACCTACCTTGCAACGACCTGTCTCAATACGACCTGTAGCAACAGTACCACGACCTGTAATTGAGAATACATCCTCGATAGGCATCAAGAATGGCTTATCAATCTCGCGCTCTGGCTCCTGAATCCACTCATCAACTGTATCCATCAAAGTCTCAACAGACTTAACCCACTTCTCAACACCGTTCAAAGCACCGAGAGCAGAACCACGTACAATTGGAGTATCCTCCTCGTAACCATACTGCTCGAGGATCTCACGAAGCTCCATCTCAACGAGCTCAAGCATCTCCTCATCATCAACCATATCGCACTTGTTCAAGAAAACAACCAAACGAGGTACGTTTACCTGACGTGCAAGAAGTACGTGCTCACGTGTCTGTGGCATAGGACCATCAGTAGCAGCACAAACCAAGATTGCACCATCCATCTGAGCAGCACCAGTAACCATGTTCTTTACATAGTCAGCGTGTCCAGGACAGTCAACGTGTGCATAGTGACGCTTTGCTGTCTCATACTCGATGTGAGCAGAGTTGATAGTGATACCACGCTCTTTCTCCTCAGGAGCATTATCAATCTGATCGAATGACTTAACTGCCTCAGATGTACCGAGCTTCTCGTTCAATACCTTAGAGATAGCAGCGGTCAGAGTAGTCTTACCATGGTCAACATGACCAATTGTACCAATGTTAACATGCGGTTTGGTACGCACGAATTCTTCTTTAGCCATAGCTTTTCTTTTTATTTATATAAATGAATAATCTGTTCCTCTACCATCCTAAGCATCTAGAACGATAGAGCTGTAACTGAGAGTTGAACTCAGGACCTCTTCCTTACCAAGGAAGTGCTCTACCACTGAGCTATTACAGCAAGTTAATAAATTGAGCGGAAAACGGGGCTCAAACCCGCGACCCCCAGCTTGGAAGGCTAGTGCTCTATCAACTGAGCTATTTCCGCTTATCAAAGAAAGTGGGTAGTGATGGATTCGAACCACCGAAGGCATAGCCAGCAGATTTACAGTCTGCCCCATTTGGCCACTCTGGTAACTACCCAATTTTCTTTTTCTGAGCCTCTTGTCGGATTCGAACCAACGACCCCGAGATTACAAATCACGTGCTCTGGCCAACTGAGCTAAAGAGGCAATCTTTACAGCCGCAATACGGCTAAATTTCCATCTACCGGAAAACGGCTGCAAAGATACAACTATTTTTTGAATCAACAAAATTTTTTCGAGTTTTTTTTTATCGATTCCTTGATTTTTCTTTAAATTTGGTCAATTGAACCTTCATTGAGTCCACTGCCTGGTCAATTCCTTCCTCAAAAGTGTCACATGTCTTTTCTACGAACAACTTGGTTCCAGGGACAGCAACTTCCAGATGAACTTCCTTATTCAAGGCAGTAGCAGGCTTCACGACCTTTAATTGCACCTCTACTTTCTGTATATCTTCAAAAGTTTTTTCTAACTTGGCGACTTTCTTTTCGATAAACGCCTGTAACTTCTCGGTAGCGTCGAAGTGAATCGACTGAATCTTAATTTCCATAGTTACCTCCATTTTTTAAAAGGTTACGCCCGAGGATGGGCTTCAATATAAACTCGTTTCAACTGTTCAAACGTTGTATGCGTATAAATCTCGGTCGTCGAGAGTTTCGCATGTCCTAACAGTCTTTTCAAACTTTCAATTCCTGCACCATGATTCAACATTGCAGTAGCAAACGTATGCCTCAACACGTGCGGACTTTTCTTTTTCAACGAGCAAACCCTTGCGAGGTTCTCCTTCACGATTTCTCTGACTTGAACCGGACTCATCCGTCCGCCCTTATCCGCAAGCAAAAGAGCTCCAGTCTTAACCATCACCCTTCGTGCTCTTAGAGCCAAATATTCCGAAAGAGCATTTTTAAGCTCGTCACCAAAAGGAACTATACGTTGTTTGTTTCCCTTACCCGTAATCTTTATCTCTTTTTTGATAAAGTTCACATCGTCAACATCAAGTCCTATCAACTCTGACAATCGCATCCCCGTCTCATAGAACAATATTATAATAGTACGTGCGCGTACATTATTATAATCATCGCCCCACATTTTCCTGTCAAGCAACTCATCCATCTCATTTTCTTTCAAGAATTGAGGTAGCGGTCTACTTTCCTTTGGTCCTTTGAGGCTATGAGCGGGATCCGACTCCACATAATGTCTGACTAAAGCAAACCGATAGAACATTTTCAAAGCACTCAACCGGCGATTAACCGAGGTTGCCTTATTACCTGCATCTACCATATGCTCCATCCAGTTGCGAATCATATCAGAATCAACAGATTCCCAAGTGAAGGATTCAGACAAGTTCCTAGCATACTGCTCAAAGAGTTTCAAATCTTCGCGATAGTTTTCTACCGTCCTCTGCGACCTGTTCAGTTCAGAGCGCAAATATTCCAAGAACTTATCTATACTCAACATAACGTCGTACCTTTTTCATTTCGGCAACGAAGTTACGAAAATTATTTTAAACTACCAAATTTTTTGAGGATTTTTTACTTTTATTCCTCGTTTGCACGCAACTGCTGTACGTAGATGGCGTGTTCCATCTTGAGACGCTTCAAAACAGAAGGTTTGTCATACTGCTGACGAGCACGAAGCTCCTTAACAACACCTGTCTTTTCGAATTTTCTCTTAAACTTCTTGAGAGCTCTCTCGATGTTCTCACCGTCTTTAACTGGTACAATAATCATTTTTTTGCTTTTAATTTATTATGTTAAACTTATGTTATTCAATGCGAAATATGGCAATGCCACAATTTGCGGGTGCAAAATTACATCTATTTTATCAAACTACCAAGTTTTTCTTCAACTTTTTACTCTAAAATGTTCATTTTATGGGTTTTGTAGCATTTTCAAGCCATTTTTTCTCCTCTTCATCAAGGAAAGGAGACAATTTTTCATAAACTGAATGATGATAAGCATTGAGCCAGTCAATCTCTTCAGGCAACAACATATCAACATCTATAGGAGCGGTATCTATAGGACAAAGAGTAAGAGGCTCTATCTGCAGGAATTTACCGAACTCAGTAGACATGTAGTCTGAAATCAGCACCGTATTTTCTATTCTTACGCCAAACTTACCTGCCAGATACAAACCAGGCTCATCCGTCAAGGTCATTCCAGCTCTCAAAGGTGTAGGCATCCACTCCATTCTTATTTGATGAGGGCCTTCGTGCACACAGAGATACGAACCTACTCCATGGCCTGTACCATGCAAGAAATTATATCCTTCACGCCACATACACTCTCTTCCTACAGCATCCAACTGAGTTCCTGATGCACCATCGGGGAATTTAACCAATTCCAACTGAATATGCGCTTTCAGAACCAAGGTATAAACATGCTTCATCTCTTGAGATACAGGTCCCAAAGCAATGGTACGGGTAATATCAGTAGTACCATCCTGGTATTGAGCGCCAGAGTCTATCAGGATCAAGCCTTCCGGTTTCAGAACGACATCTGTTTCAGGAGTTGCCTCATAATGGACAATTGCTCCATGCTGCGCATAGCCGGCAATCGTATCAAAAGAAATATCTCTGAACAGTTTCTGTTCGGCACGTAGCGACGTCAATTTCTCATCAATGGAAATTTCTGTTTGTCCGCCAGCCTCAACAGCAGGTTTCAGCCACTTCAAGAACTTAACCATAGCAACACCATCTTTAAGCATCGCACTACGGTAGCCCTCTATTTCTGCTTTATTTTTCACAGCCTTCATAGCCGGAATAGGAGAACCAGCAGCAACAATTTCCTGGCATTTTACAGCTTTCCACAGATAATAGCTCGTTTCATCTCCATCTAACAGGATATTATATTCCGAATATGATTCAAGGCATTTTTCCACCTTATTATATTTATAGAGAGAAACCTGATTGTCTTGAAGATACTGTTTTACTTCAGGAGATAATTTATTATCATCCACGAAAAGAGAAACTTTATCGCTCTCAATCAACAAATAACTTACAAATACAGGATTGCAATGAACATCTGTACCACGAAGATTCAAAGTCCAAGCAATATCATCCAAAGCGGAAACGAGCATACCATCTGCATGAAGTTCTCTCAAAGCCTTACGGATACGGGCCACTTTAGAGGCTAGCGTCTCTCCAGCATATTCCAATGGTTGAATTTCTACAGGATTTGCAGGAAGCGAAGGACGATTCTCCCAAATCTGTTCCAAAGGGTCCAAATTAGTCCTAAGCGTAATTCCACCGAGTTTACGGAGAGAATAGCTTAAATCTTTAACATAATTATAAGAGTTGACCATGCCATCAAGTCCAACCTCAGGAGATTGTACATCCTGCAATTCTTTTCCCAACCATTCTGCGATAGTAGGCGTACCTTCCATTTTCAGCCTCATCAGCTGATATTCAGTACCTTCCAACTGTTCTTCCGCAGCCAGGAAGTAGCGGGAATCAGTCCATAAAGCAGCCGATTTCATTGTAACGACAGCAGTACCAGCCGACCCGTTAAAACCAGAGATCCACTCTCTTCCTCGCCAATGGTCGGCAACATACTCGCTCTGATGAGCATCTGTACTAGGGAAGATGAAAGCAGAAAGATGTTCACGCTTCATCAACTCCCTCAATCTAGCTAAACGTAATTCGATTTCATTCATAATTGTTATGCAATTTAATGTTTAACTTAACTCCAAATAATGCATTTTGCTAATTAGAGATTACAAAGATAACATTTTTAAGAATTAACAACAAATTTAAGCGCAAAAATATGCACGATTTACATTACTTTTTATTAATTTTGCGGTCGGAAAGTAAAAAGAAGGAGTTTTACAAACTTTATTCCGGATACATTCCGCTATTTTTCAGGAGAAAAAGATTATAAACATTTTAATAAGAATTGTAGTTATGAATTTTTTAACAAATGACAAACTCGTTATCGTCGGTGCAGGCGGTATGATCGGTTCTAACATGGTACAGAGCGCTTTGATGCTCGGTCTTACTCCAAACATCTGTCTTTATGATATCTTCGAGCCAGGTGTACATGGTGTATTCGATGAGATTCAGCAGTGCGCATTCCCAGGTGTTAACGTAACTTATACTGTTAACCCAGAGGAGGCTTTCACTGGTGCTAAATATATCATTTCTTCTGGTGGTGCTCCTCGCAAGGAGGGTATGACTCGTGAGGATCTTCTTAAGGGCAACTGCAAGATTGCTGCAGAATTTGGTGACAACATCAAGAAGTACTGCCCAGAGGTTGAGCACGTAGTTGTTATCTTCAACCCAGCTGACGTTACAGCTCTTACAGCACTTATCCACTCAGGTTTGAAGCCAAACCAGTTGACATCACTCGCAGCTCTCGATTCTACTCGTCTGCAGCAGGCTTTGGCCCTCGAGTTCGGTGTACAGCAGGATAAGGTTACTGGCGCTCACACTTATGGTGGTCACGGCGAGCAGATGGCTGTATTTGCTTCTCAGGTTAAGGTTGACGGCAAGCCATTGGCAGAGATGGGTCTTTCTGACGAGCGTTGGGAAGAGATCAAGCACCACACAGTACAGGGTGGTTCTAACATCATCAAGCTCCGCGGCCGTTCTTCATTCCAGAGCCCAGCTTACAATGCAGTTAAGATGATCGAGGCTGCTATGGGTGGCGAGAAGTTCACATTGCCAGCAGGTTGCTATGTAAACTGCGACAAGTGCGGTTTCAAGAACGTAATGATGGCTATGCCTACTACTATCGACAAGACTGGTGTTCACTTCACAGAGCCTACAGGTACTGAGGAAGAGCTCGCTAGCCTCGCTAAGTCTTACGAGCACCTTTGCAAGATGCGCGATGAGATCGTAGAGCTCGGCATCGTTCCTCCAGTAGCTGAGTGGAAAGAGATGAACCCTAACTTGTAATTCTCCGCTTCGGATTTTTAGAAGTTAACTCGATAAGGGCTGAATCGTGAAAATGCTTCATGATTCAGCCTTTTTTCATTTATTTTCCCCCTATAGCGACCATTTATCCCCCAAATACGCCATATCGTTACATTTTTCTGTAATTCAGGTTATACGAGTTTGGTATTATTTTTGTAATTTTGCACACAGAAATAACAAATAAAAAAGGATAATAGAAAATTATGGAATTGATAAAGAACAAATCATTCGGGGGCGAGCGCCCTCTTTTCGGTGCTCACGATGTGCGTTTAGAAGATATTACGATTACAGATGGCGAATCGGGCATCAAGTGCTGCCAAAACATAGAATGCCACCATTCCAAGTTTTATGGCAAATACCCTTGGTGGCATGTGGACGGTTCCCTTATCACAGACTGCTACTTCGCCCCAGAAAGCCGTTCGGCCATCTGGTATAGTGATAATATGGTGATGAAAGACTGCACCATCGATGGGCCTAAGTTCTTCCGCGAAATGAAGAATCTGGATTTGGAGAACGTAAACATCACAGATGCTGATGAGACTTTCTGGAAGGTAGATGGCTTGAAACTGAAGAACGTAAAGCTCCACGATGGAACTTATCCATTCATGTTCTCCAAGAATATCTATGTAGACGGACTTGAGAGCGATTCCAAGTATGTATTCCAATACTGCAGAAATGTGGAGATTCACAACGCAAAGATTACAACCAAGGACAGTTTCTGGGAATGCGAGAATGTAACCGTTTATGATTCGGAACTGAATGGTGAGTATCTGGCCTGGCACAGCAAGAACATCAAGTTCGTACGTTGCCACATCAGCGGCGAGCAGCCTCTCTGCTACATGGACCATGTAACTCTGGAGGATTGCACCTTTGATAAGGAATGCGACCGTGCCTTCGAGGATTGCACCAACATCGATGCACAGATCAAGGGAAGTATCACCAACATCAAGAACCCTATCTCCGGAAGAATCGAGGCAGACGAAGTGGGAAGCGTAACATATACTGAGTTTGCCAAAGCGCCAAAGGGTGCATGTAAAATCACAGATAAATCGAAATAGTTTAAGAGGTAATTACAGAAAGGGCAACAATCAAGTAAATTACTAATTGTTCCCATAACTAATTGTTCTTACACTTAACTGAAATCTCCGTTCATAGACATTGAACGGCCGTTCAAAAGCTTTGAATGTACGTTCAATGTCTTTGAACGGAGATTCAAAGTCTATGAACGAAGATTTCAATTAGGAGAAAAAGAGATTTATCCTATATAAATAAGAGATTTATCCTATATAGATAGAAGAAACAACATAGATAGAAAACAAATATGAAATACAATTTTGATGAAATCATCGAACGTCGTGGAACCAACTCATACAAATGGGATTTGGTGAAGGAAGACGGCGTTATTCCGATGTGGGTAGCAGATATGGACTTCCAGACTGCTCCCTGCATCATCGAAGCTCTGCAAAAGCGCGTAGCTCATGGCATCTTCGGCTATACCCTCGTACCTGATTCTTATTACGAGGCTATCATCAGCTGGTTCTCCCGCCGCCACCAGTGGAAGATAGAGAAAGACTGGATTCTTTATACTTCAGGCGTTGTACCAGCCATTTCCTGCTGTCTGAAAGCCATCTGCATGCCTGGCGAAAAGGTATTGGTACAGACACCTGTCTACAACTGCTTCTTCTCCTGCATTACAAACAGCGGATGCGAAGTAGTAGAAAACGAACTGAAACGTGTGGGCAACTGCACTTATGAGATTGATTTCGAAGACTTCGAGCGCAAATGTGCCGATGAGAAGACCACAGCCTTCATCCTCTGCAATCCTCATAATCCAGCCGGAAGAGTGTGGAAGAAAGAGGAACTTGAGCGAATGAACGACATCTGTCTCAAGCACGGGGTAAAGGTCATCGCAGATGAAATTCATTGCGAGCTCATCATGCCAGGCTATCAGTATACTCCATTTGCCAGCATCAGCGAAGCTTGCCGCGACAACTGCGTAGTATTGAATTCTCCATCAAAGTCATTCAATATTGCAGGACTTCAGATAGCCAACATTATCTGTCCGGATGCAACATTGCGCCGCCGCATCAACCGCGCCATCAACATCAACGAGGTTTGTGATGTAAACCCATTCGGCGTTATCGCCCTACAGGCAGCTTACAATGAGGGAGAAGAATGGTTGGATGAATTGAACCAATATCTCTACGAGAACTATCAGGCAGTAAAGGAATTCTTCAATACCGAATTGCCACAAGTTCGCGTTACCCGCCTTGAAGGCACCTACCTGGTATGGCTCGATATCCTGCCATTCGAACTGTCAAGTGACGAGGCTTATGAAAAGCTGATGAACGATGGTAAGGTATTCGTCAACAGTGGTACGATGTATGGCAGAAAGGCTGGTCAGGGCTACCTGCGCCTCAATATCGCCTGTCCTCGCAAGACCCTGATGCAGGGTCTGATTCGCATCGCACGAGTTCTCAGCCAGTATATGGATGAAGAGGATTTAAGCGGATGCCCTGCATAAAAGAGCGAAGAAAGAGAAAAGATTTCTAAATAAAATGTTTAAAACAAGATAAGATGGAAAATGAAGTTTTAAAAGCCATTAAGGAGAGAAGAAGTATTCGTCGCTTCAAGGCAGATCAGATTACCGACGAAGAGTTGAAGACGGTATTGGAAGCCGGCACATGGGCAGCAACAGGTCATGGAACCCAGGAGCCTTTCATCATTGCCGTTCAGAATCCTGAGATTTGCGCCCAGCTTCGCAAGATGAACGCAGAAATCATGGGTGTAGAAAGCGATCCTTACTATGGAGCGCCAACCATCGTTATCGTTCTGGCACCAGAAAGCAACGTTAACGGTGTGAAAGATGGCAGCCTTATCTTAGGCAATATGATGCTTGCTGCCCACTCTATCGGCCTTGCATCTTGCTGGATTAACCGTGAAGACGGTATGTTTGCATCAGAAGAAGGCAAGAAGTTGATGAAAGACTGGAATCTTCCAGAAGGTTTGATGGGAGTAGGAGCCTTAGCCTTGGGTTATGCTTCTTCGCATCCTCATACCGTAAAACCAAGAAAAGAGGATTACTACCGCATTATCAAATAAAGGCAGGATGCCTGGTTTACGGCACATACATATACAAGAAAAGGTCTCATGAAGAAAAACATTCATGAGACCTTTTCTTGTATATGTATATAATGAAGCTATTACAACTTTACACTTGCCAAGACCTTATCAGTAGCGCCAGCCAAATGAGCCACGAAGGCGCCAGCCTTATCGCCAGCCTGATTCAGGAAGGCCTCATCATTCATCAGAGAACTCATCAAGCCTGAGAAATCTTCATAGGTATTGATTTCAAAACCTCCACCCGATTTCAGCAAGCCCTGAGCCTCCTGAAACTTTTTATTGTTCGGACCAAAGATAACCGGCATATTCCATACGGCAGCCTCCAAGGTGTTATGAATACCTACACCAAAGCCACCACCGATATAAGCCACATCACCATAGTTGTACATACTGCTCAACAATCCGAAACAATCGATGATCAAGACATCAGCCTCCGCAGCTTCTTCAGGAGTAGTTTGCGTATAGCGCACTACCTTCTTGCCCTTTATCAGAGAAAGAATCAACTTCAGATGCTCTTCAGCGATGACATGAGGAGCAATCAGCAGGCGCCAATCCTTATGCTCATTAAAGAAAGGTATAAAGATATTCTCATCTGGTGGCCAAGAACTACCGGCAACAAATACCTTGAAATCATGATGAGGAACACCTGCAGACTGAGATGAAGCCACTCCTGTTCTGAAAGCCTCGCAAATCGGCAATTGCTTGGCAGCCTCCTTTATCTGGAGAACACGGTCGAAACGGGTATCTCCTACCACATCCACAGCCGTGATGCCGATACCTTCGAGCAATCGCTTACTTTCTTCGTTCTGTACGAAGAAACGGGTAAAGCACTTCAGCACTCCAGCATAGTTTCTGCCATACCATTTAAAGAACACCTGATCCTCGCGGAAGATACTGCTCACGCTATAAGTAGGAATGTTGCGATGCTTCAGGATATGAAGGAAATTAGACCAGAACTCATACTTGATGAAGAAAGCCATCACAGGACGTACCAGTCTAAGGAAACGGATGGCGTTCAACCTAGTATCCACCGGCATATAACAGATGATGTCAGCTCCCTCATAGTTCTTGCGCACCTCATAACCTGAAGGAGAATAGAAGGTAAGCAGAATCTTATACTGAGGATAGTCCTTACGGATACGTTCCATCAAAGGTCGTCCCTGTTCAAACTCACCGAGCGATGCAGCATGAAACCAAATGTACTTAGCGTTAGGATCCACCTTCTGCCTCAATATTTTGAAAGCCTCACGCTCACCACGCCACATCTTGCGCACCTTTTCATTAAACAGACTTGCAATGGCTATGCCCCAAAGGACGAAATATATTACGATATTATAGATCATGATATTTCTTTATATTGGTTACTATCTATAAATACGTGAACTCTCTGAATAGCCTTCAGCAACATGCTGCAGAAAGCCATTCAGAGAGAAATTATTGTGAATTAACCCAAAACTTCGATTGCCTTGCGAAGACGGCGCAGAGTTTCCTCCTTGCCAAGGAAGGCAGAAATATCGAACATACCCGGGCCCTTACCCTCACCTACGAGAGTCAGACGGAATGCGTTCATCACATCACCCAGCTTATAGCCCTTATCCTCTACCCATTTCATCACGACAGGTTCCTGACCTTCGATAGAGAAATCCTCAATACCTTCAAGCACATCAGCAAGTTCTGTCATCTGCTGTGCAGAATATTCCTTCCAGCGCTTCTTGGCTGTCTTAGCATCATACTCTGTAGGAGCAATGAAGAAGAAAGAACACAATGGCCACAGTTCATAGACAAAGTTCACACGATCCTTCATCATGTGTACCACCTGCTTTACGCGGTCCAGAGTTTCCTCTACACCATTGTTGGCAACAATAGGGGCAAAGAGGTTAGCTATTTCATCATCGCTCTTCATCAGAATGTATTCGTGGTTGAACCAGATTCCCTTCTTGAAGTCGAACTTGGCACCAGCCTTAGAGCAACGTGAAATATCAAAAGCCTTCACCAGTTCATCAAGAGAGAAGATTTCCTGTTCTGTACCAGGATTCCAGCCGAGGAGCGCCAGGAAGTTGACTACAGCCTCTGGGAAGTAGCCACTCTCACGATAACCGGAAGAAACCTCGCCAGTCTTAGGATCATGCCACTCCAGCGGGAATACCGGGAAACCGAGGCGGTCGCCATCACGCTTACTCAGCTTACCTTTACCTTCAGGCTTAAGAAGCAAAGGAAGATGCGCAAAACGAGGCATGGTATCTGCCCAACCGAAAGCCTTATAAAGAAGTACGTGCAAAGGCGCACTAGGCAACCACTCCTCACCACGGATTACATGAGAGATTTCCATCAGGTGGTCGTCTACGATATTTGCAAGGTGATAAGTTGGCAATTCATCAGCACTCTTATAAAGTACCTTATCATCCAGGATATCACTCATTACCTTCACATCACCACGAATCATATCGTTCACGTGAATTTCCTGTCCTGGTTCAATCTTGAAACGTACAGTATACTGCTTTCCGTCAGCAATCAGCTTATCAACCTCTTCCTTAGAAAGAGTCAGAGAGTTGCGCATCTGCATACGAGTATGAGCATCATACTGGAAATTCTGGATTTCGGCACGTTTCGCTTCCAACTCCTCAGGAGTATCAAAAGCAATATACGCCTTATCATTATCCAGAAGCTGCTGAACATACTGCTTATAGATATCACGACGTTCACTCTGGCGATAAGGTCCATGCTCTCCACCGAAACTTACACCCTCGTCAAACTGGATACCCAGCCACTTGAAAGATTCCAGGATATATTCTTCGGCTCCAGGCACGAAACGATGAGAATCTGTATCCTCAATACGGAACACCAGCTCACCTCCATGTTGGCGAGCAAACAAATAATTATACAGAGCGGTACGAACACCGCCAATGTGCAATGCACCCGTTGGACTAGGGGCAAAACGCACCCTTACTTTTCTATCTGCCATGTCTTTTTATAGCTATTTTCAAATTTTTCTGCAAATTTACATCTTTTTTTGCGATTTTAGCCGTTTTTTTTCGTATTTTCGCACTGTAAAACGAAATAAGTAAGAAAAAAGTAGGAAAATGAGCATATTTAACAACCCAGAAGAGAACTATTGGCGCAATTTCGCCACAAAAACGGTTTTGATATTAATTACCGTTGCTATCATTGTTTGGTTCCTTCCTCGCAACGAAGGAAGGATGTTCCGGTACGATGTTGGAAAGCCATGGATGTATGGTTCCGTCATCGCAAAATTTGACTTTCCGATCTATAAGACCGATGAAGCCATCAAGCGTGAACAGGATTCGCTGATGAAGCAATTCCAACCTTATTATTCTGTCAATGAATCCATCGGCAGCGAACAGGTGAGCCGTTTCCTGCACGACTTCAGCCAAGGTGTACCAGGTTTGCCAAAAGAATATGTGGGACTCATAGCCCACCAGCTTCAGCGCCTTTATCAGACCGGCATCATCGCTACCACGGAATATAATCGTATCTACAAAGATTCTACCAGTATGATACGAATTATCAACGGAAAGAATGTGAAGAGCGTACCTATCGGTTCGTTCTACTCTACTATTGCCGCTTACGAACGCATCTTCTACGATGAGAAACTGGCAACCCAGCGACAGCTTTTATCCCGTTGCAACCTCAATAATTATGTTGAAGCCAACGTCATATACGATAAGGGAAGAAGCGAGGCAGAGAAAGCCGACATGATGAGCAGCATTCCACTGGCAAGCGGAATGGTGATGAGCGGTCAGAAGATTGTGGATCGTGGTGAAGTGATTACGAACAACACCTATCGGGTGCTCAATTCATTCGACAAGGAGATGAAGCGCCGCAGTTCTACCCAGGAAGAACTGACAACCACTATCATCGGACAGGTACTGTTTATCTTCATTCTTGTCATGCTGTTTACCTCTTATCTCTCACTTTTCAGAAAAGACTATTTTGATAAGCCGCGCAGCATTACCATGCTTTATGCGATGATTACGCTGTTCCCTATCTTTGTGTCACTCATGATGAAACACAATTTCTTCAGTGTCTATATCATCCCATTTGCCATGGCGCCTATCTTCGTACGTGTGTTTATGGACTCGCGTACAGCCTTTATCAGCCACGTTACGATGATCCTCATTTGTGCAGCAGCAGTAAAGTACCAGTACGAGTTTATCATCGTACAGCTGGTAGCTGGCCTTGTTGCTATTTACAGTTTGCGTGAACTCAGCAAGCGTTCGCAGATATTCATCACAGCCCTGTTGGTAACTATAGCCAGCGGTGTAGTATATCTTGCCCTTCAGCTGATGCAGGACAACCAGGTGTTCAACGTTGATGCCAGCATGTATAGCTACTTTACCGTAAACGGCATCTTCCTGCTACTCTCTTATCCGCTCATGTACATTATAGAAAAGATGTTTGGATTTACATCTAATGTTACACTCTTCGAGCTGTCAAATACCAACAAGGGATTACTTCGCAACCTGAGTGAGATTGCTCCAGGCACCTTCCAGCATTCTATCACCGTAGGTAACCTGGCAGCAGAGATTGCCAACCGCATCAGAGCCAACAGTCTCCTGGTACGTACCGGAGCACTCTATCATGATATCGGTAAGATGACTAACCCTGTTTTCTTCACAGAGAATCAGGCGGGCGTTAATCCTCACGACCAGTTAAGCGACCTTGAGAGCGCACAGATTATCATAAGCCATGTTTCAGAAGGTCTGAAGATGGCAGAGAAGGTTGGTCTGCCAGGCATCATAAAGGATTTCATCACTACTCATCACGGAACGGGCATCACCAAGTATTTCTATATTAATTACTGTAATGCCCACCCTACAGAGGTGATTGACAAGTCACAGTTCCAATATCCTGGTCCGAACCCATTTACCCGCGAACAGGCCATCCTGATGATGGCAGATACGGTTGAAGCGGCTTCGCGCTCTCTGAACGAATATACTGAAGAAAGCATCAGTAACCTCGTCAATAAACTCATCGACGGACAGGTGGCAGATGGTTTCTTCAAGGAGTGCCCTATCACGTTCCGAGACATCGCTCTCGCTAAGCAGGTACTCATCGAACGACTCAAGGCTATTTACCATACCCGTATTTCGTATCCTCACTTAAACGTAAGACAGAATGCCGGCAAAAAGACGAGTCAGGAGTCTAAAGAACAAGAGTAAAGATACAATTCGTGAAGTTCTTATGCCGTAAAGCGTATAAACGGATATACAAAAAGGTAAAACATAACCGATAAAAGCCCTTTTTCTTGCACAGTTTTTAAAATCTGTGCAAGAGAAAGGGCTTTTTGCGTTAATATGTTTTAAATATTTAATAAAACCAATAGCGAAATAGAACATTATAATTACCTTTGCGGACGTTTTTATTTAATATTATTAAGATGAAGAAACTAAAATTAGTTGGTTTGGCCATTGCGATGGCTTGTGCAACCCCATCTTTTGCAGGCGGTTTGCTCACCAACACCAATCAACATGTAGCATTCAACAGAATGATGAGCCGTGAGGCTTCAATTGGTATCGACGGTGTTTATTACAATCCAGCCGGAGTTGTATTCATGGGTGAAGGTCACCATCTCGCCATCAACTGGCAGTTGGCTTACCAGACACGTAGCATTGAAAATGATTATGCTCTGTTCACAAACAATGTGAACAATCCTATTACTCCTCGTACTTTCAAGGGTGAGGCTTTTGCGCCTGTCATCCCTTCATTCCAGTATGCTTATAATAAAGGTAGATGGTCACTTCAGGCTAGCTTCGCCCTCACAGGTGGCGGTGGCAAGTGTACCTTCGATAATGGTCTTGGCTCTTTCGAGAAGATCGTAGCTGAGACAGCAATGGCTGCTTGCGGTTTGGCAGGTGCTGTGGATAAGGTTGCAGCAAAGTATGGCGTACCAGCTGTTTTTACTAGCGATAAGAATTTCGGTAAAGAAGGCAAGTATAGCTACAACAGCTATATGCACGGCCGCCAGTACTACTATGGTCTCTCTCTGGGTGCAGCCTATAAGTTCAGCGACAACTTCAGCGCATTCGCAGGCGTACGAGGTGTCTATGCATCTACTAACTACTACGGATATGTAGAAGATATCAAGGTAGGCAACATGCCTCTCTATAAGGTGCTCGACCCAACCAAGGAAACAGCTGCCAACATTGAGTTGAGCTGTGACCAGAGCGGTGTGGGCTTCACTCCTATTATTGGTGTGGATTTCAAGACTGGCAAGTGGAACTTCGCTGCCAAATATGAGTTTAAGACTCGTATCCGCCTGAAGAACAAGTCAGTAAACCAGGTACCTAGTATCGGTAACCTGCCAGACAACCTCCGCAACGCCTACATTGCAGGTGGTGTACCAGAGGCTGCTGCAAATGCCATCATCGGCAACCCAGATATTCAGGGAGCCATGGGACAGTTGAAGACCGAGTTCGACACCAAGCTCGAAAAAGCTATCGGCGAATATGAAGATGGCAAGAAGATTGCGGGTGATATTCCTGCTTATCTGGCACTCGGTGTTGGCTATAGCCCTGTTGATGCAGTTAGAGTAAACGTTGGTTTCCACTGGTTCGATGACAAGCACGCTACATCTTACAACAACCGACAGGAGAAGTTAAAGCGTGGTACATTGGAGTACAACGCAGGTGTCGAGGTAGACGTAAACAAGAAGATTACCTTGAGTACTGGCTGGCAGAACACCAACTATGGTTTGCCTGATGAGAACCTTGACACACCAGCTTCAAAAAGATACATGGACGACAAATCATTCGTTGTCAGTTCAAACTCTGTAGCAGTTGGTGGTGTATACCACATCAACAAGAAGATGGATTTGAACGTGGCTTACTTCCACACCTTCTATCAGCACAAGAAGACTTCAGAGAATGTAGAACTAATAGGAAAGACCTACAGTTCTGACTACACACGTAACAACAACGTATTCGCAGTAGGTCTTGACATCAACTTCTAAACATAACTACAAATATCATAATTAAAAGGCTACCCGTTCTTGCAACAAGTAACGGATAGCCTTTTTCATTTTATTTACCAATCATATTTTCTTCCATTCTGCCAGAGAAAAGGATGTCCAGGAAACTACAATGGGTCTACATCATAATAAATCTGCAGAGCTCCATATCTCGGATCCTTTCCCATCTGCTGTTGAGCAAACTTCAGATATTCTCTTACCTTCTGCTGATCAATACCATTTTCCAGTTTGATAACAATCTTTCGGATGTTCATCGTCTTAACCCTTGCCACAGCAGGTTTATCGGGTCCCAACACACGCTCGCCAAACCAGCTTCTCAGCGTTTTGCTGAGCTCATGGCTAGCCTGTTCGCATACCTTATCATATTTATGTTTTACATACACATTAATCAGGTGGAAGAAAGGTGGATAATGAAAAGTTCTTCTCTCCTCCAGAATACCCTGATACAAGCCTTCATAATCATTATGCACCACCTGTCCGATGACAGGCAAGGTAGGATTCTTGGTCTGTAGAATCACCAAGCCACGTTTACCTTTTCTTCCAGCTCTACCACTCACCTGTGCCATCATCATGAAAGCATGCTCGTAGGCGCGGAAATCGGGATAGTTGAGCATCGAATCAGCATTCAGGATGCCTACTACACTCACCTTATCGAAATCGAGACCCTTAGAAACCATTTGCGTGCCTATGAGAAGATTCGTCCTGCCTTCAGAGAAGTCTGCGATAAGACGTTCGTAGGCATTTCGTGTACGTGTTGTATCCAAATCCATTCTGGCAATCTTGGTTTCCGGAAAGATTTCCGCTATCTGGTCTTCTATCTTCTCGGTACCAAAACCACGTCCCATGATTTCCGTACTGCCACAGTTAGGACATTCCGTAGGAACCGGATAAGTGTAACCACAATAATGGCAAGTAAGCAGGTTGATACTCTTATGCAACGTAAGCGAGACATCACAGTTCTTACATTTCGGCACCCAACCACATACCTTACATTCAACCATCGGCGCAAAACCACGACGATTCTGAAAGAGGATTGCCTGTTGCCCATTCTTCAAAGCCTCTCTTACTGCAGCCAAAAGCTGTGGAGAGAAAGGACCGCTCATCATCTTACGGCGACGCAAGTCTTTTACATCTACCACCTGAATATCCGGCAACTGAATACCTTTGTATCTTGTCTTCAGCTCTACCAGTCCATACTTACCTTGCTGCGCATTATAATAACTCTCCATCGAAGGCGTAGCCGTACCCAATAAAGTCTTAGCCCCATACATCTTGGCAAGCACTATGGCAGCACTTCTGGCATGGTAGCGCGGAGCGGGATCCTGTTGTTTAAAGGAAGTCTCGTGCTCTTCGTCTATGATGACGAGTCCCAAATTCTTAAAAGGCAGGAAGACGGCACTTCTTGCACCCAGGATTACATCATAGGGATGATCAGAGAGTTGTTTCTGCCAGATTTCTACACGCTCAGCATCACTATATTTAGAATGGTAGATGCCCAGCCGGTCGCCGAAAACTCTATGAAGGCGCTCCATGATTTGTACGGTCAGAGCGATTTCCGGCAGAAGATAGAGCACCTGCTTATGCTCCTCTATGGCTTTTCTGATAAGATGAATGTAGATTTCCGTCTTTCCGCTGGATGTCACACCATGAAGCAATACAACATCCTTTTTCATCATTTGCATCAGGATCCCATTATAGGCATCTTGCTGAGCCAAGGAGAGAGGTTTAATCAAGTCAAGATGAGATTCTCCATTCGTATTCAATCGTCCTATTTCCAATTCATAAGTAAAGAGAATTCCCCTATTGATAAGCGCCTTGACAACAGCAGCCGTACAATGGCTCTCGTTCATCAGTTCTTCCTTGGTCACTTTTTTAATGCCTTCCCTAGGCGTATCGCCATCAAGACTATCCCAATGCGAGAGACTCAGAAAGGTGGTTAAAGTTTTGGCTTGCTTCAAGGCTCTCTGCACCAGATTGAGCGCTACATGTAGTGCCTGCTCACTACGGTATGTACTGGCAAGTTCTACATAGAGTTCCATCTTGGGCTTGAATTTCTCTGTAGACTTCAGACCACCAGGCATAGCAGCATTATAGACATCGCCTAAAGGAGCCATATAATAATAGCCAATCCATTGCCACAATCTCATCTGCTGAGGCAACAGCGAAGGGGTACTGTCAAGTACCGCCTCAATAGGTTTACAGGAGAAAGCAGGCTTATCATCATGCAGTCGGGTAGCCATTGCGATATATTTCTTACTTTTACCAAGAGGAACCAGTAAGCGTACCCCAGGCACAACTTTCCCTTCCATCCCATCAGGGACAGAATAAGTAAAGGTTCCGTCGAGCGGAAGGGGTAATATCACATCTACATACTTCATATCTAATCTTCTTTAACCTTGAAATATCCATCATTCAGGCTTTCGACTTGCAAAGTTAGCAAAAAAAAAGCAGATACCCATCATCGGATACCTGCTTTTATATATTTTAAGATGTACTAGGCGAGACCATACGATGTTCTCACCCATAATCTGTCCTGTTCTTTTACGAGATTAGAACCAATAACCCAAAGCAATCTGCCAACTGTTATTCTTACTGTTACCATTCACAATCTTTTCGCTTGTTTCCTCCCAGGTAACATCTGCAGTCTTACCGCAAGCGATGTTATAGTTTGCAGAAAGCTGGAGATGGCTCAGCAGGGTAACACCCAAACCTACGTTTACACTGAAGTTTGTTTTCTTCAGAGAATAACAGCCTGATTTATTCCATTCGAAGTTCTTGTCACCAACGTTGATACCCCACTGTGGACCAGCGAAAACGAAAACATTAGCCAAGCTGCTCAAACCGAAGCCATAACGTACGTTTACTGGGATATTAAGCGATTTCTGAGTCATCGTTGTCTCTGCATCATTTACAGACACCTTAGCTTCCTTCTGATCGTACAAGGCAGCAGCATCAAAACTCAAACCAACAATAGGGATAGTAACCTTTACCATTGGACCAACAAAGAAACCTGTCTTGTTAGATGCATCGAATACATCGTTACTCAAAGACATGTTAGTAACATCCAAACCGCCCTTCAAACCAAACTTAATCTGGGCATTAGCATTTGTAGCAAACATCATGGCTGCTACAACCATTAATACTGATAAAACTTTCTTCATTCTATATTTACTTTAATTCTTATATAAATTAATGACGCTCTCTACGAACCGTTACTCTAGCTGAGCCACCAGAAGAAACATTGCTTCCTCCTGATCTGCGTTTCTTAACAGTAGAAGTCTTAGCTGATTTAGATGCAGAACCATTTCTTCTGTTACGGCTTTTCTTCAGAGTCTTGGCATCCATATTCTTTTCTGCCTTGGCAATACTGTCAAGAGAGTCCTTCCGAGCCTGATTACCCCAGATATTCTTCTCAAAGGCTTCCAACTCAGCCTCTATACGTTTCTGTTCCTTCGCCATAGCCGTATCCGAAGGACAGTATTGTGCCAGAGTATTGCCCTGCATATTATTGGTCTTGTAGATTTTACCCTGATACAGATTCTTGGTAAAATAATCTTCTGCACTCATCACAGCAGCATTGTTCACATTACTGGTCATCAGCTGCTGCTTAGCCAGGAAAGGAGCCAGGTCATCATACTTCACCCAGAAGAGCGGATACTTGTTTCCTACATCTCCAAAGTCATCATTACGGGTCATGATAGGGCACAAAGCCAATACCTTGGTATGGAAAGAAGCTGTTTTCTGGTCATAATAAGAAGTCTCCTTCACATAGTACGCCTTCACTTCAGCTGATGGAATATCGCTGTCATCAATATGCACCTTTCCATTATCAGTCTTCTCGTAGTAGATATGATAATTATCTACGAATGCTTTCGGAGTAAGACGGTTGGCGGCAGAAAAATCTTCATTACCATCCATACGATACTGATAAACAGGCACTCTACCCGTAAACATCAGTTTAAAGATATAGGTAAAGAGATTCATCTTACCATCTGTTGGCTCTACAGGATAATACAAGGCAGCATTGGCATCATCTGTGAGATTGAGTTCACGATAGATGTCTCTTCTCCAAACCACGTCCTCATCCATCGGGATGGCTGTAGGGAAATAAAGTTTGGCACGCAAGGTCATATTGTCAGCATTCGACTGTTGTGCCTTTTGCTGAGCCTGCTTTCTGCGAGCCGCTGGCTGTGCCATGATGCTCTGCACCATTCCCAAAAGCATGAATATGAATAATATCTTTTTCATTACATTGAACTTTGAACATTGAACTTTGAACTTTATGATAAGTAAAGCCGTTGAACTCTTCACTTACCTAACGATAACTTCCATTGCTGCCGGCAGATTTCGGGTAATACCATCAGGACCTACAGCCTTGATATGCGAGATATAGAAGCGTCGGTTTCTTGACAGTTTTCTGAACTCTTCGCGCTGTCGTTCTGAGAAATTGGAACCCGCCGAAGCCAAAGGTATGGCATTTCCCATATTATCGAAGAATACAGTTTCGAAGCTCAGCACCTTAAACGGAATATCAAGGAGTCCGTCATCTATGGCTGCATGAATGCCTGGAGCACCCATCAGAGCACCTTTCGATAGAGCACCACCTCTAAATCTGTCTGTACCCATCGCAATATAAGCTGTTGGGTCAGGAAGTTTTCTTACATGAAAAACGAATGGAGGCAGACTTCTCACCTGTCCCTTATCGCGGGCTGTCACATGGATGGTAACATCCTTACCCACCGCTGAAGGTGTAGCCACGAAATGACCATTGCCCTTAGCTACGAAAGAACCGCCTGTCATAGTTGCAGAGATAGCATTTGCCGGAACACCAGGAACGCTGATGCTGATAGGATTGGCATAGCCTGCATAGAGCACATTCATCAGGTCGGCAGCAACGGTAGCTGTATTAGGAACAGGCAATACGGTGTATTTCTGAACGAAATTGCGTCGCATCATCTCGCCATTCTTGCCTCTCATCAGAATGTAACCGCCAAACTGGTGCTCACCTACGCCACCTGCCACAAAACTGTATCTGCCATTCTCGGCATTCAGCCTACTACCATTCACATAGATTTCCGGGCGCTGTGTACTGTCTATTGCAGCCATCACCACATGCGAATTGAAACGTTCACCGGCATAGAGGGTTGTTTTCTCAGGAATAACGAATGCATCGAGTTCATTCACATTCAGTTCTACCAGATCTATATTTTTCTTCTCCTCATCCGATTTCTTCCCATCATCGGCAAGACTTTTCTTGATTTTCTCGACAATAGACTTGCCTTTGACACCGAATTCCTCATCTGTAGGAGTATTCAGCGCCAACATAGCCATCAGGATGACATACATCAGGTTAATCATCTTCTGGCGAGGCGAAACCGGTCTTTTCTTGATTGCCATGGATATAAATTTGCTTGATTCTATTTATTTTCTTCGTCTTTACTCTTCACTTGTTACATGAGGAGCCGCCACACGCATATTGATGGTCATGGCATCAATCATACGGGTATAAATCTTGTTCAACTGTTCTATCTGCTTTGCCATCATCTTGGTCTGCTCATTGATCTGGTCAATGGTACCAATCTGCTGGCTGGCACTTTTCAGCTGCATCTCGTATACCCTGCTGATACCTGTCAAGGTACGGTTCAGATTCTCCATCTCCTCGCTGTCACGAGTCAGTCGGCTACTCTGTTCGTTTACCTTACTCAAGGTTTCAACCAGGCTCTTCAACTGTTCTACGTAGCTGTTCTGAACTTCCACCACCTCAGGATTAAGTGGAGTCAGTTCTGGCGCAGCAGTCATTACAGGAGAGACAGGAGAAGCAACCTGAGGTTGAATGGTTTCAGAACGATTCTTGGCAGTCATCATTTCTTCTGCCGACACCTTTCCTTCCAGATACTCCTCTGTAGCATGGGTAGGCAAGTCTCTACCTTCGGCAGTCTTGTCGAAAGGACGGTCGAAAGCAGAAAGGAAGAACACGAAAATCTCGGTTCCCATACCTAAGAAAAGCATGAAATTGGCACCAGGAAGATGAGTCAACTTAAAGAGGGTACCAGCGATTACGATAGAGGCACCCCAACTGTAAGCATAGTTAAGGAATGTCTGACCCGGCACACTATCCATCCACTTCTGCAAGCGGTATACGATATTGAATTTGCTATAATAGCTCATATTATTTATCTCCTATTCTTATTCTTCAATGGTTTCTGTTTTCCGCTTGCCGTAGTAGCAAGACTTCTCACGCAACGGAATCCGATGTATGAGCGAGGCTGATTCTGGTATTCGAAAGTGCGCCATGCCGAACGGATAAACGACTCAGGGTCTTTCCAGGAACCACCTCTTACACTCTTCTTCTTCAAACGGTAAGGATCTTCTATGGCAGCATTATACTGTAAAGTTGGGTTAAAATCGCTCATTGCGTCAACACCCGCCTCTGTATAAACGGTACTTGTCCACTCAGCCACATTACCAGCCATATCGTAAAGTCCATTAGAATTTGGCGAATAGATAGCCACCTTGCTGGTTATCAGGTTGCCGTCTTTGGTATAGTTGCCCCTGTCTGGTTTGAAATTGGCGTAAAAACAGCCATCCCCATTCTTCACATCCGCATTGTCCCAAGGAAATTCATTCTGGTTCTTGCCTCTTGCAGCATATTCCCATTCTGCCTCGGTTGGCAGACGGTAACGCTGTACAAATCTTGCTTCAGGACCTAAGCCCTTCAAAAGATAGTCTGTTCTCCAGGCGCAGAAGGCATTTGCCTGTTCCCAGGTAACACCGACTACCGGATAGTCATTATACGCAGGATTGCTGAAATAACTTCTCAGATAGGTTTCATTCTCTGCATTTCTGAAGTCATTTACCCAACAGGTAGTGTCAGGATAAACATTCACGATATAGGTATTCAGGAAATCCCAAGGTCCTGAAAGCGGACGGTTGATAGTCTCACGCACCACTCTACCCTCATCATCGTAATAAGCGGTATCTTTCGAAATCATCACCACCTCGTCTGAATTTATCTTCACATCGGTGTTAAGGGTACGTTCCTGTGGATTCAGGCGGAACTTACGCTGAGCTGCAGCTGTATAATCATAGATTTCGTATTTATAGTTGAGCTGGTGCCAGTCGATGAGTTTTTCTCCTGTAACCGGATTGGTTTCATACAAACTTTCAAAAGCTCTCTGCTCATCCTCATTAGGTTTCTTAGGAAGCGCTTTCTTCCAGTTTACATGAGGTGTAACCGGATCGCCATTCTTATCTTCAGTAATCATGTAAGTCTCGTCGCCTCCATAAGCAGGATCAGCCAGACGTGTACGAAGGATAGAATCACGCACATAAGCCACAAACTGCTTATATTCTGAATTGGTGATTTCAGTATCATCCATCCAGAATCCATCCACCGACACATCCTTGCGTGGTGTTTTCATTCCCCAAAGTGAGTCTTGGGTCTCCATTCCCATTTTCAGGAAGCCACGGTTTATCTTTACCATACCATAAGGGGCTGGCTCTACAAAGCTTCTACCGCTCACGCCAACCACCTCGCCACCTCTGCCTGCAACAGAAGCTTGCTTGGCACCGAAGCAGCCGCTCAAGGTGAGCAATATAGCGAATGCACTAAGGAGCAATATACTTTTCTTCATTGTTTTATGATTCTACTATGTTCTTATTTCTATTTACATTATAATATTCTGACGCTCTGATGGCGGTTTCTGCCTTTCTTGGTCAGGTTGATATCGGTCTGATACCCAACAAAGAGTTCATGACTGCCATTTCCAGCACTGAGTTTAGAGGTGTATGCCTCGTAACTGTAACCAAGCACTACCCCATGAAAACTACCGCCTACCAGCACGGTCACAGATCTGTCCGGACTGTAGGTCACACCACCATACAACATCCGTTTCTCATATTGGTAAACCAATCTTCCTGTCAGGTCGCCTCGCCATGTGGTACCATCTGTTGTTACAAGAACAGACGGCTTTATTGTTAAGAACGGATTTCTCAGTCGAATATTGTATCCACCTGTCAAATAATATGTGGCATCTATTTTCAATTCGTTGGTCTCACCTAGATTTATCGTAGGCGATGTAAGATGCTGGGCAGAAAGTCCTACGTACCAAGCCTTATGCTGGTAATACAGACCCAGGCTCAAATCCATTCCGCTTCCATTTACGTCTGAAGTAGAAAAGGCAGGGTCACCACTTTCTCCCAAATCCACCTTGCTTCCATCAAACTTCTCACTCAGCATACCTCCTTGTACACCCACGCTCAGCGTTCCACCCAGGAGTTTATTCTGCAAAGCATACTGTAAAGCCAGCCGCTGATGGGTAAAAAGACCTATCTGGTCATTCTGTAGCGACAAGCCTACTCCATGCCGATGATTGAACAGGAAGAAAGGCATGTCAGCCGCCACCTGAAAGGTACGGGGATTATGTTCGAATCCAGCCATATCAAGTGCGTAGGCCGCCGTAACATTGAGTTTCGACTGCTTACCCACAGCAGCAGGATTGAATGATGGTTCCATGTCAAAATAATGACTGAAGGAAGGATCATACTGTGCCCTCATTTCGAGCACCCCCACTAGCAGAATCCATATAATGATAAATCTTTTCAACACAATAAGATAACGGAATTTCTTACACATTATTATATATAAGCAAGAAACAAAAGATGAAAAAGGCTACCCTCTTATAAGAGAGCAGCCCTATCATCGAGATTAATACTCGTCATCATTCCAGAGGAATATTAGGGCTGAATACCAGGCACTTATAGTCTTCCAACTTTTATAGTGAACATTTTATTAAGGAGTAAAAGTCGCTAAAAGGCTTTTCTAAACCTATCTTGCAACTCCTTGATTCGCTCTAAAAGTTTTTCGAAAGATAAAGTCTGACCATAGATAAAGTGGTTACACATCTCTGCATAATCACCCTCCCAATCCTTCATCAACTCTTGCCTAGGAACGAAATCAATCTCACTCGGCATCAACTTAGAATAATCTACATACCCTACAGCATAGTATATGGAACGATGCTTAACAATACGATCATACAAGTCCATATCCTGCAGGGCTTGTTTGCCAAATTCTGTATCCATCAAGCGTTCAAGATCATAAAGATGTCTAGACATTCGGACATAACGAGGAGTCTGTTTCTGAAACTCCTCACATAGCAAGAATGCCTTCTCCAGGAATGTTCGTGTAGGTACAACTGTCCTGATAGTAGCTGTAGCCGCCGCATCTTCTCCAGGGAAAGTCTGCTCAATATATGATGAAATCAAACGGTCTTCCGTAGGCTCGTTCATAGACAAGCAACTAATCTCTATCTTTACTCTTGGCGGAATATACTCTATCGTATGACCAAGCATAGACTCATAATGAACGAGAATGACAGATGGATCCTTATCACTTGCAACAGGACTTGCCTTACCATCCTCATCAATTTCCTCTACTACATTTTCTATATTGTATCCTTCCACACCAAGTTTCTTTAGATTTTCATCCAACTCTGCAGAAACTGTATCAAGAAAATACCTACGTGCCTTCTTGCGAAGTTTTTCACGCTGATTCTTTGTCGTCTTCTCTATACCAAAGAATTCATGGTTTACAGATAAGTCTATATCCTCACTGAATCTTTCTATCAAATTCCATCCTTTACTGAGACTTGTACCTCCCTTAAAGATGAGTTGATCTGCACATGAACATTTGAAAAGAGCGTTGAGCACCACAGTTACCCACCAGTCCTTTTCAATTGCAACCTGATTAATACGAAACTTCTCTTCTGCACGTTGCAACATTGCTATTCGTTCATCTATTGTGTGATTTAACCAAAGTGTCATAATGCTCGTTTTTATCTATTATATCAGTTATCAGCTTTCTCATCCATACTGGCATGAGAGTAAGGTCTTGTACAAACAAGTCTTTATGTTCCTCTTCATTGACCAATTTTCTTATGGTAGAGAGTTCTTGATTACCTACATTCTTTTGTCCTAATGTTCTAAGAGCTTGTACAAGAAGCGCTGCCAACACTGTCTGAAAAGCAAAGTTCTTAGGAACACTTCTCTTCAACTCTATAGTCCGATTTCCAAGAGTCAAGACTCTTCCACTTCCCGATGTCAGATAAGTATATTTTGTAGGCACCTGTGTTGAGAGTCCAAGTTTGTTGAGCGCTGTAACTCCTGAAGGTCGTATTTGTACCTTATCTCGCTGGGCTATAGCCATCACCATTTCATCTATTGATGGATAGACTATCCCAAATCGGGTATTCTTAGGGCGAAGATAAACCCCATTAGCTAATCGAACTATATTTCCCTTTTTTTCTTCTACAGAAAGTGCACGACTTACCACCTTCTCATTATCATTGATGTCAGAGAAGTCTGAGATGAAGAGAATCTGCCCTTCACTTGTCTCGTATATACGGTTTGCTATTTCTGCCATATCGTTTTCTTTCTTTAATGGTGCAAAAATACAAAAAATCAGCGATATGTGTAACACCCCGCCGATTTAATTAACTTTTTTTATGTAGAAAACTTTGCAAATATTTTCCACAATCACTTATTTTTATTCACTCTTAGCTGTCTGTGGTACTCACGACTCTTGCGTTGTAGTTCTTCCTTATGACTGGCATAATATCGACGTTGATACTCTTTTTTCGTGGCAGTTTTTCACTCTTTAAGAGACATACAGGCAAATTCTCCGAATGAATCTGGATACTGCTTGATTATTGCAGTAAAGACTGCGGACAAGACCTGCACGACAATGGAGTTTCCGGCTCGCCAATATAGAGAATAGTCAGAAGTCTTACGATGACGACCATTTATAAACATAAGTTTCGCTATTTGTTCTTTTGTGTAACCTTCTTTACCTCAAATCCGCAACCTATAGGGTTTAGTGGGATTTTGCTTGCAAAGCGACAAAATTCATTTTATTGTACATATTTCTTGCACAACAGAAATGTCGCAGACACAAAATCCCCTTACCCCATAAAGCGACTTGAGGTAATACGCTGGTTTAACCAGAAAAGCATGGTCTTTAACCAAAGTCTGTCTTGAACAGGTTGGCATAAGCATTGTTG
>NZ_JANDWX010000007.1:0-121874 GCF_024330485.1 Segatella copri | reverse complement strand
TTACGGACAAGACTCCTTTAAATGATTTGTTTAACAAAGCTGTTCCAACAGAAGAGACGGAGGATTGGCTATATCCTAGCCTTTTCAGCCCCGACGATTTCTAAACGGGACAGCAGTGAACGAAATTCATAAAAATAATTCTGTTACCGTTACCGTATTTATCTTGCCGGAAAAGATTACGGGACTCTGGATGTTTAGTGTTACTGATGGTAAAGAGGATGCTAAGAAGATTGATGCTTCTAATGAAATACAGAAGTATACGTTTAAAGCAGGAAAGGTATATAATCTCACGATATCAAAATCAAATGGAGTACGGAAGAAGAATACAAATAGCCGTTCTATAGCAATGTCTGTCCGTTGTGTTTCGGAATAGTGAAAAAATATCGACCTGTACGGTTGAAATTACCCACACGCCCTGAACCAACGGTCACCGGCCGAAGGGAAAGTCACATCCAATACGCCCTGAAAGGGCAGAAGCTCCTAGCCCAGGGCATCGCCCTGGGTTATTACAGACGCAAACTTGTCGCCCTGTAAGGGCAAAAGCTTTAAAATACCTGGCAGTATACAAAGCTTTTGCCCTTACAGGGCGTCTTTGTTTTTTGCCAACATTACCCAGGGCGCTGCCCTGGGCTAGGAGCTTCTGCCCTTTCAGGGCGTGCTGCTTGCGTTTAGCCTGCGTTCTGCTTCTTCTCTTTCCTTCGGCCGGTGACCGTTGGTTCAGGGCGTCAGGGCGACTTGCTGATTGCTATTCCGCCCCCGGCTCGCCCAGGTATTCGAAGATGGTGAATACCTGGCGGGGAGGGAAATACTGGCTATGCTCCTGATAGCCTAAACGTTGCAGCTCGTTCCAGAGGGGCTCACAACGCTTAATCCATCCCATGATATGACGGCGCGCTGTCGCCCCGTCGGTTGTGTCGGGAAAGTAGAGCAGACCCAGCTCGGTCTTGCTGTACATACGTTGGGGATAATTCATAAGCTTTATATTTTTTACAATCCTTCTACACCATGATCCTTAAAGAAACCAATCATCGCTGTGGTCATATAGCCACCCATGTTCATCTTCTTGTTCGAACGCCTGCAGTTGGCTATGTAATAATCCTTTCGCAGGAAGAAGTCCTCCAGGTCGCCAATCATATCTAACCTGAGATAGCCGCTCAGCTGGTCAGCCTTCTTCTCGCTCACATCATAATTGTATTGCAGCCGGAGTTTCAGTTTGCTCCGCTGTCCTCTCAGTTCGCTGCTCACTTCTGCACCCTCCGCAGTTTCGCCAGAAGTGCGACGGTCGTGCAGGGTAAAGGTGATGTGTTCGGGCAGGTGATGCTTCTCTTTTTTACCCTCCTCCAGAAAGAAAGGCTTATAGGTAAGATACTGGTCGATGATGTGGTTCTGGTAAAGGCGCTTGAGGTCTTTGCAGGCAAAAGTCAGACATTTGTTGTCCAGTGCCGACCAGGTCTTGTAGTAATCTTCCCTGCCATGCATCAGTTGCTGGATATGCGCCGTTTTGCAGATGGTGAATCCCTTTGCACCCCAGCAATTCATGATGATATATAACTTGATGCTCGATGCGCTGCGGCATTGGTTGATGGCATTGAGGTCGATACGGCTGACTCCCTTGTCGAAACTGTAGAAAAACCGTATCACGTTGTTGTCGAAGCGGAATTTTACCATCCAGTTCTTGTGCCGGTCTTGGTATATCTCACTCTTAAACAGGCATGCAAATTTCCGGTATAATGTCTGTTTTTCCAGCTTAAACGGCAGCAGGATGGGCTGGGATTCTATACGCTTGATGGCATCGCGCAATTGCGCATAATGATGAGCACCATAAGGTAACTCCGACAGTTTCATGATGACATCGGTGTGGCCTGCAGCTCTCTGTTCTGCGGTGAAGCCATTAAAAGTCTGTGAAGTTACCTGATAAGGGATCACATAGCCCAAGATGGCTTTCTGGGCATGCTTGATAATCTGTAGAACGATTTTGAGTTCTAGCACAGAATAGTTCTGGTAAGACAATCCTTGTACGCCAAGGATGGCTATCAGTTGTTTCTCTTGTTGATTTGTCAGAGGGAAGGCCTGCTGCCCGCCCTGCTGCTGTTGATTAAATTGTTCCATTGTCGGTTTCTTTTAAAATTGTTAGTGGCCTACCGATTGGGGCAAGTCTTGTTGTTGTTTATTGAAAACCGGCATGGAATTGGAGTAAGGATAACCTCGCAAGATTAATGAACAATCACAAAGGAAAGTTTTCCACCATCGCTCTTGCTATCAAAAGACCTTACTTCGCATCCATGCCGATAAATTTTCATCAAATTTATCAGGCATAGAATGCCCTGTAAGGATTACCTTTTGATCACTCACTTTTCAGGGTGGAAAATCCTACTCAATGAGCTATGTTCTAATCCTTAACCGAAAGCATTTCCCGGTGTCCTTCATCGGGAGGAGAATCACATTCTCCGCGCTTTCATGTTGCAAAAGTAATATTTATTTCAGACTTATGCAAATTTTTGAAGAGAAAAAATGCATTTTAAAAGCTGAAATGTTGAAAAAAAATCTTTTTCCTCACGTATTACGTATAGTGTAAAAGATGTAAATGTATATATATAATATACTTGGTATAGTATAGGAAAGAAAAATATGCATCTAACTATCTGATATTCAGTACCTTGTATTTTTAAGATTCTCCCTGGTAGTCATTCAGGCATATCATAAAACTCATGATTGTCCCTGATGGTACCTGTTATTGTCCCTGATGGTACCCTCAGAAAGGCTAATTCTCCCTGGTAGTCATTGAGCACTCAAATGAGGTAAACAAATAATGTACTTCCGTTTACCAACTGATGTGGCTGAACTGGGTTAAGGATATGGCTGCGTTGGGTTAAGGATTCGACTGTATCGGGTTACGCAGACGGCTGCATCGGGTTACGCAGACGGCTGAACTGGGTTACGCAGACGGCTGAACTGGGTTACGCAGACGGCTGTACTCGCTGATTGAGCCACTTGAGTAGTCTGATTGAGCCACTTGAGTAAGCTGATTGAACCACTTGAGTAAGCTGATTGAACCACTTGAGTAAGCTGATTGAGCCACTTGAATATTCTGCAGCATACGCTTGCGTGCAAAAGTATGCATTCAAGTTTCGCAAGTAAGCCCCACACGCCCCAGGCATCAGAACACCATCATGTCCCCACACGCCCCAGGCATCAGAACATCATCATGTCCCCACACGCCCCAGGCATCAGAACACCATCATGTCCCCACACGCCCCAGACATCGGAACACCATCATGTCCCCACACGCCCTGAAAGGGCAGAAGCTCCTAGCCCAGGGCATCGCCCTGGGTTATTACGGTCGCAAACCTGTCGCCCTGTAAGGGCAAAAGCTTTAAAATACCAGGCCATAAATAAAGCTTTTGCCCTTACAGGGCGCCTTGCTGATTGCTATTATACCCAGGGCGTTGCCCTGGGCTAGGAGCTTCTGCCCTTTCAGGGCGTGCTGCTTCTGGAGCTTCTGGGCTTTACCTTTGCTTTACCCTTCGGCCAGCGATTTTCAATTCCCTTCGGCCGGTGACCGTTGGTTCAGGGCGTATTGGGTAATTTCAACCATACAGGTCGAAAAGTTTTAGAAAAAGTTATCAGATAGTATTGGGATAGCAAAATCTTTACTTTTTTACCTTTTTACTTTTTTACCTTTAAAAATCCTAGAAAACTCTTGCGGGTTTGAAAATAAAGTCGTAACTTTGCGCTATAGAATTTTAAAACAGATGGTTATGAAGTACTTAGACCCTAAGGCAGACCTCACGTTCAAGAAGATATTCGGCAATCATCCTAAAAGACTGATTAGTCTTCTGAACGCCCTCCTGCCACTCAGCGAAGAAGAGCAGATACACGAGATAAAGTATCTGCCTACAGAACTTGTGCCTCAGCTCGAAGGAGGCAAGAACACCATAGTGGATGTACTCTGCACGGATGTCAGAGGCAGGAAGTTCTGCGTGGAAATGCAGATGGAATGGTCTGATGCATTCCAGCAGCGAGTACTGTTCAATGCATCCAAGCTCTATGTGAGTCAGGCAAAAAAGGGAGGAAAATACAGCGAACTTCAACCAGTGTATTCTCTCAACCTGATAAATGATATCTTTGCGCATGATACTCCGGATTTTATCCACAACTACCGCATCGTGCACGATAAGGACAGCAATAAGGTCATCGAGGGCTTGCATTTCACCTTCATTGAACTCCCTAAGTTCACTCCTCATTCCATTGCCGATAAGCGCATGATGGTCTTGTGGCTCCGTTTCCTCACGGAAATCAATTCCAATACGAAGGATATTCCTGCCGACCTGCTCAATGATCCGGAGATTGGAAAAGCCGTAGAAGATCTTGAAGTTTCCGGCTTTACAGATGCCGAACTCCGTGCCTATGATAAATTCTGGGATTCGGTAAGTGTTGAAAGAACCCTTCTGGATGACAGATACCAGAAAGGAATGGAAGAAGGTATGGAAAAAGGCAAGCATGAGGCCAACACAGAAACAGCACAACGTTTGCTGGCAATGGGACTTTCTGCCGAACAGGTTTCCAAAGCTACCCAGCTACCTTTGGAAATCATTAAGAATCTGAGCAATTCATAAAAAACTCAAGTTTCGCATGTAAGCTCCACACGCCCCAGGCATCAGAACACCATCATGTCCCCACACGCCCCAAGGCATCAGAAGGCCATCATGTCCCCACACGCCCTGAACCAACGGTCACCGGCCGAAGGGAAAGGTAAAGGGCAGAAGCTCCTAGCCCAGGGCAACGCCCTGGGTATTATGATATACAAACCAACGCCCTGTAAGGGCAAAAGCTTTAAAATTATGGCGCAATCCTTATCAAAGATTTACATCCATTTGATTTTCCACATCAAATCAACGAGCCCCCAAATCCGTGAAAATGATTTGGAACGACTCCATAGTTATATCGGCAAACTTGTAAAGGCAGCGGGATGTACCGAGATAAAGGCTGGTGGTATAGGCGATCATGTTCATGTATTGTTTATATTATCAAAAGATGTCACGATTTCCGAAATTGTTGAGGAAATCAAGCGAAACAGCAGTAGATGGATAAAGGACCTTGATCCGGGTTATTATCATTTTTTCGCATGGCAGGGTGGTTATGCCGCATATTCCATCAGTCAATCCGTTGTGGACAAAACATTGCAATATATTGATAATCAGAAAGAGCATCACACCAAGCATTCGTTTGCAGAGGAATATAGAGCATTCTTGGAATTATATAATGTGGAATATAATGAAAAATTCGTGTTCCGGGATTAAGGAAGATTGGTGTTGTAAGGGCAAAAGCTTTGTATATTGCCAGGTATTTGAAAGTTTTTGCCAGGTATTTGAAAGCTTTTGCCCTTACAGGGCGTCTTGCTGATTGTCATTATACCCAGGGCGCTGCCCTGGGCTAGGAGCTTCTGCCCTTTCAGGGCGTGCTGCTTCTGGAGCTTCTGGGCCTTCAGGGCGTGCTGCTTCTGGAGCTTTTGGGCCTTCAGCCCGTACTTAAGCCACATGCGAAAGTTCTGTTATTAAGTCAGAAAATAGAAGGCAATCGCTTGCAAATTGTGCAAACGATTGTCTTTTTTTTATGCTATTTATTTAACTTTTCTTCATCTGCTTTTCAAAAAGTATTCTTATTTTTGCCGACGAAATCTTATAATTCAAACTTAATACATTTTGTTTATGCAGAAATTTTATACGTTGATTTGTACACTGGTATTGCTGCTGAGCATGACCTTCATGGCTCCAGTTTCAGCACTTGCGGCAGACTATACACCAGTGGTAACGGAAAATGAAATCTCCGTGTTCTTGGAGACAAGTTATGACAATGCCAAGATTTGGGCATGGAATGACAAGGTGGATCATTTTACTACTGCTAAGTGGCCTGGAGATGCCATGACTTTGGTGGGAACTAAAGATGGCAAGAATGTCTTTAAATGGACATATACAGCTGGTACTGAAATCCCTACAGGTGTTATCTTTACTCATGATGGTGAGCAGAAGCTGAATGGCGGTGATCAGGAATTCAAGAATTATGGTTATTACGTAGAAGGTAAATATACCAAGACCATTGAGACTGCTCCTGCAGGCAAGGTAAAGGTGTTCTTTGATAATACAATAGAGAACCTGAAGAATGTATATTGCTATATTTATAACGGAACTGAGGCTTCTGTAGAATGGCCTGGCGTGAAGATGCAGCTCGACGAAGAGACTGAGTATAACGGCAAGAAAGGCTATTATTCTTTGGAGGTTCCTGCTGCTTTCCTTACAGGTTGTTTCGTCATCAATAATGGCGAAGCAGGTTCAACTCTTCAGGGAGAAACGGTTTATGTAAACGGTAAGGTTGTTACAGCCATAGAGAATACTACCATCACAGCTGTGAAGAAGACAACCGATGATGCCTGGTATTCTATCACAGGTGTCCGTATCAAGAAGCCTACTCAGGCTGGTCTCTATATTCACAATGGTAAGAAAGTAATCATCAGAAAATAATAGCAGAATATGAAAAAGACAATCAATTATGGTCTTCTGATGTTGGTGATGCTGTTCACTATGGCATCCAATATCTTCGCAGACAACAAATATGGTCTTAAAGACAATATTCAGGATGGTGTCATCCTTCATTGTTTCGACTGGACGTTGGCAGATATCCAGGAAGAAATTCCTAATATCGCCAAGGCAGGCTTTACTGCCGTTCAGACTTCTCCTGTTCACGAAAGAGCAGGTAAAGGATCCGTCTGGTATGATGTTTATCGTCCATACGACTTTAAGATAGGTAATGGTCTTGGTACTGAAGCAGACCTGAAGGCCCTCTGTGCTAAGGCTCATGAGTATGGGGTCAAGGTAATTGTGGATGTTGTTGCCAACCATACCGACCATCCTAACGTGGCTGCACGCTTGAAGGACGAGAGTCTTTATCATGAACGATTTGGTGTGGGTAACTGGAATGACCGCCATCAGGTTACATTTGGTATGATTGGAATGTGGGACCTCGATACCAACAATCCTACTGTGCAAGCCATCATCAAACAATACATCCAGGATTTGAAGGCCTGTGGCGTGGATGGTATCCGTTGGGATGCTATCAAGCACATCGCTTTGCCTTCTGAAGGCGATTCTTTTATGAAGAATGTGGTGGATCAGGAGATGTACAACTATGGTGAAATCCTTGATGGTACTGGTGGTAATGATAATATTCTTTTCCCAGAGTATCAAACCTACATGAGCATTACCGATAATGGTTATGGTAACGGCTTTGCCAATTCTTTCGCTGGTGGTTCTATCAACGAATCTGTTGGCAATTTCAATCGGAGAAATGCAAAGACAGAAAAGTTGGTTTATTGGGGTGAAAGCCATGATACTTATGCCAACGATGGTGGTGAATCAAAGAATAAAAGCCAGAATGTTATCGACCGTGCTTATGCAGTTGTAGCAGGAAACAATGGAGCTACCGCTCTTTATTTCTCCCGTCCTGCTCAGAAGGCAAAGAATGATATCAAATTTGGTGATAAGGGAAGCGTTCACTTCAAAGATGCTGAAGTAGCTCAGGTAAACCACATGCACAACGTTTGTGCTGGCGAGCCAAACTATTATGTAAAAGGTAATGGCGTTTGTGCTCAGGTTCGTAAGAGTGGCGCTATTATCGTATTGGGAAGTGGTTCTGACCGTGACGTGACTGTAGCCAATGGTGCTGGCGACGGCAAGTGGCTCAAGTCTGGTACTTATAAGGATATGGTAGGCGGTGGTGCTTTCACTGTCAATGCTTCTACAATCTCTGGTCATGTTGGCGAGTCAGGTATTGCTGTCATCTATAATGCTGGTCCTATCGTGCTGACTCCTGAGGTTGTTTTCAATCCAGCTGATGGTACAGCCTTCTCTGATGAGACGCTCAACGTGACAGCTACTCCTTTGAATGCTGTTTCTGCCTGGATTCAGGTGAACGGCGGTGAGAAGCAGACTTTTACTGCTGCCAAGCAGTTTACTGTAGGTGCTGATGTTGCCTATGGTAAGAATGTCACTATCACTTGGGGTGCAACTGACAAGGAAGGCAAGACAGAAACAGGTTCGGTAACTTACAAGAAGGTGAAGGCTTACGTTCCAGAATTGGGCAAGGCTGACGAAATCTCCTGTTTCTTGGAGACATCCAATACGGCAGCAGCCGTATATGTATGGAATGACAAGGTTAGTCCTGTAATTGAGCATGCTGGTAAATGGAATGATGCTATCAATAAAAAGTTGCCTCTTGTAGGTAAGAGCGTTTCTGGAAAGAATGTCTTCAAGTGGACTTATGATGGCACCGAGACAAGTGCTCCTACTCAAATCATTTTCTTGGATGGTAATGGAAATAAGATAACTCTTGACGTGGAGTTTGTCAACCACGGCTACTATGTTGACGGAACATACAGCAATACTGTGACCAAGGTACATGAAGATGAGACCGTTGATCCAGAGTATGTTTACTTCGATAACGCTTCTAAGTGGGAGAATGTTTATTGCTACTTCTATAATGGCACAACCTCTTCTGCTGCATGGCCAGGAGTCAAGATGACTTTCGATGCATCTGCTTCTCATACTGGTAAGACTGGTTGGTATAAGGTTCAGATTCCTACGGCATATCTCAAGGCTAAGTTCTTTATCAACGATGGTACTGCCGGTACTCCTATTAATGGCAAGAATGCCTCTACTAAACAGGTAGTGAAGTAATTCTGCAGGTAAACATATATATATAATATAGATGAATTGAGCAGAGCTCTTAGATGGCAGCGCCATCTAAGAGCTCTTTGTATTTGGCGATAGCATCAGCTATCTCGCTTATTTTGATAAATTCATCGGCTGAATGGGAGCGGGAAGATTCGCCAGGACCCAGTTTGAACGAAGGGAAGTGCATCAGAGCCTGGTCGCTGAGGGTAGGACTGCCGAATGGCTTCATGCCCATGGCTACACATTTCCTGATAAGAGGATGTGCCGGGTCGATGCGGGATGACTTCAGACGGAAACTGTGAGCCTTTACCTCGCTCTTCAGGTGCTGGCAGATAAACTCGTAAACCTCCTCGTTGTCGTAAAACTCGTTGGTGCGGATATCCACAAGCATCGTACACTTATCCGGAATCACATTGTGCTGGGTTCCGGCATTCACTACGGTAAGCGTCATCTTGGTAGGTCCCAGGAATTCGCTTACCTTCTCAAACTTATAGTCACGAATCCATCGCATATCATCCAATGCCTCGTAGATAGCGTTTACTCCCTCGTTGCGGGCAGCATGACCGCTCTTTCCGTGAGCAATCACATCCAGCACCATCAGTCCCTTTTCGGCAACAGCCGGGTTCATGCCGGTAGGCTCACCTACGATGGCAAGGTCGATATGCGGAAGCAAAGGCAGGGCACGGGTGATGCCATCCTTTCCCGACACCTCTTCTTCGGCGGATGCCAGATAGATAAGATTATACTGCTGAGGCTTTGCGGTCAGCATTCTGAATATCTGGAGGAGCGAACAGAGTCCGCCGCCGCAATCGTTGCTGCCCAAACCGTAAAGTACACCCTCTTCAACATCCGGTGAAAATGGGTTGCGTGTCCATGAAGCCACAGGCTTCACGGTATCGATGTGAGCGTTGAGCAGCAGGGTAGGTCGGCTCTCATCGTAATGAGGGTCGATAATCCAGATGTTGTTCGCCTCACGATGAGGTTCGAAACCATATTTGCGGATGGTCTGCTCCATGATGTCGGCAGCCTCCTTCTCGTTTCTGCTTACAGATGGGGTGGCGATGAGCTTTTTCAGCAAATCCACGGCATCGCTTACATATTCTTCTTGTGTCATCATAATCTCTCTATTTTTTGATTTTGGGGCAAAGATACGAAAAAAAGAGCAGATAAAGTGGAAAAAGTATCTTTTTATTTTGTGTTCTTAACAAATTCTATTATCTTTGCATCAGAATATAAATATAAGCTTATGCAGATTAATAGTCATCTTTCGGTACTGGTACATGATCTCGCCAAGAAATGGGGAGAGAAAACTGCTTTAACTTTCAGAAAGTTTGGCAGCGACCAGTGGCAATCGGTTTCATTCAACCTCTTTTCCTTAAGAGTGAAACAAGTGAGCAATGCCCTCCTGAATCTTGGGGCTAAACCTCTTGACAAAATCGCTGTCTTCTCGCAGAACTGTGTGCATTATCTGTACACCGACTTCGGTGCGTACGGTATCAGAGTTACTGCTGTGCCATTCTATGCCAACAGCAGCGAGCAGCAGATTCAATATATGATTAATGATGCGCAGATTCGCTTTCTCTTTGTAGGCGAACAGGAGCAGTATGACAAGGCTCACCGTATCTTTGCCCTCTGTCCTTCTCTGGAGCGTATCATCATCTTCGATTCCAGCGTACGCATCAGTACACACGATCCTGCAGCCCTCTATTTCAAGGACTTTCTGAAGTTGGGTGAGAATCTTCCTCGTCAGACAGAAGTGGAGGAACTCTACAAGCAGGCTAGTATGGATGACTTGGCTGATATCCTCTATACCAGTGGAACAACGGGCGACAGTAAGGGCGTGATGCTGACTTATAGCCAGTATTATGCTGCTTTGAAGGCAAACGACGAATGCGTGCCAGTTACCGAAAAGGACCGCGTCATCGACTTCCTTCCATTTACCCATATCTTTGAACGTGCCTGGTCTTACCTCTGCTTGAGCGAAGGTGCCGAACTCATCATCAATACTTATCCTCATGAAATTCAGGAGAGTATGAGAGAGGTGCATCCTACCTGTATGTGTAGTGTGCCACGTTTCTGGGAGAAGGTGTATATCGCCGTAAAGGCAAAGATGGATGATGCCGGTCCTATCCAGAAGAAGCTCTTCTACCATGCCTTGGCAGTAGGAAAGAAGCGGAATATAGAATATCTGGCAAACTGCAAGCGCCCTCCTCTGACATTGGAGTTGGAATATAGAATTATCAACAAGACCGTTTTGAGCATGGTTCGCAAGCAGTTGGGCTTGGAAAAACCGAATATCTTCCCTACAGCGGGTGCTTATGTAAGTCCGGAAGTAGAGGAGTTTGTACATGCCATCGGTATCGATATGGTGGTGGGTTACGGTCTGACCGAGAGCCTTGCCACCGTATCCTGTGATCATCTCGACAAGAAACGCAGTCTGGGTTCTGTGGGTCGCCCGATCTCCTGCATTCAGGTAAAGATAGGTGAGGATAATGAGGTGCTCCTCAAGGGTCCTACCATCACTCCGGGATATTATCATCGTGATACCACCAATGCGAAGGCATTCGACAAGGATGGATTCTTCCATACCGGTGATGCCGGCTACATGAAGGATGGCGAGCTTTATCTCACCGAGCGTATCAAGGACCTGTTCAAGACATCGAATGGTAAATATATCGCTCCGCAGCAGGTAGAATCATTGCTCCTGGTAGATAAGTTTATCGATCAGGTGGCTGTTATAGCCGACCAGCGCAAGTTCGTATCAGCCCTCGTCGTTCCAGAGTTCCGTCTCGTGGAGGACTGGGCACGTGAGCATCATATCGCCTTCACCTGCCGTGAAGATTTGTGTGCTAACGAGAAGGTGCAGAAGATGCTGATGGACCGTATTCAGATTCTCCAGCAGCATCTGGCTTATTATGAGCAGATTAAGCGCATTACCCTCCTGGCTCACCACTTCTCTATGGAGTCGGGCGAGTTGACCAATACCTTGAAGATTCGCCGCCCTATCATCAACAAGAACTATAAGGCGGAGATTGACAAGATGTATGAGGAGTAATCATATAGTTTAAAGTTAAAAGTTTATAGTTAAGAGTTAATGATTACAGCTGACCAGTTGAAGGATGTGATGGACAGAGCTGATGCTCTGCATCGCTATCTCAATATAGACCAGAAGAAAGTAGAATTTGAAGAGGAGCAGCTCCGTACCCAGGCTCCTGACTTCTGGGAAGACCCGAAGTATGCACAGGAGCAGATGAAGAAGGTGAAAGGTATCCAGAAATGGCTCGACGGTTATAAGACTGTACGTCTTTATGCCGATGAACTGCAGCTTGCCTTCGACTTCTATAAAGACGAAATGGTGACCGAGGAAGAGGTGGATGCCGATTATGCCAAGGCGATCAAAGCCATCGAAGACCTGGAGTTGAAGAACATGCTTCGCCAGAAGGAAGACCCGATGGACTGTGTGCTCAAGATTAATTCCGGTGCCGGTGGTACCGAGAGCCAGGACTGGGCACAGATGCTGATGCGTATGTATATGCGCTGGGCTGAAGCTCATGGCTATAAGGTAACTATCACCGATATGCAGGAAGGTGATGAGGCTGGTATCAAGAGCGTGACCATGACCATTGAGGGCGGTGAGTACGCTTATGGCTATCTGAAGAGCGAGAACGGTGTGCACCGACTGGTGCGTGTTTCTCCTTTCAATGCCCAGGGCAAGCGAATGACCAGTTTCGCCAGTGTCTTCGTAACTCCGCTGGTAGATGATACCATCGAGGTATATGTTGACCCAGCCAAGCTCTCCTGGGATACCTTCCGTTCGAGTGGTGCCGGTGGTCAGAATGTGAATAAGGTGGAGTCGGGTGTCCGTCTGCGTTATTGGTATACCGACCCTGATACCGGCGAGGAAGAAGAAATCCTCATCGAGAATACCGAAACCCGTGACCAGCCAAAGAACCGTGCCAAAGCCCTGTTGCTCTTGAAGAGCCAACTCTACGACCGCGCCATGAAGAAGCGTCTGGAAGCTAAGGCTAAGATTGAGGCTGGTAAGAAGAAGATAGAGTGGGGAAGCCAGATTAGAAGTTATGTCTTCGACGACCGTCGTGTGAAAGACCACCGTACCAACTATCAGACATCGGATGTAGATGGCGTGATGGACGGCAAGATAGATGATTTCATCAAGGCATACCTGATGGAGTTCCCTACGAATGATGACGAACAACAATAATAATCTAAAAAATATACGACTATGAGTGGAAATAAAGACTTAAGAAGAGCCAAACATGAGGCTTATCAGAAGAAACAGGCTGCAAAAGGCGAGAAAGTAATCAAGTGGATATTTATAGGATTGATAGTCCTCGGTATTCTTTTTGCCATTTATGCAACAACATTAGTATAAAACAATGAGTGGATTAGAGATAGAAAGAAAATTCCTCGTTAAGAAGGGCGACGCTTACAAAAGCGCCGCCTTTTCTTCTAGTCATATCCAGCAGGGATATATTCCTGCCGAGGGGGCTACGGTGCGGGTTCGCACACGGGATGAGAAGGCTTACCTTACCATTAAGGGCAAGTCGGTAAATGGCGGCATGACCCGCTATGAGTTTGAAAAGGAGATAACGATGGACGAGGCGCAGCATCTCCTGCAACTTTGTCAGGGTGGCGTCATCGATAAGCGTCGCTATCTTGTGAAAAGTGGCAGTCATACCTTCGAGGTAGATGAGTTCTATGGCGATAATGAAGGTCTGGTCATGGCAGAGGTGGAGTTGGCTAGCGAGACCGAAGCCTATGAAAAACCTGATTTCATCGGCATGGAGGTAACAGGCGACAAGCGATTCTACAATTCGCATCTCTTGGGCAATCCTTTCTCGAAGTGGCGTGATACCTTGCCGGCTGAATATCGTTAGAAAATGTATCGAAAAAGTCATTTCTGCGTTCTAAAACAGACTAAATAGCATAAATATTACTAAATTTGTGTTTTTGCTTTCAAATAATTCATATATTTCAGAATTATTTTATAATTTTGCACGAAGAAAAATTAAAAAGTAAGAAATTAGTAATAGAAAGATAGAAATGACAGATTCAAATAGAGGAAGTTTTGGTAGCAAGATTGGATTGATTCTTGCTACAGCAGGTGGCGCCGTAGGTTTGGGTAACGTATGGCGCTTCCCTTATATGGCTGGTCAGGAAGGTGGTGCAGCCTTTATTCTGGTATACATCGGAAGTGTGCTCCTGTTGGGCATTCCATGTATGATTTCTGAGTTTATCATCGGCCGTCATGGTGCCTCAAATACCGCACGTGCCTATACCAAACTCTCTAATGGTACGGCATGGAAGTGGGTAGGCTATCTTGAGGTGCTTACCGGTTTCCTGATTACGGGCTATTATGCGGTGGTTTCGGGCTGGTGTCTGCAGTATGTCTATGCCAGCATCATGGGCGAACTGCATGGTGACCCTACCTTTGTGGCGAATTACTTCAAGGAGTTTTCTTCTGATCCTGTGCGTCCGGTTATGTGGACGGTAGCGATATTCCTGATTTGTCATTTCGTGATTATTCATGGTGTGCGCGGCGGTATAGAGAAGGCTTCTAAGGTGATGATGCCTCTCCTGTTCATCCTGCTTTTGATCATTGTGGTAGCAGCTTGTCTGTTGCCGGATGCAGGTAAGGGCGTGGAGTTCCTGTTGAAGCCTGATTTCGGAAAGGTAGACAGAAACGTGTTCCTGAATGCCTTGGGACAGTCGTTCTATTCTATGAGTATCGGTATGGGCTGTATCTGTACCTATGCCTCTTACTTCAGCCGTCAGACCAATCTCTTTAAGAGTGCTTTGCAGATTTCCATCATCGATTTGCTGGTAGCAGTACTGGCTGGTCTGATGATTTTCCCTGCAGCCTTCTCTGTAGGAGTATCACCGGATAGTGGTCCTTCACTTATCTTCATCACTTTGCCGAATGTCTTTAATCAGGCGTTTGCATCGTTACCTGTATTGGGTTGGATCATTTCGCTGCTCTTCTACGTGTTGCTGTCTGTAGCTGCCTTGACCTCGCTGATGTCACTTCATGAGGTGAATACTTCTTTCTTCTACGAGGAGTTGAAGATAGACCGCAAGAAAGGTGCTACCATCGTTACAGTTTCCTGTGCCATCATCGGAGCCTTCTGTTCTCTCTCTTTGGGTGCAACAGATAAGCTTTCGTTCTTTGGAAAGGCGCTGTTCGATTGGTTCGACTTCGTTACGGGTCAGATATTCCTTCCTCTGGGAGGATTCCTTACCTGTCTGTTCCTGGGCTGGTATGTACCTAAGCAGATCGTACAGGATGAGTTTACCAACTGGGGAACCTTGAAGGGCCGTCTCTTCGGTATTTATCTTTTCCTGATTAAGTTCGTTTGTCCTGTCCTCATCTTCCTGGTATTCCTGAACCAGTTTGGTGTCTTCGGATAAAGTATTTGTAATCGGATAGAAAATATAACTGAACTTTCGCATGTGGTTTAAGTACGGGCTGAAGGCCCAAAAGCTCCAGAAGCAGCACGCCCTGAACCAACGGTCACCGGCCGAAGGGAAAGGTAAAGGGCAGAAGAGCAAAAGTTCCAGAAGCAGCACGCCCTGAAAGGGCAGAAGCTCCTAGCCCAGGGCATCGCCCTGGGTATGATGGCAATCAGCAAGACGCCCTGTAAGGGCAAAAGCTTTATGTTTTGCCTGGAGTTTTAAAGCTTTTGCCCTTACAGGGCGACAGGGTTGCGTCCATAATAACCCAGGGCGATGCCCTGGGCTAGGAGCTTCTGCCCTTTCAGGGCGTGTGGAGCAAAACTTGCGAAACTTGAATAATATAATCATATATATATAATAAGGTGTAGCATCTGCCGTTTCTTCGGAAAACAACAAACACTACACATTAAAGATTTAGATAATGGAAACAAGAGGAAATTTTGGTAGTAAGTTGGGCGTTATTCTTGCCACAGCCGGCTCGGCAGTCGGTTTGGGTAATGTGTGGCGTTTCCCTTATATGGCAGGTCAGAATGGTGGCGCCGCCTTCATTCTCATCTATTTGGTATGTATCATCCTACTCGGATTGCCTGGCATGATGAGCGAATTCATCATCGGTCGTCATTCTGCATCCAATGCAGCCCGAGCTTATACCAATCTGGGTAAGCATAAGGCTTGGGGTGCTTTGGGCTTGATGGGTATCATCACCTCTATGATTATCCTGGGTTTCTATGCCGTAGTGGCTGGCTGGTGCCTGCAGTATCTCTATGCCAGTATCATGGGCGGTGTTCATGGCGACGCAGCGTATGTGAAGACCTATTTCCAAACCTTTGCAGCCGATCCTATCCGTCCTACCCTATGGGCAGTAGGTTTTATCCTGCTTACCCACATGGTGGTAGTGCGCGGTGTGCGCAATGGTATAGAGAAAGCATCCAAGATTCTGATGCCTATGCTCTTCTTCCTGTTGATTGTGATTGTGATAGCTTCCTGCTCTCTGCCGGGAGCGATGAAGGGAGTGGAGTTCCTGCTGAAACCGGATTTCTCTAAGGTAGATGAGAATGTGTTGCTCGAAGCGCTGGGACAGGCGTTCTTCTCTTTGAGTATGGGTACGGCATGTCTGTGTACTTATGCCTCTTACTTCAACAGACAGACCAATCTCTTGAAGTCGGCTACTCAGATTGTGACCATTGATACGGTAATTGCCGTATTGGCAGGTTTGATGATCTTCCCTGCAGCCTTCTCGGTAGGTGTGCAGCCAGACAGCGGTCCTTCGCTCATCTTCATTACCTTGCCAAACGTATTCCAGGAGGCTTTCGGTAATATGCCGGTTGTCGGTTATGTGATTTCGGTGTTGTTCTATGCTTTGCTGGTATTGGCAGCCCTGACTTCTACCATCTCGATGCACGAGATAGGTACCGCCTTTATTTATGAGGAGGGTAAGATAAGCCGTGCCAAGGGAGCCTGGTTCGAGACCATCGTTTGCAGCATTATAGCCGTATTCTGTTCGCTCTCTCAGGGCGCCGTACCTGATTTGGGCTTCTTCGGCAAGGATTTCCTGAGCAATTGTGACAACTTTACTGCCCAGCTGCTCATGCCGTTGAGTTCATTCATCACCTGTCTGTTTCTGGGATGGTATGTGCCAAAGAAGATTGTGCGTGATGAGTTTACCAACTGGGGAACCTTGAAGGGAACTCTCTTCCCTGTTTTCCTGTTCACCATCCGTTTTATCTGTCCAATCTGTATTTTCCTTATCTTCCTGCACCAGTTTGGTGTCATTTAGCAAAACTGGCAAACTTGCAGACAGGCACCGGCAAACTTGCAGACAGACAATCTTGCCCCTAGTAGGCAAGATACGGCTTGATTCTTTCTATTTCGGCAGGTGGAAAGTCTTTGAGAAGACGCAAATCATTCACACTTCTCAGCGGACCATGGGTTCTGCGGTAGTTAACGATTTCCTTTGCCTGGTAAAAGTCCAGGTAAGGATGTTTGCGCAATTCGGCTAAACTGAGCTGGTTGACATTCATTTTCCGGATATGTTTTGCATCAATATTCATATAGTGGAGGGCTGTCTCGGGCACGCCTTCCACTTCTTGTATCTGGCTCATGGAAACAAAACCGCCTAAACGCTCTCTGTAACGGATGATGCTTCTGGCATAGTAAGAGCCTATGCCGGGAATTTTCTGCAGTTCGGTCGTATCAGCAGAATTGATGTTGATATACTGACCTTCTTTCAGTTTCCGTGGATAATTGTATTGGGTAGTGTCTTTCTTCCTTTCTTCTCTAGTTCTTATAGCCGTCTCTTGATAGCCGTAGTTGTATCTTTCTCTTGGGTAAAAGTTGGCAGCCGGCTGGTAGTCTTTACCAATTCTGATAAAGGGCAGCAGTTTTTCGAATTGCTTCTTGGTTAGTCCGTAAACCCGCGCAAAGTCTCTAGGTGTCCTGAAGATACCTCCTTTATTCCGATATTTGATGATGTTTCTGGCTTGCCATGATTCCAGTCCCAGCCGTTGGAAATCAGATTGGCTTGCCGTATTGGGGTCAAAGGCGAATACTTCGCTCGACTGAAGTCCTTCGTCATAATAGCCTGGCTGTTGTCGCGTGGCATGTCTGATGATACTATCGTTATGGGCTTGTTGCTTTTCTGATGGCATGGTTTCTTTAGAACCTACAATGAAAATCATTGTGGTACTGACAACGAGCAGGGTCAGGATTACGAGTAATGCTCGCCGTTCATGGTAATTGATATAAAAAAAATCCTTTAAAAACTTCATAGGCTTACGGATTTTAAGTCTATATGATTGTTTGGTCGGGATTACTGGACTCGAACCAGCGACCTCATCGTCCCGAACGACGTGCGCTACCAACTGCGCTAAATCCCGATATCTGCTGCAAAGGTACATTAAATAATGGACAACACCAACAAAAATAGACTTTTTTATCTTTTTTTGAAAGAAATTTCCCGAAAAATTTGCAGGAACCAGAAAAAAGTATTAACTTTGCACCCGCAAATGATAAATCGCGATTTGTGAAAGTTGGTGCCATAGCTCAGTTGGTAGAGCAAAGGACTGAAAATCCTTGTGTCCCCGGTTCGATTCCTGGTGGTACCACTTCTTTATGAGACTGAATCTTCGTAACAGGATTCAGTCTTTTTTTATGCCCTTTTTTATAATATTCTATTTTACACTTATGAAAACGTTTGCGTAAGAAAAATGCGCCAGGATGTTTTATAATAGCTATTTTTTCACTACTTTTGCATTGTAAAATTCAAAAACAAACCAAAAAAATAATCTAACAAACATTCATTAAAATGAAAAAAGCTTATTTATTATTGTTGGCTGGAATGTTGTCTACGGCAGTATTTGCCGGTAGCAAACAGACGGTTAAGATTGATGGTCAGCTCATAGAAAAGACTGTCTCAGAGATTACCTTCGATGGCGACAATGTCGTTCTTCAGTATTCAGATAATACATCTGATCAGGCAGATATGTCGCTCGTAATCCTTTCTTTCACTTATCAAACTACCGGCATCAGTCAGGTAGAAGATATAAAGAAAGCATTGCAAGGTAAGGTTTATAACCTTCAGGGCCAGTGTGTAGGTTCTTCCCCTAAGGGCTTATCTAAGGGTGTTTATATTATTAATGGTAAGAAAGTAATCATCAAATAAAATAAGGAGGATTGAACAATGAAGAAAATGGTATTTACTTTGGCACTCCTCCTGATGAGTTTGAGTGCTGCTGTGGCTCAGACAGGGACATTTAAGATTACCCATGCCGTGGCTCGTAACAGCAAGGTGAACCAGATGTATGTTACCACCAAGTCGGGTGATGTGAAGTATTATAATACTGCAGATTTGACAAGTGTGAAGTTCGAAGGTGATAAGGCAATCATCGCACCTAAATCAGGCTCAGAGAATGATGAGTATGATGCTTCTGTTCAGAAAATCAGTTTCGCAAAGAAAGTAGAGCAGGGCGAAAGTGGTGATATTGACAATCCTGCAGGTGTGATTCAGATTACTGAGGCAAAGGGCTGGCAGGAGTCTGCCTACTTGAAGTGGGCTCCATTCGAGGGCGCTTCTTCTTATAATGTATATGTAGATGACAAGAAGATTGATGCTCAGTTGATTCGTCAGTATGCTTCTTACTATCGTGCCGATGTTCTCGGTTTGAAGGAAGGTACTTATTCTGTAAAGGTTGTTCCTGTAAATGCTGAAGGTACAGAGATTACTGGTGCCAATACAGCTTCTAACTTGGTAGTAAAGAGCTACAACCGTGAGGGCTTTGCTCATTTCAAGTATGCTGGTGTAGGTGCTTATAATAATGATGGTACTTTGAAAGCTGGTGCTAAGGTTCTGTATATTACAGCCAAGACAGCTAAGACCGTTTCTACAACAGTTAATACTGGTAAGCAAGAGACGATTACAGGTCTTCAGTCTATTATTGATGCTTATTCAAAAGGTAAGGATAAAACCCCAATCGCCTTCCGTATCATCGGTAAGGTAAATCTTTCTGATTTGGATCACATTTCAAGTTCTGCTGAAGGATTGCAGATTAAGGGAGCTATGATGAATATGACATTCGAAGGTGTCGGTGATGATGCTACCGTATATGGCTTCGGCTTCTTGCTTAGAGAGGCAGTGAGTGTAGAGTTCCGTAACTTTGCTATCATGCGTTGCCTGGATGATGCCATGTCTCTTGATACAAAAAACTTTCATGTTTGGATTCACAATATGGATCTCTTCTATGGTAAAAAGGGTAGTGCTGCCGACCAGGCCAAGGGTGACGGTACTGTAGATATCAAGGGCGATTCTAAGTATGTTACTGTAGCTTACAACCGCTTCTGGGATAATGGTAAGGCTTCTATGTGTGGTATGAAGAGTGAAACTGGTGAAAACTGGATTACTTATCATCACAACTGGTTCGACCATTCTGACTCTCGTATGGCTCGCGTTCGTACCATGAGTGTTCACATGTACAACAACTACTATCAGCATTGTGATGTTTATGGTATTGGTGCAACCAGTGGTTCAAGTGTGTTCATGGAGTCAAACTACTTTGATGCAACCAAGCGTCCTATCATGAGCTCTTTGCAGGGTACTGATGCCAAGGGTGATGGTACTTTCTCTGGTGAGAAAGGTGGCTTGATTAAGGCATACGGCAATGTATTTGCCAACAAGCCAGCAAACTTCAGCTATATCCCATACGCAGAAAACAATACAAGCTTTGATGCCTACGAGGTTTCTAATCCAAGTGAGCAGGTTCCTACAAGCGTAAAGACTTTGGTTGGTGGTACTTCTTACAACAACTTCGATACCAACTCAAGCCTCATGTATGCATACGCTGCAGATAAGGCAGAAGATGTTCCTTCTATTGTAGAAGGCTTCTATGGTGCAGGTCGTTTGAATCATGGTGACATTGATTTCGTTATTCCTGATGAGACGGTAGTAACAAATGGTCACCAGCAGCCATGGCCTGCTTTGGCAAGTATTCTTGATGCTTATACTTCTGGTGTTGTTAAGGTATTCGGTGAGAGCAATGCTGCTGGCGAAGGTGGTAGCACTGGTGGCTCTACTGGTGGTTCTGGCGATGGTGGTGGCACTGGTGGTTCTACTGGTGGTACAGAAGGTGGCAGTACTGTAACTCCTATCGAGGGTACTGTTTTGGTAACATTCACAGATTCTAAGCCTTCAAGTAGCATAGTAACAGTTTCAGGTAACTATGCTACAAATAAGGGAACTGCTACTATTGACGGCACTTCATATTCTACTTGTGTAAAGATGGAGTCTGCAACTAATATCTCAGTAACTGTTGATAAGAAAGTTACAATGACCCTTTATTTCAGTTCTGCAGATACCAAGACGAACGCCAAAATTGATGGAAAGAAGCCTGCTGAAGTAAATGCAGTTATTGATTCAACAGCTAAGACAATGACTGTAACATTGGATGCAGGTTCTCATACTATTACAAAGCAGGATACATGCAACCTCTTCGGTATTAAACTCGTACCTGTAAAAGAGTAAAGGTATAGAACTGATTTAAAGATTCCTGCCTCTTTAATGACAAAACGGACAAAAGCTAGATAAAGATTTGCTTTTGTCCGTTTTTTCTTTATTTTTGTCTTAAATCTATCTGCTGTTTTCTTCTCTTTTCCCTACTTTTGCAACCGAAAACAATTTTAAACGCAAACGCATTTTAACGTAAAACGCAACCTAAAAGTAAAACAATGAAAGCAATCCAGAATTTAGCAAAGAGAAGTTTGCTTCTCGTGGCATTGTTCGTCATCGGATGTCTGCAACTCATGGCGCAGACAAGAACCATCAAAGGTGAGGTGACTGATGCGCAGAATGGTGAGGCTCTGATTGGCGCCACTGTCATGGTGGAAGGCGAAAAGGGCGGTACAGTTACTGATTTTGACGGTAACTTCAGTCTTCAGGTATCTTCTTCAGCCAAGAAGATCAAGGTATCTTATATCGGTTATATTGATAAGGTACTTTCTATCTCAGACAATATGAAGGTGAAACTCGAATCTGACAGCAAGGCGCTGGCTGATGTCGTGGTCATCGGATATGGTACGGCAAGAAAGAGTGACCTGACAGGTTCCGTAGCTACCGTGAAATCGAAGGACTTTAACAAAGGTCTCGTTTCTTCTCCAGAACAGTTGATCAACGGTAAGGTTTCGGGTGTACAGATTATGTCCAACAGTGGTTCTGCCTCTGCCGGTAGTACCATCCGTGTGCGTGGTGGTGCCTCTCTGAATGCCAGCAACGACCCTCTTATCGTGCTCGATGGCGTGCCATTGGAGCAGGGTGGTATCTCTGGTAACAGCAGCAACTTCCTCAGCATGATCAACCCTTCTGATATCGAGAGCATGACTGTATTGAAGGATGCTTCTTCTACAGCCATCTATGGTTCCCGTGCATCTAACGGTGTCATCATCATTACCACCAAGAAGGGACAGCAGGGTGCTGTAAAGGTGAACTTCAATACCACCAACAGTTTGCAGACCCGTGCGCAGATGGTAGATATGCTGAGCCGTGATGAATTCGTGAATGTCATCAACCAGTTTGGTACAGATAACCAAAAGTCATTGCTCGGTACTGCTAATACCGACTGGAATGATGAGGTTTACCATACAGCCTTCGGTACAGACAATAACCTCAGCGTGAGCGGCAGCATCGACAAGTGGTTGCCATTCCGCGTGTCTGTAGGCTATTACAACCAGAGCGGTCTGGTTCGCAAGGACAATGTAGAGCGCTGGACAGGTAACGTGGTATTGACTCCTAGCTTCTTCCAGGATCACCTGAAGTTGACCATCAATGCCAAGGGAACCCTCAATAACAACTCATTCAATAATGGTGGTGCCGTATGGGCAGCTGCCACATTCAACCCAACCATCCCGGTTTATTCCGGTAACGACAAGTATGGTGGTTACAACGAGGCACTCGATGCTGATGGCTATCCAGTGAATGCCGGTGTAAGAAACCCTCGCGGTCTGGTTGATCTGTATGATTCAAAGAGTAAGGTAAGCCGCTTCATCGGTTCGATGGATGTAGATTACAAGGTTCATTTCCTGCCAGACCTCAAGCTCCATGCTACCGTGGGTGCTGACTATGCCAAGGGCGATGGAACCATTCATGTCCCTGTCTATGCAGCACAGAGCTACAACAAGGATGAGTCTTTGGGCGGTAGCGATTATAAGTATGGTCCTCAGAAGAACGAGAACCGCTTGCTTACCCTCTATGCCAACTATGCAAAGTATTTTGAAGATATCAAGAGTAATGTAGATCTGACAGCCGGTTACGACTACCAGTACTGGAAGAGTACTACACCTCTTTATTATACCAAAAGTGCGGCAGGCACAAACCTGTCAACCGTAAAGGCATCAGATTACCGTCATGTAATGTTGTCATATTACGGACGTATCAACTATTCATTCGATGGAAAGTATCTCCTGACGGCAACCGTTCGTCGAGACGCATCTTCCCGTTTCTCTAAGGATACCCGTTGGGGTACTTTCCCATCTGTTGCTTTGGGCTGGACTTTGACAGAAGAGCCTTGGTTGAAGAACCAGAAGGTACTTTCTAACTTGAAACTCCGTGCCAGCTATGGTGTTACCGGTCAGCAGGAAGGCATCGGCAACTACAACTATCTGCCGGTTTATACATCCAGTGTAACAGGTGCCGAGGCACTCATCAACGGACAGTATATCACAACTTATCGTCCAGAGGCATACGTATCAGACTTGAAGTGGGAGACTACTACTTCCTGGAACTTCGGTCTCGACTTTGGATTCCTGAATGGTCGTATCGGTGGTGCCATCGATTTCTATACCCGTAAGACCAAGGACCTGTTGGCATCAGTACCAACAGCAGCAGGTACCAACTTCTCAAAGACCATCCTTACCAACGTAGGTAATGTGGACAGCAAGGGTATTGAGGTTTCTCTGAATGCAACCCCTATCCAGACCAAGGACTGGGAGTGGAACCTGAGCTACAACTTTACCTGGCAGAACATGAAGGTGAAGAACCTTTCATTGATAAAGGGTGGAAGCCAGACCAACGTGAAGGTAGGCCCATCTATCGATGCTTACCAGTTCCAGGTACTCTCAGAGGGATATGAGCCATACATGTTCTACGTATATCATCAGCTCTACGACTCTAAGACAGGCAAGCCTATCGAGGGTGCTTATGCCGATTTGAACAATGATGGCGAAATCAATGATGCCGATCTCTACCGCTATCATTCTCCAGCCCCTAAGTACATTATGGGCTTGAGCACATCTTTGAGATACAAGCAGCTGACACTCGGTATGAGTTTCCGTGCCAACATCGACAACTACGTATATAATGGCATGGGTATGAGTACAGGTGCTTTTGAGACAGTAAGTTACAACAACTCACAGCTCAACAATCTCAATACTAGTTTCCTGAAGACCGGTTTCAAGACCCGTCAGTATCTCTCTGATTACTACGTAGAGAATGCTTCCTTCCTGAAACTCGACAACCTGAGTTTGAGTTACAATGTAGGCAAGATCAACAAGTGGGCTTCGCTCACCGTATCTGCAATGGTACAGAATGTATTCACCATCACCGGTTACTCAGGTACAGATCCTGAGGTGCCAAACGGAATGGACAACTCATTCTATCCACGTCCTCGCACTTACTCAGTAAGCCTCGGACTTCAGTTCTAACAATCAAAACAGATAACAATGAAACTTAAGAATATATTATATAGTATGATGATGGGAACAGCGGTGCTGACAGGCACAACCAGCTGTGTTTCCGATCTCGACCAATATCCTCATACAGAGACAACCTCTAAGGATGTTTATACCTCGCTTGCCAATTATGAGGCTGTGCTGGGTAAGATTTATGCTGCCATGGTGACTAGTGGTCAGGGCAAGGGTGGCGATAATAAGGATATGGAATCCGTATTGAACAATGGTAGTGGTTTCGATTACATGCGTATGTTTATCAATATGCAGGAGTGTGGTACCGATGAATTTGCCTCTACCTGGCTGACTGGTGAGCAGACTACGGGGCTTACCTATCTCTCTTGGGATGCCAACGATGCTTGGGTATCAGATATGTATTATCGCATCTACTACAACATCGCCCTCTGCAATGAGTTCCTCCGCAATGCCAATGGCGCTAGCTTCAGCGGCAATGACGAGGTAAAGATGAAGGAGTATAGGGCTGAAGTTCGCTTCATGCGCGCCTTGTTCTACTTCCATGCTCTCGATCTCTATCGCAACATTCCGATGGTAACAGAGAATGATCCTGTGGGCAGTTTTATCCCTCAACGTTATACTCCTCAGCAGACATTCGATTATATCGAGAGTGAATTGAAGGATTGTGTAGGTGATATGCTTCCTGCTTCTACCTGTCCTTACGGTCAGGCTTCTCAGGGTGCTGCCTATACCTTGCTTGCCAAGCTTTATCTAAACAGCGAGGTTTATACTGGTGTGCCTAAGTATACTGAGTGCAAGGAGGCTTGCGATAAGGTGATGAGTATGGGCTACTCCCTGGAAGATAATTACAGCAAACTCTTCAATGCTGATAACGACAAGCGTACCAACGAGATTATCTTTGCCTTGCCGGTAAGTGCAGAGCATACTGTAAGCTGGGGTTCATCTACTTATCTGGTTTGTGGACAGGTAAGTATGTCGAATGCCAACCAGAATGTAGCCGATTATGGTGTAACTGCCGGCTGGAGTGAGTTCCGCCTTCGTCCTGAGTTCGTGAATAAGTTTACCCAGACCGATATTGACGGCAGTGGCGACAAGCGTTGCAAGTTCTTTACCAATGGCCAGAGCAAGGATATTTCCAGCATGACCGAAGAAACCGCCGGCTATCTTTCTGAGAAATGGAGTAACCTGAAGGATGATAAAACCACTGCATCTAATACAGCTGATGCAGGTGTAGAAACCGATTTTCCTCTCTTCCGTTTGGCTGATGTCTATCTGATGTATGCCGAGTGCGTGGCTCGTACTAAGGGCGCAAGTTGGGATCCATGGCCAGATGGAAAGACGGATGCGAGCGATCCTGAGGTTATTGCCTCTCGTACGAAGGGTGCCATCTATTGGATTAACAAGGTACGTGAGCGTGCTTATGGAAAAGGTAAAGGACAAGTATGGTCAAGCAACTTTGCCAACGATGATGAGTTCCTCCAGTTCATTCTCGATGAGCGTGCCCGTGAACTTTATCATGAAGGTTATCGCCGTACCGACCTGATTCGCTATGGTCAGTTTACTACTAACAAGTACATCTGGCAGTGGAAGGGTGGCACTCACGATGGACAGGCTGTTGACAGCAAGTACAACATCTATCCAATCCCTAACACCGAGCTTACCGCAAATCCAAATCTTCATAACGACAACTATTAATAGGATAAAAGAATGAAAAAGATATTTAGAAACCTGATGATGCTTCTCTGCGCACTCACCGCCCTGGTGAGTTGCGATGAGAGTGGCGACAAGATATACCTGGATGGCTTCAAGGCATCCAATCTGATGGCATCGGCATCCGATGTGGTCCTGTCTGTAGATAAAAGTAAGGACGTTGTCCTCTCGTTGGCTTGGCAGAATCCTACCTTGCTTTCAAGCGATGAGACCAAGCCAGCTGGTAATGGCACACTGCTCACTTACCTCCAGGCGTCTACTTCCGAGGATTTCGCATCAACTAAGGATTATACAGTGACCAATCTTTCCAAGGCATTTACTGGTGGCGATCTCAATACCCTTGCCAAGGATTTGGGTATGACTCCGGGCACAGGTGCTCCTCTCTACTTCCGCATTAAGAGCCAGATGGGAGCTAACCTTGATGCAGCTTATAGCAATGTATGCCAGGTGAACGTTACACCTTATATTATACATATGAATTCGATGGCTATCTTGAGTAGCGATAAGATCAAGACCTTGACCACACTCTATTCTCCAGATGAGGATGGCGTATATACGGGTTATATGAATGCCTCTTCTTGGTTGAACTTCTATGGTAAGGAGAATGATGGAACCATTTGGGGTAACTATGGTGCTGATGGTCATGTCTTCGAGGCTGATAATACGGAGAGTGCATGGAGCTTCTGGTTCCCTGGTCAGGCTGGTATCTACTATACTGTTGTTGATACCAAGGCAAAGGAATGGAAGGCTACTTGGATGAAGAAATTCCTGCTCAATGGCGAGGCGATGACTTACGATGCTCCTAACTATGCTTGGGTAAAGGTAATCACAACCTCTGCTGATAATACATCTATCCAGATTGTAGGAACAGGTGCAGAGTATACTAAGGCAACAGGTACTGATGATGCAGCTGCTGTGGCAAAGACCTTGAACTATACTCTTGCTGATGGTAAGATGACAGATGCTTCTGCCGCTGGCAGCGTGAACATCGAGAAGGCTGGAACCTACACTGTTACCGTGAAGGTGGGTGAGAATAGCGAGCTGACTTACTCTATCGTGGCTGGCGACCAGACCTCTCCAGAGCCAGAGGCAAGCAATACTCTCTGTATGTTTACCAAAGATGGCATTTCGCTTCTCGCTGTAATGACCAAGGTGAGCGATGGTGTATATACTTGCAAATATAAACCTTCTGCTTGGGAAAATTTCTATTTCATTTATGTAGGTGAAAATATAGATGATAAGCAAACCTGGTATGGTTGTGAGCCTGAGGATGGCAAACTGTTTAATCTTGCTACAGAAAATTCATGGAATCTATGGTTTAAGGATGATGTGACAGGAGAGGAAATGACCATCACCGCCGACCTCAATACAATGACATGGAAGTACAAATAGAATAAAACTTGTGCAAACCTTTGCACGATAAAATTTGTGCAAGGTTTGCTTTTTAGGCAATATTCATACAATATACACATTATTATAATATATATACGACAATGAAGAATATTTTAGGTAAAGCCGTACTTTTGGCTTCTGCACTTCTTTTCTCTATCACGGGAACAAGTTGCAGCAATGATGATAACGCTACTCCAGAAAAGGAGAAAACATACGATATGAGTGGTTTCGCCAAGGGAGCCGATGTTAGTTGGCTCACTGAGATGGAAGCCAGTGGCGTGAAGTTTTATAATCAGAATGGCAAGGCTACTGAGTGTATGTCTCTGCTTCGTGACCTTGGTATGAACTCTATCCGCTTGCGTGTATGGGTGAATCCAGATGGAGGATGGAATGGTAAGGACGATGTCGTAGCTAAGGCTTGGCGTGCTCAGCAGCTGGGTATGCGCCTGATGATTGACTTCCACTACTCTGATACATGGGCTGATCCTAGTAAGCAGGGCGTACCAGCAGCCTGGAAGAACTATAGTTTCGATGAGATGAAGCAGGCTGTAGCCAACCATACCAAGGATGTACTCTCTGCCTTGAAGGAGAGAAACATCGATGTAGAGTGGGTGCAGGTGGGCAATGAAACCACCGACGGTATGCTCTGGAATGATGCTGATGGCGACGATGCCCTCAAGGTTACAGGTCGTGCCTCTAAGAATATGGCTAACTTTGCTGCCTATATCAATGCTGGTTATGATGCAGTGAAGGGTGTTTATCCTAATGCCAAGGTCATCGTACACTTGGACAAAGGTAACAATCTCGGTCAGTACACCTGGATGTTTGATGGCTTGAAGCAGAATTGTGCCAAGTGGGATGTTATCGGCATGTCGCTTTATCCGGACTGGATTACAGACCAGACTTGGGAACAGGTATCAGATGCTTGTCTCAATAACATCAAGACCCTCTCCGAGAAGTATGGCTGCGATGTCATCATCTCAGAGATTGGTATGGTGTGGAACTCAGAGAATGCTGCTCCATTCCTCAAGAAGATGGTGGATGGATGCAAGCAGATCTCTACCTGCGAGGGTGTATTCTATTGGGAGCCAGAGTGCAGCAACAACTGGAATGGCTACGATAAGGGCGCCTTCGACAATACGGGAAAGCCTACGGCAGCACTGGATGCATTCAAGTAAACAACTAATTATATATGATGATAGGACAAAAGAAATTGACATTGGCGACTTTCGCCTTGGCTCTCTCTGCGATGACCATGGCGCAGAGCAGAAAAGTCATCACTTTGTCATCGTGGGACTTCTCCCGTGATGGTAAGGCGTGGCAGCAGGTAGCTGTTCCGCACGATTGGGCTATCTCGGGTCCTTTTGATAAGAAATGGGACCTGCAGATGGTGGCCATCGAGCAGAATGGCGAAACCGAAAAGACCGAGAAGTCGGGACGTTCTGGTGCGCTGCCTTGGATTGGTGAGGGTATGTATAAGATGAACTGGACGGCTCCTAAGGGCTATAAGCGTGCCGTCCTCGTTTTTGATGGTGCGATGAGTCAGCCTGTCGTTAAGGTGAATGGCAAGGAGGCTGGCAGATGGGCTTACGGCTACAATGCCTTCCGCATCGACATTACACCTTTCATCCAGTTTGGTAAGAGTAATCTCATCGAGGTACATCTTAATAATGTAGAGGAAAGCAGCCGTTGGTATCCGGGAGGCGGTCTTTACCGTCCGGTTTCCGTAGAACTCTATGGCAACGAGAACTTCTCTACTTGGGATACCTTCGTGCGTACCCTGAAGGCTGATAAGCAGGAGGCTGAAATAGAAGTAAATGCGCTGCTGGAAGGAAAGACTGGTAAGTCGGGCAAGACCGTCATCGCCCTGTTTGATGAGGTTGGCAAGAAGGTTGCCGAGCAGACCGTATCGGGTGCAACCCCTGAAATCAAGACTACCTTGAAGGTGGCGAACCCTCAGCTCTGGTCTCCGGAATCTCCTTATCTCTATCAGGTGAAGTTAACCCGATATGAAGGCAAGAAGGTGGCTGATGTTCAGACTCTGAAGACTGGTATCCGCACCATCTCGGTATCCAAGGACCATGGTTTCCAACTCAACGGCGTGACCCGAAAACTCAAAGGTGTCTGCTTGCACCACGACCTCGGTCCATTGGGTGCAGCAGAGAACAAGGCAGCTCTTATCCGTCAGATCAAGATGATGAAGCAGATGGGTTGCGACGCCATCCGTACTGCCCACAACATGCCTTCTACCATGCAGATGGAAATCTGCGATTCCCTCGGTATGATGGTGATGGCAGAGAGTTTCGATATGTGGATTTATCCTAAATGCAAGAACGGCTATGCCAAGTTCTTCAAGGAGTGGAGCGATAAGGATATCACCAATCTGGTAAAGCACCACCGCAACCATCCTAGCATCGTGATGTGGAGCATCGGTAACGAGATTCCTGAGCAGTGGAGCAAGGAGGGTGTGCAGATTGCTAAGCGTCTGCAGGATATCTGTCATCAGTACGACCCATCCCGCCCTGTAACCCAGGGTATGGATAAGGCAGAAGATGCCTTGAAGAGCGGCTTTGCTCAGACCATGGATGTACCGGGCTTCAACTATCGCGTACATAAATATTATAAGAATATCGAGCAGTTGCCTCAGGGATTCCTCCTCGGTTCTGAAACCGCCTCTACGGTCAGCTCCCGTGGCGTATACAAGTTCCCGGTAGTGGTAAGTGATAAGGCTACCTATCCTGATGGTCAGTGCTCAAGCTATGATACCGAATACTGTTCCTGGAGCAATCTTCCTGATGATGACTGGAAGATGCAGGATGACTACAGTTGGGTAATCGGTGAGTTTGTATGGACCGGTTACGACTATCTGGGCGAGCCTACTCCATACGATACCTACTGGCCAAGCCGCAGCAGCTACTTCGGTATCTGCGACCTTGCCGGACTTCCTAAGGATCGCTACTATATGTATCGTGCCCGCTGGAACGAGCAGCAGCATACTACCCATCTTCTTCCTCACTGGAACTGGAAGGGCAGAGAAGGACAGGTTACCCCTGTATATTGCTATACCGATGGTGTGGAAGGCGAACTCTTCGTGAATGGCAAGAGTCAGGGCAGGGTTCGCAAGGACAAGTCAAGCCGCCTCGACCGCTACCGTCTGCGCTGGAACAATGTGAAGTATGAACCGGGTGAGATTCGCGTGGTTACCTACAACCAGTATGGCGATAAGGTGGGCGAGGACGTGAAGCGTACTGCCGGCGAGCCTGCACAGATGAAGTTCAGTGTAGAAACTCCTGATCATGAGCCTATTGCCTGCATGGTAGAAGGCTGTACCGATGAGCACAATGTGCTGCTGAATGCCGATGGCAACGATCTTGCCTTCATCACTGTGAGTCTGCAGGATAAGGACGGCAATGAATGTCCGCTTGCCGATGACGAACTGACCTTCGAGGTGAGTGGTGCCGGCACTTTCAAGGCAGCCTGCAACGGCGATGCCACATCGCTCGAACCGTTCACCCAGCCACAGATGAAACTCTTCTCCGGCAAACTCGTAGTTATCGTACAGAGCAGCAAGCAGAAGGGTGACATCATCCTGAAGGTAAAAGACAGCAAGCGAAATATCGAAAAGTCGATTACGCTCCAGGCAATATAAGATAACAAAGACCGATTTCGGTTGGTTATAAAGTATATAGTTTATATCGGATCCTCTGGGAATAGCAGCGGCTATTTTTCCCAGGGGATTCTTTTTTTTATGAATTTCCTCCGATATTTTTTGGCGTTATCATGAATATTGTGTAAATTTGCACACATGAAAAAGTCAACAGAACCTATATACCGCATCAGCATGGCAATTGCTATGCTCTTTATTTCGCTTGCCATCCATGCGCAGCGTTTCGTCAACACCTCCCTTGAAGGTGCTCAGTCCGTTTGTGCCATTACCCAGGACAGTGATGGAATGATATGGCTCGGAACCGACAACGGTCTTTACAGCTATGATGGTTATCATGGCTACCGTCATTTTCAGGAACATACATTCAGCAATACGCGTGTCAATGCGCTCGGTTTCGAGGGCAGGATGCTCTATCTGGCTACTGGCAACGGCATCCTGAAATTCGATACGCAATCTTATCAATATGCCGAAACACCAGCCATGAAGGCTTTTGCCGATGAGGCGAAGCGCAAGCAGCTGAAGGAACTCCGTGTGCTCGATATCAAGGGTGGTAAGACTGACTTCGGTGGCGATGTCTATGCCTTGCTCTCTACTCCGCGAGGCTTGCTCGTAGGTTCGCTCGCAGGTCTGCATCTCGGCAGCAGACTGATTCCGCTCCGTGCCGGAGAACAGCCGCTGGTCAATGCGCTCGCCTATGATGCCAAGCGCCGATGCTACTGGATTGGTACCGAGGGCGCTCTCTATTGTGCCGATCTGCAACTAAGGAACTTCTCACAGATTCCAGCTCTCAACGGCAATTCCATCAAATGTCTTTCTACAGATGCTGCCGGCAATCTCTATATCGGAACCGATAACGGACTCTATCAGATGGCACTCTCCAATGCCATCACCCATTATATCCACGATTCCCGCGATGATGCTTCTATTCCTAACAACATCGTCTGGGCTTGCTTTGTAGATAAATGGCAGAATGTATGGGTGGGTACTGACAATGGACTCTCCCGTCTCACTACCCATACCTATTACCGCTATGTATCGCTCGATAAGATTACGATGTCGGGTGAGGGCAACTGTCTGCATGCCATGCTCCAGACCCGTAACGGAGAATGGTGGATGGGCGGTACCAACGGTCTGATTCATTTCACCCGGAATGCTGAAGGCTATCAGAATGTGGCATGGTACAAGCAGAACAGCTCTGCCTTCCCGCTGAGTCATAACCGTGTACGCAAGATTTATGAAGACCATGACGGCGATGTATGGATCTGTACCGACCATGGCATCAACTTCTATGACCGCAGTTCCCGTCAGATGCGCAACTTCATCGTCTACGATAAGAGTGGCAAGTATTCTACTGCCTGGGCTTACGATATTCTCCAGGACAAGAAGGGCAGGATATGGATGGGTTCTTATCAGGGCGGTGTCTTCGTGATGGATAAGGCGGCTCTTCTGAGCGGCAAGACCATAGCCGACTGGCATTACTCGGACAAGGGAAAGAATGCGCTCTCTGGTCTGCATGTAGGTCAGATGGTGATGGATGGAAAGGGTAGGATTTGGGTTTCTACCTATACCCGTCTCGACTGCATCAATCCGAACGATATGGAGGTGGTGCAGGTAGCTAACTCAGATGTTATCAACTATCTGATGGCAGACAGCAAGGGCAATATCTGGATGGGTGATAACAGTTCGGTAACCTGTTATTATGCAGCCGGTTCTGTGCTGGGTAACAGTTTTTCTTCCAAGACATGGCAGATTGGTGGCAAGGTAAGTACCATGTGCGATGTGGAAGGCAAGATATGGGTGGTATCGGACAATGAATGCTGCGTAATCAATCCACAGGGCGGGAGCCAGCGCTTCATGATTCCTTCTGTTGTGCCGCTCAACATCTGTTACAGCAGACAGACTCATGAGGTGATGATGGGCGGCAATGACGGCTATGTGGCAATCAGTTCCGATGTAGCACAGAAGCCTAAGCTGTTTACTCGTCTGATGCTGGCTGGAATCATCGTAAACGGACAGGCTTGTGAGGAGCGTGGAGAAATCTTGGAACTGAAGAGTGATGAGAACAACTTCACCCTGCAGCTCACCGACCTTCCTTTTGCTGATCGTCCTTCAACCGTTTATGCTTACAAACTCGAAGGCAGCGACCACGACTGGCATTATCTGAACTCCGGCAATATTGATATCACCTACAATGGTTTGTCGTATGGCGATTATCATCTTACGGTTCATGCCGTGGATGGTGAAGGCAAGATAGCTGCCGAGGTTTATTCGCTCGACATCTCCGTCCTGCCGCCTTGGTATCTCTCCTGGTGGTGCAAGCTCTTCTATATCACGGCACTCATCGTGTTTGTAGCATGGCTGGTAAGCTGGTATTTTCTGCGCAAGGAACTGGCTGATGCCCAGAAGCAGAAGGCTGAGGTGTTGGAGCAGGTACAGATGCGTATGGACTTCTTCAACCGTCTGGCGGAAGATTTGAAGGCTGCCGTAGCTCATCATTCATTTGATGAGGTGACAGCTCTGATGGGCCGCTACCTGAATGTGAGGATACCTGAGGTGTCATCTTCTGTTGCCACTGGGTTATCCGCTTCGCCTGTATCTGAGCCTGAGTCATCATCCTCAGAACCAGTTCCTGCACGCTCTGAATCTTCTGAAGAGGAAAAGAAGGAAGTAAATGTCAGCGAGTTGGATGCGGCAGACAAGCGTCTGCTCGAAGAGATCAATGAGGCGATAGAGAAGCACATGATTGATTCCGACTTCAACGTTTCGATGTTGCAGGATGTGATAGGCATAGGTGGCAAACAGCTGTATCGCAAAACGAAGGCGATAACGGGCCGTACGCCTGTAGAGTATATCCGTGAGATGCGTATGAGCCGTGCTGCCGAGCTCCTGAGCCAGGGTAAGTTCAGTGTTTCCGAGGTGATGTATACCGTTGGTTTCTCTAACAGCAGCTATTTCTCCAAATGCTTCTCCAAGGAGTATGGCATGACTCCTACGGAATACATGAAGGTGAAGAGGTAAATAAATGAAGTGCTTCCGTTTGCCTATAGATATGGCTGCGTGGGGTTAAGAATATGACAGCATTGGGTTACGGATACGACTCCGTCGGGTTACGGATATGACTCCGTAGGCTAATGGAGACGTATCCTTCGGCTTGTCGAGATATCTGCGTCAGCTGACTGAGCTACTTGAGTCAGCTGATTGAGCTACTTGAGTCAGCTGATAAAATACGTTCCGATGCAGTAAAAAATGCGTCCCGATGTAGCATTTGCTACGTCCCGACGCAGCAAAAGATACGTCCAGACGTAGTACAAGCTACGTCGGGACGTAATTTCAGCTTTATGAAAACGGCAGCATAGAAACAAAAAAAAGTATGTATTGAACTTGTTTTAGCAAACTGTAATCGGATTTGACAAAAAATCGACAATTAACTAAATTTATGAACATATATGCTAAAAAACATAGATATTTCATATCAAACATTTAAATTTTAATCGATTATCTTGGGCAAATAAGAAAATATTCGTAATTTTGCACCGATTTAAGTTAAATAGGTATTTCCATGCGTGCATATTAGTGAAAGAATGTATAAATGGAGGGGCGAAGTGTTGCCCTGAGTGCTTTCGGCTTTTACCAAACGAGAAAAAAACGAGAAAAAAATGATAATTATTAATTAATAAACTTGAAACAAACAAGGATGAGAAGATTAACTCTTTTACTTGTCTCACTTGTATTGTTGTCTATCCAATCGGTCTTGGCGCAGAGTTTCAGCGTCAAGGGTACTGTCGTGTCTGCAGAAGACAACGAACCGATGATTGGTGTGACCATTATGCAAGAGGGAACATCAAATGGCGTAGTGACCGATATTGACGGTAACTATACCATCGAAATTAAGGGTGCTTCGAAGGCTACGCTTGCCTACTCTTATGTGGGATGCGTTACGCAGAGGCACGTTGTGAAAGCGCAGACAAATACGCTCAACATCACCCTTGCTTCGGATTCCAAGATGATGGATGAAGTGGTTGTGGTGGCGTATGGTGTGAGAAAGAAGGGAACCATTGCGGGTTCCGTGTCTGCCGTAAAGTCTGAAAAGATAGAAAATGTGCCGGCGGCAAGCTTCGACCAAGCTTTGCAGGGACAGAGTACTGGTTTGCAGGTCATCTCTTCTTCGGGTGAACCTAGCAAGGCGGCTACCTTCCAGATTCGTGGTACCAACTCTATCAACTCCGGCAAGTCGCCACTCTTTATCCTCGACGGCGTGCCAATCTCAAGTTCTGATTTCAATACCTTGAGTCCTAACGACATCGAAAGTATCTCTGTATTGAAAGATGCCTCTTCGACCTCAATCTATGGTGCACGTGCTGCCAACGGTGTGGTTGTCATCACTTCCAAGCGAGGCTTGGCAATGGACAAGGCGAAGATTACGCTCCGTGCACAGTATGGTTTCTCTGAGTTGGCACAGACCAACTGGAAAATGATGAATACCGATGAGCGTATCCAGTTTGAGAAAGAAGTAGGTTTGGATACAGGTAAGGATTACAATCTCCTTTCAAGAGTAAACGTAAACTGGCTGGACGAGGTGTTCAACGACCGCGCTCCGCTGCAGAGCTACGAACTCTCTATCAACCGTGCTACCGACCGCTTGAACTACTATGTTTCTGGTGGTTTCTACGATCAGGACGGTATCGCACAGAATTCAACCTTCCGCCGTTACAACATCCGTACCAATGCAGATGTAAAGGCAGGCAAGTGGTTGAAGGTAGGTACCAACACCATGGCTGCCTATGAGGAGGCTCAGCAGGCTGACGACGGTAGCTATACTACCGTTACTCCTATTTCTGCATGCCGATTCATGCTGCCTTACTGGAATCCATACGCTAAGGATGGCAGTCTGGCTTCACTTGCTGCAGGCAACTGGGCTGGAACCAGCGAGAACCCTATCGTTTACATGGGCTTGAATCCTATCAAGAACAAGAAATATAAGGTACTCTCTACCATGTATGCTGAAATCTATCCGATAGAGAATCTGACTATCCGTACTCAGTTCGGTGCCGATTTCACCCATTCTACAGCGTTCCTCCAGTCGTTCCCAAGTCTCTCTTCAAATAACGGACAGGGTACAGCGGCACGCCAGAGCAGCGATGCCATCAACCTGACAGAGACCACTACGGCTAACTACCGTTTCACCCTGAACGATATCCATTCGTTCAACGTGATGCTGGGTCAGGAGGCTGTCAATTTCCACTCAGAGGGTTTCCAGGTATATTCCAAGGGTCAGACCAGCGATCTCCTGACCAATGTATCATCAGGTACACGTGCCAGCCGCTGGGCAGATTCATCTTCTGACTACTCTTACCTGTCATTCTTCATGCGTGGCGAGTATAACTATAAGGAGCTCTACTATGCCGACTTCTCTCTGCGTACCGATGCTTCTTCACGTTTCGGTAAGGATCATCGCTGGGGTACATTCTGGTCGCTCGGTTTCATGTACAACGTGAAGTCAACCGACTGGCTGAAGGATATGAAGTGGCTCAGCACAGCCCAGATTGCCGTAAGTACCGGTACATCGGGTAACTCTGAGATTCCTAACTATTATCACCTGGCTCTGGTATCGGGTGGTGCCAACTACGATAATACTGCCGGTTTCTCTCCATCACAGAGTGGTAACGAGGAATTGGGTTGGGAGTCAACATGGGCAAACAACTTCGCCCTCCGTTTGGGCTTCCTCGACAGAATCAACTTCAGCTTCGAGGCTTACTACAAGCGTACCTCCAATATGCTGATGCGCGTTCCTGAGTCTTACACCGTTACCGGCGAGGGCTATCGCTGGAAGAACGTAGGTGTGATGGCTAACAAGGGTATCGAGTTGAGTGCTGACGGTGATGTAATCCGCACACGCGACTTCACCTGGAATGTAAGTGCCAACGTATCTTACAACCAGAACCGATTGAAGGAACTCTATAACGGTGTAACCGAGTATGTAAACTCAACCACCGGTTTGAAGTATGTGGTAGGTCACTCAGTAAGCGAGTTCTTCCTGAACCGTTATGCCGGTGTGAATCCAGCGAATGGTGAGCAGCTTTGGTATGATAAGGATGGCAACGTAACCAACGAGTTCCGCGAGAGCGACAAGGTGATGACAGGCAAGACCTATGATGCACCTTGGATGGGCGGTTTCGGTACAAGCTTCCGTTGGAAGGGCTTGCAGCTTTCTGCCCAGTTCAGCTGGATTGGTACACGCTACGTCATCAACAACGACCGTTACTTCGAGGAGAGCGGTGTAACCTTCGGTACTGCTTACAACCAGTCAAACCGTCTGTTGTACGACCGTTGGAAGCAGCCTGGCGATATTACCGACATCCCACGTTGGGGCGAGGTAACCCAGCTCGACGACCGCTTCTTGGAGAATGCATCGTTCCTCCGTCTGAAGAATCTCAGTCTGTCCTATTCATTGCCACAGAGTTTGTTGCGCAAGACCAACTTCTTCTCTATGGTCAGAATCTACGGTCAGGCACAGAATCTCTTCACCATAACCGGTTTCAACGGTCTGGATCCTGAGGTTTCATCCAATATTTACCAGGCACAGTATCCGGCATCACGCCAGTTTACTCTGGGTGTTGAATTGCAATTCTAACCAAGAAAGGAGAAAAAAATGAACATCAAAAATATAAAGACATACATCCTGTCGGGAATCCTAGCCCTCTCGATGTCTTCCTGTCTTGATAAGTATCCTGAGGATTCTATCCGCATGGACCAGGCTATCAACACGGTGGGCGACATGGACAAGCTGGTGTACGGTATCTACGACAGTTTCAAGAGCAGCGCCCTCTATTCGGGCAATCTGACAATCCTGCCAGATCTGCAGGCAGACTTCGTGTACTGCGTGAAGGGCTACTCTAATGCCTATGGCGATATCTACCGTTGGAAAGATATCAAGGCTACCAACACCGATATCGAGTCGGTATATGGTGCGCTTTATGGTGTTATCAACAATGCCAACTTCCTGCTCGATAATGTAGATAAGGTAAAGGCAAACACCAACAGTGATAAGGAGCTCGACAAGTTGGAGCAGTATCAGGGCGAGGCTTACTTCGCACGTGCCCTGGCTTACTCTGAGTTGATCAAGTGCTTCTGCAAGGCTTACGATAGCGATGAGCAGGCAGAGAAGGAACTCGGCGTGGTACTTACAGAGCACTATTACGGCAATGAGCCACAGAAGAGAGCCAGTCTGAAGGAATCATACGAATTCGTATTGAGAGACCTTGACAAGGCTGCTGAGTATCTGAAGGAAGACGAAGACTTCACTGGAAGTCTCTACAATGAGATTTACTTCAACGAGTATACCTGTCATGCCTTGCGTGCGCGCGTATCCTTATATATGCACAAGTATGATGATGCCATCAAGTATGCATCTAAGGTAATCGGCAGTAAGTATTATACATTGGAGAAGGCTTCTTCCAACACCTATTCAAACCAGGTGAACGATTATAAGTATATCTGGACCTATGGTGATTCGCGTGAGGCTATCTGGAAGGTAGGCTTTACCGTGAACAGTTATGGCGGCGCTCTGGGTACCATCTTCGATAACTACAACTACGTAACTTATCGTCCAGACTATGTGCCTGAGACATGGGTCATCAACTCATTCGACAGCAATGACCTCCGTGCTGCAGCCATCTTTACAACCCGTACCACCGGTTATGAGCACGGTTTGCAGTGGCCTTTGCTGAGCAAGTATTTCGGCGATGCGGAATTCCTGAACAACAATATCCTGCATGTTCACCAGCCAATGGTGTTCCGTCTCTCAGAGCAGTATCTGATACGTGCTGAGGCTTACGCCATGAAGAAGGACTACGCTAAGGCAGGTAAGGACATCTCTACCTTGCGTACAGCCCGCTACTCTTCATATGGTGGTAACACCTCGATGAGCGAGAGCAACGCCATGAAGATAATCGAGGCAGAGCGCGTGAAGGAACTCTATATGGAAGGCTTCCGTCTGAACGACCTCAAGCGCTGGCACAAGGGATTTGAGCGTAAGGCTGCCGACCAGCCTGCTGCCAACTTCGTGCAGAGCAGTCTGAAGGTTGAAAAGGATGACCCTCTCTTTGTCTGGCCAATTCCTCAGCATGAGCTTGAGGCACCAGGTTCTGAGATTCAGCCTAATGAAAGTAACAAATAAAATAAGGAGACGATCATGAAGAAAATAATGATGGGATGTTTGGCAGCCGTAGCTGCACTCATCGCTCTTGTGAGTTGTTCACAGGATTATACCACTTATACTGGTCCAAGTCATATCATGTTCTCTGATACGCTCTATCAGTATGCTGTACAGGAAAGCAATGAGGTTTTTAATGTGCCTGTATCTGCAACCGAAAAAGCTGACTACGACCGCACCTTCGGCGTGGAGGTAGTAGACAAGCAGAGCAATGCCATCGAGGGTAAGCATTACCGCATCCTCAACAACACCGTTACAATCAAGGCGGGCGAGATGGTAGGAAATGTGAAGGTTCAGGGTATCTATGATAACATCGGCAAGACAGACTCGCTCGGCTTCACCCTGAAACTGGTGATTCCGGAGAAGTATAACTGGACAGATCTCTATAAGGACTATGCCCACGTGGTAATGCAGAAGTCTTGTCCTTTCGATATCCACAACTTCTCAGGCTGGTGCATGGTAACATCTACCTTCTACAGCAAGTATCTGAACAACGTAACCAACCGTCTGATCAAGACCGAGGTGGTGGAAGGCGAGGAGAATACCGTTCTGCTGAAGGATGTTTACTATAAGGGCTACAACCTGAAGTTGAAGTTCAATACCAAGAACATGCTTGAGCCAAAGGTAGAGATGGACGACCAGATAGCCGGTGAAACCGGTGAGGCGTTCGGTACCATCTATGGAGACGGCAAGTTGCGCATCAGCCAGCCTTCTCTCTATACCTCTTATTATAACACCTGCCAGAACTATGTATTGCAGTATGTCAACATGAGTGTTGACAACAAGGATGGTTCAACCTTCGGCAACGTAGGAACCTTCATCACCATGTATGAATGGATCAGCGATGCAGAGGCAGAGAAATTGAAAGAACAAGGATATTAATCGTAGAATAAAAAGAAAATGAAAACATTGATTTCAAAATATTGGCTCGTATTGATGGCGCTGGTATCAGTGACTCTGTTCACAGCTTGTTCCAGCGATGACGACGATGCCGTAACTCCTGTGTTCCCACAGGTACAGACTATCGGCGGTGCAGCTGGCGCTGAGTTGGACTTCACCTTCGATGCCAACGAGAGCTGGAGCCTTTCTTCAGACAAAATCTGGTGTAAACTGGTGCAGGGCGAGAAAACAGACGCCTTCGTACTCAATGGTACTGCAGGCAAGCAGACCATCAAGGTTAAGATTACTGCTGATGATGCCAGCGATGATATGAGCGTGGCTCAGCTCTTCCTGAATATGGGTGGTCAGAAGGTTGCCATCGCTGAGGTTAAGCGTTCGGCTGCCGACCATATACTGACGGTTTACGATGCGGATGGCAATGATATCACCGAGACAGGTATCACTGTAGGTTACAATGTATACAACAAGTTTACTGTAAAGTCAAACTTCCGTTTTGCTGTTACCAATACTCCTGCTTGGGTAGACTTGGAAGGCGGCTTCCTGGTAGGTACACCTAACAAGGAAGTTGTAGGCGGTGTTTCCTTCAAGGAGGATCAGGGCGTAAGTGCTAAGTATGCCATCGCTAAGGACGGCAACTACACCATCACCTTTACTTCTGAGGATGGCAAGGCTGCTGTAACCATACCTGTCATCTATAATGGTATGACCACCAGCACCATGGATGTTACTTATCCAACCTCTTCACAGTGGGCAGTATGGAATGTATCTCTCGATGGTAAGGTGTTCACTCAGAATGGTTCTAGCTTGAATGGTGGTGATACCAACAATTTTACCTTCTACAACTTCGTTCCTTTCACCCTCAAGACTTTGGGTGATGCTTACCAGCTGGTAGTCTTCGATAAAAAGGAAGATGGTCTGCGCGAGGAAACATCCGGTGCTGTGAAGTTGCAGGGTGAGAAGGGTGACGTTAAGCTCACTATTGATGCCTTGAGCAGCGGAAGCCGTGAGTTCCTGGTCTATGCATTGCCACAGAGCGTTTACGCAACTTTTGAGAACGGTCTCGATGAAATGCTTGAGAACGACTTCACAAACGTGAAGAGCGATTACGACCGCTACTTCCTGATGGATGTTGTACAGAAGGAGGCCAACTCTTCTGCTGATGATCAGTCTGCAGCGCCTACAATCTTGAAGATGAACTACTTGCCAGTAGAGTGCAAGAAGGATAAATCAATGTATGGTTCTATCATATCAGAAGCATTTGGCTACAATGGTGACGAAATATATGTCGCTCAGTCAGAAGTAGGAAGTTCTCTTACTATTAATCCTAATATCAAGGATTGGGATCCTACCACTATGATGGAGACAGGCTATCTTACAGTTATGGATAGCAACGGAAATGATGTTTATGCAGAGCCTAGTATGGATGAGAATAATAACTGGGTATTCTTCGTAAATGTTCCTGCTACTACTCCAATGTTTATGGTATTCAAGGACAACGGAACTCCTGTAAAGGTTCTTGTTGTTGAATCTCCTGGTGAGGGAATGAGTAAGAAATATACTTCTATCAGAAAAATTAGAAAGTAATGAACAGAATGAAAATATTTTCAAAGGCACTCTTGTTGCTCTTGGTCTCTCTCCTGACCTTTGCAGCAACAAGTTGCTCGGATGATGAGACCGAGGGTTGGGACGGCACATACGGATATGTGCAGTTCAAGCTCAGCAAGAAGGTTTCTTCAAGAGCTACCCGTGCAGCTGCCCTTGACAAACTTGAGAAACTGGATGATGCCAAGAAAATCAAGGTGGTCATGGAGCACAACGGTACAACTGTGTCTCAGACACTGGTGCTCAATTCTTATAATTCAGAGAATGCTGAGTATGGTCTGAGAAGTGAAAAACTGCAACTCGCTTCGGGTACTTACACCGTCATCGGTTTCTATCTCTATGATGCTGTAGACGAGGAGTTGCTGGCTTCTTCTGCCGGCGAAACATTCACTGTAGTAGGTGGCGGTCTGGAAGTACAGAACCTCATGGTGGAGACTGTGGAGCGTGGTAAGGTGAAGTTCAATCTCGTGAAGGAGTGGGAGAAGACCCGTGCCGGTGGTACAGAGTATCTCTTCTCTAACATCCGTCTCGTTGACGTCAGCGTAACCAACCTCTTTACCCGTGAAACCTATACCTTCCCTGAACTGAAGGTGAAATATAAGGAGTCTAGCGTAGAGCATCAGAATCCTGACAATGAGAACGATAAGTATATGGACACAGGTACAGCTTACTGCGATTCTACCGTATGGCTGCCTGCCGGTACTTATCAGGTTACCTCATATACCACCTACGGCAAGACAGGTGCGATGAAGACCAAGTATGAGACTCAGCCTGTAAAGGGCGAGGCTTTCGTTATAGAGGACAATCAGCTCAATGATAAAGCGCAGGTGCCTATCCTCCTTTCCAAGACAAAGGAGTATATCAAGGACTATGAGGCTTTGAAGGCTATCTGGGAATCTCTCCAGGGTAAGGAGTGGAGCTTCTATGGCGATGCTACCTTCAAGGGAGCTAACTGGAACTTCAACAAGGAACTCGATATGTGGGGCGACCAGCCGGGCGTAACCCTCAACAGCAACGGCCGTGTCATCGGTCTTATCATCGCCGGTTTCGGTGCAAAGGGAATCGTACCTGATGCCATCGGACAGCTGACAGAACTCCAGGTGCTCAACCTCGGTTCTCACGATGAGAAGATTGGTGCCAACATCTTCAATGATTATGATGCAAACAGTCTGACTGCAGCAAAGAAGAGCAGCATGCGTCACGACTATGAGAACAAGTTCCTGAAGTATGACCCACGTGCCAACATGTCGGAGATGATTGTAAAAAGCTACAACTCTGATCCTAAGGTGGCACCGAAGAACAGAATCAAGAAGGACAGCCGCATCAACCTGAAGGATGCGCAGATCGGTACATTGACCAACAAGATTAAAGGTGTATCTAAGGCCATCTACCGTCTGACTAAGTTGCAGCAGTTCTATATCGGTAACTCTTCTATCACATCCGATGAGGTTTGTGCGAAGTTCTACAATGCTGATGATCCTGTTTATGGTAAGTTTGCGAAGGAGTTTAAGAATGAGGATTGGGACAAGATGGAAAACCTGACCGATATCGAGCTTTACAACTGTCCGAAGATCAGTCGCATTCCAGACTTCTACTATAATCTCCCTAAATTGCAGGCGATGAACCTGGCACGATGCAAGGGAATCTCAGCCAACCAGTTGAGAAACGACTGGACCCGTCTGGCTAACGAGAAGACCGGTAAGACACTCCAGATTCTCTATATGAGCTACAACAACCTGGAGGAGTTCCCTGAGTATTCTGCATTGAAAAAGATGGTGAACCTCGGTCTGCTCGACCTGGCTTACAACAACATCAAGAAGTTGCATCCGTTCGGTTCTGAGGTAGCGCTTTCTTCACTCTATCTGAACAACAACCAGATTGAGGAGGTTCCTGCTAATCTCTGTGCCTTTACAGATGATGTAGAGAGTCTGACCTTCGCCCACAACAAACTGAAGAAGATTCCGAATATCTTCGATGCAAGTTCTGTTCGCGAGATGGGTTCTGTAGACTTCTCTTACAACGAGATTACAGGTGTAGATAATGATCATGGTACCTACAAGGGTATTAATGCAGCTTCAGTCAGTCTGTCAAACAATAAGATAGAGAAGTTCCCTTCTGAGTTGTTTACAGCCGGTTCGCCAATCACAACCATCGATTTGAGCGCCAACCAGATGCGTACTATCCCTAAGGGTTCCATCAAGGGTAAGAAGGCTTATCTGCTGCAGGTCATCGACCTCCGATTCAACAGGTTGACATCCCTCTCTGATGACTTCCGCTCAACCACATTGCCATACATTACCAATATGGACTTGAGCTACAACTGCTTCACCGAGGTGCCAACCCAGCCGTTGAACAGTGCCGTGCTCCGTGCCTTTGCCATCAACCACCAGCGTGATGAGAATACCGACCAGCGTTGCCTGCGTACATGGCCTACAGGAATCACAACCTGTCCGAGCCTGATCCAGTTCCAGATTGGTTCCAACGATATCCGTAAGGTAGAAGAGACACTGACCTCTCACCTTTATATCCTGAATATCGCAGACAACCCTAACATCTCTATCGATGTAACCAGCGTCTGCGCATACATCAAGGCAGGTATGTATAAGCTGTTCTACGACAAGAATCAGGACATCCGCGGTTGCGATGCTTTGGATCTCGAAAATTAAACGAATAGAAAGTAAGATAATATGAAATATATTAAGAAACTTACATGGCTCCTCGTTCTGGGTGCAGGTCTGATGACTGCATCCTGCAGCGATAGCGATGATGTAGATATCCCAGGCGGACTCGCCATCGACAAGGAGCAGATTGAAATAGCAGCTGAGGGCGGTAGCGAACAGCTTGCCATTGCTGCCTCACAGAATTGGGTGGCTAACGTGGATGAGCCTTGGCTGATGCTCACTCCTGCCAATGGCGTGGGTTCTACTACTGCAACTGTGGTAGTTGACTCTACTCTGATGAACGGACGCCGTACTACCGATATCGTCTTTATCGGCGATAACGGTCAGCGCCGCACCGTTTCCGTAAAACAGTTTGGTTATGGTAAGCAGATTGACATCAAGGAACCAACTGTAGAAATCGAAAATTCTGAATCATACGATAAACGTGCTTTCGAGAGTTTGATTTCTGCCAATGTAGAATGCAAGATTGGTAAGATTGAGTATTCTTTCGAGGGTGATTTGACCGATGCTGAGAAAGCAGAGAACGAGAGCGAGCGTGAGGGCTGGCTCCTGAACAGCAAGGATGAAGATAAGCTGAAAGGTACTAACCTGGGTATCGTGCTGGACAGAAAGTACCGTCCTCGCAGCGTGAAGTTCAAGTTCCGCTGGGCGATGAACGTGGTTCCTGCCGTTCGTGTGGCTAAGGTTCATCTCGTGCCAGTCAAGGCTGAAGACCAGCTGGTAGATGCAGATGGCAAACCTATAGATGATGTCATCCTGACCGTTCGTCAGAAGGCAGCACCTAAGATTGAGGACAACCGTGCCGGTGACTCTCTCTCTGTCATCATGATCAATCAGAAACTGGGTAGCATTGCTACCTTCGATTCCAGCGATAACATGCGCAACTGGAGCGGCGTAACGCTCTGGGAAGCTACTGATGATTTCGTGAAGACTCATCCTGAGGCTTTAGGACGTGTACGTTCTGTCAAGTTCAGCATGTTCAACCTCAAGAGTGGCGAAACTCTTCCTAAGGAAGTGGGTAATCTCAAGTTCCTGGAGTCATTCTCTGTTGCTGCCAACGAGAACAACCAGATTCGTGAGGTGAAGCTCGGTGATGAAATCTGCTCGCTGAAGTATCTGAAGAATCTTACCGTTCAGGCTTATGGTCTGACTCAGTTGCCTGCTAACTTTGTTAAACTGGGCAAGAGTCTTGAATCGCTCAACCTGGTAAGTAACAACTTCAACAAGTTGTCGGATATCACCAATATCGTCAACGAGAAGAACTTCCCTAAGTTGCGTAACCTCGTCCTCTATGCACAGCGCCGTACGGATGTTGTCATCAACATCGCTTCGCTGGGCGAAATGAATGCATCAGGCGTCTATGTTTATAATAACTATCCTATTGGACTGTATGGTAAGGTAAATGCCGGAACCGCAGACCGTCAGGCGCTTCTCAAACTCCTGACATGGGATAAGTTGAATACACTCGAGTTGTCTTACTGCTTCCTGGAGGGTGAACTTCCTACCGATGATGAGATGACTGAGGCATTGGAGGCTGCCGGCAAGGCTACCCGATACAGCAAGTCTGACTTCTCTACCAACAAGAAAGATTATCTCGACAAGCTGGTAGGCGATACCTGCAAGTGGTTGCTCTCAGGCAAGAGTAATCCTGTAACCTGCAAACACAAGGATGGTTCTGTAGTTAGTGAGGATGTTTATCCTCTCCAGGTGCCACGTGTATTGCCAAACTGCCGTCAGTTGTCACTCAACCTGAACTTCTTTACAGGAAAGGTGCCAAACTGGATTCTCTTCCATCCACACCTGGTAGAATGGAATGCACCAACGATGATCTTCAACCAGCAGCCTAAGGGTAAAAATAGCGATGGCGCTGCCGTTGGTTTCTCTAATATGACAGAAGACAGCTACAGCTACGACTACTATTACGGAACCAGCGACCCAGGCAGCAAGTGGGAGGTTCCAGGTGTAGCTTATCCGCTCTACTACCGCAAATACGTGGCAGCAGGTGATATTGATGAAGCTGCGCTGATGGCTAAGTACAGGAGAACTAAGAAAAAGTAAGATAAACATAAAAACAATATAGAAGCAAACAATGAAGAAAAAGTTTTTCTATATAGCAATGGTCGCATTGGCATTGACGGGCTGTTCTGACAGCCTGTCAACCATCGGCTCTTCTGACGGCAATTCAGAAATCACCATCCCTGCAGATGCTGAGGCGGGTGAGTTGCTGATTAAGTTCAGTCCGGAAATGAGCGATATCCTCGACCAGGCACAACTGAGCAAGACTCGCTCAGGAAAGGCTACCCGTTCGGGTATTCCTTCTACCGACGAGGTGCTCGACATCCTGGGAAGCTACAGCTTCGAGCGTGTCTTCCCGGTAGATGCAAATACTGAGGCAAGAACCCGTGAGGCGGGACTCCACCTCTGGTACACCGTGAAGTTCAGCAAGGGCACCGACCTGAAGGTGGCTGCCGAGCGACTGAAGCAGTTGGGTGAAATCTCAAAGGTTCAGACCAATGGCCGCATCAAGCGTGCTTACAATACCGACAGCAAGCGCATCTATCTCAGCGATAAGGCACTTCAGCAGAAGTCTACCCGCGCAGCAGCAGCCGAGGGCGAGCCAAACGACCCAGGCTTTGCCAGCCAGTGGCATTACCGTAACCTGGGCGAGGGCAACTATGATTTTGAGAACCTCAACAATAATCACGTGGGTGCTAAGGCAGGATGTGACGTGAATGCACTTGAGGCATGGAAAACCTGCACAGGCGATCCTTCTATCATCGTGGCTATTCTTGATGAGGGCGTGATGTATACGCACCCTGATCTGGCAGCCAACATGTGGTGCAACCCGGGCGAAAGTGTTCAGGGTGCCCAGACTGACGGCGACGGAAACGGTTATGAGGGCGACCTCCATGGCTACAACTTCGTTACAGAGAGCGGCGATATTACCTGGACTGATGCCAATGACTCCGGTCATGGTACTCACGTAGCTGGTACCATTGCAGCCGTAAATAATAATGGTAAAGGTGTTTGTGGTATAGCCGGTGGTGACGGAACTCCTAACTCTGGTGTCAAGATTATGTCTTGCCAGGTATTCTCCGGTCAGAACAGTGTAACCTTGGCAGGCGAGGCGAGAGCCATCAAATATGCTGCCGATAATGGTGCAGTCATCCTGCAGTGCAGTTGGGGTTACAACTCTTCAGAGTCTAGCATCATCAATGGTTATACTCCTGGCCCTGCTACCGAGAAGGAATGGGCTGAGACCTATCCGCTGGAGAAGGAGGCTTTGGATTACTTCATCAACAATGCCGGTTCGCCTAATGGTGTCATCGACGGCGGTATTCCAGTCTTCGCAGCCGGTAACGAGTATGCTGGCAATCCTGCTTTCCCAGGTGCTTACTCTAAGTGCGTCTGCGTATCTTCAGTAGCTGCCGACTTTACTCCAGCCTGCTATACCGATTTCGGTTCGCTCGTAACCCTGAGTGCTCCTGGTGGCGACTTGGAATATTACAGCAAGATTGGCGAGCAGGAAGATGAATACTGGGCAGAGACGACAACCGAGCAGAAAGGTGCTGTGCTCTCTACGATGATCAAGAACGGTCAGCCTGCTTACGGCTACATGGAGGGAACCTCTATGGCTTGTCCTCACGTTTCGGGTGTAGCTGCCTTGGGTCTCGCTTATGCTGCCAAGACGAACCGTCATTATCGTGCTGCCGACTTCGTAGCCCTGATGAAGAAATCTGTGAAGGAACTGGATAGCCATTACGGAAATGGTGCAACCAAGACCTACTACATGAACCATACTACCGTAGGTGCTTCGCCAGAGATTGTACAGCTCTCTAAGTACATCGGCAAGATGGGTGCTGGTCTGATTGATGCAGCTCAGCTCTTGAATAAAATCAAGAACAAGGAACTCAGTTCTGATATGAAGTTGCCTAACGTGTATGTGGGCATCGAGAAGACTGTTTCTCTCAACCTCGCTGCATATTTCGCAGGTCAGACAGAGGGCTTCTCTTGCTCAGTAGTGAATGGCAACGTAGCTTCTGCTTCGGTAGATGGCAAGACGCTCACCGTGAAGGGACTCGCTGCCGGAAGCACATCGCTCACCGTAACAGCTGCCGATGGTACCTGCCAGACCGTAGTTGTGACCGTTAGAAAGAGTGCCGGTAACAATGGTTGGATGTAATTGGATGTAATATGAAGATATTTGCTTTCCTATCGCTTTTCTTCCTGGCTTTGCCTGTTACGGTGAATGCGCAGAAGGAACTGCTGAAGTTTGAGCATCCGCTTATCGATGCGGGTACGATGACCGAGGACGATGCGCCTCGCACCTTCACCTTCGTGGGTAAGAATGTGAGCAAGAAGATACTGCACATCACACAGGTGAGAACCACCTGTGGATGTACCAGTTCTTATGTCAAGGGCGATGTGATGAAGCCTGGCGATACCTGTCAGGTGCAGCTCACCTTCACGCCTAACCGCTATCCGGGCACCATCAATACGGGTGCTTATCTCTATCTGAAAGAGGTAGAGGGACAGCCTGCCGTTAAGCTTGCCTTAACGGGAAAGGTGCTGCCGGGTGCTGACCAGTGGGCACGCTATCCGCACAAGATGGGCGCACTCAGACTGAAACAGGCGAAGGCAAGTATCACAGAGGTAAAGCCGGGCACAGAGCCTGAGGCACGCATCCTTTGCGGAAACAGCGGCGACAAGCCGCTCCGTATATCCAGCCTCCTTCTTCCTCCTTATGCCCGTCTTACGACAGAGCCTGAGGTGATAGAACCGGGTGATGAGGCTGACCTCGTCATCACCATCATAGCCGATAAGATTCCGGCTACGATGCCCGAATCTTTCACCTTCCCTGTTATTCTGGAGGGCTTGGATGCCCGTCCGTCTGACAGAACGATACAGGTCGTTGTAAAGTTAAAAAGGTAAAAGGGAAAAAAAGTAAAAAAGAAAAAAATACCAAGACAATGAAATATTTGAAAAAACTCTTCACCCTCCTGGTGATTGCTTTGTTTGCCTGCGGCTTTGCAGCCTGCAGCAGCGATGATGAGGAACCGGAGGAGCGTTCTCTGGAAGTTACACCTGCCAATCTTCATGGCACATGGGAGTTGGCTGAGTGGAACGGTGAACCTCTTGCTGAGGGCACATACTGCTACATCGTTTTCAACCGCAAGGACCAGACTTTCGAGATGTATCAGAAGTTTGACAGTATGTATGGTCGCCATATCACCGGTTCGTTCGCTATCGAGAACGATCCATACCAGGGTTACATCATCAGCGGAAGCTATGATAACGGTAAGGGCGACTGGAACCAGAGTTATCTCGTAACCCGCCTCCTGGCATCGGGTTCCATGATATGGACCGCCAAGAACGATGTTACCGACATCTGCCGCTACAAGCGTTGCAATGAGGTTCCTGCTAAGATACTCAAGGATTGTAAAGATCTCACTGAAGAATAAAAAAAAGAGCGAATTATCTGCAAATTCTGCGGATTATTCGCTCTTTTTTTTGTATCTTTGCCCTCAAACTTATCATCGGGTTCAAAGTTTAAGGATATGATATTAACGATTACAGGTTCAGACAGCACCGGAGGCTCTGGTGTGCAGGCGGACATCAGGACGATTGCCGAGTTGGGCGGTTATGCTGTTTCGGCAATAACCAGCATCACTGTGCAGAATACGCTCGGTATTCAGGAGTTCTTCGATATTCCTGCCGAGATTGTTTCGGGGCAGATAGAGGCTATCATGAACGATGTGCAGCCTGATATAGTGAAGATTGGTATGATACGCAGGGTGGAGACGCTGAATGTGGTCATCGATGCCCTGACCAGGTACCGTCCTGCCCATATCATCTATGCCCCTGCCATCTGGTCGAGCCAGGGCGATGCGCTGATGACGGAAGATGTGGTGAGCCAGATCAAATACCGTCTGCTGCCGCTCTGCTCGGTAGTTGTGGCGAGGAAGAAGGAGAGCGACATCATTCTTCAGAATTCCAAACTGCTGAGCCTTGCCGAGAAGCAGGGGCTCCGGATCTATCGCCTCGACAATGCCAATTCGCATGGTCTCATCAACCGTTTTTCTTCAGCTCTTGCCGTTTATCTGAATCAGGGCAAGAAGATGGGGGAGGCACTGGCGATGGCGCAGGATTTCATCAATGTAGAACTCGTGCGCCAGAGCAATCTGCAGGGCAGGAGTTCCGAACTCTACAACCAGTTTATCTCGCAGGTCAATAACTTCTGCCGCACTTACAGTGATGTTCATTTCTATGCCGACCAGTTGAATGTGAGTGGCCGTTATCTGGCGCAGGTTACCCGCCGCATCTCCGGCAAGACGCCGAAGGCAATCATCGATGAATACATCGTGAAGGAGATAGAGCGCGAGCTTTCTACCACCACGCATACGGTTCAGGAAATAGCCAACACCTTCGGCTTCTCATCGCAGGCTCATCTCACCAAGTTCTTCAAGAAGATGAGAGGGGTAACGCCTTCTGCTTTCAGGCAGAAAGGTTGGTAATGCGAAAATACGACTATTATTTAGACCCTCTTTTGTTATAAATATTATATATATACCTGATAATCAGTTGTGTTGTGCTTTTCTGCAGACTTTGTATTTTAGACCCTATTTAGTTCTATTATTGAAAAATATTTTGTATTTTTGCGCCCAGAATGTAATTATACTAAATATGGGAAGAAGTATTTCGTTTACGATATTGTTTTTTATGATGCTTTCGGTGTTGGTATCATGTCATCAAAGTCATAAGAGAGAGTTAGACTTAGCTTATACGTTGGCAGAGTCTAAGCCAGATAGTGCCTTGGCCTTTTTGAACCGTATCAATCAAGGTAAACTCTCAGATAAAGATATGGCGAAGTATGCCCTCATTTATTATATGGCACAAGATAAGTCGGGTTTGGATGTGGATAACGATTCTTTGATTCGCATAGCGTATGATTGGTATGAGGGTCACCAAGAAGATTCTCTTTATGCTTCATCCTTATATTATATGGGAACATGCTTTCTGCTGAATGATAGTATGGAGCAGGCAAAGAGTTGCCTGGAAAAGTCGTATTCCATATCTGACAGCCTCCATAATATGAATTTAAAATGCTTGGCATTGGATAAGCTGATTGAAGTAGAAGAACAGCTGGCACCTTACAAAGCTTTGAACTATGCTAAAGCTTTGGTGAAGATGTATGACTCTATGGCAAATGTTACTATATATAATAAGGTGGCAGCACGTTTGAGATTGGGTGAGAACTTCTTTTATGTTGATAGCTTGCAGCATGCTTTAGAAGAAGAGAGAAAAGCATATAGAATGGCAATGAAAGCTGGCGATAGCAACTTGTTGTCTTATGTAAGGCAAAATCTAGCTAGTACATTTGAGGAGATAGGTGAAAAAGATAGTTGTTTATATTATGCACGATTGGCTTATGACTTGAATGCAGCAAATAGATTTTCTTGTCTGTTGACATTTGCTTCTGCTTATATCTCTGTAGATTCATTAAACCAAGCCTTTAGTTTATTAAACCAAGCAATGCCAAAAACGGCAGAAGACCGCTATTCTGTGTTTTATTTTCAAAGTCAAGCTGCTATGAAAGCGCATGATTTCAAGTCTGCTAAAAGTTTTAGCGATTCGGCGTACCATTATTTGGAGGATATGTATCGAACTGCATTACAAGGTAAGGCTGCTTATTATACATCCTTTTTGAAAAAGGAAAGTGAAAGAGCTAAAATGCGAGGTAAAGCAGAAATGCAGCAGTGGGTATTTAGTTTGATAGTCTTATTGTGTTTTATAGTAGTCATATTTATTTTATATGTTTATAAATCATATAAGCACCAGATAAAACTACGTATGGAGCATGAAAGAGAGGTTCTTCTCCAAAAGCAACAAATGCAGGAAAAAATACACCAAGAGGAACTTTCGCATAAAGAGATTCAACTATCTGTGATGCGTAATTATTTACAAAAGAAAATAGATGTTGTAGAAAAATTAAATTCGATAGTTCCAAATGAGAATAAGCATATAGTGTTGTCGGAGAGTGATTGGGACGAATTGGAGGTGTTTTTAAATAGTGTGGAAAACCTATTTGTAAAACGACTCAAGCAAAAACATCCGAATTTATCTAAGACCGATTTACGTCTAATGATGCTGTTGCGTTTAAAGCTGTCGCAAAAAGCGTTGGCTTCTATCTATTGTGTGAGCGAGAAAGCTATCAAGCAAAAGTTGTTCTTGTATAAGGATAAGGTAGGCATTAAAAATGAGCATTTTTCGCTTCGTAATTATATAGAAAACTTCTAGAGATAGGGACTATATACAGCTTTTTAGACCTCGAAAATCAAGGCGGCAACTGTAAGTGTTTGGAGCTTAGAATTATATGCAATATGTTCGATGTTAAAGAAATAGACCTGGTTTATTAGGAATGTATTGGAAAAACGGATAATTTTGCAGCTGTGATTAATAACAATTAAAATGGCAAGGTTATGAAGAAAGTAAAAATGTTTGTTTTGTTGGCATTGAGTTTGTGCATTACTCTGTTTGCTACAAGTTGCAGTGAAGATGAAACTTCACAGGTATCTTTTACCTCACTGAATATGCTCGATGAGAATCATGGCAAGACCCTGTTAGGTGAAACGGGAGTTTATATAAACGGCTCGATAAATTTCCGGTCTGACAGTTGGCAAGTAGTTGATTTGGGAATCTCTTCAAGTTTCCCGAGTAAGACGATGCCAAATTTGGATAACTTGTCAAACGAAACAAGCGTATTGCCAAATCACCGGTATGCATGTTGTAATACCGAAAATGTTTTGACTTTTCCTTCTCATAAGAATGCATATGAGATAGGATGCAAATATTATCAGTTTGTGGTATCTTCTTTCTTAGAGAAAGAAACTGGCAAGATTGGCGCTGTCGTAGAATATATGTCGTCTTTGTCTAATGAAAATGAATTGCCTCAAAAAGATACTAACATAGGTAACTTGTTTGGACTAGACGACCAATTGTCGTTTGATGCTCTTGGTGCAGAAGAATATTGTTTTTTCGGAAAGAGTGAAGACTTTGCAATAAGGCTGTCTAATGGACATTTGAAAGTGGCTTTGCGTAAGTCTCCAAATGAACTCTATGGGCCTTATGGCAAATATTCGATATATCTACGCAAAGGCAATGTGTATACTAAAGTGACATTTGATGTCAATCTTTAGCTTATGTTTAACAACGGATTTCCCATGATGCTCATTTTGAAGATTGGCTAAAAGTGTTGCTGTATCCAGTGGTGGGTTAGTATATTCCATACGCATATAAACAAAAAGTTCTAATTTCTATAAAATTCCCATTGTGAATCATTGGATATTTGGTATTCCGGAAGAATAGCAAACCTACATCATTTTTACATAATAAACTGGGTTATAAATATTATGTGAGAAATGATGTAAAACGTTTGGCGGTTTGAGCAATTTTCGGTATTTTTGCACCGAGATCATTTTAATTTACTGAGCCTACTTTCAACAAGCCTTACTTTTTTAAGTGGACTCAGTAAATGACAAAGGTGATTCTTTAAACTTAAAGGTTATATTAATATGGTTGTTAAGAGATTTTTTATAAATATATCCATGTTGTTCTTTGGTGCGCTTCTGTTGCAAGCTAAGAATATAATAGCAAGGGATATGGGAGCTAACAAAGGTGATGTTCCTGCAAACATTGCTATCCTTGATTCTGATAGTAGCGTTGTTGCCAAAAACATGACCGGTATCTCGGATTCTACTGTAATCTCTCTATCTGATGTAGAGGTGATAGCTCATCGCAAAAATATAAAGTTGTCTGGTCATAATTTACTCGTAGACGTAGAGCATGATTCTATTCTTAATCATCAGAATGATATATATGAACTGATTGGTAAGGTTCCTGGTGTCTTACATGTAGGGAATTCGTTCAATGTGTTGGGTAAGGGAGCACCGGTCTATTATTTAAATGGGCGTAAGGTGAGAGATCAAAGTCTTATCGATAACTTACCGGTTGATCAAATCAAATCTTTAAAAATCGTTGCTATGCCAGAGGCGGATTATGACACATCGGGTTCACCTGTGATTGATATAAAAACTAAGATTTTAGGAGATGGTGTGGCTTTTAATGCCATCGGAAATATCACTCAGGCAAAGCATTTGGCTCATAAAACAGGTTTCTCTTCAACATACAATTCTGGAAAATTTGATTTGTATGGTAAGTATTACTATAGGAGAAATAATGCTTCCGAAAGTTCTGATTATGATAAACAGGTATTAGCTGATACCATTTGGAATAAAATGCAACATATTGAAAGCTTGACGCATTCCGGTAGTCATACTTATTCTGCTGGTATGACTTATCATCTGTCTGATAAATCAGAACTAGGAATGCTTTATAGTGGAATGTACACGGATGGAAAGGTTGAGACTCGGGATACATTTAGTGTAGTGCCAAATGCAGGAACAGCATTTTATCTCTTTGATAAAAATAAATCCAAAAACAGTCTCCTTACGCATCATGTCAATATGTATTATGATGCAAGTTTGATTCATGCCTGGCACGTGAGTGTAGTAATGGATTATATTTCTAAATCATCGGACACTAATTCTTCTTTAAAGGAAAATCATATAGATACGAGTTCAGAGGTTTCATATATGGGACATTCTAAATGGAATGTCCTGGCTTCTAATTTCCATGCTACCCATGATTTGGGAAAGTGGGGCACTTTGGGTATGGGATATGATTTCAGCTATAGTGAGGGAATAGACAAGATAGATTATGAACGGTTGAAGTTCGATGGTCGCTTTGAGAATAAGGAAGTTAAAAATGCTGTATTTATCAACTACGAATTACCCTTGGGGGACTTTTCCTTGAATACAGGAATACGTTATCAAAATCTATATTCCCGTCGGAAGAATGAAAAGGCGTCTGTGATAGAGGCGCATAGTGATAATACATTCTTGCCATCGGTAACCCTAAGCTATAGTCATGGATTGTTGGTGCAGAATCTTAGCTATTCGGTAGGAACAGAGCGGGCTAATTATGCAGATATGAATGATAATGTGACGTATGTGAACCGTTATGAGCAATCTAAGGGTAATAGCCAGTTGAAGACAGCCATCACTCATAGCTTGTCTTATCTGTTGATGTATAAGTCTTTGTTTCTTACATTAAATTATGATTATATATATCGTCCATTATTGCCGGTGATTTATTCTTTGGAAGGTAATTCGGCAGTAACGGTTTCGTCACAAAATAATTTGTCGCATCGTCAAGCATTGTCGGCGATGTTGAATTGGCGTAAGACCTATAAATGCTATACTGCATCGTTGACGGGATTCTTTCAGAAGTCAATTATGCATTATCCGGGTATTGATGGAACAACATTTCATGATGGACATCCGTCGACAATTCTTAATTTTGATAATGATTTCAAGCTTCCTAAGCATTTTCTGCTCTCTCTGTCTTGGCAACAAGTCTGGGGTGGATACATGGAGTCGATAAATGTAAAATCATCTTCTTCTGTCAATTTGAGTATCAAAAAATCTTTCTTGAACGATAGATTGCGGTTATCATTAGATGGGTATGATATTTTTAATGGAGATAGAAATCGTGCTTGTAGGCAGATTTATAATGTTAAATCTAGTTTTAATACAAAGTATGAAACTCGAAAAGTAGGATTGACGTTAACATATCGTTTCCATAAGATAAAAGAAAGAGAAAATCAAACATCAGCTGAGGTAGAAATGGAGCGACTTGGTATTCCGAAAGAATAGACTTTTCTTTGGTTTTCTAATAAAACTAAAAGGCGTTTGATATGGAATAAAAAGGAAAAAATCAGATAATATAGAGTTGAAACTTCTTGATATCCAATCAAAGTCCAATTTGGAGCGAGTTTGTTTTGTTAACACATAGATAAATCTCTTTTGCAGAATCGCCAGCAAAGCTGTAAAAAAGCTTTGCTGGCGATTTCTCTGTATATAATCTTACTCAATCATGTTCTTGAGTATCCATTTCCTGAAGAATGGGTCTTCTATTTCATATCTGTCACTTCGGATGATGTAACCTTTCTTGCTTAAACGCAATAAAGCACTTGTCATTGTGCTGGTAGGTTGGTTCCTGTCTTGTGCAGGATTGTTGCCCTCGCAGATACTGACCATAACATACTTGTCTGTCTTATTGAAATTCAGCCATAAACGTTCGTAGTCTAAATCATGAGTCGTTATGATGTCTTCTATGGCGAGTTGGAGTACATCCTCGTATTTACCAGCTACCAGGTTATTCCAAACTGCGAATGAAAGCTGTTGCGTGTAGTATGGATGGCAACTTGTAAAGGCTAGTATCTCGTCTGCAATATGAGCAGCCTGCTCTGCTACATCTCCTAATCTGTCTGTAATATATGACTTGAAATCTTCGTATGGGATCTTGTTGAGTCTCATCAGCATTCCAAAATGATAGAATGGCGATTTCACCCGTTCAAAGATATCAGTCATCATCGATTCCTGACTGCCCAGAAAGATGTAATTGATGCCTGTCTGTTCCTGCATGATAGAACGGAGCTGTTTGTCCATGTTTTTATCGATTTCCAGGATGCTTTGAAACTCGTCCAGGACAACAATCAGTTTGTTTTGAGGTGTAGATACCTTCTGAATTGTATTTAAAACATCTTCTATTGCGGTTGTTCCATTGTCGGTTGATGGTTGGAATGAAACCGATATCTCGTCTGTCATCGGGTTCATGTTGATAGAAGGAATGATGCGGAAGTTACGAAGATAGTGCTTCATCTTTTCCAGTTTGAATTGATTGAGCAGTTCCTTCAGAAGCTTTGCCGCAAAGTCTTCTTTGCTGAGCACGGCTTGCATATTGAGCCATAGGTATGGTCGCTGGGTTTGGACAACAGCCTTTTTAACGAGGCTTGATTTGCCAAAACGTCGTGGTGACATAAGAACGAGATGGTTCTCGCTCTTGAGAAACTGTACGATGTAGTCCAGTTCTTTAACTCTGTCTGTAAAGTATGGGGCATCAACTAATGAGCCAAATTTAAACGGATTTTCCATAATCGAAATTTTTCGTAACGAAACTTTTCGCAAAGATACGAAAAATAAAGATGCTTAGAAGATAAACAGCCTTAAATTATTATTGTTTAACAATTTTCTACTCAGGAAAGATCGTCCGTGGATAAATAATCTCTCCTGAGCTGAAAAGAGATTGTCCGTTATCTGCGTGGAAGAGAAATCTTTTCTATCTGTGTACTGCTTTATATATTCAGGAATATCTCTTATATATTTGCGAATCTCTCTTTATACAAAATGACTCAATGTTTGCAGAAAATGGAACATTTTTCTGCTATTTCGCTGAAAAATGTTTCCTTTGCAGCCGTAATTGAATAAAAATATAAGAATTATGGCAGAAAATAGACAAGAATTGAACCGCAACTTGGCTCAGATGCTCAAGGGTGGTGTGATTATGGACGTAACAACTCCAGAACAGGCAAAAATCGCAGAGGCAGCAGGTGCATGCGCAGTAATGGCGCTGGAACGTATTCCAGCTGATATCCGTGCAGCAGGTGGTGTTTCACGTATGAGCGACCCTAAGATGATCAAGGGTATTCAGGAGGCTGTTTCTATCCCTGTTATGGCTAAGTGCCGTATCGGTCACTTCGCTGAGGCTCAGATTCTTCAGGCTATCGAAATCGACTATATTGACGAGAGCGAGGTGCTCTCTCCAGCTGATAATGTTTATCACATCGACAAGACTCAGTTCGACGTGCCATTCGTTTGTGGTGCCAAGAACCTGGGCGAGGCGCTCCGCCGTATTGCTGAGGGTGCTACCATGATCCGTACCAAGGGTGAGCCAGGAACAGGTGATGTGGTTCAGGCTGTTACCCACATGCGTATGATGCAGAGCGAAATCCGCCGCTTGGTTTCTATGAGCGAGGATGAACTTTACGAGGCAGCCAAGCAGTTGCAGGCTCCTTACGACCTGGTGAAGTATGTTCATGAGAACGGCAAGTTGCCAGTGGTTAATTTCGCTGCCGGTGGTGTGGCTACTCCAGCTGATGCTGCCCTGATGATGCAGCTCGGTGCCGAGGGTGTATTCGTAGGTTCTGGTATCTTCAAGAGCGGTAACCCAGCTAAGCGTGCACAGGCTATCGTGAAGGCTGTTACCAACTACAACGACCCTAAGATGCTGGCTGAGTTGAGCGAGGATCTCGGCGAGGCAATGGTAGGTATCAATGAGCAGGAGATTGCTTTGCTCATGGCTGAAAGAGGTAAGTAATAAATGAGATAACGGATAAGAGCCCCTCCTGCAAAAGAAGGGGCTTTTATATTAGATAAGTATGTTATGAGAATAGCAGTATTAGCTTTACAAGGCGCTTTTGCTGAGCACAGACAGAAGTTGGCTCAGTTGGGCGTGGATAGTTTCGAGGTTCGTCAGTTGAAGGATTGGAACCAGCCTAAGGATGGCTTGATTATTCCGGGCGGTGAGAGTACCACTCAGGCGAAACTCTTGAATGAACTGGGATTGATGGAGCCTGTGAAGGAGGCGATTGCTGCCGGCTTGCCAGTTTATGGTACCTGTGCCGGTTTGATTCTTCTAGCCAAGAAGATTGAGGGCGAGCCTAGTCAGCGCATAGCTTCGATGGACATCACGGCTTTGAGAAATGCCTACGGTCGCCAGTTGGGCAGTTTCTACATCGAGGCTCCGATGAAGGGCATCGAGGGCAATATCCCAATGACATTCATCCGTGCTCCTTATATTAAAGAGGTGTGGGGTGATGCTGAGGTTCTTGCTGAAGTAGATGGCAAGATTGTGGCTGCCCGCCAGGGTAACCAGCTCGTTACCGCCTTTCATCCTGAACTGAACGAAAGCCTGGAAATTCATAAGTATTTCCTGGATATGTGCAAGAAGTAAAATTCAGGATTCTATTTGCAGAATCCATATCATAAAGCAAAAAGCCTTACGGAATCCCGCAAGGCTTTTTGCTTTTATAGTTTTACTCATTCTGAAAGTTCTTCTTACAACAGCTCCGGAAGCTGGAAGAGCTTCACGCTGTTGCTGCCCTTGATGAGGATGTAATGGTCGTGAGGCTGGTTCGCCTTGAGCGCTTCCTTCACTTCCTCTACATTCTGGAACTTGCGGTAGCTGCATGGAATATCCTTGAACTCATCGCCCACCAGCCATACATTCTCCAGACCGGCTGCCTGCAACTGGTCTACTACCTTCTGGTGCTCCTCGTGGCTCACTTCGCCGAGTTCGCCCATCTGTCCGAGAATCGCCATCTTATGAGGCACATCCATCACGCGGAAGTTCTCGATGGCGGCAGCCATACTCGATGGGTTGGCATTGTAGGCATCTACCACCAGCTTATTGTGCGCCGTCTCTTCCAGCTGCGAACGGTTGTTGCTTGGGATGTAGTTCTCCAGGGCATGATCTATCTGCTGAGGCTTCACATCGAAATGAAGACCGATGGTGATGGCGGCAAGCATGTTGTCGATATTGTAAGAGCCGATGAGATGAGTCTGAACCTCATGCCAGTCGAAACTCTCGGTGCGCCAGCGGAACTTCAGGAAAGGAGCGCAGGAGATGACTTCTCCCCATACATCGCAGTTTCCATCCTTGCCGTAGGTGATGAGACGGTTGATGTTGCGCTGCTCGGCCATCTGCATCAGATGCTCGTTGTCTGCATTGATGAAGACGAGGGCATCGTTGGCTGCGAGGTAATCATAGAGCTCTCCCTTGGTCTTCTTCACGCCTTCGAAACTGCCGAATCCCTGCAGGTGGGCACGGCCTACGTTGGTAATCATACCGCAGGTTGGCTCCACGTATTCCACGAGTTTTCGGATGTCACCAGGATGGGAAGCACCCATCTCTACAACGGCAATCTCGTTTTCCGGAGAGAGACGGAAGAGCGTCTTTGGTACGCCTACGTCATTATTGAAGTTGCCCTGGGTGAACATCACGTTGAACTTCTCGCCGAGAACAGCAGAGACGAGTTCCTTGGTGGTGGTCTTGCCGTTGGTTCCGGTGATTCCTACTACAGGAATATCGAAGTGGCGGCGATGCTCACGTGCTAATTCCTTGAAGGTGGTGAGGCAATCCTCTACGAGGATGTAGCGCTCGTCTCCCTCCTTGGCATACTCTTTTTCATCAACAATCACATAGGCACAGCCTTTCTCCAAAGCCATGTCGGCAAACTTGTTGCCATCAAACGATGCGCCCTTCAAAGCCAGGAAGATGCTGCCCTCTGGGCAGTCGCGGCTGTCAGTGGTAATCACTGGGTGCGCTTGGTAAATCTGATAGAGTTCTGAAATATCCATAGTCTATAACTGTTATTTTGGGTGCAAAAGTAATCTAAATTATGGACATAACAAACAATTTTCCCAAAAAATGATGGTAATCTCGAATATTCTTTCTATTTTTGCAGAAATATTCGATGAATCTTTAGAAAGTGAGGTCGGAATGGGCATCAGAGATGAAAGAGAAAAAGTGAAAGTGAGGAAGGAAAAGCTTGGTGGCTATTTCTTCAGTTTATCCCAGTTGACTTTTACGGGGACTGGGGTAGGAGGTTTCTTGCCGTTGCTGAAAGGTGAAGCTACGGTCGGTGATGTCTCTGTATTAATTTTTGGTGTTTTGGCTACAGCTGTTTTTGCAGGTATAGCTAATAAAATTTTAAAATATTGATTATATGAGTTATTTAGCATTATTTTTTCTGATTTGCTGTATCGTCGGTGGAAGTTTTTTAGCTTGGTTATATACAAAACCAGGCGAAAAATGGTTGAAAGATTTGTAAAATATTAAGCTATGGAAGTTTACAATGGACTATTGTTTTTCTTTGTGGTTGGAACAATCATAGGTGGAAGCTTTCTTGCCTGGACTTACACAAAGCCAGGTAAAAAGTGGCTTAAGGAGTTATAATCCGATGGAATATACGATCAATATCAAGGGGCGCTTGATGGATTTGAGTACCCCTCAGGTGATGGGCATCCTGAACGTTACGCCCGACAGTTTCTACTCTGGCAGTAGAAAACAGACAGAAATGGAGATAGCTCAGAGAGCTAATCAGATTATAGAAGAAGGTGGAAGTATCATTGATGTAGGCGCTTTCTCCACCCGTCCCGGTGCCGATGAAGTATCGGAAGAGGAGGAGGGAAGACGCCTGAAGTTTGCTCTCGACATCGTTCGCAGGGAGCAACCGGATGCTGCCGTCTCCGTAGATACTTATCGCCCTACCTTGGCACGTAAGTGTATCGAGGAGTGGGGAGCTGACATCATCAACGATGTCTCAGAAGGTGGAATCACTGGCATCGCCAATGTGCCGCTGGAGCAGAGACAGGAGGAATATCCTGAAATGTTCCGGGTGGTGGGCGAACTGAAGGTACCTTATATATTAATGTCGGTGCAGCCTACGCTCGAAACGATGATGAAGGGCTTTGCCAGAGAGGTACAGCAGTTGCGCGACCTGGGAGCCAAGGACATCATCCTCGACCCAGGCTTCGGTTTCGGCAAGAATCTCATCCAGAATTATCAGATTTATAATGAGATGGAGAAGTTGAACGTGATGGAACTTCCGGTTCTGGTAGGCATCTCCCGCAAGAGTATGATATACAAGCTGCTGGGTGGAGATGCTACGACATCGCTCAATGGAACTTCCGTGCTCGACACCATCGCTCTGATGAAGGGCGCCAGCATCCTCAGAGTTCACGATGTGAAAGAAGCTGCTGAGGCTGTGAAGATAATAGAAGCAATGAAGGAGGGACGCACATGATAGAATTTGGTATCAAAGACTTTCTCGATATTCTCCTGGTAGCCTCGCTGCTGTTCTATGTTTATCGTCTGATGAAGGAATCGCGCTCACTGAACATCTTCGTGGGCATCATGCTCTTCGTGCTTATCTGGCTCTTTGTGAGTCAGATTCTGGAAATGCGCCTGCTGGGTTCTATCCTGGATAAACTGGTGAGCGTGGGAGTTATTGCCCTCATCGTCATCTTTCAGGAGGATATCCGTAGATTCCTCTATGAGATAGGTTCGCAGAAAGGTATGCGCCGGCTGGTTCGCTTCTTCCACTCCAGCAAGGAGAGCCAGAAGGAGGCTAACAAGGAGACCATCATGCCGATTGTGATGGCGTGTATGAGTATGGCGAAGAAATACGTAGGTGCTCTTATCGTTATCGAGCGAGGCGTTCCACTGAAGGACATCATGGATACGGGTGAGGAGATAGACGCCAAGATTAACCAGCGGCTGATAGAGAACATCTTCTTCAAGAACTCGCCGCTTCATGATGGAGCCATGGTGGTGAGCAATAAGCGCATCATGGCAGCCGGATGTATTCTGCCTGTGAGTCATAACCTCGATATTCCGAAGGAACTGGGACTCCGCCATCGTGCCGCTCTCGGAATATCACAGAGCAGTGATGCCATCGCCGTCATTGTATCTGAGGAGACCGGACGAATCAGCGTGGCCATCAAGGGCGAGTTCAAACTTCGACTCTCTGCCGAGGAACTGGAAAGCATCCTTACTCTGGAGATGATATAAGTAAAGTGAAGAGTGAAGAACGAACAGTGAAGAATTCATCACTTTTCCTACTACGTAAACCTTTACGATATGAATAATCTCCCGATTTAGCTTTTTTTACACATTTTAATCGCTGCTATTTCAAAGAAAATGTGTACTTTTGCAAAGTCGATGTGGCAAAAAGGCGAAAAACAAGATAACATCGCCTAACACTTTGACAGATCTACTTAGGAAACAACAAAATATATAAAATATTAAAAAGTAAAATGGATTTATTACAGCAAATCGTAGCTCGCGCTAAAGCTGACAAGCAGCGCATCGTGCTCCCTGAAGCAGAAGAGGAGCGTACATTGAAAGCAGCCGATAAAGTTTTGGCTGATGATCTCGCAGACATCATCCTCATCGGTAACCCTGCCAATATTAAGAATCTCGCTGCTCAGTGGGGTCTTAACAACATCGACAAGGCTACTATCGTTGATCCACAAAACAACCCTAAGTCTGAGGAGTATGCTGAGAAGCTCGCTGAACTTCGTAAGAAGAAGGGCATGACCGTAGAGCAGGCTCGTGAACTCGTAACTAAGAACAACCTCTATCTCGGTTGTATGATTATCAAGACTGAGGGCGCTGACGGTCAGATTTCTGGTGCATTGAGCACTACTGGCGATACACTTCGTCCAGCTCTTCAGATCATCAAGTGCACTCCAGGTATCACTTGCGTAAGTGGTGCTATGTTGCTCATCTCAGACCAGAAGCAGTATGGTCAGGATGGCGTTGTAGTAATGGGTGACGTTGCTGTAACTCCAAACCCTACGGCAGACCAACTTGCTCAGATTGCCTATACTACAGCTCATACAGCTCAGTCAGTGGCAGGTATTGCTGATCCACAGATTGCCATGTTGAGTTTCTCTACAAAGGGTAGCGCAAAGGATGCTATCAACAAGGAGACTGGCAAGAGCGTTTATATCATTGACAAGGTAAAGGATGCCGTAGCTATTGCTAAGGAGAAGTTCCCAGAGCTTCATCTCGATGGTGAACTTCAGGCAGATGCAGCCCTCGTTCCTGAGGTAGCTGCCAAGAAGGCTCCAGGTTCTGACGTAGCTGGTAAAGCTAACGTGTTGGTAGTTCCAAACCTCGAGGTTGGTAACATCGGCTACAAGCTCGTTCAGCGTTTGGGTGGTGCCATCGCTATCGGTCCTATCCTCCAGGGTATTGCCCGTCCTGTTAACGATCTTTCTCGTGGTTGCTCTGTAGATGACATCTACTACATGGTAGCTATCACAGCTTGCCAGGCACAGGACGCTAAGAAGGCTTAATTCAACATTCAACATTTAACATTCAACATTTAACATTATGAAAGTATTGGTTCTGAACTGTGGTAGTTCATCTATCAAGTACAAATTATATAATATGGACGATGAGTCTGTATTGGCACAGGGTGGTGTAGAGCGTATCGGTCTTGATAACGCTTTCATCAAGGTGAAATTGCCTAACGGCGAGAAGAAGCAGATCATGCACGACATGCCTGACCACAAGGAAGGTGTGAACTTCGTGTTCAAGTGCTTGCTCGACCCAGAAATCGGCGCTATCAAGGATTTGAAAGAAATCGACGCTGTAGGACACCGTGTCGTACAGGGTGGTGACAAGTTCAAGGAGAGCGTTATCGTTGACAAGAGCGTAGAGGATGGTATCGAGGAACTTTGCGACCTCGCTCCTGTTCACAACGCAGGTCACCTGAAGGGTATCCGTGCCGTTGACTCTTTGATGCCTGGCACTCCTCAGGTTTGCGTATTCGACAACGCATTCCACAGCACAATGCCAGACTACGCTTACCTCTATGCAATTCCTTACGAATTGTACGAGAAGTATCACGTACGCCGTTATGGTTTCCACGGAACATCTCACCGTTATGTTTCTAAGCGTGTTTGCGAGATTCTCGGTCTCGACCAGAACAACTCTAAGATCATCACTTGCCACATTGGTAACGGTGGCTCTGTAGCTGCTGTATTGAATGGTAAGGTATTGGATACTTCAATGGGCTTGACTCCATTGGCAGGTCTGATGATGGGTTCACGTTGTGGTGACATCGATGCTTCTGCCGTTACCTACTTGATGGAGAAGTTGAACATGAAGCCACAGGAGATGGCTGACTTCCTGAACAAGAAGAGTGGTGTGCTCGGTATTACAGGTATTTCTTCTGATATGCGCGACATCGAAAAGGCAGCTAACGAGGGCAACGAGAAGGCTCAGTTGGCTCTCCGTATGTATGAGTATCGCATTAAGAAGTACATCGGTGCTTACACAGCTGCTATGGGTGGCGTTGACGCTATCGTATTCACAGCAGGTGTTGGTGAGAACCAGACCGACCTCCGCGAGGATTCTTGCAAGAACCTGGAGTATCTTGGCATCAAGATTAACAAGGAAGTAAATGACAAGGTTCGTGGTGAGGAAGCTATCATCTCTACTGACGACAGTAAGGTGAAGGTAGTAGTAGTTCCTACCGACGAGGAGATTGTTATCGCTCGCGATACAATGGAGTTGGTTGCTAACAAGTAATCATACGCTATATATAATAAGGTGAAGACTAGAAACATAAGTGAATGGTCTTCACCTTTTTAAATTTTTAGAATTATGAAAACAAAGATTGTAACTTTCGGAGAAATATTGCTTAGGATTTCTAAGCCTGGTTATCAACGTTTATTTCAGGGACATCATATGTTTGGCAATTATGGTGGCAGTGAGGCTAATGCAGCCATCTCTTTGGCTTATTTAGGCGATAATGTAGAGTATGTAACCCGTGTGCCATACGGTGAGATGGGTGAGGCTGCGTTGATGCATCTCAGAGAGTACGGTCTGAATGTTTCTCATGTTGTGCGTGGCGGCGAACGTCTCGGAACTTATTATTTCGAAGAAGCTGTGGCTATGCGCAATTCCCGTGTGGTTTACGACCGCAAAAATTCTTCTTTCTATACGCTGAAGCGCGGAATGGTGAAATGGGAAAAGGTGCTGGCTGATGCTGCCGTATTCCATTGCTCGGGCATCACCTGTGCTATCAGTCGTGATGCGATGGAATCAACTATGGATGCCATCAAACTTGCTGTTTCTGATGGCTTGACCATAGCCTGCGACATCAATTACCGTAAGAATCTCTGGGGATATGGCCTGGAACCTCATGACGTTCTGTTTCAGATGATGCAGTATAGCGACATCATCTTTGGTGACCAGAATGAGTGGGAGGTAGCCAGCGGTGTGCCTCATATTCCTTTCGAAGCTTTGGATGCAGACTACGAGATAGACAGGGAGGCTTATCTGGAGTATTTCCGCAAGATGCATCAGCTCTTCCCTAAGTGTAAGAAGATGCTGATGGCGGTAAGAAATCAGATTGCCAGCAGTCATCATACCTTGAGCGGCTTGCTCTATGATGCTGTAGAAGATCAGCTCTATACTACAAGAATCTATGATATTGAGCCGATTGTTGATCCGATGGGTGTAGGTGATGCCTTTATTGCTGCCTATATTCATGCCCATCAGAAGTGGGGCGACAAGAACCAGTATTGCCTGGATTTCTCACTGTCAGCAAGCGCAATAAAAAATACGGTTCCGGGTGATCAGAATCTGGTTACAGAAGAGGAAATCATCAATAACATGACTTCTTCAGGAGGACGTATACAGAGATAGTTAAGAGTTGATAGTTAAGAGTTGATAGTTAATAGTTTATAGGGCAATCTTGCTTAAAGCGGTTCCTGCTATAAACTATCAACTATCAACTATAAATTATATTTACGGTTGGCTTTCGCCTTCCACATATTCTTCCATAAACATGTGTTCGCCATCAAACACGGCATAGGTGAACTGCCATATCCAGTCGCCCAGAATCATCAGTCGGGTCTTTTTGCTCAACATCAGATCCAGTTCGATGTGGCGATGGCCGAACATGAAGTAATCTATATCCTTGTGGCCTTGCATATACTGTTTGGCAAAGCGCACCAGAAACTCCTTCTTTTCGCCCATATAAGGCTCTTCCTTTCCGTCAGCACGTTTCAGTCGGCTATGCTTAGCCCAGTTCAGCCCCAAAGCCATTCCCCAGCGAGGATGAATCGCATTAAGGAGGCGTTGGCAGGTATGGTTCTGGAACATTCTTTTCAGAAACTTGAATTTCTTGTCTGGGTCACCCAGTCCGTCTCCATGTGCCAGATAGAATACTTTATCGTATATCTCTACGGTCTGAGGCTTGTAATGTACGGTAACGCCACACTCTTCCTCCAGGTAGCCATAGGTCCAGAGATCGTGGTTACCCGTAAAGAAATGTACTTCCACTCCCATATCGGTCAACTCCGAGAGCTTACCTAAGAAGCGTGTATAGCCTTTTGGTACGACATATTTATATTCGTTCCAGAAGTCAAACATGTCACCCAGGAGATAAACTGCCGCAGCCTTCGTCTTGATGCTGTCCAGGAAACGGACCAGGCGGCGTTCTTGCATGCGGGCATGCGGAATGGCTAATGAGCCAAGGTGCGCATCTGAGAGAAAATATACATTTTTCATAAGCGATTCTATTTAAATGAAGAGTGAAGAATGAAGAGTGAAGAATTCAACGGCTTTGTCTTTATTCAAAGCCGAGTTCTACGCGAGCTTCCTCGCTCATCATACTCTGATCCCAAGCCGGTTCGAATACAAGGTTCACATTGGCAGATTTTACGCCTTCCACGCTGTCTACCTTGCTTCTTACATCCTCCAGAATGAAGTCGGCAGCAGGGCATGAAGGGGCTGTGAAGGTCATGTCGAGATCTACGGTGGCATCGTCTTTCACATCTATTTTGTAAATCATACCGAGGTCCCAGATGTTGACAGGAATCTCAGGGTCGTAAACGGTCTTAAGCACATCTACGATCTTTTCTTCTATCTTTGTCTTTTCTTCTTGTGTCATAATAATCTTTGTTTTTGCCTACAAAGATAATAATTATTGCAGACAAAACAAAAAGAAAAGCTGTTTTTTTCTTGCAGAAGGTCTAATATACCCCAAATAGACTACAATTTACCTTTATCGTGATATGAATAAAAGGCACCATCGGTTATGATGACATGGTCCATAAAGAAGAGACGCATGATTTCACAGGCTTTGGCAATCTTCTGGGTAAGTACATCATCGGCTTTGCTTGGCTGAGGATTGTTGCTGGGATGATTGTGACAGAAGGCGATAATGGTAGCGTTGTTGAGCACCGCTTCTTTTATGATGAGCCGGATGTCGGTTGCCGTTTCTGTAATGCCGCCTTTTGAGATGCAGCTCGCTTTGATGAGCTTGAAGTTCTGGTTCATCATCAGGAGCCATGCTTCCTCTGTATCTAAATCCTGCATCTTCGGAAGCATATAGTTGTAGATGGCAAGGGATGAGCCTAAGTCGGGACGTGTGCCAATCTTATCGAGAGCACGGCGCTTGCCCAGTTCGCAGGCTGCAAGAATGGTGATGGCTTTTGCGGGTCCCATTCCTTTATATTGTGTCAGTTCTCTGATGGACTTCTTTCCTAGCTGGTTCAGGTTGTTGTCGCAATCCTTCAGAATGCGTTTCATCAGGTCTACGGCACTTTCGTCAGTAGATCCCGAACCAATCAGAATACCTAAGAGCTCGGCATTGGATAAAGCTGAGGCTCCCAAGCGCTCCAGTTTCTCGCGAGGCTTGTCTTCTTCTGCCCAATTGGCAATGGTTAGTTTCTCTGCCATAATAATAACTGATTAGTAGATTATTATTGGCTTCTCTTTTGGCGGGGAAGTCTTATTTGTAGAAAGTCTTGTTGTATGCGCTGAATTCGCTCTGTCTCAGTACGCATCTCTTCCACCATGCAGAAAGAAATCCGCATCCGTAACCCATCAGCTGTGTGAAAGCAGCGCGAATGCTCAGCAAGCCTATCTTCACGCTGTGATTCTCTCTGCTGCTGTCGATAAACAGTGCGATGGTATAGAGAATGATGCCGGCGAGACCGATGCTGCCCAATGCTGCCATCGCATTGCCCAAGGTTGGGAATACGTGAACGGTGCCAAGCATGTATGGCAGGAAGCCGAAGAAGAGTAGAAGCAGCGTGCCTATTACACCCACGGTGAAGACCATAGGGAGGAGATGCACGAGTTTGAGACTCTCTGGATATTTCTTGTAGAGATTGATGCGGGCGATGCCACTGTTGTAGACCTGTCGCCAGAACTTGCGGAAGTCGGTGCGGCGCTTATGCCATACCCATGCTTCAGGGAACAGACGACAACGGCAGTCTGCCTTGAAGATACGGATAGAGAAATCAATGTCCTCACCGAAACGCATATTGGAAAAGCCATTCAACCTGAGATAAACATCCCTACGGATGCCCATGTTGAATGAACGGGGATAGAACTTATCCATCTTCTTCTTTCCGCCACGGATGCCACCGGTGGTGAAGAAAGAAGTCATGGAATAAGAAATGGCTTTCTGAGTATCTGTAAATGATGAGTGCGCCTTGTCGGGACCGCCGAAAGCATCGGCTGGCTCACGGCTCAACTCATCACTTACAGCCTTCAGATAACCTTCTGGCAAGACCACGTCGCTATCGAGTATCAGAAGATACTCACCCTTGGCGCGCTCGGCACCATAGTTGCGACTCTGGCCCGGACCAGAGTTCTCCTTATAGTAATAATGTATATCCATCATGTGCTCATATCGTTTGCACACCTCCTCGCAGGGAGTCTGTGAGCCATCCTCAACGATGACAACTTCGAAGTCTTTCTCTGATTGATGAGTCAGACTCTCTAAAAGTTCGTCCACTTCGTCAGGACGATTAAATACAGGTACTATGATGGAATATTTCATTCTTCTTACTATTAAGGGTTAGTTTTACTCAATAAGAGCACAATCTTCCTGTTGGAGGATGTATTACTCGCTTACACGACCGAGGTAGCTACCGTCACGGGTGTCGATCTGGATAGTCTCGCCTTCGTTGACGAACAAAGGAACACGAACCTCAGCACCAGTCTCCAATGTAGCAGGCTTTGTAGCGTTGGTAGCAGTATTACCCTTTACACCTGGCTCAGAGTGAGTAATCTTCAAAGTAGTCTTCACTGGCATTTCAGCCAAGAGGATAGTACCATCAGTTGTATCAGTAACCACCTCAACAACGTCACCCTCCTTCATGTACTGGCCACCAGTAACGTTCTCCTTAGCGATAGGCACCTGCTCGAAAGTCTCCTGGTTCATGAAGATGCAACCAGTAGCGTCCTCGTAGAGGTACTGGTAAGGACGGCGCTCAACGCGAACATCCTCCAATTTGAAACCTACCTGGAATGTACGTTCCAATACACGACCGTCGGCAACATTCTTCAATTTTGTGTTCATTACGGTGTTACCTTTACCTGGCTTTCTGTGCTGAAAGTCGATGCAAACCCATACTTTGCCATCCATGCGGATGCAAGTACCAATCTTAATTTCCTGTGAATTAATCATTTCTTGTTTATCTTGAATGTTATTATAATAATCTCAAAATCGAGTGCAAAGTTACGGCAAAAACATGAAAAATCAAAGGAAATATCGAAAAAAACATAAATATTTAAGCTAAATTTGGTAGTTTTCTTGGTTATTTCAGAAAATATGCGTAATTTTGCAGCCCAAAAAGGGCGTGTTTTGCACTTTTGTGAAGAATATTAATTAAAAAATAAATAAGAAAAATGAAAAGAACATTTCAGCCTCACAATCGTCGTCGCGTAAACAAGCATGGTTTCCGTGAGCGTATGGCAACAAAGAATGGTCGTCGCGTATTGGCTTCTCGCCGTGCTCATGGCCGTAAGAAGTTAACTGTATCTGACGAGCACCACGGAAAGTAATTCCGAGGAAAGATTCGTCTGTTGACGATGACATTAAAAGCAGCAAGGATGTATTCTTTGCTGCTTTTTGTTGTTTATAACGCCCCTTTCTTTTCTGAGATTGCTCTTTTGGGAACAAAGATGTTTTGTTTTTATATCATAAAATAGGTGGTGAGAGTGCAAAAACTTTCCTTTTTATTTTGTTCTTCCCCCAAATACTTGTATCTTTGCACCAAAAAATAATATATGACTTCATCAGAGTTTATAAATAAGTTTAAGAGTAAGTACCTTTGGGGGAATATCGGTGCCATGATTCTGGTGCTGGTGTTGCTCTGTGTCGGTGTCAAGTACGGCATCGATATCTATACCCATCATGGTGAGGCCATCCGTGTGCCGGATATTCGATATAAGAATATCGATGATGCTACACATATCCTCGACGATGCGGGATTGGAAATTGTTGTAACGGATACGGGATATGTCCGCTCTTTGCCGCCTGATGTCATTCTGGAGCAGACTCCGGTTTTCGGAGAAGTGGTAAAGTCGGGACATGTTATCTATGTTACCATCAATTCTGATCATTCTCCACGTATCACCATTCCTGATGTCATTGACAACAGTTCGTTGCGAGAGGCAATGGCTAAACTTACTGCTATGGGATTCAAACTGGGTACACCTGAATATATTCCTGGCGAAGAGGATTGGGTTTATGGTATCCTCGTTAAGGGTAAGCATGTTGTAGCTGGTGATAAGGTTTCTATCGATGATGTGCTTGTCATACAGGTTGGCAATGGTAAACGGAGCGTTGATGATTCTATCGATGTGGTAGATCCGGTTTATCACGGCGAAGAAGATGTGATGGAAGGCGAAGGTGACATGAGCGGAGAAACTCATGAAGACAACTTCGAGGTGGTTCCTGGTACGGAAGCCACAGAGCCTGCTCCTTCGCATGAGCACCATCAGAAGGAAGTGGTGGAGTAGGAGAAATGAAAAGTGAAGAGTGAAGAATTCAATAGTAATACGAATGATATTTTTAGATTATATATATAATAAGGTATATGCTCCTGTAGAGGATGACTTCGGTTTTGATGATGCAGGAGATATGGACGAACTGGATGATGAACTCCAGATGGAGGAAGGAAACGCTGCTTCTGGTGAAGGAGGAGATGAACTCTATGAGCACTGGAAGGTTCAGGTGGATGCCAACCAGGATCCGGTTCGCATCGATAAATACCTGGCTGATAAGATGGCCTATCAGAGCCGTAACCGTATTCAGCAGGCTGCTGATGCCGGATTCATCCATGTCAATGGTAAACCGGTAAAGAGCAACTATAAGGTGCGCCCTAATGATCTGGTTACTCTGATGCTCGACCGTCCTCGTCACGAAACGAGTATCAAACCTGAAGAAATCGCTATCAATGTGGTTTATGAAGACGATCAGCTGATGGTGGTCAACAAGGAAGCAGGTATGGTGGTGCATCCGGGTGCGGGCAACTTTCATGGAACCTTGATTCAGGCGGTAGCCTGGCATTTAAGGGATATGCCTGAGTTTGATGCCAATGATCCGGAAGTGGGCTTGGTGCATCGCATCGATAAAGATACCAGCGGACTGCTCGTTGTGGCAAAAACTCCTACGGCAAAGACCGCACTGGGTAAGCAGTTCTTCAACAAGACTACCCATCGCAGTTATAATGCGCTCGTTTGGGGCAACATTGTAGAAGATGAAGGTCGCATAGAAGGCAATATCGGTCGTGATCCGAAGAACCGCCTCCGTATGAAGGTCTTCGATCCGGACAGCGGAATAGGCAAGACGGCGGTTACGCATTACAAGGTGTTGGAGCGTTTCGGTTATACCACCTTGGTGCAGTGTGTGCTTGAAACGGGCCGTACCCATCAGATTCGTGCTCACATGAAGCATATCGGTCATCCGCTCTTTATGGACGAAACGTATGGCGGAACAGAGATTCTGAGAGGTCAGCGCAGTAGCAGCTACAAGGCATTTATCCAGAACTGCTTCAAACTCTGTCCGCGTCAGGCTCTCCATGCCAAGACACTCGGCTTCGTGCATCCTACAACCAAGCAGCAGATGGATTTTGACAGTGAGTGGCCAAATGATTTTAGACAATTAATAGAAAAGTGGCGCAGCTTCATCGCTGGCACCACACAAGATACATTCAAAAATATTTAGTAATTATGGAAAATAGCAAGAGAACGATAGCCATCGTATGTGGTGGTGATTCTTCTGAGCACGACGTATCATTGCGCTCAGGACAGGGTTTGTACTCTTTCTTTGATAAAGAGCGCTACAATATTTATCTCGTCGATGTGAAGGGCACCGACTGGCATGTCGCTTTGGATAATGGTGAGACTATCGAGATTGACAAGAACGATTTTTCTTTCGTTATGAACGGCAAGCATGTCTATTTCGATTATGCTTATATCACCATCCACGGACAGCCTGGTGAGAATGGTGTGATGCAGGGCTACTTCGACCTCATCCATCTGCCATACTCTACAAGCGGTGTTCTGGTAGAGGCAATGACTTTTGATAAGTATGTGCTCAATAATTATCTGCGCGGTTTCGGTATAAACGTAGCAGACAGTATCTTGCTCCGTCGCGGTGAAGCTTATGATGAAGAAGAGATTGCCAAGCGTATCGGTATGCCTTGTTTCGTAAAGCCTGCTGCTGACGGCAGTAGCTTTGGTGTGAGCAAGGTAAAGAATGCTGACCAGCTGGCTCCAGCCCTCCGTGTGGCTTTCATGGAGAGCAATGAGGTAATGATCGAGGGCTTCCTTGATGGTACCGAGATTTCACAGGGCATCTACAAGACAGCAGAGAAGACTGTTGTACTGCCAGCTACAGAGGTGGTTACCACCAACGAGTTCTTCGATTACGATGCCAAGTATAACGGTCAGGTACAGGAAATCACTCCAGCCCGTCTCTCTCCAGAGACTGCAGAAGAGGTTGCCAAGACCACATCACGCATCTACGATATTCTTCATGCCAACGGTATCATCCGTATCGACTATATCATCTCTAAGGATAAGGATGGTAAAGACAAGGTGAACATGCTGGAGATCAATACCACTCCAGGTATGACCGTTACCAGTTTCATTCCTCAGCAGGTTCGTGCAGCAGGTCTTGATATCAAGGATGTGCTCAGCGAAATTGTGGAGAATCAGTTCTAGAATAACAAACTCATATATGGTTCTGCGATTTTTTCGCAGAGCCATATATATTAATAGGTATATATTATGAATATCCCTCAAGAATTTGATACCATCCGTCCTTGGGAGCCTGAAGATCTCCCAGAGGTATTCGACCGTTTGCTTTCAAACGATCAGTTTAAACAAGTGCTTGCCTATCTCTATCCACAAGTACCTTTCGAGATGATTGCCCAGAAGTTGAAGGCATGTAAGACCAATCTGGATTTCCAGTTGGCTTTTGCTTACGATTTTGTTCATGGCATTCTGAAGAAGGCAGCAACAGGCTGCGAGATGGATTGCACATCGCTCGATAATACCCGTAATTATACTTTCATCAGTAATCACCGTGATATCGTGCTCGATTCAGCCATCCTCGATGTCCTTCTTATCGATAACGGTTTTAAGACCACCTGTGAGATTGCCATCGGTGATAATCTCCTTTCTCTTCCTTGGGTCAAGGACCTGGTACGTGTCAACAAGGCGTTTATCGTAGAGCGTGCCCTGAGTATGCGACAGATGCTGATGTCGAGCAAGCGTCTTTCTGACTATATGCATTTCGCCATCAAGGAGAAGAACGAGAACATCTGGATAGCCCAGCGCGAGGGTAGGGCCAAGGACAGTAATGACCGCACCCAGAAGAGTATTCTGCAGATGATGTCGATGGGCGGTGAGGGCAGCATTATCAACCGCCTGAAACAACTTCATCTCGTACCGCTCTCTATCAGTTACGAATATGATCCATGCGATTTTCTGAAGGCAAAGGAGTTCCAGCAGAAGCGCGATAATGCCGATTGGAAGAAGGGACCTATGGATGACCTGGTAAGCATGCAGACCGGTATCTTCGGTTATAAGGGTCATGTGCATTACCATGCAGCTCCATGTCTTGATGATTATCTGGACAGTCTTGATCCTGATATGCCTAAGCAGGATATATATAATAAGGTAGCCGCATACATGGATGAGCAGATATTCAAGAACTACCGCCTCTATCCGGGCAACTATGTGGCTCTTGATTTGCTTGAAAACTCAACTGCTCATCAGGCTGAATATACTGCCGAAGATAAGGTAAAATTTGAAAAATATATGGCTGGTCAGCTTGCGAAAATTGACCTTCCAAATAAGGATGAAGCTTACTTGAGAGAGAGAATTCTCGAGATGTATGCCAATCCTGTACGTAATTACCTTGCTGCTAAATAGCGGCAAGGTAATACTTTTTTGCTCCGAGTTAACAAAACATACATATATAATAAGTGTAAGGAAAACACAGAATTTTAATAAATCTTTAGTATTTATCGGAGTTTATTAAAAAAAATAACTTAAATCAAAATAATACTTTAAATTAGCAAAATAGTATCGGCTTTTTTCGTAAAAGAAATGTAACTTTGCAATCGAAAATCTGTTTGCCACTTATACTTCCATAAAAAATGACTTCAGATTGGTGATGAAATGAAACAATAATAAACAACATAAACAATAACCATTATGAAATTGAATTCAACTTAACCTGTTTGTTTCCTTCGTATCTGATAGATATGTCGGGAACTAAAAGAATGACTATTTTTGATAGTCAGAGTCAACAAACGTTTAATTCTATTCAACCTAGAAAGTACTAAAGTATGAATTTGAACTTAAAAAAATCAATGCTGCTTGTGGGAGCGTTAGCATCGTTAGGCTTGAGTTATACAACTGAAGCATTGGCGACCCCCCCATATCAAACTGTAGATGCAGTTCAGCAAGCTAAGAAAGTTACTGGTAATGTTAGCGACGCAGAAGGTCCTATTATCGGTGCAAGTGTAGTAGAAAAGGGCAACCCTGGAAATGGTACAGTTACAGATCTTGATGGTAACTTTACCTTGAACGTAAAGCCGGGTTCTACTATTGTAATTACCTATATCGGTTACCAGAAACAGGAAATTGCTGTAGGTAACCAGTCTAACATTTCAGTCACCATGAAAACCGATGACAAGACTCTCGATGAAGTTGTTGTCGTAGGTTATGGTGTTCAGAAGAAGAAGCTCGTTACCGGTTCTACCATTGAGGTAAAGGGCGATGATATTCAGAAGATGAATACCACTCAGGTGTTGGGCGCCTTGCAGAGCCAGACTCCTGGTGTTAACATTCAGGCGGCTTCCGGTCAGCCTGGTGATGGCTTTAAGATTTCTATCCGTGGTGCCGGTACCAACGGCAACACAGCTCCTCTTTATATTATTGATGGTGTAGCAGGTGATATCAACAACTTGAACCCTGCCGACATCGAGCGTATCGACGTATTGAAGGATGCCGCATCTTGTGCCATTTATGGTTCTGCCGCTGCCAATGGTGTTATCTTGGTAACAACCAAGCAGGGTAAGCAGGGTAAGATCCAGGTATCTTACGATGGCAACGTAGGCTGGGCTAACGTATATCGCATGCCAAAGATGCTGACAGCTAAGCAGTATATGGAGGTAATGGATCAGGTGCGTTTTAATAGTGGTGAAAGTGGCTACGATTGGAAGAGCATTATGGGCGAAGACCTCTACAACTCTTATATGGATGGTTCTAACGAAGGAACCAATTGGGTAGAGGCAATCCGCAACAAGAATGCCGTTACCACTAGCCATGCTTTGAACGTAACGGGGGGTTCTGATCGTTCTACCTTCTCAATGGGTGCTGGTTATCAGTATCAGGATGGTGTGTTTGGCAATGTTGTTAAGTCAGACTACCGCCGTTTCACCTTCCGTATCAATTCAGAGCATGTCATCTATCGCAACGACAAGGGCATGGATGTTGTAAAGATTGGTGAGAATATCTATTATCAGCACAAGCAGAATCAGGGTATCCAGATTGGTAACCAGTATAGCAATGAGCTTTCCAATATGCTTCGTGCCAATCCTACTATCCCTATGTATAATGCCGATGGTGAGTATACCAATGCTTCTGATGTACAGAATTGGATAAAGAATTACAACTCTTATTCTGTGAACCCGATCTATAAGATGGTAAACCAGCAGTCTGGTCATAACAAGAGTATTAACCATAATTTGCATGCTACCGGATATTTGGAGATTCAGCCAATCAAGAATCTTGTTTATCGTGGACAGTTGAACTACAATCAGAATACTTGGACATGGCGTACATTCCTCCCTGTGTTCTCGGCTAATAATACTAATGCAGATTACAACCGTACAGAGGATAAGGCAACAAATCAGATTGGTACAAGTTGGGGATGGAGTACAACAAATACCTTGAGTTATAAGTTTGACTTGCAGAAGAAGCACAACTTCGACATCCTGGTAGGTACTGAATATGGTGAGAGTCGTCCTGACTTCGGTTTCTCTTTGAATGCAACTTCTTCTAACTCCATTTTTGGCGATATGACTCATGCTTACATGAGCTATATGAAGAATAACAATGCTGCATCTGTTACAGGTACTCCTTGTGACGATACCCGTAGTATGTCTTACTTTGGCCGAGTAAACTACAACTATGATGAGAAGTACATGCTTTCTGCTATCATCCGTGCTGATGGCAACTCTAAGTTTGCTCCGGGTGAACGTTGGGGATACTTCCCTTCAGTATCAGCAGGTTGGGTTATTTCTAATGAGAAATTTATGGAAAAGACAGCTTCTTGGCTCGATTTCCTGAAACTTCGTGCAGGTTGGGGACAGAATGGTAATGCTGCAACCATCAGTAATTTCCAATGGCAGGGTGCTTTTGCTTTTGATTCAGGTAGTATCTATACATTTGATACTTCTGCGAAATCCCATAATGCCTTTATTTCTGGTGCTTCACCATCTAGATTGCCTAATGATGAGTTGACTTGGGAAACATCAGAGCAGTTGAATATTGGTATCGATGCCCGTTTCTTGAATGGTCGATTGGGCTTGACAGCTGATTGGTATAATAAGAAAACCAAGGATTTGCTGGTTGCAGTACCTATTGATGCTACAACAGGTTTCTCTACCCAGATGAAAAACGCTGGTACAGTAGAGAATAAGGGTGTTGAGGTAGCTTTGACATGGAACGACAAGATTGGTAAGGACTTCCAGTACAATGTAGGTTGGAACATGGCTTACAACCACAATGAGGTAACTAAAGTTAACTCAAACCAAAAGTTCAATAACGGTGGTTCGGATTACTTAGCACAGAACACTGGCTATATGGCTCGTTTCGAGGAAGGACATCCTATTGGCTACTTCTGGGGCTATAAGACAGAAGGTGTAATGCAGAATGATGCTGATGTCAAGGCTTATCTCGATAAGAACTGCGGTGGCAAGGCTGAGAATTCTAAGCAGGGTACAGGCATCAAACCCGGTGATTTGAAGTTTGTCGATGTCAATGGTGATGGTGTTGTCAATGACGATGATAAAACCGAGATTGGTTCTCCACAGCCTGATGTTACCATGGGTATTACTCTTGGCGCATCTTACAAGGGCTTCGACCTCTCTGTAACAGGTTATGGCGCATTTGGACAGCAGGTTGCTCGTTCTTATCGCAAGTTTACTGATGGTGAGTTTGAAAACTTCACAACTGAGGTTTATGATTACTGGCATGGTGAGGGAACTTCTAACAAGTATCCATTGCTTGCGCACATGAATCAAGGTCCTAACTGGCAAACAGTATCGGATATCTACATTGAGGATGCCAGCTACTTCCGTCTTCAAAACCTAACTGTAGGTTATGACTTCACCAAAATCTGGAAGACTAGTCCGTTCCAGCAGCTCCGTCTCTACTTTACTGCCCAAAACCTCTTTACTATCACAGGTTATAAGGGTATGGATCCAGAGAATGGTACAGCTATCGGCTCAGACTCATGGGTAACAGGTGTTGATGTAGGTAACTATCCTCAGCCTCGTACCTATATGGTTGGTGTAAATATTAAGTTCTAATCTAAAATTGAATTCACAATGAAGAAATTAAATATAATTTTGGCTTCCGCCATGGTAGCTCTTAGCTTTGCATCCTGTGATATCAATGATGTTCAGAATGTAGGCGAGTTGTCTACAAAAGACTTCCCTGTGTCTAAGGCTGATGGAGATGCTGTTTTAGCTGGTGTATACCAGAATCTGAATCAGGTTTGTGCAGACCCTCAGATGAGTTTCTTGTATTATGCACAGCTTGCCAGTGACGACTGCTTAGGTGGCGGTGGTGATAATGATAAGTTGATGCAGGCAGAAGATATGATTTGCAATTATAATGCAAATATGACAAATACCTTCTATGAGGCTCGTTACAAAGGTATCAATCGTGCAAACACCTTGATAGATGCTCTTCCTAGTACTTCGATGGATGAGGCTACAAAAAACTCATTGATGGGACAGGCGAAATTCCTTCGTGCATTCTATTATTATGAGTTGGCTTCTATGTATGGCAATGTGCCTATGCGTTTACATCCTGGCTCTGAGTCTGTCGTTCAGGGTGATATTACTGATCCTTGGAAGCAGATTTTACTGGATCTTCGTGATGCTATCACCTTGTTGACTCTTGATGAAAAGGATGCTAGCAAGAACAAAAGCAGTGATGGTCATGTAGATAAGTATGCTGCCGAGGCTTTGCTGGGTCGTGCTTGGTTGTTCTATTCGGGTTTCTTCTGCAATGGAACAAACTTGTCTGACCTGACAAGTACCACATATAATCCTTTGACTTCAGTGGAACTTCCAGATGGAACAACAATGACTAAGGATGAAGTTATTGCTGCTATTGACGATTGTGTTGAAAAATCTGGGTACAAATTGGTTGATAAGTTCCAAAATCTTTGGGCTTATACTAATAGATGTACAGTTAATGATTATGACTATACTAAGGGGCAAGGCTTAAAGTGGGTAGAGGATGATGGTGCAACAAATCCAGAAACTTTATTCGCAATCAAGTTTAATAAGATGGCTTCTTGGAGTACTACCATTGGCTATGCGAATGGTTTTGCTTTACACTTTGGTGTTCGTGGTGGAACTGATTATGCCAAGACATTCCCGTTTGGCCAAGGTTGGGGTGCAGGTCCTGTAACACCTAACTTGTTTAGTGATTGGGCTGCTGACGAGCCTAATGATGAACGTCGTGACGCTACAATCCAGGACTGGAGCAAAGTTTCTACTTATGTGAAGGGTGGTGGCGACAGTTTCGTACAGGAAACTGATTATTTTGCCAAGAAATGGTCTCCAATTACTTGTGTAAACAAGAATAATGAAGATGGATATTCTTGTACATTTGAGAATGTTATGTATGCAGGCGATTGGGATATCCCTAGTCCGGAAAATCCACAGTTGAACAATATCCATGATTTGGTACTCATTCGTTTTGCAGATGTTTTGTTGATGCAGAGCGAGTTGAAGGGAGATGTCTCTGGTATCAATAAGGTTCGTGAGCGTGCAGGCTTGGCACCTATAGCTTCTTATTCTCTTAAGGCTTTGCAAAATGAGCGCCGTTGGGAGTTGGCTTGCGAGGGCCTTCGTTGGAATGATATTCGTCGTTGGCACATTGCTGCTGCAGCTCTTGCAAAGCAGGAAGGAGTAAAGACTTATCATAATGGTAAGGAAACTCCTAATGCTCCACATAATGGTGGATACGCAGCTCGTTACAATGCTACAGCAGGTTTCCAAAAAATGCCAGAAAATCAGGTAGGAATGGGTACTGTTGTACAGAATGAAGGTTGGACTGGTTCTGATTCTGAATACCAGGGCTGGTAATAGTCAATTCTTTAACTTTAAAATGAAAAGAATATGAAAAAGATATTTTTCGCTTTGTCTATGCTGACATTGCTTTATACATCTTGTGATCCTTCTTCTGATTCAGGAAGTACAGGCTTCATGGAAAATGTAACTGCAGAAAGTGTAGATGCAAAGGCTACCGCAGTGGTAGTGAATGGTAAGAATAGTAACCGTATTGTTATCGAGAATCATTCTCCTATAACTAGCCAATGGTCTGCTGACCAGTTAGCTGAAGGTGCTGTGACTTCTTCTAAGACATACGATACAATCTATGTTACTAAGTTGGGAGCCAATACTGTAAGTATGCACTGCAAGAATCTTGCTGTTGATTTCAAAAAGGATTTTACCGTGAATGTAGATGAGATTACTTATCTTTCTTCCGAACTTCAGAATCGGCTTTGTGTAAAAGGCTCAGAAGGCAACTATAAGTCTATCATTGCGGATTTCAAGGGGCAGGCTATCCAATTTGGTACCTCTTTTGATAAGTCTAAGGTTCTTGTAACTCAAGAAGTCAAGGATGGAAAAAAGGGTAATGTCTTTGAAGTAAGAAATGGAAATGGCGTACTTTCTGATTGGGCTATTACTAAGGATGGCGCTAGTGAACCTATGGGTACAGCTACGCTTAATGGTGACAAGCTGATGGTTGTTGAACCAGGAAATTATACATTGACTCTTACTTATACTTTGGCAGATGGGCAGAAACAAACTGTTGAGGTAGGAAAGTATCAAGTTGATGAGTTGACTACTGTTCCAAAACTTCTCAACTATCTCTCTGGTGGAGATGATGGTGATGGTACAACCACTTGGGAATGGAACGATAATGCTTCTGCCGTTTGGGGTAATGGTCCTTTCGGAAGTGGTAAAAAACCTCAGTGGTGGGCTGTATCTTATAATGACATTGAAGGCCAAGGTAGTAGCAAGGTTGGTGGTGTAGAACGCAATGGATCTCATGCATCCTTCACAATTGATATGAACAATAATACTGCAACTAATGCTGATGGTACTACTCTTCCTATTAAGGTAAATGTATTGGAACACAAGGACAGTAAATGGGATCAGGGTACTATCTCATTCCCAACTGCAACCAATGACAACTACGTTATCCCTATGGGTGTAAACGTGAATGCTGGTAATGCAGTATTCCAGAAGTACTATGTATTGGTATCTAGTGATGATAAACTTGTCTTAACGGCGGCAGAGATGCCTGAGAATGGTTGTGCATGGTTCTATGTCTTCAAGAAGAAGGCTAAGTAACAGATAAGGTAATCGTTGTGATTATAATATAAATAAGGTTAGGCCTCGGCTGTAGTGATACAGTCGGGGCTTTTTTTTTTTTGATATGCTAAAATAATATCCGAAATGTTTGGCGGTTACGATAAATAATCGTACCTTTGCTGCGGTTCTAAAATTTAGTTTTATGCAGACAGTTAATTTACAGTATAACGTTCCTGCAGGTTATAGTCTGGAGGAATTTGTGGCTAAGGTTAATTCTTATGTTGCCCGCTTGGCAAAGAAATGTCAGGCAGGAGAGGAGTATGAGCCAAATGAAGAAACGAAAGCGGCTATTCGTGAAGCACAGGCTCACATAGAAGCATATAAGCGAGGTGAAGAATGGGCAAAGAAAGACGTATTTGATAACGTGGATGATTTAATGGCTGATTTAATGAAAGAATGAGATACCGCTGGTTACTTGCTATGGGTCTTTCTCCACAACAAGTTGCAGATGGTACCATGCTCCCTCTAGAGGAAGTTGAAAAATTGGTAGATGAAATAAAAAATAAATAAGGCTAACCCCCGGCTGCCGTTCTGCAGTCGGGGCTTTTCTTTTTTTGATATGCTGAATGTTGTGCTTATTTGTCTGTTTTAACCTGCTGTGAATTGGTAAAAAGAAGGCTGTTTAAGACAGACAGTTAACTGGCAAACCACAGACAGCCTACTGGCGCTTTAGCTGCTAGTGGGCTGTTTGCCTAGAACAGCCATCCCCAATGCCTTTGTTTCGTTTTTATACAAGGCTTACGAAGAAGTACTCTTCACTCTTCACCTTTCGCTCGGAATCCCCAGTGTTTATCGGCATTCCGAGAGGTGAAGAGTATTCGGGCACTCTTCACCTACTCTTCACCACTCTTCACCTTTCTTCACCTCTTTGTTTCGGCGGATTTGCGTTTCTTCTTATGCCTTGAAGCCTTGTGCCTAGGTGAAGAGTGGGTGAAGAGTCGCCAATAACTCTTCACCCCTTGAAATGCCCTATTTATGGGCATTTCAGGGCATAAGGTGAAGAGTGAAGACCTTTTGGCGGAATAAGGCTAAGCCCCGACTGCCGTCCAGCAGTCGGGGCTTTTCGTAGCATTATGTTAGCAGGATTTGACTTTTATTGCTTTTCTTCTGTACTATCTTGTTGAATTGCATGATTTTGTTTGGAAGTTACAATATTTTATTGTAACTTTGTACGGGTATAAGGAATGTCCTAAACCGTCCACGGACGTTGTGGAAAGAACATGAATTTAAAATATAATCTCATGAAGAATTTGATGATAAAAACTTGGAAACCGCTGCTGTCGCTGCTCTTCGGTGTGGCGGTCGTGATATTCTGGGCAGTGCCATTCGTAGGCGGACTCTGCTTTCAGGAACAATATCAGATGTTTCTCTTTGATACCGGCTATTTCCTGGAGCGCATTGTACTGCCGGGAGGATTGGCTGACTATATCAGTGAGTTTCTGGTACAGTTCTATTATATGCCTGTATTGGGGGGTGCCATCATCGCTTTGCTGCTGATGGGTATTCAGGCTGCCGTATGGGGACTGATGAAACAATATGGAGCAAGGCATGATTTCCCGGGTTATCTCCTGAGTTTCCTTCCAAGTATCGCCTTATGGTGTGCCATGGGCGACCAGAATGTGTTGCTCTCTTTTGTCGTTGCACTTTTCGGAGCCTTAGTAATAGGATGGATTCATAACCGATTCCACAACCGGTTGGTAAAGGTGGTGTTCGAACTGGTTAGCACGGCATTGGTTTATTGGTTCCTGGGTCCGGTGGTATTCCTTTATGCCGCCCTGATGATAGGTGATACGTTGAAGAATGCCAAGCAGAAGGGAAATGTTTTTTCCGGAATAGGCTATTCTGCCGTCATTCTTATCCTTACTGTGGCCTGGATATTATTGACCACGCAGACTTTGCAATATCCTTTGTATCGCATCTTTGCCGGACTTAATTATTATCGCTATCCGGGTACCATATCTCCGTTGCCTTTTGTTGTGATGGTATGGGCAGTAGTGATTCCTTTCCTGGGGATGATTCCGTGCCGCCAGAAATCCTTGCAGAAGTTGCAGCAATCCAAAGTGGTCATAGTGTTGAGCTATGTATTGGTGATTGTGGCTTCATGGTTCGGCATCAAGGCTTCTTTTGATGAGATGACCTACGACCTGATAAATTATGATTTCCTGGTTCGCACCGAACAATGGGATAAGATCATTGAGAAGGCTGAAAAGAAACCGGCAACCACACCGCTCAGTGTATCGTGCGTGAATCTTGCCTTGAGCCAGAAAGGTATGCTTGCCGACCGCCTTTTCGAGTTCTATCAGAATGGAGGCGAGGGCTTGTTCCCTACCTTTACCCGTGATATGATTTCGCCGGTATCTACGGCAGAAATCTTCTTCCGTCTGGGAATGGTGAATGATGCCGAAAGATATATGTTCGAAGCGCAGGAAGCTATACCGAATTATCGCAAGAGTGCCCGATTGACCCGCAGAATTATAGAGTGCGAAATCATCAACGGTAATTATAAGGTAGCAGCCAAGCTGCTCCGCCGATTGCAGAAGACGCTCTTCTATAGCAACTGGGCTAACCAGACCATGGCGCTGCTGGGTAATGAGAAGGCTATCAACCGACATCCTATCTATGGCAAGCTGCGCAAGTATCGTGAGAAAAAGCAGGACTTCCTCTTCAGCGACCGGGAGATGGACCAGATGCTTGGCTTGCTCTTCCTGAACGATAACCATAACAGGATGGCATACGAATATCTGATGTGCTACGAACTCCTGCAGCGCGATATGGAGAAGTTCATGCAGTATTATCCGCTGGGCAGATTCGTGGGTTACGACCATATTCCACGTATCTTCCAGGAAATTCTCATCGGCAACTGGATGAAGACGCATAGCGATCCGCGTACCATCCCGTATAGTGTGGATGCGCAGAACGTGAACAATACGCTCAACTTCATTCAGCTCTATATGCAGAATCCGAAGGATCCTCAGCTCAATCATCAGCCGTATGTATCCAATGCCTGGCACTATGTGATGGTGCAGGGGGCTGATGAGGCTTCTAAGAAGAAGGAGGGAATGAAAGAGGTTTATTGATAATGTTAAATGTTAAGTGTTAAATGTTAAGTTGGCATCCTTGCTGATTGGACATTTGGCATGATTATAATATAGATTAATGATGAATATCAGACAATATTTTATGGGATTATTGCTCATGGGGGGCATGTTGGGACTTGGCTCTTGTATGTCCAAACCGGGAATTCTTGTGCCCACCAATCCCATCCAAGCAAATCAACTTCCAAAGATTTATCCTGATTATATTGGAGTTACTGTGCCCGCAACGATTGCTCCTCTCAACTTCAATGTGGAGGATATAGATGCAGAATCTGTTAGTGTCGTGGTAGAAGGATCAAAGATAGGTGAACTTCAAAGTGAAGGCGACTACGCAAATTTCGATATCGATGAATGGCATCATCTGCTTGCTCAAAATAGAGGTGGAGATTTGAAAGTTACTGTTTATGTGGAAAAGAAGGGTAACTGGACGCAGTATAAGGACTTCGATATCCATGTCAGTCCATATGCTCTTGACGACTGGGGCTTGACTTACCGTCGCATAGCTCCAGGCTATGAAGTGTATGGCAAGTTGGGCATTTATCAGCGCAACTTGAGTAACTTTGAGGAAACGGCAATCCTTGAGAATACCGCAGCGCCGGGTGCCTGTCTCAACTGTCATACGGCAAACAGAACCAACCCCGACCAGTTTACCTTCCATGTACGTGGAGACCATGGCGCTACCTTGGTTTCTCATAACGGCAAGCGGGAGTGGCTGAAGGCTAAGAATGATTCCCTGAAGGGTTCGATGGTTTATCCTTACTGGCATCCGTCGGGCAAGTATTGCGCCTATAGCACCAATACCACTCATCAGAGTTTCCATGCTGTGAAGGATGAGCGAATTGAAGTTTTCGATCAGGCATCGGATGTCTTCGTTTATCAGCCGGCAACCCATGAACTGATATTGGATTCGCTCCTGATGACGAAAGATCATTACGAGACTTATCCGGTATTCTCGCCTGATGGCAAGACGCTCTATTTCTGCTCTTCTACCGCAGAGCCTATCCCAAGTGGGTATAAGGATATCAAGTATAATATCTGCAAGATTAGTTTCGATGCAGCTACGGGTAAGTTTGGAAATAAGGTGGATACCATCTTCAATGCCCGTGAACTGGGCAAGAGTGCTACCCATCCTCGTCCTTCGTATGATGGCAGGTACATCATGTTTACGATGAGCGACTATGGCTGTTTCCCTATCTGGCATAAGGAAGCGGATAACTGGTTGTTGGATTTGAAGACTGGGCAGGCTCGACCTATGACTGCAGCCAATAGTAAGAATACGGATAGTTGGCACAACTGGAGCAGGGACTCCCATTGGTTTGTCTTTACATCCCGCCGCGGTGACGGCCTCTATACCCGTCTTTATCTCGCTTGCATTGATGATAAGGGCAATGTTAGCAAGCCGTTCCTCTTGCCTCAGCGCAATCCTAAGAAGTACTACGATGAGTTGCTGGACTCCTATAATACCCCTGATTTCACTTCGAAGCCAGTAGAGCTGGATGCCCGTGCGGCAGGAAATGAAATCATGAGTGATAAGAGGATTCCGACGAAGGTTAAGTAAGTGAAGAGTGAAGAACGAAGAGTGAAGAATTCAAATGTATATTTATAGAAAACGCTCCTGTTGCAATATGGTAACAGGAGCGTTTTTGTTTTTTCTTATTTGAACTTTTCTGCTTCTTGCTTCATCACATTCTCGATGTCGATGGCATCGAATGGAACGGGGCCGCGGCTCAACTCCGGTATGTTGAAACTCTTTAGGCAATCATCATAGAAGGTTGGTTCCCTCTGTGGAAGAACAAAAGGCTTGTGAGCCTTGCCCTGGCGGTCTACATAGCAGAAGTAAGGCTTGCCGTAAAGACCATCGTCACGTTTGCTGGCAAAGACAAACCATCTGCCGGTATGCGACCAGCTGTGGTAGGTATCGCTCTTGTTGCTGTTTACCATGCTGAGGCTATCCACTTTTCCTGTCTGCAAGTCCATCATATAGAGGTCAGCCTCGGGATGCCAGATAGGGAAGGTGCCGTAATCGGCTACCGTAAAGAGACAGTATCTGCCGTCAGGACTTATCTTAGGATGGCAGACTGAACGCTCCCTGTAAAGAGTATCTACCTCAGTTCCGAAACTCCCCGTCTTTTCATCGAATGGGATGCGCACCAGCGAATATTTCAATCCCTTCAGATTCGTACTTCCAAGTCCCTTCCTGTCGGCTGCGCAGTAATAAACGTATTTCCCGTCCGGTGAGAAAGTAGGAAATGTCTCCAGATGTGTACTGTCGGAGGTAAGCGGTGAGGAGATGATGCGGTTGTTGTCTAGATCGGCTACATATACATCGCTCTTCGAATCATATACTTCCAGTCGCTTGTCGGCGTTGGCATGAAAGGCTGGAATGATGATGTTGGTAGAGAAGGTGACGTATTTGCCCGATGGACTGAAACCGTAATATACACTTGAAGAGATCATGTTGGCGTTCTTCAGGTTCAGCTTGCGCAGCTTGCCATTGCGGTTAAGAATGGTTCCTCCGCCTTCACCTCTTATATATACCATACTGAGGTTGGGATCCTGGTTGCCAAAAGCATGACAGTTCATACAGCGGTTTTCCTGCAGATTGTGGTCGGCGAGAATCTTCTCCTGCCAATTCTCTATGCAGCGCTGCTTAATCTGTATCTTGTTCCATACTTCGTAATCGGGTTCTATCAGTCGGTAGGTGAGGTAGGCATCCAGACTGTCGCCCACTACCTGCCAGGTGAAGGGTTTGAACGCCGTCCATTCTCCCTCATTGCTCTTTGAATATATCTGAACTTTGATATTCTTGCCCACTGCCTTTTGCAGAAAAGCCTTCCAGTCGTTCATATCAAATTTCAGATTCTGGCTGTTGCTGGTGGCAGTAAGAGTGTTGGCAGCATCGTTGGCATCTGCTCCCTCAATCGTGAGTGTGGTTTCGATGTTGGTAAGGTTCTTGTCGCGTATCTCGAAGTTGAGAGGAGCGATATTGACCGGAATCGTTACATCGGCATAGTCGGGATACATGTTGGGCAGATGGTTTACCTGCTCAGCATTCTCGTGAGTCTGGGCACATGAGGCGAGCAGCAGTATGCCCGCCATGGCACTGTATAGGATATTCTTGTATTTCATCTTTCTTCTTTTATAAACAGTTAGCGTCAATTGTTTCCTCAGTTGATGTTCAACTTAGGCACCTCTGCCTTGTCGAAGTAATACCAGTAGGTATCGCTGAATGCCTGGTTGCCCCGTTCTTCATTATACTGATGGAAACGCTGCAGAACATCTTGACGTTTGATATACTTTGCCCATTCTTCCGGCTTTGCCTTGGTTCCCGCCAGATAAATCATGAGAGCCTCCTGGTACAGGCGTTCGTAGGAAACGTTTTTCTGTTTGAGATAATAAGTATCATAATCCCGCTTGAAGGTTTTCATGTCTTTCAGGAGGAGATCGCTGCAGAGCATGTAGTCGATGGCGATTTTGTTGTTTGGATTACTTTCTGCCAGTTCGCACATGATGGTGTGGCAATTCTCGTTCAGTCGTAGCGTATCCTTCCGGTTGATGAACGGGCGCTTTTCGATGTATTGCTGCAGGAGAGCTTTTTCATCGGCTGTTGCTTTTCTGGCAAGTGAGGAGAAGGCACGGTTTGCCCATCTGCTCCATACGAAGGTCTTTTGCAGAATACGGAGATATTTGCGGGTGGCTGCGTAGTCGCCCTTTACCAGATTGATTTCGGCAAGTCGCTTTACCATTCTGATATTCCGGTTGTTCGGAGAGCAGACATTGGCAAGCATTGTGGCACGTTCGCAGAAAGTCATGTCGCCCAGAACCCAATACAGTTCGTTCAGGGTCTTGATGGTGAGGGTTGGGGTGTCTGGTCCCAGTTTATCGAATGTACCCAGGTTGTTGCTCTGGAATCTCAGCAGGTTGTCTGGAAGATATCCGTTTTGCGCCATCACGAGGTTATAGTAGAACTTCATGTATTGGTCTGGATTTTCCGTCTTTTCTACGATGTTGATAACCTTATTATAATTACCGAAGTAATATTCACAGTCTACTGCGAATGTTTTCTCCAGATCCATTTGCGGTTTTACCAGTTTTCCGAAACCCGGATAGGTATAAAGGGTTTGGAAGTCGCAGAAGTAGAGTCGCTTGGACAGCATCAGCAGGAAGAAAGGAATCACGAGGGCAGCCAGGCGATAGTAGGTTCCCACTTTCTTGATGTGGGAAAGACAGCCTGTAAATACCAGCGCTCCGTAGATCCATACTCCATTTCCAAAGAACCAGTGGCATACGAATACGGAAACAATGATGCTGAAGGCGGTAATCCAATGCGCTGTTCCCAAACCTGCTGCGGCAGAAGGATTGTCGTCCATCTTCTCTATCTTCTTGAGAAACATTCGGGTGGAAGTGAGCAGCTTGGTGCTGACACGGAACACACTGGCACCACCTGCTATTGCCAGAATGCTGCAAAGCCGGTAGTCGTAGTGAAAACTGAAACATACCAATAGGATCATCATGATGAAGGCTACGATATGTGCCGTCTTTTTCCCTTGGATGTCTGCATCTCTTACTGCGCATTTTACATTATGTCCCGTAATAAGAATACAGAGGGTAAGGATGATAGGACCGGCATAGCGGAAATAATAAAACTGGGTCAGGAAATCGCCAGCCAGACAGGCCAGCCATCCCGGCTTGTCCAGATAAGTAGTCAGATAATCCCATGATGACAGAAACAGTTGATTCTGCTCCTGATAAAACAGATGGTAGGGATAGAAAAATTGGAAGAACACAAAGCATGCGATGGCTCCCAATACATATAACGAATATATGCCAAAACTAGACTGGCTTGTTTGCTGTTCACTCATTTTTGTCGATTTATATGTTTTTATATCTGCAAAGGTAGTAAAAATATATTAGAATGAATCATAAAAAATGCAGAAACTTACTCTTTGAAAGTAAATTTCTGCATTTGGTAGTATTTATTTCTATGATTGCTTTTCTGCAATGCATTCCATTTCTATCAGCCAGCCCGGTCTGCATACTCTTGCCTCTACGATGATATGTGGTAGCTGAGGGTAAAACTGATTCATCAGTTGCTCTATGGTATGGTAATCAGAGATGTCGCGCAGGTAGATGATAAAGTATTGGATATCGTTCATCATCGCATCGCCATCCTTCAATAATGCACCGATGTTCTCGAGCAATCTGCCGGTTTGTCTTACAATATCGCCTTCGTATACAACTGCTCCATCTTTATCTATGCTGGCTGTTCCTGATATGAAATGTTGTTTCTTCTGGGGCAGGGAAAGGCTAGTTCCCCGTTCAAAGGCTACTCCGTATTCGTGAGTAGGATTCAGATGGTTGAGTGCCTGGAGATATTTCTTGTCTTCTTCCCTGATGCCGGGAACGGTCAGAAAGTCGATAGCTACAGATGCATGACGTACGGATGTTGCTCCGCCGATGCCCGTACTGGCTATATAATGGGTTTCTGCCGTCAGACCTTGCTGCTCGAAAACATCATTGCGCGCTTCTACTACTCCCTGATAGTTTACATCGATATGAGTTACGTATATCCATGTTCGTACCAGGTTGCGCTCCATCGTCATATCTGTACCGGCGATAAGTTGCTGGTATTTGTCGAATAGCATTCGGGTCTGTTCGTATGAATCCTTTCCCTTCGCTTCTTCCTCTGTGAGGCGAAGACTATGGAATAAGATAGGGGTAGCCTCATCAGTAGTCTTGATCAGCAGACTCACCTTGCTGCCATTCAGTGGAGTCTGTTCCACGATAGTGAGGTTTGTGCCTTTCAGATACTCCTGATAAAGGAGTGACTCTTCTAAATCCTGAGTCTGGTTCTGGGCGTCGCTGAGGAATACTTTACAATATTGCAGAGTACGATTTTCCAGTTTCTCTGTATCGAGATAGTTACCTAGTTTCAGATACAGAAAATTGAGACGGTCATTGAACGTCCCCTTAGCTTCTGGTGATAATATTATGTATTTGTCCATCTTGTTTTTCTTTTTTCGTCAGCAAAGGTACGGATAATATCTGAAATATAAGAATATAGACTGGATGAAAAGATGAAAATACCGAGAAATGGGGATAGGATGATGTGGAGTATAACGAAAAAGAGGGTGTGTCATGAACTTATGACACACCCTCAATCTCTTTCTTATATCCTGCTTTAGAGTGATTCGAGCATGCGCTTGATGACAACCTCGGCTGAAATCTCACGGTTGGCTGCCTCTGGAATCACCAGACTGTTCTTGCTTTCGATGACATCATCGGTTACAATCAAGCCACGGCGAACTGGCAGGCAGTGCATAAAGCAACCATCGTTGGTCCAGCTCATGTGCTCCTCGTCGATGGTCCAGCTCATATCCTTGCTCAGGATTTCGCCATACTGTGCTGGGTCTTTCACGCCCGGACAGCTCCAGTTCTTGGCGTAGACGAAGTCTGCACCTTCCAGCGCCTTCTTCTGGTCGTACTCTACCTTGGCATTGCCTACGAACTTAGGATCGAGTTCGTAGCCTTCTGGATGAGTAACCACGAAATCTACATCGGCTGCATTCATCCACTGGGCGAATGAGTTTGGCACAGCCTGAGGCAAGGCACGGCAATGAGGAGCCCAGGTCAGGACTACCTTAGGACGAGCCACCTTCTTATGCTCCTCGATGGTGATGAGGTCGGCAAATGCCTGGAGAGGGTGAACGGTAGCAGTCTCCATAGCGAAGACTGGGCGACCGCTGTACTTTACAAACTGGTTGACGATGGTCTCGGCATAATCGTAGTCACGGTCTTTTAAACCGGCAAAGCTACGAACACCGATAAGGTCGCAGAAGCTACCCATCACAGGGATAGCCTCCAGCAGGTGCTCGCTCTTGTCGCCATCCATGATAACGCCACGCTCTGTCTCCAGTTTCCATGCACCGGCATTCACATCGAGCACGATAACATTCATGCCCAGGTTCATCGCAGCCTTCTGTGTACTCAGTCGGGTACGGAGACTGTTATTGAAGAATATCATCAGCAAGGTTTTGTTCTTGCCCAACTCCTGATAACCGAAACGGTTTGCTTTCACTTCCTGTGCCTCGGCGAGCGCTGCTTTCAGGTCGCCAAGGTCTTCAACATTAAAGAATGTCTTCATTGTTATTTCGTTTTTTTGTTTGTTATTTCTAATATATATTGCTCTTGAATCTTTCTTCTTGAATCTTGATGTTTGCAAAGTTTGCATGCAAACCTTGCAAACATGGCAGAAACTAAGACTTGGTACGGAGAGGGTACGGAGCAGGTACGGAGCGGGTCTTGTTAGGCTCTTGTCTGTCCCTGGCCGGTAATCAACCACTTGTAGGTGGTAATCTCTTCTAGCGCCATTGGTCCGCGGGCTCCAAGCTTTTGGGTACTGATACCAATTTCTGCGCCCAATCCGAACTGTGCGCCATCGGTGAAACTGGTTGGAGCGTTTACATAAACGCAGGCTGCATCTACCATCGCCTGGAATTTCTTCAGGGCAGTTTCATCGTTGGAAACGATGCTCTCGCTGTGTCCGCTTCCGTAGGTAGCGATATGTTCGAGCGCCTCATCTTCCGAAGCTACGGTCTTGATGCCCATCTGCATGCTGAGCCATTCGGTGTTCCAGATACTCTTCACGTTGGCATCAGCCTCTTTCATCTTCGCTTCGCTTTCCTCTGCCTTATATAATAAGGTGTCAGGATAGTGACCCTTTAAAGCTTCGTAAGCCTTGGCATCTGCATGAATCTTGGTTTGCTTCTCGGCGAGTCCTTCACAGAGGGCAGGGAGGTCGCTTAATCTGCTTTCGTGAATCAGCAGACAGTCGAGCGCATTGCATACGCTCACTCTTCTGCACTTGGCATTGGTGATGATGCGCTTGCCCATCTCCAGGTCGCCATCCTTGTCGAAGTAACAATGTACCACGCCGGCTCCGGTTTCGATAACCGGCACTTTGGCAGTATCACGGACGAAGTTGATGAGCTTCTTTCCTCCACGAGGAATGCAGAGGTCAATATAGCCCACGGCATTCAGCATTTCGCCTGTAGCTTCATGGGTAGCAGGGAGCAGTGTAACAACATTCGGATCAATACCAAAAGTTATCAACACCCTGTGGATAAGTTCGACACCCGCTGAGTTTGAGGCGTTTGCGTCCTTTCCTCCTTTCAGTACGCACGCATTTCCGCTCTTGAAACAGAGTGAGAAAACATCGTAGGTTACGTTAGGACGAGCCTCGTAAATCATGCCGATAACTCCGAATGGAACGGCTACTCGCTGTAGGTGCAAACCATTTTCGAGTGTTTTGTCTTTGAGAACTCTTCCGAGCGGTGAGGGCAGTGTACTGACGTGTCGCATATCCGAAGCAATATCCTGGAGTCGCTGCTCTGTGAGTTGCAATCGGTCGTAGAGCGGGTTCGCCTTGTCCATCTTCGCCAAGTCTTCTGCGTTCGCTGCAAGGAGCGCAGGAGTTTCTGCGATGATAGCGTCAGCCACCGCCTGCAGGATTTTATTACGTTGTTCATCTGTTAGCAAACCAAGTGTTTTGCTAGCTGCCTTCACTTTTTGGAAAGTCTCTTTCAGTTCCATTCGCTATTTCCTTTCTTATTTTTATGATAAGATATTTTGTAATGTGTTACGAGTTCCCTCTTAACAACGGCAAAGGTAAGCATAAATATCGGAAATTGCAAACTTTATGCAAGAAAAAGTGATAGTTTAATAGATAAATGGATAGTTATACGGAAAATGAGATTTAAAAAGGTCAGGCAGCGCCTGACCTTTTTGTAATGGTTCCTTCTAATTATTCTGATACATCCAGAAGAATTACTCTTTATCGTTTTCTTCAGGATGAGCCATTAGATACAGTTCCTTCTGTCGTTCGATTTCTCTTCTCAAGTCTTCCTTGTCTGGTAGGTAAAGCTTGTATTTTGCTGCGAACATCTGGTCGTTTTTGGCGAGGGTAGAGTATCGTGCCACATCCGAATCTGTTTCGGTACAAAGGATGATGCCGATTGTAGGGTTGTCGTCTGGTCCTTTTTTCATCTTGTCGTACATCTGAAGATACATATCCATCTGTCCTACATCCTGGTAAGTGATGCGATTTACCTTCAAATCGACCAAAATAAATGATTTGATGAGGTAATTGTAAAATACCAGATCGATGTAGTAGTCGTTTTCCTCGGTTCGGATATGTTGCTGACGAGCCACGAGTGCATATCCCTTTCCCATTTCCATCAAGAACTTCTCTAGATTATTGATGATGGCAGTCTCTAATTTTGATTCAGCGAGGGAGGTGTCTTCTGGTAATCCAAGGAATTCCAAGACAACTGGTGATTTGATGTATTCGAGTTTGTCTTGCTGATAAGCCTTTGTCTTGTCTTGCATCTCGTCAACGACAGGTTGCTTCTTCGTTGACATAAGAAGACGTTCATAATATAAGGTGTTGATATTGCGGTTCAAGGTTCTGAAACTCCAACCTTGCTCGAATGCCTCCTTTGCATACCATTCACGAGCCTTCTTATCTTCTACTCGTATAAGACGCTCGTAATGAGACCAAGGAAGAAAGCGTAACTCAAATTGGGCAGGCGGTGTCTGACCTTTTTGGGGTAGCAAAGAAGATTCATCAGACAGTGTCTGATGTTTTTGCTTTTTGAATTCTTCAGACACTGTCTGAAGAATTTGTAAGTCGCTGAATGTCAGATAGAATCTTTTATAGTTGGCAATATTCGTATATGAGAATCCTTTTCCGAATTCCTTGGTCAAAGCAGCCGAAGCGACCTCTATCACATGCTTTCCGTATTCTGCACGTGATGTTCCGTTCTGTTCTTCTTCCACAATACGTTGCCCTATTCTCCAGTTTCTTTCCACCAGAGAATAATTGACGGCAGCAAATGCTTTGCTGCGAGCCTTGCTGACGATGGAGCGCAAGTCGTTGACGAGCATGTTGTCTTCATCGTTATATTTCTTTTCGGGTTCTTTCATGATGCTACTGATTTTAGCCGTTCAAAGTGCAAAGATACGATTTTATATCGAAAAAGCAATCTTTCTCTTCACTTTTTTCGATAAAAAGTTGCAGATAATAATTGTATTTCCAGAAGAAAGTAGTATCTTTGTATCAGAGTTTGTAGTTGTACAACTATAGTGTATAAGGTTGTACAACTATGGGGGGTAAAGTTGTACAACTATAAGGTGTAAGGTTGTACAACTATAAGGTGTGTTATTGTACGACAATAAGGTGTTGTCACTATAGTCAGCAGATGTGCTGACTGCAGTCGGCAGACCTGCTGACTAGGCTCAGCAGAGCTGCTGAGCCTAGTGGCAAACTCCGAGAAGCAGTATTCTCTTACCCAAGAAACTGTCTCCGCTAACTCAAGAAACTATCTCCGTTAACCCGGGATTCAGTGTCCGTAAGCTTAAGCAACCACATTCTCTTACTTAAGCAACCATATTCTCTGGCTTGTTAAAGCAGTTAGGGAATCTACATATCCATAGTGTAGTTGTGAAGATATTCCCAAGCATCGTTCAAATCACGTAAAGGGAGGCGCTCTTTTACGAGCTTTATCTTTAATGCCTTGCAGAATGCTTTCAGAACAGATTCTGTTGCCATCTCCTCCAACTTAATATAGTTAGGACGTTTAGAGAACAAACAAGTCATCCATTGTTACTACCGACTGAACATCCTAGGCATAAGGATTGTCGTATAATCCCATGGTCGTAATCATTGTAAGATGCACGGCTTTCTAGGAGAGAAATGTGCTTTAAACGTGCGGAATGTGTCTTTTTTAAGCACATTCCGCACGTTTAAAGCACATTTTTTTGTTTATATTCTCTTTAACCACAGATCCATGAATCTGTCGTAGATGACGTATCCTTCATTAGTCCTATATACTAATTCCTTGTCTTCCAAGATTTTGAGGGCAGCCTTTACGCTGCTGGCTCCACTCAGCTTGTGCTCCTTGATGAACTTGCCAGAGGTAGGCTGGGCAACAATGCTATCCTTGGCTATGGCTTTCAGAAGCGAGAACTGGTTCTCTGTGAAGAACTGTACCATATTCTCAAACTGTGGTTCTCTACCTTCGAGTACTGAAAGAATTGCTGCATTTACTTGCTTGATACTATCAACTTGTATTTCGGTTTCATAGAGGCGATTCATGATGCATTGGATATACCATGTGTGGCCCTCGAATTGTAGATAGATGTAGTCGAAGGTTTCTTTTGATAAGTTGCCACCTTTCTGCTTGAAGAAGTTTTGGCAAAACTCATAATAAACATCGTTTCTCAATGGTTTAAGTCCCATCATCTCAGTGCTTTGGTAAAATGGATGTTTCGGCGAGCCGAATATCTCAGCCATCAGATGATGCTTGCTGCCAGAGAAGATGAAATGCACATGTTGGGCAAACTGGATATAAGAACGTAGCAATGCCTCTGTGCCTTTCTCCGGATATTCTGCAATCTGCTGAAACTCATCGATGGCGATATATACCTCTTTCCCACTCTCGTTCAAGTAATTGAAGATGCTACGTATGGTTATCTCCTCTTGGGTAGGTTCGACTGTGATGGAAACACTTGGCTCGCCTGTCAATGGATCCATGCTGAGCACTGGGCGTAAGGCACTGAAGAAAGCTATGGTCTTCTCTATGAATGAGGTGTTCTTGCGGACGATGTCATTGATAACCATTACTCCAAATTGTTCCACAAAGTCGTGCAAGTTCTTGGTAGCGAATATGTCGAGGTATAGGCATGCGGAATCCTTCTCATCTTTTTCCAGATGATAGAAAGTGTTCTTGATAAGCCCAGTTTTTCCTAGTCTTCGAGGAGAAATGAGGGTAACGTTTCTTCCATTCTTCAAGTGCGACATTAGAGTCTTTGTTTCCACTTCTCTGTCGCAGAAATACTCAGGACTTTCATAACCTTGATAGATGAAAGGATTTGCTAATTTCTTGTTTCTTAGTTTCATACGCCATTACATCTTTAGTGTTACAACTTTTATGTAATGGCAAAGATACAACTATTTCTTGAATGGGCAAAAGAAAATGGCAGAAAATTGAGGAACATTCTCAATTTTCAGCCATTTATTAGCCTATCACATTGCATAGTCGGTTGATGGCTGCATCAAAAGTGGTGAGGTCTTTGGCTCGTTTTCTGATGGCTGCCTTGTAATTATAGATGGTTTGCGTAGAATAGAACAGGAGGGTGGCCAGTTCCTGACCATCCGTAATTCCCAGTCGCATCAGTGCATAGATACGCAGTTCCTTGGTGAGACTGTTAGGGGCAGGGAGAACTATCTGTTTTTCTGGCAACAGCAGTTGGTTGAACTCTTCCACGAAATTCGGATACAAGTCAATGAATGCCTTGTCGAAGCGAATATAGAAGTTGGCTGCCTCTTCTTCTGCCAGCTTGTAGCTGTTGATGGCAGTCAGAAGATCGGCAGTTTGCTTTGCCTTGATTTTGCGGCTTACCAATTTGCGATAATCATCCAGTTTCCTGATATATACGGCACTGATGTCCATAAATAAATGCATATAGGTCTCTCTTCGCTTATTGGTGTTGAGCAGCTTCTGGTTCAGTCCGTCCAAGAGTGTATTTTGGCTTTTTATCTCCCTACGGCTCTTGGCCAGGCGCTTGTTCATCTTGAACGCAAAGAAAGCCATGGCAAGGAATCCTAGCGATAGGATACTCACGATGACGAGGGATGCTGTTACGATGCGGTTCTTGCGTACTTCTGCCTGATGGTTCGTTTCTGTGATAAGGGGAAGTATGCGGGAAATCTCTACCATGCGGAGACGGTTGTTGTAGAATTGGGCATCCTCCATGGAGCAATAGATGTATTTGGAAGCCCTCTTTGCATAGGAGGCATCCTTATTATATAGATAGGTGGAAAGTTCCTGAAGAGCAAGATTCTCCTTCAGGGGACATATCTGGTCTGAAATGGCTGCTTCTACAATATACTTTTCGTATAAATCCTTTTGGTCGGTATCATAATAATAGCGGGCAATGCAATAAGCCGATGAGGCATGCACACGGCTGTTCAGAGGACTGGCTGAAAGTGCCTTCATGTAGAACTGAAGTGTTTTTTTGCTTGTGCGCTGCTTTAGAAATTCAAACTCTCCTGAAAGATAGTAATAAAGAGCGGATTCCTTGTTGCCGATATGCTCAAGAGTCTTGCCTAAATAAAAACGTTTCTTGGCTTCTAATCCTTCTTGAAACTCCGACTTGTTGCAGAAAGTTTCCCAGTAGCTATATACCCAAGTCAAGGTATAATAATAGTATTGCAATAACTTAGATGACATTTTCTCCACATCTATTGCAAGCATTAAGTCTTCTGCCTGGCTGTAGAAACCGCCTGTTGACAGCACTGCCGCACGATTGATTTTATTCAGGTTGATGAAATAATCATCCTGAAGCTGTGCTGCCAGCTGGTAGCCCTTCTTGGCGTATGTCATGGCAGAGTCGTAACGATAGGTATAATACTCCCTGTAGATCTGGTTATAGAGACTAAGCTGGCTGCGCTTGTCGGAAGTCATGTATAGTTGCTTTTTGAGTCTTAGCAGTTTCGCTTCTTTTCTTTGGGTAAACTTGCTTCGCTGAGCGATGTAACTGTCTAAACGATGGAACAGCTGTTCCTCGTTTACGGAAGAAGCATTTGCCATTAATGGCATAAACATCATTAAGAACCACAATACTACTTTCATAACTATTTAATTGTTATTGTTACTATCTAATAGGCTATAAGAAAGCCTTATAATTGTATTTTTCTGCAAAGATACTACATTTATTCCTCTTTTTACCATCTACTCTATTAAAAAGTATTAATATCTTTGATGGCTTGATTAATAGAAGGTTATAGACTTAACAAACCTAATATTTATCTACTCGTAACCTACACATGATGCCAATGTCTGAAAAATCTCCTTAACTTTGCAACCGCAATCGAATCGCATTCGGTAGCAAGTGAAATCATGTAAAACTAAGAATAAACAACTGTAAGATTATGAACTTAAGAATCCGTACATTTTCTATGGCTTTGATAGCGATGTCTGCTGCAAGCCAAGTGTATGCACTTCCTTCTGACGATTCTGAAAACAAGGAGAAAAAGGAAGAGCGTAATGTGATGCTCAACGCATCTGATGCCAACAAGCCTCGTGAAATCCAGATAGGATTGCCAAGCGAGGATGTAACCGTATATGAAAACGGTCTTCCAGCCGTTTACTCTTCTTCCGTACACAAACTCTCTGCCCATTGGCGAAGCGATGCCTCACTGAAAGGTACCGACTTGATGACTCCATCTGAGTCTGCCATTGCTACTGGTAATATTGCATACGCTGTTTCTTCTTTCAGCGAGTTGGGACAGAAAGAGTTCAAAGGTAAGCTCAACTATAAGGCAAACCATTTTGGTATGCAGAATGTAGACCTCAACCTGTCTGGTGGAATCGGTGACAATTGGCTTTATACTGCCAGTATGTATCAGAATTTCGATCCAGGTAGTTTCAAGCTTCGCTTTACTGATTATGCCGACCGTACCCAACTTTATCATTTCGGCATCACTCGCATCTTGAATGATGGAAAAGGACGTATCTCCTTATTATATAAGTATTCCAACAGCAAGAACCCTGGCAATTTTGCCAATGCAGCCCCATTTATCTATTCTGGCGACGGCAGTATCAAGAAAATCGATGGCTTTGATCCGGGTATGGACTCATACGTGCAGCGTCAAGGTTCTTTCCAATACTTGAATACAAAGTCAGGAAAGATGGAGACATGGAATATGAGCGATGGCAGTGAGAATCATGCCAACGAAATTGCCCTCATCAGCCAGTATCAGTTTGATAATGGATGGTTGTGGAAATTCAACGCCAAGTATATGAATGCTCCACGTGCCAATTATGTAGATTACGGAGGAAGTACCATCTCTCTGGTGAGCGAGGCTGATGGCTATCAGCTTTCTGATGGGTCTGCCTACAGTGGCTATATAGAAGGCCGTCGCACCTGGTTGCATGTTGGTAAGGTGAGCAATGCGCTTTTGACTACCGAAATCTCTAAGCAGTTGAACAACCATAAGTTAATGATTGGTTTGAACGAGTGGTATTACCATCTCAATTACTATTCGTCTTCGTTCCAGTGGGCAGGCACTGTAGAAGCTTATCCACGCACATTGAGCCAGATGTATGTCAATCCCCTTGATCCTACGCAGACAGCTCATCGTTCTGAGACTTTCGGTTATAATGAGTTGAGTCCAGAATACACCAAGGGTTCAGAGAACAAGTTGGCACTCTACTTTACCGACGAATGGAAGGTAAGTCCTAAGTTCAAGGTGTTCTATGGTGGTAGATTGGAGTACTACCGCATGTCTGCTGAGCAGATTTCTACTCCACGTTTCTCAGGATTTCACATGGGTAACTATAATACATATGCCACTGCTGCTGATGGTTCTGTTGTTGCTACCGAGCACAGCATCGAAGCAAAGAACGTAACCAAGGATAAATTGAATTATGCAGCCACCTTGCAGTTGACGTATAACCTTACCCGCCAGTTTGGCTTGACAGCCGATGCTACCATCGCCACTCGTTTCCCACGCATCAGCGAGTATGCAGGTACAGGTCCTACCGAGGAGCAGTATAAGCGAGTAACCATTCCATTGATTCGTGGTGGTATTTTCTACAAGAACGATTGGATTGACCTTTCTTCAATGGTGACCTACATTTCAAAGTCGAACAATATCGACCAGCAGAATCTTACCAAGCCTGGCACTACAGAGGGCAAGACCGTGTTGCTCATCTATAACATCCAGACTTTGGGTTGGACAACCTCGGCAGAAATCAATCCGTTCAAGAACTTCCACATGCATGCACTCTTCACTTATCAGAAGCCGGTGTATAAGAACTATAATGCGAGCGTAACGTTCAGTGACGGTCAGTCTATGGGTGTGAATGCCAATAATATGATTGTCAAGGAGATTCCTCAGGTTCTTATCGAGTTGGACCCTAAGTATGATATCACCAAGAATCTGAATGCCTGGTTGAGCTTCCGTTACTTCGGTAAGACCTATGCCAACCTTCAGGAGGCACTCTACTTCAATGGTCACTGGGAGACTTTCGGCGGAATCAACTGGAATGTGAACAAGAAACTGAGCCTTGGCGTGAGTGTCATCAATATCTTCAACGAGAAGGGTGCCAAGGGTACCATCAGTGGCTCAGAACTGATTACCAAGCAGGAAGCCGGAAAATATGAAGGCAAGTACATGAGTGGTAGCTATCTCCGTCCGTTTACGGTAGAATTCTCTGCAGGAATCAAATTCTAAGATAATAACGAAAGAATTATAGCGTTTAATTATAACAAAGCAATCACGTAAAAACCAAAGAATGATGAAAAAGGTATTTATGATTATCGCAGCGATGTGCATGACATCTATCATGGCATCTGCTCAAAAGACCATCAGAGTGTCAACAGACAAGACCGACCTCGTGATGCAGGTTTCTCCGAAGGGTCGCCTCTACCAAGTGTATCTGGGTGACAAGTTGAAGAATCCTTCAGATTACAATCATCTGAAGTGGGATGTATATGCTGCTTCTGATGGTTCCGTCTGCCAGCGAGGACATGAGGTTTATGCAACCTCTGGTGCTGAAGATTTCTTCGAGCCGGCAGTGGCAGTGACCCATGCAGATGGTAATATGACCACCTATTTGTATTATCAGTCTTCTGAAGAAAAGGCTATCAGTGGAGGTATTGAGACCATCATCACGCTTAAGGACAAGGTGTATCCGCTGACCGTGAAGCTCCACTATGCTGCTTATCCTAAGGAGAACGTCATCAAGGCGTGGAGCGAAATTTCTCATAAGGAGAAAGCTCCGGTTACGCTTTGGAGATATAGCTCAACAATGCTTTATTTCAAGGCAAACAAGTATTTCGTTACCAATTATCATAGCGACTGGGCTAAGGAAGGACAGCCTGAGACTTGCCAGTTGACTGCTGGTAAGAAGATTGTTGATACCAAGTTGGGTACCCGTGCAGCCATGCAGGAGGAGCCATTCTTTGAACTGGGATTCGATGAGCCAGCCAAGGAGAATGAGGGCAAGGTGATGCTTGGAACCATCGGATGGCCTGGCAACTTCCGCTTTACCTTCGAGGTAGATAACGTGGGAGCTCTTCGTGTTATTCCTGCCATCAATCCATACGCCTCTAATTATAAGCTGAAGGCTGGTGAGACGTTCACTACCCCTGAGTTTATCTTTGCCATGAGCGATAATGGTATCGGTGAGGCTTCCCGTAATTTGCACAATTGGGCTCGTCAGTATCAGGTAAACATGGGTATGGAAGATCGCCTTACGCTCTTGAACAACTGGGAGAATACAGGCTTCGACTTCAACCAGCAGAGTCTTGCAGAGTTGATGAAGGATGCCAAGGACCTGGGTGTAGATATGTTCTTGCTTGATGATGGTTGGTTTGCCAACAAGTATCCTCGTAAGGACGACCATGCAGGTCTCGGCGACTGGGAGGCTACCAAGAGCAAGCTGCCTGATGGAATACCTGGATTGGTAAGAGATGCCAAAAAGGCTGGTGTAAAGTTTGGTATTTGGATTGAGCCAGAGATGGTGAATCCTAAGAGTGAACTCTTCGAGAAGCATCCTGACTGGGTCATCATGCAGCCAAAGCGTGATACCTATTATTACCGCAACCAACTGGTGCTTGATATCAGTAACCCTAAGGTACAGGATTATGTGTTCGGCATCGTGGATCGCATCATGACGGAGAATCCGGATGTGGCTTACTTCAAGTGGGACTGCAACAGTGTGATTACCAATATCTATTCTCCATATCATAAGGAGAATCAGGGTAATTTCTATATCGATCATGTGCGTGGTATCTACAAGGTGCTTACCCGTATTCATAACAAGTATCCTAAGTTGCCGATGATGCTTTGCTCTGGTGGTGGCGGCAGAATGGATTACGAGATGCTGAAGTATTTCACTGAGTTCTGGTGTTCAGACGATACGGATCCATACGAGCGCCTCTACATCCAGTGGAGCCTGTCTAAGTTCTTCCCAGCCAAAACCATGGGCTCGCATGTAACCAACTGGAACAAGAATACCAGTGTGAAGTTCCGCACCGATGTTTGCAGTTCATGTAAGTTGGGCTTTGATATCGACCTCAAGTCGCTTTCTGGTGATGACTACAAGTTTGTGCAGAATGCTGTCAAGAACTACGATAGCATGAAGCCTATGATTCTCGAGGGCGACCAGTATCGCCTGGTTTCTCCATACGAAGGCAACCATTGTGCCATTAACTATGTAAGTAAGGACAAGCAGCGTGCCGTTCTCTTTGCATACGACTTGCATCCACGCTACAAGGAGCCTGTGATGAATGTGAAGATGCAGGGCTTGGATGCCGATAAGGTTTATACCGTAAAGGAGACCAATCTGATGCCTGGAAAGGAGTCTGATTTGGAGTGCAATGGCAAGCAGTACAGCGGTGACTATCTGATGAAGGTCGGCTTGAATGTATTCAGCCAGACAGATGGAACGAGCCATGTATTGGTATTAGAATAACGTATCAACTATTCATAATGAAAACGAAAAGCAGCAAAGTCTATAATAGGCTTGCTGCTTTTTTTTTAGGTATCTGTATCTTTTTTCCCTAATGATTTTACTTGTTTAGCGGTCTTGCCACAAACTCAGTATGAAGGGTCTCCATCGGATGCTCCTTCAGATTGATGAGGATGTTTGGCGTATTACCATTGGCGATGATCACCTTGATGCCGGCATTGGCTACATCGTGGGCGGTCTTTACTTTCGATGTCATACCGCCTCTGCCGTGGCTGCTCTTGCTGGCAAGGATGTACTCGCTGATGTCGCGGTCGTAATAAACCGATGGGATGATGCGGGTGGTAGGCTCGCTTGGGTCGCCATTGTAAATGCCATCCACATTACTTAATAGAATCAAGGTGTCGGCATTCATCATCTTGGCAATCAAGCCAGACAACTCATCGTTATCCGTAAACATCAGCTCGGTGATGCACACGGTATCGTTCTCGTTGACGATAGGGAGCACGTTGTTTTCCAGCATCACCTGCATGCAGGCCTCCTGGTTCTTGTACTGCTCTTCGGCACCGAAATTCTCCTTCATGGTCAATACCTGACCAATCTTTATCTTATATTCACGGAAAAGGTTGTAATAGAGACCTACGAGTTTTACCTGTCCGATGGCAGAGAACAGCTGGCGTTGCTCCACGCTGTCCAAATGATGGTCAACGTGCAGTTCAGCTCTTCCGGCAGCCACGGCACCAGAAGATACCAGAATCACCTCATAGTCGTGCTTTCTGAGCCAGACAATCTGGTCAACAATCGCCGACATTCTCGTTACATCCAGTTTTCCGTCTTCTCGGGTCAGCACGTTGCTGCCCACCTTTACTACGATTCTTTTTCCCATTTTATGCCGATATTTAGTTGGAGCAAGGAATCTGTTGTTTCAAATTCCTTGCCCCTTCAATCATTATTTCTTTTTATTGTCTTTTTCTCGAATCTCTACTCTTCGAATCTTGCCGGAGATGGTCTTTGGCAATTCATCTACGAATTCGATGATGCGAGGATATTTATAAGGAGCAGTCTCGTGCTTTACATGATTCTGCAACTTCTTGATGAGGTCAGGGCCCGCCATACTCTTGTATTCATCCTTCAGTACAACGGTAGCCTTGACTACCATGCCTCGGATAGGGTCAGGCACACCGGTGATGGCGCACTCTACTACGGCAGGGTGAGTCATCAGGGCATTCTCTACCTCGAAAGGACCGATGCGGTAGCCAGAACTCTTGATCACGTCGTCGATTCTGCCCTCAAACCAGAAGTAGCCTTCCTCATCACGCCAAGCCATATCGCCCGTGTGATAGTAACCATCGTGCCAAACCGATTTGGTCTGCTTTTCATCACGATAGTAATATTTGAAGAGACCGATAGGCTTTTGGTCGCCGATGCGGATGCAAATCTCGCCCTTTTCACCATCCTCGCATTCCGTCATGTCAGGGCGAAGGATGTGAACGTCATATTGTGGATTTGGTTTGCCCATGCTTCCTGGCTTTGGTTTGATCCAAGGGAAGGTTCCGAGTGTCATCGTGGTCTCTGTCTGTCCGAAGCCCTCGTAAATCTGAACACCAGTAAGTTTCTGGAAGGTCTCTGCCACGGATGGGTTCATTGCCTCACCCGCTGTGGTGCAGTATTCAAGACTGCTGAGGTCATACTTGGAGAAATCTTCCTGAATCATGAAGCGGTAGATGGTAGGAGGGGCACAGAAAGAGGTGATGTGGTACTTCTCAATCTGGCGCATGATCTTATCCGCCGTAAACTTCTCGTGATCGAAGACGAAGACGGTGGCTCCGGCAAACCATTGTCCGTAGAGCTTGCCCCATACAGCCTTGCCCCAACCGGTATCGGCTACAGTAAGATGGATGGAGTTCTCGTGGAGATTGTGCCAATATACACCCGTGGTCAGATGACCGAGGGCATAGAGGTGATCGTGTGCCACCATCTTTGGCTCACCTGTGGTTCCCGATGTGAAGTACATCAGCAGGGTATCTTCATTAGAGTTTACATGTTCTGGGCGAACAAAAGGAGCACATTCGTTCCATTCCTTCATCCAGTCGTGGAAACCTTCCGGGATATCCGGACCGATACTGATTAAAGTCTTGACAGTCGGACTTTCTGGCATAGCCTGATTAACCTGCTCTACCACGTAATCATCGCCGCAGCAGATAATCGCCTTTACGCTTGCTGCATTGTTGCGGTAAACGATGTCGTGCTTGGTAAGCATGTGGGTGGCAGGGATGGCTACGGCACCCAACTTGTGGAGACCGAGCATGGCAAGCCACCACTGGTAGTGACGCTTCAGAATGAGCATCACCTTATCATCGTGACCGATGCCGAGACTCTGGAAGTAAGCAGCAGCCTTGTCGCTCTGCTCCTTCAGGTCCTTGTATGTAAAACGGATTTCTTCGCCACGTTCACTTGCCCAAAGCAGCGCCACGTGGTCTGGCTTGATCTTTGCCCATTCGTCCATCACGTCGTAGGCAAAGTTGAAATCTTCTGGTATGATAAACTCCAGATGCTCCTTGAAGTCTTGCTCTGAAGTGAATTTTGTCTGTTTTAGAAATCTCTCGATCATAGTTACTCTTCTAGATAATTATACAAAGGAACTTGGCTGGCTCATTGTTGAGTGAGCGGAAGCAATGCGACTTTCTACTGTCGAAGTAGATGCTGTCGCCTGGATTCAGCACCATCACTTTTTCTTCGATGGTTACTTCGAGCTGTCCCTCAATCACATAATCATATTCCTGTCCGTCGTGTCCGTTCTTGTTTGGCTTCTTGTCGCCTGGCAACGGATCTACCTGTACCATGAACGGATTCACCTTTCTATCCTTGAATCCTACGGCAAGGCTCTGGTATTTATACTGGTTGTTGCGGTCTATCTCCGGTCCCTGTCCCTTGCGGGTAACATAGTATCCTTTCATGCGAGGTTCCTCGCCGAAGAGCAATACGTCGAGGTCGATGCCGTATCGCTTTGAAATCTTTGAAAGTCGATACACGGATGGGTCGGCTTCTCCCGACTCAATTTTGAGATAGTGGTCAAGACTGATTTCGCAAAGTTCAGCCACCTCCTCTGCAGGAATGTTGAGAACCTCACGGAGACCTTTCAGTCTTTCACCGATTTGCTTGATAGCTTCGTCCATAAAATATTCTTTTTATTGTTTGCTTGATAATACATCGAACAGTTGCTGATGGGCAATTTCGAAATGTAAGCGCAAAGATACGAAAAATATTTAAAACGGCTCAAAAAACTTACGTTTTTATAACTCTTTGTGCTTATAAAAACGAAAATGCTGCACAAATAAAGTAATCTGTGCAGCATTCATTGTATCATTTTCTTATTTCTTTCCTGCCAATAAACCATTGATCACTGCGCTGGTAAAGCCGCCCTGTTCCATGGTGTTGAGGCCCTTGATGGTGCAGCCGCCAGGAGTTGTTACTTTATCAATGGCAGCCTCTGGGTGTTCGCCAGTTTCCTGAAGCAACTCTACGGCACCCTTGATGGTCTGCAAGACAATCTTCTGGGCATCCTTTGCCTTGAAGCCCATCTCTACGCCGCCTTCCACATTGGCTCTTACATAGCGCATGGCGTAAGCGATGGCACACGACATAGCGGTAGCTGCTGGGAAGAGACGTTCTTCCATGATGAGGCTTTCGCCCAATTCATCGAAGATTTCTGTAATCTGCTGGATTTCTGTAGCAGATGCATCTACAGGAGTGATGAAGGTCATCGACTGCTTGTAGGCGATGGCGATGTTTGGCATCACGAGGAAGAAGGTTGGGGTGATACCATCCTTGTCCAGCCACTCCTTGATGTTGGCTGATGGCACACCGGCTGCTACCACTACGAGTTTCTGACTCTTGTAGTTGAGTGCATCCTTGATTCCCTTTAATGTCTTCTCCACGCACCATGGCTTTACTACCACGCAAATGATGTCTGCGCCGTGGCAAGCCAACTGGTTATCGAGGGTTACGCTGGCTCCTTCGCTTGCGAAGTGATCCAATACTGGTTGGTTATGGTCAGATACCGTAATATCTGATGGAGTGAACTTCTCGCTCTGCAAGAGTCCTTCAGCCATGGCACCGCCCATAGCACCTGCTCCGATAATTGTTATTTTCATTGTCGTCTTATAGTTAAAATGCAATTACGGTGCAAAGATACTACTTTTATCAGAAAAAAGAGCAGTTTATAGACGATTTTTTAAGAAAGTACGCTTGTTTACTGACGATTTTTTAAGAAATTCGCTAGTTTACTCCCATTCTGGAAGTATCTACGTCCTTGGTTCTCTTTTCCTTGTACTTGCCTATCTTATAGATGATGGAGATGAAACTATGTAAATGATATTCTAGAAATAGACAATCAAGAAGAAACACCCATATAATGGGGAAAGAAGAGATTGAAAATTTTCCCTTAAGAGATATTTTCGCTATATCTTAATCTGTAAAGTTATATCACGGCCGGTTGTTCTGACAATGCGCCTGAAGGAGTTCCTTCGGCATGAGCGTAGGCCAAGGGATGGAAAATTTCTGAGTTATGCGACAAATTGCTTGCGAAATGTAGGAAAATAAGTGAAAATACCATGAGTATATGAAGGAGATGGTGTCGCATCGTAACCTTTTTGATGGCTTTTCTGTCTAATAACTAGACAGCAGTGTCAAGTATTTAGACAGGTCATCTTATGGCCTTTTTTCTATATATTCTGATAATCAGTTGTTTATGTTTTTGGCATAGCCGTTGCCTTGCTATTTTGCAACAAATAAGAATAGTAACAACATAAAGAATAATAAGACAATGAAAAGACTTGCGCTAGTAGCATCCTTCTGTGGCATTACCATAACACAGATGATGGCACAGAACATCAACGGCGAACAGATTTCCGACACGACCCTATTTGATAAGTTCTCCAAAGAACTTGGCGAAGTGGTGGTGAAAGCTCATCTTCCTCAATATAAGAAGACCCACGAAGGACTGCTGACCAACGTGGCAGGAACCGTGCTTAGCAAGATGGGTACGGCAGAAGATGTATTGAAGCATGTGCCGAGCATCGTGAAGAAGAAAGATGGATATGAGGTGATTGGCAAGGGTACACCTATTATATATATCAACGGCAGGAAGATGCAAGACATCAGTGAGTTGGATAACATCAAATCTTCCGACATCAAGAGTGTGGAAGTCATCCAGAATCCTGGAGCCACCTACGATGCTTCGGTAAATGCGGTAATCAAAATCAAGACCATCAAGAAGAAAGGCGAAGGTTTCGGCTTTGATACTCGCTCTGTGTATTGGTACAATAAGCACGACAATACCATCCAACAGGTTAACATGAACTATCGTCATAATGGACTGAATCTCTTTGCCACTTATAAGTTCTCTGATGCAACATGGATGCAAAAGGCCACCTACAATCAGACTGTACATGTAGATACGCTTTGGCAACAGCATAACAACAACGAAGTAACAGGTCGCATAGAATCGCACCGTCTTATTAGTGGTTTTAGCTATGATTTCAATGCCAATCATTCCATTGGTGCGAGATACACCTTGACCTCGCCAGGCTATTCTCGCTCAAAAGATTTTTTCGATAGTCAGGTAACTGCCGACGGTAAGTTTTACGACTATATCAAAACCGATGGTCTGACGGTCGACAAGAACAACCCTAGCCATCAATTGAATGCCTACTACAACGGCACTTTGGGCAAGACCACTATTGACCTGAATACCGACCTCTATTTCAGTACAAACAGGGCTTATGCCTATAGCGATGAACAGAGCCAGGAGCACGATTCTCGTAACGTCAACTCCAAGAATCGTGTGAGCAATAAGATGGTAGCCACCAAACTCGTAATTACCTCTCCTCTCTTGGGCGGTAATCTCTCCTATGGAGCTGAGTATATCAATACTCATCGTAACGATGACTACGAAGTGAATCGCACCGACCTCCTCACCAACTCTTATAGCAAGTTGGAGGAGCAGACGGCAAGTCCATTCATCCAATATGCGCACCTCACCCCGATAGGAAACATCACGGCGGGATTGCGATACGAGTATGTAAGATTCAAGTATTATGATGCAGGCATCTATCAGCCCGAGCAGAGTCGCTCCTTCCGCAACCTCTTTCCTACCATCAGCTATGGTGCGAAGATAGGTAAGGTAATGGCACAGTTGAGCTATTCGGTAAAGACCTCTCGTCCTTCATATAGTCAACTGAGCAATAATGTATCTTATATGAATCGATTTACTCGCCAAACAGGTAATCCTTATCTCGACAACGAAACCAATCATAGAGTGGAATTATCGGGTGTATGGAAGTTCATCCAGTTTATGGTCAACTACAAGGACTCTCGCAATGCCATCATCTATTGGGCGGAGCAAATTCTTGATAACGAAGCAATTACCATGATAAGTCGTAAGAACGTGAAGAGTCTCAAGAGCATGACCGCCTACATCAGTGCCGCTCCAAAGATAGGCATTTGGGCGCCACAAATCAACTTGGGCATGCAGAAGCCCTGGTTCACCCTCCATACAGATGTGGCATCTTATCGCTTGAATCGTCCTATTTTCATGGGCAACTTCAACAATGCCTTCTCCTTGTCATGCGGCATCACCCTTAACGTGGATTATCGCTATCAGAGCAAGGGTAACACGATGAACGTATATCTTGCCAAAGAGCAGCATGTACTGGATGTCAGCATCAGCAAGTCATTCCTAAAGGATGCCCTTACCTTGGAAATAAAAGGCAACGACCTGCTTTATAAATGTTGGGATGCCGACTTACTCTATAACCAGAAGATGGAACTCCTGCAAGTATCTAAGCGAGGTACGAGAGACCTGCAATTCACCCTTCGCTATAAGTTCAATACCACACGTAGCAAGTACAAGGGAACTGGTGCCGGTAATGCAGAGCTGAATCGACTATAAATATCTTTTACAAGATAAAATCTTGTTATATGAGAGAGGCATGGTTTTCGCATAATGGAACCATGCCTCTCTTTTTGCTTTTTATAGTCGGAATATTCCTATTCCGCCAATTCATTATACTTCTTGAACAGATCTGCCACGCATTCGCTCTCCGTCATCTTTACGGGGAAGGCATAGGCTTGCATCACGGCTCGAGCGTTTTGGCGATGCGCCTGAAGGAGTTCCTTCGAATCCTAGATGCCGAAGTGATAGAGAGTACACTTTTCCTATAAGGGAAACAAAAAAGCAGCAAACCGCAAAGGGCTTGCTGCTCACGATAGGAGTGTTTCCTATTTCTTTTATGGGTTGAGTTTTCTTTATATCCTTATCTCAATGGGTTTATACTTCTTTTAATACGGTTTCCAATTTTTCGATGAAGTCATCGACATTCTCCTTGGTCAATACCAACGGAGGGAGGATACGAAGGATGTTGGTGCCGGCGCAACCGGTGAAGCAGTGCTGCTCGTGGATGAGCTTGCTGCGAACTTCCTTGTGAGGAATATCGAGTACGGCTCCTATCATTAAACCACGGCCACGAACCTCTGTGATATGGCTGTTGCGCTTCTGCAACTCCTTCAACTGAGCGATGAGATATTCACCAACTTCATGCGCATTCTGTACCAGGTTCTCCTTCTCGAAGACATCGAGAACGGCGAGAGCGGCTGTACATGCCAGGTGGTTGCCACCGAAAGTTGTACCCAGCTGACCATATACAGGAGTAAACTCTGGAGAAATCAATACGCCACCCATAGGGAAGCCATTACCGATACCCTTGGCTACGGTGATGAGGTCTGGCTTGATGCCCAACCACTGGTGAGCGAAGAACTTACCGCTTCTGCCGTAACCGCACTGGATTTCATCGCAAATCAGGAAGGTGCCGTATTTCTTGCAGGCAGCCTGCAAGCCCTGGGCAAACTCAGGAGTAACCATGTTGCAGCCACCTACGCCCTGAATCGCCTCGATGATACAAGCGCAGACATCGCCCTTGGCAAGTTCCTTCTCCCAAGCCTCCAAATCATTGATAGAAAGATAGGTTACGTGACCATTGTCATTGATAGGAGCGATGATCTTAGGATTATTTGTTACCTCTACGGCAAGGGAAGTTCTTCCGTGGAAAGCCTTCTCTATAGAAAGCACGCGGGTTCTTCCGTTGGTGAAGGAAGCCAACTTCAGGGCATTCTCGTTTGCCTCGGCACCCGAGTTGATGAGGAAGAACTGATAATCTTCATAACCGCTTATCTTGCCCAGACGCTCTGCGAGTTTCACCTGCAACTTGTTGATGACAGAGTTGGAATAGAAACCCAGGTTGTTCAACTGGTTGGTGAGCATCTCAACATAGTGAGGATGACAATGACCGATGCTGATAACGGCATGACCGCCATAGAGGTCGAGGTATTCCTGACCCTTGTCGTCCCATACCTTGCAGCCCTGTCCTTTTACAATATTAATATCGAAAAGAGGATATACGTCGTAAAGTTTCATGTTAAATCTATGTTTTAAGAAAGACAACTCATAGAGTTATCTTATTACAAACTATTTTTTATGATAGAAGAACGAATGATTTTTCATCCGTTCTTCCGAATTCTTTTATCTAAAATGCTGATGGCTTGAGTTTTAAACCTGCTGTCTGGTCGAGACCAAACATGATGTTCATGTTCTGAACAGCCTGACCTACGGCACCCTTCAGAAGGTTGTCGATACAAGAGGTGATAAGAAGTTTATCGCCATACTTATCCACATGAACCAGGCACTTGTTGGTATTCACAACCTGCTTCAGGTCGATAGCCTTATCTACATAGTGGGTGAACTTGGCATTCTTGTAGAACTCCTTGTAACCAGCCACGATTTCCTCGATTGGCTTGTCGGTCTTTACCACTTCTGTAGCGAAGATGCCACGGGCGAAGTCGCCACGGTAAGGGATGAAGTCGATGGCTGCATCGAGATAACCCTGTGTCTGCTTCAGACTCTCACGAATCTCTGGCACGTGCTGATGGTTGAATGCCTTGTAGATGCTCATGTTGTTGTTGCGCCAAGAGAAATGGGTAGTGGCACCTGGTTTCTGACCTGCGCCGGTGCTGCCGGTAATGGCATTGACAGATACATCGCTGTTGATGAGACCCATCTTAGCAGCAGGCAACAAACCAAGTTGAATGCAGGTTGCAAAACAACCTGGGTTTGCCACGTGCTGAGCTACGGCTATTTTTGATTCATTTATTTCTGGAAGACCATATATGAAGTCGTGAGCAGCTGGAGTTGGCTGCTGGGTAGCAACCACAGTCTCTGGAGCAAGACGGAAGTCCTGTGCCAGGTCGATAATCTTCACGTTCTCTGGAACATTGTGCTCCTTCAAAAACGCCTCGCTCTTGCCGTGACCGAAGCAGAAGAAGATGACATCCACCTGGTCGAAAGGCATCTCGGCGGTAAACTTCAAATCAGTCTCGCCATACAATCCCTCGTGAACCTCTGCCACCAGGTTGCCGGCGTTACTCTCGCTGTTGGCGAATACAATCTCTGCCTCAGGATGGTTGATAAGGAGGCGAATCAACTCACCTCCTGTATAACCAGCTGCTCCTAAAATACCTACTTTTACCATATTATCTTTCCTCGTTAGGGTGTATACCATAATAAACACGGAGTGGGGTAGAGCTTACCTTGATGAAGCCCTTCGCATCCTCTGCGGTCCAACCGTGCTGCATCTCACCATACTCACCGAGCTTAGACTTGGTCAAATCGTCTGGTGAATCGACACCAACAGTCTGGAAGCTAAATGGACGGAGCTTCAAGATGGCTGTACCGTTTACGTTGCGCTGAGAAGAAGTCAGCATAGCCTCGATATCCGGCATTACTGGCTCCAGGTACTGGCTCTCGTGGAGGAACATTCCGTACCAGTTGCCTACCTGATCCTTCCAATACTGCTGCCACTTGCTCAATGTGCTCTTCTCCAACAGGCGGTGAGCCTCGATGATGAGCTTAGGAGCTGCAGCCTCGAAAGCTACACGACCCTTGATACCGATGATGGTGTCACCCACGTTGCAGTCGCGACCGATGGCGTAAGAAGCGCCAATCTCCTCAATCTTCTGGATGGCAGCAATCTTATCATCAAACTTCTCGCCGTTGACCGCCACGATCTCACCCTTCTCAAAGGTAATCTTCAGTTCGGCCTCTTCTTCCTTGGCAGTAACGTGCTTCAGATAAGCCTCCTCAGGAAGACCCTGGGTTGGGTCGAGAATCTCACCACCGCAGATACTGGTTCCCCAGATACCTACGTTATATGAATACTTCAATTTGGTGAAGTCTGCATAGAAGCCGTGCTCGTTCAGGTAGTCAACCTCCTCCTTGCGAGAAAGCGCCTTGTCACGAGTCAATGTGATGATCTCTACACCAGGAGCCATTACCAGGAAGGTCATGTCGAAGCGAATCTGGTCGTTGCCGGCACCTGTACTTCCGTGCGCGATAGCGTCAGCACCAATCTCCTTGGCGTAACGAGCGATGGCGATAGCCTGGAAGATACGCTCAGAAGATACAGAGATAGGGTAGCAGTTGTTGCGGAGCACATTACCGAAAATCATGTATTTCAATGATTTCTCGTAATACTCGTGGGTAACATCGAGAGTGACGTATGCCTTGGCGCCCAACTTATATGCGTTTTCCTCGTTGGTCTTCAACTGCTCGGCAGAGAAACCACCTGTGTTAGCGCATGCTGCATAAACATCCCAGCCATCCTGGGTCAACTTCATTACTGTGTATGATGTATCGAGACCGCCGCTGAATGCGACTACTACTTTTTTATTTGCCATTTTATTTTATGTTTAATATGTGGTGAATAATGTTTAGATGGCATTTTTGCCAACACCTTAAATTATATGTAAGGATTTAAATTTCTGCAGATGGACCGTCAATCTTGCGGATTCTCTCAATCACTTCCTGAGGAAGCTTGATTGGCAGGTGTTCTTCTGGGTCAAAGAGCATGGCGGTGCAGATGCAGTATTTGCGGTTGGTACGATGGAGGACATCCACGTTGATGCAACCCTCGCAACCACGCCAGAATGACTCATCATCGGTCAGGTCGGCGAAGGTAACAGGAAGATAACCCAGCTGGGTGTTCATCTTCATGACAGCCGAACCGGATGTCAAAGAGAAAATCTTGGCATGAGGCCATCGCTGTCGGGCAAGCGTAAAGGTCAGGTTCTTGATGCGCTTAGCCAATCCCATACCACGGAAGTCTGGGTGAACGATCAAACCTGATGTGGTGACATAGTGCTTGTTGCCCCATGTTTCGATGTAGCTGAAACCAGCGAACTTTTCACCCTGGAGAGCGATGACCGCCTTGGCTTCGCGCATTTTGGTGGCAACATACTCTGGTGAACGCTTGGCGATACCAGAACCACGCTTTTTTGCAGCTTCTGCAATTGTAGTCAGAATGGTGTCGATGTACTTGATGTGACTTTCGTCAGCCACCATTACTTTAACTTCTGCTTCTTCCATTTTTTCTCTTCTATCTTAAAATGTTTTTGTTTTAATATTCTTTCTTTATATATATAATTAAGGTGTATGTTTTGCATAAAGATGCAACTACCTTATACATATTTATGGTGAACGTCTGGAATTACCTCTGCTAATGCATTGATGATTTCCTCTTCTGTTGTCCCTTTCTTCTTAACCAGAAAGATCGTGTCATCGCCAGCGATGGTTCCCAGAATTTGAGGAATATCACTATTATCTATATTATAGGCAATGCTGCTTGCATATCCCGGACGGGTTTTGATCACGACCATGTTTCCAGAGAAGTTGATAGACTGGAATCCGGTATTCACCATCATCTTGCTCACTGGAATATGGTTTGATACTCTCTTATATAATGTATCGTTGGGCAGAACATACGCATATTTTCCACTCGAAGATGCTGCCTTTGCCACCTTGAGCAGTTTTAAGTCACGGCTCAATGTGGCTTGCGTAATCTTAAAGCCTTCTTTGTGAAGAGCCTCCAAAAGTTGGTCTTGCGAACTCAACTCTTGACTTGATATAAGCATCTTCAAAGTTTCCAATCTGCTATTCTTTGCCTTCATATGCTGTATTTTTATTCGTTTAACGGCTGCAAAATTACAATATATTTTGCAAATAGCCAAATAAAATGAAAGAAAAATGCATAAAATAACATTATTTTGTCTTTTGTTATGTATGAATATAGAATAAATATGCATACATTCAGTTATTTTATACAGATTTTCTACACAAGGCTTTTGATGCAAAAAAGCCTTTTTTGTCTATTTTAAGCTAATTATTGTAAATTATTGAAAGAAAGTCTACGAAAACCGCATCGGTTCAATTAGTTTTTGTTATCTTTGCAGACACAATTCTTTGATTATAATCAACTTGATATAAAAAAACCTTTAGAAGATGGAAAAAATGAATGTTAAACCAGCAGAAGGTAAGCTGGGAATCTTGGTTGTTGGTTGTGGCGCAGTAGCTACTACCTTCATGACCGGTGTTTTCATGACTCGTAAGGGACTTGCGAAGCCAGTAGGTTCAATGACTCAGTACGACAAAATTCGTGTTGGCAAGGGTGCAGACAAGAAATATTTGCACTATAAGGACATCGTTCCACTTGCTGACCTTAATGATATCGTATTCGGTACTTGGGATGTTTATCCGCAGAATGCTTATCAGGCAGCTATGTATGCTGAGGTATTGAAGGAAAAAGATATCAACCCTGTACGCGAGGAGTTGGAGAAGGTAGTACCAATGAAGGCTGCATTCGACAAGAACTATGCAAAGCGTCTTGATGGCGGCAATGTGAAGGATTGCAAGACCCGCTGGGAGATGGTAGAGGCTCTTCGTCAGGATATCCGCGACTTCAAGGAGAAGAACGGTTGTGCCCGTATCGTTGTTATCTGGGCAGCATCTACTGAAATCTACGTTCCTGTAGATATGGAGATTCATGGTACATTGGCAGCACTTGAGGCTGCAATGAAGGCTGACGACCGCCAGCATGTAGCTCCATCCATGTGCTACGCTTATGCTGCTTTGACAGAGGGTGCTCCTTTCATCATGGGTGCTCCTAATACAACTGTTGATATTCCTGCTATGTGGGAACTCGCAGAGAAGACCAAGATGCCTATCGCCGGTAAGGACTTCAAGACAGGTCAGACTCTTGTCAAGAGTGGTTTTGCTCCTATCATCGGTACCCGTTGTCTCGGCTTGAATGGCTGGTTCTCTACCAATATTCTCGGCAACCGTGATGGTCTCGTTCTCGATGAACCGGCTAATTTCCATACCAAGGAGGTAAGTAAACTCTCTACTCTTGAGACAATCCTGAAACCAGAAGCTCAGCCAGATCTCTATGGTCATGGTAACGACGAAGATACTCAGTACTATCACAAGGTACGTATCAACTATTATCCACCTCGCAACGATAACAAGGAGGGTTGGGATAATATCGATATCTTCGGCTGGATGGGTTACCCAATGCAGATTAAGATTAACTTCCTCTGCCGCGACTCTATCCTTGCTGCTCCATTGCTGCTCGACCTTACATTGTTGAGCGATCTTGCAGCTCGTGCAGGCCGTTTCGGAATCCAGCGTTTCTTGAGTTTCTTCCTCAAGGCACCTATGCACGATTATACTAAGGGTGAAGAGCCTGTAAACCATCTCTACCAGCAGTATACGATGCTGAAGAATGCTATCCGTGAGATGGGAGGTTACGAGGCCGATGAGGAAATCGACTAATTAGGTTATTTCATTTAATATTACACCTTATTATATATAAGGCATTAATTTATATCATGGCACACCTTTGGAATGTTAGAACATCTCTCCATAGGTGTGCCTTTTTGTTTATTTATATAGAAAGTAGACATGGATTCGGTAACGAGTTTTATTTATGGTATGAGCATGATGTTCTTCTCCATGATGGCTTTCCTGTTTTGGAGAAAAGGAAAGGAGATGCTCTTTCGGATGATTATGTGGCTCATGATCGTGGTCGACCTACAGTTGGTAAAGGACATGGTTTTCTTTCTGATTTATGGTTTTGACAACGAGCATGCGTGGTATCTTACGTCTTCGTTGGATATGATGATTATTCCGTTCTACAGCTTTGTGTTGATGGAACTGGTGAAGCCGGGCTGGTTCAGATGGGTGAAAGCTTTGATGCTGGAATTGCCTTTCCTCTTGTTGCCGGTGTTCTATATTTTTACCCATAATATCATCTGGTTTTATGTGCTTTCTGTCTGGGGAGCCATTTATGGATGCTCTACCTTTATATTGCTTATCTTTATGATTCGGAGGTATCACCGCCAGCTGAAAGAGCGCTTTTCTTATCAGGAAAATATTAATCTGAATTGGCTTCTTGCCATTCTCAATACCTTCTTCCTGATTCTGTTTTTATGGACGTTGAGCTGTTTCGTTATTAATGTGGATTACGACAATATCTATATGGTAAGCTCTCTGATACTCTGGATGCTGATAGATTATTTTGTTTATAGGCATGAGTCTGTGATAGAAGAGTTGAGCGATATTGAAATTGTACCGTTAGAGCAGAACGAAGTAGATGTCTCGGGGATGGCTGCTGAGGTGCAGCGGTTGTTCGAGGAAGATAAAATCTATCTCAATCCGAAACTGAAATTGTCTGATGTGGCGCTGGCTGTAGGTACGAACCGTACTTATCTGAGTCGCTATTTTAACCGGCAGAATGGGCAGACGTTTTATGATTATGTGAATACTTATCGTATACAGTATGCTGAGAATTTGTTGAAGTCAACGAATTATCCTTTGCCGGAAATCGCCATCAAATCGGGATTTAATTCTATTTCTACGTTCAGAAGAGTATTTTTTGCCTCTTTTGGTTGCTCTCCTAATAAATATAGGGCAAATGCGTAAGTTGTTGATGTGTAGGCTGTTCTGAAAAATCAGTGCTACACTGAAAAATGTCAAAAGACACTTTTTGTCCGTTTGAAACTTATTTTTGCTATTTTGAAACCATGGTTTTCATTTTTTTTTCTATCTTTGCACCATAGAACTTTTTGAAGAGAATATAACTCTAGCATTTACTTTTTCTAGGAATAAAAAATAAAGGTTGGCCAACCCGTTGAGGGCAAGCCAACCTTTCTCATTATGTATGTTATTCTTTTTGTTTTTTACTTTATTCCCGGTTCTCGTTTTCATTATTCCTTGTTGCTGCCTCCGAAGATGCGGAGCAAGTAGAGGAAGAGATTGATAAAATCGAGATACAGGGTCAAGGCTCCGATGAGTGCCAGTTTCTGTGCGCCCTCGCTCATGTCGTATTGTGTCTGGAGCATCTGCTTGATCTTCTGACTGTCCCAAGCGGTCAAGCCAACGAAGATGGCTACGCCGGCGTAACTCAAAATGTAATCAAATCCCGAACTCTTCAAGAACATGTTTACTACGGTAGCGATAATCAGACCAATCAGCGCCATGAAGAGTATTTTTCCTAAAGAGGTCAAATCCTTCTTGGTAGTGTAACCATAGAAAGCCATCGCTCCGAATGTGCCGGCTGTAATAAAAAATACCTTGGCAATACTGGTCATCGTATAAACTACGAATACGGATGAAAGCATGGCACCATTCAAAACCGAGTAGACGATGAAGAGTAGGGTGGCCGTAGTCAGGGAGAGTCTCTGTAGGGCACCAGTAATGATGAATACCAGGGCGAGCTCTGCGATAATCAAGCCAAAGAGCAAGCCGCGGCTTGTCATCAAGGTCATCAGCAGGGTAGGACTGCTAGCCACACCATAGGCAGTAACGCCCGTAATCAGGAGAGCTAAGGTCATCCATGTATACACTTTGCGCATCAAAGCAGAGAAAACACCGCTTATACCTCGCTCTTTCTCATTAACAGCAAAGCCATTGCTCTGCTGGTTGTTCTGACTATTTATCAGATTGTACATTTCCTTTTCTGTCATAATTCTATTTTCTTTTGTTATTTATGGTCTATTGAATAATATAATAAGCGCAAAGATAATGCCAATTATTGAAACGAGCGATTATCTCTGCGCTTTATTAACATTTATTCCGTAATTTTACGTCATTCATTCCTTTATTTAAGGGCTATCTTCTTTACGGCTATCTGTTTTCCGCCTCGTGTTACCTCTACGGCTACAGTCCCATTTATTGGTGTGCGAAGCTGTTCTGTATCAGATTTTGCCTGTTTCTGAAGTGCCAGGACACCTGAGGTTCCGTATATTCTGATGATGTCGTTCTGTTTCAAACCCTTTATCAGGATATGATAGTTGCCGCTAGGAATGATGGTGATGTCTGACTTCATGTCAGTCTCCTTTCGGTTGAAACTGATCTGCCATTGCCATCTTAATCTCTTATCTTCTTTTTCTTCTACCAGTCTCATACGCTATTCGTTTTATTTCGAATGCAAAGATACGTCTTTTCCGTTTTCTACCTATGCGATTTGTGCGATTTGCGTGGATTCGGGAAATAAAGTGCGAAAAAATCATGGAATCATTCGGCAGAATATCTCCGAAGGATAAGAACATAACTCCGAAAGATAGCAAAATATCTCCGAAGGATAAGAAAATATCTCCGAAAGATAGCAGAATATCTCCGAAGGATAAACCAAGATGACAAATGTAGGTACTCCGATGACGAAGATATTGAAACTGGGTTGTGGCAACGAGGTGAAGGGTGAAGGGTATATTTTAAATCTTATATTATATTCTTTTTAGGGTTTTTCCGATTTTTGACCCTAGGGTACCCCTTTAATTTTCCCTTGCCGCGCGTATATATAAAAAAGAGTTTTCAAACCTTCACCCTTCACCTTTTTATTTAACGTTTTATGTGTCAAATAGTTATAGGTGAAGGGTGGTGAAGGGTGTTTCTTGCTTTTTTATAAACATATTTTAAGAATCCACTCCGTTTTTACATATTTTAAGCGTTTATTTTCGATTCCGAAATGGGTATCTTTTTTAGAGAGTCCTCTTTTTTTTATGATTTCTTTCTGCAGAAACTCCTAAAATCCCAGCCTAATCGGTATCCCTGATGTATAATCCGTTAAAATATTATCAGCGAAATAAAGTTAATGGCTATGGGTAAGCGTAAACTTCTAAACGTGAATTAATGTGAAATCATTAGCAATTTTTCTTCAAGTTTCGTCCCACACGCCCTTTCAGAGCGTGTGGTGCAAACTTGCGAATGTTCAATCATTAACAATTATTATAGTATACGCTTGCGTATACGCCTAAGTGTGTGCATAGGCAAGCGCATATATACAATAATGTAAGCAGCTAAAATCTCTTGTATAAAGTCTTTATAGATGTTAAAAACTAACTGAAAAAGCAACTTTTTTGCGAAAAGATTTGGTGGAATGAAAAATAGTTAGTACTTTTGCACTCGCTTTTGAGAAATACACTTTCTCTTAGCAACAAAAGAAAGAGTTCTTTGAAAGATTTTACATAAACAGACAAGTAGTACAAGAAGCGGTTAACTTCTTAGAAATAAGAAAGTTGACTGGGTAAAAGAAACGAACCGTCAAGCAATTGACAAGTCAGGTTTACTAAGCTTCAATAAACGAAAAAGGATATTCGTCCTAAGTACAGACAACAAACACCGACTTTCTTCTTCGGAAGAAATGAAGTAAAAATGATATTTTACAATGGAGAGTTTGATCCTGGCTCAGGATGAACGCTAGCTACAGGCTTAACACATGCAAGTCGAGGGGAAACGATATTGGAAGCTTGCTTCCGATAGGCGTCGACCGGCGCACGGGTGAGTAACGCGTATCCAACCTGCCCACCACTTGGGGATAACCTTGCGAAAGTAAGACTAATACCCAATGACGTCTCTAGAAGACATCTGAAAGAGATTAAAGATTTATCGGTGATGGATGGGGATGCGTCTGATTAGCTTGTTGGCGGGGTAACGGCCCACCAAGGCGACGATCAGTAGGGGTTCTGAGAGGAAGGTCCCCCACATTGGAACTGAGACACGGTCCAAACTCCTACGGGAGGCAGCAGTGAGGAATATTGGTCAATGGACGAGAGTCTGAACCAGCCAAGTAGCGTGCAGGAAGACGGCCCTATGGGTTGTAAACTGCTTTTATAAGGGAATAAAGTGAGTCTCGTGAGACTTTTTGCATGTACCTTATGAATAAGGACCGGCTAATTCCGTGCCAGCAGCCGCGGTAATACGGAAGGTCCGGGCGTTATCCGGATTTATTGGGTTTAAAGGGAGCGTAGGCCGGAGATTA
>NZ_JANDWX010000006.1:0-135577 GCF_024330485.1 Segatella copri | reverse complement strand
TATAGATGCTACAGAGTTGCTGGCAGATTTCATCGAAAGTAATCCTGTTGCCCATACGCTACGTAATATGCATATTTATAAACAAGCAAGTTGATATTTATTCACTTGCGAAACTTTAGTTACATATTATCAAGAACAAGGCTCATTGACTTTATCAGCATATCTATCATTTCTTTTGCTGTTTCTACGTTATACATTGCATATATAAGTATAATTGTCAAGGCGATAAAATAATAGGTCCAGGCCTTGTTTCTATTCCATGATATAGATTGTTTAGCCTTGACCTTCCGTCTTTTTCGCTTGTTCTGGAACGATGACGTTGAATACGATTCCACCCTGTTCTCCATTTCCATTAATTTCTAACTTGCTTTCCTGGGCCACTTTAACTGGATATAACTCCATAAGTGCCTTTGATGCTTGAACAGCAACTGAACGCAATGGTGCTGGAGACAATACGGTTCCTCTTCTGTCAGTGTATATGGCAGTCGATGTCTCGTTCACGATTTTCAGAAGCTTTTCTGTAAGCAACGATTTCATCTCAGCTGTTTCATAATTAGAGATTTTGCGCAATTCTGCTATATATTCAGCAACATCGCTGCGAGCCATCAATTTTTTAGCTTTACCCAAAGCCGTATTGCTATTGTCTTTAAAGACATCTTTGTAACACGTTCTCGCATCTCCCAAATATGGATCACATCCGCAAACAAAGAGTTCGCAGAAGTCTTTCTCATTTTGTGACAATGTGTTAGGTATTTTCAATTCCATAATCTAATTTATATATTTAAAGCCCAGCCGATATTGCTCAACTGGGCTTTTCGTTTCTTCTATGAAGAATAGGAAAAATAAGATATTGTGAGTTTTATTGATGATTAGAATTATCGTCACCAATAAGGTCTTCCATGATTATTTTTCTGAATAGATCTTTAATGCCATCCAAAAGGCTTTCTACATCTTGTACTGTCTTAATCACATTTCGATTAAATCTTACGTCAAGGTCATAACCAGATATTTCCATCATGGTTTCATTTCCATCTTCAGATTTGACCGAAAAAAATCGTCTATCAGACTGCGAATTAAACACAACCTCTGGTTCATTCTCCAGAGGCGTGTTAGTCTTGTTATCTTCTGCCATATAATTAAATCTTAAAATGAGTTCTTGACTTTTCTTTCTTTGTCATCACCATGCCGCCATCATTACCTCCAGAATACGCCTGTCTCATACGCTGTGCGCAAACAAAGGCTACGTTTGTGGTGGCAGAAACATCTGCATCTGCATCGTGAGCGTCATCAAGTTCAATTCCAAGTTTTTCACACATAATTTCAAGCTTATAGCTATTCATACCATCCATGTGTGAAAGTGCAAGCTGACCCAAAATAATTGTATCAACATAGTATGGTTGCCAGTTACCATAAAAGCTTCTGACACCTCTAATTACCTTTTCCCATTCCTTTACCTGGCCACCGTACTCCATTAATTGCTGGAAGAAGCCAACATCAAACAATACGTTTTGACCTATCAAGAATGGTTTGAAGTTCTTACCCTTAGATAGTGTATTCTTTTTGATAAATGCAATTACATCTGCTGCAACTTGCTTAATATCAACGCCATGGTCATTTAGCATATCCATTGTGATAGCTGAATATGTAAGAGCTTTTTCTTGGTATTCCATGAAATCCTCTTCATCCTCGAACTTCTTCTTCAAAACCTTACGCTTATTTCCACTCTTGTCAGATTGTTTGCGGTATGGAGAAATATATGCAACATATTTGTCTATTACCTCAAATGTATCAATTCTAACTGCATGTATAGCTATCTGTGTACAAGCGCATTTTGTTGGGTCCAAGCCACCAGTCTCAAAGTCAAGTGTAAATGCTACGATAACTGGTTTATCTGTTTCTGCTGCCATTTGAATATTTGTTTGTTATATCAGTTGCTAATAGATTTAACTTCTCACAATACTGTTCAAGTGATCCGTTATTTTCTACGACATAATCGTAAAACTCATCTGCAAGATTTGTGCGTTCCTTGTCACGCTCCATTCTGTCCTTCTCAATACCTTCCTTGTTAGGCCTCTTGATTTTGACAGTAATCAAATTAAATCGTATTGGCGTTTGTTCCTTTGAGCAAAGGTCAATAAGTCCTTTTTCGTCTATTACATATACGCTATTGAACAATGCCTGGAACTGATTCCATTCTGTCCAATAATGAAACCCTCCAAACTGAGTGTATGCGCACATATTAGACTTGCTTGGCATATCCTTGTCAGAAACAAACCAATGCTCACGTCCATTTTTCTCATACTTTCTTTTAGGACGTGTTGTGTATGAAACAATAGCGTTCCATCCAAAATGTTCCTGGAGATATAGAGAGGCGTATGTCTTACCACTTCCAGAATCTCCAACAATTGCAATAATATTTGCACTCATTACATTATTTCCACTACCGATGACTTATATATCTGTAGATTGTTACCGCCAGCAAAGTCACTGTATTTAACCTGTGCGGAACATATAATCATTTTGTTCTTTGCGCTGCTAGGAGAACCGCCATTACAGAATTTAGATCTGAGATTGGCCCATTCATCGTTCCAGATTACCATTTCTACAAGGTCATTATTTTGTTGAAGTAATACCTTACAAAATGTCTTGTTGGCACCAGTCTTTTTATCCAAGAATTTCTTCTCTTCTATTTCAACTATGCTTGCACATATTGCGACACGTTTGCCATCATAATCATCTTCCTTCACGTTTTTGAGCATTGCCCAAGCTGCACGGCCCTTGATTTTTGGCTTTGCTTCTGAATTGTCATAGATACGTTTGTAATCTATAGCACCAATACCACTGATAGCAATTTGTTGCTGGCTCCAGAAGTAATGCTTTCCACGAAGGTCTGTAGGAATATCCTTTTCCTGGATTTCAAAACCCAAATGCTCTGCTGCTTTTTGAAGGATGGCAAAACGTTCTACAACAGATTGCGCATGTTCAACCTTATCGAAACATCCAGCCAAGATAAGATGTCTAATATGTCTTGCATTCACAGGACACTTTGTAGCTTCATCTGGATTGTCTGGATCATCCCAGTATTGATACTTCTTCAACTTATATCTGAATACTCGATCAATAAAGTTATCTATAGATGTAAAGTCTCCACGAGTTTTACGCTCGTTAACAATCCATTCAGTTGCCTTTGCGCCAAGATTCTTAATACGTGTGAGCGACCAGAATATTTCATTTGTCTCATAGTTCGTGAAGAACGTGTCTCCAGAAACATTGATGTCTGGTGCCACAATTTTTGCGTTACTACACAATTCCATCTCACTCATAAGTGTTGGAATCTGGTCATCCTTTGCCCACTGAAGAGCAACAGTATAAAATGCCGTAGGATAATTGGCCTTCAGATATGCTCCAGCGTATGCCGTTACAGCGTATGCCGTTGCGTGACTCTTGTTGAACAAATATCCACCAGCAACCTCAAACATGTGCCATATTTCGGTTGCTTGTTCTTTTGGACATCCATTTTTATTGGCACCTTCCATGAATTTACCCTTGTATGCGTCAATCTTCTCTTGTTTCTTTTTGGATATGAACTTGACAAGTTTCACACCTTCACCAAGAGAAAGGCCACCTACCTCTCGTGCTATCTGCGCCAACTGTTCCTGGTAGCATAACACACCATAGGTATCTTTCATGGCATTGTACGTTCCCCAAAGATATTTTGGCTGACTATCTCCAAGTTTACAGTCAACATATATATCTGTAGAACCAGAATCAAGTGTAGCAGGACGGAACAGTGCATTTGCGGCAATCAGATCATCAATCTTAGATGGCTTCATGCTCACCAAAAACTTAGTCATTCCTTTAGATGAAAACTGGAATACATTCTGTGTATAGCCTTGTTGAAGCAACGAATACACTTTCTGGTCATCCAGGCCACCTTGTACGATACCTTGAAATGTTAAGTTGGTGCCATACTCACTGTTGCATGTTTTGATTACAGCTTGAAGTTTTGATAGCTCTTTAATTCCCAAACAGTCATTCTTCAGCAATCCCTGCTCGTCAAGAACATATCCGTCAAACTCAGAAATAAGCATATCATCCACCTTTTTGATAGGCGTGAAGTCAAAACACTCCATATCTTTTCCGTCCTTATCGTCTGGAGTCACCAGCAATGCGGATGCGTGAATAGATGACGAACGAGGCTGACCCATTAATGTTCTTATATCTTCAATAACTTGTGGATATTCCTGTATGAATGATTTTACACGCTTATTTGTAGCTGCAAGAACAAACAGGTCCGTCCAAGACATGTTATCGTCCTCAAATATTGCAGTTATATAGTTTACAATATTAACAGGAACTCGATGAACACGTGCAACATCTTTCAAAACAGCCTTAAGCTTCAGAGTTGTGAGAGTTCCAGCAGAAAATACACGTTGTTTACCGTCATGGTTATATCTTCGCTCTATATACTCTTTTACCTCTTGCCTTCTGTCTGATTGGAAGTCGACATCCACATCTGGTAGCGACCCTCCAGGACCTTGTAAATATCCATTATCAACGAAGCAGTCAATCGCTTGAACTGCTTCTGTTGATGTATGATGTTTGATACTTAAAATCTTCATCTTATTATTATGATTCTATTTTTGTACCATAAAGACCGCCATTTTCAAGATAGGTTCTTTCAAAATCAGTAAGAGCATAATCAGTAATGACCATACGCTTTGTGATATATCCATCAAGAACAATACCATCCAAAGTTCTGCAACGGCTCAATGCGACATACAATTGACCTGGACAAAACGTCTTTGACAGATGAAGAACAGCCTTGTCGAATGTAAGTCCTTGACTCTTGTGTATGGTTATTGCCCAGGCAAGAGTAAGTGGATATTGAGTACATGATCCAATTTCCTTTGCAACAATTTCGCCATCTTCAAGAACAAACTCGTTATTAACCCATTTGTTCTTCTTAACCTTGACCTTACGCTTAGAGTTGTCTAACTGAACCGTAATCTCATCATTCCCAATCTCAACAATATTACCAATGGTTCCATTGTAATATCCGTCAGCAGGGTTGTTTACGATTGTCATAACTCGTGCTCCAACACGAAGCTGAAGATGCAATGGGCAAGGGATAGAAGATTCTGGGAACTTGCCATCCATCGTGTAGTCAAATGTATGTGTCGGCTCACCAAGCATTTCTGTATTAATCTTCTCTACATCACGCTTATGTGTACAGATATGAATATAATCCGTATTGAAATCCTTTGCTTTCTTACGGTCTTTCAATTCGCTAAGAACATCAAGCTCTTCAGATGTAACCATATAATTACGAATATGGTTCAAGATGCCAACAAATTCAACATCAGTCTGACGGAACACCTTTGAAAGTTCGATAACATGGAAGAATGTTCTCTTCCAGACTACAGCATTAAAGAAATAGTAGTTATCGTAAAACTCATCCAGAAGTTCTTTGTCTTCCTTCTTTGCTACAGGTGGAAGCTGGTATAAATCACCAAACATAATTACCTGTACGCCACCAAATGGCTCTTTACTTTCACGAACCCATCTCAACTTTCTGTCAACTGTATCAAGAACATCTGGACGGACCATACTTACCTCATCAATAATCAGAACTTCAAGCTGAAGCAGCATTTCTGATTTCTTTTCTGTAAAACGGTATTCCAAACGCTCTGTAGGCGTAATAGGCTTGAATGGCAAACCAAACATGCTATGTAGGGTTACACCACCAGCATTAATAGCAGCAATACCTGTAGGTGCCGCAATTACACACTTTTTAGTTGTGTGCTTAATCAAATACTTAAGAAAAGTTGTCTTACCTGTTCCAGCTTTTCCTGTCACGAACATGTTGTCATTTGTGTTCTCAATCAAGTCCATGACCTTCTTCATTTCATCTGTCAAAACCATATCTTTTAATTATGATTCATTGTTTTTATTAGATTTCGTGAAGTGTAAACAGTACATCACGATTATCAAATTGTATATCATCTCCTTCCTGGAGTTCATCTGCATATAATACGATTGGGTTGTCTTCTCCATCTCGTTTTACAACAAGCTGGGCATCTTTATCAATCTTGTAAGTCTGGCCATTATTCAACTCTACTTCAATATAGTCTTTTGATTCAATGCTGTCTCCAACTACAGTAACATCAGATGGGTACAAACCAGCTCGTTCTGGAAGCAAAAAGCGTTCAAAGATCAAATCATATTTAATTGGGTCTATCAACGTAATGCCAAGCAAGTAAAGTACGAGGCATCCACCAGCAGAACCACGGCCGCATCCAACAAGGATTCCATTTTCTCTTGCCCAGTTTACTGTATCGTATTGAACAAGCATGTAATCTACATTGTTTGTTGCTTCCAGTACATAGATTTCATGTTCTAATCGCTTTTTATAGACCTCTTTCTTTTCTTCTGGGACCAGTTTATCAAAACCTTCTTTCAGCAGTCCAAGGAACATTGAATGTCGGTCTCCCCAACGCTCTTTCTCCTTGTCGGTCATATCATACTGCGGCATGAAGTTTCTATCTGTTTCAAACAGAGCTTTTGCTCCATCAGCTATGACAACTGTATTCTCACAAGCATAATTAAAGATGTCTTCAATATCTTCCCACTCGTCCTTGTCAAATAAAGGTTCAAATGTTACCCAATGTTCATCCAGATCCTTGAAATACTGGTCATCAGACTGTTCATGTGCTGCTCCTTCTGCTATCTTATTGAGAATAATCTTGTTTTTTGCATCATCCTTGTCAAGGTAATAGCAATCAGAGATAAGAACTGGAGGAACAGTACCATTGTCATATAAGTTGTCAAAGTAATACTTTGTTGACTCCAGGACACGAATGTCAATTCTTTCTGCCTTAAATTCAGACAAATCCAATTGATAATAGCAGTCATCAAAAGAGTCCAGGAACTTATTGATTTTATCTCCTATACCATGAAGCCATACTGAAGAGTACTTGTCAAACACGATAATGTTTCCTTCTCCCCTATTCAACAGTTCTACAAGATCTATAATCTTATCGGTAGAATCCACATTAATGGCTTTCTGTATTCTAAGAAGGTTCTGCAACCCATTCTGTGTCTGGCAATATATCTTTGCACCGACCTTATCAACTCCATCTGTAAATGTAAGAGAGTAACCAAAAACTGGTGATATTCCAGCAGACAAACATTCTTTCTGCAAGACTAAGGCACCAGCCATAGTGTTATAATCACATATACCAATCGCCTTTTGCCCCAGATATTTTGTTTTCTTGACCCAATCGCCTATTGAAAATGAGCCATTCAAAAGCTCATAAGGAGTATGTACTCCCAAGTTAACAAATGGCTGGTCATGCTCGCATTTCTTTCTGGTACCAATATACTTCAAGACATTGAACTTAAATTCCTTCCTTGTGTCGTAATAATACCAATTATCGCCAAACTTAAACACGATATAGAAGATCTCTTCATCGTGTAATGTTTCGATGTTTTCTGTTGCATTGAACTTAACGTTGTTCTGCAAATCAGTTCTGAAGATTGAGCTTATCAAGTTTGTATCTTCATAATACATTTTCCCAAGCCCTTCAACGTTTACAACTTCATCGTCAAGAATTTCATACTGTATCTTATTGGCATCCAGCCATTCCAACAATTCATTGCTCATATTTTATTCAATTTATATTCTATAGGTGTTTTGAGCCTAAAAGAAAAAGTGTCAAATATATCCCAGAAATCCATACTGTCAAAGTCATCTGAAGGATTCTCAATATCTGCTATATAGACATCGAAGTAATCGTTCAATTGAAGTGATGTCTTTTTGATAGATTCTACAGCATCTCCATCATATCCTACAACCACGGTTTTTACACCTTTTGATTGCAACTTATATATCTGGACATCGGAAATTTTCTTTCCAAACGTTGCCACAACAGCTATTTGACTATTGTCGTAAAGATTTAACTTTCTGGTAAGTGCAATTGCGTCAAACACGCCCTCTACAATTATTACCGTATCTGTTTCGTCTTCTATAACAGCATCATAGTTATACAGCAATTTAACGAAGTCATTTTCAGTACTATTGCGGTATCGCATAATCTGATATTCTCCATTATGTCTTGCCTTTCTGTTGTATTCATCTATCTCTTTTTTATCCCATGTATGACGTGACACATAGCCGACAACATCTCCACAATCTATGATAGGAAAGATGACATAATCATCAAACTTGAAATTCATACCTCTTGTGGTTCCTACTGGGAAATAATCGTAATCATCTTCAGTAAACCCACGTTGTTTAAGGTATCTGTTTCTACGTGTCCTTTTATATCCTTCTGGCATATTGACAACTGAAAGCGAGTCATCTATTTCTTTATCGTCTTCTTCATCAAAGAAAGAAAAGCGATTTTGGATATTTGACTGGTCCAGATTAAACGTGTCTGTTACGACAAGATCTTCTCGACCAATATCTTTCAGCAGCTCATTAAGCGTTCTGGTTGAATGGCCGCAAGAAAAGCAATGCGCCATAAACGTTTGTTTCCTGTCTGTAGGCTTGCCAACATAAATACCGTATTTGCCGCCTGTATGCCCACAATAAGGACATACAGGAACAACTAGGTTTTTACCGCTACCATCCAGTTTTGCGTGCAATTCAATTGTCAGCTCGCTTATTATATGCTCTTTTTCTTCTTTACTCAATTCCATATTAGCTTACCAATCTTAAGTTCATTGTCCTTTCTTTATCATAGAATTTTTCATTCTCATAATCAGTAGCAATCTTAATAGGATCGCCCTTCTTAAAGAATCTGGACTTAGCAACATACAATCTCATCGTGTCCTCTTTCATTTCATTGTCACTCTGGTTAAGAGTAATCAAATGTGTCATAGGACGTGCAAGACCCTTTGCTTCTGCACAGTTATACTCTGTCAACACCTTGCTTTCATCGTTCAAGAAATCCTTGTTTTCGATAGTTGCCTGGTAGGTTACAACCATCCAGACATTCTCTTCTCCAGCCAAGTCTTTGAGGTCATTTGCCACTGCGATACGTCTATGTCGCTCTCCACTTTCACTCCATTTACGCCCACTGGAATCAGTCAACAGGTCCATAGAGTCTATGATAACAACATCTGGGTTATATCCAAACAGTTTCTTGTATTCTTGAATACCATTCTTAATATCAAGAGTTGAAACCTGGTTGGCAAACTTAGGATATGCTCTTACCTTCAGAGTTCCAGACATGGCCTTAACCAAATCTATCATTACGGCAAAATCTCTATCCTTAATGGTGCCAGTATTGTATCTGAAAGAGCTACATTCTACAAGGGAAGCAGAATAAGCGTCAGTTACTTCATCCTTAGATCCTTCAAGCTGGAAGTGAAGCACATTCAAGCCATCCATTTGGGCAGAGCATTTACCAACCCATCTTGCAGCATGGCTCTTACCAACTCCTGTAGGTGCCAGAAAGCATGTCAACTGAGTTCGCAAATCTCTTCCAGCATTCATTTCATCCAGACCATCAATATAGAACCTTGTTATAGGCTTTAATTTTGATTCCTGGTTGTGCTTCTCTCTGTTTCGTTTGAATCTTGACTCAAATGTCTCACCTACATCTATGAATTCATTCTGACGTAAGGAAAATTCATTCTGCCAATCTGCAAAACTTGACATGAGTTTGAATGCTTTTTCACTTTCTTGCTTGGCATAAAGCTCGCCTATCTCTTTGAATGTCTTCTGGAACTTTACATTTCTGAGATATTCCTCAAACTGTTCTAGAATGACATCTGCTTCAACACCTTCAGCACAATCTTTTATATCATTAAGCAGAGCAGTTACCTCTCTGTTCATAGACACGATTTGGCTTATGATGTTAAGTGTAGGGGCCGACTTGTGTTCTTTATAATACTTTCGCAAGTAAGTCTGGAGTGACTGGAAATCTCGTCCTGGAAGGTAAGAATTCTCCATGTACGTGCAAACTAAACCGCAAACGTAATCATATTGAAAACAACCGTAGTATAGCTCAAATAAGAAGTCTTCCGTTAAAACGTTACCTTTATCCTTTGCCATATTTTTCAATTCTTATTCTGTACAATTCTGGATATTTGCGTTCTGTCTCCTTCATACAGTCCTGTGCGTTTGTACACATATTGCATGTTTCTGAAAATGGAGACCACATCAGAGTCGAAATTTGACAGATTGTATATCCAACTTGCGTATTCAAACATCTTTTTTTGGTGCTCTCCTCTGCTTCCATATAAATGTACTTTGCTTGAGGATGCTCCTGTTTTTGTTCAGATATTAAAGAATTCAGATAGGCTCTTGTAAGCTGTGCTTCAGATAACCATTGGTTTTCCATGAAGGTTTTCTCTCTGGATGACATTTGCTTGTATTTGTCCAGAGCGGTTTTTCCGAATACATTAGGAGCCAATTTTTGTTGAAACTGCGCATTTCTGTTCTTATGAATCTGGAAGATACAGTAATCAACAATGCGTGAATAGTTAATGTCACCTCCACACAAATTAGAGAAGTCCTTTATCCACTTTGATAGTTTTTTGTTGGTAGCCCCTCCATTCGGGAATTTGAAGGAGGGGTCAACCAAACGTTTCTCTATTTCAGTGTATATTGACTTGATCTGCTTAATTAGTCGTTCTTCGCTTACCATCTCTTGTCAATAGTTTCTGAAGTTCCTTTCGTGCCAAGAATAAACGACTTTTAACTGTATTAATATTGCGAGATTCTAAGGCTCCGTTCTGGTATTCAAATTCCGCAATCTCTTTAAGGTCATAACCTACAAACTGGTAGATTAATGCTCTTTTAAGCTGCGGTTTTAAACTGTCAAGTGCATCAAGTATTTCGTCTCCAAAATACTCTCTGTAGTTGTCAACAGTTATACCATTACAACCACCTTCATGTTCTACGTCTGAGAGGCATGCGGTAGGATATGACTCTATGTCATTGTCTCTATCCTTCATGTTTTCTCTCTTCTGTCTCTTTTCTTCAATCTTATATACGTGTCTTTTTGTCACGATATGCAACCACGTATGGATTGACATGGAGGTGTCGTAAGTCTCTATATAACGGTACATATTGGCAAGGACTGCATTATAGTTTTCTTCCACATCACATGAATGATATGTGTAATCAATGCACAATTTGTATATCATATTTTTATATGGTTCAACATACTGAGCAAATAATGCTCTACGTTTCTTTGCTACTTCATCAGAGATTCCTCTCCCTGGGTTGATGGAACTGTGTGTCTTTTCCACGCTTCTCGAACGTTTAATTTAAACAAATGATCAACGTTCATCAATTTGTGGATCTTACAATACTGCTTCCATTTATTATCACAAGAGATAAAAAACTCTCTAACTTTATCATCGGAAGGTTGAGGAGTTTGTGACAGGAATTCATAAAAATCCCCAAGAATAACTCCTAAATTACTAACGTGACTTGCGTTCTGTCTTTGTTGAACACGCCTCATTCTTCTTGCTTGACTCATAAGTCTATTACTACAATTAAAGTTTATATTTTCTTACATAATACTTGAAGATGTGTGTTGCATCTGCCATATTATCATCACATGGTGTGATATTCCAGCGTTTAATGCAATAAGTAATCATCTTCTCCTTGTCAGCTTTTCCATCACCAGTAGCCCATTTCTTTACGGTGCTAACATTTACAAACTTTGGCTCTGGGAGTCCAAGCTGGGCGCATATTAGGAACAATATGCCTCTAAATTCAGATAATTTGCGCATACCAACGAACTTGCCTTTAACATTTACGTCTTCTGCGACAATCAATTTTATGTCATTCTTTTGGATAAACTCTTTAAGAGTGTTGTAGAACGAAAGATGTTGCTCTATAGCGTTCCTTCCAGTCTTCTGAGTAAAATTCCATGTTCCAGCCTCGTGCGTACTGTAGTAACCACAGTGAGTTGCAATATCAAGGCTGAGGATATTATCACGTGTTATTGCTTCTTGGTTCTTTTCATCTTGTTCTTTAGTCATTTATATATGAAACACCATTTTGTTTGTTAACCACAGTTCTGTATGGGTAGCCTTCAGCAATATTGCCGTGACTTACAACGAGACTTGTGATTTCTAATTGATTAAGGGCCTCGAAGGTATTATCAAGACCACCTTCATCACACGCATCAAGAATCTCATCAAGAATAAGAAGGTCAAGACCCTTTCCTGGGTCACAGTTCAAGTTGGTCAGCTTGTGCATAGCCAATATGCTTGCAAGACTTACTCTAGTCTTCTCTCCTTCTGAGAATTTTCCAAATGATCCGCAATCAACTCCATCACGCAAAAGAGATATTGAGATCTTATCACGTACCTTTCCGCTCTTCAACACTGTAAATCCAGAGAATTGAATGCGTATATCACTTCCAATAGCCTCCAGGAACTCATTTGTTATATGTCCTAAAGCATCAATCTTTGAATTTGCAAGATGGGTCTTAAACTCAACGAAGTAAGCGTCCTGTTGCTTTAACTGATTCAGTTTAGACTCAATCTCATCTTTATGCTTCACAGCGTCTTCATATTCTTTCTGGCATTTCTCCTTTTTGGCTTCCATAGATTTCAAGACATCTGTTTCCGACACATTCAGCAAGTCATTGTTTGCATCCTTAAGAGACTTGATGGTTCCTTCTGCATTTTTGACTTCTTTGTCTAAATTAAAAATAATATCATCAAGCTTGCCTCTTTTACTGTCAATCAAATCAAATGCTTCATCCAACATATCAACAATAAGGTTGTCAATGCTCTTCTCAATATTGTCAACCTTAGCGTTCAATTTAGTCAAATCAACATTAAGGTTTGAAATTGATGTGCTCAATTTATTGATATTGTTTTTAGAATCTGAGAGACTGGCAAACATTTGCGACTTTTCAGACGTAAGCTTATCGCTCAATGTACGCTGAGATGACTTGTCAGAATCACAGGTGTCAAGTGTTTTGTAGTTGTCGGAAATTGTATTGTCAATATCCTTAATCTCACCTTGTCGGTCCTGTAGTTTTTTTCTTATGCCATCAATATCAACATCGTCAGAAAGTGTGAACTCATGCTTACACTTAGGACAAACTATCACTCCAGCAAGCTGCGCATTCAATGTAGCTACATCTTTTTCAAGGTTTTGCTTCTGGGATCTTAAACTCTTTATGCTATCTTCAACAGATTTGATGTTTGCATCAATATCATTGATTTTAGCTTGAATCTTTTCAGATTTTGTACCATAAGTTTCCATGAACTTGTCGTACTTTGTTTTGAGTTTAGCGTAATTAGCTTGCTCTTTTTTAAGAGATGACTCTTCTGCCTTCAAAGATTTCTCAATTTCACGACTGAATTTGGCGGTATCTTTCAACTCTTTTTTGTAATCATCTGCCTTCTTTAGGTAGTCGTTTCCCAAATGCAGCTGATAGTCTTCAGAACATTTCTTGTTGTATTCTGCAAACTTACTGACGATAGACTTATAACATTGAGACATGTCTAAATCCTGGTCCTTATCCAGTCTTTGACACTCATCATCAACATCATCCAGTCTGTCATACTGAGAGTTCAATTCTCCAATTTCAGACTCTTTCTGTCTAATCAACGCTCTCTGTTCAGCAATGAGTTTCTTGTTGCTTTCAATCTTCTCTTCTTTTGTCTGCTTGTTCGAAAGAGATGTTTGCTTAAACTCATTTATCTGTTCAGACAACACATTTACCTGCCCTGTCTTCTCTGAAACCAACATTTGAGCTTCGGTCAGTTCTTTTGCAACAGGTTCTATGTCTGCATGCAAGGCTTCAATTGCCTCATCTACAACGATACCATTGCTAAATCTGTTGATAATTTCCTTCTTATCCTTATCAGAGCTGGACAGAAACGACTTGTATTTGTGCTTTGACAAGATTATGTTTGAAAAAATCTCATCCTTTGTCAGACCTATTTGGCGAAGTACTTCTTTGTTGTATTCAGCAACAGAAGAACATGGTAATTCAATCTCTTCACCAAGTTCATTCATTGTAAGCTTTATTGTCTGGGCAGACTTTCTGAACAGGTGACGCTCAATGGTAAAGATTCTTTCTTCATCAAGAAGCGTAATAATAATCTCTGCTTCATCAGCAGCATCATTGATAATCTCTTCTGCTGACTTAATATCACGCAATACATCTCCAGTCAGACCGATAGAGATTGCTTCAATAAGAGCAGACTTACCAGAACCGTTTGAAGGCTGAGAGTCATTATCCATATTGTTGCCAAAGATCAGTGTTGTATGTCCTTGCCCAATTGTATAATCAAGCTCCTCAAAAGCACAGATATTTCTTGCCTTTACTTTTTCTAACTTCCACATACCTAGCTAATTTTTTCGAGATATTTCAATCCAAGTTCAACATTTGTGTTTCCCTTGCTAATACAGAACTCTTTCCATTCATTGACAATTTCATGCTTGTCATACTTCTTGTCAAGAGCATGGCTGGAAACTTTCTGGGTGTCAGTTTCAATTGTATCAATCTCAACTTTTGTGGCACCAGCGGCAATGAGCTTTTTCTTGTCAATTGTCGACTTTACAGTACTGTCACAGCTAACTCGTAGCTTAACCTTATACTTGCCTTCCTCTTTAATTTGGTTAAGTTCTGCCAACAAGTCATCATCAATACCGTTTGCAGGTACATCAATAACCTTATAGCGAGTATTAACTTGATTCTGGATGAATTCAGTGGTACCGTCATCAAACAAGATTGTATAACCCTTCATCTCATCTTCTCCAAAGTTTGCTTGTCTTGAAGAACCAATATACTCAATATTTGTATTCTTGATTTTAGTTCTATTGTGATAATGGCCTACAAGAACTTTGTCAAAGTCTTTAAATATCTTTGTTGGAAGTTCTTTCTTACTTGGAGTTGCAAGGGCACCATTAATGCCTTCATGTATGTACAATATATTATTGTTAGAAGGATTAAAGTCATTTTGAACCATGTCTTCTAAACGCTCAGTAAACGAACCGTCTTCTGGGAAGTAACTCATTACATATAGCGTTCCATTTTCTCCAAAATCAATTGGCATATAATCATCTACAACAAACACGTTCTTGTATTCACTGAAGATGTGACTGTAGCCATATAGTGCTTCTTGATCTATCAAATCGTGATTACCTTCAGCTATTGTCAATGTAATGTCGGCATTACCAGCCTTGATAATAGCGTCTCTTACAGCTAACAGAACATCAAGTGTTTGAGAAGAACGAGACTGCCATAAATCTCCACCAATAATAATATCAACAATACCACGTTTCTTGCATATATCCAATGCTTCATCCCAATTCTTCTGAAAGTCTTGAAGACTATCTCTAGAAACGTGAATGTCATTAATCAATAAAAATTCGGCTTGTTTCATGTTACTATATTTAAAAAAGTGGCTCATTTTTATATTAAAGCCACTTTTTATATTAACAATAATTATCTTGTTCTTCTACGCTCTGGACGTGCTGCTCTGCGCTCACGTGTACGAGGTACGGCTGGCTCATTGTTGTCAAAATTGTGCTCACCACGACTATGACGGCCACTGTCACCAGACTCCTCATCATCGTCAGAATTTTCTGGTTCTGACTCTGGCTCCTGTTCGTCATCTGTAGGATCGTCTGTTGGCTCATTCTCTGGCTCATCAACAGGATCCTCATCTTGATAGTCATCTGGATCATTATCACCAGCATCCTTTAAACGCTCCAGGCAATCCTCAATGTCATTGAGCAGAACCTCATTTGACTTTCCACGAACAACCTTAACGGTTATGTCTGCGTTATCGTCAATATACTCACGAATACGGTCACGAAGAGCGATACCCTCGGTTGACTTGTCAGTCTTTCCTTCAGACTTATACTTCTCGTAGTAAGCCCACATGGAGTCGATGTCGTAGCCAATCTCGTCAGAGCCATTGTCACCATCATCGTCAGAATCGCCATCCTTGTTCTTCTTGTCGAAAGAGAATGATGATTTGTCATCAGCTGGAAGCTCCATCTTGATCTTGTCAATAACGTCCTTAATCTCCTTGCTTGACATCACATCCATCTCGTTCTTCTCATCGTACTGCTTCAAGTACTCAATGGTAGCTTCAAGATGGAATTTGTTGTAGCGATATGCTGCATCTGGAATTGTCTGCGTATCAAACAAAGCCTGGCACTCCTCATTTGTCAAAGGCTGCTTACCAGAAAGGATGTCAACACTGATAGTGTATTTGGTCTTTCTGTTCTCGGTCTTGCGCTTGATCTGTACTGGGAAGGCATCTGCTGGAGAAGAAATAGGACAACCAACCTTTTCGCCATTCTCGGTAACTCGCTTCCAGATTTCGAGCTTTGCGTCTTCCAACTCCTTGTATTGTGGGTAAGACATAGAGAACAACTGAATTCCATCCTCCTTCTTCTTAAGGTTGTAGATGTACATCAAACGTTGAGAATCCCACTTCAAGCCACCTTCAAAACCAGATGCCTTAATCTTGTCCATAAGCTTCTCATCATCACCATACATCTTTTCAGCTACCTTAAGGTACTCATCAATAAGGTCAACAGAAATACCAGCATAACTTGAGTGACATACGTTTACGAAGAAATCCTTATCACCCTTCTTTGCTCCTGGCTTAACAAGACGAAGAACTTTCGTCTTAATTGGGTATTCATATCCCTTGCGCTCCATCTTGTAGCTTCCATCAGCTTGCTTAATAGGGATAAGAGGCAAAATACGGATTGAATACGTTCCGTCCTTGTCAATACGGAAATGGTTAGTCTTCTGGAAACTTGTGCTCTCATCAGCACTCTTCTGAAGAGCCTCCTCATAAGTCTCCTGCTGCTCCTGCATCATCAGAAGCGGATTAAATTTTTTGTTTTCTTCCATTTTAAAAAATGAAGTTTAATTATGTGTAAGAGGAAGATTATTCCACTGATCGGTGTAAGCACCTGCCCAAAGTTCCTTCGCTTCTGGAGCGTTAATGTCACTCTTAGGCTTGATGTCAATTCCCCATTCAGTTTTGGCATGATGAACAATACTCTCTATAACTTTGTTCATCTCACTTGCTTTTTCATTTTTCAGATCAAAGTATTCAAACTTTTCTCCGTTCGGAAGATGACAGACATGAATTGGTGCGTACACCTCTTCAAAATATCTGTATAGTGCATTTACTTGTGGGTGCCCTGGAAGCTCATCAGAGATTTGCTTAAGAACTATTCCAAATAAATACTTCAAATTGTTCAGAGACCTGTTCTTGGTATCGTCCATTATCAAGACAATATAATCACCATCTTTCAAATTTCTAATAGCCATTTGAAGGTCTGTTTGTGTTGCCTCTGCGTCTTGCACAATGAGGCGTGCCTTGCTATGTAGCATAGCGTTTATTTTTAAATTCGGTTGCAAAGATACACATTATCAATTTAACTACCAAATTTTTCTGCAACTATTTTATGTTAAAAAATACAACTATCTAGTTTACAGATATTTAGTATTTTTGTAAAATATTGTATTGATACTACATATCAAATAACTTCTCCGTTATATCGAAAATCTCATTAACATTCTTCACTTTCCAGATTCTCTGGTTTGTGGAGCCACGCCATTGAAGATTCGGCAAAGATAGCTTGCTGACGAACGGACCATCTACTAATACATCTATATACGATAAGATTTCTGGGTAATGCAGTTTAATCCACTCTAGAGTGTAACCAGACCATAGCCAAATTGTTTTGTCTGTGTTCTCCTTTATCATTTTACACAAATTCAATATTGGCTCATACTGCATCAACGGTTCTCCACCAAGGATAGAAATATCAAACTGATCTGAATTCAGATGAGAGAATACGCTGTCCACCGTCTGCTTCTCTCCAGACTCAATATCCCACCATTGCTTATTGTGACATTCGGCACAATGGATAGGACAACCAGAAACATATAAAGAATTGCGCAGCCCAACCCCATCGGTAGAGGTTGAGTACACAATTCTTGCTATATACAGTTCGTTATTAGACACCATGCGTTACACGATCGTGCAATTCTGCCAATTTACCGCTATTCCATCGGTCGGTGGTGCCAACTAGATAGCCAGTAATACGCTGAAGTTTGTCAATGTTGTGACTGCCACACACTGGACATTCTTCCAGATTTGCAGAAGCATCTTCATAAGAGCAGTCCAAACATCTGTTACGGTTGTGATTGATAGAACCATATCCAATATCGTATTTATCAATCAAACCAACAATTTGCTCAACAGCCTTAATGTTGTGAGTTGCATCTCCATCAAGTTCAATATAGAAGATGTGACCGCCACGAGTCAAGTCATGGTAAGGGGCTTCAATCTTTGCCTTGTGGTCCGCACTGCACTTGTAATAAACAGGAACATGATTAGAATTTGTATAATAATCCTTATCAGTCACTCCAGGAACAACACCGTACTTCTTTTTGTCTTTCTTGGTAAACTTACCAGAAAGGCCTTCTGCTGGAGTCGCAAACACAGAATAGTTCAAGTCATACTGATCAGACAAGATCTTTGTTCTATCACGCATAAACGTAATAATGTCAAGACCTAATTTCTGTGCCTCTTCTGACTCTCCATGATGATGGCCGCACAAAGCAATCAAACATTCAGCAAGACCTATAAATCCAACACCAAGAGTTCCATGCTTCAGAACTTCACGTACTTCATCTTCTGGCTTAAGGTTTTCAGAACCAACCCACATGCCAGACATAAGCAATGGGAATTGCTTTGCCAAAGCGGTACACTGGAACTGATAACGCTCATAAAGCTGCTTTCCAGTAATGTTGATGGCATCAGTCAATTTCTCAAAGAATGCCAAAAGTCGCTTGTCCTTGTTCTCAATGTGCATTACAGATAAAGCGAGACCTGGAAGATTGATTGTCGAAAAGGACAAGTTACCACGTCCTACAGACTGACTCTCTCCGAATCTATCCTCAAATACACGAGTACGGCACCCCATTGTCGCAACCTCATACATGTATCGTTTCGGATCATCTGCCTTCCACTTACTGCTCTGATTGTATGGTGCATCCAAATTTACAAAATTCGGGAAGAATCGTTTTGCTGTCACCTTACATGCCAACTTGAACAAATCATAGTTTGGGTCTCCTGGTAAAAAGTTTACACCACGCTTTTTCTTCCAAATCTGAATTGGGAATATTGCAGTAGCATGATTTCCTACGCCATTGTAAGTTGATGACAGCAATTCTCGAATAACGCATCGACCTTCTGCACTCGTGTCTGTTCCATAATTCACAGAACTGAAGACAACTTGATTGCCACCACGAGAATGAATCGTGTTCATATTATGGATAAACGCTTCCATTGATTGATGGACACGCTCAACGGTCTGATTGATAGCTTGCTGACGAACTCGCTCATCACCCTTCAAATTATCAAGTTCCTTGTGCAAGTAATCATCAATTTTTGATTCATACAAATCGCTGAAATCGTAACACAGGAAATCTTCGATTTTCTTCACCTCTTCAATATACGTTTTACGCACAAAAGGAGCAAGATAGAAGTCAAAAGCTGGGATTGCCTGTCCACCGTGCATCTCGTTCTGAATGGCTTCCATAGAAATACAGCTGAGAATGCTGGCTGTCTCAATGCGCTTTGCAGGACGTGACTCTCCATGTCCAGCACGAAAACCTTCATTTAACAATTTATCAACTGGGTGCTGCAAACAGGTAAGCGATTTTGTAGGATAGTAATCCTTATCGTGTACATGCAAAATGTTGTCATCAACCAACTTGCGAACATCATCAGAAAGCAAGAACTCATCAACGTATTCTTTTGTACGTTCACTTGCCACCTTCATCATCATTCCAGCAGGTGTATCAGCATTCATATTAGCATTTTCACGAGTAATATCGTTCTTCTTAGCAGCAACAATATCCGTGATAATATCATTTGACTTACTGTTACGTGCCTTGTCACGCTTGTGTCTGTAAATGATATATGCACGTGCAACATCTGGAAGAGAACTCTGCATCAGATAATTCTCAACCATCACTTGAATGCTGTTAACGTCAAGAATATCAGATTGATTGTTCTCAATTTTATCAGCAATAGAGTTGGCGAGTAAAAAATCAATCTCGCCAACCTCTTTCATAGCCTTTGTGATAGCACCACGAACTAATGATTTGTCAAACAAAACAGTTCTACCATCACGTTTTATAACATTCTGTACCATTTAATTAAATGAATTTATACTATAAGATACCTTTATTCTTAAATTCCTCATGTAATGGGTGTGCAAGTTCATACGCTTGTGGATGAGCGTGCGCCTTGTCATCTCTTAAACTAAAGAAATGATTCCAATCTTCAGCAAAGCCAGTTACAACAAGCTCAGTTTTCAATGCGTTCGGCAAAATAGCTCTTGCCTCCTGCGCCTTCCAACCTTCTGACAACAATTCAAGATACAAATCCTCTGACATTTTTAACATCTGAAGAAATATATGACCAGCCTTGTCGTTTTCGCACCACTCAGAACTTGGCATCCAACATGGCTGGATGAAAGTAAGCTCGTTACCAAACTTGTCCTTTGAATAATTGCAATAGCGAGTAGATTCCTGTGCAAAAGACATTACACGATGACGAACAAATTCATGTGAAACGCCACGATCACAAATAAACTTAACGGTATATCTTTTTGGATGTTCATCTTGCGGCTCAGACAAGTATTTCAAGTCATTTTGCCATTTGTTCTCAATCAAAACACGCAAATTTGTTGTGATATAATATACAGCAACTCTTTTACCATCAATGTCTTTTTCGAATGAAGCAACCTTACTATATTTGTTGTTCTTGTATCGAAGAGCCTTTACGTATATAGGATCAATGATACCACGATTAATAGCATGTGACATTACCAAATACAATGTTCCATGTTCAACCATCGCCAGATGACCAGACTTCACAAGTCGGTCAACAAAAGTTTTTGCACTGTCTGGAGTGATCTTGTCTTCAGACTTGTAACAAGTTCTTCCAATGAGTTCAATGTGCTTATACAGACCATCAAGTCCGTTCTGCTGCTCAATAAACTCATAAGAAGGTTTTACTAATTTCATATCTTCTTATCTATTAAAACTGGATAATATAGATTCAATTATCCCAATCAATCGGGATTCATCACCTGCAAATTTAAACCATTCTGTATGTCCGTTTGTGTAAAATGGATGTGGTGTAAGTATATGCTCGAAATCTGCCAGAATATACTTTTCACAATAGCCTAGTTTATCCCATGTTTTGACAACGGCTATTGTACGCTTGTCAACATGGCTATTATAATATAGCTTACTAATGCGTGTTGTGACACTTCCATTTGTTGATCCAATCTTGTACAAACCAGTCTCCGTACATTTCAACAAATACAATGATTTGGGAGATGGCTTTTGGACAGGGAAGGGCTGGAAACCCTGTGATTCAATTACTTACGATTTTTAAATACGATATAATAGATAAAATTCATCAAATGTGTTTGCAAAGATAAGGTTTTTATTTGAAACAACCAAGAAAATAAGCAAAAAAATAGAGCATATTGACAATGCTCTACTATTTATTTAGATACTTATTTAATCTTAAATGTATATAATACAACTCTTTAGACACACTGGTTTTTAGAGCCATTTTGGGCCTACAGCCACATTTCCTATATTCAATCAATGCTCTCCAAAACTTCTCTTTTCTAAATAAGGGGTCACTGGAAGAATAAGCAAATGCCTCTATTAGGTTTGCTGATGGAGCACGAAGTTTCATAAACTCAGCAACATCCATCAGCATCCTATATTCTATTGGAGTTTCATGCTTCAACAAGAATCCGATTCTTGTCTCATCAAACTTCTTCAGTTTGTACCCCTTTGGCCTTCCGACCTTTCTTCTTGTTGCCATCTTCTTGAATCAATGGTTTTTCAAAAGACTCAATTTTCTCTTTAATTTGGCTGGCAGCTTTCATTGCTGCAATATCAGCACTTATGTTTATAATTCTCATATTACACCATATATGTTAAAAGGAAACCTATATATTGTGAGCATCCACCGCTACAATAATCAACTACGCATTCACGACTTCCGCTTGCCATTTTGCAGCACCATTCGCCTCCACGATTGTAAGAATAACCAATTTCTCCAACTGGTGGGTCTATTGATGATGGCAATGTGAAAATTGTTCCATCATGGTGAGTGTGAATCCTACCTTGTATAGATACTATATTGCCAATCTGACGAGCATAAAGTTTTTCGCTAATTCCACAATTACTAACATCAACACGGACCCATCCTGTATCTTTAGGCTTTGCAGAAACATCATCTTTATATGCAGCACCAATATTTTCGCACAACTCTCGCTGTCTTTTTTCAAGATCAGAAGCATAAGATACGGAAGATGTGTCAAGACCATCGCCAACAATATCTTGGAATTTCTGAGACTTCACAACAGCACGTTCAAAATTGCTGGATGTTGCTGCGCCAATGATGTCACATGCAGCATCCTTTCCTCCAGCATTGTCAACAAACACTGATAGACTTGTGTCCTTGCCTAAGAATGTTGAGTTTGCGTCATCTTTTGTGTACACATCATTGGTATTTGCCTTTTTATTGATAGCTGTATCATAATCAGACACTTTCACATATCTCTTGTCTATGTCATTTCCGTTAACATAAAGAGATCCGTTTACATAAAGTGTATTATTTATAACAACGTCACCTATTTTGTTGTCAATATAGAAACTTGTTGTCTTGTTGTTGGCGAATCCAAAATTAGCCATCGCAACATTGTCCTTGTCAACCCAGGCAATGTATTTAACAAGGCTGTTATCGCTCTTTGCTAACGTACTATGTTTAATTTTAATTCCAGTAACAGAATCATCGCAAATCGTTAAAGATCCGTTAACAGCAACGGTCTTGTTTTTTCCATTAACACCAACGACTATATTTCCTTTTCCATCTCCAATATTTGTATTTCTAAAATATTTAGTTTCACCATTGAAACCTTTGACATTAATATTAATAGAACCTGTGTCAACTTGTGCATCAGAATTGTACACATCACTACCAGTGATAGTTATTCCTCCACCCCTAAGTGTATCGGAATGTATCGGAATAGCAACAGTTGTCTTATCTTTCGAAAATGTAAAGATACAAGTATCATTATGATAAAACTGCAAATCTCCAGCAGTGTTGATTGTAAGTTTATGGTCATCACTTCCACTCATTTTAGAAGAAACAACCAACGTACCATCTTCCTCATAATAAATAGAGCAATTTGCAGCACCTCTAACCATTGAAATATTATCATTGACAACGGCACCACCCTTTGCTGTGATTTCTCCATTAAATACCACCTTCTTATTAACAGTCTGGCTTGCAAATGGAGAGTCTATCATAAGTGCGTATTTTCCAAAGAACGCATCTTTCAATCTAGGCACCCCTTCTCCATCCTTTTTGAACATTATTGATTGAGGAGCCTTGTTGGTTAACGGATCGTTGACAGTAGGAACACTGGATGAAATTACACACCCATAGATATTTCTACCAACTTTATCAGAAGAATCTGCGTAAGAAACCTGTTCTGTTGAGTTGCTTTCGACAATATATACAGGCCATGAACTTACATTCGACATTCCAGAACAATATCGAACCTTACCATTCATATATACAAATCCTGGTGAAATCTTATTGCCAGAAACATTGCATCCGCTCAAAACAAAGTCTTCACAACCAGTAAAGAGACTGTTAAGCACAAGAGCTATGTCTTGCAAATTAATAATATCGTCAACATAGGTATGTCTTCCACCTTTTTGACTAGTAAATTCTTTCATGTATTATTAATTAAATTCTATTCTATATGATTTACCTGCAACCTTATATTTATCAATTACATACGAGATCATTCCAGTCAATTCTTTTTCTGTGATGATGTTAGTGTTTACATAAGGACAAAAGACAATAAAGCTAACGTCATTGCTGCTAGACTTTTCATTCTGCCATTGGAAAGGCTGCTTTTTGCCGTTTTCATTCTCATTATACAACACAAATTTAGATATATTTTCCCCAGCACTTTGAAAATATATTGGAACTCCTGGAACCGTACCGTCTGATATGATGATACATTTGTCTTGGTCTTTGAAATACTTCTTGAATTTCTTGTTCAAATAGTACTCCATCAATATAACCTGGGAAGTAAGACTAGCTTCTACTTTCTTCTCTTGAACCCATTCAACCCATCTGTCATTTGCTGTTTGAAGGGGTTTTAAACATGATTGAAGAAAAAGGATCAGCCTACGCCCACCTAAATAGTGAGGCACAAGCTGATTAACCAATCTATCCACATTTATTTTATGACTCCTCATCAGATTCCAACTTTAAATTAATAGCCTCTCTGAAGGTAGGAATATCTTTTTCTTCGCCCTTCTTTGTGCTTTGTTTTGTATATCCGCTTGTTGTATATATCTTTCGATCTATTTTCTTCAGTTCGCCAAGCTTGTTATTATCGTCATATTGGGCGATAAATATGCCCTGCTCTACCGTTGCACCAGAATTTACATGAACATCTACAACATGGTCAACAGACATGATGACATCAATTACCCTATGTGCATATACCGCTGAATCGAAATCCATATTTGACATAAAGTTAATCAGTGCGGAATCTATGTTCTTATAAAGTTCTTCCTTACTGATTGCTCCATCATAATAAACATCGACACGAGGAACCAATATGTCTCCGTTTCTGGAAACAACATTACACTTCACACCAGCAAACTTGATTTTACTTAAATATGACCTAGCAGAAATCAATTCATCATCAGAAAGTCTGGAAAGAGAGTCTTTTGCTCCCTTTGCAACCTTTAAGATAAGAATATCATCTCTATAATCAGAGCTATACGCTATTTGATAGGAAACTTTTGTAATCAGCCGTTTGGCTTCATCTACTGAAGGGTATGAAAACTGTGTTCCATCTTCATTTAGAATTAAATCGTCTCCATATTGCCATTTAAGCATTGCATTTGCATAATATGCTGGAGTGCCATTAATTCTTGCGCTGAATATCTTGGCAATATCAGTTGTAAACACGTCCATAAGTGTTTCAAAAGAATATATTGCTGTAGCTACAACCCATGTAAAGGAATTGATTATAGACATCTTTGAATCATTTGTCAATTCGGTCAATTCCAAATACTTGTTTCTTGTATTTACGGCTTCATTGTATATTTCTGTTAATGTACGACTCATGCTATATCTTGATTCTCATATTTATATGTTTTACCATTTATATCAAACACCCAAGCTCCAGCTTCATTCCAAGCAACCTCGTGTGTTATCACATATATAGCCTCCATTCCTGTCTCTATAACATAGTTACCGTTGGAATTTCTTTTCGGCTCCTTATATTCACCAGATGGCATCTTGTCCAGAACAACATGACAATTTCTTCTTTGGTTGTTGTTCTGTGCAATATATATCAAATAATCATCAATACATTTTTCATCTCCATATTCATTGTCTTTCAAAACCAACGACTGGAGACTCATATCACGAATGCTGTTTAAATTCTTGATATACATCTGTGACAATGACGCCATGTATGTTCCTTTGAATAGGAATAGACCTGTTAAATTCATATTGTTCTTATTGCAAACAAATTCATCAACAGTTATCGGTGCTACAGGAAGCAAACTTCCATTTATCTTAGAAGCATCAAATCTTTTAACATTAAAGTTACCATATAGCTTGACAGTTCTTTTATCTGATTCATTGTCAAAGAAATGAAAGTATTCTGTTTCATTTTTATTCAAATGAATTGTCTCCAGGTCCGTATTATCACCCCAATCAACTATCATGTCGTTGTCTCCAGACATAGTAAATAAGATTTGTGATTCATCTGCTGGAACTTTTATAACAATACGTATAGGCAAAGAGCACTCTTTATAATAAACATGACGTTCACCATTTGCTGGAACTATATTGTTTTCTTTCAGATGATTGACAATACTATCGTGTACTATAAAGTCTTCATCCCAAAGCAATTCGTCACCAACACTTACTCCATTTTCAAATGACAGTTCTGGGTTGTTGACAAATAAGTCAAATATCCCCTCTACAGATCCATGAAGCATTACAGCAATATCAAATATATTCTGTCCTGTTTGAACTTTATACGTCTGCATCTACTTTCGAAAAATCTAAATCTAAATCAAGATTACCTGTATCTGAATCAAACGATGCGTTTAACACCTTTACATTCTCAGCTTCAAATTCGGACTGAAGAACATCTGCCAAATCAGTGTTCGAAATATTCGCATGAAGGTATCTTATCAAACCAACACCAGATATAGGGTATCTATATGAGTTTGATGGCAAACACTTCAAAAGCAAATTACGATTCTGGATATTGGCATTTATATTTTTTGCATCTGATGTCTTGCTAGACCATAACAGCAGTTTGTTTCCTACTAACTGTAAAATGTAATTTTCTTCATCTATCAATATCAATTCAGAAGCTTTCAGTGCTTTCTCGTCCAAATTATACAATTTTGAATGAACATCAAAGTATTCAGAATTATCACTTGTATTTATGAACGTTCTTGTATTACCATCGCCATAATCCTGGACGAATTTTAGCTTAATGGTCTTATACATTGGAATATATGGAATATTTATTTTTACTCCATATTCCAAATTACTTCTTTCAAAATAGGCAGGAAGCGTTACACATCCATAAATGTTGCTGTCACGCTCATACAGCCATTCAAATGGGTAGGTGCTTACAGAATTACTATCCGTAAGCACCATATCTCCTATTTGTGTATTTACTTGTATATCTCTACGCATTTATATATAATATTTACGAATCTCGACTACATTCAGAATACCATGAAGTTCCATCAAATATGAAATGTACATGTTCATATTGTGAAGTACATGCCCATTCTCCACTGCTGCCATTTGCAGCATGATATGAACCGCCAGCAGCACATTTAAATGTCACTTTTCGTGGTCCTTTCTTTATAGCTGTAAATATGTCTCCTTGTTTCGCACCATTTGATGCTGTAGGAAGAATTATTGTCATATCGCTATAGCTGTTACACATTAAAACCATTCCAGAACAATAATATTGTGGCGCATCATTTAAATTTAAAGAAACACCTAAAGTATAGACTGGGCGACGAAATCCAATAAAGCATCCTTTTTCCACAGTAATTGCTGGATATTGATTGTTGTCCGAGTCACTGCCCACATCAATATACATTCCGGCAATTGGTGGAGCATTTCTGGAAAGTGTGCCATGATGTTCTAAGGAAAAGGCATAATTGTATTGGTCCCAAGATACATTTTGCGCATCTAAAATAACCTTTCTTGTCATTGTATCAGTAGATTGACCAATGACAAGGCGTGCCTTTTCACAAATCAAATTATTATTATTAATAACAAAACCACCAACACTTCCGCTCGTAGCATTTATTTCACCTGTTACAGAAATACTACCTGTATTTGTCCAGCTAATATTGCCCTTAGCTAAAAAGCCAGAGCCATCTTTCTTTAATGTCCAATAATCACCATTTGATATAGAACCATCACTATCCAAAGAAACGGTTCCTTTTGAAATAGAATTTTTGTTAATACTCCATCCACCAATTGTACCTTTATCAAATGTTAATTCGAGACCATTAATATAAGAAGTGTTAATGATATTTGTCTTAATACTATTAACATCTAACTCTTTCGATGTAATGCTACCAGCTTTTATTTTGTCAGCAGTAATACTACCAGCAGCTATTTTATCTGCCGTAACGCTTCCAGCAGCCAACTTTCCAGCAGTAATGCTACCAGCCCCAATACGGTCCGCATCAATTGTTCCAGCAACAATTTGATTGGCATTAATTGTTGATGTATATATACCATCAGCATCAATGGTTGTCGTGTATCGCTCTGAAGATGTTATATCAAACACCGTAGCATACGCCAAATACCATTTAACAGGACTGGAAGATGTACCAGCATTGCCAGTGATATTAAAGAAGTTTGTCGTACTAAAGTTACTACTTGACCCTGTACCACATTTAACCTTTCCAACATATTCTGCCCAATTTCCAGTTCCAGCAGTACTTGTCAGCCAAGTCATTGTGCCACCGTTTCCAATAGCGTTAGTTTGAAACTCTATATATCTACCAACAGGAATCCAGGCAATGATTCTAATAACAAATATCTTTCTATAGCCAGCTTGATCTTGAAAACTAAAACCACCGAGGCCTGGTGATGCAGTTCCTTTATTGACTATTTCAATATAAGTTTTATTATCATTTGGAATAGTAATGTCATTTTTATTTACAACACGATTTATAGTAACTGTTCCGTTGCCAGAATTGTTATATAACTTTATATCATTTATACCATTAACAAATGTTGGATCTCTATGCAGCATTTTACCAAAAGCCATAGCCGAAGCAAATTCCTTTGCAGCAGCTCCTTGTGCATTGGCATTATCATTCGCTGCATTTGCAGCTTTCTGAGCCTTATCAGCAGATGACTGTGCATTGTCAGCCTTCCCTATCGCTGTATCAGCTGCGCTCTGAGCTGACCCAGCAGCATTGTTTGCACTATTTGCACTTTGTTGGGCAGTCTGGGCATTCGTCAATGCGGTATTTGCAGTGCCTTGTGCGGTATTTGCAGCATCTTTAGCTTCTTTTATTCCACTGCTCCAATTCAATACCACATTTGCACCAAATGTAATATTTCCCTTATCGTCCCACTTTATATTTCCACCTGCAATGGCACCACTTCCAGCAGTATCAAATCGCCATTTATAACCACGAATACCATTTGGTCCAATTGTGATACTTTTATTAGTTGAAGTAAATCCACCACTTGTATCATTCTTTGTTCCTATATATAAAGAATCTGAATCAAAGTTCCATGATCCAATAGATCCGCTTTTTTCATTAAATTGGATATATCCACTGGAAAACTTAGCTGTACCATTCGTGTTGATGTACCATGCCTTACTTCTCAATCCATTGGTTCCAATAGTAAGGCTTTTATCATCGTTTGTATATTGGTCTGCATTGTTATTCTTTGTGCCAATATACAAAGAGTTTTCATCAAAATTCCAACCAGCTATATAATTAGTTGTACCAGCCTGGAACACTAATTTATTTTCTTTGTATGCAAATATACCGTAGTCAGCAGAAGTTGAGTAAAACATTGCAACACCGCCAACATTCTTAACCTTTGCCAATTGACCATCACCAGACTTTAAATCATCTGTAGTATTAGCTATTGCAATAAACCGTTTATCTGCATTAAGAGATATTCCAAGATTATACAGACTATTGGCATCTATAGTCCAGTTTCCAATTTTTCCAGAAGTAGCTGTAATTTTTCCTTCAAACGAAGCATTTCCAACTGCATCCATAGAAACCTTTCCATTCGCAAAAGACGCACTACCGTCCTTGTTTAATGCCCAGTGTGTTTTACCATCCGACTGAGAGCTAATAGAGCCTTCAGACTTAATAGTAAGCGTTCCATCCTCACATTGAATGGAATCTGGAGTAATATCCCAGCCTCCAATTTTGGCACCATAGTTATTGATATAAAATACAACCTTACTATCACGATAACCATATATACCTTCTTCTGGATCTGAAAGCGTAAATGGGAACACTTCACCTATAAAGCCCTTTAATTTTCCCAAATAAACTCCAGTAATCTTTCCTTCATTCGTCTTATGTCCAGCAAACAACTTAGGTGTAATTACATAATTCTCACCAATTTGGCTGTGAGTTCCATCCCATTCTTCAATCCAATCTACACCTACAGTATTCTTGACAACAGAAAAACTGAACCTTATTGACGATTCGTATTTGCCATCTTTTGTACGTATATGTATCTCCAAATATCCAGAAGTTATGCTGGAATCTAACCCTATGATAGCTACATTCCAAGCACATTCTCCAGCATTTTTATATGTATATTTAATACCATCAGAACTTGGCATAACATTTACAACATCAAAAGCAACAGCATCGTTTCCATGAGACAATGTAACCGTTGTTTCAGCATGCTCCAAATCTGGGTTTGAACCATCGTGATTGGCAGGTATAGACACAGAAGCAGCTGTAAGTGACAATGAATAACCATCACTTACAGCTGCTATCGTAATATATCCTCTTGCTAATAACTCTGTCATAATTATAATTTTTAGTTAAGAATAGACAGAGCTTGTTAATGTCGTTTCTTATTTAACAACTTTTGCAAGTTCTTCCATAACATTTGTGGCCACTTTTCGGGCCTCCTCACGCCATGCTACAAAAGCATTGTATTCATCTGCATCGCCACGTCCCTCCGTGTGGTTACAGATAATAGCTTCCACGTCATCCTGGCTATACTTGCTACGAACAATGCCAGAGATAATCTTACGGTATTCTGGCTCTACATCAACATGCCATGCTGTATGCTCAGTAACAGTCTTTGTATCGCCACTGTCATCCATCAAGGGAACAGTAACCTTTGCCGACTCTCTGTTGAAATATACCTTAATCAAGTTATCTCCAAGTTTAGAATAAACTGGGGCTGGAGTTTCACCCTTGTAAAGTTCTACTGGATTCATAATATATATTTAAATACGTATTAAACTGCGTCTGTATAATATTTTCTCCTAGCTTCATTGTAGTTATCAATCATAATCTGCTCACATTCATCAAGCCTTCTAAAATACCGCCTACGATTTCTGATAGTCCTCATAGATTCGCCTGCCTTTGGTTTATTGTCAGTTTTCTTTTTAGGCTCCTTTGGTTTCTGGCTCGGCAAGATATAAGTATTCAAACCTGTTTGTAGTTTCCATAGTCTTCTACAATTTCCATGCTCACACCAGCCTTTGTATGAAGCTAGAATATCTTGTAATCTCTGTTCTGTTTTCACATTCTTCATAGATTTACAGAAATTCTTCTTTATAGACTTTCTCAATAATCTGTGTTCGTGAAAGAATCTATAGCCTAAGAAATCAATTCCTATCTTCTCAACTTCAAATATCTGTTCAGTATTCTTTATCTCCAAACCTAAATGCTCTGACACAAATTTCTTAATCTCACGTAAAATCCACTTAAGATAGCCTTTATGCGAAGACAGTACAACTATATCATCGCAATATCTAAAGTAAAATTTTACACCAAGTTTATCTTTGATATAATGATCAAGTGGAGACATGTACACATTACTCATTAATTGGCTTGTCAAAGATCCAATAGGCAATCCACTATCAACACTAAATATAATATCATCCATAATTGTTAGGAATTTTTCATCCTTATACAATCTATGAAATTCTCTACTCATAATTTCTGGATGCACAGATGGGAAGAATTTACGTATATCTATTTTCAAGCAATACTTTGTTTCTTCCTGGTTATGTCTCAATGCAGCTTGTAGTCTATTGGTTCCATCCATAAGACCTCTACCCTTGATACAACAAAACGTGTCTCGAATAAAGCTACGGACACGTTTATATTCAATTACATTAACGATTGCGTGATGAGCAATACGATCTGGATAATAAGGCAATTTGAAAATTTCTCTTATCTTTCCTTGATCTGCTTTAATTGTAAATCTCTGATACTCACTTGTTCGATATGTAAGATTATCAAACATGTCACGCAATTCAAGCATATTCTGTCTTCTACTCTTATTGAATTTTACAACACCGTACTTGCGTTTCTTACCAAGTTGAGACTTATGTGTGGCCTTTTTAATATTCTTCCAAGACCTAACTCTATCCATCACATATCCTTCTCGTTTCAAATTAACACTTTCATTATTTAAGAGTTTGTAATTTAGATATTTTGAATCAACTTTTGCTTGTTGCCTTCAAGCCTGTGCGTGGCTACTCTCGAATGTTACTCTGAACCTCGGTGTACTATTTACAACGAAAATCCAGCACCTACTATACCCACATTTGCACTCTACGACATCTTCTCCGAGTAAGTATTTCGTTACTAAGAAATGGCCTGGGGTTCCTTCAAACTATAAATATCTTTGTTTTACCAATTTGAAAGGTTAGCTGAGGCACGATGTTCCAATTCGAATTACCGAAACCGTTATTCGCATTAACGTAACCAGGCGCACAATTAGAGCCGTTGTTAGCGTTACCACCACCGTGCAGAGGGTTTGGAGGAACCCCACCGCCACGTGAACTGAATCACATTTAAATATAGATTATTTGGTTTATGTCAAGTTTTACCAAAACCGTTATTTTAACACTTATTTAGATTACTTTGACATCGCAACCAAATCTTTTCCGTTAATAAACTTCAACTTACCATAGAAGGCAAGCCGAGGCACGACGAGCCAAATCGAATTACCGAAACCGCTATCCGCAAGAACGAAACCAGGCGCACAACCAGAGCCGAGGCTAGCGAGACCACCACCGCGCAGAATTTCACCAGCACCGTTTAAGTACCAAGAAGCACCGTAATTCAAGGTATCATTTCTGGAATTTTGCCAATCAATAGGAAGCATATCGCACTTTTCACCAAATGCAACCTTCTTGATTCCAGCCCAATTATCAAGCTTCTTGTTATTGAAGTAAGCAACACGATAATCTACACCAGCAGGTGGATTTCCATTCACTACCTTATTGTCATCCCAGATATAGATTGTATTACCATTGTGGATATTGCCAGCTATAAACTGCCATTTAAATCCCCATGCTGCTTCTTTTCCAAACAAAGAAATCTGGGAGAAGACTTCAGATGTGTTAGGAGCAGTAACGTTAAGTTTGCCAGTTGTATTACCAAGAGAAAGTGTTGTACCTGTACGTATTGTATAAGCAACACCATTAGCACTTCCAGCATTTGTACCGCCAATAACTCCAGAACCAAGAGTTCCACGTACATTTCTGTTCTTGCAAAAATCATTAGCAAGCAACCAGTCAGCATTCCACATGGTCCAGTTCGTCAATCCCCAGTCTGTACCATAATTCTGGGCAAGATCCCATGCAGCCTTCATTGTAATACTATCCTTTGGAGTAGCATTGGCAATACTCATAAGGCAATTCTTGCCACCAACTGTAGCCTGGGAGCCTAAGAATGCACCTTCAGCAAACTCATCGTACAAAAGAACAAAACCTTGCATAGGAACAGGGCTTTTATATACACGTCTTACTGTAGAAGATACGTTTACAACCTTACCCCAAAGAGGTGGTCGATAAGCCATTGTCTGGCCGTATGTTCCATCGTGCAATGCAGCCGTACCGTCCGCAAAATAAGCACTATTTTTATCTGAGAGGCGAGCAGCATATCCTTGCTTGTTTACGATAATTCGTCCACACAAATCGAAATATGTCTGACGAACTTCCATATTACCACCTACAGCAAGAACAGTATTATTGTTACCTTCATCGTAATCAACATACCAATACATCATATTACCTCTAAGCTCTGCTATATCATTTGTATTCTGGTCGATTGCTGCGCCAAGAGCATTAAGCTCAGACGCAGAAAAAGTATCACCAGTCTTCTTATTTAATTTTAACAAACCCATAATCTTTTATAATAACTTTAGTGGGAGTTTGTATGTAAAGGTATTATTCTTCTCCTTTACCTCACACATAAATGTAGATAACTTATCTATATCAGTTTTTGTCAACTCAATTGCACGAGCAGCTGGATTTCTCCAGGTTGTAACCTCTTGTCCTGTCAACTTACTGTATTTCTTCCACTGAAATATAAATTTCTTCTCAGCTTCCTCATCTGGAATTTGTACATCGCTTCTATACAAATGCGCTTCACATGGAATAACGCCAGCACCATTCTTCATCTTATCTCCATTTTTCATTTCAATTTTAATGATATATTGGTCAACTTGCTTGAAGAATGTGACAAACTCTGTATATGTTGCCTTATTGTACTCTATCTCGCATTTAAATGAAGTCTGGTCTGTGATATAGTCTGAACAAACTGTCAATGTATTGGTTCCTTGACCTTGTACATAGCTGTTGTCAACTAATTCAACATAATTCCCATTCTCCATGCAAAACCACTTTCTTTTTGTACTTAATGTTAATTCCTCAGAACCAAGCATTAACTTACAAGTGGCAGTCAATTTATCAAATATCTCATTCTTAAAGAAATTACCATCTGGTGTCTCCAATATCATGGTTGGTGTCAAGGTGTCTGTCTCTTGCTTTGTAAAACATGTCAAACCAGAAATTTTGACATTCAACCCTGTATCTGGGTCCTTCACCATTCCGCTGAATTCAATCTTTAATTGAGCGGTATCTATCAAGTTCTTGTTAATAGTTAAAGTATATGGCAAGGAACTTGAAACGACTCCAGAATACTCTATTGGTTTTTTGCCATTAATTGTCCATTCTGGAGATGATATATTGGATATTTGATTATCAGTTGCTCCAGAAAACAACAACTCTGGAGTTACGACTATTGGGTCAACAACATAGTTAGGTGAAAAGCTGTGATCTAATCTAGAGAAATACTGTACATGATGATGGTTACACAAAAGGTTAAGTTGCATCGACTTTCCATCGTGCAACTTAACAATTGTATATTGACCTCTACCTATCGGTTTCTCTGCCATAAATTACTTACTAAAAAGTTCACAAACAAACGTAGCCTTTTGCGAAATTTCAGATGCGTTAACTGTAATTGATGAACCAGTTTTAGCAAATGCAGTGTCTTGAACGCCAGAAGAAGAGAATTTCTTCCACTTAAACGTAAATTTACTGTTTGCGTCACTGTCCTCAAAACATTCACCTGCTTGCCATACCTTTGCTGAAAGTGTCGTTGAACCTTGACCATTCATCAACTTATCGCCAGTTGTAGAATAAATCTCAACATAATAAGGGTCTGACTGGTCGAAGAAGGTAATGACATCAGAAACCTTAGTATTATATGTACCAGAAGAAGCGTCTGTATCTGTAATTTCACACTTAAACGCATCAAAATTCAATACTGCCGATGCTGGGATTGTAAGCTCATTGGTGTTGTAACCAGTACAGCCATACGCCCTCTTTTCCGTCAGTGCTTCCCAGGCACCATCGGTATTCATCTTATACCACTGATATGATACGTCTGTGTTATCAATACTTGAACCACGCCACATATCACAATGTGCTGTCAAAGTTGAAGTCTGATCATTCTTGAACACATTACCCTTTGGCGTATAACCAATGGCACAAATGGTTGCTCCAGCATTTGTAGTTTTAGTAAACTGAATCTCAGCCTTAACAGGAGTCTCAAAAGAAGCAATGTTAGGGTCTGTATAAACAGCTGAAATTTGTACACGTAACTGAGAGCAATTAACCATATTTTTGTTAATGGTCAATGCGTATGGTGCTCTATCTGCAACCGTTGCACCATAATCAGCAAGATTCGTGCTACCATTGATTGTATAAACAGGCTTTGTCTTTACCTGTCCCATTTGATCAGCTGTTGTGCCAGAAACAAACAACTCTGGTGTAATCACAAGGAATGGACTTGCTGACCAGTCTGGCACAAAGCTGTTATTATCACTATTGAATATCTGAGTCGTAGGTTGGCTACTTCTCAAATACATATTAAGGGATTTCGCATCATTTAAGTCAATAATGGAAATTTGACCTCTTGCAATAATTTCTGCCATCTAAAATCTATATATTGTTAATTCTTACCTTACAATCAAACTGCGCCATATTCCAAACATCTTTTGTTGATATTTCAAGAACATGACCATAACCTACATGAGCCAAATTAAACAGCTCATCCGTATCTGGATTATCACTTGTCTTTATCCAATCAAAATCTTTATTTTGCAATTGTTCCGTTATCTCTGTACCGCCTCTATATACATGTGCGGTTAAAGTCGTTTGGCCAACGCCATTCTTAAAGGTGTTTCCATTTGATGTACGAATTATTACGTTGTACGCATCTTCGCCATTTCTACGCTTTTGTATAGTAATAGTGTCAAAATAATCAACGTAGTTTGCTGTAACGACACATTTAATTGTTAAAGTTTGTCTATCTTTCCAATATATAGCGTCTGGGAATACAGTAAAGGTTCTTCCGTTCTCACCATCAAACAGAACATACTCTCCATTTGTGTCAAGATAATACCATTTTCTACCGCTTGAATATGATAAAAAATTAGTTTCCACCATCTGTATCATAAGACTATCTGGAGAGCAAAAACCTCTGTCAATGATAAATACGTTCTCTCCTATCAGCTTGATTGATTTTGGCTTCAATTCTTCTTGTGCGGTATCGTCAAGATCTTCCCATTTAATGGTAACTCCCTGTAGAATTATCTGGTCCTTTGTCCATTTAAAGCGTCCATTTGCAAAATATCCAGTTCCATCATTCTTAATTACAAAAGAATCATTCTTGCTCGAAATAGAGCCATCTTCATTCAATTTAAGAAGTGGGTTCTGAATTGTTCCACCAATACCACCCTTGTTAAACCATGCTCCATAATCTTCTACATAGGAAAGTACATCGTCTGTTGGCTGGTATTGAGTTGCATATTTACCGCTCTCAAATTGTGGTGCTGTCATGTATAAATCTCCAGATGACATAAGTAAAGCAATTTGAAGTGGATCTTCGCCCTTAAGTGGGTCTTGTATATCCCAATTTGCAGAATACCGCATCCACGTATCATCGCCAGGCACAGAAACCGTTTTGACGGTGTGTCCATTTTGAGAAATAAGAACATCACAATCTTCCGTTGATTTTGCCCAAAAAGAAAAGCAATATCGTTTCCCTAGTTTGCCAAGCATCCAAGAATTGGTCTGGGCATTAAGAATCATTTCTTTATTGGACTTATATATCTCGCCTATACCAACTGGGGAATCTGTTGCTACAATTTCTGTAGATGATTCAAAATCACAAGCAATACTGTTTATAACAACATTCTTATGAATTTTACCTGCATAAAATGTACAGCCAAAACCATTTTCATCTCCAGCCGTTAAGGTACCAGAAATATTTACCTGCTGAGTTGCATATAACCTCTGCAAATAGGCTCCATAGTTTTCAAGTGTTCCAAAAACAGGATCATTAACTCCACTCAGTTTACCAATACGCAACTTCATGCCACCAGCAAAGTTTGCAACAGAAGAAAGAAGGATAATATTCAAATCTGCTATTTCAATATTATCTCCTTCTTGCAAAGAGTCATTTACATTTAATCGAAATGTTCTCTTATATCTTCCAGAATTATCTATCGTTATAGCATGAAATTGATATTTCCATTCTGTAGTAGCTTCAACATTTAATGTTCCGTCAACACGTGTTTCATCTTCATATTCAATGGAAGCTACAATATTATTCATGTTCCTTGATGCCTTTATTTTATATGACACCAATACACGCTCTGGATTCTCAATATTACGCTCAAATGTCTGGGAAAGTCCAATAAAAGTATTTGGACTTGATGCTATAGAATTTTTAGTTATAGAACATACACGATAATTGTCCAGCACGCTTCTTTTATATTCTACAGAAGCGTATGCTTTTCCAACAACGTTATATTGAGAAAAATTATCTTCCCAGGAAACATTGTTTACACTTGATGGATAACAAAGACTTTGTTCTACAGCAATTCCATCTATAACATCTATATATGGTGATTGCTCATCACTGGATGTCATATAAATCGCACCAAGTCTATTTGCATTCCACAAGTTTGTAACTCTAACAAAATCAAGTATTTCATTGGTAGAAGGAACATCACCTTCAAGCAATGCTCCTATAAACCAATCTCTCTTTTTTTGCTTAGTTGCTCCGTTCTCAATAACGGTCACAGTATCTTGACCTGTTTCAAGAACGCACATAAGAGAATATATCAAATTAGGGTTATCAAAATATTGCCTACGAACAATATCTCCCACGTGAAGCCCCTGTGTCTTTTTAGAGTCCTCACTAACACTAATCTTAAATTTTCTATATTGATATACTGCCATTATGTTATTTCTTCTACTAAGTCTCCACTGCAAGCATCTGAAACCCAAAGTGATCCATTTGTTGCCGATATTTTTTGAACTTCAAGCTCATATACACGCATCTTCTTACGTATTGTTAACTCATCGAATGTTGCACATATATTGCCTGTAAGCTTATTTTTATAAATTTTCCATCCACTTCCAGCAAAGCCACTGGAGAATGTAACGGAGCCTATATCGTTGACCATGTAAGCATTTCCATAATGCTTAACGCCATCTTGCAACGAGATCCAATATACTCCATCGTTGAAGAATAGCTCGTTCTTCAAAAGCCTGGTTTTGCATCCAGATATGCCTATTGAAGTGTCGCATTCTATTGGTTTGTCGAATACATAGAAATCTGAATCTGTAGTAAACTTTAAGCTAGATGACTTTCTGTCAAGTGGTGCGTATAAACTGGTTGAATCTATATAGCCAATTTTTGTTGTCTTTTGAACTGTATTTCCTACAACATCATCGCCAACATTGGTATTATAATGATATGGTGCCTCAAAAAACAATGAATCACCATCACTGTAAAAACCTGGGCCAGCATCACTTGTAAACTTCAAGTATTTTCCAAGAATAACTCCAGAATTTTTATCTGTATTTTTATAAGTCTCTATCAAGGTATTGCCAAAACCATGACCAGCCTTAAAAGACTCTGGAAAATGAGCAGAACCAAATTTTGTAATTAACTCATACTCATAATCATCGTCATATATACTTGACTGTAAACTAATTGCCCTAGTATTATCATCTCCAAGATTCAATATTTTATTTGATGCAGAAAATGATATAACATTCTTATTCTTTACATGGATAATATAGTCACCGTCAAACTTGATACCGCCAGACAAGATATTTAAATCTCCAGTCAGTGTTGCTGTTTTATCAGCAGATATTGAAAATATTTCATTTCCACCATACCCTAAAGAAGCCCCATATAATGCAGATACATTACCACTAAATACACTTGACCCACCAACTGTTAAATCCTGGGAAATAACGCCATTTCTCATTGTCCAGTCAACATCTTCCTTATTGGAATTTCCAGAATGATAGAAATCGTAACCACGAAATCTAATACCATCCTTAGACATTGACAAGTCTCCTATTACAATTTCTCCTGTACACGTAACCTTATCAGCATTCAATGCTATATTTCCAGCATTCAATGCCAAAACATCGTTATTGTATGATAATACATTCGATTCGTTAATGTACAGTCCATTTGACCCAAGGTGAAGTTCTCCATCTATCTTAACAATGCTCTTCCGATCATCTAGGTTCTCAGCTACTGTTTGATAAACGGTCAATATTTCAACACCATTGTCACCAGCAGAAAAGCCGTACAGTGTGTTAAGCTTTCCTGTCATTGAATCTCCAGTTATCTTAACAGCACCCTTAACTCCTTCTCCAGACTCTCCTCCATCACCTATACTTGAAACAACAGCATCGGCAAGTAAAAAAGCAGTATTCTGACGAGTTATGCTTTGATATTCTTTTACCTCAGAATTGATCTTTGCTTCATCTACAGAATACTGCCCATCCTCACCAATGGTAACATAATCGCTACTGGTCCAGTCTGGAAGCTTCTCATTTGCTGAAGCTTCCATTCCTACCTTTAAGCGATTATAAAGCGATTCAAGCGTACTGCCTTTTTTTATTTTGGCAATTCCTTCGTTTAACTTTACCATTATTCTGAAACTTTTACTGTCTTTGATAAGAAACCAGATGTAGCTGCCTTATAAGAATTAATCTTTGATTGCAAGGCTACAAATTTTGCCACATTTGCAGGTGGTTGTGGCCCCATCATTGTTGGAGTCAACATAGAAGATAGGGCACCAAGCCAGTCTATCAATATCGTAGCCAATTGATTTCCAAGAACCGCTGGCTCAGTGGCCTTTCCACTTCCAAGATAAACACCTTGGTCATTGATTACAATTTCCTTGGCATCATACTTAGCAAGTATTTCTTTTGCGTCAAGAACAATTTGCGCCTTATCATGTAGTGCCTTAATCTGATCAGCTGTAACTTCAAAAATACTTTTTTCTTCATTTTTGTCGCTTTTTGCAACCTCAGTCTTTGCATGTTCTTTGGTGTACTCTGTATGAGCATGAAGTCCAGTTTTTTCAAGCTGGTCAACATCTGGAGAGTCTTCAGATTCCTCAAACTCTTTTGTTTCAGTTACGCCAATTATTGTTTTAGTATGAGTATCTATCTGAACTGTGTCTGCATGAGAATAAGCTACAACATACTCTTTCAATGTATCTGGATCGGTAGCAATAACAACATCTGAATTTAGATAAGGTATTGTTATGAGTCCATTGTCATTGTTCTGAATGGCAGACAAAAACACACCTTCATGTAATCCTACTGGTAATCCTTCATCCTTTGCCTGATTATTAGCAAGACTGTCATTGTACTCCTGGACATCAACCGTTCCGTACAGCTCATCATTCTCATCTGTATGTATTTTTGTAACATATCCAGAAATTCTGGATGTGTTTTTAATCACATTGTTCTTAGGATTTACAAGTTTATGAAGTGCAATTTGTCTAATTGCCTCATAAATTGCTTCATTTGCACTAAGATCATTAAACTGTTGGTTCATAATTATTTATTCTTTGGTCTGGCAATACAGTATGGAAGTTTGATTGTCTGTCTATATCCATCAACTCCAAATTTTGTATTTACCTCTTCAACAAGATAATATCCATTTTTTTCTGGTTGTCGAACATCAAGAACTTCAACCTTCTCACCAGATTCCAGATCATTATAATCGCCAAACAACGTTATTGTACCTTCTATACCATTCATATTGTAACCTTCAAAATAAGCTTCTGCTTCTTTAATAAGGCCTTCTTCAGATATGCCAATCTTGCTTGATGTGAATGGAATAACCGTATATTGGCTCAAATCAACATGGTCTCTTGTTTGCGACTTCAACGTTGCTCCAAGCTTCATTGCTTTCTTTGACAGTTTTGTCTCATTAAGCAACTGGAACTTCTTATGCTTTGTATCGCTGGCACCAGTCCATTCTGGATTCAGTCGAATTGTTATGCTATACTTAACTTCCTTCTGATTTTTTCCTGTACCTTCAAACTTAAACCCTTCGGCTGACACTGCCAAATACTTTGGGTCAGTGTGCATCAACTTCAAATTATCAGAAGCTACATGGTAATCAAACTGGATAACCTTCGGCTGCAACGATTTGTCGTTATTCACAATAGATTCAGCAGTCTTTGTAGAAAAATATGACCGTCCAACCTTTATACATGGATTACCGTCTTTGTCTGGCCGTATAAAGCAATACAACTTATATTTAGACCATTCAGTCAACAAGTCAGCAATTGTCAAATCATTACTTAACTGAATCTTTCCAATATTTATACTTATATTGGCTGTATCTGGATGAAGTTTCAATCCTGTTCCTTTAAGTAAGTTGTACTTTCCACCTTCTTTGAGGAAATCATTGACAGTAGCGTTGTTGCCTGTAGTTATTTTTCTGCAATTCTTTCTTTTTAAGTTGCTTGCCAGGTTCTCGCATTTCAACTCAATAGGAGTAGATACGCTACACTTGACAATATAGCCATCAAACTGAGGAGACATATTCCCGAATATCTCATCAATGTTATTCTGTCTGTCTTCTTCGCTTTCATAAGCACCAGTTTTGTTTCTGTAATACGTAAGATATATTCGAATACGCTGGCCAACCTTGAAATCTTTTGGCGTTGCAGTAGAAGATCCAGAACGTTTCTCAGTTATGGTTCCATCTTGCAATCTTTCAGTATAAACGTTTGTCGTACCATCGTCTTCCAAATCATTCTTTGTCATAGTTCGTTTTATGATGGTTCCACGAGGGAATCTTACAGACGCTGTTCCAATAAGCTTCTTGTAAGATTCCTCTATCTCAATACTCTCGCATTCACGAATAGTAAGACATCTGTCTGGAGACGGATCGTCTTTATCTATAATGTTCTTGTCCGCTGGTTCCCAAACCAATATTTTACATGCTAGAATATCAAGCCCATCTTGATAATGAACAGGTGTTGAACTTTCCATATCTAAATAGTATCTGCAATTAATGACTCAACTAATTGGGCAGCTTGATTTGCAGCAGCGGCCTTAACTTGATTCAACATCAATGTGGTCCATCCCTTCTTTTTTTGATGTGCTATTGTAATGTTTTGAGCATTAATTGTATCTGTAACAACATCAGCAACCTCATCTGGTTCAACAGCAACACAGGTAAATTGATAAGGCTGTACATTCTTGAAACCGTCATCTTGCCCCATCTGAAAGTCCTTGATAAGTATCTGTGTTACATTATATTGCTGAAACAATATATTGTACACTTTCAAAATACCCTTGTATTGCATCAACTTTACAAACTTCGACACATCCTCATAAGGATATATATCTGGATAATTGCTTACAATTTTGCCAGTAACGGTAAAATTTATATCGCCTCCAGAAACCAATTCCTTTCTTGAACAATCACGCCCCTGCACCTTTGTAAGAATCAAGTTATTTGAACTTTGAGAACTAACATTGGCACCAAGATCACAAAATGCAATACTTCCAGGAACTTCTATTTTGGTATTGTCAAATACACTTTCAGTATTGCCCGATTCATTTGTACTTAAATTCTTAATCTTATCCCAATATGTCTGGATCTCTAAAGTCTGCGTTTTGCCATCTTCTGTAGGAATCCAAATCAGAAGACCTTCATTTGCTGCCTTACCACGATATTTAAGGACCACGCCCATCTTATTGCGTGTCTCCTCATCCATCTTCTTGCCATTTTCGATTATTTTCTTAACCTCTTGACCTTGGTTCTGGAGATAAGCAGCCTTTGCTGATTTTCTGTCCATATTTCTTAGATAGCTTGGGTACAAATCATTTATTTTAGCAAATGCAGTCTGCATAAGTGTTCTCTTTGCTGCATATACATACATGCTCTCATACCCACGAGGAGAATAGAACTTTAATTGCCCATCTCTCTTCTTATAACGTGAGAGCGAAAATGCGCTGTTGAAGCCTAACTGTGAAACTCCAACAGCAACATTATATTGTAAATTTGAAAACAAACTCATTTTTATCCGATTACATTTTCGTTAAAATCTTGAACGACATCAAGCAATGCTGCCGCTAAATCTTGTTTAAGAGTAGCTACAGCAGCAGCCTTATGTTCGTTTGTCAAGTCAATTTTATCTACATTCATCAAATTGCCAATACGTACAATCACCTGCTTTGGAGCAGCCGCATTATTACTGTAATGGTTCTTGTATTTTGATTCATCTGCACCAGTATGAATACGGTTCAAAGCCTTATTTGTTCTTGGTGTCCAACGCTTTGTAGTTGTTGGAGTAACGGTTTCAGTAGGTTTCTTTGGTGTATAGACATTACCGCTAGCATCATACCATTGCGGAACCTTAAAAGGAGCACGTATTTCATATACATACTGTTTACCATTAAACACCTTCTTGTCACCAACCTTGTCACCGCCACCAAAACCTCCTGGAGATAAGGAGAAAGATGAACCTGCTGGGAAGAATCCTTCCCAATAATTTCTATCCAAGAATCGTGCGAACAACGGTCTATATCTCTCTGGAACCTCACCAATAAACGTTGCCATATTTGAGAATGCTGAATTAACCACACCAAGGAAATCTGATATTGTCATATCAGCATTGCTCTGTCTTACACGCTTCATCCACTCTGGTGTACCAAAAACACCTGTAGGTGATCCGATGATATTCATCGTTCCTGTGATACGAGCGAATACATCTTGAATTTTCATAGGGTCTATCTGCTTTCCCTTATCGAACTCATCAAGAATCTGTGTATACGCAAGAAAGGCATCTTTCATGCTTGACATTACATAATTTGTAATATCAGCCGTAGCCTTTGAGAAATAAATCTGATGCTCAGTAGGATTCTCAAAATAATCTGGAGCAGCACCATAATGCAGAGTATTGTCTATCTGACTATTAGGGATATGGAATTGTTGCCATCCTTGATTGATGACCTTGTAACGCTCAGACTGGTTAGGAGCAACGGCTATTTGTTTCAGCATCCATTCACGATAGCCCTGCACTCTTTCGTTATTCGGGTCGGCACCTATCTTCATTAATTCAAGCTGACGTGCCGTATTGTCATCAATCATACCTCCAGGAGAAAGCAACAACTTATGACCTAGCAAATTCAAATACTGTTGATTAAATTGCTTTGTTATAAGATTTTTATATCCACTTCCAGCCTTCAATCCAGCCATTTGCTCAATAACTGGAGTATATTGCTCAGTTAAACTCTTTCCAAATATTTGTCCCCAAGCGTTCTTAAGACCTCCAATATTACTAAATGCTTCCTTGTAAATTTCACCATTGGTTGTTTCAAAGAAGTTCTTTCCCTTGTCAGAACCAGCCTTTGATCCATTTTTCTCTGCCCAATAACGCTTCCAATTATCAGCAGCAGCCTTTACCATTTCGTTCTCAGTAGCGATACGGCTACTGGCAGCAATCATATTTGCAGCAAACACATCACTCTCATTGTTCAGTCTCATTGACAAAGCCCCAAGAGTACGGAAGCTATTCGCCCATTCCACATTTGCATTGTATGCGTCTATTGTTGCATTGCGAGCATTAATAGTATAAATTGTCAAAGCAGCCAATGCACCTGCACCAGCAGTTATTAAGCCTGCTTTAGTAAACAACATCCACTTTCCTATATTACCTATAGTTGACAAAATACTAGCTCCACCAACTTTTGCCAATACACCTGTTCCTGTTGCGCCAATGGTTCCAGCTGTTTGTGCTGCAACATTTGCTCCACCAACAAGTCCCATCTGCATTGCGGCATTTCTAAAAGAAGCAAATTTACCCATGCCATACATACGTGACAATATATAAAACTCCTTAAATGCAGCCACACCAGATATAATCTTTGATGTAAAATTAGCAATTCCATACAATAATTGTCCCTGCAAAAGTCCACGGATCATCATAAATCCACTCCATATACTCTTAATGGTGCTTGCTCCCAAACTAAGCCACATGTGCCACTTAATCCAATCAGCAATAAAACTTTTACTCCAATTTGGCAAAGCATTCCAAACGCCCATAATAGCTTTAAACATGCTAACCATTGAATCAATAGTCTTCAAGAACAAATCCATCATGTCCTTAAGACCTTGTGCAAACTCTGGTGACTTCATAAGGGCTATCATTCGTTGCAAGAAATCTCGTATAGCATCTTGCATTTGCTCAAACCCCTGCATACCGCTCTCTGTAAATGCAGAAGTCATCTGATACCAAAGACCTTGTATAGTGTTCTTCTTCTCATCTGCCAGATTTTCAGACAAACCAATAGACTTATCTCTATTCAAATCTGTTACCTGTTTTACCTTATCTGCATTTTGAATCAATGCAAGCGCACCTGGTGCCGCTGTTACACGGAACATATTGTTAATAAGACTCTGGAAGTCACCAGCGGACAATGACTTGCGCTTCTCATTCAATTCTGAGAGAATTGTATTGAAATCACGCATATTTCCATTCTCATCCTTCACATTTATTCCAAGAGCCTTCCAAGCAGTCTTGCCCTTCTTAGTTGGGTTCATCATATTAAGGAGCATCATACGCAATGTTGTACCTGCATGTGAGCCTTGAATACCAGCATCTCCCAATACACCAAGAGCAGCAGAAGCATTCTCAAATGACATTCCAGATTGATGTGCAACTGTACCAGCATATTTAAATGACTCTGCCAAATCCCAAAGAGTTGTATTTGTCTTTGTAAATGTCATAGTCAATACATCGGCCGCATTACTCATACGCTTTGCTGGTATTTCATAACTGGTCATAATGTTAGTGGTCATATCAGCAGTAGAGCCAAGATCAGTATCGCCAACAATAGCCAAATTTGCAATTGGACTAATTGCTTGCTGAATATCTTCAACCTTCATACCTGCCATAGCCAAGAACTTACCAGCAGAAGCTACTTGTGGTGCTGTAAACTTAGTCTCAACACCAACTTGGCGCATAATATCATTCGCCTTTGCAAACTTTTCATCAAAGTTGGCTGAAGTATCATGAGTTCCAAGAATATTCTTTGTTGTTTGCGAAATATTATCATAAGTTGTCGCATCGTGAAATACCTTTGTAACTCCAGACATCAATGAACTCAGTCCGTATGCAACACCCATACCCTTAACCATCTCAGCAGCTACATTTGTACCTGTTGTTGCGTATGTTGGACCCAATACTTGTCGAACAGATGGGAACAAACTTCTATTTACTGGGGTTCCAGAAGATGTTCGTCTGGATGTGGTTCTTGAAGCTGATTGACCTGTTGCACTTGCGGCTCCAGCGGCACCAGCTGCCGCAGCAGAAGCACCTGTAGAAGTTTGTGATTTTCCTTGACGTGGACCAGATGCAGTTATTGTAATATTACTCATTGACTTAACCTGCTCGATTTTAGCAATGAGCTTATCAAGAGATTCCATCGCAGTCTTTGTACGTGCCTTTGGATTGATATATCTCTTGTTAATATTATTGATACTCTGCTGTGTATCAGAGATCTTCTTCATAAGGTTAGTCAAATCAGACTGCGCAGCTCGTGTATTGACCTTATTGCCAGTAAATGATGTAGAAGCATTTTTACCATTGTACACACCAGCCATAGGAGCAGACATCACCTTCTGAATTTTTCCTTGACTGATAGCATTTCCAGCAACCTTTACTTCATTAAGAAGGGCAAGTACACGAGTTAATTTTTGCTCAACTCTAGTTGTATCAACATCCATTTTGACATGGTTTCTGTTCAAAGATGCAAAAGCAGAGTTTACCTTACCTATGCTCTTTGAAACGACATCAAACCTCTTGGTCAAAGCTTCCATTTGCTGAGTAGCTTCCTGGAACTTACGAATTGATTCAAGAGCTGGTGTTGAATTGACGTTTATTTGATAATTAACTGTATAATCCATTGTTATTCTAATTTTAAAAGAATAGCTGAAGGTTGAAGTATCAAGATTAAAAAAGCCTCTTACCAAACTAGGCAAGAGGCTTCAAAATACAAAATAAATTATTTATTTACGCAAGCATTCCAAGTGCGTTAGCAGACTGTTTTATAACCATTTGCTCATGCAACCATAAAGCATCCTCTGAAAATTGAGCAAACAACTCATCGTCCAACTCGTCCACGTTTATTGCTGGAAAATAATGACGTATATATATCAGTCTTTGTCTAAAGTACTGACTGTCTTTTACTTTCCAGCGGTCGATAAATTTACCAGCTTGCTCTGGCGCAACTCAATGATTCTGCCCAACTGAGGCATGGTGCCATAAATAAATAATGAATCGTCCTTAACCAACTCCTTGTCACCATCAACAAAGCAGTCCTTAGCAAGTTGGCGCATAGCACCTGCCTGGTCCTTCTGTGAGAGTGAAAGGTATGTACTGAATGCGGTAAAAGGAGGCTGCTTGAAATAAGCTACATAATAAGGCTTCTCGCCAAACTCCTCATCACCAATAACCATGATTGGGAACACACGCTTCAGCTTAGGGTCAGCCTCACGAAGTTCCTTTACTTTTGCCACAATCTCTTTCTGGAGCTTCTCGTCCTCCATGTAATTTACATTTGCTGTATCAGTCATAACTTAAATATAATATTGTTTTTTATTTATGAATAGTGAGTTTAAAAGTTAACAGGTTTGAAAAAAGGGAAGAAATCTTTCGACTCTTCCCTTAAAACACATTATATTGAAGTTACAGCCATGAACTGGTACCTTCTCCTGTTATAATATCAAAAGGATTCAAGTCGTACTCCTTTGTGATATTAGTATCATCTTGCTTACTCTCAAAGCCATCCTCGTTGAAAAGACAACCCTTCAGAGTTACTGTCTCAGCTTGCCAATCCTCACCAGCGTATGCGTTTGTAAATGAAATAATCAAGTCAAACTCGCCCAAGTCCATAAGAGAACCAGCCAGTGCTCGAAGCTGTGAGACGGTGTTGTAGTCCATTGTGATTGATGCTGTACATGTCTTGTTACCAAAACCACGGTTTACAGGATCACCACCTCGTCCATAATTAGTCTCCACCTTACGCTTCTTATTCCACTTGATTTCAGAGATACCCTGCATGATAGTAGAATCCTCAGAAATATCAAGAGCTGGAATTGAGACACGAATCATTGACCAGCTGTAGGCCACATTATTAATTACTGCCATGTGTCAATTACTTATTTGTTAAAGCAAGGCCCTCAACAACGTCAATCTCGTTAGCCTCACCTACAGGAACGATTGAAAATTTGATAATCAGTGTATCGCTCTTTAATACATTCTGAGTCTTATCAATTGTAACTGCGTAACCACTAATCTCCTCGTTAGTCTGCATGGTCTTAAGAATATCTCCAACGATATTCTGGAACATGGTAATCTTTGCAGAAGACAAATATCCAGTGCTAGGGTCAACCTTCAATGGAGAATGTACATAAGGCAAAAGAGCGTTGCGAACAGCACGTCTTGCCTTGTTTATGGTACGGTTGCGTGCAATAGTACGGTAATCACCGTTAGAACAAGTTTGATTACCACTAAGGTAAACACCATTTTCCTTTCCTTGATACTTGCACAAGAAAATATAGCCCTTATCAACAAGGCCATCTACCTGCACCTTATTCAAAGAAGAATACTTCAGAGAACTTGTAAGCTTACCATCTGTACCGAGTACAGAATTGCCAAAACCAAGCTCTATGTCTGGGAAGTAACCGATAAGGTTGAACTTGTTGACCCAAGCAATAGACTCTTCTACAGAAGCATCTGCAAGGCATCCAAGAGCAGCACCAATTACACCTACTGGAGTAAGATTCTCTGTATTCTTGATCTGCATATTTGTTACATCTGTGTCGAGACCTTGGCTGATAAGAACACTTACATAACGTTCACTATTGATACAAGAAGGAATCTTGTTCAAATCAATGGTCTTTACGTTATCTGCGGTGCCAGATACATAAGAAGTGTTTGCACTCAGCAAAATAGACAAAGGAGAATTTTCATCAGCAAGAGCCTTTGCTTTTGAATTCAAGTCTGTCACCAAATCCAATGTATAACTTGAAGCACCTGTGTCTGTCTGCTTCCAAAGAGGCTGGTCCGTCCAAACACCAAGCTGGTTAATCATACCGTGAGCAGCACGCTGCATTTGTGTGATTGCGTCCCAGTTGTTTGAGCAATCAGCAAACATGATAAACAAACGACCATTCTCACCCTGTATCTTGAAGAAATGGTCAATATGATAATAAGGAATGCCATAAAACAAATCCTTTGAACTGTCACCAGAATACTTTGTAATACCGAGTTCGGCCAAATCGTCCATAGAGTTAATCTCTATAACATTGCCCTGCAATTTATTTTTAACAGCAAGACCAGCACCAGCAGTAAAGAACTTAGGCTGCTTGGAAATATCAAACAGCAAACCAGTGACTTTCTCAGTTGAGGTTGTTGAGCTGGTTCCAATGTTACCATCGGTATCGCTCATAAAAACACCACCTAAAGGCATATCTTTGATTGATTAATATTAATTGTAGTATGGATTTTTGTAAAGAATAGCACCACCAATAATAGATGGTTGGGTGTCCTTTGTATAAACACAGCCAGTACTATCTACATACAATTCATCGTATTGACTAAACTTCTTCAAGACTGCATCAACTGACGCTGGAACTTCTGGAGTTGCCTGGCTTTCTGATTTAGAACCACGCTTTGAAGTCTTCTTCTCCTTCTTTTCCTCTGGAGCAGGATCTTGTGGAAGTTTGTCATCATTTGTATTCGTGTCCACATTCTCAGTTACAACATCTTCTGGATTTGCATCAACTGACGCTGGAACTTCTGGAGTTGTTTCTGAGGCTGTGTCAACATTTTTAATTTCATCGGCACTCTCTGGCACCTCTTTATTCTTTAATCTAGCCATAACTTGTGTAAAATCTAAAAAAGGGAATGGAGTCAAGCCCCACTCCCTTTAAAATATATTTTGAAGTATCTAAGTTGGTATTACTCAGTAGCCTTGTAAGCTGTCCAAACAGTAATCTCCTTTGGACGAACAATGTTTACGTCCATCTTCATACGCATCTGGAAGAAGTAAAGCTCACTGTTGGCCTGCAAACGCTCAACCTTAACAACCTCTGAGTCATTAGCGTAATCAACACCCATCCAAAGGTTAGAGTCCATACCAGTAGAGAATACACCCAAAACGATAGTGTGCTCTGGAACTCCTACGATAGGGATGATTCGCTTACCCTTGAAACGATACTCATTAATCTTGGTGTTGTCTGAGTACTTAACCTGCTTGTCGTTGAGATATTGATCGTACAAATCCCAAACATCCCAACCAGTTACAAAAACGAGGTTAGAATTCTTACGTACAGCCTTTGGACACTTACGCCACATGGCACGAAGAGCAGCCTCTACTTGCTCACCAGTGGTAAGCTCTGTATTACCAGCGATAATACACTGGCCACCAGCCTTATCCACTTCTGTTGCATCGGTCTTGGTATTGTCAATAATACGCTTAATTGCACCATCGAAATACTTCATCGGGCCACCAGCATTGTCGCCACCAATATCTGTACCGTCAGTAGGAGTTGTAATCTTAGCAGCCGCCTTGCCACCCTTTGCAGAGCACCAGATAGACTCACCGATATACTCGTTCTTCTTCTCAATCAAAAGGCGAAGCATAGTGGCTTGCAGCTTTGGATCAAGGTCACGGAACACAAGATTACCATTTGGCTGTGCGAATTTCCAATACTTCTCGTAATCACGAGGATTAAACTCAAGGTAAACCATGAAATCCTTTGGCTCCAAATAACGCTCATTGAACGTATATTGATTCAAGCCACCCTCTGTACCAGCACCAGCACCCTGGGTAGTTGGTGTAGGTACATTGTCCTGGATGATTTTACCCAACTCAACAGAAGGAATCGCATACTTATACTGAATACCAGACTTAATATGGATAAGACCTTCCTTATATGTATCATTACCTTGCGCTGTATAGGTTAACAAGTCTTCAAGGACCTCACCACTATAGGTATTTTGCGCAAAATTTACTGAACTTGGCATATATTATTTATAATGTTTTTTAGTCAAGTGTATTAAATTGAAAATCTGGGGCGATTCGAGCCTCAATTTCAGCTTGCAGCTTTTTCTGTGCCTCAGTCAAGTTATCCTTGGCATTGTCAATATTAGCTGGATCAGTTGCGATTTGCTCTGAAATCTTCTCACGGCCTGTGATAGAATCCAAAGTTGCCTTTACGGTTTCAAGATTCGAGTGAGCCATCTCAACCCACTGCTCCTTTGACTCTGGCTTAATCTTTCCAGCCTTCACAGCTGCATCAATAAGCGACTCAATTTCAGCATCCTTTGCCGCACTCTCTGCGTCCTGGTATACTTTCAACTGATTTTTAACAGAAGCCAACTCTTCATTCTTGTTGTTCAGTTCTGTTTCAACACCAGCCTTCTCAATCTTTAACGCATCATAAGAAGCCTGTACTGTCTTCAACTGTTCCTTTGCATTCTTCAGTTCTGTGAGCTGATTTACAACATCAGCAACCTCAGAATCCTTTGGCAAACCAAGTTGAGCACAAACAGAACCAAAAGCGAATACATCTTGTTCTTTATTCATTTCTTGAGAATTTTGTTTTTCGTTCTGATTTTGATTAGGAATAGAACCATTATTTTCTTGTGGTTTAATTTCACCTGCTTCAGCGCAAATATCAACCATCATTTTTTGTATTGCAACTGCATCTGTCAAGTCTTTCATCTGGTTTTTTACCTTTGAACAAACTTGTTTAGAAGTTTTCAATATATTTTCTGCTGGAATGATACCTGCATCAACTGCTTGTTGAGCATCAAAATAGGTTCCATCACATCCTTCATCACCATCCATTATTGACTGTACCTTTTCTTTTGACAGGCCAAAACGCTTACGATAAATTGTTTCAATCTGCTTTCTGAAAGCATTTACCGTCTGTTGCGTGTCTGGATCCATATTGTCCTTATTTCCGCTACGCAAGAATGGATTGTGAATCATCAAGATAGAATAGTCACGCATATATGCCTTGCTTCCAGCGGCCCATAAAACAGAAGCCATTGAAGCAGCCAAACCATCAATAACGGTTTCTACAGGAATCTTACTTTCCAGAAGAATACTGAATGTGCTCATTCCATACAAAACACTTCCACCTTCACTGTTAATGCAAACAATAATCTTAGAAGGTTTAATGTAATCGTGAAGCCACAAAAACTCATCATTGAATTGTCGTGTACTACAGTCATCTATTCTGCCATAGAAGCGCATAATAGCAGGTTGGTCTTCATGCGCTTCTCCTACGACATATTTTAATTCTTCGCTATTCATTTCCGATTTTTTCAAAGAATAGAATGTATTTTTTTAGATAGTTGTATTATTCACCTGTATTATCACCAATATCTCCATCACCTTCACCCCCTGTATCAACATGTGGCTCAAATTTTGCAACATCTTCAAACTTAGGTGTTTGATGATCACCATGATTATCTTGATCGTGTTCTGGAGCATCGGAATGGTTCGTGTATGGTGGCATTACTAAATATCTATCAACCCAATTTCGATATTGGAATGAAGAACTTGTTCTAAACCATATTTCATAATCTATCCAGTATGGTTGCAAGCCATTGTCAAGAGATTCTGGCATATCAAAATACTGAAGATTGCATCTCTCATTCAGTGCAGATTCATGGTCTTTGGCATCCTGGATGGCATCATTGACACGTTGAAAAACATCAAATCCCTGCAACTCAACATCATCATCACTATTATTCAAATTATTGAGAACAAATCTTATTCTCATTGTTGCACGTCCTTCACCAATTCGTTGCTGTGCAACTAAGAACCTTACATTTACAAATCTGACAAATGCTGCTGGGAAGGCTACTGCATATTCAGTGTTTCCCTTAGAGCGAATAATACGCTCAAACTGACCGTTATCTATTTTTACCGTCTTAAACAATCTATCAGAATTGTCATCGTTTGGGTCAACACGAATAGATTCCAAGACTCTTTTAACAGCCTTATATACATTGATTATAGGGTTATCTTGAATCTCTTCTTGCGTTGTTTCATCTGGAATTTCTGGAGTTTCAACTTTTTTATCTTCATCTGGCTTCTTGTGCTTATCAACCAAACGAGTTGGAACAATTAGTGGGTTCTTTATATCGTTCATTTAGGAAATCCATCAAAAATACGAATACTATAAGATTGTAATTTATCATTTAACACTGTAGAATATCCAATAAACTGTCTTTGAATACTTCTTACCCCTGTGTTTCCATAAGTGTGCGAGCCACTTGGGTCATTGTGAACAGCAGCATAACAAAAGTTTCTTCCATATTGCCTTTTACTATGTTTAAAAGCAAATGGATCAGTATAAATGGAAACACCACGCTTATTACCAGTCCCCTTAAAATGCTTCCATACTATTGAATTTTTCAGATTTCCAGTTTCTTCAAGTAATGGGTGTCGTTTTTTATCTCGTCTAGGTTGCCAAGCAAAAGAACTTGCAGAATTAAAACGTCTTAAATAAAAAGACTGCTTGAAAATATGCTTGGCTGCATCACCCATTATAGTTTCAAAGTTAAACACATTAACCTCAAACTTATTAGGTAATACAGCCCACTGCATCATTAATTGCTTTGGAGTTATTACTTGTCCAGCCATTTTTCCTTTATTGATTTTGAAATAGATTTCAACTTTCTTTTATAACCTTTTGGTATCTGGAAATACGGATGCTGTGCTCCAAATATTTTTCCTCCCTTGCATACACTATCAGAGAAAATAGGGTTTATGAAATCTGGCTTATCTACAATTTTAGACTCTATATTTGCCAAGTCTTTATGATTCAGAACATCATCGCCTTCTTCTATCAAGAAGCATCTACATCCATAGTCTATAGGTGGAATAAGCCATGCAGGGAAGGATGACTTCGGATAGCTTGTTCCCTCCAATGCAAGATGCCAAGGCCTAACACGTTCATCTCCCTGTGTCATGTATGTTAAAATTGCAGACTCGTTGTACTTAACCCATCCAGCAGCTATGCCCATAGCATAATTAACATCGTCATTTTCAACATTAGCATAAATATGATTGTATAAATAACAAATGTCTTCACAATTCTCCTCGTTCTCTTCATCTTCAGAATCATAAACTTTAGACACCTTATAGGCCATCTGGAATTCTTCTGCTACAGCAAAGTCTATAATATTATCTAACGCTGCAAGCAATATTTTTCGACTTTCCTTGTCCTGTGAAGTCAAACCATTGTTTTTGCTGCGAACCAAATCCATTGCATCTTCAAGGCTTAAATTAAAACCCTGCAACGCATGATTTACCATAAATTCAATACGCATATCAATGATTGCTTGAAGCAATTCCCATCTATCAGTTTCATTCTGATACTTTTCTAAGAACTTTTTGAAAATTGATAAGATAGCATTATATTCTGCCATATCATCGGCATTATCTTTGGAAGAGGAAACGCTACCAACTATTCCTCTTCCTCGAAAAAATTTTCAACGTTCTTTTTCTCCCCCCGTTTATGGCCATAGCGTCTAAAATATTCCTCGTCAGACATGATTCTTCTATCATGTGGAGATTCACCACCAGTTGGTGCCGCTGGACCACCGTTAATGCCATTCGTATTATTAAACTGCTCACCAACAACTATACCAAACTCTTTTTCGATTTCGTCTGGTGACACTACATATTTATTCGTTAAAAAGTCATACAAAGAAATCTTATCTTTGTTATTCATCTCTACACGATTTGAATACTTAAATTCAAGACCTGGTGAAATATAACCCATTGCAACAAGTCTAGGAATAATCTCTTCATTCATCATGTTTTCAATGAAATCACGATAAGCCTCAATGCGCTCTCTAAAAATATCCTGGTGGGCAGACGTAGAACCTACGTATGATTGTGTTTCACCAGACATGGTTTCAGAACCAACAATAAGGTTAGAGACTTCCTTGTTAACAAAATCAATAAGACTTGTGTAAATATGCTCAGAATTTGACATCGTAAATGTCTTAACATCAACAGAATCATTGAGTCCTGTTACTATAATTTTATTCTGAGCTGCATTCGCTATATTTTGCGCAAGTCTTTGTCTATCTTGTACACTCTCAGAGTCAGTCTTTCCATGAATGATTGGTTGACCATAAGTATGAGAGAAGTTTACATAATTTGCAACAGTAAATTTCTTTGCAAGAATCAATGGTGTAGTTGCAGAAAACAAGCCCAAGTCTCCAGTGTTAATTAACACATAATTGGTTGAATACGCTTGTGTATTCAAATCCCATCCTGGAGACCACTGCCCTTGTCGTTTGACAACACGGCATTGGTTTGCAAGTACATTTCTACGTTCTATAATATTAACCTCTTTAAGCTTTCCTGTTCTAGGGTTAATATCTGGCATTATTTCTAGCAAGGTATATCCATACCATTTAGCTTCAACAATACCTTGAATGATTTTTGTGAACTGAGAACCTTGTATTTTTCTTGTCTCTTCCACATCTTTTATATACTTACCACGATCATTTTGTCGAGCAAGCATATAACGCTCACCTATAATTTGTGACTTAACGGTTTCAAGCACACCATGAAGATGAGCATCTTGTTGAACACATGCCTCATAAAGATCCATCAGCGGGCCTCTATCATCCAAAACAACACCTCTAGAAACGTCAGATTGAACAGTTTTATATCTGCAATGTCTGTCTATTTCTCGAACATATTCTTGAATGGTCTTCTTGCTTGTTCTAAAAATACTCTCCAGGTATGTGCCATGAAACGTTGCCGCAGTACCGATATTATCCATATATTTAGAGTTTTTCAAAGAATAGTTTTATCGACTTTTTAATGTTGGGCTATATTTTACCTATATAATATTATAACAACTTATATATAAATAATCAAAATTATAGGAATATCAACACAACACCCTTGTTTACAAGCGTTTTTTGTATTATTATATGTTAAAATGATATTTTTATTTTGCCATTTCAAATATTATATATATCTTTGCACCGATAATTTCATTGTTTAATCAAAATTCAAGTAAAATGAGTAAGGAAACAGAATTTTACAGAATCAAAATGATCTACCAGGGAGAGAAAGAAGACGGTGGTATCGACACCATTAAGTCTGAGGATCTGGTAATGGCATCTAATTACACAGATGCAGAAAAAACTGCATTCAAGTTGATGGAAGACAAGGCTATTGACGATATGTCAACGGTTAAGTACGAAATCCTCAAGACAAAGATTGCAGATGTGATTTACAACAACACATTCGTTACTGACACAGAATTGGTTGGTGGTTTGTTTGTTTATTACTTTGAAGAAAGTGATAAAACAGAGGTTGGACTCTATTCTGTTCAAGTAAACTACATTGAACTGAAAGAAAATGGAAAGGAGAAGCGTAGCACAGAAACGCTTTATATTCCTGCAACAACACCACAAGAGGCAGCATCGCTCATTTCAAAGCATTTGAAGCATGTTGGCGAGACACGTGATTGGGTCATCAGAAATGTCAAATACGACAAGGCTCAGTCTGTTCTTGTAACCAAGAGCAAACACGAAAAGGACGTTGCATAATGACATCTCCAATGGGGACTGGAAGAACTGTACAAACAATATGTACTGAAGTATCTATTCCAGAATTCCCAAAACTCCTTTTTGGAACACACAGTGATGGTAGCAGATTCTTTGATGCTACTGAATATTTTACATCTAAAGACCCATCAAAGGAATTAACTGTTGAGGACTTCTTTGTAAAGTTCAATTTTCAGATTCAAGCAATTGCTAAAACTTACGATTTGAAATCTGGAGATTTTGTTCTCATTAATAAAAGTGGGCACCAATTGATTAACGGAGCTTTTTGCTATCCGTTCCTATCTTATGTCGATCCGCAATTCTGCGCTTACATGAATGAAGTCATGGATGAATTATTTACAAGAGGATTCGTGATGTCAGATACACAAATTATATCTCTTGCAAAAGAACGAATCACGCCAGAATTAGCAAAACAAATATGGAATGGCTAATGTTCAATGGCATAAGGCAAAATCTATTTTAATTTTCAATAATCGAAAGGTTCTGGTGGCTATTACAGCTTCATTGAATGAAACTGCAAGAATATCAGACATAAAGCCAAGCAACATCTCAAACGCATGTCTTGGGAAAATCATGTCGTGCGGCAAATATTACTTTCGATATTTCCATGATAATGTTGAAATAGACTTGTCAGATGTCGGCACACTTAAATTAGAAGAATATGACAAATTATGTGGTGTAAAAAGAAGAGTATACACCAACATCGCAATGAATCGAAAGAATTGGAAATATAATAAAAACAAAGAAAATGACAACAGAAGTAAAAAACAATCAGTTGAAGGTAAAGGTGATTAACAAGTCTAAGCACGAGCTTCCAGCATACTACTCAACACCTCAAAGTGCTGGTATGGATCTGCGTGCTAATATAGACGAGTCGCTTACACTTCACCCAATGGAGCGAAAGCTCATTTCTACAGGTATTTACATGGCACTGCCAATTGGCTATGAGGCACAGATTCGTCCTCGCAGCGGTCTCGCCTTGAAGCATGGCATCACCGTGCTTAACACTCCAGGAACAGTTGATGCAGACTATCGTGGAGAAGTTATGGTTCTTCTTGTAAACCTCTCGCAAGAAGACTTTATCGTTAACGATGGTGAGAGAATTGCTCAAATGGTCATTGCCAAACACGAGCAAGCTGATTTCGTAGAAGTTACAGAACTTGACGAAACAGATCGTGGTGATGGTGGATATGGCCATACTGGAGTTAAATAATTGAGTCGTGTGCGTCTTATTAGGCGCACACATATTTATAACACTATTATGGCAAAACCTGTTAGAGCCGACCATCCAGAAGTTATCAAATTAGAATACAACGCAAGATTCATCAGATTTCGACTTATCGAAAGAACAGTGTATATCAATGTATATGATGTTAAAAAACTGTTCAGATGTAGCTATATTCCGTATGAAGAATTAAACGTTAGATGTAATTCATACGTAAGAATTGTATTCTTCAAAGATGGTGGCACACTTCAAGCAATTGAAAGCTTTGATTTACCAACATTATGCAGACTTGGAAATCATGGCATTATATCTAAAGAAAATCAGAAAGCAATCGACTGGATTGTCGAAACTTGCAAAAAGATACAATCAAACAATATGAACCATAAAAATACAACACAAGTTGTAGCAACTGGCACATCTGAGCTAATTCATATCTCAGAAGAGAATGGCAAACGTGCTGTTAGCGCACGTGAGTTACACAATTTTCTTGGCGTTGGAAAGGACTTCTCTAACTGGATTAAAGACAGAATCAAGAAGTACGGATTCGTTGAAAATCAAGACTTTGAGGTTTTCGCCAAATTTGGCGAAAACCCTAATGGAGGAAGACCTTCAACAGAATATGCCTTGTCAATTGATATGGCAAAAGAGCTTTCAATGGTTGAGAACAACGAGCGTGGTAAACAAGCTCGTAGATACTTCATCGAATGCGAAAAGCGTTTGTGTGAGGGTAATGTTCCTTCTTACCAAATCGAAGATCCTGTAAAGCGTGCAGAGAAATGGATAGAGGAACACAAGCAACTCCAGTTAGCGCAACAGGAAAATGTAGCACTTCAGCAAGACAACACCCACAAGACCAAAGTTATAGAAACATTGGTTAAGGATATTAGCCTTGCAGATATGCGTCAACGCATCAACGAAATTATCAGAAAGAATGGTGTAGCAAAAATAAAGGATTCTTTTCACCGTCTTTACACAGAGTTCAATGCCAAATATCACATTAATGTATTTACTCGCATGAATAATGTCACATACAAAGGCAATGCGATGGACTACATTGAAAAGGAGCTTGATATGATGCCACAGCTTTACGACATTGCTTGTAAGCTATTCGAGAACTCTTACAACGACATTATGGATTCCTGGGGCAAATCAGCTAAACGTGCTGACAGAAACAGAAATATTTCCACCAGACAACAACTTTTGAATTAATATGGGAACAGAATATAATATACAAAATATTACAGTAGATTGTCTTCTTGAAATGATCAAGAAGCAGAATACTGCTTATCGTGCTGGCACCCCTATAGTTACGGATGCAGTGTACGATGCTGAGATCGAGAAACTGAAAGAACTCGACCCAGAGAATGAGTGGTTCAAACATGTAGAACCATCTCCAGTGTCAACTTCAAGAAAGAGAAAGCTTCCTCTTCCTATGAAATCATTGAATAAGGTCAAAGACATCAATGAACTGAAAAAGTGGTTTTCTTCTCTTGGATTACATGCCGACACAGAACTGATACTTATGCCAAAATTTGATGGCCTATCTCTTCTCCACAATGAACAAACTGGTGAAGCATGGTCTCGTGGTGGCGCAGAAAACGAAGGTCAAGACTGTACTGCACACTGTATTGCTGCCAACATTGTTTCTGATACCAGATATTTATTCACTTATGGTGAATTTGTCATTACTCGTGAAAACTGGAGACAGAACTTTGAAGGTAAACGTTCAGAATACACTGGAGACATTTATAAATCTCCTCGCAATACAGCTGCTGGCTTCCTAAACAGAGATGAGCCTTGTAAGGAAATCGCTCACGCATCATTCTTCCGATACGGAATGGATAACAGCACACTCAACTCGTTTGAGACTTTTGGAGAGGCTATTACAGCAATCTGTATGGATTATCAACAGCCACATTTGCACAAGAAAGTAAAAACTAAAGACGTTACAGAAGAAATGCTTCTGTCTCTCTTTAAGGAATGGTCTGTTATGTACCCTATTGATGGAATTGTTGTATATATCAACAAACTTTCTATATGGAATTCCATCGGAAGACATCAGACAACTGGCAATCCTTTGTACGCAATAGCATACAAGCACCCAGACTTTACAGAATCATTTGAAACTACCGTAAAAGGAATCACATGGAAGGCAAGTAAATCTGGTGCGTTAAAGCCTGTTGTGAACATCGAAATGGTAAACACAGGTGATTGCAACATGGAAAATCCTACTGGGTACAATGCTGGATGGATTAACGATCACGAAATTGCCAAAGGAGCAAAAATTCTTGTAACCAGATCTGGAGGAGTAATACCCAAAATCATCGAAACTCTTCAGCCAGCAACAACAGAAGAGCAAGAAAGATTATGGGATGAACTTGCAGAATGTCCTCACTGCGGATTTCCAACTTCATGGAACAGCAATGGAATAGAGCTGTGTTGTACAAGTCCATTGTGCCAGGGAATGCAGCTTGCAAAAATTGTATTCTTCTACACACAATGTGGTGCCGAAAATATGGGTGAAGAAACAATTGCAAAAATCCAGAACATAGGCAAAACTACCGTACATGATTTCTTAACCGTGACAGCAAAAGAACTGTTAGGAATTGATGGATTTGGTGATGGCATTGCAAGTATTGTTTTGGAGAACAACAAGAAGCTCCTTGAAGGAATAGAACTTCCAACACTCATGCAAGCAAGTGATTGCTTTACAGGAATTGGAAAAGTGAAGGCACAAAAGATTCTTGACAAGTTGTCAGAAAGCGGTGACTACGACAAATTCTTCAGAATGGAATATACTCCACCTCAGAAAGGTGATAAAGTATATACAAATGCGTCCAAGACCTTCCAGTCCTTCTACGATGGAGTAATACCATTCTATCATTTCGTCAAGGCTTCTGGTCTCACATTCTTGACACCAAAAGAAGATGAAGTTAACAAAGACGGAACTTGTGCTAGCATGAAAGTATGCGTATCTGGATTCCGTGATGCAGAACTGGAAGCATTCATCAAGCACGAAGGTGGGGAAACATGCAGTTCTGTATCAAAGAAGACAACACATCTTGTTGTAAAAGACAAAACCGCTACGTCATCCAAAATAATAAAAGCAGAGTCTTTGGGTGTGGCAATATTAGATATTGATGAATTTAAAGAATTGGTAAAATACAGCTCGTAACTCACACGTTTACATTAATTTGTGTTAAAATATCGTGTCGAATTGATATTAATCGTGTCGAATCGTGTCGAATTAAAAAATATTTTGTATCTTTGCATCGTAATTATTAAAAGATACGATTATGGCAAAAAAGAATCAATTGACAAAGAGCGATTATTTACCAATGTCTGAGTTCAAGAAGTTATTAAAAGAACTTCATAAGGATAAGAAATACATCTGGGAACTTTACGCTCGTTTATCTTTCTGTACAGCGTTAAGGTGCTCAGATGTATTGTCATTAACATGGCATGACATCTGGAACCGTTGCTCGCTTACAGTAACGGAAAAGAAGACTGGTAAAACCAGAAAGATTCCGTTCAACTTACAGACACAAGAAAGAATTGATGAAGCTTACTTGTTGATGAAAAGACCAAACCCGAACGAGTTGATCTTCTACAATAAGAAAACAAGAAAACCATTTACAATACAATACATCAACCAAATGGCTAAAAGATGGAAAGAAAAGTATGATTTAAACATTGATCACTTCTCCACCCATACTTTCAGAAAAACATTCGGAAGATATGTATATGACACAAGCAAGGACAAGTCTGAAGCTTTGATTCTTGTCAATAGCATATTGAACCATTCAACAATTGACGTAACAAAGGTATACATCGGCTTGCGTCAAGATGAAGTAAATTCTGTCTTCAATTCTATAAACCTGTAGGTTTATTCAAACAATATACAACTGATTAGCACTCGTATCTAATATAAGTGCTCCCATCTATTTTCTATTTTTAATACAATTGATTATGTGTAAAGAAAATAAGGGGGCACTGGGCCTTAACAAATACCCCCTTCCTTACAACTGCAAACTGTGTGGGAATCAAGAAAATCCAGATGATTTCTGCGACAAAAACAATCATGTTGTTGAAACGATGATAAAACAACATGTATGTTTCAACTGCGCATTCTGGATGAACATCGTTAATTCCCAGGCACCGCCAGGACAAATAATTATTGGCCACACGTATTACATAGCGCACCCTTATGTTAAACGACCGATGAACCGTATAAAAGGAAATAACGGAAAGGAAATGTACATAAGAATGTTCAATGGTGAACTTATCAAATCAAACAACGTGTGGTGCAAGGGTGAAATTCCAGAACAGTTTAGGGAACAGCTTCCAGATACAGCAAATTTCCTATCTTTAATGACATTCCAGAAGCTTACAAACAATAATCACAAATGTTATGCAAGAGGATGCTGGAACCGATACCATTGTGTAAGGTACAATATGGACTGCGAAAAAGACGGACCATTCAATACGGTACCACAATCATACATTATCGGAAGTGATGAATGTCCATCTTTTATTAACAAAACAGAATTAAAAGACACCGTACAATGGTAATATATTGTATTATTTCTGTATTTATAATTCTCATATTTGCAATAGTCATATACAAGATTCATGCACTAAATAAGTTTTACAAAGAGCAATCAACACTCATGCAAGAAGAGATTGAATACTTATCAAAGTTTATTCTCTTCCAAACAAATGCACATGAATTTGAACTTTGGGGACTTCGCAACGAATTCGTTGATAAAATGAACGAACTTGCAAAAGAAGAAAAATACGAACAGGCTGCTTCTTACAAAGAAGCAGCTATAGGAATACAAGAAACTCTAAAGTATTGCAGAGAGAATTTGACAAAACCTCAAAAGAAAGGATAATTATGCAACAAGAACAATTTACAAAAATAATAAATGAACGATACAAAACTTTAGATGTAGAAAAACTAAAGAACAGTACACCTGTAAGTGTCGTTCACAAAATGGCCAACAAGCCTGGTGCCACAACAGCAGATATAGAAATCTGTGCAATGATAACAGCCATGTTTTGCTGGGATCACGATCCAAAAAAGACAATTGAGACTGCAACAGGATTTATGGATATGGCAAACTGGGATATTGCAGAATACGTTAAGTACGGTGACTTCTACGACATCCCAGACAACAAAGTGTTTTCAAGAATGTTAAAGGCTGAAAGCATAAAATCAGTCCTACATAATCTCAGACAAATATACTCTACAAGAAAGAGCATGAAAGAGACAATTGACAACACACTCACAAGTAGTATGTATGGAGATGGAAAAGCCTTCAAGGTTCTTTTGTACGACTTGACAAAGATTTACGAACCTGCCAGAATGGGTAGTCCAGAAAGAAATTCTGCATGCAGTAGAATAAACAATCTATTGCGCTGGATGGTCCGAAGCAACGACATTGACCTCGGAGTATGGCAGACAAGCACAATACAGCCATCAATGCTGAAGGCCATATTGGATTGCAAGATAGCTACAATGATAGCAACAAGCAACTTCATAGATAATTCTCAATGTTCGTGGAAGGCGGTTGAAGAGCTTACATATAAAATGAAAATGGTGGATCAAGAAGACCCACTAAAATGTGACGTAGTTTTAAGATCAATGAATTCATTATGGATAAAGTAATAGTTATTATAGCGTTTACGTTCCTACTGGCATGTATTGTAGGACTACTGAAAGTGATGATACAAAAAGAGGCATGTAACAAATGCCCCTTTAAGAACAAATGTCGTTATATGGAAGGAACGACTGGATATAATGTGTGTGACAATTACAACATGATATATGGTAATCACAGATTGTAATAAATGCCCATCTCGTAACTCATGCAATGTCATCAAGACTGGAGAATGGGATAAGTGTACGATGGTCCAGCACCATTGGGACGAAAGAGGATTCGAACTGTTCAAGATGGTACTTCCAGCCATCATACAAACAGAAAAAGGAATGCCTATTTCCGAACAGGTCAGTCTCGCACAAGAAGCTACATCTATAGCAATTGATCAACTTAAGAATAATCCTAAATGGTAGATATAACAACAGTAAACAGAGTCACCAAGCAAGAGATGAAGGAATATCTGGAGGCACACATGCCTTATGAGATCAACAATCAAATGCTTGGCAGACTCGCCAAATGTTTTGGATTTACATTGAAGAGACAAATGGTTAACGGAAAGATTATTAGTTTTTACGCTAAAATTCAAACAATATGATTACGACATTAAATATACCTGGAGGTATTTCTCCAATTCCAAATGCGTATGTGGGTTTTCTCTCAGATACCGCAATCACCGTACTCTCAAAAATTTTTGAGGTATGGTACGAAAATCCGAACAACGACTGGATGATTATCTCAAATTCTTCCATCGCTGACGGATTAGCAAAAAGTAGAAACTCAGTTACAACAAAGATAGACGAATTGAGTGCGCTTAATATTATAAAGGTAGAACAACTTAACAAACGTGACAGAAAATACAAAATTAACTGGAGTGAGGTGAATTTCGATTGCGAGGTTATATCTAAGCTAACGCAAACAGGTAAGAACAAGCTCTGGAATGCGTGCTATGTTAATTCTGAAAACAGCATTGTTCCAATCTCAAAAATAGAAAAGAATGTGGTGCTTACTATAATTCAGAACAATACTGTCACTGCTCAAAAATTTAGCAGTCAACAAGAACGACTGCTCAAAATTTTAGCACTCAACAACTCCACTGCTCAAAAATTTAGCAGTCAGTGTTCAAATTTTGAGCAATTGCCAGAATCCAGTGTTCAAATTTTGAGCAGTCAAGATATAGATGTATCTGATGAGTTTGCTCAAATTTTGAGCAATGAGGTATTGCAGTGTTCAAAATTTGAGCAGTCAAACAACTCCACTGCTCAAAAATTTAGCAGTCAACCTATCAACTGCACAAAATTTGAGCAGTCAGCTGGAAAAACCAACGCAATTTTTGGTTCGGTTCCAGAAAACTATGCACACGAGAGCTGCACGCCAACGGTAGAATGGTCAAAAAATGACACAACTATCGAGATTCACGTGTCTGAAGCACTCCAAGATGCCCTGTTCGACATCGGTTTGGACAACGTGCGCATAAAGCTTCGCTCTGATGCTGGGTGTATTGCCGTGTTCCAACAAAAGAAAGAAAAACAAGAAGAACAAGACGGAAAAGAAACAAAGAAAGAAAAGAATCTTCCCCCATACCCCTATCTTATAAAAGAAATAAATAAAGAAAAGGGAGAACAAGAAGAAAAAAAAGAAAAAAAACTCATGGCGAGCGCAGCTCGCCCTAATAAAGGGGGAAAAGACGAAAACGTTTTGGATAACGATTCGTTTTTGGATTCGGGTTTGGATTCGTTTTTGGAAGGCCGCTCTAGCGAGCAACCTTCACGTGTTTTTTCTGTTTTACGTTCTTGGGCCGAAGATCGTTCTTGTGAGGAGTTCGAATATCTTCCAGGTTATGAATTAAACAATATCTTGAACGATCCAGAACTTTATGATTCGGATTACGATATAGTTCTCAGAAATACTTGGAACGATATTCAAGGTCTGTACAGGGATTCGGTTGAGGATTCTCCAGGTTCTGAAAAAATATTGGTTCCAGTTCAAATCTTCAAGACCATGCTTTACCGTGTCTTGGAAGAACAGTACGAAATCAATTCCCAGTTCAAGGTTACAGAACAGGATACCAAGAACATTTTTGGATTCGAGCTGACAGAACAGGATGGGGAGCCATATTACATAATCGACCCAGATGAGATTCGAGACATCAACAAACCGATTGTCATCAAACCTCAGTTAAAGTCTAGAAACGTTTTTGACCATGCTAGCGAGCGTGTCAAGAAGTTGGTTTACTCAGAGTGTATGGCAGAAGTTCCAGAACAGAATTTCACACGTGCCGAGAAAGCTATACGCTACATGACGAATTACGTTGAGGAGCGTGCAAGAAACAAGACTCCAAGAGCAGAGGAAATGACACCTATGCAATTTCCGTCATTCTTGGAATCTGTTTCGAAATACAGCAACCTTCCAGTTGATGATTTGAAGATTCTATTCTCCAGATTGCAGAAGAAAAAACGAGTTGGGTTGTTTTATCTGAAATTTAACCTTCTCGTCATAGAAGAAATCATCCAGTTTAACCATGACAGGAACGAGTACGGAAAGGTTGAAGAACTTTATTGCAAAAAGATGGCTGAACGAGAAGGATAACTCATCCAGCCTTTCTTGAAGTTTTTGGTTGGGCCAGATCTATTTTTCTGGTCTGGCCAAAATTCTTCTTACCACCTCATTCTGTTCTGCCAAAACTTCCATCGCCTCTTCTTTGGTTCTGAAATAATTCCCAGACAGGTATCTTTTATGGCTTACTACGGTCTTCTTCTCCTCAGCTTGCATAACGGTTCTCTTGTCTGATATGAACCAGTAATTCTCGCCCTTTTCTCTTTCCATGTTCAACGGTTCGATTCTCTTAAGCGAATGGTTCCATGTTTTACCGACTTTGTTGAGGGCTGTTTCCAGATATTTTCGAGAATAGTCTGCTGGACTAAATGGGGTAAATCGGAAATCATTCACATAGCCCAGGTATTCTTCCATGCTGTATTTAGGGTCCATACCTTTGAGGACATAACAGAACATGGTTATCTTTCCGTCCGTGTATCTCATTCTAACAACACCTACACCTTCATTTCCAGTCTTCTTGTTAACGAATGAAACCAGATCACCACTTGTAGGCTTATATTGGTCCGTTATGCAAAAATAAGGGTTCTCAAATTCCAGGCCCATATTATCAAGAGCATTAAAGATTCGTTTTGCATCTTCTTCATTTGCGTGGACAAGAGAATCATCTGGTAGAACGTCTGAACAACGTGAAGGAATCCCATTCTCAATCTTAAAACACATTTTGGTATCGCCAGGAGAAGATGACTGAACGAGATAGAGAATATCTCCATGCTTAACTACATCTCCACCACCAAAGCCATCTTCCAGCCATTTTTGGAAAATAGCCGAAGTCATACCAGAGTCATTCTCAAAATAAGATGGCTCATGTAGTTTCAAACCAAACTTGGTACGGCAATAACTGCTGACCAAATCAAAATCAATGCGAGTACGGTATCTGCGATTCTTCAGAAAGTACTCTATTTGCTTCTTTCTTTTCATTTGAGATAAATTTATAATCAGCTGCAAAATAATCGCCCAAAACGCAAATAAATGACCCCTGGGACGATTCTGGGTGCAAATATACGATTTTTTTTTAAGGTTTTGTCAATACCTCCCATAAATTAACTTAAATTGCCAGAAAACGAGACTGAAATACTGGGGTCGACCAAAAAATCGGGATTTTATTATAAGAAAACCTTAAAAACGCCCAAAAATTCGATATAACGGCTTAAAATCACATCAGATGATAAGTTACAAGGATAAGACAAGAAAACGTCTTAGAACGCAAATAAACGCTATTTCTGGGCATTTTGCGATATAAGTGTGGGTATAGATGTGAGGAATTGCAAAATACTGGGAATCTTCCAGGTTCTTTTGTTGTTACGATTACTAAACACAATTTAACACGATTTGCACCAATTACAACCATTTCGACACGATTCAACACGATATTGGAAGGATGAGAAATCTGGAGGTGAAGAACAATTCCAGAAAACGAGACTGAAAAAATGGGTCGGATTATATACGTGGTATTCGCACATGACCTGCACCACTCACCTTTCTTTTTTTCGTCTTTTTGTTGGCTAACTAGCTGATTTTCAGTACTTTTTATTGTTTCACTTATTATAAAAGTGAAACTAACTTTTAATTTGTTACTTTTTATCTGTTTTTCGTTTCAAATCGAAAGTGTTAAATTGTTTTACTTTTCTCCTTTCTTTATGCTTACTTTGTCCCGATACCTTTTGAGTGTTATTTGTACACTCTTATTTGCATTTGTTCACTCTTTTATTATCTGTTTAGTTAACAAAGATTAATCACCGATTTAGTTAAAATATGTAAACTTGATTTAAGGTGGTTTATTTGCGTTTTAAGGCGTTTTACCCCTATTTTGGTACAATTATACGTTTTTCTAATTTTAAAGCAAATCACTGAGAATCAAGCACTTATGAGATACCTATATTTTTAACTCTTTTTCACCAATTAATCTTTGTTAAATCCTTTGTTATTTGGATTTATTTTTGTATGTAGCTTATTTGGATTTTATCTTTCTTTGTATTGTTTACAAATTACTTTGCAGTTGGTTTTTATCTTTCTGTTTATCCTTTGTTAGTTACTTTCTTTTTCCCGATATAATGTACACGCATGTATATATAATAACACACGCACGTATATAATAATGTAATTTTGTAGCTAAAAAATTGCATTTTATAACTATCTGATTTTCAATGATTTATAGACTTTTTTTTCATTTTTCTCATAAAAAAGTTACTAAATTATTTGGTAGTTACCAATAAATTCACTACCTTTGCAACGCAATTCAGAAATAAGGTTGCAATAAAGAAATTAAAACTTTCTTTTGACACAATTATATTCTGTTTGCAAATATATTAGTAAGGTTGCAAAGATACCTAACTTTGCCACATATACCGCCGTAAATTGTAAAAAGCGGAATTAAGGTTAAATGTGTGTGTTCTTTGATTTATTGAAAATAGTGTTTTTCTTTGTATGGGTTATTCCGTTTATAGGTATGCACCTAAAAGATAATTAGAAAGTTTGGTTTTCTAGTTGTCGCAAAGTAACAAAGTAACTTTGTCGGATATTTCGTGTAAATAACTGAAAATGAGTGGTAAAATACACTAACTAACTAGATATAAACAATTAAAAGTTAGTATGGAAAGCAATAAAAACTACCTTTGTTTGGTAGTAAGCGAGTACAAAAAGCGAGTAAAAAGCGAGTATAAAAGTAGTTAGTAACAAAGATATAAATCCTTTGTTTGCAAAGTGTTTAGATGTAATTTAGTGAAAAATTATTTTGATGTGGTGCAAAGAAAAAATAACTATCCGTGGTTTACCAATTTAGGCTAATTAGTTATTAGTTAGTTTATTACAAACTAGATAGTGAAAAAGTAGTTAGATTTTTCTAAAATGCTTTTGATAATAACGTAAAACAAAGAAAGTAACAAAAACACAAAAAGCAAAAGTAGCTTATCTTACTAAATAAGCTATAAGTAGCTATTATCTACTAGGTTTTAGTAGGTATGTAGTAAGTATTGTTAAGCACTATATACAAAGCACTGAATGATAATTTTACAACAAGTTTGTAGATTTCAGTGGGTGGTGTGTGGTCATGTGCGATTCAAAGTGCATGGAGCACACCCTGGAGCGTGGGCATTCTGTATTTGCAGAATGTGCCAAGTGATTGAGCGTGGCGAACACGTTACCCACTACGAATTTATAAACATTATTAATTTTTAAAAGTAGAATTATGGAAAATTTCGTTAAAACTTCGTTTGAGATTGTGAATGGTAATGTAGTCGTAGCTGCTAAGTTGATGGCTCGTAGTCTTGTCCTTGCAAATGATAAGGGCGTGATTTATAACATTACCGCTAAGGTACGTAATACTGACAAGTACTCTGTTATCCGTGCCTTAGCTAAGGCTGTGTTGGTTTCAATGCGTGAGGCTAATAAGTTGAACACAACTGAGGCTGCACAGGAAAGTAAGAAGCGTGTAGCAAACAAGATTACACCTGCATTGTCTTGTAACGTGATTATGGTTACAGACAAGAATGGAGATGTAATCTCTGATTCTGTACTCTCTGTTAAAGAGAATGGTGGTAAGCTCCGTGATATTATCCGTATCACTAAGGGCATGCCGTTGTACAAGCTTGTTGTAGAAAGTGGGTTGGACTGGTCAGATGATAGAGTTGTTGAAGCGTTGAACGCTTGGACTACTGCTACCATTGAGCAGATGGACTATGTGAAGAACCTGGATGAGGCTCTTGGTCATGCTGCTGATTCTACAGAGCGTGAGTGGGAGAAAGCAGAAAAGGAGCGCAAAGCAGCCGAGAAAAAGGCTGCTGCTGCTAAATTGAAGAAGTATTACACCATTCTTGGTGTGGCTGAGGGTGCAACCGAAGAAGAGATTAAGGCTGCATTCCGTGAAGCTGCTAAGGTAAATCATCCTGACAAGGGTGGTGACGAGAAGAAGTTCAAGGCTATCAATGAGGCGTATCAGTACATCAAAGATGCCATGAAGTTTGCTGCATAGTTGGTTAGTTGTTCGGTGCGGATGTTCTGAGGAATGTCCGCACTTTCTATATGGTGTTTATGGTAGCTCCTGGAGTTTGGGTTCGATTCCCATTTCACCACAATTTTAAGTCAAATCATTAAATTTTTACAGACATGGGAAAGTATTTGTTAATCGTGTTCTACACAGCGTTATCTGTTGTGTTAATTGGGTTGGTTGCGTATATGGTGATAGATGGTATCGTAAATGCGCCAGACCGCTTGTTGAGTCATAGAATTGAGTGGGGAGCGTTATCTATGTTCGCTGTCCTAGCGTTCTGTTGCTTCCCATTGATGATTGTGCTCGAAGTGTGGAGCGACATCAAGGAGCAAAAAGCGCAACAATCTGAAAAGAGTGCCGAATCTGAAGAGATTGTGAATGAACCTGTTGAGCCAGCACTCCAAACACTCTACAGAACGAATGAGCCTAATTTGCTGGGTGGCTATATGACATACGATTCTTTGGATAAGGCGTGGAGCATGATAGAGTATGGACGTGCAACAGAAATCTATGCTGAAACATATTGTGCCGAGGCGTGGCTTGGCACCAGTAAAGTGAATAGTCTTGTGACATTGTTAAGTAGTGGTTTAATCTATAGAAAATAATCATGGTAAAACTTGGAGATTTATTGCAGAAGAGCGTGAAGCAAAGTAGCGGTCTTGATGCAGAATGGCTTATGAAGTTTGCAAGCGTCATCAAGTTGAATTTGGATGAAGCTGCAAGTGTGTATGAGAAGCATGGAAATGGTATGATTTATGCCAAGGGTGGCTTTGCCCTACCCGATTCGCCAAGAACAAAGCGTACAATGATTAATCACTTTGAAAGAGTTGTTCTTGTGGATTCGTTAGGGAATGCCATCGTACTTGATAAGCGTGACTTGCGAGAGATGAACGAAATCAGCAACAAAGCTAGAAAGAACAAACAAGAATGCAGAGAGCGTAAACATAAGCAAGAAATTGCCGAATATCGTGAACGTAGAAAAACCGAGCGCATGTTCAAGTCATGCCAGGAGAATCCAAATCCTAAGCGTGCTGGTAAGGCGAATGGTCAAGGAGATATTGGCAGATATGTAAATTTCCGTGGTGTTCGCATGGAGATGACGGAGCGTAAGTGTAAGACTAGATTTGCCACAATTGTGGTTAACATTTAAAAAATGGAGGAGAATATTATGGTAGACTTAGTTCTTTTTGCCTTCTTCTTAGGGGGCGCAATTGGCTTCTATCAAGGTAAGCACTTTGATGAGCTGGAAGATGAATAATGACCCATATTTGATTTGATTTTATAGATGGTTGGGAAAGTACGGTCGAAGCCGTGACAGCCAGGTGCAAGTCCTGCCATCCCACAAATTAGAAACATTTAAATTAGTAGAATCATGGACAAAACAAAAGAATTTAAGAATGATGTTACGTCATTCTTCTTCTACATGTGGAACATGTGGAGCGTGGAAGAGTGCGAGAAGGTTTTTGAGCACTCAAATTGTAACTGGCAGCACTTCTGGGACAAGTGGAATGGCTTCTGTAATCGTGAGGGATGTCGTGGCGGTGCCATTGAGCCATTCTTTGCAGAGCTGTCAGATGATAATCGTGACTTGCTCGTTAAGCGTGCTATTGAAATGTATGACGGACGTTCAAAAAGAAAGGAGTAATTATGTCAGACCATCAGTACAAAGTTGCTCTTAAGGGCATTATGTTACAGTTGGAGACCGCAAAGCATTTAGGTTGTAAGCGTGTTATTGCAGACTGTCAGAAGAGAATTGAGAAATTGCAGCTGAAATTGTTGCAGCCATCTTTTTAATCATAAACCAAGAAGTATGAAAACAATTGCAGAGTTGGTAAAGCTATTCGTCAGCAACAAGAACAAAATTGACGAATTGAAGCGTGAGAATCAGCATGCCGTTTATGAGTACGTTTCCCAATACGTATCAGACGGAGAAGTTGTAATATCGTTGCGTAAGGGTGACGATTATGGGAAGAAGTATGCTGTCCATCTGAAGCGTGAAAGCGATGCTGGGTTGTTTGAGTGCGGAGAAGATTCCGTTGCCTATGTTTGTGCATATCCATTGAAGAAGAACGGAGAAGTTGCAAAGATAGGTATAACTCATCTTGACTTGAATAAAATCGAGAAATTAACAAAGTAATTAATTTATAAAATATTTTAGATATGGAAATACATTGCCAAGAAAAGTTCGATGAGGTTAAGAAATATGCAGAGTCGATAGGAGACCAGACGTTGAACAATTGCATAGAGCGTCTGAAGGGATATGAGAAGGATGGTAAGCATACCGTGCATTTGTACAACGACTTTGCAAAGCACAGCTTCTACTTCCAGGAGTTTGACGTTAATGGTCGTTGTGTGCTCAATGGTGGAGTCATCTATCACGAGCCTGGAAATGACCACTCGTTCAGCGTATGTATTGACGCTGACGAGATGACAAAGCCAGAGTGGAGAATCCATACATAAGAGTTAGTGTTATGGCAGGTATAAAAACCAATGAGGACATGATAAATGCCCTGTTCACACTTGGACCTACAACCAGTGTGTACGTTATTGAAGCTTTGAGAGCTGGTCTTGAAGCGTACCTCAATAAAGATATTGTATCTGATGAAGATATTAAGAAGACATGGTGTCCGCTTGATTCTCCAGCAGGTGTGAGATCCAAGATGAAAATTTTGAGAGACAATTTACAGAACTTACAGCAAAACAAAAAATTGCTGTAAGTTTTAGGCATTAAGGTAGTAATCCTGGGTTCGATTCCTGGGATGCCACACATTTGAGATATAATGTTTTCCATGATGTACGTCTAGTACGTTTCTACTTGACGAGCGGAATCGGGGTGTTTATCACTTTGGTTCCGCTTTTATTATAAAGTTAAATCAAGTTAAACGTGCCAAAAGTGGACAACATTGTACACCATCTTTTTTCTATTCGATAACAAAAACAATAAAAATAAACGATATGGACGTAACGATAAAAAGACTGTTTTGCACGCCCTGGTACCAGGATGAGGGTGTGTATGGATGCAACAATGTTTGCACGGAGCCAATATCTCTGGACTCTCAGACGCTTGCCGAGATTGAGTTTTATCGTCACAAGAAATTTGTTGATGATGAAGTTGAAACAGACTGGATTGTGAAGTATTTGCACGACAAGTCTGTTGGTAAGATTTCTGACATTGGAGACAACAAATATATCAAGTGTATGAGATTAGGAGAGCTTGAACTTTCCATCCAGTTGTCTTATTACTTGTACTGTATCAGAAATGATGCAGACCACGGAAAGTTAATGACTGAAGATGAGTTCCAGTATATCCTTCATCATAATCATATTGATGGTACAGATATACTGGACCCAGCGAATAGATATGTTGATATTTACATTTCCAACAACGTTACAGATGAAACGTATGTTGCAGCAACTCAATGGACCTTGCGAGAAATAGACCAATGGCTTGGATGTATTGTTCTCAAAAGGAGCATGAACTGTATACAATAAATATAAAATTCAAACAATATGAGAACATCATTAAAACAGCGTGCTGCACAGGCTAGCTTAAATAGCAGAATGTGCAGAGATTGTAAAATTGGTAGTAAGGCATGTACAAAAGAAATTTTGGATATTTGCCACAAGGCTTTTGTAGCTGGATATATCAAGGGAAGTAAGGAGGGTTGAGTATGACAATAGAAAAACTTTTAGAAAAGGCTAGAGAGTTCGAGAAAAAGAACGAAAGAATCACTTGGAAACCAAATGATTTTCCAGAGGATATGAGCGAGAGTAGCACTCTTGATGAACTTGTGTCAGAAGGAGATAACATGTATGATGCTTTGAAAGAAGCGGTTGAGTTAATTCACGACCTAGCGGTTGAGCTAGAATATAAAGACGCAGTGGAGAGCGCAAACAATAAATAAGTAGAAACATTTAAAACATTAAAGTCATGGATTCACATACAATGGCACATCGTTGGACGAACCAGGATTTCGGTCGCAACAACGGATTTAAGTCGAAAAATACTCATTGTGACAAGTGGAATTATTACAGCTATTCAACTGTTATTGCCCAGTGGGTTGATCACAAGAGAAAGGTTATGGTTGTTATGGACTTACATAGCGACACAACACCTACAACTAACAAGCATCGCCAGGACATTTATTCTGGTGTTAGTGATGAGATTACAGTATTTCCATACACTAATTATTCATACAGTTATTATGATGGAGGTCAATTGACTTCATCTCCAGAGTCTTTTGATTACACAGACCGTAGAAGATTGCTGGAGTACTATCTTCAGAATATGTACAACGCATACTCTGAGTTTGTTAGCAGCAAAAAGCTTACAACTCTTAATTTTACAGATTACTGGGAGTATGCTGACAAGTTGTGTAAAATGTACAAAGACACGACTTACAAGAAATGGTTGCGTAATCCATCAGCATTGATTGCTAAGAATGTGTTGACAGCAATGCGTAAGATGGTTAAGCTTCATATTGCTGGTGTAACTGCAACTGAAGAGTTTGTGAACACAATGTTTGGAGATGGTACCTGGGATGCTTATATGACTCGCACAGAGTCTATTAGAAAGAGTGCAAGAACACGTGAGTATATTGCCAAGGTTAACTATCACGTTGGTTATGAACGTTGGTATAGCAGATGTGATCTGCCTTATCATTCAATGGCAGAAATTAAGGCAGATGGTCCACGAAAGATCCTTTTGCGAAAATTCGCAAAGTTGTGGCATGATGCAAATGATAATAAAATTTGCGAGAAGAAGAAGCAATCCATCGTAAATGCTACTAAGTATCTGGGTATTTCAGATATTCAGTCTTATGAATTGCCATCTGGATGGAGTATCAATGATTTCCGTATTACCGTAAGGAGTGTAATCGTTGACGGTGAAGTGGTTTATAAGCCAATTCATTGTATGGATGAATGGCGCATCCTTGGATGGTGCAATGTTCCTGTTTTTGAATTCCGTTACAATGAATTCAAGGCTGCGAAAGATACCAAAAAGTTCAAGGAGCGTTATATTAAGAAAGCTACGATTCTTGGACGATTGGAGAAAGGAAAGAGCCTTTACATTAAGGTTCTAGCTAAAAGTCTCAAGGTTGAAGACTTGACTGAAGAACAGACTCACTTGTATAACGAGTTTGTAGCATTCCAAGAGAAAGAACTTGGACGCATAGAAAGAGGAAGGAAGATTCGTATACAAGAGGAGGCTAGAATTGCCGCAGAAAAAGCTGCAAAGCTTGAAGCATATAAGTCTCGTGGTGTTGAAGGAATGCGTGACTTGTGGCGTGAACACTTATGTTCTATTTACGAATACGACAGACTTGATGATTACTATTATGGAGGAAATGTTCTGCTCAGATGGAGTAAGAATCACGACTACATCGAGACAAGTAAGAACATCAAGTTGTCAATTGAGCAGTGCAAGAAATACTGGAAGATTATCAGTATTTGGCATGAGAACCCTAGTAAGTTCAAAAGTATTCAAATGACAACGAAAACTGGTACATACCAGGTTACAAGTTATAATGATGACATTTTAACTGCTGGATGCCACAAGATTGCGTACCAAGAAATGAAGCGCATGATGAAAGAGATTCTTGGAGATGCGGCATAATATCGAACAATGCAACGAGCTAAAATTCATTAACTCGTTGCATAACGCTTATAAAGCATACCTTAACTCTCAATTGCATAGTGGGAATATGAGCAAAGCTTTATTCTTTACAAAGCTAAATAAGAGTAAGGAAGTAAGAGATAGTATTATTCTTGAAATATCATTAAAATACAGATAAATATGGAACAGTATGAAAGTCAGCAATATCGTGGCTGTACTATCAATATAGGTTTTGACGGAGACTCTGACAGCCCACGTGAATGGGACAATGTAGCTACGTTTGTGTGTAAGCATCCTCATTACTCACTTGGCGATAAACAGAACGTAAAGGGTGTTGTAGAAGACCTGTTCTCTGATTATGTTACAGATAAAGCTGTCATAGATTTCTTTGTCAAGAATAGAAATGCAGAATATATCCCAGGTGAAGAAGACGATGACAGTGACCATTATTATAAATTTACAGAAATATACTGTAAAGAAAGCCATGATCGTTACATTGATGCGGATTCGTCAAGAACAGAGAATGAAATCGCAGAAGATATGGTTGAAGAGTTGAACTTGAACGAAAAGTTAGAACTCATTGAAGCATCTGGTGAAGTAGTGATGCTGCCAATATCAATGTATGAGCATTCTGGAATCACGTTATGGTTGGGTTCAAAAGACCACCACCCAGATGCAAGATGGGATTGTTCATCTATTGGATTTGCATATATCGAAAAGTCAACTGCCGAAAAAGAAATGCCAAACCGATTGCTTCCAGAAGGTAGTGATTTTGATTGGAAGGAATGGTCTTACAAGATCATGGAGGGTGAGATGAAGGATTACGACACCTATGTAAGAGGTGAAGTAATGGCATTTAATATCGAAGATGAGGATGGATATGTCTTCGATAGTTGTGGTGGATATTACGATGAAGAACAGTTGATCAATGATGCAAAAGCTAGTATTGATGGGTATCTGAGTGAGAAAGAAGATGCACACAATAAGAATCTTGCTATTGTAAAAGACAACATATCAAGCATCAATGATAAAATATTCGTCTATGGTCAGTCTTGCTACAGAATTGTTAAGGACATATTTGGACAGTACTGTATTGAAAGAGCGTTATCCAGCCATTCTGTGTTAGATTCATTTATCTCAATACAGTTATCTGACATTCCAGATGAGTTGTTGGAAAATATGGTTGAATATATTAAAAAGGTATCAAAACATGGCAAGAACAAGTAACAAATTTAAAGAATAGGAGATAAGATTATGAAAGGTATTGCAGTTAGATTGGATGATAATTTGGTAGGTGTTGAGGTTACTACCATTCAAGACGTAGTTAAGGCGCAAGCCGCAGGACTTTATTTGCTGAACAAAGACGGACTAAGTTACGAATGTGAGGTAGTAGATGAAGATAGCGGAGAAGAGCGAGAACCAACAGAGCAGGAAGTCTTCAACCGCATCACCAAAGACCTCTCAGAAGGCAATGAGGTTTACGCTTGTATGTACATCGAAGACGGCTGGTGTGTGCAGGAGAAGGCTACAACCACAATGCGAACCAACTTTTATGTAGGTCAGAAGGTTTATCTTTTGCGTGACAACAAGATAGTTGAGGATGACATTGTTTATATCTCATTATTGAAGAGCAAGAACGGAGAAGAATGCAAGCTTGTGCTAGGACACGACCAAGGACACTACACCAAGTCACGTTTCGTTTTCGCCACCAAGCAGGAACTTGCAGAAAGTCTGATGGCAGAGTAAGTTTAATTAGATGGAGAGCAATATCCATCATAAAACATAAAGAATATGAATAACGAAATAATAAGAAAATTGCTGCTGAAAAATGATTGGAGCAGAATCATCTTCCGTTTTTCAGCAGCAAGTAGCTACACTTTGTTCAGTAGTGATAAATTCATTATGGATAGTTTTTGTATATACATCTATCCAGATGGTAGCCGTATGATGAATGTACTAGACATAGAGAGTCTGATTTCTATGGATATTAAAAAGAAGGAACTGCAAGATATAGTAGAGGAGGATTAGGATATGACGATAGAATCAATAAAGAAGAAGCTGAAAGATTGTAAAAATCATCTTTACAGCGCACAATTCAACAATGAAATCAAAGAAATTGTTAACGAGATTTTGAATCCAGGTGAGCATATTGATTTTAATGGTTTTAATGTTGATGGCGAGTTTTATGAAGTCGTGTTCAATGGCATGGGTAGAGAAGAAGATGGAAACATTACATTCAATGCTTATTTCAACTGTGGATATGTGGAAAAGGATTTTTTCATGTCAAATATGCCAAAGACTGTGGTTTATAGCTGTGTAAGACGCTTGGTGGAGAAGATTCCAGATATTATCGAAAAGCGTGACCGTGATAAATGGTGGAACATATACAAATGGAGTCTTAAACAGAATTTTAAATTCTGGAAAAATCAAGGTAAGAATATCTACGAAGCATTGAAGATAGCGGTTGACGAAGTTGGCAATCTCAAACATGACCCTCGTGTTCCACATGGCGAGGAAATCAACAAGAAAGTTCTTGATTCTTTTCTTGTTACATGGAGAGACATAGTTGACAAGCTTGAAGACAAAATAACAAATGGGACTTACGATGAAGATGACATTCGTACTTGTAATATTTGCGGCTTACCTATGGACGAAGGATATTATCTCGGAGGTGAATTTGCTTGCGATGATGTATGCTGTTTGGCAAGCTATGATGGAGATGAGGAACAAATGAATGAAGATTTATCTCATGCAAACGAAGACTGTTCTGATGTATATTACACAGAATGGGAGAATGTTTTCTATTAAACAATTAAACAACGAGCAAAACTATGGCAGAAAACTTAATTGATAACGTATTGTTAGACAAGGAGTTACTAGAAAAGAAAGTAAGATTTCTTGAAGGTATGCTGAATGATGATGACAAAAAGAAGTATGATGCGTATTGCAAAACAATTTGCAAGTATCGTAATTATTTTGTCATAGCACATGATAGAACTGGTGATGGTGGAATGTCGATGTTATACCTTGGGGCATTTACAAATGTTGAACATGCAGAAAAGGCCGCTATTTCTGGAGCCAGCCCATTCATACCAATTGGTAGAGTTAGAAAAGTTGACTATCCTACTGAAGAGATTGGGTCTGATATTGATGTACAGAAAGGTACATTTCTTGAGTCTGTTTACGTTGACAACGGTGTGGTCTCAACTGAATATTGGGCTATCATGTCACGAGAATACAAGGAAGATGAACTCTATGGAGTTCTTATATGGAGCAGGGATGGTTTGTCTAAAAATGTCCGCAACACCTTCTTTGTATATGATAACAAGGATGATATGCTTAATTTTGTAAAACAAGCAAAATGCTCTGAATTACAAGATGATCTTGAATCTCTTAATGACTCTTGGTTCATAGATGATTTATCTGGAAATTTCGGATTGTCACCTATAGATGGTTTTCCTGGAAACCTGCGTGTTTGGGGATATGAAGGTTATGAGGTATACATTATTAACGGAACTTTTAAATGACAGACAATGTTTTAGACATATTAAAAGACAAGGCCAAGAAAATATCTTCTGAGCCATCCCGCAAGGAAGAAAACTATAACCTGCTTCTACAAGAAATTCTAGACGCAGGTGTAGAATTGGCTGGTTATATAGCAGACAACGTAAATATTGGAGAAATAGACATTGATATTGAGACAGTTTGGATTGATTGCAACGGAGACTTTATGATACATGGTGGAACAAAAGACTTCGAAGCAGACATCAAATTCTCCAGTCTTTCTGTAGAAGCTATGGGTAATGTTATTAACGCAATATTAAAATTCATAGGAGGTAAATAATTATGAAATGGATTGTAGAAGATAGTCTTAGCAACTTCCCATTCTGGGGCGGTGCAAAAGATACAGTTGAAGACTTGACTGAAGAGCAGATTAATGCTTTTGGAGATTTTTTGGAACAAAATGGTTCTGAAGACACCGTTTACACTGACACGGAAATTAATGATATGTTTTGGCATGATCGTGATTATGTTTATGCCATTGTTGGTTGGCCTGGGTACCCAAAGGTATTCAAGGTCACACATCCAGATGGAAGAAGTGTAGATGTGCTTGTCCGTAGCGAAAATGAAGAGCAAGGTTTAAAAGGCTCCTTAAATGTATCTAGCATGGCAGAAATTGAGGGAGCTGGTGACGGAGACGAAGATGTGGAACTTGAAGACTTCGAAGCAGAAGAATTTGAGAGTATCAAGTTCTGGAAAATCACAGGACCTTTTGGTAATACAGCTATTGTCAAGACTGAAGATGATATTGATTCAGATGACTTGCATAATGATGAATTCATGCAGTGTTGTAAAATCGAACAGCTTAACAGTAATCAAGAGGACTACATAGACTGGCTTGATTTTTATACAGATGACTTTACATGGAATCCAGAAGGAAAGTTGTTGGATGAATGTTACATTCCTGTATATGCAATTCCTAGAATTTGTGAGAAGATTCTTAATCCAGATGGCTCTCTTGATTATTATGATGTTCCAGAATCACATGCTATCAATATGATGAATTTGAATCTGGAACTTAATGATGAAGATATTAAGAATATTGACGGATTCGTTAATAATCTGAACAAGAAATATCCAGATGGATTTGATATTAAATGGGACGAGCCTTCTATTGGTTCTCCATATTTCGACACAAAACCTGAATTTGGCCTTGCATGTGATTGTGTAACACTTAGAATTTACAAGAAATAATATGGACAAATATAGAATCGTTGTATTAGCGTTCGGAAGCGGTGAAGTGGACGTTATTGATGTTGATAAGGAAATTATAGATAACACTTGGCACAGAGATGTTGAGAGTTACCTCCAGGAGCATTGCCAATACGACCTTGACAACATACAATGGATGCAAGGTGACGCTAACAAAATTCGCATTAACACGTTGGATAACGATAGTTTTGAAGGTGGCTATGACACACCAGAAGAGGCTGGCCTTTAACAATTAAATAAATATCTATATGGATCATTTAGAAGGTTTAGACAAGCTTTATTGCTCAAAATGTGGAAATGATGATGTTACAGTTGGTGTTAATATTAACCCTAACGAAAAAATTGACATCAATTTTCACGATAGCAGTTTGTTGGAGAAAGATAACTGCTGGTGCTATCATTGCTGTGATTCAACAAGTCTCAAAACATTGCAAGAACTTTGGGATATGTTCTCAAACGTTCCTATCAATGATGAAGACGAGATTGAGCAAGACTTTATGTGTTTCAAGGCTGGAACCAGCAGGTTTGATGTTTGGCATTGGTTCGATGAACGATGCCCAAATAGTTTGCATGATGATTTAATGTAAGGTTAATTATGAAACGTACAAACGAAAATCTTAAGAAGTACCATTTAAAGAAGGGACTTAAGAAGTTCCAAAACGCTGACATTGAGCACATTACATTTAACATGGAGTTAGACAAAGTGTGGCATGACAATATTAAATGTAACTGTGATGATGTTCAGTTGGGTGAAATTCTTAGTGATGATGGTCCGTGGATTTTGGGCAATGTTGAGTCAATGTACAACAAATTGTTCGACTTCCAGTTCTTTATGGATGAGTCTGGAGAGGTTTGCATGCAAGCTTCTCCTATGACAGAAGAAGGACATGGAGACATTCTTGACAGAGTGTTCTTCACGGACATTAAGGTAAAACTGAAAGAAAAGCCAGAAATAACAGATGATATGCTCATTGTTGATTGTGATATGTTTGGTCCAAACGAAGAAGAGGATTTGACGTTTGAATTTTATGATGGCTTTGCTATTGAAGTTACGAATGGTTTAGATGAGTCACCTTTAGTACTCCTCTACCCTACTCTGGTAGAAGTAGCAGAAAATAAATCTCTTGCAGCAGAAATAAGAAATTATTGCGCTGATGAAGAGATTGACTGCTACAACATTGCGTTGAAATATGGTAAGGTATTTAAATTAAATGATTTACGATGATTTTCACAGAATATATTGAATCATGGTTCAAAGAGTTTTTGGAGGACCATTTACAGTATGACCCTAAATATATTAGCTGGCTGTTTAATGAGATGGGGTATTCATTGGCCAACGTTGAACAAGGAGAAGACGAATACTTGTATTTGTTGGAACTGAAAGGGCAAGAGATTTGGGATAAGCTGTTTTCATCTAACCCATATCACAAGATAACATGCGATGATCTTCCAGATACGTTGACATTTGTCACGCAATTGTTGACAGACACAGCATTGGAAATCTTCAATAAAAAGAAAGGGTTTACGGACTCTTTCATTGAAGATATTGCATACAGATGTGATGGATATGACCAATTGATTGGGTATTTCCAAGACTTGATGAAAGGAGGCTGCTTGTCTGGTGTAACAAATATGTTCATGTATTACGATGAAACTAAAAAGTTTTATATTGAGCACATGGACGATTTGGAAGGTTTTGTGACAGATTTGGAAGAAGAGCTTGGTGAGCCAATACAGCAGAACAAGCAGAATACACTTCCAAGATATATGTTTGTTTGTCATCTGTGCTATGAAGAGTTTGCTTCAAAGATTGCACGTGAGCTGTTCCCAGATGACTTTTAAAGAAATAAGGTATGGAAAATAAAGTAGATACATTCAAATTAGCTAAGATGGTCTCTTCAATCGAACAGAACAAATTGAACACGATCATTTCAGCAATCGGTGGAGAATATACGTTTGACGTGGACAATGATGATAATTGTCCCATCATTGGTATGCTGGGAGGCAACGCTATTGCTAACCCATTTGACATCGTTGTAAAACGTCTGTACTTCAATGAGAACAAAGTTCTGATGATTGAAGGACATGTTGTTGAAGGTGAGGATGGTGACTTTGTTGCGGATGAAATTATTCCAGGACAAGTGACATTTATCATTGATATGCTTCCAGACGTTGAATTGCCAAAGAATCAGAACCTCACAAGAAATGAGGTTCTTTTGGCACACAATGACAGATACGTTGATGTTGCACAGGAGATTTCAGTTGAATGCCTGTCAAAAATGCAAGAACTTGATGTATGTCAAAGTGATAGAGAAAAAATCAAATCATTGATACGTGATTGGGCTTTGGAGTTTATGAAAATGTATGGCAATTATGATTATACAGAGAACCCAAAGAACATGAGTTATTATGACTTGATTGATGAGTTTGTCTCACAGAAAATGAAAGCCTATGTCTAGAGTTGTTGAATACTGGAGGCATCCTACACGAACTGAGATTAAACGTGGAGAAGGTGCCATACATACAATAACGGTAGATGCCGATAAGGTTATGAAACCAGATGGGTCTTTAAAGAAATGGTTTGTTGAAAACGGACTGCGATATAACTTAAAACAATATTAGTATGTTAATAAGCAAAGGTGAATTATTAAACATAGAGTTAGAGCAATCTGCTATTCACGGTACACATAGAAACTGTGACATTATACCAGAACTCGTAGCAATGCTTTGTCAGACTCCAGAATTAATGAAAATGGAGAAAGATGAAGATTCGTTGTATAACATTGCAATGGATGCAAAAGAAGAAGGCGAATGTAGTAAGTTTTGGGACACTGAAGATGCAACAGAGTTCTGTAATGAATTGTTTGAAATAGCAGATAGTTATGCTCCAGAAGGGTATTATTTTGGTGCCCATCCAGGAGATGGTTCTGACTTCGGCTACTGGAAATGTGATCCATAATTATATAATCGAAGACCGATTTAGTGTATTGCGCTATTTCGGTCTTTTTGTTAAACAACATTAAAAAGCGGACAGCTATTCACACCTTTACACAACCTCCTATCCTATTCTTCAATAAAAACGAAATGCCGTTAAAGATTGAAGAGATTAAATTAGAAGGAACAAAATTTGATAATCGGGCCAAACTTACAGTAGAACAGCGTAAGGCCATCAAGGTATTAAGCGAGCAAGGATTTAGCCAACGCAAGATTGCCACAATGTTCAACGTCAGTAAGAGACTCGTACAATCAATAATAACGCCTCCAGTACGGAAACCAGCAAAGAAACGGTCAAAAGAATACTGGAAGGCAATCAAACAGAAACATCGTGCCAGAAAGATGGAACTCTATCTTGAAGGCAAAATTAAATTTAAAAAGTAATTATACAATGGAAGAATTAAAAATTTCTAAGCAGAATGCAATTGCTGCTTATGTAGCAGGTTCGGAAGAGACAAAGGAGACTTTGAAGAAGCTCTTCCCAGATGTTGATTTTAGTATCAAGGTGACGGACCGTATCAAGACATGGCAGGATGTCATGGATGCACTTAACATGAAGGAGTCAGACATCAATGACATGTCGAAGGCTATTAACGCCTTCCAGGTCTTCAACAAACGTGACAAGCGTTGCGTTAAGGCATTCGTCAAGGTGTTGTGCATAGTGAAAGCCTTGAATGAAGGCTGGGAGCTTACTAAGGAGACTTATGATAAGCATGAGTGCTACTTTGTGTATTGGATTCGTAAAGACGGTATCTCTGGCAAACACGAGTTGCAGGCAAGCTCTGCTTGTGCGCCTGGTTGCGTTGTTGCGAGGCACGGTTTCGGTGCTTCGATTTGGGACATCGTGCCTCGGCTTGCCTTCAAAACTCTTGAGCTGGCAGAATATGCGGTAACGCAGTTCCCAGACATCTGGCGTGAATATTATAACAATTACGAACAGGATTTGTAGTCAATTATGAGAAGGAAACGTGTAAAAAAACACGTTACCGAAATTGATTTCAAATCAACGTCATATTACGATGTAAAAAACAATATAAAAAAGTTTTTGAAATCGGTTCTCTCCCAGCTTGGACTTAAGTCTGGGAGAGACTATTTGGTAACGAAAAATTATCTAAAGATAAGACATATAAAAACTGTAATAGGTCAAATCTTAATCACGTTAAAAGAAGCGTTTCCTATGTTCAATTATTATTGGGAAACTCCAAGAATTTTAGTGTGGTTCTAACAATAAAAATATGAATAATATCCAAAATTATAAGAAAGCAATTATTAAGTTGGATGACGAGGAAGTCGTTAGAGAGTACAATGTTCAGAAAGATGCAGAAAATCTTGAGAAAATCAAGGCTGTAGAGATCGAACTTTCATATCGTGGAATTAACATTTAATTGATTATGGGTGAAGTTGATTATAATGTGACTTACAAGGGTAAGGATTACCCTGTAAAAGAAATTATCCTGTTTGCTGGCACCAATGATGCGATGCGAGTAAACGTATCTACAGAGGAATTACAGAATGCTATATATGATTCTGATTCTGGATATAGTGATAGCGAAGCAGAAAAGATAGATAATAGTATTTATTTTTTCTTGGACAATGAACACTTCAACATGAGCAAGGATGATATTGTAGAATATTTAGAACGTGATTAATCATGGTAACATTGGAAGATATTTTAAATACATACTTCGGAAGTGATGTATGTATTGGAGAAACATTGGCATATATACCTGCTGATGGCTTAAGCCTGGAAGATGCCCATCAACTTTATATGAAAACTATGAATAAGGTTGAAGAAGATGTTTTCTTCAGACTAGCAGACGGTGAGATTCAAGTTCTTACAAGTGATGATGAAGTTCATAAGAAAAGTGCTTTGGATGAATTGGTGAAATCAATTAGCTATATTGATGTTGTATTCAAGTATGACGATGAAATCTTTGTCGTAAGAGTTATCGAAGAACTTATAGATTTAGACCATTATGACGATCTTTGGGATTGGTGGTGCGGAGTCGATAATCAAACTGTCAAGCATCCAAACCTTAATGTTGAGGTAACTGGAAAGAAATATGAAAATGGAGACGTTTCTCCAGATGGAATTTACGTAAACATTTATCTTGATTCAAATGACAATGAACCAAAGAAAGCAGAAGTATTAAAAATAATATCAAACTTATAAAACATTCAATAAACAATGGAAATTCTTACAAATATCAAAAATGCAATTAACAATTTCGTTGCATCAAGTATCAAAAGTACTGAAGAGAGACAGAAGCGTGAGCTTGCTGCAAGAGAGGCACGCTTAAAGAAGAAAATCGCTACAGATGGAGATGAAATGATCCAGGTTAAAGAGTTTGATGGCTCTTTGTATTTTGCATTTGATGGCGTTCCTCTTGTACGAACCAATCTTCTGAAAGAGGATATTACAGATGCAATTAAGCATTCTCGTGAGGATTACCTGGCGTTTATGTTGAAGGAGTCAAAGAAATAGTTCACATTTAAATTATATAATTTATGGAAGAGCAAAACAAAACATTAAGATTTGAGATTTATGCACTTGGCGCAGCAGAAATTAATGTTGTGTCATACTCATATCTAAAGTATAAGAATTCGAATATCATATCAATGCAGGTAAATGATGACAAGTCATTGTGCCAGTTCATTAAATCAAAAGCTATTAATGGCATTCCTATGATGATAAAGAATGACGGTAATCACACTGTTCTTACATTTATGTTTGAAGAGCAATCTTTAAAGGTTATCATTAAAGATGTGACATTTGAAGATTGTGTTACTAACACAAAGGCTATTGATTTGCAGCCAGTTGTTACAGACTCCCCTATAGATTCAATCATGTTATCTCTGGAATTTCCAGATGACATGTTAATGATTGACGATATGATTAACATTATACAAGCTATCACAGATGAGTACGGTTATCACGATTTGTACACAATGGTAGATAACACTCCAACAGAATATACAAAGATGTTCTTCAAGTCATTGTTGAACGAAGCTTTTTACTTGGATCATAGTTCACATTACAACAAGGTAATGTCAGAATGCTGCCAGGAAATTGTTTCAGCAATTCGCAAGAAATATCTGGGCCTAGATTTAATGGAAGTTGTCAAAATATACCAAGAGAATCCAGATCGTGATATTGTGAAAGAAGTTGTTGAGGAGAAATATCCTAACTATGGGCTAACGGAGGAACAAGAAGAAATTGTTAAACGTTATGAGGCCATCAGAAAGGAAATGAAAGACGCTGGAATCATTACATTCAACGATCCAAAAGACTGTAAATCATGGGCTATTAATGGTAACAAGATTCCAAAGAATTGGTCTATTATGAACTCTTACGAACTGACTCAGAACAGGAATAAATATGCAGTTCTTTGTGTTGAAGATGATACATACACAGCAAGACAAATCACCCCAGATGATATTGCAGGTTATTCTGACTTATCTGATACTTTTATTGTAGCACCAAAAGATGAAGAAAGATAAATTAGACTTCAAATATAAAGCACAAGTAATTATGGCTATAACAATAGCTGTACTTGTGCTTGTATACCTTCAGCTTCTGATTTCATCCAGATTACGTGAAAAAGAACAGGAATACAGGACTGACAGCTTATTGTTTGAACTTGACAAATATCAACAGGCAGACAGATATGATGTCGGATATGCAGATGGTCTTGCTCATAGAAAACGTATGAGAACAGAAGCAGAAAAGGAATTGGTAAAATTAAACAAGGAATTTGACAGACAATAATATAAACAATTAAACATCAACCATTATGTTTGAAAATGCAAATACAGCTGAAGAGAAGTTACAGGAACTTCTCAAGCAATCTAATGTAAAGGATATTCAAGACTGTTCTGAAGGTCTTTTTTGGGGAATAGGAAATTACCCTATGAAAGATTGTATCTTTATTTTCCGCAGAGAAGATAAGGAAAAGTATATCAGAGTTGAAGTATTCCCTAGCTATGAGGATCTTCGAAAAGAGAAGGCTTTCTTTGAGCGTATGAAAAATGATTGTCTTGAAGGTGGTTGTTTCGAAAGACTTGGCAGATTGTACGATTGGTACGAGAATGGCACCAAAGAAAACGCCCCACACCCAGCAGATATGTTTTATGCCGATGCTATCAAGACAACTGAATATAAGAACGTGTGGAATCTTGAAGATAATGAGTTCAAAGGTGGGGATATTGTTACATGCAAGGACAATTTGCCTTTCATCTATGCTGGTAAGTGGCATAATAAGTTTGACAACGTTACAAGATACCGTTCGTATGCTGGAATTGATAGCAATGGAGAACTTGACATGCAATATAACAAAGCATGGCGTATTAGTTGTAATCATGGTAGAATCAAGCCAGCCACCGAAGAACAAAAGAAACTGCTGTTCGGTATGATTGAAAAGACTGGTATGACATGGAACAAGAATTTGTTCTGCTTCCAGAAAGCAATAACAAAAGATATGTCACTTAAGATTGGAGAGATGATTCTTGTCCGCAACACGGATAAAGAAACATGGAAACCAGCATTCTTCAGTAGATATACAAAATGGAATGGAGAGACTGTATGCAATATTATTGACGCAAGTGACAAAAAGTTCTCTCAGTTCATCAAATATGATAATAATTTAGCATATAAATAACATTTAAATAAATAAGTATAATGGCACAAAAAGCAACATCAAACATTCGCCCAGAAAATTACATTTCACAGCAAGGATCAAAAGCTACATTATCCTTAGCTGATTTTGAAGATTCTCAGTTATTTGCAGAGCTGAGAAGAAGAGGTTACAATGGAGAACTTCGTGTTACAAAATTGATTGTTGTATGATTAAGAATTCATTAAAATATAATCCATGTTCCCTTTGCGTTAATGGAAAGGATAAATATACAGGAAAATGTGTTGTTGACAAGAAGAGTTGTCCAGCTCATGTAGCTTGTAAAAATCTTGAATCATTACTAAGGGAAGATAGCTCGTTTTTAAATTATATCCCAGCAGAATTGCTTGTAGTAATTCTTCGTAAACTGGGGTATAGTGGAGAGTTGAGAACAGTAGAAGTAACTAAAATATAGTATATGAACAAAGAAAGAAGAGACAGACTCTCAGACGTTATAGCATCTCTTGAAGAAGCAAAAGACCTTCTGGAAGATGTTAAGAACGATGAACAGGATGCTTTTGACAACATGCCAGTTGGATTGCAGTGCTCAGAAAGAGGTTCAAAAATGGAAGATTATGTTGAACTTATGGAAGATGCTGGAGATCAGATTGACAAGGTGTGTGAGTTCATTGAAAAGAATATAATTAAAAAACGCTAAAATATTTGGTAGCTATCATATATTTTATTACCTTTGCATAAAAACAATATACAATGGATAGAATAAGTTTTTCAAATACACTAAAATGCCAAAGAGAGTCTTTGAATATTAGCAAATATAAGGTATCTAAAGATACTGGGTTAACATCGCTTCAGATAAATAGAATTGAAGATGCTGTTAACTCTTATTCTATGGGCAATATATTTAAATATTTGAAGGCTATTGGGTGCAACTTGCAATTAGTTAACAATTGCAACACAGATGTGCTTGATTGTGTAGAAAAGTTTGGATCATGGGTTACTAAAAGACGTGATTCAGATATGTCTATGTATTCTTTGGCAAAACAAATAGGAAGTAATGTTGTTACTATTACGAAAATAGAAACAGCACGTTCTACTGTTGGTGTAGACTTATTTCTTAAGATTGTTGATGCTTTTGGGTATAAGATAAAAATTGAAAGCGTATGACAAATAACAATTTCAAAAAGTCATCTTGGAAATATAAGAATATGTCGCCAAGTGAAAGAGGCATAACTATAGTTCTGCCTTTGCTTCCAATTACAGCAGTACTTACATTACATATAATTGGTGTAATTGGCCATACTGATGATGGCCATTACATTAAAACATATTTTGAAAGCTTTGTCAAAAGCCAGTTATCGTTATGGATATGGCTTGCATATATTTTTGTGTTTTCGCTCTTATACATAAATATCAAGAAACGACACAAATATTATGATACGTTATCAGCAGAAGAATTGGCGATTATCAAGAAGCAGCATAAAAAATATGTAATTATGTGGGGGCTGTTCGTTGTAAGCGCACCGTTTATTGGCATTGGTTTTATGATGCTTGAAGAATTTATAAAAAAGAGTGAAACAATTAAATCAACCCTTACTATTATTGGTTGGTTAATAGCAGGTATTATTTATTTGTTTGCAAAAGCAAATATAAGAAAATAAAAATGTATGATTAGTATTTTTAAAAAGTCATCTTGGAAATATAAGAATATGACACCAAGCGATAGAGGACAGGCAATAGTCATGTCATTTATGCCATTACAATTATTGTTGTTATGGCATATTGGTGGTGTCGTTGTGTCTGTTGAAAATAATTACATCATAAGATTTTTTGAATGCTTTGTGCGTAACGTATACTCATTGATCTTGTGGCTTGCATATTTTATTGCATTTTTCATTATCTATATATGTCACAAAAAACGAAAAGAATATTATTGTACATTGCCAAATAATGAATTAAAGGTAGTAAAGCAGCAACATAAAAAATATGTAATTATTTGGAGTACAGCTTCAATAATTATACCATTTTTATGTGGTGTGATTACATATATACCGTATTATATATATGAACACGAGACACTGAAATCCATTATAATTGTTATAGGTGTACTTATTGTCAGTTTAATTTGCTTACATGCAAAAACTGAATATAGAAAACGAAAATGAACAAAAGCAACATGAAGGCCGATCCAAAAGAACACAAGAAGACACTGGATGCTTTCTTCGAGTTCTTTGACTTGAGCAAAATCTTGTTTAACCGCAGACTGAAGGAAATCTACAATGTAACAGATATACCTAAAAGAAGCAGGTTTTACAAGATGGCTCAAGATATGGCCGATAACTTACAAATTGATTGGTCAACTATGACACATGCGGATAGCAATCGTATCATGTTGGCTATGCTGGAAGATTCTTTCAACAAAATAGCAGAGATAGAAGATTCCAAATCTGTGGATATTATCGTTAAAATTAGGAGTAAATGAGTCGCTTGGAAGTTTTCGATTCGTATGCGCAGAAGATTTCTGATGAAAGCTCCGTCCCATATATCAATGTCATAAGACTGAGAGATATGGGACTGCTAGATGAAAAATCAGTCAGAGATTTCTTAATTAGACATGACTGTGATGCCTTACTAAAAACAAAGAAGTTTACAGATACACAAGTGTACAATAAACTTGCTGGAATCTATGACCTAGATGTTAGACAGATACAGTATATAATCAATACCAAACGGAAAAAGCCGTATTATTGTACCTGTTGTGGTAAGCAAATCTCCAGGATTAAGTTTATGAGAAATCAAGGACTATGTGATAAATGCTTGTCTAACAAAATTTAAATTTTATTGTTATGGGTAATCTGTATTTAGATGCGTACAAGTTCTACAAAAGAACACACGCAAACAGCTTGTTGTTATTCCATGTAGGCTCCAGATATGAAGCTTGCGAAGAAGATGCAGCAAAACTGAGTGAGAAATGTGGCTATCTTTTATTGGAGAAAGATGGTATTAAGTTGTGCGGATTCCCAGATAATGAAGTTTCTGAAGTGATGGCACGCTTATCATCTGACTTTGTTAATATGTATATTGTCGAATACCGTGATGATTGCGGAAATTTCTCCATTCCAAAAGTGAAACAAATAATGGAAGATATTGAGGTAGATTATTGATGTTTTCGATATTATATATAAAAAATCTTAAACACTTGATATTAAACCATATTTAATAAGTATTTTGTTTAGTTTACACAAATCACAAAATACTGGTTTACAGAAAGTTAAGTTAAAAATATTAGTTAATTTACTTTGTCAGTTCAAAGTATTTTTATAATTTTGCCACGCAATTCTGAATGAGTTGCGTGGTTTTTTATTGCGTAAAATATAAAATTGATTATAAATATGAACAGAATTAAGACTAAATTGAAGTTCAAGAAATCTGACCAGACAGGAAACTGGGTTGGGTTCGTATCTATCAACAAGGTTAACGGAATGATCAGAGGTGTACATGAGGATGATCCAGCACCAAAGAAGGTATGTGTTGTGACTCGTGACATCATTCCTTATATAGAAGGTGGCATTCTGTACGATGTTGAGATGATACCTATGAAGGATAAGAACGCTGGCTACATTGTAGTTCAAGCAGATCCTCACGCTTTTAAGGCAACAATCGAAACATTTGTTGTAAAGAATGCGGTTTATGAGGTTCACGTGAAGTTTGGAAACAAGAAACTTGTTTTCAACCCAATGGATGGACAGCGTGATTCTGTTCGTGACATCAATTGTTTTATTAAGGTTCTGGAGCAGAGAAAGGACATTAAGGATCTGTTGACTGTAGTTGACGATTTCAAGAACACTGGCTATGCTCTTTTGAAGCAGTTTGAAAGGGATGGTTACTATGTTCCAGTGTCGCAGAAGAGGAAAGCTTCCTAGAAAGCGTAAAAAGGCTTGCATAAAGGCTGATGGTAGAATGTCCTATTACGTCACTATCAAGCTGGCATTGGCAACTGGAGAGTACCCAGTTAAATTTTGGGTTAAATCAAAGGTTGTGAATACTTTTAATCAAGATGTAGGAATACCAATCCCTACTCCAACTGAATTCTGGTAAATCTGATATATTATGTTCAATATTCCAACAGAAGGTATAGCTACAGACGCAGCTCATTCCACAAAGAATAAGGTAACAGAGTTTCAAGGAATAGACTTGAAGACTGGAAAACGAATCTTTTATGAAAACCTAGGAAACAAAACCGTTAACATCGGTGAGTTCCTGGGTGTGGTAGAAGCTGTTAAGTACATAATCGAGAATGACTATTGGCCACGAGTTATATATACGGACAGTATGACTGCTATATCGTGGTTTAAAAACAAGAAGACAGCATCTAAGAAAAAATGCAGAGACCTTCAGAAAGCAGAAATTTTTCTCAAAGCCTTCTCTTGGGATGTTGACACAATAGAAGTTAGGCATTGGAATAATCGTGAGTGGGGAGAAACGCCTGCTGATTTTGGTAATAAATAAATTTGGGCTGAATACTATTATATAGCATTATTTTTCTATTTAAACGTTTGGTAGGTATTTAGTTTGTAAAAAGATTGAGGATAACAACAACGTTCAGCTGACAATTCGTCTATTCTTCATAAATCTCGCTTGATTGAAGGCTGAACGTTTATATTGCGGAGTAGAGCAGTTGGTAGCTTGCCAGGCTCATAACCTGGAGGTCGACGGTTCAAGTCCGTCCTCCGCAACAACGCACTTTGTGCAAATAGATCTTTGACATATTGGAGAAAGCTTAACAATTTAAACGCATTATATATATGAACGATTTTAAAACAAGACGTGATAGTATCTTACAGGTATTCTCACAGGCAAAGGACGATCTTGAAAAGCTCAACTCTGACATTGATCACGAGATCGAGCAGAACAATCAGATGATAGGTGATCTTCAGAAGAGAAACGATGAGTTAGCTCAGATGAAGAAGAACAACGTAAGTTCTATCAAGTCGTTCTCGAAATTCTTCCAGTAAGAATTAAACATATTAAGGCTATAATGGTGGAAGTGGTAGACACGCATTTTGAAGTGAAGAATGGCTGTCAATTCAACGCACATGACATCTGGGTTCGAATCCCAGTTATAGCCCAAGAATTTATGTATTTGCCATAATACGATAAAATTTTAAATGTTTGAGCCGCACGTATGCGGCTTTTGGGGTTGTAGCTCAGTTGGCTAGAGCGTCTGGTTTGCATCCAGAAAGTCGTGAGTTCGAATCTCACCTTCTCCACATTGCTTATTGGATAAATGGTGTAACATGGTTTAAATTTTAAGGTAAGTTGTGAAACTTGCCTTAAATGGAACAGTAGCTCAGTTGGTTAGAGTGCTCGGCTTATATCCAAGCGGTCGGAAGTTCGAGTCTTCCCTGTTCCACAAATAAAACGGTTCTGTAGCTCAGTTGGTCAGAGCAGCTGACTGTTAATCAGCAGGTCACAGGTTCAAGTCCTGTCAGTTCCGCAGTTTGTTTTCATATTTTTTAAGGTTGATAGTTTTATTTTTATTGTTTATTGTTTGATGTTTACTAACCTGGGAGAGTGATGGCTCCCAGGTTTTTATTTGCAACAGTATTTCAATTGGCAGAATGTTAGTCTCCAAAACTAAAGGTTGATGGTTCGAGTCCATCCTGTTGTGCTAGATGTTTAATTAAATTGTTTGAAAGATGAAAGTTATTAAGTTTATCAAGAAAGCTGTAAAATGGTATTGCAAAATGGCTGTAGCAAGCAATATTGCATATCCCACTGGAACTGTACCACAAACGGTATAGCTCCTTTTTGATTGACGTGATAACTGTTTTTGGAGAAATGACCGAGTGGTAAGGCAGCTCATTGCTAACGAGTAATACAGAAATGTATCGGAGGTTCGATTCCTTCTTTCTCCGCAATTATTAATCAAAACATATTATATTATGAGTCAAAATTCTTCTTCAAACAGTGGTGGAATAGGTCTGTGCGGCCTGTTAACCGTAGCATTCATCGTTTTAAAGTTATGCAACGTAATTGCCTGGTCATGGGTATGGGTGTTGGCACCGCTCTGGATTCCAGCAGCTATCGCATTGGTCATTATCGTGATCTGTTTGCTGATTTGGCTTATTGATCATAAGTAATCTCGCTTTCTCCAGTATGTTGAAATACTGCCTCATGGTGTAACTGGAAACACAACAGATTTTGGTTCTGTTATTCATGGTTCGAATCCGTGTGAGGTAACTAACAAAATTGATGAATTAATCTCGCATATTGATTAAAGAAGTTTTTATATGAAATTTTTAAATGGAAACGGACAACAGGAAGTTGACGCATTCTTGTATCATCTCTGCAATTTATTGGCAGCAGTAGAAGAGAGCAAGCATGAACAGTCAGTTTCCGACAAACTCAACAAGAAGTTGTTTAATGATAACGCTATTGAGTTTAAAACCAACTTGCTAACATTTGTGAAGTCTGGGGACCATATCGGGTTCAACTTTATGAACGTAGTCGCATTTACAAACAAGGCTAACAACATTGTCAACCTTGTCAAGAGCAACTACAAGGAAGATGAATTCAAGCCAGTTTGCTGCCATTTGGATAACAAACAGGTACATGTGAATGATTTGCAATATGGTCTTACATACGCTTTGGTCACAAATCCACACAAGCCTTGGAATTCAATCATAGGCTTTTGCAAGTATATCGGCAACGGTAACATTTATGTCATTGGTACAGATTTGAGTGAGTGTCTTGTAACGTTGTCTGGTAAATATGAACAGTTTTTCGCTTATCGAGTAGATTTTCTTGAAGCGTACACAAAATAAATTTCAGATCGGGCTGGAGGAGTCATAAACGGCCTTCCAGCCTTTTTGTTTAATGAATTATAAACTGATAAACAATAAAATTATGAACATAACAAAGGCTATTGCAGAAGAAATTGCCGACCAGATGATAAAACCTATGGTTGATCATCAGATTGCGCAGGAAACTAAAATGAAGGAGTACTGTACGCTTATTATATTGGGCAATGTTCCTGTATCAATTCAGAAAGAATACAAAGCTCACAAAGAATATTTCCAGCATTTGTCTAACGCTTATTTGTGCAATGGAAATGCACAAATTTATGTGAGTGTTGAACCTTTTAAGGTTCCTTTGAATAATCGTTCATATCGCTATGAATGTACAAAGGAACAGTACGACTACATCGTAAAGATGGAGAAAGACATCAGCAATTTGATTTCAGAAAAGAGAAAGATAAAGGAATCAATTATATCAACCCTACTTTCTCTCAGAACGATCAAACGAGTTATTGAGCAGTTCCCAGATGCAGCTCCTTTTGCAAAGAAGTATCAAAAAGGAACGACAACTGCTGTTTCAGTTCCTATTGAAACAATAAACAAAACGTTGCGCAAATACAAGAAGTAATATATGGCTATAGTACAAGTTGACCTGTCTGAGTATGATATGCTCAGACAGGCAAAACAAAAGGCTGAAGATGAATGTGCAGAGCTGAAAGAAAACATTAAGGCTATTAAGAATTCATCAAAAGCCATTGTTAAAACGGTCCATGTAAAGAGTCGTGTTCAATTTGATATAGACAAGATAATTTCAAACACGATTCAAAAATATACGGACTATGAAAGAAAAAGATTTGATAGTCCTTTTTGGGGCAATTCAATTAACAGTACAGTATTATACGAAAGTTTACGTGCAGCATTACATGTTCGTGACGCATTTTCATACAAAGAAGATGCTGAAGGTGAAGTTTCTGAATCTTTTGTTAATTTTGAAGACGTAAGAATCAAGGTTGAAAACAAGATGCAAGATGAAATCAACAAGAGCATTAAAGAATGTGATAATGCAAAAACAGAATATCTTGCAAGAAAGGATCAGCTTGATAAAGAAAAGGATGAGATCATCCAGAAATATAAAGAAGAGTGTTATAAGCAGCTGGAGGCTAGATTTGATCAACAGATAACTGGTCTTAAATACAACTTGACAGAACAGTCTGGAAAGGTTTCTCACCTTCAAGGCGTAATTGACACGAAGGATGAAGAGATTGCTAAGTTGAAGGAAGAGATTGAAGCTTTAACGAAGAAGAAATCTCATTGGTGGGACTAGATAGCAATTATTATTGTATGGAACTTGAAGATTATAAAAGAGCAAAACAGCTACAAGAAGAAACACTCCCAGCTTTTGAAAGATTGAAAAAAGCTGTTTCTGCTGGCATGCTTGACAAGGCAACAATAAAAGAAATCGGAGATTCTTTTGCAAACGCTATGTTTTACGAAAATGATTTTGCAGAATCTCTTGAAGAATTTGTTGATGAGTGGGCTGGAAAATTCAAAGAAGAATTTGATGAATTGTAGTTATTAACTTGCCTTCTGGCACAAATTAACATATATGAAAATAAAAATATTAGAATATAGAATTGTCAAGATCGAAAAGGGTCTTTTCCTTATTGAGTATAAGACAGCACCTTTTGGAGTTTGGCATGAAGTGAAAGATAAAAAGTTTAAAACTAAGCCAAAAGCAGAAGCTTGGGCTTGGAAGAACTTTGATACAATTAAGTAAAAATATGAAGTTACAAGAGAATCAACGTTTTGAGTTATTAAAGGCATTGTGTTATAGTGTTCCACAAAATCCAAATATAGATCGTTACTATATTGCGGATGCTATTAGAGACGCATACGATGAACTGAAAAGTATTGATGTTTAACTGTCTTCGGACACAAATTAATTAGATTATGCCAAGTAGATATACAGAGCCGATTTATAACGGCCAGGACATAACATTTGAGCAATTTGCAAATAGTTGCTTAAGAAATTTCGGTATATATCTTCGATGGGAAGGTAAACAAAATGTTGGAGACTTTGAAATTCCAGACAAAATTGAACCAAGTGATTTCCATAAGAAGAGATATGATGAATTAAATGCTGAGTACATAGAGTTTATACGTCATCCAAAATCTAAAGAACAGCTTGAGAAAGAATATATTGAGTATGTTAAAGAGGTGAACGCACAGAACGAAGAGTTCGCAAAGATGAAAAATGATTTGCGTGCAAGATATGAATCCATGCTTGAAAAGGTAAGAAAGTGGGTGGTGCCATCAGCAACCTATCAAGGTGTGAAAGATTTTATGGAAAGTCAGCTTCTTGAAAGTATTGAAGTAGACTGTAACATACATGTTACTAAAATCATTCCAAAAGATAAATGGATAGCTAATCAGCAGAACCGTCCAGACTTTGTTAAAAACATGAACGACCATCTTGAACAATACCATCAAGCTGTTGCTTCAGCCGCAGAGTCAACACAATGGCTAAAGACATTTACTGAAAGCATCAGAAAGGTGAAGTAATAACTTTTTAATAAAGGCATGTAAATGGATATAGTAAGCATACTAGTAGCAGTGGTGCCAATTGCACTTATGCTTTATTTTGCTATAAATTATAAATAAAAATATAAATATGAAAGAATTGAGAAAGAAGTCATTTAAGAACGGAGTTGTATATTGTTTACAACTAGAAGATGGTTTCTTGGTAGAAACTACAGACACGTTCTTACCTTATTATACTAAGGATGCTATTGGCAGACATCAGAATAAGCTCGACAACAATGAGCTTGGTGATCGTACAGAACGCTGGATGATTGGCGTTTCGACAATGAGCGGATGTCCAGTAAGATGTAAATTCTGTGCAACAGGTAACATGAAACGTTATCGCAATCTTACAGCAGAAGAAATTGTTGCACAGGTTGAGTTTGCTATCAGTAAGGCTGGTGCCGATCCAAGTAAGGCCAAAGAGTTTAAGATTAACTACACTCGTATGGGCGAACCGTTCCTTAATATTGATGCAGTCAAGGAGGCTATTCGTATTATTACAGAGAAATATCCTAATACTCATCATTATGTATCAACAATTGGTATCAAGGGAAGCGATTTCTCGTTCATTAAAGGAAATATCACATTGCAGATTAGCTTGCATTCATTTGATGATGACAAGCGCAATTGGTTGATTCCTTATAAGAACAAGATGACTATCCAGGAGCTTGGCCAGATTCGAACAGAAAGCAATCTGAAGACAACAATCAACCTTACTCTTGTAGATACGTCAGACTTTGATGCAGACAAACTCCAGGAGTGGTTTGATAAGGATCATTTCTTTGTAAAGCTCTCTCCTATCAATGTGAATAACATATCTGAAAAGAATCATCTCGGAAACGGTGTTGTAGAAGGAATTAACTTGGTATGAAAAAGGGTATTTTCAGATATAGAATTATCACAAATCTGAATTGCAACATGAACGAAAGCACAGGAGTAAACGGAAACTGTTACTTCTGCTATCAAAAGTTCAAGTCACCGTTGCGGCTTGATTGTGATAAAATGGAGGAAACATTGAAGAAGGTTGGTGTTCTGAAAAGAGCAACTATCATGGGAGGCGAAAGCTTGCTTAACCCAGATCTGGTAAAGATTGTAAAGATAGTCAGCAACTATACGTCTGATGGTATTTGTCTTGTTACAAATGGAATACTGCTTAATGAGGACATCATTGTAGCATTGAAAGATGCTGGATTAACTGAGGTCGCTATAAGCGTATCTTCCATCGAACAGTACGAAAGGCGTAGAGACATGGCACTTCTGTGCAAGGAGATTATTCCAAACACAAGAATAAACATTCCTAAGTGCAAAGAAAGCTTGAATCCACAACTGCTGGAAACAATACTGTCAGATGGCTTCTATAGCATTGTCTGTGAAGATTTACAGGCCAGATATGGCGAGATAAGACTCCCAGAAGGTTCTGTAAAGGTTGGCGATGACGGATATGGATTTTATGATTACAAGTGGAATGGCCATACATTTGGAGTATTTGGCAATTATGGGAAGTACAACAGAAGCGATATTATCGTAACTCCTCTTGGAAATTTCTGTGATTGGGAAAAGTACTGTAAGGCCGTTAAGAACAATGAACTTGTAAGAAGAAACAATCATATTGATGATGACAAAATTGTGCATTGATTTCGGAAGTGGCTATAATCCAAAGACTGGATATAAAACTTGCGATATAACAACCTTTCCACAATTGGACTTCCAGTATGATGGGAAAGATGAGATTTTCGGTCTTAGAGAAAAATCAGTAGATGTATTTTATCTAAGAAACGTTGTTCATCATATCCCAGACTTACAGAGAACCTTCACAACCTTGAAGAAGTATCTGAAGGTGGGTGGGAAGCTAGTTGTCATTGACTGCAATAAAGATCATTACAAGACAAATGTATTTCTTGACAATTTGTGGTATAGATTTGTTGGCAACAACAACGAAATCTTTATCAGTAAACAGTATAGAGATTACATCAATGTTTTGATTAAGTTAGGCTTTAAGCAATTATATTATAAATCATTTAAAGAAAAGGAGATTACTAAGTATGAATGCAATTAAGAATCAATTGGAAAAGATGGGCTACGATTATGCTGTAGCCATTGCAACAAAGGCTGAAATCGAGAACGGTGCAGCTTGTGGCCAACTCGCTATTATTTGTGAGTAAGTAATTAACAAACAAAATCTCCCTGGTTCATGCCAGGGAGATGTAATTTAGACTATAATAAAGATATGTGGATTGATGATTATGGACCATTTCTTCCAGAAAATATTCCATATAGAGATATTTCTCCAGAAGATCAAGTGGCTCAATTAAAGAAGCAAATGGCTCAACAAAAGAGACAACAATTATTTGAAGAAATATCTGAAATAATATATGATGTATTGTCAGTATATCCAGACACACCAAACAGTAAACTGGAAGATGACTTGTATATGGACAATATTGATCTGGTTGAATTGATCATAAGATTAGAGCAAGAGTACAGCGTACCTATCAGAGATGATGAAACCAACTGGGTTAACGTTGAAGATATTATAAAAACAATAGAACGTAAAATTTAAATATAACAATAAATAGAAACTATTATGGGATGTTATAATACTACAGGATTTGTGTCTGGACTGAATGTCAGATGCGGTGATCCAATAGTTGCAATACCATGTGTTGTAACTAATAAGCGTGGATTTAGTGCTGCCAATTATTATACGACAACACAAATAACACCTATTTCATTGCCTATTTTTGGTACATACAATGATTATGGCGGTATTGAAAATGTAGAAGACACACCTTCAGCTAATGCGTGGAAACGATGTGTGTGTAACGATATTAAAAGTTCTGTAAATCTCTTTGAGAGAGCCAATGTATGGAGAAATACGTTAGCCGAAATATTAGGGCACGAAAAGCAATATATTAAAGACGGAGCAGATGAAATTGAAGAAGGCTTGAACAGCATATTAAAGCAAACTGATCGCATTTGTCTGATAATTGAGCATAAAGGAGTATATGAAAAATTAGCTAGTAAGTCAGATACGGATAGTAGTATTGATTTCTTCAATGACATTGCGCATTTCAATTGCTTACTGCAAAAATGCGGAATTTATGCTGACCATATTAATATGGGAGAAAGTGCTTTTAGCACAATGCTCATTAATGCAATTTTAAAGAATCCAGACGATATTCCAGATGAGTATAAGACAATATCAAAAACTGGCTCTAATTTGTCCGATAAATACAAATACAAAGTATCTTTGTCGGATTATTTCTTTAATTGGCATATTGGATTCAACGCATATAAAAAGAATATCTGGGACATAGAAGGTATCGCAAAGGCCTTTTCTGATTTTAGCATTTTCGATATGGAAATAGCAAAATTAAACATTGGCTATAGAGTACCAAGTTGTGGTTGTGGTAGTCAAAATGACAACAACAATAACGTCATTGAGTTCTATGGTTTTCTAAAAGAATTCTATGAGAGTAATTTAAAAGAAGAAGAAGAATAGTTATGTATAGGCCAATAACAATGTATCAGATTGTTTGCGATAGATGCGGAGAAGTATTTGGCGGTACAGATACTTGCTCTGCACTATTCAGTAACAAAGATGTTGATATTAGTGACTACTCTGATTGGGAAATGATAGATGGTAAGCATTATTGTCCCGATTGCTACGAGGTGGATGTCATTGATGGAGTGTATAACGTTAAAGCAAAGGAGAAATAGGTATGGAAGTATTAAAAGACATAAGTCAGTTAACAAAAGGTTGCTTAGTGACATTTATTAAAAATGATAAATTCCACTACTACGAGTACCTTATGGTACATCCTAATCGTGAAACCTATTATCTTTTTATAGATAACTGGACGCAAGACGTTGTGCGAATACACGTCAGCGAACTCTTAAATGGAGATTACTATATAGGTAAATATGATTCTGTTTTCGTTAATGAAAAGATGATAGAATTTTATAAACGTATGATTCAGTGTCACGAGAAGAGAATTAAAGAGAGTTTAAAGAAAAATAGTTATGGCAACCTATAGAATAGTAGATATGTATCGTAAAAGCAAGGCTGTTAAAGGCATACATTATGATTCTTGGAATGAGCCAATCTTTGCTTTTCGTGTAGATAAGAAACATACATTGCTCTTTGGACTTATCCATTATTGGGATTATGGCGCAAATGACCTTTTAGAGTGCTTTTTCTGCTCTATAGACAAGGCAAAGGAGGCTATACTAAAAGTGAACAAAAATAGAAGAGTAACAATTTTATATGAATAGTTTATGGAAAGAGAAATTAAGTTTAAAGCTAAATGTCTTGCTTCTCACAGCTGGGTTTAAGGAGATTTACTCCACAAAGATGGAAGAACTTATATAAGAAAGGATAAAGTCGTTTTAGCTGATGTTGACCATTCTACAGTCTGCCAGTTCACAGGACTGAAAGACTGCGAGGGAAAAGAAGTTTGGGAAGGAGATATTATTGAAGGTAATCGTAAAGCAGAAATCTTTTTTGCCCAAGGAGCCTTCCTTATTCGCTCAATTGACGATAATGGTAAAGAAACACTTCATTCTTTGTTTAATTATGTTGAATGGAATGGAAAACTAATGTGTAGAGTTGTTGGTAATAAATTCGATAAGGAGAAGTAGCTTATGATAAAAACAATATTAGAAAAAGTATCTCAAAAACTGAATGCTTTAACTGCTAAGGTGTTTAAGAAAGAGACTTATCCTTATCCTCCTCTTTCAAGAAGAGAACGAAGAAAGTTTGAACGTGACAACAAAAAAGCTGAGAAGAATATTGCAATATGTCGTAGATGTATGAAGGATGCTCCTAGTTGGTGGTGTCCAGGGGAATGTTGCTATTTCTTCCCTTATCGAAGACACGTATTATTTGGAGATAAAAAGAAGTAGCGTATGAAGAAAGTTTTATTTTTTGCACTGGCGATTCTAATTGCTAGTTGCGTCAGTAGAGGAACCAAGGTTCCTGTAACAGATTCGGTTGATAATTTTAAAGTTGAAAAGCTTTTTAATGTTGACGGTGTAACTGTATATCGCTTCTATGATTCTGGAAGAGGGTATGTATATTTCACAAACAAGACAGGTAAGATTTGCCACTACAACGAGTCTGATGAATACAGAGTAGAAACTCTGTGTAACGAATAAGTTAGAGTTGTAATATGTTTTAAATAAAAATTATATGAAAGATTTTAGAGGCAAAGAACTCAAAGAAGGTGATATTGTTGCCTTCTTTGAATGTACAAGTACTAGAGCTGGCAGATTGATTGAAGCTCAGGTAATAGGAAGCTGCAAGCGCGGCGGGTATGACTGTGTTGAAATGAAGGTTCTCAGTGGAAGACAATATTGCATTGGCGACATTGAAGTACGTGCCGAGCATAATGTTGCAAAGTTATAAATCATTATAGATATGAAAAAGTACATTGGAACAAAAGAGGTAATGGCAGAACCTATGTTAAAATCTGTCGCAGTAGCTAATGGTTGGGCAAGAGTTTCAAATGATAAGGTTGACCTGGCAGGTTATCACGTACAGTACAACAATCCAGATGGAACAACTTATGACAGTTGGTCTCCAAAGGATGTTTTTGAGAAGTCGTACAAGTGCGCTGAGACATACGTAAACAGACTCTATATTGAGCTGGAAGATGTTGAAAGCCGCCATAAGAAATTGGCCGCATTCCTGGAAAGTGAGTACTTCCGCAAGATTAAGGAAGAAGGCACTAAATTCTTGTTGACTCTTCAGAGTATGGTAATGACTCAATACTCTTGTATTTTGAGCCAGCGCATCAACGACAAGTTTGTTGGTGATCTTCCAGGAATGCCATTTGGAATCGCTATCGAAGCATTAAAGTTCGGATTGCCAGTAAGACGTAAGGGCTGGAATGGTAAGGGTATGTTCGTTGTCAAGCAGATTAGCTGCAATGTAGAAGGAGATGTTATACCTAAAATGCAATCACTTCCTAAGCAAGTTAAGAATATCTTGATGAAACGTAAGCAACCTTGCATTAATTATACATACCAGTTGCTTCTTGTACAGAAGTCTGGACGTGCAGATTCCTGGACCGCTTCTTCCAGCGATATTTTTGCTGATGATTGGGAGATTGTTATGGAGGAGTGATCATGTGCAAAGAGTCGTTGGATAGTATAGTTGCTGGAGACAAAGTTGTTTTGTCAACCATGAACAAGATGACTGTTCTCATAGTTAGCAGAACAACGAAAACGAAAATCATTTGTGGAAACAAAAGGTTTGCCAGAAAAGATGGTTTACCTACTCCACGGTACAGTTGGTGTTGCGAACACATTGTACCGTGGACCACAGAACTACAAAAGGAAATTGATGAGGCATATAAGCGATCTCAGTTAAGAAAAGAGTTTGTTGAATGCCTGGATTATTTCGATGAGCTTCCTATTAATGTTATTGAACAGATTATATCTATATTCAAAGAACATAAGAAGAAGTGATTTTAAGTCCCAATATATATGGTCTAGCTATGTATATTGGGACTTTTTATGCAGTTTATGAATCTAGTGCATAAAAGAACACAAAACAATAATAATACATATATTAATTGTTATCGAATATTAATTATAGTTACTTAACATAAAATATAAGAACTTTATAGTTATTTTTCAAACCTAAATCAGTATCTTTGCACTATCAAGTTGAACCGCAGACGTGATGATTTATGAGTCTTATGCACAAAATTTTTATGCAGTAAAAATATAAAGCATTGACAATCAGACAAATAAACGGTGTGCAGTGAATTCCCTCCAGCTCCACCCTATTTGATAGAAACAAAAAACTCGCAGATTCTTTCTTTAGAATTTGCGAGTTTTTATTTTGCTGTTATTGTTTTCTCAAACTTTCACGATACTTCAGAGGTGACATGTGCAGATGCTCTCTTACATATTTACCGAAGAATGAAGTATTGGAGAAGCCCAGTATACCAGAAATCTCCTTGATTGTTTTCGTTGTAGAACGGAGATAATAGGTGATATCTGCAAGCGTATACTCCGTAATCCACTCGATGGCTGTCTTGCCGGAATGGCGCTTGCAGATGATGGAGAGATATTTTGGCGTGATGCAAAGCTGCTGCGCAAAATATTCTACAGGCTGATGCTTGATTTCGCTCTGCTGCAACATCTCCAGAAACTTATCAAAGAAATCGCTGGCACTGGTTCCCAAAGTTTCTTTCGGGAGATCTGTCAGCAAAAGATTGCTCACAGCAAGAAGAGCACTCTTCAGGAGCGTCTCCACTATCTCACGGCGATAAGGTTTCCACGAACTGCGGTCGTTGAACTTCGGATCCAGACAGAGGCGCACCAAGTCGGTAAACTTAGAATAGAATACCATATCCACCTCGTTCATCTTCAACACCGAAACCTTGCTCACATACATGGCACGGTTCCATACCGAGATATGAGAACGAAGAATACCAAGCAAGCCGTGATTGCTGACACACATGGCTGTGCATGCAAAATCTTCCGACACCTCTTTGATGTCGAGAATAGAGTTAGGCGGACTGATAAATATATCGCCCTTCTCCACGGTGAGTTCCCGCCCGTTGAGTTCAGCTCTCAGGCTGCCTCTCTGGCAGGATGCTATCATGTTCATCTGGAATCTCATAGGATCGGGGTTCTGCAACACCTTGACATTATCTATAATCAAGATGTCCTCATCCAGATAGCTCGCACTGATTTCTGCACTCTGTGCGAACTCACCTTCTTCGATACGCTGCCTGACGTCCTTCTGTTCTTTCATTAATATGATTTTTAAATTTCTTCACTCTTCGTTCTTCACTCTTCCCTATCAAAAAGCCTCTCTGTATTTATTTTCGTCCTTATCCTCCAACATAGAGAGATAACTCTGATAGCGGCTAGCTGCAATATAATGTTCCTCAACCGCCTTGATTACCGCGCACCCCGGTTCGTGGGTATGGGTACAGTCAGAGAACTTACAATCCTGAGAGAACTTGAAGATTTCCTTAAAATAGCTGGTCAGCTCTTCCTTTTCGATATCAAAGGTACCAAAGCCCTTGATGCCCGGAGTATCAATGAGATAACCACCTTCCGGCAGTTCCAGCATCTCACTGAAGGTTGTGGTATGCATTCCGCTATTATGCGCCTCGCTGATTTCTGCGGTACGCTGCTCTGCATCAGGAATGAGCTGGTTGATGAGGGTTGACTTTCCTACCCCGCTGTTGCCGCTCAACAAAGATTTCTTATCCTTGATAAGAGGTCGCAACAGTTCAACACCTTCGCCTGTAGCTGCCGACAATTCGAGACATTTATATCCGATGGTCTCATAGAGCGTACACATCATCTTCTCGTAATGCAATTCTTCTTCTGAAAGTATGTCACTTTTATTGAAGATGATGATAACAGGCACTCTATAGGCCTCAGCGCCAGCCAGGAATCGGTCGATGAAGGTAGTAGAAGTCTGCGGATAATTCACCGTTACCACAAGCAGCGCCTGGTCTACATTAGCAGCCAGAATGTGACTCTGCTTACTGAGGTTAGGTGATTTACGAATGATATAGTTTTGGCGGTCTTCGATAGAAGAGATAAATGCCGTACCCTCCTGATTGGTAATAAGCTGCACATAATCGCCTACAGCCACAGGATTGGTGCTGCGGATGCCCTTCAATCTGAAATTGCCCTTGATTTTACTTTCAATCAGCTGGCCATCGTCTGTCTTGACGGTGTACCAGCTGCCTGTATTTTTAATAACGAGTCCTCTCATTATCACTTATTAAATAATGTAAGTCCAGAATGATTTAGACTGTCATGATTTCCTTCTCCTTCTCGTCCATCAGGTTTTCGAGCTGCTTGATGTACTTGTCGTGGAGTTTCTGCAAATCGTTCTCAGCATCCTTCTCCAAGTCTTCAGAAAGTCCATCCTTGATAGCTTTCTTCAACTTATCCTTGATTTCCTGGCGCACGTTGCGCACCTCAATCTTAGCACGCTCAGCAATCTTATTACACTGCTTTACGAGTTCCTTACGGCGCTCACCTGTTGGCTGAGGAATACCCAGACGTACGATTTCGCCATTGTTCTCAGGAGTGATACCTACACCACTATCCATAATAGCCTTTTCGATATCCTTGATAGCCTTTTTGTCCCAAGGGCGGATAGCGATAGTACGGGCATCAGGGGTTGTAACTGTAGCTACCTGGTTCAGAGGAACCATACTGCCATAACTATTTACACGCACACCATCGAGGATAGCTACATTAGCACGACCAGCACGAACATGAGAGAGTTCCTCTACGAGATACATTGCTGCCATCTCCATACGCTCTGCTGCAGAATTCAAAGTTTCTTTAACGTCTATCATAATTATATGTTTTTATTTTATTAATTCTAATCTTTTCAATTCTTCGCCCACATAGTTGGTGAGTTCTACAAACTGCTGGATAGTGAGCTGCTCAGGGCGCTTGGTCATGATGTCGGTGGTGTAGAAATCCTCGCGTGGGGTTACACCCGGGAACATCTGCTTGAGGCTTACACGGAGCATCTTGCGACGCTGGTTGAAGACTGTCTTAACCAGACGCTTAAACAGTTTTTCATCACAGCCAAGGTCAGTCACCTTGTTACGAGTCATACGGATTACCGCACTCTTTACCTTGGGTGGTGGGTTGAACACATTCTCATCTACCGTAAAGAGATATTCCACATCATACCATGCCTGGATGAGCACACTGAGGATACCATAGGCTTTGTTGCCTGGTTCTGAAGCCATACGCAATGCCACCTCGCGCTGAATCATTCCGGTACAGCAAGGAATGAGATCCTTGTAATCGAGCATCTTGAAGAATATCTGCGATGAGATATCGTATGGATAATTACCTGTCAGTACAAACTGCTTTCCATCGAATATCTGGTTCAAATCCATTCTCAGGAAGTCTTCACCAATAATATTATCCTTGAGTGTCGGGAAATTCTCATGAAGATACGCCACCGACTCCGAGTCGATTTCCACCGCCTTGACAGGTCTTGGTTTCTCTACGAGATATTGGGTAAGAACGCCCATACCTGGTCCGATTTCGAGAACAGGTATATCCGGGCAGGCATCCACCGTATCGGCGATGCGCTTTGCTATATTGAGGTCGGTCAAGAAGTGCTGACCGAGATTCTTCTTAGGCTTTACAGCTTTCATATCTTATCTTTATATTATATATTTTGCAAAAATACGATTATTTTTTGAGAATCCACACGAAGTATGCGATTTTTTTTATCTTTTTGGGTAAAAAAGGGAAAGAGCCACTTGTTTCTTAAAAAAAAGGCTATACTTTTAGCCATAAATGGCGCCCAAGCGTTTATTTATGCTAAAAATATGCAGATTCGAACGATATTGTCAATAAAAGTATTATCTTTGCATCTAATTATGGATATAAAGAAGATAGCAAACAACATATGGAAGGTGGCTTTGTCGCTCATTCTGGGTGGCGCCATCCTTTATTGGATGTATCGCGGATTCGACTTCAAGCAAGTAGAAGATGTTCTGCTTCACAAGATGAGTTGGACCTGGATGCTGCTGTCGTTCCCTTTTGGCATCTCTGCCCAGGTGTTCAGAGGATGGAGATGGAAACAGTCGCTGGAACCATTAGGCGAGAAGGCACGCTCCAGTATCAGCATCTACTCCATCTTCCTGTCCTATGCTCTGAGTCTTGTAATTCCTCGTGCGGGCGAGTTTGCCAGATGCGGCGTATTGAAGAAATGGGATGATGTTTCGTTTCCGAAAGCCTTGGGTACCGTCGTTACAGAACGAGCCATCGATTCACTCCTCGTGCTGCTGATTACGGCGCTGGTCTTTGTAATGCAGATTCCGGTATTCCTCAATTTCTTTGAGAAAACAGGTACGAGCATGGACAGTTTACTCTGCCAGTTTACAGCCACAGGTTACATTGTGACCGCTATCTGTGGCATAGCAGTACTCATCCTGGCTCACTATCTGCTCAAGCGACTCGCTATATATAATAAGGTGAAAGCAACACTGGGAGGACTCTGGCAAGGTATCATCTCGCTGAAAGGTGTCAGAAATGTACCGCTCTACATCGCCCTTACACTGGGCATCTGGTTGAGCTATTTCTTCCACTACTATCTCACCTTCCAATGCTTCGAGGCAACCTCCCATCTCAATCTGATGTGCGGTCTGGTAACATTCATCGTGGGCAGCATAGCGGTCATCGTACCAACTCCTAACGGAGCCGGACCTTGGCATTTTGCCGTCAAGACAATGCTCATACTCTATGGCATTCAGGCAAACGATGCCCTCTTCTTCGTTCTCATCGTACACTCCGTGCAAACCCTGCTTGTAGTCCTTTTGGGAATCTATGCCTGGATAGCACTGGCGTTTACCGGGAAAGTGAAGAGTGAGGAGTGAAGAATCCTCTTGCTTTAGGGGCGTATGTCCAACTTAACATTGAACATTTAACATTAAAATAAAAATAATATGGCTGACATTAAGAATTTGAACCCAGTTGAAATCTGGCGCAACTTTGACAAGTTAACACAAGTTCCACGTCCATCAGGACATTTGGAAAAGATTCAGGCTTATTTGCTCGATTGGGCAAAAGAAGCAGGTGTAGAGGCTTTCCAAGACCCAGCAGGCAACATCGTGATGCGCAAACCTGCTACTCCAGGTATGGAGAACCGCAAAGGCGTTATTATGCAGGCGCACATGGACATGGTTCCTCAGAAAGCACCAGACAGCAAGCATAATTTCGAAACAGACCCTATCGAAACCATCATCGATGGCGACTGGGTACGTGCTAATCATACAACACTCGGTAGCGACGACGGACTTGGCGTAGCTACAATCATGGCTGTAATGGAATCAAAAGATTTGCAGCATGGTCCTATCGAGGGCTTGATTACCGCCGACGAAGAGACAGGCATGTATGGTGCCAACGATCTCCCAGCAGGCGAACTGAACGGCGACATTCTCTTAAACTTCGATACCGAGGTTTGGGGTGAGTTCGTTATCGGTAGCGCTGGCGGTATCGACATCACAGCAACTCTCGACTATAAAGAGGTAGAAACCGACAAGGAAGATGCTGCCGTTAAGGTAACCCTCAAGGGATTGAAGGGCGGTCACTCCGGTATCGAAATCAACGAAGGCAGAGCGAATGCCAACAAGTGCATGGTTCGTTTCGTGCGTGAAGCTATTTCAGAACTCGATGCCCGTCTAGCTTCATGGCAGGGCGGCAACATGCGCAATGCCATCCCATTCCAGGCTGAGGTTGTTCTGACCCTGCCTAAGGAGAACATTGAAGCTTTGAATGACCTGGTAGCAGACTGGAAGGACGAAATCTGTGATGAGTTCGAAGGCATTGAAACAACTGAGAACATCGAGTTCTTCGCTGAGAATGTAGAGACTCCTAAGATGCAGGTTCCTGCCGAAATCCAGGATAATCTTGTAGATGCAATCTACGCTTGCCACGATGGCGTATTGCGTATGGCTCCATCTATGCCTGAAATCGTAGAGACCTCTTCAAACCTCGCAATCGTTGAGATTGGTGACGGCAAGGCTGCTATCAAGATTCTGGCCCGTTCCAGCCACGAATACTACAAGATGTATCTTGCCACAATGATAGAAAGCTGTTTCAACATGGCAGGCATGAAGGTTGAATTCAGCGGCAGCTATATGGGATGGAACCCTAACCCTAAGAGCGACATTCTGGAACACGTATTGAAGGTTTACAAAGAGCAGAACGGCACAGACGGTAAGGTACAGGCTGTTCACGCAGGTCTGGAGTGCTCTATCATCCTGAGTAAGTATCCTAACCTCGATGTCGTATCATTCGGTCCTACTCTTCTTAGTCCTCACACAGCCAATGAGCGTTGCCAGATCAGTTGCGTAGCTCCTTTCTGGAACCTCGTCAAGCAGCTCCTGACAGAGATTCCTGCAAAGTAAAAAATGGGGAACGAAATTACAAAAAGATTAAAAAAGAAAGCCGAGAGTGAAAATTCTCGGCTTTTTTGTTCCAGTTTTCAAAAGAAATCATTACCTTTGCAGTCGATTTCGCAAGTCTTGTAAAATCTCTGTAGCAGATCATACAAATTCACTTGCATAAGTTTCATTAAAATAACACCAAAATGGACGATTATCACGCGGAGAACAATAATGAATTGTAAGGCGTGGAGATTCAGCAACGATGAAGCCTTTCAGTAGGCCGTACCCAAGCGCTAGTCTCCATACCCCAAACTTTTATTATGTGGAGATTAGCAAACTATGAAGACTTATTGGAATATAGACAAGAATCTGACTGTACTCAATGAGTGGCAGCCAAACTGCTGGATACAAGTAACATGTCCAACTGATGAAGACCAGCGCTTGCTGGAAGAAGAATTCAAGATCCCTGATTATTTCCTCTCGGATATCAGCGATACCGATGAGCGTGCCCGCTATGAATATGACGATGGCTGGATGCTCATCATCCTCCGTATCCCTTATGTCAAGGAAATACGCAGCCGTACCCCATACACCACCGTGCCTCTGGGTATCATCCATAAGCGCGATGTTACCATCACCGTATGCTATTATGAAACCAACATGATGATTGATTTCGTAAGCTACCAGCAGAAGCGCAGCGAGGGGTTCACCGACTATGTAGACATGACCTTCCGTCTCTTCCTTTCATCAGCGGTTTGGTATCTGAAGCGATTGAAACAGATCAATTCGCTCATAGAAAAGGCAAAACGAAACCTCGATCATGGTGTAAACAATGAGAGCCTGATTGGCCTGAGCCGCCTGCAGGACTCCCTTACATACTTCATCACCTCTATCCGAGGCAACGAGAATCTCCTGTCTAAGTTGAAGTTCAAGCTGCAGGTGGACGAACTTGATGCCGACCTCATCGAAGACGTAAACATCGAGATGACACAGGCACGCGAAACCACAAGCATCTACTCCGACATTCTGGAGTCGACGATGGATACCTATTCGAGCATCATCAACAACAACATGAATACCACGATGCGTACCTTGACCAGTATCAGTATCGTCATGATGTTGCCTACGCTGATTTCCTCATTGTTCGGTATGAACTTAATCAACGGTATGGAAGACAGCCATTACGGATTTGCCATTGCCCTGGTTATCTCCGTGCTCGTTTCTGCACTTTCATGGGGCTTCCTCAGATACAAACGCCTGCTCTAAGCATATACCACTCTGATATGCATTAAATAGCCCGAAAGAGCACATAAAACGATGATTAGCAAGAAAAAGGCAATTATAAATACAAAAAAAATTAAAAAATCGAATATCATGGCAAGATATTCGATTTTTTTTTTTAAGTTTGCAACTTATTAATAATATAATTTTGTATGGGGTCGAATTGCGGATAAGCGACTACCGGCCCAAGAAACTCGAATCATAAACTAAACAAAGTGACATGATGGACTCTCAAGAAAAAGCTCTGTTGCAGCAGAGCACCCTGGAAGACCCTGCCAAGAAGGCTTATGCCACCAAGCAGGAAGTGCTCGAAAGAGTAAAGGAAATCGCTCATAGCAGCGAAAATCCAAACAAGGAGGAACTCGACCTACTCAAGACTACTTTCTACAAGATTCATCTCGCAGAAAGAGACGCACAGATGAAAGAGTATCTCGCAAAAGGCGGTGACCCAGAGAAGTATATCCTTCTACCGGATGACACCGAAGAAGCCTTCAAGGCTGAGATGCAACTCATCAAGGAGAAAAGAGCCAAGATCTTCCTAGCACAAGAAGAAGAAAAACAAGATAATCTCCGCAAAAAAGAGGAAATTATCGAAAAGATAAAGGCCATGACCACCTCACCGGAGGAGGCCAACAAATCATATCAGGACTTCAAGGCCTTGCAGCAGGAATGGAAGGAAATCAAGAACATCCCTGCAGACAAGGCAAACGAGGTATGGAAGAACTACCAGCTCTATGTAGAGCAGTTCTACGACATGCTCAAGTTGAACAGCGAAGCCCGCGAATATGACTTCAAGAAGAATCTTGAAGCCAAGACCAAACTCTGCGAGGCTGCAGAGAAACTCAATGAGGAAGAGGATGTTATTTCTGCCTTCCACCAGCTTCAGGACCTCCACCAGCAATATCGTGAGATTGGTCCTGTTGCCAAGGAGTTGAGAGAACAGATTTGGGAGCGTTTCAAGGCTGCCAGCACTGTTATCAACAAGAAGCACCAGCAGCACTTCGAAGACCTGCGTGCCAAGGAAGAGGAAAACCTCGCCAAGAAAACTACCCTCTGCGAAAAGGTAGAGGCTGCCAACCAAGGAGAATACAAGACTGCCAAGGACTGGGAGAAGGTTACCCAGGAAATCATAGAGATTCAGAAAGAGTGGCGCACTATCGGTTTTGCCCCTCAGAAAATGAACGTCAAGATTTTTGAGCGTTTCCGCATCGCCAACGATGAATTCTTCAACAAGAAGGCAGAATTCTTCAAAGGACTGAAAGATACCTACTCTACCAATCTCGAAAAGAAACAGCAACTCGTAAACAAGGCAAAGGAACTGGCTGACAGTACAGACTGGAAGAAGACTGGCGACAAGTTCATCGCTCTTCAGAAAGAATGGAAGAAGGTGGGTACCGTACCTCATAAACAAGGCGAATTGCTTTGGAAGGAATTTCTGGATACCTGCAACAAGTTCTTTGAAGCCCGCAACAAGCAGAATGCCGGTTCACGCAGCGAGGAACATGCTAATCTGGACAAGAAGCGCAACATTATTGCCCAGCTCAAGGAACTTGTAGTTGCAGAGATTTCAGACAACGATTTCCAAAAGAAGCTCAAAGATCTTGCCAAGCAATACAGTGCAATCGGACACGTTCCTTTCAAAGAGAAAGACAAGGTCTATAAAGAGTATCATGAGGCTATCGATGCAGCCTACGAGAAACTTCATGCCACCAACGCAAAGCGCCACTTCGACAACTTCAAGAACAACTTGAAGAATGTTGCCAAGGAAGGCGGCAATGCACTCGGCAATGAGCGTGGCAAACTCTTGCGCCGCTACGACCAGTTGCGCAGCGAGATTACTACCTACGAGAACAACCTCGGTTTCTTCAATACGGCCAGCAAGAAGGGCAACAGCCTGGTAGAAGAAATGAACCGTAAGATTGAGAAACTCAAGGCTGACCTCGAAATGGTAAAGCAGAAAATCAAGGCTATTGATGCCGAGAAGAAATAAATACAATAAACCCCAGGGCGAAAGCCCTGGGGTTTATTGTTATGAATACTCCATAAAACAGAATTCCTATAAACAAAAAAAACACCTTTCATTACTGAAAGATGCCTTACCGTATGAGTTGGGATACCCGGACTCGAACCAGGAATGACAGGACCAGAATCTGTAGTGTTACCATTACACCATATCCCAAACTTAAAATAGAACTTTTTGATTGTTGGGATACCCGGACTCGAACCAGGAATGACAGGACCAGAATCTGTAGTGTTACCATTACACCATATCCCAATATCAGCAAACGAGATGTTCATTTCTCAATTGCGAGTGCAAAGGTACTAGTTTTTTTTGAACCTACAAAATTTTTCGGCACTTTTTTCTAAAAAAAGCGCAATTTCTTTAATTTTCCACATTTTTTTTGCCTTTTAAGTCGATTTTCCATTATAATAATGTATCTTTGCAGAAAAATAGAGAATATAAATTAAGTAAGAAAGAAAAGATAAATGAACACAGTTAAACAACTCGTAGAGACTATTAAAGAAGGTATACAAGAAAAGAAAGGTCAAGACATTGTTATCGCCGACCTGACAGAAATTGATGGAAGCATTGCCAAGTACTTCATCATCTGCCAGGGAGGAAGCCCTACTCAGGTTGAAGCTATCGCAGGTTCTGTGGGAGACATCGTGCGCAAGAATCTGAAAGAAAAACCTGTAAATGTAGCAGGTCTCGGCAACGACCAGTGGGTGGCAATGGACTTTGTTGACGTATTGGTGCACATCTTCCTTCCGGAAGTACGCGCTTATTACGACCTCGAACATTTATGGGAGGATGCAAAGCTTACCCATATACCTAATCTCGACTAGTCAGTCTCTCCCATCCTACATGATGGATCAGACATTGTTTTTCGACTAAAAGTTATACATATAAAATAAAATGGAACAAAGCAATAATATGAAGCCTCGTGGCAATGGCGGACCAAAGATGCCACGATTTAATATGACCTGGCTTTTCACCATCTGCCTCATCACCATGATTATCCTCTTCTTTACAGGAGGAGGCGATGCGATTGGAGGCAGCGCTGCCAAGGAAGCCACATACACCCAGTTTAAACAGTATGTAGACAAGGGTTATGTGCTCAGTGTTGTGGCCAATAAAACAGAAAGCACCCTCAAAATATACATCAACCCGAAATATACGCGCGATGTATACAATATGCCGGCAAAGTCTGTAGGTCCTAACCCATACGTAAAAGTACAGTTCGGCTCGGTTGACGAAGTGGAACGCTATGCCAACCAGATGTTGAAGGAAAAGAAGATACGCTCCTTCAGCTACGACAACCAGAAGGATAACGACTTCTTAAGCACGCTCTTCAATCTGGCACCTCTGCTCTTCTTCGTATTCTTCATCCTTTGGATGTCTGGAAGATTCAGCGGCGGTATGGGCAGCGGCGGTATGGGCGGCGGCATCTTCAGCGTGGGCAAAAGCAAAGCTAAGATGTACGAAAAGGGAAATGCCATCGGCATCACCTTTAAAGATGTGGCCGGACAGGAAGGTGCCAAGCAGGAAGTGAAGGAAATTGTAGACTTCCTGAAAAACCCACAAAAATATACCGACTTGGGTGGTAAGATTCCAAAGGGAGCCCTCCTCGTAGGCCCTCCGGGAACTGGTAAGACCCTCTTGGCTAAGGCTGTTGCCGGCGAGGCTGGCGTACCTTTCTTCTCCATGAGCGGTTCCGACTTCGTTGAAATGTTCGTAGGTGTAGGTGCCTCACGTGTACGCGACCTATTCCGCCAGGCTAAAGAAAAATCACCTTGTATCATCTTTATCGATGAGATTGATGCTGTAGGCCGTGCCCGCAGCAAGAACCCAGCCATGGGTGGTAATGATGAGCGCGAGAACACCTTGAACGCTCTCCTTACAGAGATGGATGGTTTCGGCACCAACAGTGGTGTCATCATCCTTGCAGCTACCAACCGTGTAGACATGCTCGACAGCGCCTTGCTCCGTGCCGGACGTTTCGACCGCGAAATTCATGTAGATCTCCCTGGTTTGAACGAACGTAAGGCTATCTTCCTGGTTCATCTCAAACCTATCAAGATAGACGAAACAGTAGATGTTGATCTACTGGCACGCCAGACTCCAGGTTTCTCGGGTGCAGATATTGCCAACGTTTGTAACGAGGCAGCCCTCATTGCTGCACGCCACGACAAGAAGGCTGTTTGCAAACAGGATTTCCTCGATGCAGTAGACCGTATTGTAGGCGGTCTTGAGAAGAAGACTAAGGTGATGACTGCCGACGAAAAGCGTAGCATCGCTCTCCACGAAGCAGGCCACGCAACCATCTCATGGTTCTGCCAGTATGCCAACCCTCTCATCAAGGTTACCATCGTACCTCGTGGTCAGGCTCTCGGTGCTGCATGGTATCTGCCAGAAGAGCGCCAGATAACCACCAAGGAACAGATGCTCGACGAGATGTGTTCATTAATGGGTGGACGTGCCGCAGAAGAACTCTTCACCGGTCATATTTCGTCAGGAGCCATGAACGACCTGGAGCGCGCCACAAAGAGTGCTTATGGTATGGTAGCTTATCTCGGTATGAGCAAGACGTTGCCAAACATCTGCTTTTACAACCGGAACGAATATTCATTCCAGCGTCCGTACTCTGAGTCTACAGCCCGCGAGATAGACCAGGAAGTTCTGAAGATTGTCAACGAACAGTATACCCGTGCCAAGAACATTCTGATGGAGCACAAGGAAGGCCACAATGCCCTAGCAGAGCTCCTGATCAAGAAAGAGGTGATTATGGCAGAAGACGTAGAACATATCTTTGGCAAGCGCCCTTGGTTGAGCCGTTCGCAGGAAATCATGGAAGACGAACAGCCTAAGATAGACGATGACGCCGTAAAGGAACTTCCTGAAGTTCAGGCTGCCATCAAGGAGCATGAAGAGAACCAGAAGAAGAATGCAGATTCTGATGAGACTTCCAAGAAGGATGAAGGTTCGGAAGAAAACAAGAACGAATAAAACAAACCGATATGACTGACAAACAGAAGAATCTAGTGATAAGATCCATCACAGGCGTATTTTTCGTGGTGTGCATGGTATCTTGCTTTCTCAATCCCAGGGCAATGGTTATCCTGTTCGCCCTCATTACAGGATTGAGCATCTGGGAGTATTGCGGATTAGTTAACCAGAAGGAGAATGTTACGGTAAACCGTTTCATCAGCACCGTGGCGGGTGTTTACTTCTTCCTTGCCGTGGCTGGTTTCCGCATGGGCATTGTGGGCAATTTCGTGGTTTTCGTACCTTATCTGCTCACCATCCTCTATCTCTTCATCAGCGAACTGTATACGGGCAATAAGGATGCCATCAACGATTGGGCTTACACCATGCTCTCTCAGTTGTACATCGCCTTGCCTTTCTCGATGATCAATGTATTGAGTTTCGAGACATCAGCCTTCGATGGCCAGATACATTACGACATGCTGCTGCCTTTGAGTATTTTCATTTTCCTCTGGACCAATGATACCGGTGCCTATTGCAGCGGTTCGCTTTTCGGCAAGCATAAGCTCTTTCCTCGCATCAGTCCAGCCAAGAGTTGGGAAGGCAGCATAGGCGGAGGCATATTCGTACTGATAGCAGCAGGCATTATTGGCTATATTGCCAACGATGGGGAAGCCCACCGTCTCAGCATTCTCGGTTGGGAAGGTTTAGGTCTGGTTGTGGTATTCTTCGGCACATGGGGCGATCTGGTAGAAAGCCTCTTCAAGCGTACCCTCGGAGTAAAGGATAGTGGCAACATCCTGCCAGGACATGGAGGCATGCTCGACCGCTTCGACTCTTCGCTCATGGCGATACCGGCAGCAGTAATCTACCTATACACCATCCAGTTGTTTGGATAATACATCTTTTATGAGATAAAGGCCAAACCTGCAGTTTGACCAAGCACAAAGAAAGGCAGGGATTCCTCAAAGAGAACCCCTGCTTTTTTTTCATATCACCATAAAAAACACAAGTAGCTTCGTTGGCTCACGAAAGTACTTGCGATAAACTATGCTGTTATCTGTTATATTTCTTCAGTGCCTGCTTCACCATCTTGCCCCATGGCTTGATGAGATCATCTGTCCAGTTGCCGGTAGCCTTGGCACGTGGCAAAAGCATGGAACAGGTTTCATCCTTATCCGAAACCGACCAGTTTACCCAACTCACCTTGTTTTTCTCCATTACATCAAGCCATTTCTGATACTCATCAGGAGCCAGAGGACCATTACCCGAAGCCTCCATACCAGCACATTCTGATACAAAGACCGGCAAACCGCTCTTCACGGCAGCCTCCAGTTTATCACGCAGATAATCTTTATGGGTGGCTGCATAGAAATGAAGGGTATACATCACATTCTCCACACCCTCGATAGGGCTCTTTGCCACGATATCAATATCCTGGTCCCAATGCGGACAGCCCATCAGGATGATATTATCCGGATCATACTTTCTGATTTCCGTGATGATGGTTTTAGCGTATACCTTCAAGTCTTCCCATTTATCCTCAACAGGTTCATTGTAGAGTTCGTAAAGCACATGAGGATATTTACCATACTTCTGCGCCATCTTTCCGAAGAAGGCCTTAGCCTCGGCTGTATGCATCTTGTGTGCATGCCAGTCGATAATCACGTAGGTATCATTCTTGATGGCGGCATCTACCACCTGGGTAATGCATTTCAGAGCAAAGTCTGGATTTTCCAGATAGTTGTCGTCTATCTGAATTCCCATGGCTGCTCTGATGATGTTGGCATGCCAGTCTTGCACAAGCCATTTCACCGCTTTTTTGTTGTAGAACCGAGGCCAGATGTTGTGCCATCCCAGACTCACGCCTCTCAACACTACAGGATTACCACTCTGGTCGCAAAGCTGCGCACCTTTTACCTGCAACTGTCCCCATTGCTTTACAGGGTTTGCTGCATACACTTGTGCCATACAAAAGAGGGCACAAATGAGAGTCATTAGTTTTTTCATTTTTTTTAGGGTTTAAAATTAAATATATATTTTTGGGTTTGTTTTTTTAGGATAGCTAATACTCCTACATAGGTAGCAGATTACAAATCTGCCTTAGTCAGCAGTTCTGCAGCGGATTGATATCCGCCACAGAACTGAAAGAGATTACTTTTTATTAAAACATTTCACCTTTTTTCTGTTCTTCTTCAAAGTGTTCACCCTTCTGGGCTTCCTGCGCCTCATACTGTGCCTGGGCTGCACGCTGCTGAGCCTCACGTGCTTTAGCCTCAGCCGCCAGTCGGGCTTTTTCTGCTCTTATTCTTGCCAGTTCAGCCTCTTCTTCTGCCCGTTTCTGCGCCGCCAAAGCTTCCTCTTCGGCACGTTTCTTAGCAGCCTCGGCTTCAGCTATCGCCTTCTGTCGCGCACGTTCTGCAGCCTCAGCTGCAGCTTTGGCTTCAGCTTCAGCACGCTCACGAGCCATACGGAGAAGCATTTCCCTACGCTTAACCAGAAGATCAAGCATGATGCCCGCAGCCTCATCCGGCGCAACCTTATCGCCCAACTGAGTTCGAACTTCCTGATATTCTGCCAACATCTTATCCCTGCCAGGTTCTCCCGGAAGAATCTGATAAAGTTCGTTGGCAATACCATCAACCGTAAAGCGGTCGGCAAGCATCTCCGGCACAATCTCCTTATTGGCGATAAGATTCACCAGCGAGATAAACTTCACCTTGATGATATGCTTGAAACCGAAACGGATGAGATGAGGTACAGGCGTTTCATAACATACCACCTGAGGCACATCGAAAAGAGCCGTCTCTAAAGTTGCAGTACCACTGGTAACAAGAGCTGCCGTAGCATGCGACAAGAGCGGATAAGTCTTGTTACGCACCAGTTTGACCGGTGTACCTTTGATAAACTTCTCATAGTATGCATCGTCTATCGAAGGAGCACCGGCAAGCACCATCTGATAATCTTCAAAACGCTCAGCCACCTCAATCATCGCCGGCAGATTGTCTTTGATTTCCTGCAGACGGCTTCCTGCCAGCAAAGCGATAACAGGGCGATAAGTGTCAAGATTATTCTCCTGACAGAATTCCGTAAAACTCTGATGATATCCCGATTTGAACTCCCCTACTTCCTGAGCCGTAGGATTACCTACATAGTGAATAGGATAACGGTGCTTCTTTTCGAAGAACGGCACCTCGAATGGCAAGATTGAGAAGAGTTCAGCGATATCACGTTTGATGCTGCGGATCCGCCACTCCTTCCATGCCCATATCTTAGGAGAAATGTAATAATAGGCAGGGATATTAGTGTTCTTTTTCAAGAACTTAGCTATCTTGAGATTAAATCCCGGATAATCTACCAGTATCACTACATCCGGCTTCCATTTCACAATATCTTCCTTGCATCTCTTCATGTTCGAAAAGATGGTACCCAAATGTAGCAGTACAGGCACAAAACCCATATAAGCCAACTCCTTAAAATGCTTGACGCGAGTGCCACCTTCAGCAGCCATCAAATCACCGCCGAAGAAACGGAATTCAGCAAACTCGTCTATTTTTTTCAACGAGCGCATCAATCTGCTGGCATGCAAATCTCCACTAGCCTCGCCTACTATCAGGTAATACTTCATAATTCAAAATTCTTTAACCAATCATAATCCGTTACATCAATCTTAGTTGGGGTAATAGCGATGTAACCATGATTCACAGCCCACTGGTCGGTATCCGTTGCCTCCGGTTCGTCATTACGGTATTCACCCACCATCCAATAATAATCATATCCATGCGGATGAGTGCGATGATCCACCTCATTGATCCAGGAGCCATGAGTCATCCGGCAGCCCTTGAAACCCTTGAACGGAGGCAAAGCCGGGAAGTTGACATTCAGACAGGTATATTCTGGCAATCCCTTCTCCAGCACCAGCTTAACAACCTTCAGTACCCCATCGTGCAAAGGAGTGAGATCAGCATTTTCATCATAATTGCAACTGCTGAAGGCTATGCTTGGAATATGCTGCATACAACCCTCCTTAGCTACGCCCATAGTTCCCGAATAATGATTATTCACGCTCGAATTGTCACCATGATTGATACCGCCGATAATCAGATCAGGCTTGCGATCTGCAAGAAACTGATCCAACGCCAGTTTCACACAGTCAACCGGTGTGCCGCTACATGACCAAACCTCCACATCATTCCCCATATTGTGGCGACGCTTCAGGCGCAAGGGAGTAGTAGCCGAGAAGGCACAGGCGAATCCCGAACGGGCACTTTCCGGTGCTACAACCAGCAGGTCGCACCAGTCTTTCAGAAAGTTCACCAGGGTCTTGATTCCATTGGCATGATAGCCATCATCATTCGAAATTAATACTAACGGTTTCTTATTTTCCATAAAAATATCTTTCTTTTTGGTGCAAAAGTACGAAAAAACCTTTAAAGATAGCGACTTTCTCACAATATTTTTGTATCTTTGCCGAAAATTTACTAAGAAAATGGGAAAAATCATCGCATTAGCTAACCAAAAAGGCGGTGTAGGAAAGACTACTACCACCATTAACTTGGCAGCATCGCTTGCCACGCTAGAGAAAACTGTACTCGTAGTGGACGCCGACCCACAGGCAAACGCTTCCAGTGGATTGGGCGTGGACATCAGCGAGGTAGACTGCTCGCTCTACGAATGCATCATCGACCATGCAGACGTGCGCGATGCTATCTACACCACCGACATTGATGGACTCGACATCATTCCTAGTCATATTGACCTGGTAGGTGCCGAGATAGAGATGCTGAATCTCAAAAATCGCGAAAAGGTGATTAAGACATTGCTGCAGCCTATCCGTGACGAATACGACTACATCCTGATAGACTGTTCGCCTTCGCTCGGCCTCATCACCGTCAATTCGTTGACGGCTGCCGACAGTGTCATCATCCCAGTTCAATGTGAATATTTCGCTCTTGAAGGTATCAGCAAATTGCTTAACACCATCAAGATCATCAAGAGCAAGCTGAATCCGAAACTCGAGATAGAAGGTTTCCTGCTCACCATGTATGATAGTCGTCTACGCCTTGCCAACCAGATATACGACGAGGTGAAACGCCACTTCCAGGAATTGGTGTTCAAGACCGTAATCCAGCGCAACGTGAAGCTGAGCGAGAGTCCGAGCCATGGTCTCCCAGTTATCCTTTACGATGCAGAAAGCAATGGAGCCAAGAACCATCTGGCCTTGGCAAAGGAGATTATCAACAAGAATAGTTAAGATTTGGAAATTGAACCCTTTTAGAAAGTTCAATGTTCAAAATTAAAAGTAAAAAAATGGCAGTACACAAGAAATACAACAACGGTACAAAGAGCAACGCTTTAGGACGCGGACTCGACGCCCTCATCTCTACCGAGGGAGTGCGCACCCAGGGCAGCAGTACCATCAATGAAATTCCTCTCGACCAGATTGAGGCGAATCCCAATCAGCCACGCCGGGAGTTTGACGACGAAGCCCTACATGAGCTCGCCGAAAGCATCAAGGCCATAGGCATCATCCAGCCTATCACCTTAAGACAGGTTTCAGAAAACAGATTCCAGATTATCGCCGGTGAACGCCGCTGGCGCGCTTCACAACTTGCGGGGCTGACAGCTATCCCTGCATACATCCGCACCATCAGCGATGAGAACGTAATGGAAATGGCGCTCGTAGAGAATATCCAGCGCCAAGACCTCAACGCCATAGAAATAGCACTCGCCTACGAACACCTTCTGGAAAACGAGGGTATGACACAGGAGAAAATTTCAGAACGTGTGGGCAAGAGCCGTGCAGCCATCGCCAACTATCTGCGACTGCTCAAACTTCCTGCCCAGGTGCAGATGGCACTACAGAAGAAAGAAATCGACATGGGTCATTGCCGTGCCCTACTGGCCCTCGACTCACCTTCGCTGCAAATCAAGTTGTTCAAGGAGATACAGAAGAACGGCTACTCAGTAAGAAAGGTTGAAGAGATGGTACAGCGACTCAAGAGTGGAGAAGACATCGAGAGCGGTAAGAAAACCATCACGGCTAAGGCTCAGATGCCTGAGGAATTTACACAACTCAAAAACCGCCTGTCACAGTTTCTCAATACCAAAGTGCAATTCACCTGCTCTGCTAAGGGCAAGGGAAAAATCAGCATTCCATTCGCCAACGAAGAGGAGCTGGAGCACATCATGAATGTTTTCGATCAGTTAAAGCAAGAATAAAAGTGAAACTCAGTATATCACAAATCTGTTTGGCAACCCTGCTGCTTCTGGCACCGATGGGCGCACAGGCACAGAAGTCGAAACAAAAAAAACAAGTGACTGATGTGCCAACCATTGCATCAGCCGACTCGGCAAAAATAGCCATCGACTCGATGCTTACCGCACAAGACAGCAGCAAACTGGCAAGCCTCAACCAACCAGCAAAGCCTGTACGCAAAAAGCGCAACTGGGCAACCTGGCGACCTGATACCAAGCGTGCCATGTGGTTGGCACTTGTATTACCTGGTGCCGGACAGATATACAATCGCAAATATTGGAAACTGCCTTTCATCTATGGCGGTTTCGTAGGCTGTACATACGCCATCACCTGGAACAACCAGATGTATCACGACTATTCGCAAGCCTACATGGATATTATGGACGATGACCCCAACACCCAGAGCTACAATCAGTTTCTGCACTTGGGCGCCCAGATCAACGAATCGAACATAGAACGCTATAAGGAAATCTTCCGCAAGCGAAAAGATAAATATCGCCGTTGGAGAGACTTGGGAACCTTCGTCATGATAGGCATCTATGCCTTCTCAGTGATTGATGCCTACGTAGATGCATCGCTCTCGGAATTTGACATCTCCGATGATCTCTCGCTCAGAATAGAGCCTACCATGCTGAATAACGGCAACAAGACTGCCAATCCGCTGCGGTCTGGAAGCCTCGGCGTAAGTTGCTCACTCACATTTTAATGCGTGAGGAGTTAGAATACACCTATATATATTATAACGCAAAATAGAAATTAGAAACATAGACGAGATAAAACATCAATATGAAGAAAATACTAGTCATGGCAGCAGCGATGCTGTTCAGCTTACAAGGCATTCATGCCCAAACCGACGTTACAGAAGAAACAGATAACGATGATATCATCACCGTTACCGACAAAGACGGAAAGCAGGAGGAAATCGAAGTACCTGAGGGAATGGAAGATAACCTCGACAGCCTGCTCCACCTTTACAATGCACAGACTTACATGATGGCAGATACAACCTGCAAATACCGCGATGTAAACCCTGTCTTCGAGAAGGAAGTGTATATCGACCGTCTGAAGAGAATGCCTACCATCATCGAAATGCCATACAATGAGGTAGTACAGAAATTCATAGACCGATACAGCGGCAAACTACGCCGTTCGGTAAGTTTTATGTTGGGAGCAAGTAACTTCTACATGCCTATCTTCGAAGAGGCATTAGAGGCTTACAACCTGCCACTGGAATTGAAATATCTGCCAGTTATTGAATCGGCACTCAACCCTAAAGCTGTATCACGCGTTGGTGCCACAGGTTTATGGCAGTTTATGCTGCCTACCGGCAAGCGATATGGACTGGAAGTAAACTCACTCATCGATGAACGCCGCGACCCGGTAAAAGCATCCTATGCAGCCGCTCACTATCTGAGCGACCTGTACAAAATATTCGACGATTGGAGTCTCGTGATTGCAGCTTACAACTGCGGTCCAACCAATATCAACAAGGCCATCCATCGTGCAAAAGGCAACGCCGACTACTGGAACATCTATCCATATCTGCCAAAGGAAACACGTGGATATGTACCAGCTTTCATCGCTGCCAACTACATCATGAACTACTACTGCGATCATAACATCTGCCCTATGGTAAGCGAACTGCCAGTAAAGACAGACACTATCGTAGTATCAAAAGATATCCACCTGGAGCAGATTTCCAAAGTGCTGAACATCAACATCGAGCACCTGCGCAATCTGAATCCACAGTATCGTCATGATATCATCAACGGATTGAACCATCCGATGGTATTGCGTCTTCCATCTACCCTCATCGGCAGTTTCATCGACCAGCAGGACAGCATCTGTGCTTACAGAGCCGATGAACTCTTTCTGAAGCGCGCTACAGTAGATGTCAACGATGCACAGCCTACCTATAGCCGCCCACGAAGCAGCTACAGTCGCCACAGCGCTTCTTCACGCAGCAAGAAGAGCAGCAAGCGAGGCAGAAACAGGAAACAAGGCAGCAAGAGTGTAACCATCAAGAATGGTGATACCCTTTCTGAAATAGCAGCACGCCACGGAACAACCGTTAAGAAACTGCGCAAACTGAACGGCATCAAGGGTAACAGTATCCGTGCCGGAAAGAAAATCAAAGTGAAATAAAAGAACTACGTACGCTGTAGTTTTTTCAGTCTAATTAAGAACATTATTTATTGGAGGGACCCACTATGGATGACCAGAACATGAAAGACCTCGAAAGAGAGCAGGCTGACAACCAGTTGATTGGCGATGCCTTTCAACACCTGCTTGACACCTACCTGAGTTCACGACACCGCAAGAAGGTAGATATAGTGACCAAGGCATTCAACTTCGCCCGACAGGCGCACAAAGGTGTGCGCCGCCTCTCGGGCGAACCATATATCATGCACCCTATCGCCGTGGCTCAGATAGCCTGCGAGGAGATGGGGCTCGGCTCAACGAGCATCTGTGCCGCACTGCTTCATGATGTGGTAGAAGATACCGACTACACAGTAGAAGATATCTCAAACATCTTTGGAGCCAAGGTGGCACAAATCGTTGATGGACTCACCAAGATCAGTGGTGGAATCTTCGGCGATAAGGCATCCGCACAGGCAGAAAACTTCAAAAAGCTATTGCTCACTATGAGCGATGACATCCGTGTTATCCTTATCAAGATTTGCGACCGCCTGCACAACATGCGCACGCTGGAATCGCAACCGGCCAACAAACAATACAAGATTGCGGGCGAAACCTTGTATATTTATGCACCTCTCGCCAACCGATTGGGCTTGAACAAAATCAAGACCGAACTCGAAGACCTCAGCTTCCGCTACGACCATCCACAGGAGTATGCCAATATTGAGCATAAACTTGCCGATACCGAATCGCAGCGCGATACCCTCTTCGAGAGTTTTACTGCACCTATCCGCGAAGAACTCGACAAGTTAGGCGTAGAATACAAAATCAAAGCACGCGTGAAGAGCCCTTATTCTATTTGGAACAAGATGCAGAACAAGCACGTTACCTTCGATGAGATTTACGACATTCTTGCTGTGCGCATCATCTTTACGCCAAAGGTGAGAGCAAACGAAGTAAACGAATGCTTCAATATCTACGTAGCCATCAGCAAAATCTACAAGAGCCATCCAGACCGTCTGCGCGACTGGTTGAACCATCCGAAAGCAAACGGTTATCAGGCACTCCACGTTACCCTGATGAGTAAGCAGGGAAGATGGATAGAAGTACAGATCCGTTCCGACCGTATGGACGAGGTAGCAGAAAAGGGGTTTGCTGCCCACTGGAAATACAAAGAAGGAAACGAAGGTGAATATACAGAAGATGAGAACGAACTGAACGACTGGCTCAGCACCATCAAGGAGATTCTGGACGATCCGCAGCCGGATGCCATGGACTTCCTCGATGCCATCAAGCTGAACCTCTATGCTTCAGAAATCTTCGTCTTCACACCAAAAGGAGAAATCAAGACGATGCCGGCAGGCTGTACTGCCCTCGACTTCGCCTTCCAGATTCATACCTTCCTAGGCAGCCACTGCATTGGAGCCAAGGTAAACCATAAGCTGGTTCCGCTGAGCCATAAGCTGCAAAGTGGCGACCAGGTTGAGATTCTTACTTCCAAGAGCCAGCATGTACAGGAAGAATGGGTAAACTTCGTCAGTTCGGCCAAGGCAAAGAGCAAGATTCTTGCCATCCTGCGCCGCGATTCACGAGAGGTTCAGAAGAAGGGAGAAAACATACTCACCGAATGGCTCAAGAAGAACAGCATTGAGATGAGTGCGTCGGTGGTAGACCGCCTATGCGATTTTCATAATATCCAGAAGCCTGAAACCCTCTTCCAGTCATTGGGAGACCATCAGATTATCCTGGGCGATAAAGATTTCGATGAGTTGCAGGGCAAGCCTAAGAAACAGCAGGCCAGCAGCTGGCGCAATTATATCCCATTCCTGGGCAAGAGCAAGGAGAAGGCTCCAGAAAAAGGCATCGTGAAACCTCAGGATCTTTTCGTGGTAGGTAAGGACTTCAACAAGAAGAAGCCACTCATCCTAACCGAGGAGAACATCAACCAGTTTATCTTCCCTAGCTGCTGCCATGCGATTCCTGGCGATGACGTTATGGGCTTTATCGACAACAAGAACCGCATCGAAATACATAAGCGCTCTTGCAGCATAGCAGCCAAACTGAAGTCCAGTTTCGGCAACCGCATCGTAGATGCCAAATGGGATATGCACAAGCAGATACTCTTCGATGCTACCATCGAAATCAAGGGTATCGATCGTAAGGGCATGCTGCTGGATGTAAGTAAGGTGATTAGCGACCAGTTGGGTATCAATATCCACAAGATAACAATCAGTAGTGATAACGGCATCTTCGACGGAACAATCGAACTCCGTATTCACGACCGCGAAGAAGTCAAAACCATTATGAATCAACTCCGAAATATTGATGATCTGCAGGAAGTACAGAGAATCCTATAAGTTAGGAGTTTATGATAATAAAGAAAAGATAAATAATAGAGAATCGCCGGATTTTAAACCTGGCGATTCTCTATGAAATCATACAGATTTCAACATCTTATAAAACAGATTCAAAACAACAAGCTTAAAAACAATATGAAAAAATTATTCTTATCATTTTTAATGATGTTGACCCTGTTGCCTCTGGCAGCAGCCAACAAGTATGACAACCCCGACACGATTGTAGTTTCCCGTGATGGTACCGGCGAATTCCGCACCATCGACGAAGCCATCGAAGTATGTCGCGCTTTCATGGATTACAGCAAGGTAATCTACGTAAAGAAAGGCGTGTACAAGGAGAAACTCATCCTCCCTTCATGGCTCACCAACATCACCATCTGTGGTGAAGACCGTGATAACACGATCATCACATGGGACGATCATGCCAACATCAAGATGCCTGTAGGTGGACTCGATTCAGAAGCTGCTGTAAAGGGTAAACCGATGGGCACATTCCGCACTTATACCCTGAAGGTACAGGGCAGTTACATCACCCTGAAGAACATCACCATTGAGAACAATGCTGCCAAACTGGGACAAGCAGTCTCCCTGCATCTTGAAGGCGATCATATCCTGGTTCAGAACTGCCGTCTGCTGGGCAATCAGGATACCGTTTATACAGGTATAGCCAACAACCGTTCAGCCTTCTACGATTGCTACATCGAAGGAACCACCGATTTCATCTTTGGTCCGGGAAGAGCATGGTTTGAGAATTGTGAGATTCGCAGCAAGGCCAACAGCTACATTACAGCTGCCTCCAGCCCAGCCGGTCAGGAATATGGCTATGTATTCAACAAGTGCAAGCTTACCGCCGAGCCAGGTGTAGACAAGGTTTATCTGGGCCGTCCATGGCGCCCTTATGCAGCTACCCTCTTCATGAATTGCGAAATGGGCAGCCACATCCGTCCAGAAGGATGGCACAACTGGGGCAAGCAGAGCAACGAACAGACAGCCCGCTACAGCGAATATAACAACCACGGTGCAGGTGCTGCAACCAAGGCACGCGTAGCCTGGAGCCGTCAGCTCACCAAGAAAGAAGCTGCTAAAGTTACCATCGAGAATGTCTTCGGCGAAGAAGCGTGGTAACTCTAGCTAATCATAAAGTCAAAAGTTACTAAACCAGTCCATCGAGCTGCTTTTTGAGTTCTTTGAGCTGGTCTCTTACAGAAATAAGGGTGTCGAGAACTTCAGAAGATTTCTCGGCACCCGTTCTGTTTTGGTTCAGATACTTACGGGCAGCCGCAATCTTCAATCCCTTCACCTTGATAAGGTTGTAGATGAGCCTTACCTGCTCAATATCCTTATCGGTATACTGACGCACTTTGTTGCCAGCAACCTTCGGTTTGAGAAAAGGAAACTCCTTTTCCCAATATCTCAACGTAGAGTCGTTTAGACCAAACATTTCACCTACTTCCTTGATAGAATAGTACAATTTCGTTGTTTTATCTGGAATTATTGCCATTTTTTCCGTCTTTAATTTCAAAAATAATTAATTTAGTTGCAAAATTAAACAATTCTTCTTATCTTTGCAAAGATTTTCGGAAGAAAATGCCCTAAAGGGCAAAAATATTTTCTGAGAGGACTCTCAATCCCCTCTTCAAAACAGGAAAAAGAAATTAAAGATAAATATAAAAAAGATATGATGACAGCTAATGAAGTGCGCGAATCCTTCAAGAAATTCTTCGAAGGTAAAGGCCACAAGATTGTTCCATCAGCACCTATGGTTATCAAGGATGACCCAACGCTGATGTTTACAAACGCTGGTATGAACCAGTGGAAAGACATCATCCTCGGTACAAAAGACCCAGGCAAGGATGTTCGTCGTGTTGATACTCAGAAATGTCTCCGTGTAAGCGGTAAGCATAATGACCTCGAAGAGGTGGGTCACGATACTTACCACCACACCATGTTCGAGATGCTCGGTAACTGGAGCTTCGGCGACTACTTTAAGGAGGGTGCCATTGATATGGCATGGGAGTATCTTACTGAAGTTTTGAAACTCAACCCTGCCGATCTCTACGTTACCGTATTCGAGGGTAGCAAGGAGGAAGGTCTGGAACGCGACAACGAGGCTGCAGGTTACTGGGCTAAGCACGTGCCAGCCGACCACATCATCAATGGTAACAAGCACGACAACTTCTGGGAGATGGGCGAAACAGGTCCTTGCGGTCCTTGCTCAGAGATTCACGTGGATTCTCGTACTCCAGAGGAGAAGGCTCAGGTGCCAGGCCGTGAGTTGGTAAACAAGGATAACCCTCAGGTCATCGAAATCTGGAACATCGTGTTCATGCAGTACAACCGCAAGGCTGACGGTTCTCTCGAACCACTCCCAATGCACGTTATCGATACAGGTATGGGCTTCGAGCGCTTGGTTCGCATGTTGCAGGACAAGCACTCTAACTATGATACAGATATCTTCCAGCCAATCATCAAGGAAATCGAGGCTATCTCTGGCAAGAAGTATGGCTTCACTACTCCTACTGGTGAGAATGGTGAGGGCAAGGATGAGCAGGAGAAGATTGATATCGCTATGCGTGTCTGCGCCGACCACCTCCGTGCCGTAGCCTTCTCTATCGCCGACGGCCAGTTGCCAAGCAACGCCAAGGCAGGTTACGTAATCCGACGCATCTTGCGCCGTGCCGTACGTTACGCTTACACATTCCTCGGCCAGAAGCAGGCATTCATGTACAAGCTCGTCAATGTATTGGTAGAGCAGATGGGTGCAGCCTTCCCAGAGTTGCCAGCTCAGCAGGAGCTCATCACCCGTGTGATGAAAGAGGAAGAGGATTCATTCCTCCGCACCTTGGAGAAGGGTATCAACCTCCTCAATGGCGATATGGACGAGCTCAAGGCTCATGGCGAGACTCAGCTTGATGGCGTAAGTGCATTCCGCCTCTTCGATACCTATGGTTTCCCTCTCGACCTGACAGAGTTGATCTGCCGTGAGAAAGGTTACACCGTAGATGCTGCAGGCTTCGACGAGGAGATGAAGAAGCAGAAGGAACGTGCCCGCAATGCTGCTGCTGTAGAGAACGGCGACTGGGAAGTCTTGAAGGAAGGTGACCAGAACTTCGTAGGTTACGACTATACAGAATATGAGTGCCACATCCTGCGCTACCGCAAGGTGACTCAGAAGAAGAACTCTTTCTATGAGTTGGTACTCGACAACACTCCATTCTATGGTGAGATGGGTGGACAGGTTGGCGACAAGGGTGTACTCGTTAGCGAGGATGAGACCATCCAGGTTATCGACACCAAGCGCGAGAACAACCAGAGCATCCACATCGTGAAGGAGTTGCCAAAGGATGTAAACGCTGATTTCATGGCTTGCGTAGATATCGAGAGCCGCGAGGGAAGCGCTGCCAACCATACAGCTACCCACTTGCTCGACTACTGCCTGAAGCAGGTTTTGGGCGACCACGTAGAACAGAAGGGGTCTTATGTAGATAAGGACACCTTGCGTTTCGATTTCTCTCACTTCCAGAAGGTAACTGATGAGGAGCTCCGCAAGGTAGAGCACATGGTAAACGAGATGATCCGTGCCGACTATCCATTGGATGAGCACCGCGATACTCCTATCGAGGAGGCTAAGGAACTTGGCGCTATCGCCCTCTTCGGCGAGAAGTATGGCGACAAGGTTCGTGTGGTTCGCTTCGGTCCATCTGCCGAGTTCTGTGGTGGTATTCATGCCAAGAGCACAGGTAAGATTGGTTTCTTCAAGATTATCTCTGAGAGCAGCGTAGCAGCCGGCATCCGTCGTATCGAGGCTTTGACTGGCAAGGCTTGCGAGGAGGCTATCTACGGCTTACAGGATACCATCGTAGCCTTGAAGGGCTTGTTCAACAATGCCAAGGATCTCGAAGGTGTCATCAGAAAGTACATCGACGAGCACGATGCCTTGAAGAAGGATGTTGAGAAGTTCCAGGCTCAGGCTGTAGAGCGTGCCAAGGATAAGCTTGTAGAGAATGCAAAAGAAATCAATGGTGTGAAGGTTGTTACAGCCGTATTGCCAATGGAGCCAGCAGCTGCCAAGGATTTGGTATTCAAGGTTCGCGAGGCATTGCCAGAGAACATGATCTGCGTGGTAGGTTCTGTTTATAACGACAAGCCTATGCTCAGCGTAATGTTCAGCGATGATATGGTAAAGGATCATGGTTTGAACGCTGGTAAGATGATTCGCGAAGCTGCCAAGTTGATTCAGGGTGGCGGTGGCGGTCAGCCTCACTATGCTCAGGCTGGCGGTAAGAACAAGGACGGCTTGAGCGCTGCAGTAGATAAGGTTGTAGAGTTGGCTCAGCTGTAATCAGCTTCCACAAATGAATATATGATAGAGTTATCTTAACTCTTATATATAATAAGGTATAAAGGGTTGCAATCCATCTTTTCGAGGATTACAACCCTTTTTCTGTAAAATGCTGCGTATGATTTCAATATTTTTGCTACCTTTGCACCCAAATTTAAATATATATTCAATATGGCTATTATAAAGACAGTAGAGGGAAAGACTCCTCAATGGGGAAAGAATTGTTTTATCGCTGAGAATGCCGTACTGACCGGTGACTGCATTCTTGGTGATGACTGCAGCATCTGGTATAGTGCGGTATTGCGCTCTGACGTGGATGCCATCAGATGTGGAAACAGGGTAAATGTGCAGGATTGCGCCTGCATCCATCAAACCGGTACGATGCCTTGCATCCTGGAGGATGATGTATCTGTGGGACATGGTGCCATCGTCCACGGAGCCACAGTCAGAAAAGGTGCACTCATCGGAATGAATGCCACCGTGCTAGATAAGGCTGACATTGGAGAAGGGGCTATTATTGCAGCAGGTGCTGTAGTTACCCATGGCACCAAGGTTCCTGCACATGAGATTTGGGCGGGTATTCCTGCCAAGAAGGTGAAAGCTTGCGCTCCCGGCCAAGCCGAGGAGTTTGCCAAGCATTATTCCGGATACATCAAAGACTGGTATCTGAAGGAAGATAAATAATCACTTTATGATTATCATAAAATGAGAATAAAACGCCATTTTTTATCTTTTATAGAAGATAAAAGCAAAATATTTAGGATTTTCATCCATTATAAAAGATAAAAATCGTATATTTGCAGAAAATTTCATTTATAAGTGATAAAAATATGGCAACTATTATTCGTCAATCATACATCGACAAGATAGAAAGGTATCTTGGAAAGGAGACCATCATCGTATTAGTAGGTCAACGTCGTGTAGGTAAAAGCTGCATGATGAAAATGATTCGTGACCGCAAGAAGGCAGATGACTGCAACAATATCATCTTTATAGATAAGGAGAAAAGAGAGTTTGACAACATTCAGACCTATCAGGATCTCAACGACTATATCGGAGAGCACTTTCAGTCCGATAAACATAACTATATCCTTATCGATGAGATACAAGACATCAAGGAATTTGAACGATCCATTCGAAGTTATCGCACAGAACCCAACACCGACATTATCATCACAGGTAGCAATGCCCGCATGCTGAGCAATGAACTGAGCACACTCATCGGTGGCAGATATAAGGAAATCTATATCCAATCGCTGAGCTATAACGAGTTTCTGGAATTTCATCAACTATCAGATAATGACGAAGCACTTGCTCTGTACATTCAGTATGGTGGTCTGCCTGGTCTGGCAAAGATAGGACTGGAAGAGGATGATGCACGTGAATACCAGATGGATATTTACCATACCGTCTTACTTAAGGATGTCATTATGCGCAACCAAATAAGAAACGTGCCATTCTTAGAGAATTTAGTACGTTTTCTCGCAGACAACACCGGTAAGTTGATTTCCGCTAACAGTATCGCCAAATATATGAAATCACAAGGCGAATCTATAACGTCCACGGCTATCATCAATTACATATCCTTCCTTTGTGAAGCCTATATCCTACACAAGGTGAACCGCTATGACATCCACGGCAAACGCATCTTTGAAACCAACGATAAGTTTTATTTCGAAGACAACGGCATTAGAAATGCCATTGCCGGGGGAACACGTGAAGGAGACATCGAGAAAGTGATAGAGAATATCATCTATCAGAACCTCATACGCTTGGGCTATCAAGTTTATGTAGGACAACTGCAAGCTGGAGAAATCGACTTTGTTTGTACCAAGCCAGAAGGCGAACGCATCTACGTGCAAGCTTCCTACATCATAGCCGACGATGCAACCAGAGAGCGTGAGTTTGGTAATCTCCGTGCTATCAAGGACAACTACCCGAAGTACGTTATCTCCATGACTCCTCTGCTCACCAAAAATGATAATGACGGAATCACGCACCTGCATCTTCGCAAGTTCCTGACAGAAGGAATATAAAACGATAGAGCAAAACTATTACATAGCCATTGCCATAACCTTCGTGGCACTCTCAATGGTATTCAATTGCGCACACAGTGTATTCGCATTTTGAACCCCCAAAATCCTTAATGACCGAAAATGACCGTGACCTTAATGACCGGAATTCTCGGTAGAACGAAAAAGACCGCTCTCCTCGTATTGAAGTGAGCGGTCGTTTTTCATTTATGATTGAGTCTGCTTATTATAATAAGGTGGACTCCATGTTTTTATCCCATGCAGCTCGTTACTCCGAGCGTAGTAGCGATAGCGGTCAGTATGCTGATGGCTATCTGCAGAATTGTTTTCCAAGTGTTCGCTTTCATTTTTTTGAATGTTGAATGGTTTTTTAATGTTGAATGTTGAGTGTTGAATGTTGAATTTTTGGGGCGGATAGGCTGGACTAGGGGCTAGCACCCTAGCCAGTCTATCCTTGGACTATTCAAGGCCGTCGCCAGTATCGTCCTTGCCGGTAGTGCCGCCGCCTGATTCAGAGCCTTGGCCATCGCTGCCGGTCTGACCGGTATTTGAACCACCTGGGGTAGAACCGCCTGGCGTATTATCCGGAGTGGTTGGGGCGTTGAGATCAACGTTGGTTTTACCCTCCTTAATCGCCTTGATAACGGCTGCCTGAGCGCTGCGGCTGGCTACGAGGTTGAACTCGGCGTCATCGCGAAGGTTCTTGAACTCCTGACCTGGCTCCCACTGAACCTTCACACCGGTGATGTTCTGTGCGGTGAACTTGTCAGCATCCTCAGCACCCTTTGAGGTGAGAAGGAGAGAAAAATCACCAAGATCGCCCAGACGAATCTTCTTGCCCTCGAGCAACATCTCACGCATGCAGTCTACGGCAATGTAGAGGATGGCGCTGATGTCGGCTCTCGAATAGACACTGCCATGAGAGGTGATGTGCTTGGCAAACTTCTCGATGGTCATGATGTCAGTGTACTGCGAAATGGCGAAAGCATTCTGTTTCTCAGTCTTCACGAGTTCCAGGTCCTTAGGGTCAGGGGTAGTACCCTCCTTCTTTGCCTGGTTGATGCGTGACTTAGCCTGGTTGATTTCCAGAAGATTTGCGTTCACGCTACGCATTACGATGCTGTAATTAATCATAGTCGTTTGTAGTATGTTTAGAGTCCTTTGTTTTGCAACTCCCCAGAACGCCCCGTTCCTGCCGTTTTCGGGGTCTTCATTGATGACCGGCGCCTGCCATCATTTATGACCCGTGTTGGTCTTAATAGAAGACCGCCTTCAGGCACCTAAGGCATTTCCTTCGATTGCTGGTGCAAAGATACGAATAAATCCGGTATCTACCAAATTTAGACATGTGATAAGGGGCGATTTTCAGCAAACTTACGATTTGAAAGTTACTTATAAATACTAACTCTATGTTTTGTGGGGCGCATCTCTATGTTTTCGCGGTATAGAAGCAGAGTTTTGCTGTATAAATCAGTATATTACAAAGTAATAACCTATTTGCAGGAACGTGTTCAGTATTCAGTATTCAGTTTTTTTCGCTGTTGTTTCCATTCTCTGTATAGATAGTATATTATATATATAAATATATATATAATCACTGCTGTCCCGTTTAGAAATCGTCGGGGCTGAAAAGGCTAGGATATAGCCAATCCTCCGTCTCTTCTGTTGGAACAGCTTTGTTAAACAAATCATTTAAAGGAGTCTTGTCCGTAAG